>NZ_AXAS01000055.1 GCF_000472925.1 Bradyrhizobium sp. Ec3.3
GTTGGTCGGCCGCAGCGGTGCCGCGATTTCCAGCGCCAATACGATCTGAAACCGGCACGGTGCCAACGGATGACGGTATCCGGCGTCACAATCGTGAACGCCTTGATGGTATTTGGCACCAAACGATACAGACCAACAAAGATCAGGCGATCCATGGCACTGAAGGGCACCCTCTTCGGCACATGCCGTCGCTGGATGTTAAGTTGATGACGAAGGATCAGGATCTCAGCTTCCAACGAGACCCGCGACCGGAACAATAGGACCAGCACCGACCAGACCAGGCTGTATGCTTCTCTCATGAGACAAAAGCATTGCGCGATTCGACCTCACGTACCAGCCGGATTAGGGTTTCCGACAGGGACACGCGCCGCTTGGCCTTGCCGATCAGCTTGGAGCCGGCGCTGGCGCTTAATCAACGGCAGGTCGCGCAGGTCGTTGCCGTCATGCTCGATCAGGTCTTACCGATTAAGCACGGTGGGAGGTTGGCGAGCCGGGCTTCTACCTGGCCGCGTGACCACTTCTGCCGCAGCACGATTGCGCCGCGCTGATCGTGGCCCACGATGTGGAACGAGTTCTTGCCGATATCGATGCCTATCACGGCGATCGCTGAGCTGAGTTTCTGAGACATGGCGTGCTCCTTGTCTTGGGCGCCCCTTGCCAGCTTGTCATGCTGGCAGGGCCGGAGCACGGCCGGACCATTCCATTAGCGGACCTCAGCTCAGCTGCTCGCATAGCGCCAGTCCTGACGGATCAGACGCGATCACGCGCTCATCCGCTGAGCCGCATTGTCCAGATAGGCGGCGAGATGCGCGCTGAGGTCGCGCGCGTCATCGCCGGCGCCATCGATCAATGCTGACTTCCGACGCCGCAAGAACTGCATCCCCATGAGGTAGACGCCCGGCGCCGGGACAACGCCGCCGTCATGCGTGACGTAGCCTTTGCGGTCGAGCACCGGCAGCTCCAGCCAGGAATAATCCGGCCGATAGCCGGAAGCCCATATGATGGTCCTGATCCCGCTCTTGACGAGGTCCATGCCGAGCGGGGGCGCGTCCTCGACGCGGGTCGGCGGCAGCCGATCGGGCGTCGCCACCGCGCCGTCGAGGCCGTTCGCGCGCGCCCATTCATCGAGGAGCTCGAGCAGCCTCCGCATCTTGAGATCGGAAAGCGCGCACATGTTGCGCAGCGAGCCGGAAAATTGCGCCTTGCCGTCCTGTGTGATGCCCGCGAGACGGCCGGTAAGCTTTACACCAATGTCGGAGAGCGCATTGAGGTCGAGCGTCGAGCGGTCCGGCGTGCCGGCAAGCTGCAGCGAGGGAGCGCGCCGCGCCCGCACGACGTCGTCCACCTGGTCATAGCGTTCGTCGAGCACGCCTGCGGCGTCCATCCACCATTCCAGATCCTTGCCGCGATAGACGCGCGGGGCCCGGATATGCTCGCCGACCGCGAGCGTGACTGGCCGTCCCGAGCGCTGGAGCTCGTGCGCGATCTGTGTGCCGCTCGAGGACGCGCCGACGACGAGAACGCCACCGTCGGCGACCTGAGCCGGATTGCGATAGGATTGCGCTGTCAGCGTCGCGACCGACGGCGGCACGCTCGCCGCAAAGCTCGGCACCTTCGCGGTGTTGCACGCACCCGAGGCAATGACGACGGTGCGGCATCGCCAGTCGCCGCGATCCGTGCGCACGAGGTACCCCGCACCATCGCTGCGCACGGAGGTGACGGTCGTATGCGTTCGCACCGGGGCCGAGATCGATTTCGCATAGCCTGCGATGAAGTCGACGATTTCCGGCAGCGTCCGATAACCATCGGGATCGCTGCCCGTATAGGTGAATCCGGGCAGCCGGCTCTGCCACTTGGGCGTGAGCAGCCGCAGCGAGTCCCATCGCTCGGTACGCCAGCTCTGCGCGACTTCGCCGCGCTCCAGCAGGACATGGTCGATCGAACGCTCCGCGAGGCAGCGGCTCATCGCAAGAGCCGCGTGCCCCGCACCGACAATGACGGTGGTGACAGCGCTCATCGGGCCGTCTCGGCAAGATAGTGGTCGCTGCCGCGATCAGTTCACCACGACGGTAACGTTCGTCGGATTGGTCACGATGTCATAGACGGCCGAACGCTTCTGCGATTGCGCAACCAGCGCCTCGATGTCCTCGGGCTTCGCGTCGGCATCGATCTTATATTTCACCGTGATGCCCTTGAAGCCGTTGCGCACCTCGCTGTCGATGCCGAGGATGCCGGCAAGGTCCATGTCGCCCTCGATGGTCGCGGTCACGGACTTCAACTGGATGTTCCGGTTCTGCGCGACCGCCGCGACGCCTGCGGTGAGACAGCTTGCCAGTCCGACCAGGACGAACTCCACCGGCGTCGCGCCCTTGTCCTCGGAGGCGAAGACCTCCGGATGATCGGCATCGAAGTTGAAGGTGGTCTTGCGGTGCTGCTCTTCGCCGAGGCCGAAGAAGCTTTCGACGGTCGAATGGCTGTGGGTGCCGTTCTTCCACTCGCACGCCGCGCGCCACTTGAACTGCGCGGCCTCCGGAGCCTTGGTGAGAGCGTCGCGCGCGTCGAGCAAAGCCTGAACGTTGACGCCATTGCTGACAGTTGTACCGTTTGCCATGATGTGTCTCCCTGTTAATATCCGTGCGGTTGAGTTACTAATCCCGCGGCAATTTCGTTGCCGCGCGATCAGAAGTTCTGAAAGAGCTAGACAAGCGAAACCTCGATTGCCAGCGGCGGCCGCTCCCTGAGGGTGCAGTCCACGGTCGATTGCGTCTCGGCGATTTCGGCCAGATCACGCAATTGCTGATCAGGGACATTTTCCGCCCCGATCTCAATCGACATACGCAGGCTACTGAGCGCTGTCGAAACTCCATCGATGCCCGTCATTCCGCGAGCGTCTGTCTCACTGTGTACGGTCACCTTGAGCGATCTCAGGGTGATACCGAGGCGAGCAGCACGCATGGCGATCGACGTAGCAGTACATGAAGCCATAGAAGCTCGCAGCAGCCAGCCGGGGTTCGGCCCACTCGCATCACCTCCCATGGCAGGCGGCATGTCGGTGATGACCCTCTCCCCATGGGGCCCCGTGACTTCACACCGCAGTCCATTCTGCCACGTTGCGCTCGCCGGCGGGTTCGACTTCTTGGCTGCCGCCGGGCGTTCGAGGAACACACGGTGTAGTCTTTCCAATGACTCGCGCACGCGCGAATTTGACATGGTCCGATCCTTCCAAATGGACGTACCGAACTGTTCGTCCGGCGAAAGGGGTTCACTTCGTTCCTGCAACGACAACGAATTCTCCCGGTATCGAATAGTGGTCGCTAATCAGATAGGCCTTGAGGGACTCGAGATATTCCTTGCGCGCTTCTGACTTCGTGTCGGGCGAAAAGTGACTGTAGGCGAGCGCCACCGGTCCGCCGACGAATGCCGCATCACAGGCTTCGTCGCCCGTGGCATATTCGAGTCGTGTCTCAAGTCGCCTCTCGACAACGTCGCCAAACCCGGCAGCGCTGAACGCATGCTGCAGGTTCTGGGCTGTGCCAAGGCGAAAGAACATTGGGCAAACCTCCGATTGGACACGCGCATCAACGATGGGGAAAATTTCCGCCCACCCACACTTGCTCCGCTGGCCCCAAACGGCGCATACGGCGCGCCCTCCCGGCCGCAGCACTCTATGGAAGTCGCGTATCGCCTTCTCGGGATCAGGCACGTACATCAGGCCTAGAGCGCAAAGCACGACGTCGAATGAATTGTCGCCGAAGGTCGACTGCTCGGCCTCCATGCGTTCGAACTGAGCATTTGCGATTCCCCGACCAGCCGCGATGTCTCGCGCGGCGAGGACCATCTGCTCAGAAATGTCCGTGCCGACAATCATACCACTGGGCACAATCGCGGCGGCAGCTCTGAGGGTCACAAGCCCCGTGCCACAGGCAACGTCCAGAACCTCGCCCCCGGGCTCAAGGGCGGCCAAATCGAGTAGGGTGGACTGTGCCGGTTCGAGTTGGGTTTGCCACGAACGTTCATAATACGAGGCGGCCTTGTCCCATCCGTACCGTTGCACGCGTCGTTGCAGCTTAGCGTCCATCTTCATCCTCTCGATGAGGATCGTCGCAATCGGCAGGATGGAGGATGCGCCCGAAATAGGTCTAAGTGTTTGAGGATTGCTTGATTTGTCCCTGAGATTGCCCTGATTATTCGCTGAGGACGCGGCCGATTTCCAAGGCGAACGGGGGTACTCGTGCGGTTCGACTGCCTCGATCCTACCCGACTCCCATTACCGGAAGTCACGTCTTTGAGTGACGGTCGGAGTCCCTCCCAGCATTCAGGAATCAAACGTTTCGATGCCCTGGCGCGTGAGCCCCGCCTGCTATGCCACCAGTAGGTTCGGCCAGGCGTGGCACGAAGGTGCGCCGCAAGGTCTCAGCACCGGGCGGGCGCCGGCACTAACCAGGCAGCGTCGAGCGGGCCTTCGAGATCGTGCGAGCGCACTTCGCCTCCGTGGCTCGGGCAGTTGACCCGCACGTGTCGCGCAGCCAAGAAGCCGTGCCAGCGGCCGCGCGTGTCGGCGGCAAGCATCCTGCTGGACCGCGGCTGGGGCAAGCCCACCCAGCCGCACACCGGCGAGGACGACAAGGACATCCACGTCACCATCCGGAACATAGTCCAGGAGCGGCGTAACGATTGACGTCGGTGTCCCCATTCAACGGCCGGCGCAGTCGTGTCGCTGCAGCAGCCGGCTGACAGGCAGCACGGCGCGCCCCGACGGGAAAAAAGATGACATGCGGCGGCAGCGGCGCGGTGCGGTGTGCCTGACGAAGCGGCCCTTGGCATCGCGAGAACGTATCATCGATCAATCCTCCAGCCCGAGCCGAACGCGAGCGCGCGCGATGGTCTTGTACGACAGCTTGCCGAGGCCACGGCGCTCGATCTCGGCAGCAGCAGCCCTTGAGGACAAGTGCGACAACTCCCGCAGGACAGGCTCCAGCTCGGCGTCACGGGCTGCGGCGGCGCTGCGGTTGGCGTCGGCGATCTCCTGCCTGCCAAGCCTGACGCCGCGCGCCTTGGCCGCTGCCAGTGCTTCCTTGGTGCGCCGGCTGATCATCGCGCGCTCCTGCTGCGCAATCGCCGCGTAGATGTGCAGCATGAACGGGTCGACGTTCCTGCCCAGCGCGGTGACGATGAACGGCACCCGCTGCGCCATCAGGCCTGAAATGAACGCGACGTCACGGCTGAGCCGGTCGAGCTTGGCCACGTCAACTTCACACCGGACCTTCTAGCTAGGGTGGCGGAGATTCTCCGCTATCGCTTCATCTCGCCTCGAATCGAGTGTCAAGGAAAGCCGATGTTCAATCCGATTCCCGACAATGACGCGAATGAAGCCTATGAGGTCGTGCCCGCTAGCTATCCTGCGGGCTGGTGGACAGTTACGGCCCAAGGCATCCCCATTCGCCATTTCGGCGATAAGCGGATGGCGGAGCGGTACGCCAGCGACCCGGAATATCGGGCGAGCGTCGTCAGCCGGACACTGTAGCGGCGGGACCGAGAGCGCAAGGCGGAGTGGTTACGCAGGGGTCTGCAAAACCAGTAGCACTAGATCAACCGCCGTCGCCCTTCTTGCCGCGCCATCATTGATGTGCCGCGCATCACAGTCGAGGCGAGGCCGATATGTCGTCATCCGCTTGCAATGGGGAAGCGGAGAGCAACATATGAAGATCTATCTTTTGGTGAATGCTGACGGCCGTACTTCTGTTCGCGGGCATGGGCGCGAGTCATGCGGTGGTACGAATCGCGGATGACCCTGGTGGCCGGATCGGAACCTACGTCGACAGATATCAGGATCTGCGCAGTTCAGGCGAAACCGTCATCATCGACGGCCTCTGCGCCTCCGCCTGCACCATTGTTCTCGGCGCCATCCCGCACGACCGGATCTGTGTGACCTCGAACGCGACGCTCGGCTTCCATGCCGCCTTTCGGTTCCAATGGCCGGGCGATTACCAATCCCGAGGCGACCCAGCTGCTGTACTCGATGTATCCGTCGCAGGTGCGGCGCTGGATCGCGCAGCGGGGCGGGCTCAGCCCGCACATGATCTTCCTCAGGGGCAAGCAGCTCCAGGCGATGTACAGGCCTTGCTATCTGGACGCGCAGGCCGCGACCAGCACGCCGCGGTCCTTTATTACCCCGCCTCGCTTGCGAGAAGGGGCGGAGGCCGCCTTCGGCGACCGTCCCTAGAGCAGGTTACATGGTGCCGTCGCACTGGCGCGCCCGAGGGGGGAAGAGGACATGCGGCGGCAGCGGTGCGCCTGACGAAGCGGCCCTTGGCGTCGCGGATGCGTCATGACGCGCCCCCTGTTGCCTGGAAGCCGAGGCGGACCATCGCATTCCTGACCGAGACCGCGTTCCAAGGCTTGCCGCTCCAGCTCTTGATGCCGCGGCGGTCGAATTCGGCGGCAATGGCGCGGAGCGACTGACCGGCGAGCTTCTGCAGGATCGGCCGCAGCACCTTGTCGCGCCTGGTCGCCGCCGCAACCAGCTTCGGATTGCCAAGTTGCTTGCCCTGCGCCTTCTTGGCAGCGAGTGCATCCCGGGTACGTTGAGAGATCAGCCGACGCTCCTTCTCGGCCAGCACTGCGTAGAGGTGCAGCAGGAACGGATCGACGTCGGCGCCCAGCTCGGTGACGACGAACTGGACGCGCTCCGCCATCAGCCCGCTGATGAAGTGAACGTCGCGGCTGAGCCGGTCCAGCTTGGCAACCGCGACCGCGCACTTGCGATGTTTGGCCTCAGCCAACGCGGCGGCCAGCTGCGGGCGGCGATCAAGCACGTCGGCACCTTTTCCGGTCTCGACCTCGACGAACTCACCGGCCAGCTGGAAGCCCTCCGCCTCGGCGAACCGGGCAATGGCCTCGCGCTGCGCTTCCAGTCCGAGGCCGGAGCGACCTTGGCCCACACCAACCGAACCTACGATATCTCATCCAACGCATGAGGCACTTCACCGGCGCCGCAGTGGGCTCAGGTCTTACGCTCTTTAAGAACTCCGTTGAAGGGCCACCAACGTTAGTAGCGGGCGCCAAAAGCCGACGCCACATCGCCTACTCGTCAGGATTATCAGCTCGAGGATCGGCAGCGCCACCCGCTTCGGCCACGTTCTTTATGAGCGCTCGAGTTCGAACGACGATGTCGCCTGCTCGCTTACTATCGTTTGCGATGCTATTGAGCACTCGCCCGACTTGTTCCATATCTGGCGATTGAGCACGCAGTAGGTTCATTCCGACTTGCGCACTAACGATCACCGTCGTGATCGCGTTGATGACCTCATGGGCTTGGGCATCATAGCTGTGCATGAATTCCGCGGAGATCATCCCGTGGGCAAATGGGATGCAGTGTTTGGTCTGCTTGGACATAGTGCGCTACCTTCTTCAGCGCTGTCGGCCCGAGACGCTGCTCCAACGTCGACGGGCTAATTTCCCCAGAACCGCTAGTTCCCTGAACATATGACCATGCTCTGGGTATATGTTCATCACAGAAATTTGGGTTGTCAAGTGTCTTCCCGGGCGCCGTCTGGTTCCACTTTTCGCGGCCCGATGCTTCAGCTTCTTGCCGCAATAGCGGATATGACGGCAGAGACGAGTTGGGAGAAAAGCACCCCCATTACTCGGCCCAGCATTGACCTCGGATAGCAGCTTTGAGCATATGCCCTAACCTTGGGCATTTTCTCATCGCCAGCAATTCGCCGTTAACGCATCGTCCGTGAGGAAAGGATGGTGCCAGCGACCTTCGAACCGTTTGCAAGCGGAGGGATTGCGGCGCATTTGTCAAGGCGACGGGCGATACCGCAGGAATGGGATCCTTGGTTTGCATCTGGGCGGAAACCGCCAAACCATGCGGCGAAGATAACAGCGCATCGACGTGCGATGGCCTCGGCATGCAGTAAACGTGTGATCAATTCCGCGGCAATAATCGCAACTGCGACCGACAAGACCGCTATTGTATAGTGAGAAATCGCGGTCGGCTTTGGTAACCCTCGAGGGAGATCAGGTCTTGTCATTCTGCTTGCTCGTCCCGCTTGAGGTGATGAGACTGCAATGCTCGCGCGATGAATTCCTGCAATTCGTGATCTGGCTGCCCATCGTTGCAGGGCACCCCGGTCTCCGGCAACCAAGATTAGCGCATTTTGAAGAGATCGGCGCAATTCGACTGGCCGCCGGGTAGGTCCAGGTTTTCTTCATTACCGGACCAGACCATACGCAAGTCTAGGAGAGTCGCTGGGCCGAAGAAGCTGAGGCAAAATACAGCAAATTGCGGCAATCGCGAGTAAGCGAGTGGTGCTGAATCCGGATAAGACTCAGGCACATCGGACGATCGCCTGGTGGTCAATCTGGAGAATCTTGCTAACTGCCGCGCGGCACCGCAGTGCTTTCGGTTCTACAAAGAAGGAGAACGGACATGATCTCTGCGGCATTTCCGTACCAAAAGAAGCGGCGGCGGGTCCTCGGCAGGGAGATGGCGTATGTGGAGGTGGGACAGGGCGACCCGATTGTGCTGTTGCACGGCAACCCCACCTCGTCGTACCTGTGGCGCAACGTGTTGCCGCACCTGCAGCCACTGGGCCGCTGCATCGTCCCCGATCTGATTGGCATGGGCGACTCTGACAAGCTGCCTAACAGTAGCTCTACCTCGTATCGCTTCGTCGAGCACCGCCGCTACCTCGATGCTCTGCTTGGGGCCCTGGATGTGCGCGAGCGGATTACCTTCGTCATCCATGACTGGGGTTCGGCGCTCGGCTTCGACTGGGCCAACCGTCACCGCGACGCCGTGAAGGGGATCGCATACATGGAGGCGATCGTAGGGCCGCAGTACTGGGACCACTGGGACAAGTTCGACATGCGACCCGCCTTGCAGGGGCTGCGTTCAGAGAACGGCGAGGAAATGGTCCTACGAGACAACTTCTTCATCGAGAAGATCCTGCCGGGGGCTATCCTGCGCCCCCTCTCCGCCGAGGAGATGACGGAGTACCGACGGCCGTTCTCCGAGCCCGGCGAAGGCCGACGGCCGACGCTGACTTGGCCCCGGCAGATTCCCATCGAGGGCGAGCCCGCCGACGTGAGTGCGATCGTGACCGCCTACACGGACTGGCTGGCGACTAGCAGTGTGCCTAAGCTTTTCTTGAGGGCCGAGCCCGGTGGGATTCTCGGCCAGGGCCCGGTTCTCGACTTGGCCCGCAGCTTCCCAGCACAGACCGAGGTGACGATCGCGGGGCTCCATTTCGTTCAGGAAGATTCTCCGGACGAGATCGGGAGGGCTATCGCTGGCTGGATGGGGGCCATGTAGGGCTGATCGATCTCGCTTGCGCCGACGAGATGATCGAATGAGATTCGCGGGCGAGCGCCAAAGCCGGACTAGGTTGTCATCCTCTCGTAGAACCTTGCCACCGGGGCTGCGTTCTAGGGAAAGGAATACCTTGTGGACTTCTACCGGCCTCGATCATCAAACTTATGGGAGAGAGAAGTGGGACTGTCCTGGCAACAAGGTCCGCTCTCAACAGGAGCAATCGGCCGGTTCCTCGTGCCCAAACCTCTGCCCAAAAGACTGTTGTACGTCGAACGGTTGCGCCGGCGCATGCGCGTGCGCTTCGGGGGAATCTGGATCGCCGATAGCGAGCAAGTCCTCCTGTTCTTCGAGCCGGGCCGCTATCCGGTGGCCTACTTCCCGGAGGCCGACGTTTCCCCTCATGTCCTGGAACGCACCGAGCATAGCACCCAACACCCCGATCTCGGGCTCACGTCCTGGTACAGCGTCGGGGCGGACGAGCAACACATCGCGCAGCGAGGGGCCTGGCAGCACATTGCACTACCCGCTCACGCGAGCGAACTGCAGGCCCACGTCGCGTTCGCCTGGCGGGCCATGGATGCCTTCTACGAAGAAGACGAACGAATCGTGGGCCATGCCGCCGACCCCTACCACCGCATCGACATTCGCCAAGCCTCTCGTAACCTTGTGGTCCGCTATCGTGATCGGATCATCGCCGATACCAAGCGGCCGGTGGTCCTCTACGAGTCCGGCTTCGCTCCGCGCTGGTACGTTCCACGCGCCGACATCGATGAGTCCTCCCTCACCCCCGTGAAACTCCAGACTTTCTGCCCATACAAGGGGCTCTGCAGCTATTACTCCATCGATGACGCTCGTCTGGCGGCATGGTCGTATCCTGACGCCTATCCCGAGGTCCGCCGCATCTCCAACCTGGTGTCGTTCGAACCGGACATTGTCTCAGTACATATCGATGGCACGCAGCTCCATCTTGAGCCGGGCCAGTCCGTGGTTCCGCACGGCCCCGATCGCAACCTCGACGTCGCCGAGGTCGTCCTCGATCAAGCCCCCGGTGGCGGGCCCGCAGCGGATGCGAGCGGCTAGGAGGACTTCCGGTTCCCGGCAAAGTGGAGCGAGACATGGCTCGACTGCTATCAGTGAACGTCGGACTTCCGCGCGATATCGAGTGGAAAGGTCGCATTGTACATACCGGGATCTGGAAAACTCCCGTGCGTGGCGGCTGTCGGGTCGGCCGGTTGAATCTGGACGGAGACGGTCAAGGCGACCTGGGCGGCCACGGGGGTGAGCAGCGAGCCGCCTTCGTCTATCAGATCGAATCGTATCGCTACTGGCAGGAGCGATTGAAGCGGACTGACTTCGTCCACGGACAGTTCGGCGAGAACTTCACGGTCGAAGGATTGCCCGACGACATCGTTTGCATCGGCGACCGTTATCAAATCGGCGGCGCAGTGTTCGAGGTCACTCAACCTCGCGTGACCTGCTATCGCGTTGGCATTCGGATGAACGAGCCGCGGATGCCGGCATTGCTGACATCCAGCGCACGTCCGGGGTTTTACTTCCGCGTCCTGCAGGAGGGAGACGTGGGCGCCGGTGACGAGATTGTGAAGGTGGGAGAAGCGAACGAGCGAATGACTGTCGCAGAGATCAACGCTCTCCTTTATTTGCCCAATCATGCGTGCGACCAAATGGAGCGCGCCTTGCGGATCGAGTCGCTTTCGCCCGGATGGCGCGCATCGTTTGAGGCACTACTGCAAAGCCGAACGACTGCCGCTGGGAGTGGCAATGCGGGGCTTGCGCCGGCAGCAGCCGCGCATCCGGTTTCACCAGGATTTCGGCCGCTCACGGTGATGGCGATCGATCAGGAGTCCGTCGACGTCATCTCCCTGTCAATGCGAGATCCGGGCGGTCAGCCGCTGCAGCAGGCTCTGCCCGGTCAGTACGTCGTCTTGCGCCTTCGCCCGACCGGCGGCGGCCCGCCACTTTTTCGCAGCTACTCGCTCTCGGGTCCCCTCTCGACGGAGCGCTATCGGATCAGCGTGAAGATCGACCCGAATGGGGTGGCTGGAACCTACCTGCGGGAGCAGGTTCGGATGGGCGATGTTCTCGACGCCAGCTCGCCGCGCGGAAGTTTCATCCTGCAGTCCGGAGAGCGGCCTGTAGTGCTGCTCAGCGCGGGCATCGGAGCGACGCCTGTTCTCGCCATGCTGTACGCGCTGGCGGCAGCCCGCTCGACGCGGCAGGTCTTATGGCTGCACACGGCTCGGGACCGGCAGCATCATCCATTTGCCGCCGAAGTCCGCCGCCTCATGTCCGCGCTCACCCACGGCCGCAGCTACATTTGTTACAGCCGGCCGGGCTCGCGCGACAAGATGGGTGAGGATTTCAACGCTACCGGTCACCTGACGCGATCGGTCTTCGACGAAGTCGGCATCCCGCGAGAGGCGGATGTCTACCTCTGCGGGCCGGCTCGCTTCATGGCAGACATGAGAAAAGCGCTCGCAGCCTTGGACGTGGCGCCGGAGCGAATCCACGTCGAGATCTTCAATGGCAGCGAGCCGATGACTCCTGGCATCGTCGACGCAGCGATGCGAGCGCCACACGTGCCTAAGGTCGACGCCAACACCGGTCCGCTTGTCTCGTTCGCGCGAAGTGGGATCGCTGTACACTGGAAGGCGTCAGCTTACCAGAGTATCTTGGAACTCGCCGAAGCGTGCGACGTCCCGGTCCGTTGGTCATGCCGGACCGGTGTTTGTCATAACTGCGAGAGCGGTTTGGTTTCGGGCGCGGTCGCCTATGAACCGCAGCCACTTGATAAGCCCGCCGATGGCAACCTTCTCATTTGCTGCTCACAACCAATTCGTGACATTGTCCTCGATTTGTAAACCCTGAGGGCGGCTTATCAGACGAAGAGGAGTCGCGGCGCGATGAATACAACCAGCACAGCGGCCATAAACTTCTCAGTCGAGGTCATCACGTTGTCGGTGAGCGACGTCGACCGAGCGCTACGGTTCTATGTCGACCAGGTCGGCTTCACGCTCGACGTCGACTATTCGCCGGACGACGCGTTCCGCGTCGTGCAGCTCACTCCGCCAGGCTCTCGCTGCTCGATACAAATCGGACGCGGACTCACCGATGCGCCCGCGGGATCACTTCGCAACGTCTTTCTCGTCGTCACCGACCTTGAGGATGCACGGAGCCGCCTGCTCGAATGTGGGGTCGAAGTCGGTGAGATCCGGCATAAGGTACCCATTGATGCCTGGGGCGGGGGTTTCGCACCCGGGCTCGACCCCACACGTAGGGACTACGCGAGCTTCGCCGACTTCTCGGACCCGGATGGCAACAGCTGGGTGCTACAGGAACGGGGTTACCGCAACATGTAAGTATCGTGGAAGCTTGGTGAGGCTGGCTGCTTCATCGCTGCCAGTTCGAAGTGCTCAATGCGTCCGAGAATGCCGTACAGCGGCTGATGATGAGTCCTCCGAAGCGCGCCTGTGGTCTTTCGGTTCCTTGGCGTTCCGCCATGCGGCTTCGTACCGAGCTCGGAAAAGGCACTCTCGTCCCTCATGGCCCCGTCGTACGCACCACGATCTAGCAAGAACAACCCGGCCGCGATAATCCGGAGAAAGCACCTTTGATCGGAGATGACTAAGCTCACGAGGGAGCTTAAACCACCTGCGCCTTTGAGAGACCATCAAATGAAAATATCAGGAGCCACGGCAGGCATTGCACCATCAATCGCCCTTCTTTTCGCTCTTGCCGGTCTGCCAATCGCCGCAATGGCGGACTCCGATCAAAGGTCGCCCAAAAAGCTATCTTCGCCTTCTGTTGACACTGTCCGCGTTCAACCTCGCGGCCAGGAGTTCATGCCAAACTCCGCCGAAGACAATGCCATCCAGCGGCGCTTGTCGATTTTCAACGAACAACAAGGCCAGGAGGATCTTGCACTGGACAAAAAACTGAAGATCTGTCGTGGCTGTTGACCGGCGCGCCTCTGTCGCAGCGGCAGCGCTTGCTGGACTTCATCGCAAGCACAGCCCCTTCGATCAATCAGTCATGGCTTCTCGGTAAATGAAACAAATATACGATCCAGCATTAATTTCTATCGTTGATAGCGATCCGCTCGCACGAGAGAGCTTGAGACTCCTGCTTGAGGATGCAGGCTTCATAGTTGAGTGCGCGGCGTCAGCCGAAGATTATCTGGAACAGTCCGAAGCATGCCGACCCGACTGCATTGTACTCGAGATCCAACTTTTAGGGCGAAATGGTCTCGCGCTTCAAACTCAGCTAGCAAACTCCGAGCCCCAAACCCCGCTGGTATTTGTCACCATCGAAAACAATGTTCGAACTTCCGTTCTAGCGATGAAAGCGGGCGCAGTGGACTACTTGACGAAGCCCTTTCAAGGTGAGGAGGTGTTGGCTGCGGTCCGCAGCGCCGTCGCGCTGAACCGTGTCGATCGAGCAGAGCGCCGGTTGCTGCAGACACTGCGCACTCTGTTCACATCACTCTCGCCTCGCGAACGCGAAACAATGGGGCTGCTTGCGGCAGGCAATGGTGTGAAGCAAATCGCAGGACAAATGGGCGTGCGCCCTCACACGGTCCGCGTCCACAGCAGCCGGGTCATGCTAAAGATGGGCGCTCGATCCATCGCTGATCTAGCGCGAATGGCCGACAAGCTTGAACATGACGAAGGAGAACGTTCTCGATGCAAAGCCACAAGGATCTGTCAGCCACATCAAAGTCACTTCGATTATTACTTGGCCGGTCGCGACCCTTCCGAGCGCTTTTCGACCGCTGGTCCCCCTTATCGACAGGCTACCCATGCCTGACTCCACTTCTGGGTCGACAAAAATACCGAAAGTAAGGCTCAGGGTGTCGCGGACTTAGACTTCCGCGAAGCGCGAAAAAGAATTCAGTTCTCACACACGGCCCGAGGTGCAGGCAATTTTGCGGGAAGACGTTGATGGCAAGGACGCCTGGTGCTCGCAAGTCAGCGAAGTGAGTGGCAAGAGTGTTCTATGGTGATCTGTCGTCGGCGGCGTTAGGCAGTCCGTTTGCGATACCGACGCGATCGACCAAAAGGCGCTCCGAAGGACGCGCCGGCGCAGCAATACCGCGTAGTTCATCCGGGGTCTAACAAGGTTCGCGTCTGCCGCGAGACAGGTTAAGGTTGCAGCGCCATAGCAGCCAGGCCACCTTTCTCGAGAATAAAGCCGGCAATCTCATCAACTCCCAGCCCGTTTTTCAAATTGGAGAAAATGAAGGGCCGCGCGTTGCGCATCCTTCGCGCATCCGATTCCATAATCTGGAGGTTGGCACCGACCAAAGGAGCCAAATCGATCTTGTTAATGACAAGAAGGTCCGATCGAGTAATGCCGGGACCGCCCTTGCGCGGGATCTTTTCGCCCGCAGCGACATCGATCACATAGATCGTCAGGTCTGCCAGCTCCGGACTAAAGGTTGCCGCCAGGTTGTCACCGCCTGACTCCACGAAGCACAGTTCTGCTCGAGGGAATCTGAGGTCCATGTCCGCAATCGCGGCCAGGTTCATCGAAGCGTCCTCACGTATCGCAGTGTGCGGGCAGCCGCCAGTTTCAACGCCCATGATGCGCTCCGCCGGAAGAGCTTGCGCGCGTGTGAGTATGAGCTGATCCTCTTTGGTATAGATGTCATTCGTGATCACATATATCTCGTAGTACCCCCGAAGATGCTTGCATAGTGTTTCGATAAGCGCGGTCTTTCCTGAGCCGACCGGCCCTCCGATTCCAACACGGAAAGGACCATGAAATGTCGCAGCCGCGCCGCCGCGACTCAGTGGACTTTGGTTGATGACTGCCGTCATGACCGGAACAACCTCGTGTACTGAGTTTCATGCAAAATGGACGACAACTCGACCATAACTCCTGCCGATCCGATCTCCTCGAGCGAGGCATTGCGGGCGCATAGACTAGCCGACAGAACCGCCCTCTCGAGCGCTGCGATCGCAAATTGACCGTCGGTCTGGCCAAGGGGTATCAACCTAATCCCCGCAGTGACGAGATTTGCGGCATAGCTGTGCATGAATGCTGGCAGAGCAATGTCCAGTGATATCTGTTCCTTGGCCGACCGGACACCAAGAACGACGGCCAGGATTGGAAAAACTGGCATTTTCGACAGCGCATCGAGCATCGGATCGGGCCACATCTGCTGGAGCATCGTAAGGCACGCCGCAGCTTGCTGCGACGCTTCCAAGCTGAACTCGTATGTGCCGCGAGACGCGGCCGCCAGCTCCGCCACTTGGGCCAGCCTGGTGTGATCGTTGGCAACCGCGCAATGATGCGCTTGGCTGAAAAAAATCGCTTCGTTCCGAACTGAACCATAGCAAAGGTCTGCCTCCAACCATTCAATCAGGCTGTCGCGGCCATCGACATCTCCTGCTTCGACCGCCCATTCGAGACCATGTGAGTAGCTGTAGGCTCCTATGGGAAAAGTCGGCGAGAGCCAGGTCTGCAGCCGCAACAACGACCGAGGTGAACAGGAATATCGATCGCGGCTGGTGCCATCGTTGGCAAATGGGTGATCTAGTGGCATTTCAGTACATGAAGTAGCGCTGGGCCATGGGAAGCACCTTTGCGGGTTCGCAAGTAAGCAACCGTCCGTTGGCTCGAACTTCGTAGGTCTCCGGATCAATTTCCATATAGGGAAGCGAGCTATTCAATATCATCGAATGTTTGCCGATCCGGCGCGTGTTTCTGACCGGAAGAAGCTGCTTTGCGAGCCCGAGCGCCCTGGTTCGTTCCAGCGAGGCGAGGCTGACAAAGGTAACGGAGCTCTTGATCAGGGAGCGGCCGAACGCGCCGAACATGGGCCGATAGTATTCCGGCTGGGGGGTTGGAATGGACGCGTTCGGATCGCCCATGATCGCCGCCGCGATCGTGCCGGACTTGAGCACCATATCAGGCTTCACTCCGAAAAATGCCGGATCCCAGACTACAAGGTCGGCAAGCTTTCCTATTTCAATCGAACCGACATAGCTGGAAATACCCTGGGCAATTGCCGGATTAATCGTGTATTTGGCGACATAACGTCGGGCCCTGAAGTTGTCGTGTTCACCGCTCTCTTCCAGCAAGCGTCCAAATTGTTTTTTCATCTTGTCCGCGGTCTGCCAGGTCCGCGTTATCACCTCACCGATACGTCCCATTGCCTGGCTGTCAGATGACACAATCGAGAAGGCGCCAAGATCGTGCAAGATGTCTTCCGCGGCGATTGTTTCCTTGCGAATGCGGCTTTCAGCGAAGGCGACATCCTCGGGGATCCGGTGATCGAGATGGTGGGTGACCATCAGCATGTCGAGCGCTTCGTCGAGCGTATCGACTGTATAGGGGCGCGTCGGATTGGTCGACGCCGGAAGTACATTCCCCTCGCCGCACACCTTGATGATGTCGGGTGCATGGCCGCCGCCGGCGCCTTCAGTGTGGAAGGTATGGATCGTCCTTCCCTTGAACGCAGCGATGGTATCTTCGACAAATCCGCTTTCATTGAGCGAGTCGGTGTGAATGGCGACCTGGATGTCCATTTCATCAGCCACAGAGAGACAGCAGTCGATCGCACTCGGAGTGGCTCCCCAGTCCTCGTGCAGCTTCAGCCCGCATGCCCCCGCCTCAATCTGTTCGACCAGGCCGGCAGGCAGGCTTGCGTTGCCCTTGCCAAAGAAACCAAGATTCATGGGAAAGGCGTCGGCCGCTTCGAGCATCCGCTGAATATGCCACGGCCCCGGCGAACAGGTTGTCGCCGTCGTACCGGCCGCCGGGCCTGTGCCTCCCCCGATCAACGTTGTCAACCCGGAATACAGCGCTTCCTCGATTTGCTGCGGGCAAATGTAGTGAACGTGGGTGTCGATACCGCCTGCTGTAATGATCTTGCCTTCACCGGCAATGACCTCCGTTCCCGGTCCGATGACAATTTCTACATCGGGCTGCACATCGGGATTTCCGGCCTTGCCGATCGCCGCAATCAATCCATCCTTGATTGCGAGATCGGCCTTCACGATCCCCCAGTGATCAAGGATTAGCGCGTTGGTAACGACCGTATCGACCGCTCCTTCGGAGCGGCTTCGTTGTGACTGCCCCATACCGTCGCGAATGACTTTTCCGCCGCCAAACTTCACTTCCTCCCCATAGTTGGTGAAGTCTTCCTCCACCTCGATGATAAGGTCGGTATCCGCAAGGCGGACCTTGTCGCCGACCGTGGGGCCGAACATCTGCGCATAGGCAGCTCGGCTCATTGTGTTAGGCATGCTAATCTACCTCACTGATAACCGACGCGCCCGGTACATCAGTCTCATCGCAGAGAGCCGTTCACGGCTCGGTTGAACCCAAAAACGAGACCAGACCCCGCATAGGGGATCAGGGACACTTGCCTTGATTGCCCCGGTTCGAACCGCACGGCCGTGCCGGCGGGAATGTCGAGGCGATAGCCGCGGGCGATCTTTCGATCGAATTCGAGCGCTGCGTTGGCCTCAGCGAAATGGTAGTGACTGCCAACTTGGACTGGCCTGTCGCCCTTGTTGGCGACCTTCATCACGATGGCCACCCTGTCCTTGTTCAGGATAATCTCACCTGGCGCCGGGAAGATCTCGCCTGGGATCATTGCAATTCTCCTCCCGAGATTATACGGGTGGCCGTGCTCAACCGCCTCTTCCACTCGCTTGCGATCTTCTCGACTAAGCGTCGAATACAAAGGCCCATGGCAATGCCGGCCGAGTGAAGCGACGCCGTTGAGACAGTGAAGCCAGCGGCATAAGAAGCCAGATTGCTGGCTGCGGCCTCCGTTCCGTGCGCGTGGCCATGAAAAAGCGCGAACAGTCCAACAATCGCCGCTCCGAGTATGACGGGCAGTCTCACTCGCAACGCGACGAGAACTCCGAAGACAACGATCGATGCCGCGATCGCTGGCTCAATCAGGGCGATTTGCAAACCCCAAGCGGCAGCAGCGAAGCCAATCAACATCGCTGCCACGAAAATTAAAGGCCATGCCCAGATCGCCCGTCCACCAACTAGCGCACCCCATAGGCCGACCAGCGCCATGACAGAGGTGTGATCAATACCGGTAAGTGGGTGAATAATGCCTGCGACAAATGAATGGGTGTCGCCAATGGTGAGATGAGCGGAAGCCGGATCCATCAGTATATTGGCAAGGACCATGCAAACGAGAAGGGATTGCATCATCGGCTCCTAGCGAATCGGATCATGAATAGGCACGAGCTTGGTTCCGTTGGGGAATGTGGCTTCGACCTGCATTTCGTGGATCATTTCCGGAATACCTTGCATGACCTGATTGCGCGTCAGCACAGTGCCGCTCGCACATATCAACTCAGCAACCGACTTTCCGTCGCGAGCCCCTTCCATGACGAAATCGGAGATGAGCGCGATACTTTCGGGGTAGTTGAGCTTGATGCCTCTTGCGAGCCGCGCCCGAGCCACCATTGCGGCAACGGCGATCATCAACTTGTCTCTTTCCCGCGGCGTAAGGTTCATGAAGGTCTCCGTCTGTCGCCACGTGCTTCAGCACAACCACATTTTCGGCACTCGAAAAGGACCTGGGCCGAGTTCGCGATCGAAATGTTGAAGGATGCGGATCATGGCGATCTTCAAATCGGCAGACTCCCTGGCGGCGAACCGTACGACAATCAATCCGCTCACCATTGTCACCGCACAGTCGCATTGCCGCGACTGTGCAACTTCGCGAAGCAATTCCAACCTGCGGTCGGGATGGGGAGCACAATAGATCAACGTACCGATGGCTCTGCGGTCAGAAAGAAGTGCCTTCCTGGATAAATGCCGAATCGTGCTGTCGGTCACAAGAAAACTGTCCGCCCAGATCAACCGGCCGCCTCTCCTCACCAGCCAGCTGTCGCGAATATATCCTCTCGTGATTTCCTCGCCGCGGGCGGCACGACCAAGCACAATCCACTCGAGCGCAATCAGTTCTGCGCCTGGGTGGAGATCAATCTCAATCTGTCGACAAATTCGGGCCCCATCAAAGACGATGGTTTCCTGCGGAAGCCACGCAAGCTTCGCTGAGTCGCGGGCCTTCAATCGGGTGTTAATGCGTGCGGGCTCATTCAGCGCGCGATAGATTTTTTCGGCCGCCTGCGAGGTCATCGCCACGCGCGCGTCATCCACCGCTATAATGTCAAGTTCGAACCGGTCTCCACCGGCGATACCGCCCGCGGCATTGACGAGAACTGCTTCTATCGCTGCATCGCCCGCAATCCGCGGGAACATGATGCGAGTTGGAAATTTATCGTAGAGGTTCGCAATACGCGTCACACTCCCGGCACTGTTAAAAACAACGCTTGCTGTTCCCCTGGCCCGCTCCAGATTGGCGTCGCGCAGGACGCGATGCGCCCGACCGGGCCTGCCGTCGTCCACGTTCGGATTGCAGTGGCTCGTTTCGAACATTGCAAAATCAGACATTGGGAGGTCGACATTCGGCCTTTGCGCACAAAGCGCCGACGAAACCGGATCTTGAAGTAAGGGGCGTAACCATTGGCTGCTCTGGTCACGCCCCTGGAGGACCGACGGCAGATCAGAAGCCCGCCAGACCCTGCGGGCTGTTGTAGGGGATCTTTACGCTGCAGACCTCGTTGAGCGAACCATCAGGCTGTGTGGCATAGCCTACGAGCTTCGCTGCATTCCCATAGATCTGATAGAGATGCGCCCCATCGGGCGTGATCCAGTTGTCGGCGGGACCGCTGGTCACCGTTCCGTTCAGCCCCCTGGCGGTGCCGTCCCCCGGAACTTTCGGGCATGCAGGATCGCGCGCGAGTTCGAGGCCGCGGCCATTGATGCGGTAGCTGCTGATATTGCTGTAGCCGAAGTTCGTCGCGTACACCGTACGATCATCCGGCGAGACTGCTAGCCAGCACAGTTCGGACGGCACGCCTGCGCTCGTGTCGATCTTTACGAGCGAGCCTATGTTGACTGTTCCGTCTTTCTCGATGGTGCCCATAGAGCATCCATCGCCGACAGCATATCCGATGAGGAAGGTATCGGGCCGCTCGTGCAGGAAGGCAATGTAGAATGGAGAGCCACCTTTCGCGTCATAGAACCTGGTCGTGCCCAGCGAGCCATCCTTTCGCAGGGGGAATACGGCGAGCCCGTCGGGATCTGGCGCATTCGAAGCGATTGAGTGGAACGCACCGCCGGCCCGCTGGACCCAGAGAATAGGCGAGCCATCTGGATACAAGCCTGTGTGCGCAATCGGCTCGTCGAAAGTGGTGCCAACAAAGACGAGCTCTTCGTTAGGCGAGACCACGACCATAGTGGCCACCCGGTTCCTTTTGCTATAAGTGTTGACCGTGTACTGTTCCTGGCGCGTCGTGAGCTTGCCTTCGGCGTCAACGGACATCAGCCGGAGGTGATCGGGGCCGAACGAGTGCAATACGAAAAGAGTGCGGGTCTTTTGAGAGTAGGCCAGCGACTTGGCGGTGCCGCTCCGACCCTCGACCGGGTTGCCCGTCGCCTTGACGTCCACGAGCGTGAGCCGACCGTCTTCGGCAATACGGAATGTAGACACCGAATTATCGCCGCCGTTGGTCGTAAACAAAAATCGCCGATCCGGCGTGATAATGACACTAGCCGCCCCCTCAAACGCATTGGGCGCGCTGTCCTGGCCGCTAATCGGCTTGAACTCGCCCGAGCCCGCGCCTCCCGTGCTGACGCGCTCAAGTTCGTCGAGTTCGCCGCTGGCGCGTCGTTTGTAGTGGATGATCGCATTCGCAACTTCGTTTGTCTGGGTGTAAAGGTGTCCGGACTGCCCCCTGGACATGTCACTCATGGGCATCTCCTTCATCGTCGGTTCTTTGGCCATCGCGTTGCTCCTTCGGTTGGCGTGGATTACGTTGTCGGAAGTTGAATTCACTCTGTGCGGAGCGTCCCCAAGGGCGCTATCGCTTTAGAACTGGGTACCCATTGACGTAGACCCACTCTGTCGCTTGTGCTGGGACATGGCAGGCCTTGCAGTCCAGCGCGTAGTCGGTCGACGTGGTCTTTGAAGGGTTCGTCGCGTCGAACCACGACCAACCCCAGCCATCTCCCCACAATGCGTTACCGGGAAAACGACTGGCGTCGCCTTTCACCATTACAAACCAGCCCTTCAGGCTGTCTGCGCGGCTCACGGTTCCTGTCGTCATTTCGCTTGTGGCTGCGCTGTAAACCTCCTTCACAAGCACCGTCCCGTCGGGAAAGTGGCCATCCTTGCGGTACGCATCGATTGCGCCCGTTGATGCTAAAACGACGTGGATCTCCTTCGATCCTTTGCCGTTTTCGGTCGCTATCGCCCAGCTTCCCAGCGCCTGATAGGTCGCGAGGTAGTTCTCCGGCACACGCAGATTCCCGCGCGCGTCGACGACGGCTTCCGCCGGCGAACCGTGATCGAACGCCTCGGCGGTCTCCCAACCGCGTCCGGCGACAACAACGATCGTGGCGATTGCTACAACACCCAGGCCCATGGCGCCGATCGCTTTCATGATCATGTCCTCGCTCGACGACGAGCCGCTCAATTATTTGTCCAGCAATGGATAGAACTGGGTCCAGACCTCGTCCTTCTTGGCGCCGGCGATATGGCAATAGGCGCATTCACCCTTGTCCTTCACCTTGGCCATTGGAGCTTTGGGCTCGTGATGATTGAAGTTGAAGTATCCCCAGCCGTTGGTGTCAGCGAAGCGCTTGGAATCCTTCACCGTCACGTCTGCGCCGTTGAAGGGTCCGGGGAAATATCCTCTCCCCGACGGCTCAGTTCGCGATCCGTCCGCGTTTTCACCCGGGATAGTCAGCTGCAGTTCCTTGAAGAAGATCGTCCCCTCGGGAAATTGGCCGGTCTTCTGATAGACCTCGTACGAACCCGGCTCGATGTAGACGTTGTGAAACTCCGGGAAGCCGGCCTTGCCATTGTTCAGCGCGTTGGGCGTCAGCGGCGATCCGAGGTAGACCCACTCGTGAAAATTCTTCGGGAGGAGCAGCTGTCCGTCCGCAGTATACTCGGGCAGATAGCGCGCTTTGGTTTGGGCAGCACCGTCTTTGAGCGAGCCCAACAACAGGGTGGTTGCTACCGCACTGGTTACGACAGTTACGGCCGCTGTTCGAAATCCAACGAGCATGATCTCTCTCCTGCATCTCTAACCTGATATGGCCCACGCAAACTGATGACGAGCTCTCTATCGGGAATAGCTCAGGAAATATCTCTCCTGTGCGCATCGCGCGCGTCGTCAATTGACTTCACTTTCTCATTCTTGATGCAATTGGCATGTCACCCGTCGACAGGCGAGGTCTCTTGCATCAAGTTTGGCTGCGCGATTGCCCAATGACGGCGCGCTGTGCTGGGGCCGGAGTCCACCCTGACAAAAGGCAACTTTCGATGAACGATAATCACATCTCACGCGGCTTCACACCGAAGCGACAGGAACAGACACCGAAAGAACGTGTGCCGCCTGGGCAATATGTAACGGTCGATTTTCCGATTCTTTCAGCAGGACCGACACCCCAGATCGAAGTGGCACACTGGAAACTGATTCTCCAGCTAGGAGGGTCTTTAGTTCGCACCTGGAATTGGGCGGAGTTCGAGGCATTGCCGCAGACTACGATCAAGACAGATATTCACT
Organism: Bradyrhizobium sp. Ec3.3; assembly: GCF_000472925.1. Classification (GTDB taxonomy): domain Bacteria; phylum Pseudomonadota; class Alphaproteobacteria; order Rhizobiales; family Xanthobacteraceae; genus Bradyrhizobium. The sequence continues at coordinate 22,960 of NZ_AXAS01000055.1, forward strand.
GTGTCACCAAATGGTCCAAACTAGATACCGTCTGGCAGGGCGTCACGCTCGACGATCTGCTCCATAGCGCGGGCCTCTCAGAGCCTGCCGACCCTTACATGATGGTTCACTGCTATGGAGGGTACACCACCAACGTTCCGGTCGTGGATCTCGTTGCCGGAAAGGGCATGATCGCGACACGACATGATGGCCTACCGATTGCGCCGGCGCACGGCGGTCCAGCCCGGCTGCTAGTGCCGCATCTCTATTTCTGGAAGAGTGCCAAGTGGGTGCGACGGCTTCGTTTCATGCCGAGCGACGAGCGTGGTTTCTGGGAGTCGCGCGGATATCACAACTACGGCGATCCCTGGAAAGAGCAACGATACGATGGCGATTAAATCATCTGCTTCGTCGAGGCGACTGGAGTGGCAGCTCATGCTAGTGCACGACATCATCGTCGAAACGTCCCGCGTCAAAAGTATTCGTCTGAAGGCAGACGGTTGGGCCGGACACCTGCCTGGCCAGCACGTCGACATCCGGCTCACTGCCGAGAACGGCTATCGGGCGGAACGCAGCTACTCGATCGCGTCTCCACCCGGCGATGAATTGCTCGTCTTGACCGTGGAGCGCGTAGAGGACGGCGAAGTGTCACCTTATCTCCTTGACACACTTCGCGCCGGCGATCGCCTCGAGCTGCGCGGCCCTGTCGGGGGGTACTTCGTCTGGACAGGCCTCGAGAATAACCCACTGTGCCTCATCGCAGGAGGGTCCGGCGTTACACCATTGATGTCGATGCTTCGTCATCGAGACACAGCAACGAATCGCGGTCCGGCCTTGCTCATGTATTCATCCAGACGTTTACAAGATGTCATCTATCGAGATGAACTCGACGCGATGGCCGGCCGTGATCCTGCTCTGCGTATCGTCCACGCGCTCACCCGCGAGGCCCCACCCGACTGGACCGGCCATCGGGGACGGATCGACAAGAGCCTGATCGCCGCCAATTGCTTCGCACCCGCGCAACGACCGGCCATCTATGTCTGCGGTCCGACATCTTTTGTCGAGAGCATCGCGGCCTGGCTTGTGGAGATCGGATTCGAACCTCTCAATATCAAGACCGAACGTTTTGGACCCTCAGGAGGATAGATGTCATGGCTCATAATATCTCCGACCTGATGCTCGAGGGAAACACCGCGGCACTTCTCCTCCAGGATGTTTTTGCTCTCGATATCACTCTCGCACGGATTCGATGCGCGGCCTGTGATTGTACGAGCGGGGTCGGCGCCTTGGCCGCGCATGCCGCACCGATGGGCACCATTCTAAAATGTTCCGATTGCGATGACGTTCTGATGAGAGTGGTCGACACGCCGCGTGGCCTGTTGCTCGAGATGGCAGGCGCGCGTTACCTGAGGTTTGACCCCGGGACGCCGGCATCCCGTGCAAATGCAGGGCCCTCCACTGTGGAGACACAGGAGGGACGAGCCGGTTGCGATATCGTCGCAAGCCGCCGTTAGCGACGACGATGCTAGAAAGCTGCGTTTGCTCGTACGTGATAGTCTTCGGATACCTGGCGTTCCTCCCTCCCCTACCGGGCTCCCTGCGGCCGGTTGATATCCGACCGGCCGCTTCCTTCAAGACAAATAACGAGAAGCAAGCTTCTTGACGCGAGGAGAGAGAAAATGAGCAAACGCCGCGTTACAAAAGGCATTGAGGTGATCGGGGCCGACGGAGTACATATCGGAACCGTCGATCGGGTGAGCGGAGGCCGGATAAGGCGTGCCAGGTCCGACAGCGGCGAGGGAATTCACAAGGGTCACTATCACTACATTGCTCTTGGGTTCGTAGCGGATATCGAAGGTCAAAAAGTCCGGCTATCGGTGAACGCCGCCAACGCGCTAACCCTCGAGGAGGAAGCCGCCGGCGAGCCGACGTAGGAGCCCGCACATGATTCGCATCTCGGGGCACGTATCTCAGAGGGGATTGCTCGGGGAACCATACGCAGACTTGTCGTGATAGCACTGCGCCTCGAACTGTCGATATCGCAATTAGACCGAGCGCCGCGACCACCTTCAAAGGCTCAGGATCGACGCGACATTCAGATCCGGAAAGAGCTGAGAGTCCTCGTCTGCAAATCCCGATGTTGGACGCTCTGGATGCACGAAGGCTTCGCTCTCCAGAAACTCACCATTTGGGTAGTACTCTACAATGCCACTAGACCAAATTTCCGATAAGGCCGTCACCAGATGTTCGATGTCAGCATCTGTGTGAAATGGCGATACCGTTACGCGAAGCCGCTCAGTTCCCCTTGGGACCGTCGGATAGTTTATTGGCTGGATATAGATGTCGTACTCTTCCAAAAGCAAATCGCTGATGTACTTGCAGAGCCTCGCGTTTCCAACTATCACCGGAACGATATGGCTCGGATTGCGTAGATGCGGGACCGACCGCTCATCCAATCGGCACCTTAAGCGGGCAACCAATTCGTGCATCCTATCTCGCTCAACCGAGCTCGACTTGAGATGTCGTACGCTGGAGAGGGCACCCGCCGCAATGTGCGGCGGAAGGGCCGTCGTAAAGATGAAACCTGAAGCACAGCTTCGCACAAAATCGCAGAGCGCTGCTGACGCCGCGATATAGCCTCCCACGACGCCAAAGCCTTTAGCCAACGTCCCTTCCACGACGGAAAGTTGGCTGACCAACCCACGCTGCTGGGCAATGCCTCCACCCTGCGCTCCATACAAGCCTACAGCGTGAACCTCGTCGAGATACGTCAGCGCCCCAAAAGCCCTCGCCGCCCGGCAAATCTCGGCGATTGGCGCGATGTCGCCATCCATGGAATAGACGGACTCGAAGGCGACCAGCTTCGGCCTGTCGGGCGATACCTCCGCGAGCTTGCACTCGAGATCGATCGGATTGTTATGTTCGAATATCCGAATGGTTGCCCGACTGCTTCGAAGGCCTTCTATCATTGAGGCATGATTCAGGGCGTCAGAAAATACGACACACTCCGGCAGGTTCGCCGCCAGCGTACCGAGCGCGGCCCAATTCGAGACATATCCTGATGTGAACAGCAACGCCTGTTCCTTTTGGTGAAGCTCCGCGAGCTCCCGCTCCAGAAGCACGTGATAATGATTGGTTCCTGAGATGTTGCGCGTACCGCCGGCTCCGGCCCCACTGCGGTCCAATGCCTCGTGTATCGACGCCAGAACCTTGGGATGATGGCCCATGCCAAGGTAGTCGTTGGAACACCACACGACGACTTCCTTCGTGCCTCGAGGACTCCGCAAGGTTGCACGAGGCAGTCTTCCGACGATCCGCTCAAGATCAGCGAACACCCTGTACCGTCCCTCTCTGCGCAGACTTTCGATCCGATCTGTAAAGAAGGCTTCGTAGTTCATGGGCTACCTCGAAGCGTGAGAAGCTCGAATCTAATCGAGCATAGTGCTTCCGTCTGTTTCCCGCTTGCGTGGATTTCTTCCGCATTTGCGCAAAATGGACGCGCGTAATTCCCTACCGAGACTGCCCGGCGTACGCCTTGCGGCTACCGAATTGCCATCAATAGACCGTGCCGAGCTGCATCTATGTGCGAAACGCGCGTCTACGTACGGCGATCAACGGTTTCGAAGGACGGCGGAAAGGCGGCGACATTCTAGACGGACTGACCTCACCCGCGTGACTTGTCCGACTGAAAAAGCATCGACTCTCGGTATCGCCGCAAAAGCTCTAGATCCGATATTGGCTGCGGACTCGACAGCCCCAACTCTACGGTCTGGCACGCTTACTTGCGAGCTCGCACGGCCCGCGCGCGATAGGCGGCCTGCTTAGCTCTATTGCCGCAGACGGCCATTGAACACCAACGACGGTGATGTCCCCGCGTTCGATCGATAAACACAATCGTACACTGATGGCCTTCACAAGCCTTCACATGTTTGAAGTCTTCTTCGCAGACAAGTTGGGCCATAGCTTTAGCAATTGGAAATAGCAGAGCATCCGGCGACCGCCATCGACGTTGCCGTCTCCAGACTAAGCCCGATACCAGTAAGTCAGACTGGCCGTCCTTGTCGGATTTTTTCCGCCCCGCTTCACGCGCAACGACTTGGCCGAATTCATCGTCCCTCGCGAGAACGCGATTGAGCGGCTCCAGCTCTTGGAGAGCCTTGGGCTTCAGCGCTCGGCCCCTGTGTGCCTTCACGAATTCGCGGAACCACTCTCTCAGCTTACGCGCCTGCGCGGCGACCGCATCAAATTCGCCGGGCACGGCCGTCTTTCGCAGCTCAGCTATAGCTTCAGACGGGACTAAGCGCGCTCCCAAGAGCCACGCGATGAAATCCTCGCCCGACTCGATCCATTCGACTTCAACATCGACAGGTATCGCTCGTGAGTTCAAAAAATCCAGGCCAGGAGAATCCGCGACAAAGAACGGCGCGGGACGTTGAACAGCCATGACAATCACTCTAAAGCTCAATTACCAACAGTAACCGGCAAAACCCGCCTTGACAAGTTAACACTACGATAGCCGTCTAGATGGACGCCGCGACCAGGGTCGTGAAATCCCTAAACTATCCAGGACAGGCGGCCGGGCGCATACAAATGCACAACTGCACTCCAGGCCGATTCAACGTGACATTTCTCGACATACGCCGGTTCAGCCGTCGTCGACCGCGGGGGCGCTGGATCGGAGCCATTTAGCCAATAGTGCGCCGATACTGCTGTGGTGGTGCGGCCCCGCTCGTCGACGGCAAGTTACAGCCGAGCAGCGAATAACCTGGGTCTGCGTTCCGCGATTGATTTGTCTTTTTCAATTTTGATGCATTCGTCGCCAAGCCCATCGACAAAGAGTCGACCAGGTGCAGAGTGCAGATATGCACGAGCGGACATCGACCGCTAAATAACCCCTACCGGAAACTGGGGCAAATTCGGTTGCGTTCTCATCACTGTCGATCGATTCTAGTGAACTGAGGAATAGCATGAAGACTGAGAAGTTTGATGCGATCGTAATCGGGGCAGGACAGGCTGGGCCGCCTCTTGCAGGCAGACTGAGCAGTTCAGGAATGCGTGTTGCGGTTATCGAACGAAAGCTGATCGGGGGAACTTGCGTAAACATAGGCTGCACTCCTACCAAAACCCTAGTCGCCAGCGCCCACGCGGCTCATGTGGCGCGGCGCGTGCGAGTCTACGGAGTTGAGACAGGCCCTGTTATGGTCGATATGCAGGCAGTGAAGGCAAGGAAGGACGCGGTAGTCAGAGCGTCGCGTCAAGGCGTGGAGGATTGGCTCCGAGGAATGAACAATTGCACTATCATCCGTGGCCACGCCAAGATGACCGGCGCGGATACCGTGGACGTGAACGGTAGCAGGCTCGTGGCGCCCCGCATATTCCTCAATGTGGGTTCCCGCCCCGCCACTCCTGACATTCCGGGGCTGAGTGATGTGCCCGTGCTGACGAGTTCGACGCTGCTCGACCTTGAGCTCGTGCCGCGCCATCTGGTTGTGATCGGTGGAAGCTATGTCGGTCTTGAGTTTGCTCAAACCTTTCGGCGCTTCGGGGCCGGGGTAACCATTGTCGAGAAGGCGGATAGGCTCATAGCTCGCGAGGATTACGACATCTCAGCGGCGGTTGAGGATATCTTGAAGAAAGAAGGAATCGTTATTCGGACGGCAGCCGAATGCGTTCGTCTGGAAAGGAACAGCTCCGAAATCGCAGTCCGGGTTGATTGTTCCTCCGGTCCTGAGAAAATCTTCGCTTCGCATGTCCTTCTTGCTCTCGGCCGTCGTCCCAACACGGATGATTTGGGATTGGAGACTGTCGGCGTTCACGTGAACGACGCAGGCTTCATCGTCGTCGATGAGGAGCTTGCCACCAACGTCAAGGGGATCTGGGCACTAGGCGATTGCAATGGCCGCGGCGCCTTCACCCACACGGCGTACAACGACTATGAAATCGTTGCCGAGAACCTATTGGACGGGGGCTCTCGAAGGGTCAGCCAACGTATTCCAAGTTATGGGGTGTTCATCGATCCGCCGTTGGGTCGAGTAGGATGGACAGAACGCGAAGCAGCCGCCGCCGGCCACAGGGTTCGAATCGGAAAACGCCCCATGACACGAGTCGCCCGCGCCCGAGAAAGAGGAGAGACTTTGGGATTCATGAAGATCATTGTCGATGCCGATAGCGACCTCATATTGGGTGGCGCCATTCTGGGCGTAAGCGGCGACGAAGCAGTGCATGGCCTGCTTGGAGCAATGAATACTCGGCTCACCGCATCCGAGTTCAGTCGTATTGTTCCGATTCATCCTACCGTGTCAGAACTTATACCCACGATCCTTCACGAACTGCAGCCGTGATTGCACGTGACACCAGGCTGCGCATCCGCCGTGTAAGCCGGCAGAGCTACGAACGGCTCCTCGCTCGCCGGGCCAAAGATGGATCAATCCCGACCAGGAGACGGCACACCACGCCAGCCGGATCAAATTCAATATGCACTCTTGCCTCGGATAGAGCTCTCGAGATTAGATGCAAGCCAAACCCCTCTTGCTCCGGCTGTCTCACTTGGGGCCCGCCGCGCTCACGCCACTGTATAGCAAGAACTTCGCGACCACCATCGGGGAATGTATCCCAAAGCACTTCTACAGCTCCGGACGCAGACCTCAGAGCACCGTGCTTACAAGCATTTGTGGCGAGTTCGTGAAAGATCATATGAAGAAACAGAGCAAGCCGCGGCTCTAGGATGAGGTCGGGTCCCGCGAGCAGAATTCGCTCTCGCCAGGGAGATGCATGCGGCTTAAGCGTTTGTTCGAGCAGCCTGTCGATGTAGATGCCGTTTTGGCGCGCTCTCTCTATCCCACTATAGGCATCGGACAAGGCCGCAATTCGTTCCGTAAGCGCGATCCGGTAGCCATCCGCGGTCGTCGCCTGCGTGTTATTCACGAAACATTGGACTACACTAAGCAGGTTCAATATCCGATGCTCAAGCTCCTTGATCATAAGTTCGAGCGAAGCGTCGCAACTGGAATCTGATGTCTCATCTGGTAGAATGGCAAATCCATTCTGAAAGGAGTCGGAGGGCGGTCCCATAGGTTCACCTAGGATGAATCGGCTGGCGTCCGCGACAGCTAAAGAGCTTTCTGTCGAAGCGTTTCTGCATCGAAGTCAGTGATCTGCTTTCTCCCTGGTCCGTTACTCCTTCGCGGCTGCACAAGGTCCGGGGCGCGCGGCCATCGCCGGATAGCGGTTCAAGAGCGAAAGTCCAAATGAACGCGAGTTCTGCGAGCGAACGGAACGATAGCTTATCGGAGCATAGTCAGAGCACCTCGCAGCTAGTGAGATCTGTGAATTTTGCGCGGTTTCGACGCTGGTTGCTGCTTCTGGCTTATTACGGTTGAGGTGATCTTGTCAGAATCACAGAAATACTGGACGTCGAATATCTTCTTGAGCCACGACGCTTCGTTCTAGCCCTACGCCACTGTGTGCTTATCGCTTCCCGCGTTTCGAAACAGCAGCAGCTCTGTGTGCGACTTTAAAAGGCCAGGATTGGATTGGTGCGCAGAGGACGGGAAGGGAATAACTTCGAGCGACCGGCGGTGATATCCCGCCCGGCTGCAACAGGCTTCAAGGCCCCGATTGCGTAGCCCCTTCCTTTGCAAGAATCACGGAGAAGAGTTCATTCGGATCGGTCCATTCCGCGATTGGGCTCCAGCCTCCGGCCCGCAGAAGAACGCGTGCGTCCCGCGGAGTATACTTAAGACTATTCTCCGTGTGGATTGTCTCTCCGCGCATCATAGAAAAGCCCGGGCCGTCGACCTGAAAGCGAACGTCGCGACGGGTCTCAAGGTGCATTTCAATTCGCGCCTCCATGTCGTTCCAGCGGACAACATGCCGAAAGGCGTCCACAGGTATGGAACATCAAGCTCTCGATTGATCCGATGCAGGAGGTTGAGATTGAACGCGGCTGTTACGCCCCGTCTGTCGTCGTAGGCAGGAACGAGGATGTCTGGACCTTTGATGCGATCTGTGCCGATCAACAGCATTGAGCCGCGCCCCAGGGTCATCGCCAATTGTCGCAGTAGATCGACCGCCGTGGATCACTCCACGACGAGCCTTCAGTGATTCGTTCCTGGTTTCATTCGCTCTCTCCTCGGCTATCCAAGGAGGGGGCAATTCCTCATGACACCGAGGGGGCAGTTTTCCATGGCGCGCGACAGCAGGATCCGGGTCTTAGCGGAAGAGCCCGATCCGAACTCTACAATCACACGGTGCTCACCCGTGAGAGCAGCGATCTCGGTGACGCATGAGCTAAGAATCGAACGTTCTGTTCGGGTCGGATAATATTCAGCGAGATCGGTGATTGCCTCAAAAAGGCGCAGAACCTCGATGATCATATAGCCATCGGGCGGGAATTGTGCGCTGGCGAGCGCCCAAACCCTTGAGCACGTCATGCCGGAACGCTCGATCAACCGCTGCCGTATCTAGCCTTCGGTCGCTCTGGTAACAATGCATCGGAGTTCCTTTGGCGGGGTTGAGCCCCTGCCGCATGGACGGACCAGCGGCTGCTAGCAACCACCTCAGGCGAGCAGTGCAGCAAGCCTTCGCAGCCCTCGGTGGATGTTGACTTTAATCAGGGCCGCGGACTGACCGGTTGCACCGGATGCACGAGCAATGCTGAGGCCGTTCAGCTTTACCAGACGGATGGCCTTGGCTTGGGCAGGGCTTAGGCGGCCTAACAGATGATCTAAGGCGGCGGCACTTATTGCCGCTCGCTCGTGATCCTCTACTGACACCTCGTCGTCGAGTGATATTGGGATAAATCGGGATGCATCACGAACACGGTCAATCCATTTATGTCGCGCAATTGCGTAGAGCCACGCGCCGAATGATCTCGATGCTTTGTACGTGTGACGTTTGGCGTGGATTGCAAGGAGGGCGTCTTGCCTCGCGTCCTCTGCCGCAGCAAAGGGGAGCCGACGCTCGAAATAAAGACGCAGCCAGATGTCCAATTCGCGAAGCAATCGGTCGTAAGCTTGGCTATCCCCAGCTCGCCCCGCGACCATGAGACAACGCCATCTGCCCGAACGCTCATCCCAACTCGCCAAACGAACTGCAGTTCGCGTCTTATGCGACGCTCGGACTGCACAGTCCGGGATCGACTTCAGCTGAGCAGGGCCACCGTTACATACGTGAATTGAGGTGACTTTGTTGCCATCGGTTAGCGCTGGCATCAGGCAAGACTCCTTTCGATGCAATCGAGCAGGTAATCCATCTCGAACGGCTTTCGTAGAAGACACAGTGCCCCCGCTGAGATCGCATCGTCGTCTAGTTGCGCGTCGGGTAAGGCCGTGATGAGGATAACTGGTGTCGCGATACCCTGTTCGTGGAGAGTTCGGAGGAGGTCGAGTCCACCTATTCGTGGCATATGAACATCGGCAATGATGCAGTCCACATTCAGCAAATGGCGCGAGCCCAGAAACGTTTCCGCGGAGGTAAAAGGCTCTGCGAGATAGCCGACCGACCGCATTAGATCCACGAGTGACGAGCAAAGTGCCTCGTCGTCGTCGATGATCGCCACAAAAGGTTTCTTCACCGCACGAATTCCCACGATATGCCCGAATTCAACGCGGCGCCGAGAGGTGAAGCTGGCATAACCGCGAGCACTCGGGTGCGACGGCCACATAAAGCGCGAAGTCCGATAGGATGAAGTCAAACAGAGTTTCATAGCATTATCTGAGAACGCCCCACAGTGCGCATCGCCGCGGCAATACGGAGTATCACCTTGCTTTTGCCCACGCGCGTATACAATCTCTCGGTTGTGATGCCCCGTCCCATACCTTGGTATGGGTCACTTTCGCGCAACCCGGCCAGTCGCGATAATGTAACCTCGGTGCAAAGGGGGCGCTTTCTTTCACATCAAGGTGAACGGGCGCGATAACGTGCAGCGGACTTTCCGTAGACTTTCTTGATGCGCCAGCTCAATTGCCAACCAGCGAACCGAGTTCACTCCGCGACTAGGCAATCGTCGGACTGAATTCCCTTTCAACGGTACGCCATCTTGGCGCCGCAGGTTCATAGATCATCCCTCCGGTCCTCTGCAGAGACCAATCGGGTTCGATCAGTGCTCTCAGCGGGAGGCTCCGTCCTGACGTCTAGCGGTCAGAATCACGGCTGTCAGGGTCGGGCCATATCTTGACGAGGGAAGGCCGTGTTGGGAATGAATGACAGCGCTCGAATCTACCCAATCTCCTTCGCCTCCGGGATATGTTCCGACAAATCATGCCGCTCGATTTCGCAGGGTTTGGCTCCCAAAGCAAAGCGCTCGCGGTTACGAAACGTCGCAACCACCCGAGCCCCCGCGTTGAACGACCATTTTGCGTGCCGCTCGGCCGGATCAGATTTCCTTCAGGAGTGGATTACTTGAAAGGCGACCCCGCGGATTCTCACCTGTAGCGCGAGAGGAACTCACGCATGACGGCGGCGATCTCTTCGCAATGGGTCTCGAGCGCAAAATGACCAGTCTCGAAGAAGTGCACCTCTGCTGCTGGAATGTCGCGCATGAACGCCTCTGCGCCCCGCGGTAGGAAGAAGGGATCGTTCTTGCCCCAAGCCGCCAAGAACGGTGGCTTGTGTTTGCGGAAATAGGCCTGGAATTCCGGATAGGTGGCCACGTTGTTTTTATAGTCGCGAAAGAGGTCGAGCTGGACTTCATCGGCGCCTGGACGCGCCAGGTAGAAGTTATCCAGCGAATACCCGTCCGGAGACACCATGGACGTGTCGGCGACGCCGTGGGTGTACTGCCAGATCGTAGTCGCCGGTGAGAGGAAGGATCTGAGGGCCGCACGGTTCGCCGCCGACGGGTCCTCCCAATAGGCACGGATTGGATTCCAGCCGTCGCTTAGTCCCTCCTCATAGGCATTTCCGTTCTGTGAGATGATTGCGGCAATGCGCTCAGGATGCCGAACAGTCATTCGAAAGCCGATCGGCGCGCCATAGTCAAAGACGTAGATCGCAAAGCGGGCGAGGCCGATGACCTCGGTAAAGCGCTCGATGACCTCGGTTAGTCTGCCAAAAGTGTAAGCAAACTTGTCGTGAGACGGCATGTCCGACTGACCAAACCCGGGCAGGTCTGGTGCTACCACGCGGAAACGGTCAGAGAGTGCCGGGATCAGCGCGCGAAACATATGGCCGGCGGAAGGAAATCCGTGAAGTAACAGCAACGCCGGTGCGGTCGCTCGGCCGGCCTCGCGGTAGAATACGTTGAACCCTTCGACGTTCGCCTTGCGATATTGGATCTTCGACATAGGTGGGTCTCATGGTCCGGTTACGTGGATGTGGCTCGGCTCATTCGAACTCCCTGCGATATACCGTAGGTGTCCAGCCGGTTGTTTTCCGAAACGCGGTGCTGAACGAGCTGGTTTGGGCATAGCCCAAGCTAAGCGCAATCTCCGTGATTGACGTCTTTCGATCCGCCAAAAGCAGCTTCGCGACCTCCATGCGCCGCCGCACTTGGTATTGATGCGCTGGAATCCCGAACGATTGTTTGAATGCTCGGCAAAAGTGATGCAGGCTGAGTCGAGCAAGTTCGGCGAGTGTCAGAAGGCACACCTGTTCCGCCAGATGCTCTTCAATGTAGTCAACGACTGCGCGCTTTTGCCAGCTGGCGAGCCCTCCACGACTCACGGCCTGCTCACCGACTAACTCCTGGTCGACGCGAGCTAGTTCATGGGCAAGCACGCCAGAAAGCGCCTCCAGGTAAGGAGTATATTTGGTTTGGCCGCTCTCAATCGCGTTCTTCAACTTCGATGCCGTTTCCCAGACAAGAGAGTCCTCAAAGTACAATCTTGGCAGGAAACCAGCTCCGCCGCTGCCTGTTTTCTGAAGGGCCGCAGGATTCAGATAGAGAAACGTCACTCGAATGCATGCGCTAGCTTCATGCCGTTCACGATAGGCGCATCCGGCAGGCACGAAAGTGAGTTTATGGACAAAACTTCGAAGCTGCGAACGTAGACCATCGATGGACGTTTCACCACTCTTCCGCATACCCTCGTTGTACAATGCGAGGAGATGGGTTGGTCCCTGGAAGCAAACCTCAATTTTGCTGCCGATCGGAACATGGACGCTTTCCGAAAACCACCAATGCCAGCCCATACCGAGACGCTTAACGGGCTCGGCAGGAGTTATCTTTACGGTCGAATGATGTGCGATGTCCTCGAGCGATTTCAGCACGTCCACATCAGCTCTCGGCCCAATCTGTGTCATGCCGGCAGAAACATCATCGATACCCTCCCGGGGCATCACTCTGCCTTCACTTGAATTGGACGCGCACGTTGCCATTGCGATCATACTCCGAGAACAAATCCACCCAGTGCCGAATGGCAGCGCAAAGCGCCTCGGCACCATGCTGTCGGTCACCTACGTCCACAATCTCTCGATTGTGATACCTAGGTCCATACGTTGGTATGGGATCTTCTGCGATAGGCTGGTTCTGTTCTAAAGTCGCCGGAGGCCGCGGTGGGAGCCGCCATCACCTCTCCAGATCGAGCGCCTCAGCTATCTGGGTAAGCGTCCGACGGATTTTGCCTCCAATTTCTGCATGAGGCTGCCGCGATGCATTTTGACTGTGATTTCGCTGATTGAAAGCTAACTGGCCACTTGCTTGTTCATGAGCCGAGACGTGACCGCATCAAGCAGATTTTGACCCCTTATGGGTTTGGTGAGGAAATCTACCGCACCCTACTTCAAGGCTCTCACGGTCATTGGAATGTCACCAAAGCCGGTCATCAGACGACGGGGAGCCTAGCGTTGATGCTTTCGAGATGCCCTTGTAGCTCCAGGCCGCTCGTGCCCGGCAACCTGACGTCTAACACCAGATATGCTGGTACGTTAGGTAACTCGACTTTGAGGAAATCCGAGGCAGATCCGTATAAGGCGACTTGATAGCCCATAGACCGAAGCAAGTCCCAAGAGACTCCAGAACCGGCATGACGGCGTCGACGACGTGAACACAGACCGAAGACAGCATTACTGTTTGCTTCTTGACATCCGACTTGATTTGCAGAGCGGGAGAACGAAAGCGAAAGTCGTGCCATGCCTCTTGGTTTCTTCCACCCATAGACGCCCTCCATGGACGTTTACAATCTTGCGGCAGATCGAAAGACCCAGGCCGAGACCACTTCCCTTTGTGGTGTACAGCGCATCGAATAGGCGATCTCTATTCGCGGGATCAATGCCTTGGCCAGTGTCTGTGATTGTTACGGAGACATGATCGTTTGTCCCTCTTGACGAGGCAGTCAGAACACGGCTCCTTCCCTCAACGCCAGACATCGCTTCAACTGCATTGCGGACGAGGTTGAGGACGACCTGCTGAAGTTGAACTCGGTCCGCCTCGATATTTGGCAATGATCTGTCAAAGTCAGTACGGAGCGTGACGCTGGCGCGTTCAAGCTCTCTCTTTGACAACCGAAGGACCTCTTCAATTGCTTCGTTGATGTCAATGTTGGCGAAATTTAGCGGCGCATCCCGTACCAATGACCTCAGGCCAGTGATTACATCCGTCGCGCGGCGACCTTGTTCGATGATGCGCATGGCGGACTTGCGGGCCTCATCCGGTTCGACGGGATTTCGCTCGAGCCATCGGAGGCAGGCCTCTGCGCTCATGATGATTCCAGTCAAAGGCTGATTGATCTCGTGAATAATGGAGCCTGCGAGTTCGCCAACTGATGCGAGGCGTACGGCTCGCGCAAGCTCATTCCGCGTATCCGTAAGTGCCTGTTCCGCGGCCTTTCGGTCGGTGATGTCGGAGATAATTCCTTCCAATTCGACATCGCCGCTTGGCCCAAGGTCGAATTGTCCGACGGCGACGACGTGCAGCATCGTGCCGTCTCTATGAACAACTCTGTATTCGTGACTGAAAGGGGACTTGGTACTGACCGCCTTCGTAAGCGCCTCTTCCAAGGCAGGATAGTCATTAGGATGAACGCGGCTTTTGAAGACCTCGAACGGCACCGGATTAATTTCGAGGTCGATATCGAACATGCGGTAGCATTCGCGCGAGGCTCGAGAGAGTAGGGTCCGCGTGTTCCACCGATAGCTGCCCATGCGGCCGATCTGCTGACCCTTGACCATCCACATGTTGGTCTCACGTAGGGCCTCAAAAAGCCGTACGGATTCGAAGGAGACGGCTGCCTGCGAAGCAAGCATGGACATCACCCAGACGCACCTTGGCGTAAAGATCTGCTCGTCTCGCCCTGATTCGAGATAGAGGACGCCAATCGTCCACTCCTGATGAACCAGGGGCAAGCACAATTGGGTTATGTTTCGAGGCGGCGGCTCCTCGGGATTGATGAGCGCCGAATCTTTCCGTGTCGCTTGCCTTATGACGGTTTCTTGCCGGCTAAGGACCCTTTCGCTGAGGTCCGCCGGCAATCGGAGTTCGGTAGCGAGAGGATGCGATACGAAGAACTTGGCTCTTTCGCGAGGAAAGCTTGCGTCCGCCTTGGCGAGTAATTCACCTCCTTCGCTAAGCAGAATGCCACCCCTAGCGGCCCCAGAATAGCCAAGGGCTTGTCTAAGGAGAGCCTTGGCCAAACCTTGGTAGCTAACCTCTTTCGAGATTATCTGAAACGCTTCGGCGATCAGCTGTAGCTGATGCGTTTCGCTCCCGAGCCTCATAGCGTTACCCCGAGTGGCGAAGAAGGCGCCCGGCGCCCTTGGTGTGCCATCATGCGCATACCGCACGCTGACACATCAATGGAGACTTGTCGGCTTGGTGGTATCCTCGCCTCTCATGCTGAGCGCGCCAGAATGTGCGTGCATGCATAAGAATCCCTGCTTTAGCGACGATTTCCAGATGTAGCCATCGATTCGCGGAGGCGAGACCTTCTGACCGACATGAGCACCGGGTTGCCGAGGGTTTCTACGTCCACCCACATTCCATCCTCGACGATCCTGCCCCCCGGCAGCCTGCGAGCTCACCACCAGTTACCCAGTTTATATGTAAAGGGAACCGTTGTCGCGCCGGTGGTGAAAGTTCCCCATAGGCGAGTTCCGTCTGGATTTCACCAGTGAGGAGAGCAGCGGTTCGGATTATTGCCAGCGTCGCTTTAGCCACAGCTAGTGCGTGAGTGCCTGGCATCTCTCCAGCATTCATATCAACTTTGCTGGGGGCGTGCCCTCAGTAAGCTTTTCCGCTCAGAGGGCGCCATGACCTTCGGTAGGCGAGCTCAGTTCTGAGATTGGGCCGCCGGTCTCATCGATCCAGGTCGAGCGCCTCTGCCATCCGTGTAAGCATCGCCACGGATTTGGCTCCTAATTTCCGCATGACGCTGCCGCGATGCATTTTGACGGTGACCTCGCTGATTGAAAGCTCACTCGCAACTTGCTTGTTCATGAGCCCTGACGTGACCAGCGCCATCACTTGCCGCTCACGAGCGGTCAAGCGCGCATACTTCTCCCGGAGCTGAGCAGTCTCTGCGATATCCTGACGTCGGCCCTCGTCCATTCGGATCGCAGCTGCGACCGCATGCAGCAAATCTTGATACCGTATGGGTTTGGTGAGGAAATCTACCGCTCCCAACTTCATGGCTCTCACGGTCATTGGAATGTCGCCGAAGCCGGTCATCAAAATGACCGGCAGCCTCACGTTCATGCTTGCGAGATACTCCTGCAGCTCCAAGCCGCTCGTGCCCGGCAACCTGACGTCTAGCACCAAACACGAAGGTGCATCAGGCAATTCGGCTTTGAGGAAATCCGAGGCAGATCCGTATAAAGCGACCTGATAGCCCAAAGACCGGAGCAGGTCGCCAAGAGACTCAAGAACCGTCTCGTCGTCGTCGACGACATGAACACAACCCGAAGACGGCATTCTCAATTGCCTCCTGACATCTGAATCAGTTTGCAGAGCGGGAGAACGAATGCGAATGCCGTGCCATGCCTCTTGGTTTCTTCCACCCATTGACGCCTCCTTGCGCGGCGGATGGCAGCAACCTTTTTAGAACGAGCGTCACCGGGCCGAAGCGACCCGCCAACTTACGCCGGATATGTAACCGGAATTTCCCGATTTGACAAGTTACCATCTTTGCACGCTCCGAACCGATCGGCCGACTGCGATCGCAAAGCCGCCGCCACGCGCTTGAAAGTTAGGACATCGCGATTGTCCATGACAGGACGGCAGGCGTGATCAAACGACCAGTTCAGCGCGTGAATACGGGCTTTCGCGCACGCGTCGGCTGCTCTGCTTGAACTCGGCGATCGTCTGGCAGCCGGCGAACGCATGGAACCTCACCGTCAAAGCAAAGCGGGCTGCAAGGCAGCACGGTCCCCGCCGCTACCTTGCTGCGGCCTCTTCCGGTAGGTCCGAGCAACTCTTGTCGGACCGCGAATTCTTATTGGCGACACGAGCCACGTCCTGCTTCAAGAGATAGAGCGACACGGCGAGCAGGACGACGTCCTTCATCAGGAAGGGGATATTGCCCGTCATCGCCGGAAATCCACCGGCCGCAGCGTCCCAGCCATCCGGCATGAAGGGAATGATGGTGACGGTCGCGATAAAAGTCGCGGTCGAGCCGACAGCACCGAGAATGCCTAGCCGCTTCTGCCAAAATCCTGCGAACAGTAAGGCGCCGAAGGTCCACTCGCAGACGCCCAGGAACCAACTGGCTCCTTGGTGTCCGAAGACTGGATAAAGCCAGCTGATCAGCGGGCCGTTGCTGATAAACGGCACAAGGCGATCAGCCTCATACGCCCACCACTTCTGATAACCGAAGAAGAAAAACATGATCACCATCGAGCCGCGAACGATGTGATAGTCGAGGTCCGTCGCTAGCAACCCGGACCTGCGCAAGATACCGATACTCGGATTCGCCGTGGCGTTGATAAGCGTATTCATGGGGATGACCCTGGTTGCGATCCCCGTACTTGTGGTTCAAGCAACTGTGGAAGGCGATCTCGGTGACGTCGATTCGACTAGCGTCGTTGGTGAGCGAAACAACAAAAGCAAGACCGACGTCGACCAGTTGTGCACCTCGAGTGACGGCGCGCACGCATCGTCGACACCATGCGATCGGCGGTTTACACCTACAATCTCTCAGTAGTGATACCTCGAGCCATACCTTGGTATGGGTCTTCGAGGGAGGGCAGACACCTAAATTTCGCAGGCGAGCGAGAAGAGCCTCCAACCTGCACTTTTGTCGATCCTAATGAATCTCGCCGAATCTGAGAAGGTCGGGATCGGGTCGCGTCTCGTGCGTCGATGAGCGCGCATTGAAACTGCGCAAGAATGAGAAACTCGCGATAACGGACACGGAGCGCCTCTCTGAAGGCTCTGTTAATGCTTCGTAGTGTGAACACCATCACCAGCGTTCGCAGCATCAAAAGTGAGCCTGCGTTGTAGCTGCTCATCAGATCTTACAGCGCGATTGGAGCACCTGAATGGACGCACTTATAGCGAAAATGTCAAAGCTCGATATCGTCCAAAGTGATTTTGATTATCACTTCACGCGCGCGACGATGATCATCGTTTTCTTCGTTTTCGGCTGTCAGAAATGGTTCGACTATGAGGCGCATGCTTTGATCCCGTTCATCAGTCACGGGCCATTGATCTTTTGGCTCTACCCCGTCTTTGGCATACGCGGGGCCGCTTTCTTTCTTGGCAGCGCAGAGTGGCTGATCGCCACACTTCTGCTCCTAGGTTTTTGGAACAAGAAGTTCGCCACGTTCGGTTCGTTAGGTTCGTGCGCGACCTACGTGGCAACGGTCACGATAATCCCGTTCTTCCCGGACGCCTGGGCGGCACCTGCCGGAGGCTTTCCCGCCGCAACGCTACCGTTCCTCTTTCTGATGAAGGACATCGTGCTGCTTGCTGCGTCAGTCTATCTGCTCAAGCGGGATATTCTGCGCGCGGCTGCTGCCGAACGAGTGCCTTTGACGGAGATTGCCCAGCGAGAAGCGACCCAATAGGAATTCGTCTTTAATTGACGAAGCCAAGCGATCGAAGTCTCCGATCATCATTGGCGGTTGGGCTGCTTTTTCGCCTTCACCTCAATCGTCCCAGACGTCCCGGCCGTGGACGCACCGACAACCCAGCATTGTGGGGGATCGCGTCTTAACCAGCAGGAATCATAAACTGAAACAGGGCCCCGTTCGGCTCGCACCCGGTCGCCCACAAGCGGCCTCCATGCGCTTCGATGATCGAACGACAGATCGCCAAACCCATTCCCATCCCGTCGGCCCTTGTCGTGTAGAAGGGTTCAAAGACTCGCAGGAGGGTCTCTGGAGACAACCCCGAGCCAGTATCGCGAACACTGATGCGCACCCCTTCACCCGAGGCATTTTCAGTACTGATTTGTAACTCGCGGCAACCGACATCTATGCCGCTCATCGCCTGAATAGCGTTTACGATCAGGTTTAGTATGACCTGCTGCAATTGGAGGCGATCTCCTTGGACACGAGGCAAAGAGGGCTCGAGCCGAGTACTCATTGACACTCCGTGCTTGACGGCCTCGCCATGGGTCAGCACAACCACTTCTTGAACCGCCCCATTGATATCCAAGGGCTCCTTCCGTGACGTCTGCTTCTTGGTGAGGCCTTGTAGGCCCCTTATGATATCGCCGCCACGTAGGGCCCCTTCGACGGCCCTCTCGATGGAACGCTTTGCCTCTTCGAGGCCAGGCGGCTGCCTAGCAAGCCATCGCAAGCCAGCGTCTCCGCTAGCCACAACTGCGGTCAATGGCTGCTTAAGTTCGTGGGCAATCGACGCGGTGAGCTGTCCAAGATGGCAACGCGATTCGCATGTGCGAGCTCATTCTGCACCTCTCG
The DNA here is from genome assembly GCF_000472925.1 of Bradyrhizobium sp. Ec3.3. Lineage (GTDB taxonomy): Bacteria > Pseudomonadota > Alphaproteobacteria > Rhizobiales > Xanthobacteraceae > Bradyrhizobium. The sequence continues at coordinate 41,737 of NZ_AXAS01000055.1, forward strand.
ATACTGGCGCTCGCGACGGGTGCTCTCCAAGACAATAGACGCCTGCGCGGCGAAGTCGGTGAACAAGGCAATCTGATTGTCGGTGTACGGCCGCACTCCCGTCCGCCCCAGATTGATGGTTCCGATGAGCTCATCATCCTTGAACATCGGCACGACTAGCATGGTTCGAACGCCAATCAGGTCGACCATGCCCCGAATGTGAGGCTCACCCCGATGATAGGTCTCGAGTTCAGCAAGGTCGGGGACGTGGCTTGGTCGCCTGCTTGCAGCCACGCTACTAACATAGCTGCTGTAATCCGCGAGCTCGGGTATCTTCCACCGCTTGAGGAGGTCGAGGTTTCCTCTGATCGCAACGAGACGGAAGCCGTCTTTCTCGAAGAGACGCAAGCTGCCAAGGTCACCTCTGCAGAGCCGCGTGGCACTGTCCAGGATAGCGTCGAATATGGGCTGCAGATCATTTGGGGAGTTGGCAATGGCGCGGAGGACTTCCGATATCGCCGCCTGCTGCGCAACGAGTTCGGTTACCTGCTCTTCCAGCTTAGAGCGGGACGACGCTGGTGGATGTGTCCCCCGCCTCCCGGCAAGTCGTCTCGTACGTGCGGATCGCTTCATCGCTCCGTGTTGGCTATCTCGAGCATGGTACTATAGCTGCAGTACATGCAATTATAATCACATAGGCCACACTTAGCGAAGCTCGCATGAAAGCGCGGCGGTTAAAACTCTCTAGCGGCCTATCAGGGCGTTCAGAACGAATGTCATTTCAACGTCGGAGCGGCCAATCACCATATTATAATTTCAGCACCATGAGCACCCTCAGGTGTCCCGGAATAGGGTCCTCCCCGCTGGGGCTTTCAGCCGAGTGTCTTGCTGATTAACTCTGCCATATGTATCGCGCGATAAGTTGGTCGGCTACGTGGTTCAGGTCGTCGCCAACGATCTGCGGTTGAGGACCGACTCCCAGAGCATGATTGCCGACGCGCTTGACCAGCGCAGCCTCCCAACCGGCCGCTACCGCGCCAAGCGTATCCCAAGTATGGCAGGCGATAAGACAGAGCTGGGAAGGGTCGACCCCAAGCTCTTTCGAGACGTAAGCATATGTCAGCGGTGACGGCTTATATTGCTTGACGCTATCCACACTGTCTCAAAGAAGCTGGCAATGCCGCCATACTCGAGCTGGCGGGTTTGAACTTCGACTCGATTGTTTGTCAACGTGAACAGCCGGAAACCTGCAATGCGCAGTTTCCGTAGCGCGGCTGGGACCTCCGCATAAGGCGGCATTGTTGAAAATTTTGCTCAAGCTCTTTTTTGTCCGCATCATCAATCTTGATTCCTTGCGCATCCGCCAGCATCCTCATTACAGCAGAGCCAATATCCGTGAACGGCACGTACGAGCCGGCCACGGTCAGAGCCAGGGAATACATGATGACGTTAGCGAACCAGAGGCGCATGTCTCTCTTGTCGCCAAAAATGCGCTCAAAGATTGGCTCCATTGTTTGAAGATCGAGAAGCGTCTCATTGACGTCGAAGACGATCAGTGGAGCGGCCGGCAAGTTGGGTTCCGATCTTATTTCCATCTGCGCTCTCGTTTTGATATGGTAACCTGACTGGCGCACCTTTCACCTGGTTAAGCGCTCCAGCAGACCGTCCGCTGTAATCAATTCGTAGATCGGGCTGGTTTCGTTACAAGCGCGCAAAAAAATTCCTTGCCCGCGGGACTGCCGCTTTCCGATGGGATTTGTCGTGGTGACTTTTCCACTACAGGTAACGTCCGATCGTTCTCGTCAACCGGTGGGCTTCCTTGATCGAAATTTTCTCCTAGGTGTAACCGGTTTGATGGCACGTCCGAATATTGCTGTGAGCCAATTAAAGCAGGGGCTGTCGAAGGAAGTCCATTAAGAGACAAAAACCGGATTGAGATTTGTCGACGTGAGCGGTTGGCAGGAGCGGCGTGTTTCGCTTTCGGCGAGTCATGTTCCAGCCCGACGGTCAGCTTCGACCATCTTCCGTAGACACTACGGCGATCATCCAACCGCCGTACCGATGACGACTGTGGTAAGATAATCTTCAAGGGGTTACGCTGACCGACCAGGGTGAACAAAAGGCCGTTTCCCAGCCGAGCGGCCGGCCGGACTCCGGCAGATGGAATTGTCCTGTCGAGCCCTAACCTTGGCCCGATTGCCGAAGCGCTATCCCTCCCCCGATCCGCAAGGAAGGGAGCCCGATCAATGATCGACCTCACGAAATGCACGGTCGAACGCCTGCGGGCAGACGACACGTTCATCCTATATCGGGCCCATCAGGCACGCGGAGCGCGTTCCCTGCTTGCATTGGTACCGCGACGGCCGTCGATACGCAGCCTCGAGAAGCTTGAAAATGAATATGCCTTGGCCGCCGATCTTGACCCGGCCTGGGCGGTGCTTCCGATTGAGTTGGTCCCGCATAAGGAAAACATGATGCTGGTGCTCGAGGACCCTGGCGGCGAACCGCTGACCAAGCTCATCGAGAACGGGCTTCAGCTTGATGCTCGACTTCGCTTGGCGGTCGGGCTGGCCGACACAGTGGGCAGGCTGCACCGCCAAAGACTGCTGCACCGAGACATCAAGCCCGGAAACATCCTGGTCTCCGAACGAGACGGCATGCGCCTGACGGGGTTCGGCAACGCCATTCATCAAACGCACCAAAGCGTGGCGGCCGGTGTGATTGCCGGAACGCTGCCCTATATCGCGCCAGAGCAGACCGGCCGAATGAACCGCCCGATCGATGGCCGCAGCGATCTCTATGCACTTGGCGTCACGCTTTATGAACTGTTCACCGGCACCTTGCCGTTTTCCGCATCCACGCCGGAGGAGTGGATACACTGCCACATTGTCCGCGCGCCTCCCTCGCCCGGCGAACGAATGCCGAATCTGCCCGAGCAGATATCCGCCATCGTACTCAAGCTTCTGTCGAAGGAACCGGCGGACCGCTATCAGTCTGCCGAGGGGCTAGCGGCTGACCTCGAGGAATGCCTGGCGGAGTGGAAAGCCCGCCGAGGGGTTCATCATTTCGCCCTCGGGAAACGCGATGTAGTCACCGCCCTCCAGATTCCACGTACCCTCTACGGCCGTGCGGACGAGATCGCGGCTCTGCGATCGGCATTCGATCGCGTCGCAGCAACGGGACAAACCGTCGTCGCACTAATTTCCGGGTCTTCCGGGGTCGGAAAATCATCACTTGTCGCAGAGTTCCAAGCCGGTCTGGCGCCGACGGACGCCTTGATCGCGACTGGCAAATTCGATCTGCAAGCGCGGGACGTCCCGTATGCGGCGCTCAACCAAGCCTTTGCATCGCTGCTGCGTCAGATTCTTACCTATGATGACGAGGAGGTTGCGGCCTGCCGGCGAACGCTGGCGGAGGCTGTCGGACCGAGCGGTTATCTTGTGACAGAGCTCATTCCCGCGTTCGAGCTTGTCCTTGGTCGGCAGCTTCCGGTCGAGCATCTGACGCCCCAGGATCGGTTGAACCGCCTCCGCATTGTCTTCCGGCGGCTCGTTGGGGCCTTTGCCCGCCCGGGTCGCCCCTTGGTCCTCTTCGTTGATGACTTGCAATGGCTGGACGTGGCAACGATCGACCTGATCGGCGATCTTGTCGCTCGGCGGGATGTATCGAATCTGATGCTGATTGGAGCTTACCGCACCAATGAAGTCAGCCCCTCTCATCCGCTCATCTCGCAGCTCGACACGATTTGCACCGCGGGCATACCCGTCGAGGAGATCGCGCTTCAGCCCCTAAGTTCGCTCGATATCGCGGTACTGATCGCCGAGACACTCGAATGCGGGCGCGCCGAAGCCCGACCATTAGCAAAGCTGGTTCACACCAAGACCGGCGGCAACCCTTTCTTTGCAACTCAATTCCTCAGGACACTGAATGACGAAGGCTTGCTCGCGTATGATCCGCATGCGGGTGCCTGGCACTGGGACATCGCCCGCGTTCGGGCGAAGGGCCTCACGGACAGCGTCGCCGATCTGATGGCGGCCAAGTTGAACCTGCTGACGACAACCACGCGGCAAGTCCTACTGGATCTCGCATCGCTCGGGAGTTCCGCCGAAGTTGAGGGGCTCGCCGTTGCATCCGACCGCCCTGCGCAAGAGGTCATCGCGAGCCTGCGTCCAGCCCTTCAAGCCGGCCTTGTCGTACGCAAAGGTGGGTATTACGCTTTCGCGCATGATCGGGTTCAGGAGGCCGCCTATCGGCTGGGGCCGGCCGAAGGCAAGCCCGCCCTGCATCTTCGCATTGGCATGGCGCTGGCGAGACAAGCAACGCCGGATGAAACGAGCGAGAAGCTTTATGTCATTGCCAACCAGCTGAACCGCGGCGTCACTGCTGTTACGAGCCAGGTCGAACGGGATCAGATCATTGCCATCAATCTTTCTGCGGGCCGGCGCGCCCGATCAGCGGCAGCTTACAGTGCCGCTCTCGCCTATCTGGAGGTTGCGCGGGAACTGCTCGGGGAGAAAGCACATCCAAGTTTCAGCGCGACTGCCTTCGGAGTCGCTCTGCTCCGCGCCGAGTGCGAATTCCTGGTCGGACATCTGGACGTCGCGGAAGCGCAGTTGCTGGTGCTGTCCCAGAATTGCCTGAACGTTCAAGCGAGCACGACGGTCACTAGGCTTCGGGCAAACCTGTACACCGTGCGCGGGCAGCCTGACCGCAGCATCGCTGTCTGCCTCGAATTTCTGCGCCAGGTCGGAATCGACTGGCACGCTCATCCTACCGACGGCGAAGTGGACGAAGAGGGCCATCGCCTGCGAAGGCTGGCCGAGAAGCTGTCGGACGACCATCTTCTCGCATTGGCACCCATGACCGATCCCGACCATCATGCAACGATGGCGGTTTTTGCCGACCTTGTTACGCCCGCCCTCCTCACCGATCTGAACTTGTCCAACATCGTGATTCTGGCAGCGGTACGACTGACGCTGCAACACGGCATCTCAGAGAACTCCTGCTATCCGTTGACCTGCGCATTCAGCGTCTTCAGCATCCGCTACCGAGACGCGGATCTCGGATTGCGTCTGGCGCAATTTGGCGTCTCTCTCGCCGACCGCTGGCCGCAATTGAGGCTGAGCGGACGGACGCAAATGGTATTCGGCCAATATGTGACGCCGTGGGTTCGGCCGATCCGATCCGGACTACCATTCATACGGCGAAGTCTGGAAACTGGGCTCGCGACCGGAGACCTGAGCTGGGTAGGCTACTCGCATGCTGCACATGTATCGGCGCGTCTCTTCTGCGGCGATCCGTTGCGGGATGTCTGCAAGGATATCGAACAAGGGCTGGCATTCGCCCGAGCCTGGGGCTTCGAGCTGATTAGAGCATTGTTGTCGGTCTACAGGACTTTTGCGCTCACCTTGATAGAACACAGCGATGACTTCGAGGTGCCCCATCCGACGGCGCCACACGCCTTGATAGGCGGATCGCTGCAAAACGCCTGCCTTCACGCTGTTGCGGAAATCCAGCTCAACGTGTTCGCTGGACTCCATGATGCCGCGCTTGTAGTCGCCGAGCGGGGAGAGACATTCTTTCGGAGCATACGGGCCTATGTGGAAGTGGCAGAATACCGCTTCTACACCGCGCTTGCTCACGCTGCCGCCTACGATGCAGCGCCGCCCGAACAGCGTGAGATGCATGTCAATAGCCTGAATCACCATTACCGCGAGCTCACCATCCGGTGCGCTCACGCTCCGGCAAACTTCGCCAATCGATTGACGCTGCTTGCGGCGGAGATCGCGCGCATTGAAGGCCGCGAACTGGAGGCGGAGCGGCTGTACGAGGAGGCGATCCGATTGGCCCGGGAAGCCGAGTTCGTGCAGATCGAGGCGATTGCCGCAGAGTGTGCGGCGCGGTTCTACGAGGCGCGCGGCATTCGAACAGTCGTTCTCTCCTACCTGGCGAATGCACGCGATTGCTACCAGCGGTGGGGTGCTGACGCCAAGGTACGGCAGCTCGAACGCTCTAATCCTCATCTGCCAGCTTCCGATCCAGTTCGCATCCTGCCAGGTGCCTCGGAGGTGCCGCTGCAACAGCTTGACGTCAACGCATTGTTCAGGGCCTCTCGCGCGCTTTCCGGAGAAATCGAGCTTAACACGCTGATCCGCACCGTGATGCAGGTTGTGATCGAGCACGCCACTGCCGAACGCGGCATCCTGTTCCTGATGGGGAACGACATTCCGGAGGCCATCGCGGAGGCTCATGTTGGAGCGAACGGTATCGATGTTACAGTGTACGAAGCGGGTCGTCGTGACCTCGAATTCTCTCAATCGGTATTGAACTATGTCGTCAGGACACGAACGAGCCTCAATTCCGCCGAGCCAGCAAACAGGAGCTTGCTGTCTGCAGATCCTTACTTGCTGCAAAGGTGCCACATCTCGCTGCATTGCCTACCGATAGTCACGCAGGCAAAGCTGGTCGGCGTTCTGTACCTCGAGAGCCACGCCGCAGTCGGGGCATTTACGCCTCAGCGGGCAGAGGTGCTCGACCTCCTTGCTGCACAGGTCGCGATTTCACTCGAGAACGCTCGGCTCTATGCTGACCTGCGGCGCAGCGAAGCATTCCTGGCGGAGGGGCAGAGCATCAGCCACACCGGAAGTTGGAGCTGGGACTCACAAACCGGCAAGCTGCTTTGGTCCGACGAGCACTATCGGATTTTCGGCGTCGATCCCGATACCGGAAAAGCGCCGACGATCGGGCGCGTCTTTCGCATGGTCCATCCGGAGGACCGCACTGCCCTTCGCCGCAAGGTACAATCGGCGATCCGCAATGGTGATGCATTCACCTGCGAGTATCGCCTGATCCGTTCGGACGGAGTGCGGCATTTGAATGTCGTCGGCCGACCCTCCATGGACAGTTTCGGGAAGCTCAAGAGCTATGTCGGTACAACGATCGATTTGACCGACTACCGACGTGCTCAGGAGGCGTTACAGTCCGCCCAATCGGATCTTGCACATGCTTCGCGGCTCACTGCGATCGGCGAACTGACCAGTTTGATTGCGCACGAAGTTCGCCAGCCGCTGACGGCTATCGCTGCGAGAGCTGGCGCCTGCGGATCGTGGCTGGCGCACGCCCCTCCCGATATTGGCAAGGCCACCGCCGCGGCGGCGCAAATCGCCGGATATGCCCATCGCGCGAGCGGCGTGATGGAGAGTATTCGCCAGATGACGAGGAAATCCACGCCGACGCGGGTGCCGCTCGACGTCAACGATGCGATCAGGGACACGGTGGCACTGTTGAGCAGCGAGATTCGCCGACAACGCGTGGTTCTCAAGGTCGACCTTGCCGCTTCCCTGCGCTCGGTTTTCGGTGATCGAATCCAATTGCAGCAGGTCACAATGAACCTGATGATGAACGGGATGGAGGCCATGGCAACGGTGGATGACCGGCCGCGGCTTCTTTCGTTGCGCACGGAAGCTGACCCATCGGGGACTATAACGATCGCTGTGGCAGACGTCGGCGTTGGCCTGCCGGCCGGCGAACTGGAGCGTTTGTTCGAAGCTTTCTTCACGACCAAGCCCAATGGTTTGGGCGTCGGCTTGGCCATTTGCCGCTCGATCATCAAAGCGCATGGAGGCAAATTGTGGGCGTCGCCCAATCATCCCTTCGGCAGCATGTTTCGGTTCACGCTGCCCACGGCGTCCGACCAGGATGGGCCGCTTAGATCTACCGGCACCGTGAAGTGAAAAGTGGCGCCGCGACCCTTTTCGGCGGTCACCCATATTTGCCCCTGATGCGCCTCGATAATGGACCGGCAGATTGACAGCCCGATGCCCATGCCGTCCGTTTTGGTCGTGAACATTGGGTTGAATATCCTATCCACAGCGTCGGGCTCGAGGCCCTTCCCGGTGTCTTCCACCGACACCATCACATATCTCGAGTGCTGGACTTCAGATCTTATGGATAGCACCCGCTCCCCATTCTTCGTGGCCATGGAATCTATTGCGTTCGCAATCAAATTCACCACAACTTGCTGGAGCTGAATCTGTTCGCCTGTTATCCGCGGCAGCCGTTCGTTAAGGTGAGCATGAACGGTGACCCGATATGTCTGCAGTTTGTCGCGAACAACGGCCAGAGCTTCCCGGATGACATCGTCGATATTAAGGGAAGTGCGGGTTCGTGCACCAATCTTGAAGTGCGCCCGAATATTTTCGATCACGGCGTCCGCTCGGTGCCCGGCGGTCACGACGCGCCGCAATGCTTCTCTGGCACGATCGAGGTTAGGCTCGACACGATCAAGCCAATTCAGTCCCGCGTTCGCACTGGCGATGATCGACGTTAATGGCTGTTTGACTTCGTGGGCAATTGAAGCCGAGACCGCGTCGCCGGTCATCAGCCGCGCCTCACGCTCGCGACGTTGCGCCAGGACCGCGCGGAGCAGCTGCGCGTAAAGCGTCGTTATCTCATGCAACAGGACACAGAGCACAAGAATGCTGGGCACGAGTCCTAAGAACCGGCTAGCATACCAACCAGCGCTGAACCGGGCCAGACCCAACACACCCGTATAGAGCTCAAGTACATACGCGCAAACAACCACCATCAGCCACAGATCGAGCACCGAACACCGGCGGATCCAGAGCAAAAGGAGCGCGAGTGCGTTCCACAGGATTAGACAACCGACAACATAAACTTTGAGGGCAGAAAAACGGACCGGGTCGAGCACAGTGCGGGGCAAGTGTGCTTGCCCCGCTGTGACAAGAACTGTCACGGCGCACACGACGGCCACGGTCACGACCACACTCGAAAGGATGGCCGCACCCGCGGAACCCCGCCACAGCCCCTTGGTTGGATCGGCATCCTTCAAGAGAGTATATGCGATGACGAACGTAGGAAAACCGGCGTGCCACAGATTAAAAAGCCAATCCGTGCTCTGTAGCCCCGCGCCAAGCAGGCCACCTGGCGCGAAGATGCCCGGAAAAGTCAGCAACCACGGGATCACGATCAGCGCCGTGAAGAGATATCCACTCGCGATCGCGAGCAGCGCGCGCGAGCGCAGGATGGCAAACTGATAGAACAGCAGGACCGCGGTGATCAAGTCATTCACGAAAACCGCCGTGCCATAGGCCGGGACGAAGGCGTCGATCCGCCCCGGCTGGAAGTTCGCGAGCGGCCCAGCTGTGATAAAAAACGCGACCAGCAAGGCGAGCACGACCGCAAGGGCAAGCCGTCTCTGGGACCGGCTGGGCGATAAGTTCGCAAGGGTGAAAGGCAGATCCTCTGGGATAATAACAGCCGAGTTCATCATCGGAGCGACTCTTCGCAGCGGCCGGAATGCGCGGCACGACGCTCAAAACGACTCGCTATTCTCACCACGGGCTGCCGCAGTTCACCGCCATGTCTGCCCGTTGGGCCAGCTAACGCGAGTAAGGAAGCGTCGCCCCTTTAAACCGGCTGAGCAGGCAAGGTTTGCTGCAGCCTCGCACGCGCCGGTGGCGAATGCTGATCGGTCCGGTTCCCGATTAACTCGGGGATAAGTATATCTCGTTTGAACGTGCAGATCGATGTCCGGTTTGGAGGTCAGATCGCGACGCGGCGGTCAATCCCCGGCAAGCGGCTAGGGCCGGAATGTCCTAAGATCGCGCATGCATCCCCCAAGCAGTTGCTGGCGGCGCACCTAATCACCTCTTTAACAGTGGGGTTGAGCATGGAAAACGAACTCAACCACGCCGCACGAGGCGCATCGCGAACCACTCGCCCACAACGGCAAAAATGATCGGCTCTAAGCCACAGCTCCGGAGAAGGAACGCGCGGTCGATCAGGGTCAAGCTCCTGGTAAGTCGCGCGATTCACGAACGCGGCAGCACGATCTATTTGTGCTCCAAATGCCACGAACCGTCCCAATCGGCCGGAGGCGGCTTATGCTTCAGGCAGCTGATGCGCTTTGCGAATGTGATCGACGGCTGATCCCCCGGAACTACTTCGAGCGCAGCAGTGAATGCACTTAGGGCGTCGTCCCATCGTCTTTCCCGATAAGCCGCCAGCCCCTCGGCGTAGTGTGTTCGTAGTTGCATCTGTTCGGTTGTGATTTCCCCTCTCCGGCCCATGATTTCGAAGACAACCTGAGGCTTCGTTTGACCGACCACAACCAGGCGATCAATCTCACGAACCTCAATCGTCGCCCCAGAGGCCAGGGCAGTTGCCTCCGAGATCAGACAACGACTGCCATAGGTCTTGTTGGCGCGTTCCAGGCGCGCCGCCAGATTGACCGTGTCGCCCATCACAGTGTAGCTCATCCTGAATTTCCGAGCCGATACTGCCAACCAACGCTTCGCCGGTTGCGATCCCAATTCGAATATCGCACTCCGTTGGGATCCGGCGCACACCAAGGAGTTCGGGCAATTCCATGCGCAGCTTCGCAACGCGCCCGGTCATGCCAATTGCCGCTAGGCACGCGAAATCGGTCTGGTCTGCCTCGGCAACAAACGGAGGTCCCCAATAGGCCATGATCGCGTCGCCGATGTATTTGTCGATTATTCCTCTATGCGCGTGGATCGGCTCGGACATCGTCGAAAAATAGAGGTTCATGATCTTGACCAATCCCTGTGGCGTGACCCCTTCGCTCAGGGTCGTAAATCCCCTCATATCGCAAAACAGGACCGTCATCACACGACGCTGGCCTTCAGTGGCCGCGAGTGCTGACTGCTCAAGCAATCCTTCAGCAATCCGCGGATCGATATACCTGCCGTAGGTTTCTCTGATCCGCTCGTTGTGGCGCAACGTCTCGATCATGCGATTGAATGCTGCTGAGAGCTCCCCGATCTCGTCCCGCGTCGTTACGCTGATCGATCCATCGAGGCGGCCGGCTTCGACCTCGCGTGTGCCCTCTAGCAGTCGCAGGATGGGACGGGTGATTCCACTGCCGACGAGTCCCGCGAACACAAATCCGAGCATTGAAGCGGCCGCGGTTACGATCGCCGAGATTACTATGGCCCGGCGCTGGTTGCGAATAACTGTTGTGGCACTCGCAACCACCTGTTCCAGCATGTCCGAGCGAATGTCGTTGACCTTATGATTGAACTCGTCACGGAGCGCGTCGACACGCGATAGAGTGCGTCTGACTTCGACGAAATCGCCCGCATCAAGTTGAGGAAGTAGAAGTGCAATTTGTTCGTTCAGGCGATGGCGAAGGTCGTTGACGACAATATCGAGGCGGTCATCGATGCGCGCCAGGGCCACGCCGTCCGACGGAGTGCCTCCATCATTGATGATTGCGACGATAAGTCGATGCGCGGCGGACGCTTCTCGGTCAATATCGGGATCTTTTTCTTCGAAAGTCCTCAACGACGCCGCATAGCCAGCTTCGTCTTGCGGGCTCTGCATCTTCGCGATGATCATTCGCCGAAGCGCGAGGCTACGCTCAAGCGAGCGAATGTTTACCCGCGCCAAATCGCCATAGGCGGGAATGTATTTATTCGTAACTTCGTCGAGCAAATGACCGACTCTACTTGTCAGAGCGATCGACAGAACGGATGTGATCACCGCAAGCATGATCAGCCCCGCGGCGATGCCGACGATCTTTTGCCTGATTGATTTTTGAAACATCGCCTAGTGTCCAGCCGAAGCGTCAGCTCATGCTTCCCGGCATGAAGCAGCGCGCTTTCGGATGACCATCCCTGTAGTAAGGCCACACCACCGTGCGACCCGCGCGATTCGGTCCGTCCACTATGGCTTCCCTCGGAACATCGACCCACTCGCCGTCGATGCGCACGCGATAGTGACCATCCTTGCTATCCCAATCCGCATCGTCTACGCGCTTCGCATCACTGCCATCGCAGCAAGGCCCCGTTCCACTACGCAAGCTCTCATACCAACCGCTCAACTCACGGCGATCGTGATCGTGAGCACAAGCAGTTGTAAAGGTCGACAGCGTGACAGCAAAAATAGCGAGCGTTGCATCGCGACAGTCGAAGACAGCAATCCGACTCAAGCCGAGAACTCTTCGGATGGCGGGTGAAAGCGCAAGAACGGAACGGTCGATGCAAGCGAGACCAGCGTAGGAAATCCGCAACCAAACCCGCGTCCCATGGGAACCCTGCGGCGGATGCTGGCGAGCCATGTTGATTTGGCCTTCTTGCTCCTGCGTGGAAGCCGCGGCCTGATCACCATTCACGTTGTGGATGCGGGATACACCCATTCAGATGGTATCGCAGAGGTCAATCTTTCTCGCTCCGGCTGGTATCAGATAGTGATCGCAACCGCTTCGGGCCGCTTGCTGCGATTGTTCCGGTCGTGCTCCAATTTGAAGGCTTGCTCGCACGACATGACAGCTGGCTCTCGTTTTCCATCCCATTTTTTCTTCACGGGTGCGCTGTAAGCTCAAGGGTGGACATCGTGGCCACTCGCTATTGAACCGCCCCGCTTGCGATCACTTTTTCAAGCTTGCTGGATTGTAGCGAACCTGACTTGAAGGTCGGCGAGATGCACTGCAGATTGCTTACGCTTAGTGTGGCTCTCTTCGATGCAGGAGACAGGATCATGGTCGATCAAGAAGTAGTTGGCAGTCAGCTCAAGACGGATCGTTTCCCCTTCCAGAGCGAGGGCGACATCACGCTGGCGGTCCGCAATGCGAACTACACGCTAGGGCCGGTGATGTTGCACATCACCATGAAGCCCGGCGCGGTCATTCCGGCACATCTCCACAAAAGCACGACCGAAGCACTCTATGTGGTTGAGGGCGACTTCACCAACGAGGGCAAGCAGCACCAAGCAGGCACGTCGTTGCACTTCAAAGCTGGCAGCGAACACGGCCCGCACACCACCAAGAACGGGTGCAAGCTACTCGTCCTTTGGACAGAACGCACCGCGAATGAGGCGGCAGATCTCACAGACTTCGTGATCGCCAAACAGGCAACTTAACGGCATCGCACACGGATCGCGCCGAGCCCTAAGCCGGCAATTACAATCGTTTCGTCCAATGCTTGTTGCTGCGCGATCGTCCTTGCGAGGTGCATATCATGGTAAGTGACTCGCCCGATCTCAATATCGGAAACACAGCATTCATGCTTGTGTGTTCGGCATTGGTGATGCTGATGACACCCGGTCTCGCATTTTTCTACGGCGGTCTCGTTACAAAGAAGAACGTGCTGACGGTTATGATTCAGAGCTTCGCGTCACTGTGTTGGACGACCATACTCTGGTTCGCCATTGGTTATTCGATGTGTTTTGGACCGACGTGGCACGGAATAGTCGGTGACCCTACATATTTTGCGTTTTTGAACGGCATAAGTTTGAAGACGATCTACGCCGGAAATGACGCGGGGATTCCTCTCGCGCTGCACTTCATATATCAGATGATGTTCGCAATCATTGCCCCGGCCCTAATTACCGGCGCATTTGCCAATCGGGTAACTTTCGGTGCGTACTTGCTCTTTCTGACCGCATGGCTGATCTTTGTCTATTTTCCGTTCGTTCACATGGTCTGGAGCCCGGACGGTTTGTTTGCAAAGATGGGTGTGTTGGATTTTGCCGGCGGGATCGTTGTACACACAACAGCGGGGTTTGGAGCTTTGGCCTCAGTCACATTCATAGGGCGCAGATGCGACAGCACCGATGCGCCTCACAATGTTCCGTTGATGGCACTCGGTGCGGGGTTGCTGTGGTTTGGTTGGTTTGGCTTCAATGCCGGATCGGAGATTGGCGTCGATTGGGTGACCGCCTCATCCTTTGTCAACACGCAACTAGCAGCTGCTTTTGCTGGATTCACTTGGCTTATTCTGGAGTGGGCCAACGTCCGACGGCCCAATTTTGTCGGCCTACTGACTGGTGCAGTTGCAGGTCTGGCGGCCATCACCCCCGCTGCGGCGTATGTGTCATTCGGTACCGCACCGGTGATCGGCGTTCTGGCGGGACTGGTCTGCTACTACGCCGTTGCGGTCAAGAAGGTTGCTGGGTGGGATGACGCGCTGGACGTGTGGGGAGTGCACGGTGTCGGCGGGGCGCTCGGCGCCATTTTGCTTGGAGTATTTGCGGCGAGGAGCTGGAACCCGCACGGTGCGACAGGCCTGTTGTCGGGTGGCCCTCGGTTCTTTCTTTGGCAATGCATTGCCGTCATTGCATCCGCGGCCTGGGCGTTCGCCTTTACCTATGCTGCGCTATGGTGGATTGACCGCGTGACTTCGATTCGCGTGGATGCGGAAACAGAGAAGTTAGGGCTGGACGTTCGTCTCCTTGGAGAAACAGCTTATTCGGAAGACAGGGGACCGTAATCGCCATCCTGCTGCAAGAGTTCGGGCAACGAAACTGAAACAACAGCCTTCGCGTAATCGCTGCCGGCCCAGCCGTCCGCTCGCTCCCCACGAGGCGTCTGCCGCGAGCAACGCAAGACGTTGCCATGTGGTCTCGACGTCGGCGCCTCCCCAAGGGGAGGTAGGAACCGAAGACACCCAGGACTCTGATCTCGACGTTAAGAGAACGGCGTGATCGGTCGATCTTGGGGCACCCCATCGACGTACAGGTCGACATGCTCGTTGTAGAAGCTGAGCAGGTTTTCGATCTTCGGGCACTCGGGAATTGGCGCTGGATAGCTCCACACGATATCCTTGACGAGCTTGTCGCCTACGCGAGCTGACCAGTAGCACGCCACGCCTTTATAAGGGCACCGCGTGGCAGAGTCGGTGGGCTCGAGCAGATCCATGCGCACATCCAGCTTCGGAATGTAATAGCGGGTCGGCAGCCCAGTCTCGAAGAGGAGGATGGACCGGCGAGATTCAGCCAGTGTCACGCCTTCAATCTCCACGCACACGTGCCTCGAGCTGTGAACTGTATCGACTCTTGTGTACGGATCTCGAGGATGAACAAAGACCTGCTCATCCTCCTCGAACCACGCATCCATCTCATTCCAGTAAAAAGTGAGGTAACCTACCAGTGCGGCTCGATCGGCAGTCGATTTGACGTAAGCGCGGGCCGCGTTGTGAGCGATGCGATCCTTTACGACCAGGCGCCAGCGAATGGTGTCCGCCGGTTGCTGCAACTGCTCCAGATACTCCATTCGGACGTCCGTAACCGGAAACCAGTAGGCCGGCGGCCGCTTCGTTTCATAGACGAGGAGAACGTGCTCGCTGTCGGCGATCAGCTTGCCACCAAAGTACGTCCGTACCCGGCGAGGGCTGCGTTCGATGTGTACCCCCTCCTTCAGCCGGGCCCGCTCCTCGGCCGCTGGAATCACGAGTCGTGCGAGTGTCTCATTCATCTGGAATCTCCCTTGTTCGGGGAAGACGGACCCGACAAGCGACGATGAGATATGCCAGACCGCAAACTGGTGCTTGCGCTCCTCCGGCTCCTTCCGCGTGCGGCTTCTCGTCTTGCCTCTGCCCGGCCCGGCGCTGGCCGCATCGCCATATCCAGGCTATTTCAGAAATCGCCAACCTGGTGCAGATTCGTCTGTATCCTTCGATGGCTGATCGAGCATGTCGGTTTCCTCGGCGACATGTCTCAAATCGCCACCCTAATTGACCCATCGCCATCAACAATTAGGATTCTACTTGCATGGAGTCCAGCATACAGCGCCGGATTTGAGCAAGACCAATCAAAGCGCGGCAAACGACAAACAGTCAGTGCCGTGACGATCGACATATTCGGCTCGAGGAGGGACGCGACAATCCCGTCCGTGCGAAAGGCGCGTCCTCTGCGAGAGACGGTGCAAGTCCGACAAGCGGCGCTTGCAACATCGTGGAAGTTCTAGGCAGTCCGTGATTTTCGAAGAGACTGCGGCAATGAGGCCAAGAACAACACGGCACAGACAGAAAGCAAGACGATATCCTTGAATAGAAACTCGCCAGTCAAGTTCCAGGCCATTGGGTCAGTCGACAGGCTCCATATGACGACCCCCGGCGTCGTGAAGAAGAATGACCACGTGATCGCAAAGGTGACCACTCCCATCAGCGAACCGAGGGCTGACAAGATCGGGCTGAAAGCACCAGCCGCAAGCAGCGCTGCAATGGCAAATTCGACAACACCGAGGAAATACGCTTCTCCCCTGAGGCCGAATAGCGATAGCCACGAAATAAATGGACTATTGCTAATGAACTGAGCGATGCCCTGTGCCGACTGCAGCGTGAATTTTTGCATGCCAAACGACACAAAGATGATGACCATGACCCAGCGGAGGATAGCCAGTAGACGATAAGAGCCGCCTCCGTCTTCAGCGACATTGAAAGATGCTTTCATATCGGTCACTTCTTTCCTTCCCGGTCCAATACCGATTTTGGCTGGGGCGCAGACGCGCCTTCCTTACAACCTCTACGCACTGGCAGCGCCGTCGTTACGTTGATCTACAGTTCGCCGGCTCACAATGATGTGCAGGAGTGGCGAACAGTTCTGACGGATCGGTGAAGCAGTACTCCGCGCGCGTAGATGGTACGCAGGGCGATGTGCAGGGATTCTCGGCATTTCGAACAGCTAGGGGTGCTGGCGCTTTTGTGACCGGCGGGACGCCCCGCCATGGCCAGCGTCGAAGAGACGTCAGCTCGCGGAGCCTTCATTGCCCTTTCACGTCCAACGCATCTCGCGCCAACAGGGTTTAAGCGCTACCGTCAAGCATACAAAATCGTAGAAGATCGTAGATTGGCGTACAAAATCGTGGCACGGGGGAGCGACTCGAACCCCCGAGGCTATCCGCTGGGCGAACTGCAGCACGGCGCCCATTGCGCACAAGTGCATCATTTCGACTGGTTGTCCGATTTGTTCGCCGTGATACGCTTTTCTACGACGAGGGCGTAACAGACCTGCCCGAGTAGCTTCCGCGGTATATGTTGGGATGAAGCCACGGAGATGAGCCAATATGGTCGATGTATTGCACGACGCCGTATAGTTCGTTTCTGGACAGAGCATTAGAAGCTCCATTTCCAAATACCCCAAAAAATTTGGCGGGAATAGAGCTGTTTACATAACGAACTCAGCAGCTTAGTTGTGGCTGGGGCGGGAGGGATCGAACCTCCGAATGGCGGAATCAAAATCAGTTTGATTATTCAACAATTTCAAGGCGCATTTGGAAGAAAACACAGAATTACGCGTTAGCAATATCAATAGCTTGGCGGTTTTTTCCAAATGAACAGCGCGTCTGCGAGACGAAAATCGGTCCTCGAATTAGCTAACCGCAACTTCCGTGCTCAGTCCGTGAGCTGAGCCTCGAAGCATTCCGACAGTCGCGGCGCGACGCCGGGTCAGTCCAGGTAAAGGCCGATCGCCGAGCAAGAGTGAGCCGGTTCAAGTCTACGTACCCAATCAGCAGGCGGCGTCGGGCCTCTGGCACTGAGACATTCGTGGGGTCGTTGGTTGCGCAAGCGGTGTCGCGACCATGGCGCGGCGGCCCTGGTCTGTCACCGCGCGGATGGTGCAGCCACCTCGCGGGGCCTATCCTGGGAGAAAGGCTTGCCCTACCTTCCCCGCTGCAGGTGGCAGGCATGACAGCTGTGGAGGAAACCGATGCAAGAGGCACTCGTCGTCCGCCGCGAGACGCACATCCCGGCGCCGCGCGCCGCGGTNTTCGCGTTCCTCACTGATCCGGAGAAGATCCTCCGGTGGATGGGAACGGAGGCGCAGGTCGATCCTCAGCCCGGCGGGCTCTATCTCGTCAACGTCACCGGCGCTCGCTTTGCCCGTGGGTCCTTCCGCGAGGTGGTGCCAGTGCACCGCCTAGCCTATAGCTTCGGCTGGGACGGCAGCGAGGTGGTACC
>NZ_AXAS01000056.1 GCF_000472925.1 Bradyrhizobium sp. Ec3.3
GGCCAATGGCTGAAGTTCAGTTCTGACGGCGAGGCGGCACCGCCGCCGCGCGTTACATTGTCAATCGCCGACTGCGAGGCCTATTTCAAGGCCGCCGACGATTTCCATGCCCGAGTTGCTCAGTCCTTCGCGTCGACCGGNATGCTCGTGATCGAGTATGAAAGGCTACTTCACCAACCAAGCGCCTGCNTGGCAACGGTTTGGGCGTTCCTGGGGGTCCCAGCGCTTCAGCTGTCTGGTAGCGCCATGCTTCAGCGCCAAGAAACGCGACCGCTAGACCAAACCGTACAGAACTTTCATGAGCTGCGGCGGCACTTCGCAGACGGACCTTACGAACGATTCTTTGAGGTTGGTGAGGCCTGATTCGCGGTCAGTAGCGGCGAACGTCGGCGTAATTTGTCGTTTGTGAAGAACGTTTCTGAGCACCGTTTTTACGCAAGGTGTGGGTGCGATAGGTGGCGACAGAGTATCCATAACAGGCCACGTAAAAGTTCCGCGAGCCAGCGTCGGAGCAGGCTGAAGTTGTAGCCGGCGGCGGTGAGCACGGCGTTGATGCGGTCGCCGTCGCGGCCGTTGAGATGGTTACGGCGTATCCGGTGGTCGTCCTTGAGATGGCCGATCACAGGGCTTGACGGCGGCGCGACGCCGCATCTCGCGACGGATCGCTTTGGTGACACGGCGAACCTGGCCGCGGATCCAGACCTTGAACCGGTCGGGATAGTTGTAGCCGCGGTAGCTCCTTGTCGCCGTGGATGCGGCGCGCTGCAACACCTGTGAGCTTTTCGAGGTCGGCGATGACGGGACGGAGCGTGTGGCCGTCATAGGGATTGCCGTGCAGGGCCCTGGCATGGAGCACAAACTGCCTGCCTTTGGGCGCGGTGGCAGGCGTGGCAATCGAGACTTTGCAACCAATCTATGGACCACGCCCGCGTTGCAAGAGGAATCAACAAAAGGATGTAGCGATCTGCGCCAATCTATCCGGCTCCAATTTGAGGCTGTCGCCTCAAGCCAATATGGATATCCGCCCACTCCTGTCCTCAATAACTCGACGGCCTCGACAAGGGGCACATGGCTGCGAACCAGGCTTCAGAAGTGTCGGTGGAACCGTTTCTCCATTTGTCTTTTCCGTCTCGCAAACCTCGGCGGGATATTGTGCCTTTCCGATTGAGATCGTGGATCCTTCTTCCCTTCCCGGTCGTGTGTCCTAGGCGGTCTGGCCTAAGAAATTGGCGTCGTAGTCACGGCCCTTTGCGAGCATGCTCCAGGCCATGCGCGCGAGTTTTGTGGCCAAGGCGACAACCAGTACATTCGAGTGGAGCCGCTTGGACGCTGCTTCCAACCAGGCTCCAAACCCGTGCCTGGACCAAGTCTGGCGCCTCAGAAGCACGGCTCTGGCCCCTTGAATGAAGAGCGTTCGCAGGTACCGGTTGCCGCGCCTCGATATGCGGCCGAGAATGGTTCGATCGCCGGTCGAGAATTGTTTCGGTACCAGACCAAGCCATGCCGCAAAGTCGCGGCCCTTGCGAAAAGCATCGCCAGTCCCGATTGCGGCGAGCATCGCGCTTGAGATGATCGGTCCGACGCCCGGCGCAGTCATCAGCCGATGACAGTGTGCATCCTGCTCGGCGAGCTCGTTGATTTCTTTCGTAATTGATGTAACCCGCCGGTCGAGATAGCGCCAGTCCTCGACCAAGTCCTGAACGAGCTGAACTACTCGAGGCGACAGGTTATCCGAGAGCATCGAGAGAAGTTGAGGAAGCGCCAATCGGAGTGCTGCCGTTCCCTGCCGAACCGGCAGCCCTCGCTCGAGTAGAAAGCCCCGGATTTGATTGATGACCGCTGTTCGCTGCGTCACCAGTCGACTGCGAACTCTGTGGAGCGTCTGCAAATCGACGCGTGAGAGCCGTCCTCGGACACTTCATCTTCACCTTCATACATGCACTTCCCGACGGTAACGGTCGAACAGGACGCTTTCTCATGAATGTCATGATGGTATCGGGAGGACTGCCTTGGACCATCATCCCGGTCGACAGACGCGACGAATACATGAAGGCATTGGAGAGCGCGAGCGTACAAGGCAACATCGCTTCGTTCGCGGCTTTCCTGGCAGATTGCTGCCGGCTTGAACCACCTCCTCCGCGGCGGAGCCGTCCGGGAGAAGTTCAGGCACCGGCTAAACTCGACTAAGCAAGCGCGCGGGGATGCTCTGGTCTGTGGTTGCCGCGATGATCGCCGCGATCATCGCCCTGACCGGCGTCATCGGGATCAGGGAGCGCATCGCGATCATCATCAGGGGCATCGGCATGCTGATCATCGCCACCAGCAGCAGCAGCAGACGTCGCCCAAACTGAGTATTGGGCCACGATCGAATCGGGGTGGGAATCGAGTTCGCCTATGATCTCGCGATTGAGCGCGCTTAGGGAACCTCATGAGCTTCGGTCGCGCAATGGACGAGCAGTCACTAAAAAGATAGCCCACTTCCAGAGTAACCTTGGCCTCGATAAGCCCCGCCGGTCCCCGGCGGGGCTTATCGGTTGCCTGCATGGTTGATGCGCCCTTCAGAACCGCGATTTTTGCGCCCGAGAGTAGCTAGTGAACGCACTTCCACCGGGTTCGCTCCACTCGTTCGGCTCAACCTCGGCCTGTGCCGGATCCATCTTGATTATGTTGACTGAAGTCCGTCAAAGGGACGCGCTGTCGTCTTTGATCCGCCACCTTGCGACGTTCTGTTCTCGATGAGCACCTCGCCTTCATGCATGATCTGGCTAAGGCGCAAGTCAGCGGATGCGGTTGAGCGAGGGACGAGCCAGGAAGGCGCCGAGTTGGAGAATTTCCCAACACCCATCTTTCCGATCAAACTGAACGTGGGAATTGAGCTCAATGTTGAAAATTGTAGCGGTAGCGGCAATTTTCGTAGGAGAAGCCCTTTCAATAATCGCCGAATTGATCGCCTCAAAGAAATTTGGAACGGCGAGTGGGCCTCTGACAACACTTCTGCCGATGTTCCTGCTGGTAACGTTGGGCGGCATCCTGCTCGTCTCTGGATACGCCCTCGGCTACATGCATCTCAAAAACATTTGGATAATTGTCGCGATATCGGTGGGATCGATTTTAGTGGTGGAGCCGATCCTCACATTTCTGCTGTTCCGCGACGTGCCTACAACCGGCTCACTGATCGGGCTGGTTTGCGGCGCGGTGGGCACGCTCGCAGCGATTTTCTTATAAACGCTAGTTTGGTCGGAGTTCAATTGGCTGGCTTGGGCGAGATAGGTGATGGAACTGAAAAGGTCGGCGCGGCAGGCTCGGCACTCGCTGGGGAGGCTCGCGTTGGTCGAGAAGGTGGCGGCTTTGGACCGAACGGTGTCCGCCGTTACCCGCTTTAGATCGCGCGTCTTCGGCGCGCCTGTCTCGTGCGCCAACCACCTTGGTCTGACAACGCAGGTACCCGTTCGTCGGGTTTATCTGACCTCGGGTCCTTCTCGCGAACTCCGGCTCGGCATGCAAGTCGCCCTTTCTCCGTTGAGGGATGCGCTCGGCGCGCGCGCCTGATCGGGACTACAGCCCCCAGGCCGCCAAGCCTGTCGTAAAAAAAGCGGAAACGGTTGCCGCGCGTAGCCGCGCTGCGGCTCCGGTCCGCACCAATCCCGCCCATGTCCGGCCTGTGTCGGCCTACGCCGACACTGACCTGCGTCTCCGGCCGCGCATACGAGATGCTCGCCCTTTGTCCTACAGCGAAAAAATGATGGATCACCCCCGATACGCTACGCGCGGTCGCCTCGATTCCGACCGCGACCGACTGCACAATCGTGGCAAAGCGCACCGCCGTTTGGACCACCGCCGAGCTGATGCCGGCCTCCCGCAGCGTTTTCTCACGAGCGTCCATGCAGCCGCCGCAACCATTTGCCGGGAAGACTGCCTGCGACCACCACTTGAAATTGACCCTGTCCACGACGGGGTTTGCGACAACGTTCGCGCGTAACCGCACCGGCATCGCCTTGTATTCCGGATTGGATGCGAGGTGAACGAAGCGGTAGTAAACCTTGTTCACCGCCATCACGGCAGCCGCACATTTCGCTGCTGCGATCGCCGCTGGCGTGATTACGACGGCCGCCGCGGATTTCATCGCCTCTATGACACTGAGTTGCGGGTCGCAATCGCGCTCGCCAGCAACAGGCCGTATTTGCTTTGCGGTAAAAAGCGTCTCATCGGTCATCGTCGGCGCCGGAGTCTGACGTCCTTGGCACAATCCGGAATTTGATCCCTCAACTGCTCGAGATTGACATGTTGCCTCAGGCGACTTTCAGCGTCTCGCCGCCGATTTCGCGATTGCAGGGGCAGAGCGCATCGGTCTGCAGCGCGTCCAGAACCCGTAGCGTGTCGCCCGGGCTGCGGCCGACATTCAGGTTGGTCGCATAGACATGCTGGATCGTATTCTTCGGATCGACGATGAACGTGTAGCGATGGGCGACGCCCTCAGGCGAGCGCACGCCAAGGCCATCGACAAGGGCGCCTTTGGAGTCAGCAAATTGCCAGATCGGAAGGTGATGCAGGTCCTTGTGCTCGCGGCGCCAAGCGAGCTTGCAGAATTCGTTGTCGGTTGAGCCGCCAAGCACGATCGCATCGCGATCGGCGAAGTCCTTGGATAGCCGGGCAAACTCGGCGATTTCGGTCGGGCAGACGAAGGTGAAATCCTTGGGGTAGAAGAAAATGATTTTCCATTTTTCGGGAAAGCTCTCTTGAGTTAACGTCTCGAACGCGCTCTGCCCCTTCTCTTCCTGCAGGTGAAAGCCAGGCTTCACGCCCGTGACTTCGAACGACGGCAACTTACTTCCAATTCCAAGCATGTGTGTCCTCTCAGGGTTGCTTCGCGTGGAAGCAGTGGTCCGCCTTCATCGAAGCAATCGACATGCCACTCGATCTTGCGGTTTAGACCGGCGGAAATGCAACACAGGTTCTGATTGGTTTGAGAGTTCCGGAGAACCGATCGGGGAGGGACCAGCACTTCAATGCTGTGGGGCGAGCCGGGTTGGCGGCCTGACGAAGACCTGCACATTCGAGCGTCAACATCATCTGGTGAATGGAAGGCAGAGGACACCCCGAAACGCCGTTGCATTCCCATTCGGGCGCTTGATGGGTACACGGATTTGGCGGCCATGGCCTGTGGCATGTGTTTTCTCCTTAACCTGCTTTCGCTCCGGCAAAAGCGCTTGCTGCGATCGCCTGGACTTAGTCGAAACGACTTGCTCGGGTGGGGCGCGCCGAGCGATCACGCGAGCGATCCGCGAGAAAGAAACGTTCTGCGAGGCTGTCCTCGGCATCGGTGATCGAGTCGTCTCAGATTGGTGACGCTCGCGAGGGGACTTCAAGTGCGGCTGCAGGAGTGTAGCACGGAGTTGTATCCTACCAAAACAAGGAGGCGACAACATGCTACTTTGTGTAGCAAGATGCTTTGCGAGCGTTCGGAATGAAATAGTGTCCCACACCGCTCGTGATTCGGAGCAGTTGGATGATCACGCCGGTTCGACGGAACTGGAGTCCCAAGGTATTATTCAATGCTTTGACGCCGGCGATGTTCGCTGCCGAGCCATCTGTTGTGCGCGCGCGTTGGGACAAGTTGTGGCCGGATTTGTATACGGAATATGACGCGAGGCATTTGAAAGAAGAACTGTCCATTCGTAGCTTGATCGTTACCGACGAAGCTAAGGCATTCTTTGACGCCTGGGCCGCGGACGAAGAGCGTCACACTGATGGCTTCGTCCAAATCATAGAACTCGTCGCTGGCGGATCCGAAGAGAATCTCCGGGAGATGTTGAACGATCGATCGCATGATTTTAGTTCGATCAGTGAATACTTGAAAGACGAATTCTCTCTAATGGTTATGATCGCATTTGATGAAATGTGTACTTGCCACGCCTATGCTACGGAAAGGGAGTTTTATGTCAGACTTCGGAACGACAGATTCCTTCGCTGGCTGAGAGAAGTGATCGCCGACGAGGCGGTTCACTCGACGAATGCGGTTAACGTTATCCGCGCCCGCTACGACGACCGTATCCGCGAAGTCGGCCCAATCCTCGACAGTCTGATCAGTGGCTTCGCCGATGATCCTCCTTACGCCGGCACCTTCGTTCTGGATTACTTCGGCGGGTCCTATACGAAGGAGCTTTTTGCCAAGTGCCGCGCCACGATCCTGAGAAATATTACTAAGCCACTCACGACCGCAGAGCGAAACAGACCGAAGCGTCGGCCAATTTGACCTCAACGCCGTCGCGCCCCGCTTGCGGAGGTTTCCAACGCCGAGGCCCAGCTCGCCCCGTCGGCTTGTAGATGACCGGCTGCCGCACAGCAAATAGCGAATGTCGAATGGCGCCGTTGCTTATAGGATCGACGGAGTGCTGTCTCAGTCTTATTGCTGAGTTCGCAGACCCAATTTGTTCGCCAGACGTTGGATCTGCGATGAGCCTGCCCTTGGCGTTGCAGACGCTGGGAATTTTACCCAGCTGCCGATCCCCATTTCTTCGGTGATGACCGTGTACCGCAGTGAGCTCGTCCGCGCGTAACAGCTTGGCGAGGCTTACCGCATCGCGCCGGTTCGTCTTCACTCGATCGCCTGCCTTCTTCGGAATGAGCGAGGGGGCGACCACCAGGCAGTCATGGCCGAGGCTCTTGAGCAGTCTGTAGAGGCCATATCCTGTCGGCCCTGCTTCGTAGCATAACGTCAAACGACAGCATTTCGCTGCAAGCTTTGCCACCAGCTTTCGGATCGCCGCCTCCGTAGCAGGAAACTCCCCCAGATACCGGACCTCGCCGCCACGGCCGCTATCAGCAATTGCTACCGAATTACGCAATTTTGACGTATCGATTCCGACAAAGGCCTCGGTATGATGACCCACGACTCGCCCTCCTTGTTTGAGGCTCTGCCCGGTCCATCCGGGTAACCCTCGTCGCAACATCGAGGGTGAGTCGCCTCATTTTGTGGAGGGGACATACAGTCTAATGGTAGGGCCCGCGGGAAAGCGGAAAGCTGTCGCGCATCTTATGGTGGCTCACGGGACGAGCGAACGGCGGGCGTGTAGCCATCAGCTGTTGCCGCATGACCATCAGATTTCGCAGGAGGTCGCCGACATTCTGGCAAGTCTTGCGCGCGAGAATCGCGCTATTTCTCCGCCGCCTGCAAGAATATTTCGACAAGGCGCTCGCATCGGACATCCTTCTGCTGCACAATCCAGCGCGTCGGGCGAATTTCGAGGTGCTGCGATCCAGTGAAACGCGGAGCGTTCTCGTCGAAATGGGTTCATGTCGAATAAAGCCGACGAACTGCTGCTGCAATCAGATCATCATCGAGCCAGCGTCGTTGCGGCGCTTAGGATCGGTCTTGAGGTTTTGCGTACGACAGACCACGACGTTCTAAGTGCCGCAATTGCCGCGGCTCCGCCTCGCTGGATGTGGGGACGACTGTCCGCGAAGCGCCCAAGGCATTGGGGATAAACCGCAATCAGTAGCGTGACGCGCTTGAAAGCCGAGCCGGCTCGCGCTACCGAGATACAATGTTATAACATAACATTGCATCTCGGTAGCCCCATGGATCGTCATACCGCTCCGGTTGCTAGATGCGCAGGTGAGAACGGGATGTCAGTAGACGGTGCAGGATGGACCGACGAGCGTATTGAACGGCTGAAGTCTCTTTGGGCGGGAGGACTAAGCGCCAGTCAGATCGCTGCCGAGCTTGGCGGCGTCACGCGAAACGCCGTGATCGGGAAGGTTCACCGTCTCGGTCTTTCTCGCCGTGTGACCACCGCGACGAAACCGCGAGCCCCGCGTTCATCCCGTCTCCAGCAATCATCACGGTTTGGTCCCATGGCCAGCGTTCGGCATCGCGGCAATCTGGCCTTGGCCTCGCCCGAGATCGACTATGTCGATGAGCAGGTAGAGGTCACAGCAGAGATCGTGCCACTGGCCCGATATCTCACTCTGGCAGAGCTTGAGCCGAGTTCATGCCGCTGGCCCATCGGGGATCCGGCCTCGCCGGAGTTTCGGTTTTGCGGTGCGCCGGCGCTTCCGGGTGAAAGCTATTGCAGGGCGTGTGCGCGCAAGGCCTATCAAACAACGACCCCACGCTCATCCATCTCTGGACAGCGCTTCAAAACGGGGCGTGGGTTCAGGCCGTAAGTGGACGTTAATCCGCGCACCACGTCCCATACCATGGGTCGGGTACTGTGCGGAGAGTTCTGTAAAAAGCTGAGAGGCTGAAGCGGCCTTGAGTCCTTCGGCTTGCCGATTGGCGACGTCCCGAGCTTTAAGCGCGATATTCCAGGGGTCGTTGCGCGGATCAGCCGCGATCTGTTTTTGGCCGATCTTCCGGCGCACGCGGCACGCATTAATGGGCCGATCGCCAAGGATTTCGCTCTCTCTCTCTCTCTCTCTCTCTCTCTCTACGCGTCAGCGGTCTGGCACTCCCCGTACACTGTCGCGGCGGAATGGTGGAGATGACGTGGATCAAGGATCCTGCACAGAGCAGCTTGCGTTTCGCTGTTACCGCTTCCGCGAAAGAAGCTATTTCCCGCGCAGTTCAAACTTTGGAAGCTATTTCCGAAAGCCTTGCGTTAGCATCATCGAACTGAACACGAAGTTGCATTGAGGCGGCTTCGACTGGAACGACCCGGCAGACGCGATTGCCGCCAAAGCCCGGTGGCAGTCTAGCAAGAGGACCAATCAGAACCTCAATCGTCTTCACTCCGCCATCGCTTCCGCGATCGGCAAACGGCGGAGCCTTGTCCAAATTTGGGGTCGCGGTCTTGGGGAACATGACATGACGGACTCAATCGCCATCGACAACGTCATTCCGCGCGCTGACATTGTCAAGCGGTCGGCGCGCATTGGCGCCGAAATCCGGAACATCAAGCTTTCCGGGAATCTCCCGGACCAGACGATCGCGGCGATCAACCAGGTTCTGCTTGAACACAAGGTCATCTTCTTCCGCGATCAGGGCCACCTCGACGACGCCGAGCAGGAGCGCTTTGCCGTCCGACTCGGAAAACTTGTGCCGCATCCGACCGTCGGTGCCACCAAGGGAACCGCATCGATCCTCGAGCTCGACTCCGCCCGCGGCGGCGGCCGCGCCGACCAGTGGCACACGGACGTCACCTTCGTCGACGCCTATCCAAAAATCTCCGTCCTGCGCGGCGTCGTGATTCCCGAGTTCGGTGGCGACACGATCTGGTCGAACACGGCGGCGGCCTATCTCGATCTGCCGGCGCCGCTCCGCAAGCTCGCGGACGAGCTGTGGGCGGTGCATAGCAACGCCTACGACTACGCGGTCAAGACTCGCGCGAGCGAAGCCGACAGGAAGCATTTCGAGGAGGTCTTCACCGGCACGATCTACGAGACCGAGCATCCTGTCGTCCGCGTTCATCCCGAAACCGACGAGCGGACGCTGGTGCTCGGCAATTTCGTCCAGCGCTTCGTCGGCCTGTCGAAATACGACAGCCAGAAGCTGTTCGACCTGTTCCAGTCGCACGTTACCGCGCCGGAGAACACCGTGCGGTGGAGCTGGCGGCAAGGAGATGTGGTGATCTGGGACAACCGCGCCACCCAGCATTATGCCGTCAATGACTACGGCGACCAGCACCGCGTTGTGCGGCGTGCCACCTTCGACGGCGATGTGCCGGTCTCGATCGATGGCCGCAAAAGCGTGACCTGTATCAAGGCCACCAAGCCGCAGGCGAAGGCCGCCTAGACCATCAGCGACACGAGGGTGACAATCATGAGAATTCAATCGTTGCGCCGGATGACGTCCGGCGCACTCTCGAAGGCTCGTCGACTGGGCCTAGCCGGCATCGCGACGATGGGGCTGATGGGTGCTACCATGGCCGAGCCGCCGCTCGAAAAGACCGAGGTCCGGTACCAGGGCTGGGCCGGCCAGGTGACATTCGTCGAGCTGGCGGACGATCTTGGCTACCTCGCGCCGCTCAAGCTCAAATGGGTCGGCAACACCATCAGTGGACCGCAGGACATCCAGACCGTAGTCACCGGCGACATCGATATTGGCGGCGCGTTCTATGGTGCGATCATCAAGCTGATCGCGGCGAAGGCACCCATCAAGGCGGTAGTCGGCTACTATGGATCCGACGACAACACCTACAACGGCTACTACGTGAAGGAGGACAGCCCGATCAAGACCGCGCGCGATCTGATCGGCAAGAAGGTCGCGGTCAACACGCTCGGCGCTCACCTCGAGTTCGTGTTGCGGGAATATCTCGCCCGAAACGGCCTGACGCCCGCCGAGGCCAAGCAGGTGACGCTGGTCGCGATTCCTCCCGTTACCGGCGAACAGGCGCTAAGGCAAGGGCAGGTCGAAGTCACCACGCTGAGCGGAATCCTTCGCGACAAGGCGCTCGATCGCGGCGGCATTCGCAGACTGTTTGCCGACACTGATCTGTTCGACAATTTCACCGGCGGCTCCTACGTCCTGCGCGACAAGTTCATCAAGGACAATCCAACACCTCCGTAAACTGATCGAAGGTGTGTCGCGTGCCATCGCATGGGCGCAGATAACCCCGCCGGAGGAGGTCCGCGCCCGCTTCGAGCGCGTTATCGCCGAGCGCAAGCGCAACGAGGACTCAACGCCAATCAAATATTGGAAGAGCACCGGTGTCGCGACCAAGGGCGGAGTGATCGGCGACGCCGAGCTTCAGGTGTGGATCGACTGGCTGGTCAAGGACGGTCTGCTCAAGCAGGACCAGCTCAAGCCGTCCGATCTTTATACCAACGAGTTCAACTATTTCCGTTCGGGCAAGACCGCGGAGGCCAAATGACAAATGCCAAGATCCGCTTCGAGCATGTGCGGAAGGAGTTTTTGGTCCGCGGCAAGGATGGCGGGCCGGCGCAACGCTTCACTGCGCTGGACGACATCACGCTGGACGTTCGTGACGGCGAATTTCTGGCGCTGGTCGGTCCGAGCGGCTGCGGCAAGTCGACGTTGCTGGACCTGCTTGGCGGTCTGACACCACCAAGCAGCGGGCGCATCCTGCTCGATGGCAAGCCGATCGAAAGACCGGCGCGTGATCGCGGCATCGTCTTCCAGCAATATGCGCTGTTCCCCTGGCGCACGGCCGCCGAGAATGTCGCGTTTGGGCTCGACATTGCGGGGCTGAGGACGAGGGAGCGGCGCGAGAGAGCGCTGCATTATCTCGATCTGGTTGGGCTATCGGGGTTCGCGGACAGATATCCGCACGAGCTCTCCGGCGGCATGAAACAGCGCGTCGCGATCGCCCGGAGCCTCGCCTACGATCCCGAGGTGCTGCTGATGGACGAGCCGTTCGCAGCTCTCGATCCCCAGACGCGCGAAACGCTCCAGGGCGAGCTGCTGCGGATCTGGCGCAGAACGGGAAAGACGATCCTCTTCATAACGCACGGAATCGACGAGGCCGTCGTTCTTGGCCAGCGGGTTGCGGTGATGACCTCGCGTCCCGGCTGCATCAAGGAGGTCGTGGACGTTCCCGGCGAAATGCACAGCGAGACCGAGGACGTCCGCTCGTTTCCGCAATTCGGGCGCGTGCGCCACGACGTCTGGTCATTGCTGCGCGATGAGGTCCTGAAGGCGCAGGGATCGCAGCTTCCCGCAGCGGGCGAACGCGTACGAGCCAAGACTACAAAGGAGTTGGCGCATGTCTAATCTGGAGATGCTGACGCTTCTGGAGCTGGCGGAGGGGCGACCAAAAGACCATGCTGCGCAACGCGCGAGCTCGTTGGCTGACGCGTCCAGCGGCCTCGCGCAGCGGTTCGGAGCACTTGGTCAACGGTCCCTGCTGCTGGTGTTGTTACTGGCCGTCTGGGAAGCCGCGCCACGTCTGGGGCTCGTGGACGTGACGTTCCTGCCGCCGTTCTCCGAGGTGATCGCTGCAGGCTGGCAGCTCGCGCAGACCGGCGAGCTTTACGACGACGTCGGCGCGAGCCTGCTGCGGGCCCTCAGTGGATTCCTGATCGCCGTCGGCCTGATGGTGCCGCTGGGTCTGCTCACGGGATGGTACGCGCGGCTCGGTGAAGTCCTCAACCAGATCATCGAGATTGCGCGGAATACGGCACCTCTGGCGCTGTTGCCGGTGTTCATCCTGCTGCTTGGCATCGGCGAGCTGTCGAAGGTCAGTCATGGTGATCTATAGCTGCGCCTGGCCTTTGCTCCTGAACACGATCGCGGCCGTCCGGCAGGTCGATCCGCTTCTGGTCAGGTCGGCGCGGACGATGGGCGCGACGCCGAGCCAGCTGTTCCGCAAGGTGATCCTGCCGGCGTCCTTGCCGACGATCTTCGTCGGGATTCGCCTGGCCAGCGCCTCCGCGATGCTGGTGCTGGTGGCCTCCGAGATGGTCGGCGCGAAATCTGGGCTCGGCTATTCATCATCAACAGCCAATACAGCTTCCTGATCCCGCCGATGTATTTCGGGATCCTCGGGATCACCGTGATCGGCCTTGTCTTCAACGCCATCCTCGAGGCGCTGGAACGCCGGCTGATGCGCTGGAAGGCGCCGGCTGTCTAGACCTGCTTGTTGCGCGCCATGGCCTGCGTCACGATGCTGTTCGGCGGCACGTCCTGGGTCACCCAGACATTGCCGCCGATGGTCGAGCCCCGGCCGATCGTGATCCGGCCGAGGATGGTCGCGCCGGCATAGATCACGACGTCGTCCTCGACGATCGGATGCCGAGCGTCGCCCTTGATCAGATTGCCCTCATGGTCGGTGGGGAAGTGGCGCGCGCCCAGCGTCACGGCCTGGTAGATTCGGACGTTATTGCCGATGATCGCGGTCTCCCCGACGACGACGCCGGTACCGTGATCGATGAAGAAGCCGGAACCGATGCTCGCGCCGGGATGAATGTCGATGCCGGTCCTGGTGTGGGCGATTTCCGCGACGAGACGCGCAATCAACCGCGTGCCGAGCCGGTGGAGGATGTGCGCTAGGCGGTGGTGGATGATCGCGGTCATCCCGGGATAGCCGATCAGGATCTCAGGAAAATTCCTGGCCGCGGGATCGCCAACGAAGGCGGCGCGGAGGTCGCTGATGATCAGCCCGCGCACATCTGGAAGCTGCGAGGCAAAGCCGCGCGTCAGCTCGATCGCCTCGTCGCGCCGGAAGCCGGGCGTGAGTTTATCGCCGACGAAGAGCGCGGCGCGATGGATCTGGTCGCAAAGGTTGTCGAGGGCGATGCTGAGGCGGTTGCCGACGAAATAGTCGATATTCTCGCCGTCGAGATCGAATTGGCCATAGTGCCGCGGAAACAGTGCTTCGGTCAGGCCGTCGAGAATAGCCTGGAGCGCCTCGCGTGACGGGGCGCGGCGGGCCTCGCCATCCCGGCGGATGCTGTGGGTCTCCTCCCGCGAGGCGCGGAGCGCGGCGACGAGCCGATCGAGCTGCCAGCGCTTCTGCGCGGGATTGCCCGGGGTGAGCGTCGCCTCCTCGGAGGATTGCTGGGGAACCTCGTGCTTCATGCTGCCGTAACCCCATCGGTTGTGATGCCGGTGTATGGGGTCACCTCACGTGCGCCAAGGGAATGGTGTTCTCCCAGAGAAGATCCAGCTCGTGCTTGATCTCGATGTACTGGCCGTTCCAGTACACCAGTCCGGAAAGCTGCGGCGACAGGTCGAAGCTCAACAGGCTGCCGACGATGATCCCGTGTGAGTAGCGCTCGATGATCTCCTCGACGCGGCATTCGATGGTCGCGAGCGAGTTGCCAAGCAGCGGAACGCCGGACGTGCCCGCAGACCATGGAGCGCTGTCAAAACGTAGTGGGCCCTTGAGGCGGCCATTGCTGAACCGGCTCGCCAGCTCCTGCTGGTCGGAGCCCAGAATATTCACGCCGAATATCCCGTGGCGCTCGATCAGCGCAAAGGACGACGCCTGCCGGTTGACGCTGACCAGCAGGCGCGGCGGACTTGCGCTGAGCGAGGTCAGCGACGTGACCGTCATCCCCGTGATGTCCTCGTCGCGCCCGGCCGTGATGATGCTCACGCCGCCGGCGAGGCGACGCATCACCGCGCGAAACTGGTGCTCGATCTCGTCGTTGTCAGTAACGAGGTGAATGTCCGACTTTCCCATGTCTATCTCTCCTGCATCGGACGGTCGAATGCTGGCGTCCTTGATCCTAGAAGAAGCCCTTTGTCTGCAACGGCGTGCCGTTAATCTCGTATTGACTGATCGAGCGCGTCTTGTAGATGGTCGGATTGTGGGATGAGAGTGTCCTGGCATTGCGCCAGTGGCGATCGAAATTGGTGACCTTCTTGGTCGCCGATGCTCCGCCGACGTCGAACAGCAGGCTGCCGCCGCGAATGGCGAAATCGTCGGCAATGATCTTGGCTTTGGCCGAGAGCAGCGCCGCAGTGTGGGCGGCTTCGGCCGCGTTCGATGCACTTGCGTCAGAGGCGTCGGTCGCGACATCCAGCGCCTCGGCGGCCGTGAGCACCACGGTTTCGGCGGCGAAGGCGCCGCTGGCGATCTGGCCGACGGTCTGCTGGAGCAGGGGATCCTCGGTCGGGATTTCGTTCGGAGCGTAGAACGTCCGCTTGCGCGAGCGCACCAGGGCGGTGGCGTCGCGCAGTGTGGCGCGTGCGATCCCGGCGACGACGGCGATCAGGAAGAGCTGAGCGAATGTATTTGAGTAGGGCGCGCCATAGCCGACGTCGGGCGCGTCGAATACGATTTCCTGGCGCTTGACCTTGACGTTGCGGAAGTGCGTCGTGCCTGTCGCCGTCAGGCGCTGCCCAAGCCCGTCCCAGTCGTCGACCAGCTCGATGCCTTCGCGCTTGATCGGGACGATCGTCGCGCCGCTTGTGCCGGCGGGATCGGCGGCGCGCACCAGCACGTAGTCCGAATACAAGGTGCCAGTGCTGTAATATTTGATGCCGTTCAGGAGGTGATCGCCATTACCGTCGGGCGTGAGCGTCGTGCCGGGTGTGACATTGCCGACGCGCGGGCTCTCGAGCTCGGTGGTGGCAAGGCCGATGATGGCGCCATCGGCAACGGCCCTCTGCCATTCCCGGCTCTGTTCGTCCTTGGGCGTGCGAACGAGACGCTCGACCACGCTGAAATGATTGCGCAGGATATGGGCGACGTTGGCGTCGGCCTCGCCGAGGCGAATGACGAAGGCAAACAGCTCGCGAATCGAGATGCCGCCGCCGCCCGTCTCCGCGGGAAGACGCAATGCGCCGAGGCGCGCGCGACGGATGAGGTCGATCGCGTCAAACGGAAGCACGCGGTCGCGCTCCCGCGCGCCTGCGCCTTCGGCGATCTGGTTAAGCAGCGCGTCCAGTTCGGGGGACTGGGCTTTGAGTGGCTGTGACGTGTTCAGCGAGGAGGCGGCTACGGGTCTGTTCATTGTTGTTGCCTGTTCGTCCTAGAGCTGCGCGAGATGGTCGCTCACCTTGACCGGCTCCGGCAGAACCTTGCGCGCGACGAGCCAGTCCGCGGCCTTCTGCAGATCGGAGACGAACTGCTTGTCGTCGACGGAGAGGTACCGGTACCGCCGCTTCAGCGAGATGAATTGGTCGCGGACCTCGTCGCTGTATTTTCCGGCCTTCTGCGCGATGTACTCGGCTTCCTTGGCATTCTCCGAGACCCATTTGCCTTCGGCGCGGAACGCCTCGTTGACGGCACGAACCAGCGCGGGGTTGTCGGTCGCGAATTTGCGGGTGGTCAGGTAGGACGTGTAATCGATCTGGAAATCCAGGTCGCGGCCCTCCAGGAAGAGGTCGTGCGCCTTGTATTCGAGCCGGGCGATATCGACGCCGGGGCTCCACATCGACCAGGCATCAACCTTGCCCGAGGCAAGCGCAGGCGCGGCATCTGGCGGATTGAGGTAGACGAACTTGACCGCGGAGCGGTCGACCTTGTGCTTCTCGAGCGCCGCAACCAGCAGGAACTCGCCCAGACCCGAGCGGTTGACCGCGACCGACTTGCCGACGAGGTCCTCGATCTTGTCGATACCCGAGCCGTCCTTGGCGATGATCGCCGTGGTGCGCGGCTCGTACACCACGAATTGCGTGAACACTAGCGGCGGGCCGGCAATGATGGCGGCCAGCGCCGGTGTGGTGCTGCCGCCGAAGCTGAAATCGGCGCTGCCGCCGGTCACCGCCTGCAAGGTCGGCGCATGGTTCGAGAACGGGCCGAGCCACTCGACCTTGACGCCGTCCCTGGCCAGCACTTTCTCGAATTCGCCGCGCTCCTTGGCGATCAGGTTGAGGCCGCCGAGGCCCCAGGTCAGGCGCACCGTATCCGTGGTGCGCCCGGTACCGGCCTCGGCGAAATGGGAGAGGTTCAGACCGGCGAGCGCACCAATGCCGAAGGCCGCGGAGCCGAGAAAGCCGCGCCGGGATGGTTTGGCGGAGAAGTCAGACATGAACGGCCTTCCAAGTCACTCAATTCAAGGGGGGAGACGAGGTCACGCCAAGCTCGGCCAGGAGATCGATGCGCGAAATCGAAGTCGCGTCGGACGCGCGATGCTCGAAGGCGATCGCACCACTCCGCATCACCAGGATGCGATCGGCCAGCGTGATGGCTTCGTCGACATCATGGGTAACGAGCAAGACACCGGGGCGGTGACTGGCGATCAGCTCGCGGACGAGCTCATGCATACGGATGCGGGTAAGGGCGTCGAGTGCCGCGAAGGGCTCGTCCAGCAGCAGGAGTTCCGGCTGCTGGACCAGCGCACGCGCGAGCGCGACGCGCTGCGCCTGCCCGCCCGAGAGATTGCGCGGCCAATCGTCGAGCCCGACTTCCGCCAGCGCTTCGGCGGCGCGCTCGCGCGCATCCGGAATCTGCAAGCCAAGCGCGACGTTGCGCCACAGATTGTCCCACGGCAGCAGGCGATGCTCCTGGAAGACGACAGCAGGCCGGCGCGGCGCGTTGATCCGTCCGCCCTGGATCGGGTCACGGCCGGCGAGTACGCGCAGGAGCGTGGTCTTGCCGCAGCCGCTCTCGCCGAGCAGGGCAACGAATTCGCCGCGCTCGATGCGCAGGTTGAGCTTCTCGATGACGATCCGCTTGCCGTAGGCGCGCGTCAGATTGCTCACGACGACGGCCGGCCCGGAACCAGCGGCACTCGCGTGAGAAGGCGCGACGTGAACATTCATCGCGCGGCCCCATAGTTCGGGTGCCAGGCGAGCAGGCGCCGTTCGAGGACGCGGGCGATAGCGTCCGCTGCCACCCCGATCAGGGCGTAGATCACGATTGTCAGCACGATGACATCGGTACGCAGGAACTCGCGCGCGTCCATGGCAAGGAAGCCGATGCCGGATTGCGCGCCAATAGTTTCTGCAACGACCAGCGCCAGCCAGGCTGTCGCGAGTGCATAGCGAACGCCAGTCAGGATTGACGGCAATGCGCCCGGCAGAATGATCCGCCGGATCAATTTGAACGCACCAAGCCCCTGGATCCGGCCAAGTTCGATCAGCTTCGGATCGACTTGCCGGATTCCCAAGACGGTGTTGATGTAGATCGGGAAGGTGACGCCGAGCGCCACGAGGAAGATCTTCTCGGCTTCGCCGACGCCGAGCCAGACGATGACGAGGGGCAGCAAGGCCAGGAACGGAATCGCACGGATCATCTGCACGCTGCGATCGACCACAGCCTCGGCGATACGCGAGAACCCGACGAGCGTGAAGCCGACAGCACTGCCAATCGCAAAACCTGCCACCGCGCGCAAAAGGCTGATGCCCAGGTCATCCAACAGGCTGCCGGACGAAATAAGCTTGAACGCAGTTCTCATGATTTTGCTCGGCGCAGGTAGCACCTGCGGCGACAACCACCCGGCCTGTGCCAAAAGCTCCCACGCAATCACTAGCGTATTCGGAGCAAGCCAGGACAATAGTTGCAAGCCGTTCTGTCCAAGCCTACTGGGCGCACGCGTTGCGGACGGAGCGCCATTCTGCTGGCCCTGATCTGATGCGACGGCAGTTGCAGCCGGCTCGACGTTGCTCAACTCGATATTGCTCAAGACGGGTCGTCCTCGCTTGATCGCACATGCGACAAGCGCACAAGCTCGGGTCGGCAATGAGCTGCCGCCTCTTGCAAAATGTCCCACGAATTCGCGCGAACAGAAATAGAGCGGTTTTTCAATTGTGGTTCGTTGCAGAGTGTTCTGATCTCGCCGCGGCGAGACGCGCGACAAAGAAAATCTTTTGATGAGGGGCGTGCTTGATCTCGCGTCAGGCATGGTCAGAAACTGACAACGCTATCTCATGGTCCGCGCGCCGCGCATCAGGATCCCGAAGAACCCTATGATGCGTCGTGGGAGCGCAACAGGGATCTGGTGCTCGCCGCCGAAGAGCTCGGCTACGATTCGACACTGTTTGCTCAGCACACGATCGATCCGTACCAGGAGGATCTCGATCAGCTTGAAGCCTGGAGTGCGGCGGCTGCGATCGCTGCCCGACTTGCGGCTTCGACCAAGTCCGGCTCGCCTCGAAAGGCGTCGTTAGCAAGCTTCGCAAAGCGTGCGCGCGTCGCGGCGTTGCCACCAAGCCGGCGGCCGATCAGATCTGACAAGGCGGCCGCGAAATCGTGATGAGCCAGGATGGAATCGGAAATCGCCGCGCCAAAAACTGGATCGGCGGTCGCGCGCCGCGCCTCGTGGCCTATCTCCTGCCAGAGGCTGTCGCTCCCGATTATCGCAGGTCTTGCCATCCGAATCTCCGGTCTGCCGCACACGTGGGCTGTCGAATATAGAACGTGCCGTGCATGCACGCCAACTGACGCCGTACAAATGTCGAAGGCCCC
Organism: Bradyrhizobium sp. Ec3.3; assembly: GCF_000472925.1. Lineage (GTDB taxonomy): Bacteria > Pseudomonadota > Alphaproteobacteria > Rhizobiales > Xanthobacteraceae > Bradyrhizobium. The sequence continues at coordinate 18,759 of NZ_AXAS01000056.1, forward strand.
GCCTCGCGGCGGACACCCAGTCGATGCTCTTTCCAATTCCGTCGGCGCCAGATTGCTGAGGCCGGCGCGTCCGCAGATCATCAGCGGCATCATTCTGCGCGGTAACGATCGCGTCGACAAAAGATGAACATCGAGCCTCGATATCTATCCTCGGACGGACGCTGCGGCGCTACTTCTGGAAAGAAGTGCCTGAGTGTCGAACGACAAGAGCCACGTCGCGTTTTTCGGATCGCGTAAAGATCCGAGGTGTTCCGATGAGCCTTGGCCAAGCCATAACGTTCCGTTCGTGTTCGACCGCGCCCAAGGCAGCTATTGAGCGTTTGGATCGGCGGTGCATTGATCGTTGGGGCCTCACTCTTCGGGATCTTGGAAAGGTCATGGTGACCGTTTCGGTTGCAATACCGGCGGTTGCCCGGTCGGTGTCGACCATGCGACGAAAGACAGCTTCTCCAATGATCGCGAGCCCTTTTTTCAAGGTCATCGAACCCCGCGAGAGGGTTCGATATCGTAGCCGGTGACACTCCGGAATGCCGCCGCTTTCGGCAGAGAATACACGACCGGATAGAGCATTACGATGGCATCGACCACAGCCCTCAATTGGGAAGCTACAACGTCGGCAAGATCGAATGGTGGCAATATGGAGTGATCGAAGAGAATCGAGGCAGAGGCGACCGTTGCCCGTTTATCTTCAAGGGAGCTCTGCTAGTCTCGGCCGGCAATGCATCGTCCCGAATATGGCTGGAGCGGGGCTGCCACCTTCTGGGGGAGCTGAGACACCTGCATCAGGTGTCGTCAGTCCTCCGAGGGCGGCTCAACCGGAACGGCAAAGCTCGCTTTCACACGGTCCATTATGACCATCGTTTTGAAGCCTTTGATAACCGGATTTTCTTCTAGGAAGCGACGGGTAAACCGTTTGTAATCGTCCATCGTCCGCGCGGTAACGTACAGAACAAAGTCGACTTCGCCCGTGACATAGAAGCCGTTAACGATTTGAGCCGAGGTTTTCACCGCCTTCTTGAACCTGTCAATGATCTCTGAGCTTTCCCGCTCAAGGCTCACGAACGCAAGCGCCTGGACTGGCCTGCCGACCGCCTTCGGCGAAACGATCGAGATGTCGGCCTCGATGAAGCCCTCCGAACGGAGCCTCTTCAGACGGCGCTGACACGCCGAAGAAGAAAGCCCAGCGAGTTCGCCGATAACTTCCGTCGTCAGACGGTTGTCTTCTGCAGAATCTCGAGGATGCGGGCGTCGATCCGGTCGTACCGCATGGAAGGGCTCAATGCCTTGACGGATTTCACCACGAAATGCCCATGCGGTGCAAAAATTCCTCCGGACGACAAAACAAGAAGCGGGAACAGCTCCGCTAAGGCGGTATCCGCGCCGCTGATCGGTATTTCTGGCTTGTACAGGAGCGACGATCACGCAGTTCGATCCCGCGTTGCAACTTCCATGCCGGAGCGGCCTCGGTCAGCATGCTGCGGCGAGTCTAGAGGGCTGAACCTCGTCTCTGGGCTCGGGGAGCGAGAGTGGGCCTGGCCAACTGCATCTCTAGATGATCCGCTCCACCCTCATCGTCAGGACAGACAGGGCGACAAAAATAGCGATACCGAAGACTGACAGGGAGACAGCGAGCATTTTTCCGATCGTGAATGTCGAGGCGGCCATAGCGTCCGATGCTTGCACGACACGGAGCCTGTCCATCAGTAAAAAGAGGACCATGTCCTCCGCCAGGTCAAATAAACCGTAGGGGGCGGACATCGTCACGCCAACCATCACGAGCCAGGGCGGGACCAGGACGTCGAGCACGCCAGGAAGAATCAGCCAAAGGGACGCGCTGGTTGCAGACAGTGAAATTGCAAAACCGATGTCTATTAGCAAGACGCGCGTGCGGTAGACATCCAAAGCGCTTCGGTTTGGCGAGATTTGTCAGCAAGCTTCTTGAGTCGACAAGGGCGCGCACCGAATAGCCAAACCGCCGCTCGGGTACTTTCAATGGATCGATTGCTGTATCAACCATGGAGCGGAATCTTCTGTTGATCGCGTAGATGAGGATCGTTAGCAGCAAAAGCGCCGTGACGACGATGATACTTGGGTCATACACGTGCAGGCATCCTACCTAGCAGGTCGTTGAAAAAGGGCGCTCGCCACCGGCCGGTGATCATGATTCACTGGCTCCGACGAGATTCGGAGATGGTGCGTGCGCGGCGGCGATAATCGAACGGGCAAACTGTTCAGCTACGTTGATCTGGAGGCGCGGGTCCGGCGAGATCATCCGCTGCGAGCGATCCGGACGATGGTGAACGAGGCGCTATCGGCGCTGGAGCGGGAGTTTGCCGCGCTCTATTCGCCGATTGGGCGGCCGTCGATCCCGCCGGAAAAGCTGCTGCGGGCTATGCTGTTGCAGGCGTTTTATTCGATCCGCTCGGAGCGGCTTCTGATGGAGCGGCTGGAGTACGATTTGCTGTTCCGCTGGTTCGTCGGGATCGGCGTTGACGACGCAGCCTGGGACCATTCGGTGTTCTCGAAGAACCGCGACCGGCTGCTGGAAGGCGATATCGCAGCCAAGTTCCTGGCGGCGGTGCTGGCGCAGCCCAAGGTGAAGAAGCTTCTGTCGAGCGATCACTTCTCAGTCGATGGCACGCTGATCGAGGCCTGGGCCTCGATGAAGAGCGTCAAGCCCAAGGATGGCTCGGGCGAGCCGCCGGCGCAAGGCGGCGGGCGCAATGCCGAGGCGGACTTCCACGGCCAGAAACGCTCGAACGACACCCATGCTTCGACCACTGATCCGGACGCCAGGCTCTACCGCAAGGGCAAAGGCAAGGAGACGAAGCTGTGCTTCATCGGGCACGGGCTGATGGAGAACCGCCACGGCCTGCTGGTCGACGCCTGCCTGACGCAGGCCGACGGGCATGCCGAACGGGTGGCCGCACTGCACATGATCGAGCCCCATGCCGATCGACCGACAGCGATCACGCTTGGCGCCGACAAAGCCTACGACGCAGAAGACTTCGTCAATGAGTTGCGCTCGATGAACGTGACGCCGCACGTTGCACAGAACACCAGCGGCCGCAGCTCTGCGATCGACGGGCGAACGACCCGGCACGGCGGCTATGCCGTCAGCCAGCGCATCCGTAAGCGCATCGAGGAGGCATTCGGCTGGATCAAGACGGTCGCCCGGCAAGAGAAGACGCGCTTCCATGGCCGCGATCGCGTCGCATGGGCCTTTACCTTTGCTGCCGCCGCCTACAATCTGGTGCGACTGCCCAAGCTGATCGCGGAGGCTGGATGATGGCCAAGGTGCCCGGCTCCGCCAAGGCCTTTGCTGGCCGCTGGCACATCGTCGAGATGGACAAGTGGGACAGCGACTTCCTCGATCTTGTCGAAGAGGCGTATCTCACGTTGGGCAAGTCCGACAGTGAAATTGCCTTTGGGGCTCTCAAGGGCTTCCTGGACGTGCGCTACGGCACCCGCGACGGCACAGCCTACGCGGAGTTCTCATGGGAAGGGCACGACGAGAATGACCCGGTCTGCGGTCGCGGATGGGCTATGATCAGCACCGCTGGCAGGCTCGTCGGCCACATCTACATACACAACGGCGACGATTCAGGCTTCGTTTGCGAACGCGGCTGAGTTCTTCAACGGCCTGCTAGATGGCTTGCAAGCCGTTTTCGATGATCTGACTCTTGAAGATCTTGTCATTGTACGCAGAGTCGAGGCCGTTTATGAGAGTGGCGGTCTCCGAGAGTGCGCGCGCAAGGTACAGAGACATACCAGCAACTCGAAATGCAAACGAAATTGCGAAGCGACCGGTAATGCGGTCACTCGATGGCCGCGGAGAAAGTTTTTGGCTCGTTATAGACCCGAAGCATCGCGCAAACGTAGATCTACGAAAGCGCAAACGAAAGATATGAAATGCTCCTAGTGAAGACTTGGGATGTCTTCCAAAAGATGCTTTTTCCCGTGCTCAATCATCCATGTGGCCCGTGCAAAATGACTGCTATAGGCCCGCCACGCGCGTTGCGGATCCTGCGCGGGATCGATGCGCAATACGACCCGGCTAACTTCTCGCCAGTCGGTGCCTTCCACGTCGGCGACTAGCAGGTTCAGATACGTGCCAAGGTGCACGTAGTCATAGGGCGTTAGCATTGAATCATCGGGAGCCAGATCGGCGACGCCCGGGGCGAGTGACTGTTTCGGCATGGGGTCTTCCGGGGCTGGAACAGTATGATAATCAGCCAAACGGTTCGGCACGAAGGTACGCTACCCGCAAGATCGTAAGCGCGGCCTGTCGCTCTCGAGACTCGCAGATCCAAGCTGACTTTCAAGCAAGCGTTCTCTAGACGATCCTTGAGCACGACAGCCGGATCGCGACTATCGAAAAGTCTCGAGGACAAACCTGTCGATGACGTCCAGATCATGTTGGTACGATTCGTACCAACGACGACCAGTGTATGACGGTTGAACGCTTATCGCGGAAGCGATTTAGTGATCATACTGCTGGTAGCGGCGAATTTGCGTCGAATTCTCCCCCATTGCCGAGGATTTCCTGCGTCGTTCGGCATTTACGCAATGCGCAGCGCCAGCTCAACAGTAACTTGCCGACTAAACGCCACATAGCGCAGTGGTGCCTATTCCCGTAACGATCCAATGGAGGAGCGGGGAGCCTCGTAAGGAGATTTTTGTCAGTTTTCTGACCCGCAATTTTTTTTGCGCATCTGTGATACGCGCGCTAACCATCAGGTAAATTGAAACTGTCGCAATTCCCTGTTCGATGTGACTCATGTGGATCGTTTACAGCGAATTAAGTCAAGCTGGCGTTGATAACGCCCCGGGGCAGAGAAACGAGATCCAGGGGACGCATGATGCGTGGTGCACAGAAGCAGGCCGCAAACATCGATACGAAGATGTTCGAGGACGTGCCCATTCTGCGGCGCAAGTGGCAGGCTGCGCTCAGGCCCGGCGAAGTCCTTGCGCGCTACGAAGACGTGATGCTGGGCGGCCTTGGACGCCCTGCCGACCATATGATGCTGCTCAAGCGCGACAACGGCGCATTCGCCGTGTCACGGACCGGCCGCTGCGCAGAAATGGCTGGGCGGCGAGGGCTGGGGCATTCCGATGGAGGCTCTGCCGCCGGATTGCGCCACGGCTCTGAGCGAAGCGGCGTCCAATGCGATGGCCAACAGCCGACCTTATCTCGCCATCGCCCATTCGTTGCGCGACGGCATGGTGCGAACTTATGAGGTGCTTGCGTTGCCGACCTACTGCCGCTGGAGCGGCACGCTTATCGGCATCTACGTCAATGAACAGGGAGCACAATACAATCTGCTGGATGCGATCTTTTCCACGACAGGCGATGGCGTGATCGCGCTCTTGACCATTCGCGATGCAGTAGGAAATCCAGTCGATTTTCAGATCGCGCACCACAACCAGGCCGCGGCGAAGCTGCTCAATGTGCCAGGACGAAGCCTGCAGTGGCAGCGTCTGAACACCTCAGGCTATCTGCTCGGCTCGGAAGCGGTCATGGAGCGCCTGCGAGCTGCGGCCGCGAAGCACCAGAGCGACCAGTTCGAGATCGAACATGAAGATCGCTGCCTGCGCCTGGCGGTGACGATCTTCAGCGGCATCCTTTCGCTGGTGATTTCCGATGTCACGCCCTTGAAGCGCCGCGAGGCCTCGTTCCGGCTGCTGTTCGACAGCAATCCGATGCCGATGTGGGTGTTCGACCTCGAGACAATGGCATTTCTGATGGTCAATGACGCGGCAGTGAATCACTACGGCTATGCTCGAGAGAATTTCCTGCAGATGAAAGTCCACGAGATCTGTCCAAAGGACGAGTGGGACAGCCATGCGCGGGCGCTCCAGGATCTCGACGAGACCTGCCAGTCCGAGCGGCACTGGCGGCATGTAGAAGCCGATGGCAGCGAGCTTTGTGTGCTCACCTACGGGCGACGGCTCGTGCTCGACCAGCGTGAGGGTTATCTGGTGGCGGTCGCCGACATCACCGAACGCCGCAAGGCCGAAGCCCGCGTCGCCCATATGGCCCACCACGACGGGTTGACCAACCTGGCCAATCGCGCTCTGCACAAAGCGCGGTTACGCGACGCGCTCGAGGCCGGCGGCCATGCGCCGGGCGAGCGCGTCGCGGTCCTATGCACTAATCTCGACCTGTTCAAGAACGCCAATGACTCCTTCGGCCATCCCATGGGCGATCAGCTGCTCCAGCAGGTGGCCGATCGGCTGCGATGCGAGATGAGTGGCAACAATCTGGCAGCACGGCTCGGCGGCGATGAATTTGCGGTAATCATGACCACTGATACCTCGCCCAAGGAGGCCAGCGATTTCGCTGTCCGACTGATTCGGACATTGAGTGTGCCTTACGAGATCGACGGCCATCAGGTCGTGATAGGCGCCTCAATCGGCATCGCACTCTGGCCGGGAGATGGCACGAGTAGCGAGGAGCTGATGCGCAACGCCGATATGGCGCTTTACCGCGCCAAAGAGGATGGCCGCGGGGTCCATCGCTTCTTCGAGCCCGAGATGGACCGCCAGGCGCAGCGACGTCGCGAGATGGAGTCCGATCTGCGCCGCGCGCTTGCCGATGGCGAGTTCGAGCTGAACTACCAGCCCGTGGTTGATCTCGCGAGCGATAGGATCTCGGGGTTCGAGGCGCTGCTGCGCTGGCGCCATCCGAAAAGGGGCATGATCTCGCCGGCCGACTTCATCCCGGTGGCGGAAGATATCGGACTGATTGGTTCGCTCGGAGAGTGGGTGCTGCTCGAAGCCTGCAGAGAGGCGGCGAGTTGGCCTTCCGAGGTCAAGATCGCGGTAAATCTGTCGCCGGTGCAATTCCGCAGCCGTAACCTGGTGCAGGTCGCGATTTCCGCGCTGGCCAATTCAGGCCTACCGCCCAAGCGGCTCGAACTCGAAATCACTGAGTCGGTGTTCCTGGCGGAGACAGAAGCCAACATCGCGATCTTGCATCAATTGCGCGAACTCGGCGTTTCCATTTCACTTGACGATTTTGGCACGGGTTATTCCAGCCTGAGCTACCTGCGCAGCTTTCCCTTCGACAAGATAAAGATCGGCCGCTCGTTTGTGAAGGATCTCGCAAAACGCTCCGACTGCGTCGCCATCGTGCGTGCGATTTCGGGTCTCGGGCGCAGTCTCAACATCACTACGCCCGCCGAAGGCGTGGAGACCACCGATCAGCTCGATCGGCTGCGCGCGGAGGGCTGCAACGAAGTGCAGGGATTCCTGTTCAGCGCCGCCAAGCCGGCCGCTGAGGTTGAGCAGCTCTTGCTTCGTTTTGGCGCGAGCGCGTCGAGGGCCGCGTGAATTTTGCATCGGAGTTTTTCAGTCGAAGAACGTCGGCCCGCTTAGTGCGCTACACGAAGTGGACCTAGTCCAGCCCTGGACCGATATGCTTTGATGTTTGGGGTGTAACCGGCACGCGTGGTATTCCAATGTACATGATTATTCGCAAGTACACCAAAGTTCGTTCGGTAGCAGATGCCGCTCGCCGCGCGAAAAGCGGCGTCGGTCAGATCTTAAAGGGATCACACGGATTCAGATCGTATTATGTGCTGGATGGAGGCGAAGAGGTCGGTGTCGCCGTGATGATCTTCGAGGATCGCGAGAGCGCCGATGCGGCCAATTCAAAGATCTTGGAGTTTGTTCAAGCTAGTCTGCATGATCTTCATCTTGGAGACCCCGAGATCGTAGCCGGGGACGTTTTGGTGAGTATACAAGCTGATGCGTGATCGTTCGCAAATGCCCCTCTTCAAGCATGGCTACTGCGGGGCAAGGTACCACGTCTAAGCTAACTCGTGCGTTTCCGACCAACATCCCGACCAACTCGGCTTACGGCATTCTTGGATGTTCAAAGGTGGCGAGATAAAGCGAACAATGTCGCTGGACGGGGGAGGAGTTCTGCCTCCGCAGGTTAGGATTGACGCTCCCATGCAGATTGCTCCAGCAGAGATAATGGTCGACTACATTCCACCCGGCCAGACGTTGGCTACTCTCGAAGCCACACCCTACAGGCCTAGATCAGCTTGACGGCGCCGTTATCGAAGCAACGTCGTTGACAAACAGCTAGTCTATCCGACGACGCGGCCGGATGATTTCGGTCATAGCCATCATCTCGTCAATTCTGGTCGCGGTCGATGCGGCAAAGCTAGATCGCAGTGGTAAGCGGCAGACGTTGATGGGCGTGGCGAGGATGGGTCCCAGAGACGGGACCTGTCCTTGCAGTTTTTGTCTGGAAACACCGGACCGGCCAATTCCTCTCGTTGGATCAGCGCGTCGAGCCGCGCATCGAACGACCGCTCAAGCTACTTCGTCGGACAGCCCGCTTCTGCGGAGCTGCTCAAGCGCAAGTCGTTGGCCGTCGGATTGTGGATGAGGTGATGGCGGTGCTGCGCCGGGCCGCAGACGGTTCGACGCGCCCACAAATCGTGCAGCCGGCGAACGGCTGGAAGCATCTGTACCATGGAGTCGGAGAATTCCGTGTTGACGGCTGGACGATGGAGGCATTCAAGCGCAGCTTCGGAATGAAGTATGTGCAGGAGGCGCGCGCCCCGGACGGACGAACCGGCAGTTACGAGTCGTTTGCGGCTCGCTAAGGTGACCCATTCAGCCTTCTCGAAGACAACGAGCAGGACGCCATCAGCGAGATCCTGGAAAGGCTGAAGGGTCAATAGGAGGTCGGCGGTTACCTGCTGGGTCGCGCTTCCGTTCGTCCCGAGTGACGACGGCATCGCGCCCAGGAGAGCCGCACCGACGCAACCGGCATTCCAGCTTGCGATCAAGACGTCGCACCCGCCTATTTAGTTGACATCAATACCGCATCCTCGAAGATCACTTCGCCATCGATCATGGTAAGCAAGCTCGTCGTCGTCGGGATTTGCGGCGTCGGCACCGTCAGGACATCCTGCGAAAGCACCGCAAGGTCGGCGGCAAAGCCGGGCGCCAGCCGGCCCTTTCGCTTTTCTTGCCCTTCTGCGTAAGCGCCTCCCGACGTATAGGCCGTCAGCGCCTGCTCGCGCGTCAACGCTTCCGAGGGGTCGTTTGGCACCAGTACGGCCAGCATCAAATTGAGAAACGGGTTCTGCTCCTTTACGCCACCATCGGAACCAAGCGCCAGCGGAATGCCCGCGGTGACGAAGCCCTGCAACACTCTGGAGTGATCGGGGATTTTTTGTCCCCCGGTCGGCGGAAGGGCAAGGTGGGTTGGATTCTGGATCACGACCAGGCCCAGTTGCGCCACCTTCTCGAATGCGTCGGGGCCGATGCCGTCGCCATGCTCGATGCGAACGCGTTTTTCGCGCCAGGTTGCGGCAGACGCGAGCTCGGTCATCATCTTCAGCACACGGTCGGTTTCGGCGTCGCCGACGACGTGAAGCGCGAGCTGCGTCGGCCGCGTCAATCCAAGCTGCAGGATCTCACGCAATTGCGCGTCGGTGAAGTCAGACCGCCCGCGCCATCCGGGACGACCGACATAGTCTGCGCGCTGCACGGAATTCTGTTCGATCGGCGTGCCGTCCAGCACCCATTTCGGACCTTCGACGCGGACTTTCGGCAATCTTTGGTCGGCCACCCGGTCAATCGCCGCCCATGCGTAGGGAACGCTGCGGGTATTGAAGGCGCCCCAGGAGTAGATCGTCCATTTCTGCAGCGGTTTTGCGATGGCAAGCCCGCCCAGCGTGACCTCGAGCGACTTGTTATCGTTCATTAGGTGGATCGAGGTAACGCCCCAGCGGGCGTAGCGTTGTTGCGCTTCACCCAGCAGGGCGGCGAGGCGCTCCGGATTCGCGGGCTGGATGCGCCGCATGATCGTCTCGGCCTCGTAGCCTCCGCCATCGAGGCGTCCGCTTTCGTCGCGGCCCCACCAGCCGCCCAAGGGGTCGGCGATGTCGTCGGTAATGCCGAGCCGGCGAAAGCCCTCGCTGTTGGTGATATTGACATGTCCCCAGAACGCCCTGAGCAGCACCGGCGTGTTGGGCGCGACGGCATCGAGCGCCTCGCGCCAGTTGCGATGATCGCGCGCGATCTGAGGGCCGATTGTGGCGCTGACCCAGTCGGTGCGGGTCTTCGCCGCCTGTTCGATCACCGCGAGCAATTGCTCTGCGGTCGGCCCGGGATAAGGCAGGCCCGGCATGGGCACCGGTGGCGTTGGAAAAGCTTCGCCGAGGTGAACATGGGCTTCGGTCAGCCCCGGTGTCACCAGCCGTCCGCCAGCGTCGATGATTCGGGTGTTCGGTCCGGCCAACGCGCGGACCTGCTCGTTGGACCCAACCGTGAGAATCCGACCATCCTCGATCGCGACGGCCTGGGTATAGGGTAGTGCCGGATCGGCGGTAAAAATTTTGGCGTTGACCAGGACCGCCTGAGGGGCGGCAAGGGCGGCCGAGCCGACCAGAAGGAGCGACAACGCTCCGACGCCGAGGCGCCCGATTGATCCGCCAACAGATATAACTCCCATGACATCCTCCCGCTGTGATCCCCGGGTTTCGTCCTAGCCCGGATCGGGACAGGCACCGGCCGTCGTTCGCGGCGGCAAGCTTGGCCCTCGCGGGTCTTGCGCGTCATGAAGGAACGCTGAAGAATTGCTGAAACTCTACCGAAGTGGCCGGATTTCCCGCCTCTTCGGCCGGCCAGCTCGGAAGGAGGACATCCGCATGTCGGCGGAGCGGTACCTGATCGGCGACGCCACGCTCGATCTGTCGCAGGGCTGCCTGCGCCGCAACGGAGCTGACGTGGCCTTGCGTCCCAAGAGTTTTGCGCTGCTGCATTATCTGGTGACCCATGCGGGCCGGCTCGTGACCAAGGACGAACTGCTGTCGAAGATCTGGCCCGGCGTGATTGTCACGGAAGATTCGCTGACACGCTGCATCAGCGAAGTGCGTGCGGCGCTGGAAGACACTGGCCAGACTGTGGTCAAGACGGTTTCGAAAAGGGGCTATATCTTCGCCGGGCCGGTTACGTTGTTGGACGACGACGCCGTCAGGGAGCAGGCCGCCGGGCCGATGCCGGCTGCTCGGCGCGACGTTCGACGCGCGGGCTGGATGCTGCCGCTGTTCGGACTTGCCGGTGTGCTCGCGATTGCCGGCCTGATCTGGTCCACGATGTCCTGGCAGCATGCGCCGGTGCGACCGCGCCTATCGCTGATCGTCCTGCCATTCTCGAATTTGAGCGCGGACCCTGCACAGGATTATCTTGGCGACATCATCACCGATGAGTTGACGACGGCCTTGTCGCGGCTGCGCGACTCGACTGTGATTTCCGTCCGCAGCGCTTTCACCCTCAAGGACAAGCCGGTCCAGATCAAGCAACTCGGCGCCGATTTCGGCGTCAATTACGCGCTAGAGGGCAGCGTACTGCGCAGCGACGGGTCGGTGCGCATTAATGCGAGGCTGGTCGACGCGCAGAGCGCGAAAACGCTATGGTCCGACCAGTTCGATGTGCGGCGCGCCGAGCTTCTGCAGACCCAGGACGACATCGTCACGCGGTTGGCAAGCGCGCTCCATGTCGAACTCGTTCGGGCCGAAACCGGGCGCGTGACCGCTGTCGCAAATCTGGATGCCGAGGACCTTGCGATGCGGTGCGAGGCGGCCTCGTACCGCCTCGGCGCGGCCGCGGCCTCGACCTACGAGCTCTGCGAACGGGCGCTGGACATCGACCCCCGTAACGTACGGGCGCTGATTCGGCTCGCGTCCTACTACGCCTCGCGCGTCTCGCGGGTTCAGAGTCCGAACCGCGCCGCGGACCTGCAGCGGGCCGACAGCCTCGTCAGCCGCGCGCTCGAAATCGACCCCGGTTATTATGCGGCTCACTGCCTGAAGGCCATCGTGCTGGAAGGAACCCATCATGTGCGGGATGCGGTCGTTGCCGCCGAACGTTGCCTGGCGCTCAATCCAAGTTATGCGGGCGCCTACCGGACCTTGGCTCTAGAATATTTCTTCCTCGCCGAGCCGGACAAAGTGCTTGAATATGCCGATCACGGCATCCGTCTCAGTCCACGCGATCCCGAAACCGGGATTTTCCTGCTGCTCAAGGGCTGGGCGTATTTCATCATGGAGAAGGACGACGAGGCCCTGGTGTGGCTGCGCCGCGCGGCGGCGGCCTCGCCCGGGATCCCGACAATCCTTGCCGGGCTCGCCTCTTCGCTGGCGCTGACGGGACGCGACGCCGAGGCCCGCGCGACGCTGGCGCTATATTTTGCGCTCCCCGCGACGCAGACGCGGACGATCGCGCAGTGGGATTACGTCCCGGACGACAATCCCGCTTTCATGAAATTTCACCTTCGGTTCAGGGAAGGCCTGCGCAAGGCGGGAATGCCGGAGCGCTAGGCGAAATACATCGGTCAAGCCTGAAGGATTCTTGTGCCTGGACGGCGGCTTTGGCCCTTAGCAATGTATCGCGTTGCCCGCGCGAACCTGGTCACTATCGGGACAAAGTGGACCTAGCCTTCGTCGGCGTCACGCCGACGGGTCTATGGATACACAGCCTTAGCGAAGACGCGATTTGCGGCGTCGATATCCGTCGGCAAATTCAGCAACCTACACCAGGTCGTCTGAGTCCCTGGGAATGAGAAAGGTTATCGCCCTCAAGCGCTACTCCCTTCGTCTTTCGGGGCCAAAGCCGTCCTAAGCTGCGCCTACTGTGGCGAGGAATTTCTGCACTTCCAGCTTCAGACGATTGCTATCCCCCGATAAGGACCTGGCGGCGGTAAGGACCTGCGTGGATGCGGTGCCAGTCTCGCCCGCACCGCGGTTTACTTCTGCAATGTTCGAGGCAACCTCATTTGTACCAATTGCCGCCTGTTGCCCGTTCCGGGCGATCTCCTGATTTGCCGCGCCTTGTTCTTCCACCGCAGAAGCGATGGCCGAACAAATTTCCGAGATTCGGCTGATGACGCTGCTGACTTCTTTGATGCTTGCTACCGACTCCTGGGTGGACGATTGGATTCCGGTGATCTTTTGGCTGATCTCCTTCGTTGCCTTGGCGGTCTGCTCCGCCAATATTTTCACCTCGGAGGCAACCACCGCAAAACCTCGCCCTGCTTCTCCGGCGCGGGCCGCTTCGATCGTCGCGTTCAAGGCAAGAAGATTTGTTTGACCCGCGATTGTGTTGATGAGCTCGATGACGTTACCGATCCTGCCCGCGGCCTCAGAGAGCGAGAGTACGCGTTGATCTGCGTTGTGGGCTTGTCGTACGGCTTCACTGGCGATACGAGCTGATTCCTGAACCTGCCGGCTAATCTCGTTCACCGAAGCTGACATTTCTTCAGTTGCCGACGCGACAGTTTGAACATTAGCGGAAGCCTGTTCAGAGGCCGATGCTACGGCGGTCGAGAGTCGCTGGGTCGATTCCGCAGTCTTCGTCAGTGAGCCAGCCGACGCTTCCAGCTCGGTAGACGCGGAGGAAACGGTCTCAGACAATTTCCCCGATGGTCGCTTCGAATGCATCGGCAAGCCTTCGCATGTCGGACTTTCGTTGCTCGGCAGCGATACGATCCTGGGCTGCTTTGCCTTCGGCTTCCGCCTCCGCCTTCTCGGCCGCTTTCACTTTAAACCTTTCGACCGCGCCCGCAATTTCGCCAATTTCGTCGTTGCGGCCAAGGCCGGGGAGTACAACATCGAAATTGCCCTCGGCCAAGTCCAGCATCGACGCTGTCAGCTCCCGAATCGGCTTGCTTATGCTGCGCGATGTAAGCACCGAGAGGACGACACCAAGGACCATGCTGAGAGCACCAAGAACCAGGGCAATCGTCACCCCCAATCCAAGGTCTTCCTCTGCCTTCAACACGGTCGCTTTCGAAGCCTTCTCATAATCGTTTGCAAGCGGTTCTGCGAGTCCGTCGACCCGACCTCCGGCCGCGAGCGCACAACTTACGGCGGATTTCGCTTCAACGGTGTCCAGAGCACCGTTTCTCCCTCTATAATCCTTCAGTCTTAGCGCCTTCGCTTCATCGTCCGAGACAGCTACCTTCAAATCCCGCACTTGAGCCTGGCGACCCAAGTCCCTGGTGTCAGCAGCAAGCTCATCAAGCTGCGCGAAGGCTTTTTTGTAGTCGTCTGCCGCCTTGTCCCAATGCGATTGATCGTCAGTTGCCAAGGCCATCCAGACATGCATCCGCGCTTCAAACACAAGTTTTTCGATGCGCTCGTCTTCGACCACGTGATTTTCTTTGGCGAACGACAGTTGCCAACGATCCGCTGGCGCTCCGGGAAGCATGGATCGGGTAACCGCCGATTGTAGCGGTCATCAGAAGGAGCAGTCCGAAGCCGATCATCAGCCGACCGGCGATTTTGATGTCTGCAAGCACGTGCTATGGCTTTCTGCTAGTAGGAGGTCGTCTTACTTCGAATGTTCTCACGCAGCGGCCCGATCGCGCGGTGGGAATGTCAGCTAAAGGCTGGAAGATTTCAGTTTGGCGAGCTCGAGGTCTTGCTCGATCCGATTGAGACCCGTTTCTAGTGTGGCCCTCGCTGAAGCGTCAGCAATCTTTTGTATCATCACTCGTAACTGACGATGGATCTGCTCCAGCGTGGCGATCGCGTGATCAATCGTGAGCTTGGAGCTCGTTTGAATGTCTTTAAGCCGCTGAATTGCGCGTCGATCGGGATCGCATGCCATCGGCGCCGGCAACTGCACTATCCGCGTGCCGCGTTGACCGATAGCCGTCGTTTGTGTTCGCTCAAGATTGATCCGCACCGGTGCACCCGGACGACGAAACTCCGCAACATTGAGCATTTCGAATCTCGGTCAATCTGCATCTAAGACTGCGCGCGTGCAGCTACGCGAATGGACCCCGCGTATGAGTCGAAACACATAGGTAGCGACTGCTTGTTGGTTCGGTTGGTAAGGCGGCCCCAGCTAACAAATTTCTTTAAATGCGGGTGATCTACCGCGCGCTACACACGATCGACTGCTTCGTCCTCCGAGATCCGTGAACTGCGACTTGCATCACGAATCTGGATTTCTGCGCCGCATGGTCAGGCAGCGCAGAAATCCATCAGGATGGAAGAGGAAACGCACGAAGAAAGCAGTTAGGATCTCGAGCACACTCCACTTGGCATATTTTAAGGGGTGGATCCGGCCGCAAAAGATCACACAAAAAAATACATTCCTGGTGGCAGTCCACGAGGCCCGCACGTCCACCTACGCCTTCAGGTTCATAGTCGGCGACTTGTAAGCGGCTCGCAGGTCCGGCACACGAGCCTCTCGCATACGCGCTGGTTCACTTCTTGCTCGCGCGCAATGAGCCCCCAGCAGACCAAAGATCTCCCAGCTTCCGATGCGATCCTTTTGAACGCGATGTGGCCATGGCTCACGCGCCTTCTTCAGAGCAAGCTCTCTGAGCCAGTGGGCGTTATAGCCACGGTCTGCAAGCAGCATTGAGCCGGCTGAAACCGCAGTTTTCCAGCAAGTCGAACGTCGTGGGCCTCGCCGGCGCTCAACGCCAGCAGTGCCAGCAGACCATTGCCATCGACCACCGCATGATTTTGCTTGTCAAGCCGCCGCGTAGCACGCGGACAATGGACGTATCGGTCATCTGGACAGCGGCATCTTGGCAGCGGCCAGCGCGTCTGTGATGCGGCCCCAGACACCAGCCCGCTGCTTAACGAAGCGGTTGTAGCACGCGCTGTATGGGCCAAACGCCTCCGGTAGATCGTGCCAGGGTGCTCCGGTCGCAAGTCCCAGAAAATTGCCATTGAGGATACGGCGATCGTTCACCCGAGAAGCGCCACGCGGCTTGTTCGCAGCGTCGGCTTGATGGCAGTCCATTCATGATCCGCGAATTCGTAGTGCATGATTCGTGCCCCGGATTGGGGACTTGAATAGGGGGCTGGCCGAGCGCGATGTTCCTGGCCCTGCTCCTAGGTTCGACGCTTTTGGACAGAAGCGGACGTCAACTATCCGGCAAAGTCCGCCGAAATTGTCGAGGTGACACAGAGCGGTCCTGCGTACACACGCCGCACTTGCGTTGCAGCATCGCGCTGGATGCGACTGCCATCGAGACGTGTTACTCTCCGCCGGTCGTCCTCAAACCTTGATGAGGATCGAATGAAGCGCCGAGAGTTCATTGCTGCCAGTGCGGCGTTGCTCGTTTCGCCATGGCGTTCGTGGGCACAGGGGACGCCTCGGCGGATCGGCTATCTTGATCCCTTCCTTAATTTCCCGCTCTACAAGGTGTGGCTAGACAGCTTACGCGATCATGGCTGGATCGAAGGGAAGAACCTGATAATTGATTTCCGAAATGCTGAAGGGCATCCCCAGCGCCTGCCGCCTCTGGCAACCGAGCTTGTTGCCCTCAAGCCCGATCTGCTGGTTGGCCCGAGCCCTCAGGTAGCCGTTGCCCTGAAATCGGCAACAGCTACCATTCCGATCGTATTCGTGGCTGTCGCCGATCCCGTGGGGCTCGGCCTCGTGCAAAGCCTGTCGCGACCGGGAGGCAATATCACGGGCCTTTCGACCTTGGTACCCGAAGACTTCCTCGAGAAACGCCTCGAAATCCTCCGCGAACTCGTTCCCGGCGCCTCGAAAATCGCGCTCTTGGTCAATCCGAACAACCCAATGCATAGGCTGATACTTGCTGAGTATGTGCCTCGCACAGCACGGAACACGGGCGTGACTCTGACGATAGTTGAGGCGACCACCGCCGAGGAACTCGATATCGCCTTTGCCTCGGCCGCTGCCCAACACGCCGATGCTATAATTGATATTGGCGATCCTCTCACCATCGTCCAAGAGGCTCCGCGAGTGATCGCGCTCGCGGCGAAGCATCATCTCCCGGCAAATTACCAGTTCCGAAGTCAAGCTGCCGCAGGCGGATTGATCGTGTACGGCCCCGATTTCGCCGATCTGCTCCGCCGTGCAGGCGACTACGTCGATAAAATTCTCAGAGGCGCCAAGCCTGCCGATCTGCCGGTCGAGCAGCCGACCAAATTCGAGCTAATCATCAACATGAAGGCTGCCAAAGCGCTCGGTCTCACCGTGCCGCCCTCGTTGCTCGTCCGGGCCGACGAGGTTATCGAATAGAGATGCGAGATGCCGGTTGCTGCAGGCGCATGAGTCAGGTAATGGCCCATCTGTATGGACCGGCCGCGCGTTGCAAGCCAAAAGTGATGATCTGGAGGTCATGGGTCTTGCGCTTCTGTATCCGGCCCGTGAGCGGAACTGTTGTGTTCCTGGCCATCATGGATATCCCCGCGCGCTCGATCTCATTCGCGTCTCGGCCCCGAAGGCCATATGGGCCACCTGATCACGAACGCGCAGGCGAGACCTTTTCTCCATCTCCTCATTCCGACTCGCAGACCTCGGCGGGAAAGCCAAACTCTGGCTTTGGGATCAGCTAAAGCCGTCCCCTCGGAGCCACTGTCGCTCGCTCGCCCGATCTGGCGAGCGACGGGGGCGATAGGGGGCGGCGGCCATCCCCTTGGTGAACCTGAACGTGTTCATTTCAGGCTGCTGCCTTTGTGATGCGCGCCTCATAGCTGCGGAACGCCATGCCGAAGTCGCAGGAGCATTACGACCAAGAAGATTTTCGACTGCACCAAGCGCGGGTCCAGTTGATCTGAGGGTCAGCAAGAATCACCTCTCGCCGGTCGCCCTCTTGACGGCTTCGCTAATCTCGATCACCCGGTGAGCGGGATCGTTCGAAGGTCCGTGGAGAGTCAGATCGCCCATCCCAAGATCGAGCACTGAGGTCTTTCCTCCATAGTCAATCGAGATTTGGCGTGAAAAAATTGCACGTCCCGCGCGATCACCTCGAGCCAAGGCGAAACGGTGGTGCGCTTGCTTCTAACCACTTTCGGCCAATGATTGTCCATATCGGCTTGTGTCTTTAATCTCACGTGAGCGACGATGCTTTGATCTCAATTATTCGGGTTTTGATCGGGATAGTCGGGGCTGATTTGCGCGCTTGCCTCAGGAATCATATGTGTCGATTGCCGACCACCGGGTATCCAAGCTAAGATTTGGCAATCCTATTTTCAACCAGACAGTTTTCGAGCATGACTGAGGTCACCAGCGCCACACCAGGGGTTTCTAAACACTCTTCGGCTACTTCGTGGCTTAAACCACACGTGTGGATTTTGACGCGAGAAAATGGTGCCGCCGATCGAGGCACTTCCGGTCAGGCACCATCAACGGAAATCCTGAGCTCTGAGGCACTGAAGAAGACCCTCCTTGCGGCACGAGCTATCAGCTATAGCAACCCGGCGGCCGGCGGGGCGAATGGTATGCACTTTGCCAAAGTGCTCGATCAGTTTGGCATCAGCCAGGAAATGCAGCCGAAAACCAAATTGCCGCCTCCAGGTGGAATGACCGGCACCTGCTGGTGCGCGGCGAAGTAGATTTAGCAATTCAACAGATCCCGGAACTGCGTTCCGTTGAGGGCATCGAACTTGTCGGGCCGCTGCCAAGCGATCTCCAAGCCCACAGTGTTTTCGGAGCGGGGATTCCCATCACCACAAGAGCGCCCGATGCCGCACGAGCCTTCTGGGCTAAGGTGCTCCTCGCCGGGGGCACTCGCAGGAGGGGCTCGCCTTCGGCGATCGCTATCACTGCCCATCCAGTCGGGTGCCCTTTTATAATCCGACAAGCGGCCGTCGAACGATCTTTAGAAAGATCCGCAACCGCATCGGCGATAGCGGCGTCATGCTCAGCCTGCGCCGCCCGGACAGCGAGCGAAGCGG
This sequence comes from Bradyrhizobium sp. Ec3.3, assembly GCF_000472925.1. GTDB lineage: Bacteria > Pseudomonadota > Alphaproteobacteria > Rhizobiales > Xanthobacteraceae > Bradyrhizobium. Next base: position 37,463 of record NZ_AXAS01000056.1, read on the forward strand.
GCAACGGCCCGCCATTGGTTGCGAACTCACGGTAGATCGCAAAATCCCGAGCGAGTGTGAAGCGGGTCCAACGGGTTGAAGCCTCCCAGCAAGTCTTGAGCGGTATACAGTGAAGTGGGCACAGTGACGCCCATCGCAAAATCGCCAGCTGCAATATGACAAAGTATACGGCGCGGAACGTTTCGACGGGCGTTATACACCCTGTGCACGTATTGCGCGAGCAGCATATTCGTGCATGATGCCCGTCCAGATGGGGGAGCGGTCATGGTCACGGCGGTGGCGGTCAGAGCTTATGCAAGTCCGAGCTGCGTGCTCCTTACCTTCGATTGGAGGGATGGTGCAGAACATCAGGATTTCCTAGGGTTCGCCATCCAGCGCAATCCGGGCTACGGGCGCGATGGAAAACCGCAATTCCTGTTCAATAAGCTCGATTTTGTCCCTCTGGCGGAGGATGCCCGTCCGAAGGGCAGCGATGAAGCGCCAATCCAGAAGTTCAATTGGTGGGACGGCGGTATCAATATCGATGATCAGGGCAAAACCTTCGAATACACGGTCGTTCCTGTCCTTGGTACGGGGCCGGACGATTTGAAGCTACAGCATGCGGCGGCCGGGAAGAGGTCGGTTACCGTGCCGCCGCAGCTCGAGGGGCAGATCGCGACCTACTTCAACCGCGCTGTCGTGAGCGCGCAGAGTTTCGCCAAGCAAAAAGACAAGCCGCTCGACAAGCAGATGGACTGGTTGGCCAACGGCTTACAAAACGCCGTTCCCCAAATTCTGAGCGAAAGCGACGCGTTTGAATGCGCCATTTATCATCTGTCGGACAACCGGTGGATCATTCCGGCTTTCGAAGCCTTCAAGGGACGCGGCTCGATTATCTATTTCGACAAGGCGGAGGACACGAAGTCCCGCGCGGCCGCCCATTTGATAGCGGAGCAGCGGCCCAATATTTCGATCCATAAGCGTGATGCTATCTCCAAGCTCATGCACGACAAGTTCATCATTTCGTACCGGAAGAAGCATGAGCAAGCGGTGCTGATGGGCTCGACTAACTTTACGCCCGAAGCTCAAACGGTGCAGGCCAATCTACTACATATTATCCATTCGCGCGAGCTCGCCGCGCTTTATGCCGAACGCGCGAACCTTCTCGCCAAGAACGTTGGCAAGAAAGATATGGACGCGCCAGACTGGAATGAGGTGACTGACGTTGATGGCACGGAAATGCGGGTCTTCTTTCTGCCCGAACCGGGAGACAGCCGGAAGTTCCTTGATACGGTCACGGCCGCTGTCAAGAAGGCCAAATCGTCCGTCTTGTTCTGCATGTATACGGCCTCCGACAAAGAACTCATGGAGGCGATCTTCGCTAAGGGAGACTCGCCCAAGCATCTCATCTACGGGTTGCTCAACAGCATCGATGACCCCGACAAGCCGACCAAGAAGGGCGAGAAGCGCAAGCTTCCCGAGATTGCCGCGACCATCTTCCACCGCTCGCAAACCAACCCGGACACGCTTCCCTATGCGGCTTTCGGCGCGAATGCGCCGCGAGGCTTCCTGCCCGAACTGAAGACGATTGATACGACGTCCTATGACGCGTCGGCAGCTAAAGGAAAACCAAAGCCTGCACAGAAAGCCGCCAAGAAAAAATCGAGCGGCCCGCCCCCCATCCTTGTGCACCACAAATTCATTGTGATTGATGGTGATACAGAGGCGCCAACCATCTACACAGGATCGCCCAATTTCAGCAAGTCGTCAGAAAATTCGAACGACGAAAACGTACTTGAGATCAAGGGCAATACTAGGCTCGCTCAAGCGTATGTCGCCGAACTCATGCGTCTCTACAATCATTACCGTGCCCGAGCGATCTGGAACAAGACGCACGAGCAGAAGGGGAAAAAGCCAGAGGTCGGTTCAGAGGCTGATCCGCTTGTGCTCAAGCGAACGCGGGACGCGTGGGTAAAGGATGCCTACAAGGGCGGCACGAAGGCCTCGCTTGCGAGGGAGCGCGGCCTTTAGGTCGGGCGCCCATGCGCCGAAGCCTACCAGTTTGTTTGACGTTGCTGTACTTTAGCTTTTGCACTTGTTTGGTGGATGATCATTGGGTTCGAGCATCCAACCCCGATTGAAAGTATGCGATTGCAGCCATGGCCCAAACCACACGATCTTCCACCCTTCTCCGTCTTTCCAAACGCTATACGGTGATCGCTGTTGCGGCGTGGACCGTCGCTGGCGCCGCAATCGCCGGGGTCTGGAAAGTCTACGAGTTTCAGACCGAGCAGGCCCGTCTCCTCAGTGAATCGCTTGCCAAGCAAGCTGAGACCGTAGTGGAGCGCGATGAAGCGCGGAGCCAGGCGGCACTTACCCGAAGGATCGAAGCGCAAAAACCATTCTTGCAGAAAAAGCTCGACCTGTTTTTCGAGACCATTCAACAGGCCCAGCGCCTTACCGAATGGGAGATCGACCCGAAGGGCGAAACCTGGAAGCAAGCGACAAAGCGATTTTGGGAGTTGCGTTGGGGCGAGTTGGAGATGGTCGGCGATGCCGGCGTCCGCAATGCCGCGCGTCTCGTCGGCCAGCAGATCACCGAGACGGAAGAATTCCCGAACCGCGACAGGCATGATCTTCGTTGGGCGGTCGAATGCTTAGCCGATGAGCTTCGCTTTGCAATCGAACACGCGTGGGGTATCGATACGAAGGCGACGCGCGAAAGCGTCCTGCGCGGGGAGGGAGCCATAGGCAAGCTTCCCAATGGCTGTGTGGCAGGAAACCAGGACCCCATTCGCCCGGCTGGCATGCAGCCCCTCAAGGCGAAGGGAAACCTTCATCAAGCTCGATCATCGCAATCCGACTAACGGTCCGTTTGCCGGCAAACCCTCTGGAGCATTGCATGAGTGTCCGTCGATTTGTCCTGCTCGCCCTCATCCTCCTGCTTGGAACAGCGCAAGCTGTGGAGGCGCGGGAGATCAAGATCACAACATGGAATCTCGGGTGGCACTTGAGCCAAGCCGAAGCAAAGGATTGGATCCGTGATTGCAGCCAACCATTCGCGCTCAATCCCGCCAGTGGCCTGTTCGAACCGTCGACAACTGGGGCAACCAAGCCCGGCTGGGAGCTCAAGTGGGGCCGTAATGCCAAGATCAAATGGGACATCGCCGTAAAGCCCCCATGCGACGTTTATCAGGCCAACTTCAAGATCGTGCCGGTCACCGAATCTGCCTATCAGAAGCGCGCCCAGCAACTCCAGAACTTCATCGGGACGAACCTCGATCCGGATATTATCGCGTTTCAGGAAGTGAGCGGCGCCACCGCAGTGCGCGAAGTTCTGCCCAACAACGGTGCCGATTACGAGATCTGCTCGTTTGATAACTTCAAGGTCCAGCGGCTCGCGATTGCTTGGAAGCGGAGCTTAGGGACGGGCTCCGACTGTGCCGTCGCTGCTCCCTTGTCGGTTCCGGACCTCGCTGCCACGGATCAGGTGCGCCCCGGGCTATCGGTGACGCTTCAGATCGACGGTAAGCCCCTGCGTGTCATGACCGTGCACCTTAAATCGTCCTGCGTCAGCCCGCTCGAAGACCGTGGCAAGCTCGATGGCGGCGGCGACGCATGCCCGATCCTCCAGCGGCAAGTGCGTCCGCTCGAGGATTGGCTGGAAACCAGCTCCGCAGGCATGCCGGTCGTTCTGATGGGCGATTTCAACCGCAATCTTTCGCATGAGAAAAACTCCATCGCAAAATCCGCCGTGCGCTCCGATGGGAGCGATCCCGCTTCGTCTCTATCCACGGGCGTCCTCGTTCGCAGCCTGTACGGCGAGGTAAATGATGGTGCTCCCGCTTCCAGTGCCCTTTCACACCTGGAGCCTCAATGCCCGGTCAACGCTGTCGCAAAGCAACTCTGCGAGCGCTCCAAGCGTGAGCTGTTCGATCAGGACGCCCTCAAGCCTTTGACACGCGCGGATAGCCTTGGGTGCCGTAATCCGATCGGGTTGGACCAGATGCTCGTCAGCATAAGCCTTTCGGTTCCTGATCCCGCCATCAAGGTTGCGATCGGCCGATTCGGGGGAACGCGTCCGGCCGGCCAAGGCCATCCCGATCCGTTGCTGGCGATCTCGGACCATTGTCCTTCGATGGCGACCCTTCGCTTCTAGCGAGACAGTGAACAGTGCGAGCCTGACGATCTTCGTATCCCGTGAGTGCGAGGGTGTTGCCGCGCGCGTACCGCCGGCCATGACCGTTTCGCGCAACAACGGCCAGGAGCCCCTTTGGGAGCCGCTTTGCGCGCGTTTCCTCTTCGGTCCAGATCTCCCTGCGCCTCAGCAGTACTCCCGCTCCAGAAATCCGGCCATGAAGTCGACCTGGTCGACGCACGTGGTCAGGAAGAATTTGCAGAAATCGACAAGCCCTGCCATCGTGAGGTTGCCGCGGCCATCGAGATCGCCGTAGCGCGGTTCGTCTGCGGCCTGCAGGTTGGCTTTATAGTAGGCGACGCACCGCGCAAGTCCTCGCGAGACGGCCCAGAGCTCAGAGCCGATGTCTAGTTCGCCCAAGAGCGCGTGCGAGAACATGCGCGTCACGCGGCCGTTGCCGTCCAGAAACGGGTGAATCCAAGTCAGGCGATGGTGGGATGCGGCAACGCCGATAATTTTGCTTAGCTTGGAAAGGTGCGTCGAGGAATAGCCCTCGGCGAACCGCTTGAGGAACGCGGGAAGATTTTCAGGTGGCGGAGGAATATGAAGACTAACCTTGACATGCTCTTTCCGCAGTTCGCCGGGGACAATCTTGATTTTCTCTTTCGTGGTGGGGAGCTCGACGATAAGCAGCTCTTCCGGCAAGCGTTCGCAAAAGTGTTTATGCCTCCAGATCATAAAATCGCCGCCTGCGCTGCTGCGCCTATGGCGACGGCCGAGGCGTATCGGCGCTCGCACATGAGGCGATCAAAGTTTCTTCTGATCGGCGCTCGTTCTGGAACGACGATTGTCGTCGAATATCGATCTCGTCTGGAAATCCGATCAAATCGTCGGACTGGGGTGGTTTTGCCGGCGGCGTGACTGGAGCGATGGCCTTGATCGCCGGAGTGATCGCAACGCAGCGTTATGACAAAAATATGCAGCGGGGTCAGGACGTGCGGCTTCTCAGCTGGGCCGCCAAGAGCTCCCGTTGCGCCCTCTGGTTCGTCCCGGTGAGGGACGGCGAAACATTACTCAGTTCGTCTCTGGATCAGCCGAGAGGTTCGGATAGCGCTCGCGAAGACAGCTTAAGCAGTTCCGGTGCCGGGCCGTGCTGTGACAACATTGTAGTTCCCGAAGATCGAGCGGTGCAGTTCGCGGCGTATCGGTGAGCTGTCCAGTGGGGCGGAATTCTAGGATCGTGGCGACGATATCGAGCACTCCTCGAACATGACGGCCGATATCGCTAAGCTGGGGTCACCGCCTTCGGCTCTGTCGACAAACGCGCAACGGTTGCGCATTTGCCCCTCGGCTCTCCAGAGCGCCTTGCGCGTAGGGTGCCCAGATTTCCTTTGAACGGGTATTCTGAATTGAGGCAGAAGGCTTCTTTGATGCTGCCCCGGCGCTCGCCGATCGCCTCATCAGCGCGGCGTTCGGTCAATGCACACCTAGTTCTCACGACGCGCTCCGATGGCTCGACTTCGGTGGATGACATAATGCGGTGAGCGCCGCCGCAAGCCGCGCATGTGGCGTTACTGCAATCCATGACACGTTAAGGTGTTGACATTTGCACTACTATAGCAGAGATTGTATTACCAACTTTGTTGATGGCGTACGCGCCGCGACGTTGCATCTCTATATCCACGCAAACGAGCCGTCGATGAGATCAATTTGGATGGCTGCCTAGGAAGTGGGTTCGTGTTCCAGCGAACGATTTCCTCAAGCAGTTGCGAGCAACGTTACTGGCAACGGAATATAAGGGGTCGATCATGCCGACGAGCAATGCCCTTATGATTGATGCCTTGCTGACGCTGGGTTTTGGGGTCCAACACTCCTTGATCGCGACGCTCGCGGTCAAGAAGCAGGCCGGCAAGTGGTTTACGATCGATCCGTTGGCATGGCGATCCGTAGAGTCCCTCGTCAATGTTCTCTATATTCTGGTTGCAGCGATGCTGTGGCAGCCGGTTGACGTGGTCGTCTGGCGCCTGGAGGGGCTTCCGGCGACCATCATGCTGGTGGCGTGTTGCCTGTCCTGGATCTGGTACTGGCAGCTCCATCTGTTCGAATACGATTGCGGCCTGGCATTCGGCTCGACGACGTTCGTGAGCTGGCTGAGTGGCCCTGCGTCGAGGCCAAAGCTAACGCCCTGGAAGGTCGGAAGCCGACGTTGGGTCCGCTTCCCGGTGCACACCGCCTTCTTCGGAATGTTCTTTCTGCTTCCAACCATGACGCTGGACCTCTTGGTCCTCGCAGTCGTTCTCAACATCTACAACGTGATCGGCAGCGTTCTCTATGACAAGCGGCTGGAGAAGGTCGGCGGCAGTGCCTATGCCGACTATCAGGCGGTGACTGGGCTGATCTGGCCGCCGCTCTATCGCGCTCCCTTCGGCGCTTTGAATATCAGAATGCCTGAGCCGCAGCATTGGCGTCGGCCGCAAATGCATTGGATGGGCGTAGTTGGGGGAATAGGCTTGGCCGCTCTCTATTACTTCGGTCTCGGCGCGACACATCTCTCACCGCTCGCCATGGTGAAAGTCGGCCTGTTCGGTCTGCTCGGTGCGATCCTGGTCGGATTGGTGCTGGGGCTCGCCTGCAAGCCCGAGGCTGACGACTGGGGGCAGCAGCAGACAGATCTGTCGACGACCGTCGCCTTGTCTGCGGCTCTAGGAGTCATCCTCTGGGCTGGTGCGATCTGGCTGAAAACGGGCGCTCCGCCGACCTTCGCGGCTTATCTTCCGCTCTGGTTTACCGTCCAATATGTCGGCCACGTCTTTGCCGTTTTGGCCGACCGGAGGAAATGGGCCTATGGCAGCGCAGCCATCTATAGCGAGGCGAAGGCGACGGGAAGCAGCTGACACGAGATCCGCCCGCACAGGAGATGATTGTCATGAACCGCTTTTGGCCCCCGCGGCCTAGTCACACGGTTCTCTCCGTCTCATTGCCTGCGGCGAGCCCGCTGCTCGGCTCGTTCGCGGCGAATTCGCTCAGGCGGGTTGCTCAGATTGCGGAGATCATCCGCGGCTATCAGGACCTCGCGCCCGACGAGCGCAACGACCGGGCGAAAGAGATCGTCCAGCTACGCCATGCCGAGGCTGCCGCCATGGAGGCCTGCGCAGATGTGCTGGATTGCGACGCATCGGCGACATGTCTGCGCCTGCGCGCCGAAGCGTTGCGCGGCGGTTCCTGGCCTGAACGGGTCGAACGGTGCATCGGACTCGACGAGACGAGATTGATCTCCTTGAGCGGGGACCTGCACACTTGGCACAACAAGTCGCGTGAGGTCTTTCATTCGGCTCTCTTTGCCGCCGTGGACCGCCGTTACGACCGGCTCGTGGAGGATCTCGATGGTCAGATCGATGCGCTGACCTGCTACATCCAGACGACCCTCAATCCGCGACTGATCGTGCGGCCTCCAGCCCTCTTCAAGGTGGGCAACCTCATCTTCTGCGGCGGCGAAGCCAATCGCTATCCGAAGCACTTTGCGTACTTCCTGCCGGAAGATGAAGGGATCAAGCGCGCCCGGATGAAGAAGACGGTGGTCTTCGCCAACGTCTACTCCGCAATCTATCATGGCATCAGTGCGCCGTTCGGCTCGTCGGCCCTGGTGCTCGAGGGGGACGATGATCAGACGGCCGCTCCGTCGGTCAAGGATTATCTCATCTGCTGGTTTCGTGGCCATGACATCGGCCACGGGGTGGTGCTGCCAGAAACGGATTTCCGGGTATTGGGCCAGCAGGGACGCGCAGCGTCCATGATGCTTCAGGAGGTCATGGCCGACCTGTTCGGTCTGCTGCTGGTAAGCGGCGGGCCCTGGTCGGGCTTGGCCAATCTGCGCAGCGATGTCGCCGTCAAAGTCTTCCTGAACGAGATGCTCCGCTACCTGCGTCGCGGGGAAACCTATTTCCCCGACGCGGAAGCCGCGTTTCTGGAGCTGTCGTTCCTCGAACTCAACGGCTTCGTCCACGTCGATTTCGACCGGCGAAAGATCATGACCTCCGTCGAGCGCGTCCTGTCCGGCGTCACGCAGATGCTGACGCTCCTGGCCGGAACCGCGCTTGCAAATGATGTGGAGGGTACGAAGGCGGTCATCGACCGATACGGCAGCGGGGCGCGAGCGCAGTTCTCGTCGAAATTCCGCGCGTCCTTCGGACAATCCACCGAAGTGCTCGATTATGTGCAGACGGTCTAAACCGACGAATTGGAAGGGCGAGGGGTGCTGAGCTTGTCAGTTTCGAGAGGTCCCACGTGACGCCGAGATATCCGGAGCTCCGCGGCCGACGCGTTCTCGTGACCGGCGCAGCCAGCGGGATCGGCTATGCCACCGCGTGCCGTTTCGTCGCCGAAGGTGCGCGCGTGATTGCGCTCGACGTCGATACAAGGGCTCTCGCCGCGAGCTTCCCGAGATCCTCTGAGAGCGTCCATCCGATCGTTGTCGACGTAGCCGACTATGGCGCTATGAAAAAGGCGTTCGGCGAGATCGAAGCGCGCTTCGGCGGCCTGGATGCGGCGTTTGCCAATGCCGGCATTAGCATCAGGCATGCGTTCCTCGACATCACGATCGAGGAGTGGCGACGCGTGGTCGACGTCAACCTGCACGGTGTCTTTCATACCGCGCAGCTTGCGGCGCGTTCCATGGTCGCCTCCGACGGCGGGGTCGTGATCCTCATGGGATCCACCAACGGAATGAGCGCGCATCCCTACTACGCGGACTACAACGCGACCAAGGCAGGCGTGATCCTGCTGGCCCGCACGATGGCGCTCGAATTGGCGCCGAAGGTGAGAGTGAACGCGTTGTGCCCTGGCTACGTGCTGACGCCGATGCAGCGCGCCGAATACACCGATGACATGCTCGCCGCCGTCAATGCGAGGATTCCGCTGCGGCGGCACGCTGCGCCGGAAGAAGTGGCCGCGCTGGTCGCGTTTCTGGCGTCCGACGAGGCTGCCTACATCACGGGACAGCACATTCCGATCGACGGAGGCGAAACCGCGTGAATTGGCGGTGAGGGGGTGTGACTGACGCGGCGTCGAAACGAAAAAAGAGAGAGCATGGGAGGTTGTCGCACATGACGAACAGCACCTTGATGACGAGATTGCCCGGCGCGGAAGAGCTGTTCTCGCGAAGCAGAGACAGTGTGAGAACCTTCGATCTGCCGGAGAATCTTCGAGGATATTCCGTGCTCGATCCGGGCGCCGTGCTGGACCGCGGAACACAGGAGGAAATCTATTCCGTGCTGGTGCCGGTCACGACATCGTCGTTCGGGGCAGACATGACGCCCTATTGGGCGGGGCGCCGGGACCAGGGCTATTTCAGCCGGCTGGCCGAGTTCATCTTCGTTGCCGATGCGGAAGACCAGATCGTCGGCTGGACCGGATACTCGGTTCTGAAGTTCGAGGGCTACCAGAACATCTACATCGATTCCTCGGGCATGATCCCGTCAAGGCAGTCCCGGGGGATCATGCGGGCGCTGTGGGCCAAGAGGCTGGTCAACATTGCCTTCGCGCACAACAGGTCGCCGCGACTGTTCGTTTCGGCGCGAAGCGAGAGCCCGATCCTGTACAAGCTGTTCTGCGGCCTGGTCGGACGAGACCGCGTCTACCCGAACGTGGGCGGGGCATTGCCGGAACACATCGTCCGTTGCGGGGCGGATCTCGCAGCCTGGCTCGGCCAGAGCGCGATTCTGGAGCGGGAGCGCCTCATTGTTCGTGGCGCCTATGCGAACCTCGACGCCCTCTACGATGAGCTTCCGTCCACCGGGGACCAGGCGCTCGATCGCCTCTTCCGGGAGGAGCTTGGGCCGCTTGATGCGTATCTGCTGGTCGGCGAGGTGGCTTCGCCGGGAAAGCCTTCGTGAGCATGCGTGATCGTGTGACGTGATCGGGCAAGGATACTGACCGTGGAAAGCGCTCTGCCGAAAGTGTCGTCGATATGCTATTCGGTCGGTGAGATCCGGCCGATCGAAGCGCTGGTCGCGCTCGGCATGGCCGACCAGAACACGATCGAGTCGCTGGCCGCGCGGGGAATCCAGAATTTTTGCGAGGACTGCCGCCCGGCGCACGACATGTGCACGTCATGCATTGCGGGCACGCTGGCGGAGTCCGGGCTGCAACCCGCCGACATCGGCGCCGTCGTGCTCGGGCACTCGATGGCGAAGTGGGATCTCAAGGAAGAGCAGGCGTTCCTGTCCGCGCTTGCCGCGATGGGGTTTTCTCGGAGTCAGATCTTCGGCGTCTCGATGCAGGCCTGCACCGTCGCGAATGCCGCGCTCGATCTCGCGCGATTGCTCGTCTCATCGACCTCCGGACCGAAGAACGCGCTGGTCATCATCTTCGGGAAGGATAGCGAGGGAAATCGCCTGGCGCCGCAGGCGGCGACGCTGTTCAGCGACGGCGCGGTGTCCTGCATCGTCTCGCCCGGCTCCGGCACGCTCGAGATCGTCGGCGCCGCGAGCCTCACGGATCCTGCGCTCGCGGCGCTGGAATGGTCGGAGCCCAACTTTCCGAAATATCTTGTTTCGGGCGTGATGTCCCTGCGCAAGGTCTGCGAAAGCGTCTACGCGCAGGGCCGGATTTCGGCACGCGACATTGCGGCCGTGTTCGCGACCAACGGCAGCTCGATCTATCTGCAGATGATCGGCTCCGCGTCCGGTGTCGCCGACAAGCAGGTCTACCGGGAGAACCTGCCGCGCTATGCCCACGTCTACGGCTGCGACAATCTGATCGGGATGCGCGATCGGATGCTCGCCCAGGACTTCAAATCTGGCGAGTACGTCATCTCTGTCGCCTGGGCTCCCAATGTTGCCAGTGCCTGCCTGCTGCGCCGCGTCTAGCAGGTATGATGGTGAAGCGAACATGAAACACTGGACCGAGAAGGAAGAGCTGATGGCATCCATCTGGACCTCGGTCTTGGGACAGGCCATTCGGTCGCCCGAGGCCCAGTTCCTCGCGCTGGGTGGGTCCTCGCTTCTCGCCATGCAGGTCGCCGCCGAAGCCGCCGACAAGTTCGGACGACCCGTCAGTGTTGCGGACGTGCTGATGAGCACCACGCTGAGGGAACTCGTGTCCGTGATCGAGATCGGCAAATGAGGCAAATGAGGGTGTGCCTAGCCGCAGGATAAAATGTTCTTCGCAGATGCGTTTGGTGGAGCTTCGACATGTTGGATCCAGAGCTCGTTTTGGCCGCGTCAGTTCAGCCCAGATACGACTTTTCGGATCCCGTGAAGGTCCGGCAGCAGATCGCCAAGCTATCCGCGGCGTTGAAGGCTCAAGGCTATTGGCGCGTCGAAGAGCAGGGCATCGGTTGCGAGGATGTCTCCGTCGCGCACCCGGACGGAACGACGTTCGCGGTGCGAATTTACAAACCGAACGCTAGGAGCCGCGCGGCGCCCGCAATCGTGTTCTTTCACGGCGGCGGCTTCATGGTGGGCGATCTCGACTTCGAGCACTGGCGCTGCCTGAAGTGGGCGGCAGGCACCTCGAGCGTCGTCGTCTCCTGCGACTATCGCCTCAGCCCGGAGCACCGCTATCCGGCCGCCGTTGAGGACTGCTACGCATGCCTGCTGTGGACCGCGGATCGTGCGAGCGACATCGGCATCGATGCCGGCCGTATCGCTGTGGCCGGCAGCAGCTGCGGCGGAGGGCTTGCCGCCGCCACGGCTCTGCGCGCCCGCGACGAAGGCGGTCCGCCCATTCTGTGCCAGACGCTGATCTACCCGGTGCTGGACGATCAGATGCAGACCGCTTCGATGCTGGCCTTCGTCGATACGCCGGGCTGGGACAGCAGGAGTTCGGTGCACATGTGGAATCACTATCTGCCTGAAGCACGCGTCGCTGGCGTGCCGCCCTATGCGGCGCCTGCGCGCGCCAGCGATCTGTCGGGCCTGCCGCGGACCTATCTCATGACGGCGCAGATGGATCCACTGCGCGACGAGGGGCTCACCTATGGCGTGAGATTGCTGCAGGCGGGCGTGCCGACCGAGATTCACAATTTCGCGGGCGCCTTCCACGCGTTTGACGCCATCGCATCCTCGTCGCTGGCTCGGCGCGCCCTCGACGAGCAGATCTCCTTCTTCCAACGCGCATTCCATCGCGAGCCGGCCAATTCGCAGCCCCGAGGGTAGGTCATGGATCTGGAGCCGCTGATCTCGCTTGCCGAACGTCCGAACCAGGCTCTCGCGCGGCAGGTCAATGGCGGCATCATCGTCGTCGACGGAAACAATGTTCGCGAGCACAGCGTGGGTGAGCTCGCGCGGGACGTCGATCATGTCATGGCGTATCTGAGCAGGGGCGGGCTCGAAGCTGGAGACCGGGTCGGAATCAGGGGACCCAACTCCTATGAATGGCTGGTGCTGGATCTGGCTCTCGTCTCGCTTGGCTGCATTTCCGTCTGTCTGCCGAGCGAAGCGCCCGAGTTCGACGCAGTGCCCATGGCCTCGCTGATCGAGACGCTGCATCTCGCGGTGATGTTCCAGGCCCCCGACGGCACGACCGCGTTGTCGCAGCCCCGTGTCGTCGATCTGTCCAAGATCCTGGGGGCCCATCCGCCGGAGCTGGGGATCGGCGACAAGACCGGATGCCAGACCGTCTCGCCGACGCGGGATGTGTTTACGGTCGCCTTCTCCTCGGGCTCGACCGGCAGGCTGAAGCGGCTCCCGATCTCGTGGACGACCAATCTCAAGCACATAGAGGCGTTCAGCAAGGCGTTCGATCTCGACGAGAAGGACCGAATTCTCGTGGTCCTGCCGTTCTCCGCCTTCCAGCAGCGGCACCTAATCCACTGCGCCATCTGGTATGGATGCAAGGTCGTGTTGGCGCGGCTGGAAAACTTCCTGAACGCGCTGCGGCACGGCAGGCCGACCTTCATGCTGGGAACGCCGAGCTTCTACGAAATCGTCGAGCAGCGTTTCAAGCTGCTGCCGGCCTGGCGTCGCCTCGGCCTTCTGGGGTTATCTCGCGCTGGAAGCATTCTCCCCGACGGGCTGCGCCGGTTATGGCGCGCGAGGTTGTTCGACGCCTTTCACCGGCTCTATGGCGGCGACATGCGGATCATGTTGGTTGGCTCTGCACCCGTGAAACGCTCCACCCTTGACCTGTTCAGGCTGGCTGGCTTTCCCCTGTTCGAGATCTACGGCATGACCGAGGCCGGCTGGATTGCCTGGAATCGCCCGGGCGCCAACAAAATAGGAACCGTTGGCACAGCAGCCTTTCCCAAAGCCATTCGCATCGCCGGCGACGGCGAGGTCCTGGTGTCGTGCCGCTGGAATCAATGCACCTCGTATGAGGTGTTCGAGGGGGAGACCGTCGAAAGCAGCATTTTCGTTGGCGCCGACACCTTGGCGACAGGAGACGTCGGGGCCCTCGATGGGGATGGTTACCTGACCATATCGGGCCGCAAGAAGAACGTAATCGTGACGGCCGGGGGTGTGAAGGTCTCGCCGGAGGAAATCGAGGAAAAAATCGCGGCCTTGCCCACGGTGCGGCACGCAATCGTGTTCGATCATCCGAACATGCCGTCGCTCGCGGCGGCGATCTGGACGGTCGGTGACAACAGAGATGATCAGAGGCTCGCGGTGCAGGCGCTCACGGGCCTCAATGCCGCGGCGCTGCGGAAGACGCCGGTGCTCGGAATCGTATTTCCGACAATGGCGCTCTCGCTCGAAAGCGGTCTGCTCACCCGAAATCTCAAGGTCGATCGGACCGCCGTGCGACGAAAGTTTTGCGATGATTTGCGCTCGCTCGGTACGGCGCTGAATGCGCCGTGAAAGTGGCGGCGCATTTTGTTTATCGCCTTCGGGTGTTATCTGGTGTGCATTCTATCTAAGATAGAATCATCCCGACGCTGGGATGAAGCGCTGGATGTGCGCCAATCGTTGAGGACATCGCAGCACGATGAAAATAGCCATCATAAACACCGGCGGGACGATAAGCTGCGTCGGCACACCGCTCGCCCCCATGTCGGCGCAGGCGTTCGCCAAGGCCTGCAAGACGCTGATCGATGAAACCATCATCGTCCAGGATTACCCGAACACGGAACTGCACTACGCCGTGGACGTGAAGTTCCCGGAGTCGTCGACCGGGACGCTGGACAGCACAAATCTTCAGCCGACGGACTGGTGCATCATCGCGAGCTACATCCTCGATCACTATGCCGATTTCGACGGCTGGGTGGTCCTCCATGGCACCGACAGCATGGATTTCACCGGCACGGCGCTGCCGTTCCTGCTGTCGGTCTTCACCGATCGCGGCGTCACCACCGCGCAATTGAGCAAGCCGGTCATCATCACCGGCTCGCAACTGCCGATGTTCTATCAGGGGCCGAACGAGAAGGAGCCGTCGGCGCTCGCCTACAACACAGACGCATTTCAGAACTTCTGCGGCGCGATCGCCGCCGCCCAAAGTGGTATACCCGAGGTCTGCGTCTATTTTCAGAACCAGCTTTACCGGGGAAACCGCGTGCTCAAGACCAATGCCAGCGAGTTCAACGCCTTCTCGTCGCCGAACTATCCGTCGCTCGGCGAATATGGCATTCAGTTCGAAATCCTGTTCGAGAACATCCTGCCGCCGCCGGTCTCGAACGGCGTCAGCCTCGATGATGCGACGGCGCGAAACTCGGCCATCCAGCAGCTCAACTACGTCGCAGCAAACATCAACAATTTTCCGGTGATGCAGTTCAACGCGTTTCCGGCCTGGTACGCGTTCAACGACAGCACCAAGACCTGTTCGGGCCTGATCGCGAACCTCCTCAACGCCTGCGTAACAAGCGGCATCAAGGGATTAATCCTCGAATCCTACGGCGAGGGCAACTTTCCTTCGGGCAACCCCGACAATCCCTCCGGCGGCGCCGCCTATCAGGCACTCGCGGCGGCCAATGCCGGCGGCGTGGTGATCGTCGACTGCACACAGGTGATTGCCGGCGTCGTCAACGACAATGCCTACGCGGCCGGCGCCTGGCTGCCCGCGGTCGGCGCGCTCAATCCCGCCGACATGACGCCGATGGCTGCCTTCGCCAAGCTGATGATCCTGCTCACCACAGCCGGCCATTGGAAGTGGACGGCCGCCCAGGTCAAGATCTTGATGCAGACCAACCTGCTCGGCGAGATGATGAGCGTCAACAAGCTGGACAGCCGCGTCAATCCGTTGCTGCTGGCCAATCAGACCCTCGCCGCCCTCGACGGCAGCGCGACGCTCAGCAACGATCCGGTGGCCGGGCCGGTGCTGTGCGACTCCACTGGCACGCAATTGTGGGCGGCGATATCGCCGGCTCCTCCGGCCGACCAGTTGCCGGGACGTCTCATCATGCAGAACGACGGCAATTTGGTGTTCTACAGCCGCTACAACGCGCCGATGTGGGCGACCAACACCGGCGTGAGCACCGGAGCCTCGTCGATGCTGGTGTTGAGCGGATCGGCAGGCAAGCCAGCCGATCTTGCTCTCCTGGTCTACGACTACGACCACAACGCTGTGACCAAGACCTTGTACCAGCAGAAATAGGCTTGTCCCTCACAACCGGGTTCGGAGGAAACCGATGACCAGCAGACCTTTCGTTCGGCGGTTCAAGCTCAGCGGCCGGATCGCCGCGGAGGACCAGTTCCATAAGATCAGATTGTCGGGGCGCGCGCTCGAAGCGCCCGACGAGCATTTGATCCCGCCCACGATCGTCAATGTGAACATCACCGTGCCGCCGGGGACCGGCACCATCGGTGTCCCGCAATACGGTCCCACGGTCGTCGGCGGACCGGCGGCCGGCTACGATCCGCCCGGCGATTGCGGCGGCAACTACATGTCGTACAAGTTCCAGGCCAACAACAACTGCTACGCCTATGGCTGCAACATCTCCACCAACACCTTTCCGCAACCCGGTCGCCAAAGCGGATTCTTGCTGACGGCGGCGAACTTCCAGACGTCGGTGGCGGCGCTGGGCCAGACCGTGAGCTCCTACGCCGTGAAGGACGGGCTCGTCTTCGTCGGGACGGCAACGACGGATCTCACCGGCTTCAAGTCGTCCCGCCAAGGCGCGGCCCTCAATGGTCATTTCGTGGCGCTGATGGTCTCGCCGGCTGGCGATCAGAACTGGCCGGGCGACTATCATTGGGCCCGCTGCGACAATTCCTCTGGTCCTTGCGATTCATGGTCGCAGAAGGACGGCGGCGACCAGGTCACCAATTTCGACTTCGCCGGCCAGCCGATCACGAACCCCGCGACAGCCAACTGGACGGTCAACCAGGGACCGCTCTCGCAGGCTCCGAACAACAACCAGGATCTGGTGGTGGACTACCAGTTCTATTGTTTCATGTTCGTGCCGGCCAGCGGCGTGAACATCATCTGATGATAAGAAGGATGCCTTGGGCCGGTCCGGGCGAATTGAACTGGCGATAGTTGACGCGTGGGCCGATCGCGTCGTCTGGTGAACGAGCCGGCGTTCTTCGCAACGTCGTCTCGCTCCTTTTTTATTCTGCCGTGCCGGCGCGACCTGAAAGCCCAAAGCCGGCCTGTTGCCCCAACAAAGTTGCTTCGGCCTTCGTCTCACGATGCATGCCGGAGCAAGGATTCCTCGAGCTTGGTGACGAGCACCTCGCTCTGCGCGGCTTTGATGCGCTCCGCAATCTGCTCGACGATCGTGCTTGCGAACTGCCGCACCGTGGGCGCGGAGAAGAGGCTGCGCACGGGGACGCGTAGGCCCAATTCGCTGTAGACGCGCGCGATGATGCGCGTCGCCATCAGGGAGTGCCCTCCCAGCCGGAAGAGGTCGTCGTCGACGCCCACGTGCTCGAGGCCCAAGAGCTCCGACCAGTACGCGGCAAGCATTTGCTCGAGCGGCGTCGCTGCTGCCTCGCGATCGTCATCCTCGCGATAGCCCGCCATCGGTGCGCGCATCAGCGCTTCCCGGTCGAGCTTGCCGCTTGGCGTCAGCGGCAGTCGGTCGATACAGATGATGGTGGCCGGTATCATGTGCTCCGGAAGCCGCGCGACCAGCCGGTCGCGGATCCGGCTGGTCTCGCTCATCGGCGGGTCCGTGACGATGAATGCAACGAGACGCTTGGTGTCCGCTGATCCTCCGACCACGACCACGGCGGCCTCGACGACGTTGTCGATGTCCGTTAGCACCAGCTCGATCTCGCCGGGCTCGATGCGGTAACCCCTGATCTTGATCTGGTGATCGTTGCGTCCGTGGAATTCGATGCTGCCGTCGGCGAGACGTCGCGCGAGGTCGCCCGTGCGGTACATCTTTGCGTCCTCGTGCCCGCTCCAAGGATCCGGCAGGAAGCGCTCCGCCGTCTGCTCGTCGCGGTCGAGATAGCCGGACGCCAGGCAGGCGCCGGACACGTAGAGCTCGCCCATGACCCCGATCGGAACGGCCTGCCGGAAACGATCCAGCACGTGAACGGCCACATTGGCGATCGGCGCTCCGATCGGCGGCAGCGGCGGCCAGGACCGCGGCGGTCCCTTTAGCACATGCTCGCTGACGACGTGGGTTTCGGTCGGGCCGTACTGGTTGCGCAACGCGCAGTCGCCGAGCCGATCGAAGAGCTGGACGATCGCGAGCGTAATGCGGAGCTGCTCGCCCGCGGTGATGATCTCGCGCAGGGGCGGCAGCGCCCCGTGGCCCATGCGCGATGCTTCGGCGAGCTGCTGAAGCGCGACGTAGGGCAGGAAGAGCCGCTGCACCTGGTGCGCGCGCAGACAATCGAGGAGCTGGTTCGGGTCGGCGCGCACTGCATCATCGACGAGGACCAGCGCGCCGCCGCTCGTCCATGTCGAGAAGATCTCCTGAAACGAGACGTCGAAGCTGAGCGAGGAGAACTGCAGCGTGCGGGTCCCGGCGAGGCATCCGGTGTTCGCATTCTGCCACTGGATCAAATTCGTCATCGCCCGATGGGGCATCATCACCCCCTTGGGACGTCCGGTCGAGCCGGAGGTATAGATGATGTAGGCCTTGGATTCTGGAGACAAACGTATCCGGAGATCCCTGGGCGACTCCTTGAGCCGGGCGGGATCGCCGGCCGCCAGCTTGAGCACGGGCGTCGCCCCTGCCGGATCGGAGGCGCCGGGTTGGCGGATCAGGAGCGATGCACGCGAGTCTGACAGCATGAATGCGCGGCGGGCCGCCGGATAGGACGGATCGATCGGAACATAAGCCGCGCCGGCCTTCAAGACCGCGAGCACGGCAATGAGCATCTCCGGACTGCGCGGCATCGAAATCGCCACGTGATCATCCCTGGCCACGCCGAGATGCGCCAGATGCCGCGCCAGCCGGTTTGCGCTGTGATTGAGCTCGGCGTAGTCGATGACGCGGTCGGCGGTGATGATCGCGGGTTGCTCCGGCGTGCTGCGTGCCTGGGCCGCAACCCACTCGACCACCGTCGCATAGGGCGAGTCTGCCGTCGCGGTGCCGCGCGAAGCCGCCGCGAGGTTGGCCTGCTCGACTGCCGTCAGGATCTGCAGCTGCCAGATCCGGCAATGCGGATCGGCCGCCGCGTGTTCCAGTAGCGCGCGCAGCTGATGGATCATGCGATCGATCGTCTCGGGCTCGAACAGCTCGGCGCTGTACTCGATACCGCCGGTCAGGCCGACGCCGGTTTCGATCAACGTCAGCGTGAGGTCGAACTTCGAGGTCCCGACCGATGGCGTCGTCGTCGGATCGGGCTGGGTCGGCTCCATACGCTGCCAGGCTTCGGCGTAGTCTCGCAAGCTGTCTTCGGTGCCCGGAATGTTCTGCAGGACCAGCATGACCTGAAACAGCGGATTATGATTGAGACTGCGCGCTGGCTGCAGCTCCTGGACAATCTTCTCGAACGGCACGTCCTGGTGCTCGGCGGCTTCCATCAGGACCCGGTGCGCGCTCGCGACCAGCTCGGAGAATGTCGGGTTGCCAGACAGGTTGTTTCGCAACACCATGGTATTGGCGAAGAAGCCGACCAGCGCTTCGGTCTCGACCTGTGTGCGGTTTGCGATCGGCGAGCCGACGACGATGTCCTCCTGCCCCGACAGGCGCATGAGCAGGACGTTGAAGGCGGCAAGGAGAACGCAGAAGAGCGTGGTGTTGGCCTGGCGGGCGAGCGCGCGCAGGCTGTCTCCGAGCGGCTGCGGCAGCGAGAACCAGCGGCCGCTGCCGCGATGGGTTTCGACCGCCGGGCGCGGATGGTCGGTCGGCAGGTTCAGAAGCTCAGGTGCGTTCTCGAGCTGTCGCCGCCAATAGCTCATGTGAGATTCGAGAAGGCTGCCGGACAGCCAGCGGCGCTGCCATCGTGCGAAGTCGGCATATTGCACGGGGAGCTCGTCGAGCGGGGAGTTTCCTCCCTCCCTGAACGCATTGTAGATCGCCCAGAATTCCCGGGTCAGAATTCCGAACGACCAGCCGTCGAACGCGATGTGATGGATGATGATGGAGAGATAACTGCCGGCCTCGCCCGCACGAATGAGGCGCGCACGCAGCGGTGGCCGGCGGGTGAGATCGAACGGCTTCTGCAAGTCCTCGATCACCAGCCGTTCGGCCTCTGCCTCACGCTCGTTGACCGGCAGGTGCGTCACGTCGACGACCGGCAGGGCGACCGTCTGCACCGGGCCGATGATCTGCTGTCCAAGTCCGGCGACCGACGGAAAAGTCGTGCGCAGGATCTCGTGCCGGCGCGTGATCTCGGTGAGGGTACGCCGGATCAGCTTTGCGTCGACGAGCGTGCCGAGAGGCACCATCACGAGCATGTTGTAGACCGTCGAGGCCGGCTGAAACTGATCGAGAAACCAGAGCCGTTCCTGCGCGTAGGACAAGGGTGCGCGAGAGCGCCGCGGTCCGGGCGGGGCGCGGCGGATGCGGCCGAAATGCAGCGGCTCCGGCTCGCCGGCTCCGGCCGAATCCGCCGGCGCGTCGTCGGTCTCGGAAATGCTGGCGCCCGCGGCCTGGACGGCCTTTGCGAGCTCTGCGATGGTCGGGGCNTCGAACAGGCGGTGGAGCTGGAGATCGATGTGGAAGGTCTCGCGGATTCGCGAGATGACCTGGACGGAGGTGACGGAGTTGCCGCCGCGGTCGAAGAAGTTGGCGTTGACGTCGAGTTGCGGGCGCTTGAGCACCTCGGCCCAGATGCGGGCGATCACCGCCTCGACCGCGTTGCTCGGCTTGTCCGCCTCNTCGGGNTCGGCAAGCGCGAAGGCAAGCGGCAGCTTGTCACTGACCTGGATGCGGCGCGGCACCAGGCCTGCCGGCAGGCGCTCGCTGGCGTAAGCGAGCAACTCCTCCTCGCCGATCCTGCGTCCGGCCTGCGGCACGACGGACGCCGCAAGCCAGCGCTCCTCGCCCTGGTCCTGCACCCAGACGGTTGCCTCCTGCAGCGCCGGATGTTGCCGCAGCAAGGCCTCCAGCCGTTGCGGGTCGCCCCGCATCCCCTGCAGCGCGACGAGCCGNTCTTNGGCGCCGATCAGCTCGATGCGGCCGTCGGCGCGGCGCCGGCCGATCAGCCCGGTCCGATAGAGCCAGCCGCCCGGCGCGAACGGATCGCTCACCAGNGCNTCGCCNANNGCGGCACTCGGCTGTCCGACCATCGCGCCGCCGACATGGATCGTGCCCCACACATCCACCGCCTGCCGCCGCATCCGCGCGTCCAACACCTCGATCGCGCAGCCGGCAAGCGCCTCGCCGATCACCGCCTCTGGTGCCTCGAAGGACAGCGTGGCGCAGCAGGGCAGGGGACNGGTGCCCCACAGCCCGATGATCCGTCGCTCCTTCCAGCGCTCCAGCGCGGCCGCAAAGCAGGGCAGTCCGACGATCACGAGCGTCGCCTCCTGCGGCACGTCCTCCGTNGCCAGCTTCGCCAGTCTCTCCGGCCGCACCAGCACGTGGCTTGGCACACGATCCGAGCGCATCGTTGCAAGACGCGCGGCATCNACCAGCGCGACGTCGGCGCCGGCGGCGAGCGCTGCGGTCTGTCCGAGCCGCCGCAGGCTCTCGTCGCCGTCGTCGAGCACGGCCAAAAGACTGCGCCGCTCGAGCTTCATCGCGGTGGCCGCCGCCCGCGCTGCCAGCGCCAGCGCCGTCCTGTCGCCGCCGAACGGCGCCATCGCCTCGACCAGCTGTGGCTCGATCGCCGAGGCCGCCCGGCGCGCCGGCTGCGTCTCCTCCGGCAACAGCAGCGGCAACTGCCAGAGCGGCGTCGTCGCATCCGCGGCGGCCGCCACCAGCATGCGCAAATAGCGCCGCAACAGGCGGCCGATGGTGCGATGGCCGAACAGGTCCGTCCGGTACTCGCAGCTTCCAACCAGAATCCCGCCGCGCTCGGCCAGCGACAGCGTCAGGTCGAACTTCGAGGTGCCGACCGAATGCGGGGGATCGCGATCCCAGGCGGGCTCGGCGATCTCGACAGCCGCATCGGCCGATCCCGCATCCGGCGTGTTCTGCAGCACGAAGGCCACCTGATAGATCGGGCTGTGGCTCAGGCTGCGCCGCGGATGCAACTCGGCCACGAGCTTCTCGAACGGCAGGTCCTGGTGCTCATAGGCCCCGAGCGTGACCTCCCGCACCCGGTCGATCAGCTCGGCGACGCTGAGCTCGGCCGAGACCTGCGTGCGCAGCGCCAGCATGTTGACGAAGAAGCCGATCAGCGCCTCGAGCTCGGCGCGGTTGCGGTTGGCGATCGGCGAGCCGACCACGATGTCGTGCAGTCCGCTCATCCTTGCCAGCAGCGCCTTGAACACCGCCAGCAGCACCATGAACAGGGTCGCCTGCCGTTCCCGCGCCAGCTCGCGCAGCTTCTCGGTGACGCGCGGCCCGACCGTGAACATCTGCACCGCGCCGCGATAGCTCTCCATCACCGGACGCGG
>NZ_AXAS01000057.1 GCF_000472925.1 Bradyrhizobium sp. Ec3.3
AGCTGCTCATTGCACTCTGGCGTCTCGTTACAACAGGCGAAATGTCGGACGGCATTGTCCTGCGTCCTGCGTCATAACCGATAACTTCGAAGGGGAAAGGAGATCAGATAACAGCACGACAGTTTTGGCGGGCCGTGGAGGTGTGGTCTGCCGATGACGATCCGAGGCGGTGGTGATTCGCTTTTCACAATGGCTTTCAAGCCGCGATCAAGGATGGACCCGCCGCCCCGGAGCTCGCCGCCGATGCGCATGATTGCATCATGGTGCGATCCTCGAAGGATCGACCGAATACAAGGCTGCGGCGCGATCAGCGCCTGATAGCGGGCTCGCCTCGGATTTTGTCGCCGTGCCAATGCCGCTGTACACGTGACGTCATGCTCACGGGTGAGACGACCAACGGCGTGTGAAGATGAAGATCGTAAACTTCGCCGCCAGGCCACTCTTGGAATGGCGCATTATCGCTCGGCACGCGCTTTCGCTGTCAATCCCGCGCGCCAAAAGGCGCGCCCCTTGCGGGCTGCAGGGATTGACCGCTCAGCGCGGCCAAGCAAAGGGGGCCCTTCATGCCGAGAATGGAAGAAAGCGCCTCGCTGACACCGAACCAATCGTCGGACTCGACAAGTGGATAGAGAGCAGCGTGTGGGGAAGTTTACCCTTGACAAGGAAAGCCCCATACAAGGTGAAGAACCGCAGCCATCCGGCGATGGAGCGAGAACTATGACCGTCTTCGTCTACGTCAACGCCGCCAACCAGGTCGGCGACAAGGAGCACATCAAGGTGTTCACCAATGTGGATGCCGCCGAGAAATGGTTCGAGGAGAACGACCCCGAGGGCGTCGCGTTCGAGTACGAGGTTCTGGAGTGAGAGCTGCCGCTACTGTGGCGCTGGATCGCGCCCAGCCGAGGAAAAGTCGTAGCAATTAGGTGTGGTCAAGAAAATAAGCGTCAGTAACCTGTACCAGTACCTGATCGCACTCGATCCCGGCTGGCCGGGGCGGGGACCCGCCCCCCTTGTGATTTCGCGGTGGCGCTGTGTGTTCCGCTTCGCCGTCCAGCACGAATTGCTTCTGGCGGAGCTTGCGCGCCGACTCCAGGATCGACGGATAGTATCTGCCGCGCATGATCAGGCATACTTCAGGATGCCAGTAACCCGCATCGTCTCCAGTGCATCCTCCCTATTTTGGTCACCTTTTGATCGCGATGTGAGTAGTCCAGATTGCGCGCAGCTAAGGTGTCTGTGATTTCAACAGCGAAGCGGATTGCAGAATGCGATTGAAAAGCGCTGCATTATTTGTCCTCGGTTCGTTGTTTGTCAGTTTTTGGCTGCATGGCGGCGCTCGATGTCAAACCTCGCTGGCCCCGCCGCCCTTGGCGACCGACCAAGGTTCGCCACCAGCGGCTACGTGTCACTGGGGCGGTCTCAATATGTGCAGCACCCGGGCGACAGCCAAAGGTTCGTCACCTCCGCCGACAATGGCGCCAGAAGTCCCGATGTATCCGCCGCCCGTTATCCTTGCCTCGCCGCCATCGGCGACCGCCAAAGGTTCGCCGCCACCGGCCACCAAAAACGTTTCTCCACCAATGGCGACCGACGACGCTCCAGCGCGAACAGCGACCGCCAAAGGTTCGCCACGATCCGCAGCCGCCAAGAACTCGCCACCGCCTGCCAATGACAAAGACGCGCCGGCACCGGCCATCGAGAACATTTCGCCCACGCCGGCCATCGACGATATTTTGCCCAGGTCGCGCATGGGCAAGCTGTCTCCGGCACGGGAGCCCGGTCCCGATGGCTTTACCGTAGGTATCGACGATGGCGAGGAGACAGGCGAGCCGCTGCCCATTAGACCTCGCCCAAAAAAGTCCAAGGTCAGGCAAAAGGCCGACGTTGCCGAGAGACCATCGGCGATACAGTCGCTGGGCGATCAAGAAGAAATTGAGAAACTGAAGCCCAATCTCTCGATCTGCCGAGGCTGCTAAAGGGTAAGGTGCTGCCGCAGAGCACGCCATCTGGGCGCGCCGCCGCCATTAGCGATGAACGCCCAGTCCGTTGTCGCGCCGCCGCCCCAAGAGCTTCCACTCGCGACCGAAGATGACCTCCGGCAGGCGGAGGCCCGAGCATCAACGCCATCGCGCCTCAGAACTGCATCGTCGAACCTTGAACGCTCGGCCAGCGGCGTTGCCTCCGCAGTCACAACATTCGCACGCGCCATCGTGACAGCACGATCTAGCTCCCAGAAAGGCAACAAAGATCATTGAACTCCACGCACGGCGTCGCTGACCCCGACAAGGCCGTCCCGCATAATCTTGCAGTACAGCCCACCGCGATTGATCAGGTGTTTGGAGATCTTCTTGCCGGTGATTTTCTCGACGTGCCCACACGGGTCCACAAGCCCGGCCCCTTCCAACATTGTCTCGCCGAGCCAGAAGCGACCGCCCACAAGGTGGTTTAGCGGAACGCCCTCGACTGTCACGTTGCGCCGGTGCTCCTCTGGGCCGAGTTCGATCCCGGCCTCGTGCTTGAGTGCAATCAGCGTCTCAAACTCGAACAAGGTGATCTGGTCGCCCTCCTTGCGAAGGGGTGAATAAAACCCTTCCTTCATCAAGTAGCGATCGCCCTCAATGCCTTTGCCAGCGATCAAAGTAACCTAGGACACAGAGCGCATTGGCAGAAACGCGCGCGAAGTGATGTGGATGAAGCGGGCTACGCTGGTCCATCCGAGTTTGACAGATGTCTTCGCCGGTCCGTCGGTGGTCTTGTCCAGCATCGCAACGTCCCCTCAGAACAGTAGCTTACGCGCAGCCGCCACCAGCGCAGAGAAAATAGGTATGCGGCACGGGCGCGTCGGGTTGTCTCCTTCCCGGCGCGCTGCTGCCTGTGGAGGACCCGCGCAGACGTACCGGCCGGAACCACGACCTCCTTCGATGCGACGAAACAGGGATGAAACCATTTTCCGGCTTTCACGAAGCCAAGGTGAAATCTTCGGCAATTAGGGAAGACGACGGGCCAAGGGCGCTGCGTAGATGGCGACAAATCGCCATCGAGCGAGGGACAGAATGTCACAGCTTCGTAAAGCTCTCTTAGGCGCTGTCGCGATCACATTGACAGTCGGCGCTGTGCAGTTCGCTTCAGGTCACGACCTCGTAGACCGCTGGCAGGCCGAACGGCCAAGCGACGTCGTCAACCGCGCCAGCAAGACAGATCGCCTCGGCGACCTCAAGCGGCTTGCAGTTCCGATGGAAACGGTTTCCCTGCGCCCGAACGATCTCGCCGATACCTCGGTCCTGCTGCGCCTTCCGTCTGCGCAGACCCGCGTCACCAAGCCAACGCGGAATCAAAGCAGCAAGCCGACACTCGCCTGCGAGCCCATGGTCAGCGTGCTCACGGAAGTCGCGAGGATTCTGCCGCCCGGCCGCTGCGTGACCTGATCGGCGGCATTGCGCGCTGCTTCTGCGGCGAGACGCTCACCAACATCACGATCGATAGGCACGTTCTCGCTGCCCACCGCCATTGGCGCATAACTGGCCGGTGCGATGTACTATTCTATGTCCGCTTTCGCTCCACAAGCCGTCGATGACGACCAAGCGGGGCGACTTCCGCTTTACCCTCGGAAGTCGACGTTTATGAGTACTCGCCCTGGCGCCTTGTCACGGTGTGGGGCATGCAGCACCCGTCTTCACCCAGGCTTCGACCAGCGCACCGGCCTGCGCCTGCTTGCCGGGCACCGGCGAGCGGCCGAAGCCGGGCTTCCAGGCCCAGCCGACCAGAGTGTCCTTGCCGATATGGTCGATCAGCGCCTCCACCTTGCGCCCGCCGTTGCGCGCGGGATCCCTGATCTGCTCGCAGATCTCGCCGAGCGTCTTGCCCTCCCAGGCCATCTCGCGCGGCGCAAGATGCCATTCGGGATGGCCGGGCACGCGGCCGGGCTCGAAATTGGCCTTCTGGTGACAGGTGTGGCAGCGCATCGACTCCAGGCCATGGCCGTCGGCACCGCGTGTGACCGGCGGCTGATGGAGATGCGGATTGTCGCCTTGCCGTGGGCTGTCGCCGGCGGGATGGCAGTTGGTGCAGCGCGGATGCGTCAGCACCTTGCCGAGCTCGGTGAAGATCGCGGCCGAGCGCTTCTCGGTGTCGGCAATGTTGGCGAAGCTCTCGGGCGAGGCCAGGGCATGGCTCGCCGTCTCGGAGGCTGCGTAGCCCGCGCAAAGGCCGCTGGCGAGCGCCGCGATCACGGCCATCGTCTTGAAGCGCGCGTCGGAGATCATGGCTCGTGTCCTTCGCGCGCTTACTTGGTAGCGATGAGGTAGCGGTTTGAATCGGCGAGGATCACGTCGCGCACCGCCTCGTGATACTTGATGTAGCCGGTGCAGCGGCAGAGATGGCCGTCGAGTGCGTCGGAGATCGTCTGCTCCAGCGCCTCGCGGGGGACCGGCTTGCGCGCCAGGCGCTCGAGCAGGACCTGTCCCTCGTTGAGGAAGCCCGCCGTGCAGTAGCCGCACTGAAACGCGAAATGATCGATGAAGGCCTTTTGCAGCGCGGAGAGCTGGCCGTCCCTGGCGTGGCCCTCGACGGTGCGGATCGACTTGCCGTCGAAATTCACGGCCGGAGCGATGCAGGTCGGGCTGGTGTAGCTGGTGCCGTCGGGCTCGTCGACGATGATGGCGCAGCTCAAACATTGCGCGGCGCCGCAGCCGAATTTCGTGCCGGTCATGCCGAGCATCTCGCGCAAGAAATCGTTCATGGAGAGGTCGTCGCGCACCTCGACCGGACCATGCTTCTGGCCGTTGATGGTGAGGCTAAGTGTCGTCACGCGAGCACTCCCTTCAAAAGGCTTGGCGTCACCGGCAGCGCGCGGAAGCGGTGGCCGGTGGCATCATCGATGGCGTTGATGAGCGCCGGCACGATCGGGATCATGACGACCTCCGCCATGCCCTTCGGCTCTTCGTCCGGCGTCAATGGTTTCAGCATCTCGATCTCGAGATCGCGCAAGGGTAGGTCCGAGCCGCGCGCGACGAGGTAGCGTCCGAGATTCCATTCGCCGTTGCCCGGACCGCCCTCGAACGGCGGCAGCGTCTCGAGCAACGCATAGCCGACGCCCATCGCGAAGCCGCCATGGGCCTGACCCATGACGACTTCGGGCACGAGCGCCGTGCCGCATTCGAACACGCTGTAGGCCTTGGCGATGCGCAAGGCGCCCGTCGCGCGCTCGATCTCGACACGGACGAGCGTGCCGCACATCGAGGTGTAGGCGGTGCCGATGCGATTGTTGTCGGTCGGGGGAAATTTGACGCTGGTGCGGGTGATGCGCTCGAACTTGCCGTTACCCCGCCGGATTGCGAGGGCATCGATCTCGGCGCGATATTGCTCGCCGAACAGCGGGAAGCCGGCGCGCGACCAGGCCCAGCGGGAAAAGCTGTGCGCGACCGCGCCGGTGACGAAGCCGCGCGCATGGGCGGTTGCCGCCAGCGCCGGCAGCGCAAGTGGTTCGAGGCCGGGCATGACGAGCTGGCCGTTCTGCCAGTGCGCGCTGGCCCATTGCCTTGCACGAGCGTCGGTCTTCGGGATGCGCCAGAGCTCCAGTGCTGCCGGCCACAGGCCGAAGCGGAAGATGACGCGGGCGGCTTCCGCAGACGAATGCGTGCCGACATGCGCGCCGATCGAGGCTGATGTCGCCGAGCTGATCGCCGGCACCCAGCGCGGATTCCTCGCCGCCGCATCCTGGGTCTTCTGATCCATCGTGTAGGGATCGCCGGAGCTGACGAGGCCGAGGGCGTCGTAGCTGTCGACGCGGGCGACCGAGACCTCGTCGGCGATCGTGCCGAGATGGCTCGCGACCCGGTTCGCCAGCGCCGTCCCGATGCCGTTGCCCATCTCAACGTGGTCGCAGAAGATCGCGATCTTGCCGTCGGCGGTCAGCTCGACGCGGCCGAGCGAGCAGTCCGCGCCGGAGCCGTAGTCCTTGGTCACGCAGGCGACGCCGGTGCCGACCAGCCGGTCGGATGCGCCTTGCTTGAACTTTGCGCGCTGCTGCCAGATTGGATGCTTTTCGAGCTTGTCGAGGATTTCGGGCGTACGGACCGAGACGATGTAGGGATTGCCCGTCATGGTCCGGCCGTTTTGCTTGAGCGCATTGCGGCGGCGGAATTCGATCGGGTCGAGCTTCAGTTCGCTTGCCGCCTCGTCGATCAGCACTTCCAGCGCGGTCATGGTTTGCAGCGTGCCATAGCCGCGCATCGAGCCTGCGGTGACGCCGCGCGAATGCAGCGCCACGGTCGTGACGTCGACCTTTGGAATATCGTAGATGCCGATCGCGCCGGTGGCGGCGACGACCGCGACGTTGGCCGAGAAATTGGCGAGGCCGCCGCCATCGAGCACGTGATCGGCGGCAAACGCCTTGATCGTCCCGCTCGCGCGATCGATGCCGATGCGCGAGCGCATCTTGATCGGATGGCGTTTGATACCGCCCTGGAACTGCTGGTAGCGGTCATGCGCGAGCCGCACCGGCTTGCCCGGGAAGCAGATCGCCGCGAGCGCGACATAGAGAATGAACGGCGTGTGATCGCGGCCGCCGAAGCCGCCGCCGACATGGGCGAACTGCGCATTGATATGCGCGGGCTTGTAGGGCCCGCGGGCTTTGGCGAGCAAATGCGCGATCGACTCGGCGGCCTCATAGGGCGACTGAACGCCGAGCACGAGCTCGAGATTGCCGCCCTTGTTGTACCAGGCGAGCCCGCATTCCGGTTCGAGGAACATCGGGTCGACCGACTGTGTCTCGAACTCGCGGTCGAGCACCAGCAGCGAAGCATTCTCCGCCGCAAGCTCGGCGCGGATCTGCTCGCCATGTTTGGCGGCCTTGGCGTAGTCGGGCGGCATCTCCTTGGCGAGCGGCGACCACACCGGCAGCGCGGCGTTCTGGACCTTCTTGGGTGAAACCCAGCCGGCCTGGATCGGCGAATAGATATCCGGCTTCTCAGGCCCGCTACCTGCCACGCGGGTGAAGCGGAACGAGCCGTAGTCGGGCGCAATCACCGGCCCGGTTTCCTCTCCAAATTTGACGAAAGTCCCGTCGCGCAGCACGAGGCGCGCCTGGTCGAAGGCGTCGAACTTTTCGAAGACGAGGAGCGCAACCGGCTGACCCAGATAGAGCGGCGACTTGCCGACGGGGCAAAACAGATCGCCGGCGTAGAATTCGGGCACCTGCGTGCCGATGCGGTCGAGATCGGCGGCGGTGATGACGACGGAAGGCTTCAGTGCGCCCGACAGGCGCGCAAGATCCAAGCCGGTGTAGACATGGGTGGCGTCGTTGGCGCGGACCAGGATCGCGTGCGAGGTGGCTTGTGGCCAGCCCGGAAGGTCGTTGGCGCGGAAATCGGAGGCGTACAGCTTTGCGCCCGTCACCTTGGCGACGCCGTCGACGCGGCCGGCGCCTTTTGTCGCGGGATTGAAATTGCCGCGTCCGGGAAGCGTCTCGTGCGCGGCGAAGGGAGCCTCCTTCGCCAGACCGAGATGCGACAGGCTGACCGAGATGCCGCCTGCCGACAACCACTTCACGAGCTCGCGTCGCGAAGGCCGCATGTTCTGATCCTTGTACAAGATTTCGAGCACATCATGATGCTGACGGCATCGGTGCCCGGAGGGCACGCGCCAACGCTCGCGTGAACCTGTCATGATTCGTCATGCAGGAATAGAAACGGGTAGGGCGTTTACATCAGATGAAGACGGTGCCTGTCGCGCGTGCGCGGATTGAGAATTTCGTTTCCGCTTGCCTTGCAGTCGAATCAAATTGATTGAGGGGATGGGATCACGAGGGGCGGGAACTCACATGCAGCAGGATTCGAACGATCTCTTTCCGGTCAGCACGTCGACCGGAATGACAAGGCGCCAACTGCTCGATCGCGGTCTCAAGATGGGCGCGCTGTCATTGTTTGCCGGCACCGCGAAGGCTCAGCATGCCACGCACGATCATGGCGGCGCCGCGCACACCGCGGATATGTCGCCTACGATGGGCATGGTGCCGGAAACGCCGGTTCCCACCATGGATCAGTCCCTGGTCGAGCCCGAGGTGCGGAGGTCCGTCAATGGCGTATTGAGCACGACTTTGCGCTGCGGCTACGCGTATCGCCAGATCGGCGGCGTCAGGCTCTATGTCAGATCATACGAAGGTGGCAGTCCGGGACCGACCTTGCGCATGAAGCCCGGCGAGACGTTGCGGATCAAGATGATCAACGATTTGCCGCCGAACCGCGACGGACTGCCTGCCGACATCAGCCACCCGCATCAATTCAATAACACCAATTTCCATTTCCACGGCGCGCATGTCAGTCCGAGCGGCATTGCCGACAACGTCATGCGCTCGATGGCGCCCGGCCACAGCTACAACATCGAGATCACGCTGCCGGCCGACCACACCACAGGCACCTACTGGTATCACCCCCACCACCACGGCAGCGCCGACATCCAGATGTCGAGCGGCATGGTGGGGGCCGTCATCATCGAGGGCGATTTCGCCGACGTTCCGGAGATCGCGGCAGCGCGCGAGCGCCTGCTCGTGCTGAGCCAGGTGGTGTACGATGCCAACGGCATGATCGAGAATTTCGAGACGCTGTTTCCGGAGACGGCGACGCGTTTCCTCGCGATCAACGGCCAGCGGCGGCCGGTGATCGAGATGCGCCCCGGCGAGGTGCAGCGCTGGCGCATCCTCAATGCGGCCTATCAGGACGACATGCTGCTCGACCTGGAGAAGCACGATCTGCATGCGATCGCCTATGACGGCATCCAGCTCGGCGCCGTGCAGCCGCTGAAACAGCTTTTGATCGCGCCGGGGCAGCGCGCCGACATCCTGGTGAAGGCCGGTAGTCCCGGCACCTATGCCTTCAACGCGGCGCCCTACGATCAGGGGCATCCGTCCCCGGTCGGCCCGCTGGCGCGGGTCGTGGTGTCGGGTGCGCCGATGGACATGAAGCTGCCGCGCGCGCTTCCGCAAGCACCGCTCGCGACCATCAAGGACGCGGAGATCACCAACCGCCGCAAGGTGGTGCTGTCGGCGACCGCGCCGGAGGCCGATGCCGCCGGCCATTGGCAGGAGTTCGGCTTCTTCATCGACGGCAAGAAATTCGATCCCACCCGTATTGATCATCGGGTCAAACTTGGCGCGGTCGAGGAGTGGACCATCGTCAATACGCACGAGCATGACGACCACGTCTTCCACATCCACACCAATCCGTTCCAGCTGGTCTCGGTCAACGGCAAGGCGCTGGCGACGCCGGAATGGCGGGATTCCGTGATTGTCGAGCGCAAGGGCGGTGAGGTCGTGTTCCGCTCGCGCTTCCTCGATTTCACCGGTGTCTTCATGCTCCACTGCCACATGATGAACCATGAGGAGATGGGCATGATGCAGACGGTCGAGGTCTATAAGCCCTAAGCCTCGGGGAAAAT
The DNA here is from genome assembly GCF_000472925.1 of Bradyrhizobium sp. Ec3.3. Lineage (GTDB taxonomy): Bacteria > Pseudomonadota > Alphaproteobacteria > Rhizobiales > Xanthobacteraceae > Bradyrhizobium. The sequence goes on from NZ_AXAS01000057.1 coordinate 9,433, forward strand.
TGCAGGAATTTGGCGTTTGACGGGGGAATCCCGGTGCGGCCGGGCTTCCCCTGAAGGCCGGCATGGCCTATGACGCTGCAACGCAAAATTCCCCCAAAGACCCATGATCCGCCTCGACAACGTCAGCAAGCAAGCCGGCCACCAGATCCTGTTCATCGAAGCCTCCGCCGCCCTCAACAGGGGCGAGAAGATCGGGCTTGTCGGCCCGAACGGCGCCGGCAAGTCCACGCTGTTCCGGATGATCGCCGGGCAGGAGCTGCCCGATGAAGGCCAGGTCTCGATCGATCGCGGCATTACCATCGGCTATTTCAGCCAGGACGTCGGCGAGATGAGTGGCCGCAGCGCCGTGGCTGAAGTCATGGATGGCGCAGGCCCGGTCAGCGTGGTCGCGGCCGAGCTGCGCGAGCTCGAGGCCGCGATGGCCGATCCGGACAAGGCCGACGAGATGGACGAGATCATCGCGCGCTATGGCGAGGTGCAGCATCGTTTCGAGGAACTCGACGGCTATGCGCTCGACGGCCGGGCGCGCGAAGCACTGTCCGGCCTCGGCTTCAGCCAGGAGATGATGGATGGCGATGTCGGCGCGCTCTCCGGCGGCTGGAAGATGCGCGTGGCGCTGGCGCGTATCCTGCTGATGCGACCTGACGTCATGCTGCTCGACGAGCCGAGCAACCATCTCGATCTCGAAAGCCTGATCTGGCTGGAGAAATTCCTGCACGATTACGAAGGCGCGTTGCTGATGACCTCGCACGATCGCGAGTTCATCAACCGCGTGATCTCCAAAGTGGTCGAGATCGATTCCGGCTCGCTCACCACTTACACAGGCGATTACGAGTTCTACGAGCAGCAGCGCGCGCTGAATGAAAAGCAGCAGCAGGCGCAGTTCGAGCGCCAGCAGGCGATGCTCGCCAAGGAGATCAAGTTCATCGAGCGCTTCAAGGCGCGGGCGTCCCATGCCGCGCAGGTTCAGAGCCGGGTCAAGAAGCTCGACAAGATCGAGCGGGTCGAGCCGCCGCGTCGCCGCCAGACCGTCGCTTTCGACTTTCTGCCCGCGCCGCGCTCGGGCGAGGACGTCGTGGCGCTGAAGAATGTCCACAAGGGTTACGGCAGCAAGCGCATCTATGACGGGCTCGATTTCATGATCCGCCGCCGCGAGCGGTGGTGCGTGATGGGCGTCAATGGTGCCGGCAAGTCGACCTTGCTCAAGCTCGTGGCCGGTGCAAGCGATCCCGATCAGGGCACGGTGGCGCTGGGGGGCAGCGTCAAGATGGGTTATTTCGCCCAGCATGCGATGGACCTGCTCGACGGCGACCGCACCGTGTTCCAGTCGCTCGAGGATGCATTCCCGACCGCGGGGCAGGGGTCCTTGCGCGCGCTCGCCGGCTGCTTCGGTTTCTCCGGCGACGACGTCGAGAAGCGCTGCCGCGTGCTCTCGGGCGGCGAGAAGGCGCGCCTCGTGATGGCGAAGATGCTGTTCGACCCGCCGAACTTCCTGGTGCTGGACGAGCCGACCAACCATCTCGATCTCGCCACCAAGGAGATGCTGATCACGGCGCTGTCGGATTTCGAAGGCACGATGCTGTTCGTCTCGCACGACCGGCACTTCCTCAGCGTGCTCTCCAACCGCGTGCTGGAGCTGACGCCCGAGGGCATCCACCAATATGGCGGCGGCTACACCGAATACGTCGCCCGCACCGGCCAGGAAGCGCCGGGATTGCGGAGCTAGCATTCCCGTACGTGCCTTGACGCGTCGATGCGTCTCGCTACGCTCGCCGCGCTTTTTGGAATGCGGGAGTTGCGAGAATGGGCGGCTTGGTAATCACGGGTGGCCGGGTGGTCGATCCGGCCAGCGGGATGGATGCCGTCGGCGACGTGGCTGTGATGGACGGCCGGATCGTCGCGGTCGGCACCGGACTTGGCGGCGCCGAGCGGACGATCGATGCGACTGGCCTCGTGGTGGCGCCCGGCTTCATCGACCTGCATGCACATGGCCAGTCGATTCCCGCCGATCGCATGCAGGCGTTCGATGGCGTGACGACGACGCTGGACCTCGAGGCCGGTGTGCTGCCGGTCGCGGCCTGGTATCGCAAGCAGGCGGCGAAAGGGCGTGTGCTCAACTACGGCGCCTCCGCCAACTGGGCTTTCGCGCGCATCGGCGCGATGACGGGCTCCAACTCGGAAAGCTCGCTGGAGGCGTTCGGCAATGCCATGCGTGATCGCCGCTGGATCGACAACGTCGCGAGCGACACGGAGGTGCGCGGCATCCTCGATCGTCTCGCCGGTGGGCTCGACGAAGGCGGCATCGGCATCGGCATCCTCAACGCCTACGCTCCCGGCGCCGGCGTGCAGGAGCTCACCGCGGTTTGCCAGCTGGCGGCCACCCATGACGTGCCGACCTTCACCCACGTCGCCTTCATGTCGCGCATCGATCCGGAAAGTGCGGCCGAGGCCTATGTCCGCCTGATCGGCTATGCCGGCGCTACCGGGGCGCATATGCACATCTGCCACTTCAACTCCTCAAGCAAGACCGACATCGAGCGTTGCGTGGAGCTGGTGGCCAAGGCGCAGGCGCAGGGGCTTCCGATCACGGTCGAGGCTTACCCTTACGGCACCGGTTCGACGGTGCTTGCGGCGGCGTTCTTCAGCGACCCCGAATTCGTGGCGCGCAACGGCACCGGCTACGACTCGGTGCAGCGGGTCGCCGATGGGCGGCGCTTCCGCGACCGGGAGGAGCTGCTGGCGGCGCAGGCCGCAGAGCCCTCCACGCTGGTGCTCTGGCACATCCTCGATATCGAGAACAACGCACACCATCGCGATCTCCTCGACATGTCGGTGCTGTATCCCGGCGGCGCGATCGCGTCCGACGCCATGCCCTGGACGCTTTCCGATGGCCGCACCTACACCGGCGATGCCTGGCCGCTGCCCAAGGATGCCACCTCCCATCCGCGCTCGGCGGGCTGCTTCACGCGTTTCATCCGCGAGTGGGTGCGCGAGCGCCGAACGGTGTCGCTGCTGGAAGGCATCCGCAAATGCGCGCTGATCCCGGCGCAGATTCTCGAGCACAGCACGCCCGCGATGCGGGCCAAGGGACGGCTCGCAGCCGGCGCTGATGCCGACATCGTGGTGTTCGACTACGAGACACTGACCGACCGGGCGGAGTTTTCGGCGATGAATCGTGCCGCGGAGGGCGTACGTCATCTCGTGGTGAGCGGCCATCCGCTGATCACGGACGGTGTGCTGGATGTGGCGGCAAGGCCCGGCCGGCCGGTACGCCGGCCCGTCGTTGAGGACTAAAGCCTGTGCCCGTTCCGGTTCTGCTCGTGGCCGGCTTCCTCGGGGCGGGCAAGACCACGGTCGTGAACCACCTGTTGGCGCATGCCGAAGGACGTCGGATCGCGGCCGTCGTCAACGATTTCGGCGCGATCAACATCGACGCCGAGCTGATCACGGGCGCCGCCGACGGCGTGGTGAGCCTCGCCAATGGCTGCATCTGCTGCTCGCTGGAAGGCGATCTCCTGCGCACGCTTGCCGTGCTGCTCCGGCGTGATCCGCGCCCGGACGTCATCGTGATCGAAACCAGCGGTGTAGCCGATCCGGCGGATGTCGTGCGCAACCTGATGGATCCCCTGATCTTTCGCGAAGCGCCGCTGGAAACCGTTTTGTGCGTGGTGGACGCGACGATGCAGGTGGCCATGCTGGACGACGCGTTGCTGCGGTCGCAGCTGCGGGCGGCCGACGTGATCGCGCTGAGCAAGGTGGATCTGTCCGACGCGGCCGGCGCCACGCAGATGCGCGATGCCATCCGCGCGATGCGCCCCGCAGCCGTCCGGGTTGACGCTGTCCATGGCGAAGTGCCCGCGGCGCTGCTGTTTTCGCCCGACGTCGACCGCGCGCTCGTGCCGCGCGAGCCGGGGCCGAAACGGCCGGCCGCAGAGCGGTTCGAGACCATGAGCTGGATGTCGGACAGGCCGGTGTCGCTGCCGCGATTGCAGGCGGCGATCGGCCGGATCGCGCCGAAACTGGCGCGGGCGAAGGGGCTGTTCGAGACTGTCGAGCAGCCCGGGCGGATGATGGTGTTTCAATTCGCCGGCGGCCGGGCGACGCTGGCCGCGGGCGGGACGCTGCCAGCGGGGACGCCGCGAACGCGGATCGTCTTCGTTGCCGAGATCGGCGTCCTCTCGCGCGAGGAGATCGATCGGACCATGGAAGGCTGCATCGAGGCTGGCGCGGCGTGAAAGCCTTCCGTTTCAAGCAATGGCCCGTTCCAAAGCAAGATACGCCCGCGGTGAGCGGGCGTATCTGGATCGAAGGCTAATTGCGCTGCGCCTTAGGCGCTCGTCTCGCACTTCTTCATAAAGCTGTTCTTGGCGGCGCCGGCGAGCGGCTTGCCGTCCGAGCCGAGCGCCTTGGGCGCGCAGGCGTCTTCCTTGCATTTCTTCATGAACGAGGTCTTGGCGGCGCCGGCCAGCGGCTTGCCGTCCTTGCCGACGGCCTTGCTTTCGCAGGTATCCTCCGCGAAGGCCGAGCCGGCCGCGAAGGTGGCGACGACGGCAGCCAGGAAAATCCGCTTCATCATGGGTGTCTCCTCAACAATGGTTCGGGAATTGGAACTCCGAATCGTGGCGCAATCAAGCAAGATCGGCGCGCGGCGCGGCGATCATTTCAATTTTTCCAGCGTGCAACTGCGGCAATCGCCTTGGCCTGCACGTCGTTCCGCGCCGCCTGGTTCGCGGCGACCGACTGGTGCCGCGGCGAGGGATCGTCGAAATCGTGGGTCGCGCCGGGATAGACCGTGACGTCGATCTTGCTGCCGGCCTGGCGCGCCCGGTCGGCGGCCTGCTGGCAGAAAGCGGGCGACACCTGGTCGTCGTCGGCGCCCAGGAACATGGCGATTGGCGCGGTCGTGGAGATCGTCGGCTGCAACAGCGCCTTCGGTCCGCAACCCGGATAGAACGCCAGTACGCCGCGAAAGCCGGCTGCCAGGTTTGCGCCTTGCCGGATCATCACGTTCAGCGCGGTGCTGCCGCCATTCGACCAGCCCTGGAGGAAGATCTGGTTGCCGATCACATCGCCGCGGCCGCGCAAATAGGCAAGCGCCCCTTCGGCATCGAGCGGGCGCACGGTCTTCTCGTTCACGTCATCGCGATCGGGATCGTCATGGGTGAAGCGGCCGAAACCGTAGGCCTTGCCGCGTGGACCAAAACTGTCCGGCAGCAGCGCGAGGTAGCCGCGCGCGGCCCAGTATTGGCCCCACATCGCGTGCCGTTTCGCCAGGGTCGTGGCGTTGCACGGTGAGGAGATCTTGGGGCCAACGACGGTGCAGTCCGCGTTGACGTTGCTGGAATAGGGCCCGCCGCGGCCGTGCAGCAACACGATGGCCGGAGCGGGACCCGCCGCCTGCGGCCGGAACAGGTAGCCGACGAGCTGCGTGCGGCCGTCGGCGCTGCGGAAATAGACCGTCTCTGGTGCGGCCGCCGCCTCGGAGATGAGCCATGTCAAGGTGATCACGGCTAAGACAATACGGAAGAAATGGGCTGGCATGCTCGTCGAGAATCGCGGGTCTGCCGACAGGAGACACTGGCGGAGGCGAAGATTCAACCCGGCTTGCTGCACCGCGCGCTGACCGGCTACTGCGAACCTGTTAGCCTCGTTCATAATCCAGCAGGAATGGAGCATTGCGATGGACGCCTCGACAGGCCCGCAAACCGCCGACCGGCATTCCCACCTGGTTCAACCCCAAATCATGGACTGGCAGAAGACGCGCTTTCCGGGCTGCGAGGCCAAGACGTTGCTGTTCGATCGCAGAACGGGACTGATGACGGCCCTGATGCGCTTTGCGCCCGGGGCGGTGCTGCCCGATCACGAGCATGTCGGCATCGAGCAGAGCTACGTGATTGAAGGGGCGTTGGTCGACAAGGAGGGGCCCGCCAAGGACATCGCGTGCGGGGCCGGCGAGTTCATCTGGCGCGAGGCCGGTAGCCGTCTCGCCGCCTGGTGCCCGGAGGGAGCGCTGATCCTTGCGATCTTCCAGGTGCCCAACAAGTTCTTCGAGGCGGACGGCCGGGTGGTCGACGCCTCGGGTGCGGATTGGGACGAGGCCTGGGGCCACAGGGCTGCGCAACGGGCGCGCCGCAGCTAACCGCTCCTCACGGCGCCGCGGGCGAGCAATGCCTTGAAATCGGCACGTGCGCGCTGAGCCTCGAGGCGCGCAACCTCGGAGGCTTCACCCATGCTGAAATAGCCGTGGATCAGGCCGGCGCCCTCGTGATGCCTGACGGGAACGCCGGCGGCTTCCAGCGCCTGCGCATAGGCCGCGCCCTCGTCGCGCAGCGGATCGAACCAGGCCGTCGTGACCACGGCCGGCGCAACGCCGGCGAGCGATTTGGCCCGCAGCGGCGAGACGCGCCAGTCCTGCCCGTGCGAGGGATCGGCGAGGTAATGGCCGGCAAACCACTCCATCACCGCGCGCGACAGGAAGTAGCCCTCCGCGTTTTCGCTGCGCGAGGGGAAGCGCGCGTTCTCGGTCGTATCAGCATAACTGCCGACCGTGTCGGTCGCGGGATAGACTAGAAACTGCCCGGCGAGTTCGATGCCGGCGTCGCGGCAGGCAATTGCCGTGACTGCCGCGAGATTGCCGCCGGCGCTGTCACCGGCGACGCCGACGCGCTTTGCGTCGCCGCCAAATTCCGCGATGCGGTCGAACACGTCGCGTGCCGCGGCAAAGGCATCCTCGAATGCGCCGGGAAAGCGCGTCTCGGGCGGGCGCCGATAGTCGATGGAGATCACGACCGCGCCGGTCTCGATCGCAAGAAAGCGCGCCTGCCGGTCATGGGTGTCGAGATCGCCTGCAACCCAGCCGCCACCGTGGAAGAAGACGACCGTCGGCGATGGGGCCGAGCCGACGCGATAGACGCGCGCAGCGAGCGGTCCCGCGCCGCCCTTCACCTCGATATCCCGGACCTCGTCCACGGGCGGGGGCGGCACGGCGGCGCGCGCGGCAGCAAGTGCGCGCAGGGACTCGCGGGCGCTTTGCGGTGTCATCGTCGCGGGATCGCGCAGCGGCAGCGTCGGAATGATCTCTGCAATGACGGGATCGAGCGGCGCGGCCATCGGCGGGGTCCTTCCAGGTTCTTGGTTTTGCTTGCGCGCTAGCATAGGTTCCGAGCGCCGCTTGGGCAACCGGCGGCCGCGTCTTGCCGAATTGCGTGGCACGGAAAGCAGCAGAAGCAGGGGGAAAAGGTGGATTTCGAAACGCTGGTGCAGTCCCGTCGTAGCGTGCGCGGTTTCAAAAAGGACCCGGTGCCGCGTGCGGAGATCGAGGCGATCATCGATGTGGCCAAGCGCGCACCGTCCTCGATGAACACCCAGCCCTGGCACGTTCACGTGCTCACCGGCACGCCGCTCGAAGAGGTGCGCCGGCGCAACATGGAAGAGATGGTCGCCGGCGCCAAGGTCAAGCGCGACATCGTCAGCCATGGCGAATACCAGGGCATTCACCGCACGCGTCAGGTCGATATCGCCAAGAAATTGTTCGGCGCGATGGGGATCGCGCGCGACGACAAGCCGATGCGGCAGGATTGGGTGTTGCGCGGCTTCCGCCAGTTCGATGCGCCGGTCTCGCTGGTGCTCACCTATGACCGTGTGCTCGACCCCGGTGCGGTCTGCCACTTCGATCTCGGCGCGCTCTGCTACGGCATCGTGCTCGCGGCATGGGATCGCGGGCTCGGCTCGGTGATCAACGGGCAGGGCATCATGCGCTCCGACATCGTGCGCGGGGTCGCAGATATCCCCGACGACGAGGTCATCATGACCTGCGTTGCGATGGGATATCCGGACGACACGTTTGCCGCCAACGCCGTGCGATCGGATCGGGAGGAGAACAGCGAGTTCGTGCGCTTCGTCGGATTTGCCGACTAAAGCGCGATGAGATTGGGGTGAATCGTCATCGCGATTCAGGTTATTGTTTGAGCGTGATCTTTTCGGAAAACCGCTTCACACTTTTCCGGATCATGCTCTAAAGGTTGCATACTCAAGGTGCGCGTTGCGGGTTACGAACGAAGTATTTTTCCGCCGAAATTTTTAGTGCGGACTCCCAACCGGCTCTTGCAATCTCGACTCGTCAGGAGGAACAATAAGCGCGGTGAAAGGTTTGTTGCTGGCGCGAGGGAATTGACATGCGGCGGCTGGCTAGCCTGGTGCGTTGGTTGTTCGGGCCGCGAGTGCGGTATCCGGTTGATGATGATCCAAGCCTTCCCTTCACTCCCGAAGAGTTTGGCCGGCTGATCAGCAGCGGCAAACATGAAGACATGAAGCGGCTGGCGGAGCGCTTGGCGTGCCGGTCGATCCCGCGCCGCGCCAAATACCGCGCGACGCATTAAGGCCAACGCATTGAATGCACGATCAGCGGGTCAGCGCGACCTGCTTGAATGAGGCGACCAGCGCCTTTTCCAGCTTGCCCTGCATTCCCAGCAGAATGCCGTAGGCCTCCTCGCGCGGCATTGTCGGTCGGTACGACCGGTGCTCGATCAGCGCGGCGAAGATGTCGGAGATGGTGAGAATTCGAACGACATCCGCAATGCTGTCGGCGCAAAGCGCGTCCGGATAGCCGCTGCCGTCGAGATATTCGTGGTGGTGACGCACCGCATCGAGGATCTCGGGCGAGATGTTGGCATAATCCTTCAGAACCTCGTATCCCGCGATCGGATGCGTCTCGATCAGCGTGCGCTCCTCGGCGTCGAGGCGTCCCGGCTTGTCGAGGATCGCCAGCGGAATCTTTGCCTTGCCGATGTCGTGGAACATGGCCGCCGAGTACAGTCGTTCGAGGTCGTCTTTCCTGACACCCAGACTCAAGCCAAAATCGATGGCGACGCCGGTGACCAGCAGGCAATGCTGGTAGGTTCCCTCGTGATGACGCCGCACAGTCGTGAGCCATTCCGACAGGCCGTGCTCGGCGATGCGGTTGGCGATCTTGCGGCCGGCCTCCTTCGTTCCGTCGACGTCGATGGTCTCACCGAGCATGACCGAGTTGAACATCGAGCCGATGGCGCTCGCGCCCGCCTCGACGGCATCGTCGGGTTGCGACTGTCCATCCGCGGATGTCGCATCCGGGTTCGGCGACCCGAATAGCGCCGCCAGGAGCTTGGTCTGGTTGGGCGCGCCCGGCAGGACGTGCGTGGCGCCGAGGGCGTAGGCCTGCGAGATGCAAACGTGAGTGGGCGGCTCGACCAGGAAGATGCGCTTGCCCGCCTTGGCCAGCCGTGCAGCCCGTTTCTTCAGCGCAGCAATGTTGCCGACGTCGCGAAGGTCCGCGCGCACGACGACGGCAAGCGGGGAGTGCGGCAGGCGTGCCTCGGCATCGAGCCGCTCGCCAGCTACGGCGAATTTCCGTTCGACGATCGAGCAGACTCCGGACAGCTTGTCAGAGCTGTCAGCCAGCACATGCACGAACGCGTGCGCGGCCCGAGGCTCCGGGACGCTGCTTTGAGCTCTGACTGATGCGACGAAACTGGAACTTGGCACGACTGTGGCTTTCGGCGACGGCTACTTGCTCGCGTTCTTATGCGTCGCTTGTTCGTTGTCGGCTTTCGCTGACCCTTTCTTGGTTCCCGCCTTGACGAAGTGAATCCCTGCCATCGTTCCGTCGATCCAGACCAGTTCGCAGCGGCGATAGGCGAGGCCCGTCGAGGACAGCAGCATGAAGAATTCCCTCGCTTGTAGCACGTCGAGAGTTCCTTCAACCTCGATCTTGGCGCCGCTATCCGAAACATCGAGCAGCACGCAGGCGCGGCGCCAGGTGCCATCCGCCCCCATCAGATTGACCGGCTGCTTGTGATCCATCCGAACGCGGTGTGCTTTGCGACCGTTAAATCTCATCGGCTGCCCCCGGATTTCCCGCGCTTGTTGTTATTGTCAGCAGTAACGGCGCCGCCGCTGGCGGCCATTTCGCCCCAGCGCACCGCCCACTGGCTTGTTGAAAGATAGAGCTCGTCGAACAGCTTTTGGGCCCGCTCGCGCTGCTCGTAGGAAAGGCGCGGGCCGCCGCGATTGCAGAGGATGGCAAGCGTCGTCTGCCAGTTCAGGCGGGAGGCGCGGCAGGCCATGACCAGTGCTTCGCAATCCTCGTCTGCGATGATCTTTTCAATCACGTCGATCGGCGTACCCGACAGCACCGAGAGCGAGGCGATCAGATTGGCTGCCTCGCCCCGGATCGCGAAGCGGTTGACGGTTGAGTCGTTGAGCTTGCCGACGCGGTTGAGCGCGACGACGGAGAGCCGGGCTTCCGCATAGTCGATCGATGATGGAAGCTTCGGCCGTGCCGCGGCCGGTGTGGGACTGAGCACGGTCTCGATCCGATGGCGCAAAGCGGGGGCGGCAGCATCAAGTATGGAGGCCCTCGCGTCCGGCGTCAGCCTGGGGAAGAGCCCGCGGACAATTTTGTCGGGCGTGTCGGGGCGGAATGCCAGCGCCCTCGCGATCTCGCCGTCATGTTCGGCCCTGGCGATCAGCATGGCATAGCCTGCGGCGGAAAAAGCGGCGCCCGGATTGTTCACCAGCGCGCGACCGACATTCTTGCCGCCGCGCTTCAGCAGGATGTCCGTCAGGGCCGGATCAACCGGGTTCCTTCCTGAGATCGCCAGCAGATGCTGCTCCCCGCGCGAGGTTGCAATCGTCTCGAGGTCATTCGCCGAAATCGTGCGCGATTTGAGAAGGAGCGGGCCCGCAACCATCGGGTCTTCATGGAAAGCAAGACGGCGCGACGTTTCCCTCGGTGCCAAACTCAGATCGACCAGCGCTATGCTCAGCTGCGCGAGGGCCTTCGGCTCAATGCGTTCCGCAATGCGAAGCAGGACCTGGTCCAGCGCACTGATCTCGGGCTCCTGAAGACGATCGCGACCTGCAACGAGCAGATCGGTCGTCCGCCGGAGCATGCGGACGCGGCGCTCATAGGCGCAGCCTGCGATGGTGCTCTCGAGCTCGGCAACAATATCGGCAGGCAAAATGGCATTCATGGCGGGCCTGGTCCGCAAAAAAACGACTGTGTTTCTACGGAATCAATTGCGCGCCAAAGTTGTTAAACATCGGTTATAGCTGAGTTGTCGGTGGTGCCATCGCACCGTCCTCCGAATTTGAATCGATATCGAAATTCGGCAAAGCGACTGCGGGATTTTTTCTATTTTTGCGCGCTCAGACAAGCGCTCCCGACGGAACCGAAGATACAGTTGAGCTGATGGCCGGATTGGGTGACCGTTGTTGAACCGATTTCTTGATTCGCGATGAATGACATTTTGGGATGCCGATGTCGGCGCCAAAGATATTTAGATTTGACGATGTTGATGAATTTCGCAGTGCGATACGAACCCTTGACGTAGAGTTCACGCCGCTCGTGCGGAAGATCGCGGCCGAGCAGACCATCCTGAATCTGCCGGGTTGCGACGTCAATTTCACGAAATCCTTTCCACGTATCGTGGATGCGCAGCTCGTGAAGAACTGCACCGCGGTCGGCTTCACGATGGACGATCACGAGGTTCCCATCCGTTTCAACGGAGCGCAGCGGGATCGGGCGGCCATCATCATCGGCGGCGGTGGTGCTGCCTTCAACACGGTCGAGGAAGTCGAGCGGCAATACGCCTCGGTGATGTTCACGCCGGAGGTGACGGGGCGCGGCTGGCCGGAGACGAGAGCGAATTTCCGGATCTATGAAACGAGCGCGCTAACACTGAGCTGGCTGCGCAAGCTGATCAGGGAGGTGATCAGTGCTGCCTCGGAACCCGTCGATGCCGTTGAATGGCCGATGAAAGCATCGGCGATGAGGGAATCCCTGCTCGCCGCGATCGATGCGGCGTTTGCTGGCGTCGTTCCGGCGCGCTGGACCGCACGGGCCAACGACGAGCGGCACTTCAGGACATTCCAGGACATCCGCGCACTTCTGTTGGATGACCTCGCTCAGCCCATCTACAGCGAGGAGTTGGCCAGCAAGCTTGGCCTGTCCGTGCGCAGCATGCACGATGCGGTCCAGCGCTATCGCGGCATGAGCCTGCACCGCTATTTGCGGCTCTGGCGGCTCTGGCTCGTGCGCAAACGACTGCTGACGGGCCCCGAGAGCGTGAAGGCCGCCGCACTCGCCTTCGGCTTCTGGCACCTCAGCGACTTCTCGAGAAGCTATCGGCACCAGTTCGGCGAAACGCCGTCGCAGACGCTGGAGCGAGCCCGAAGGGCCTGACCTTTCGTCGCGGCTTTCGTGAATAGGTCGGCATCACGCTTCATGCTAAGATGGGCCCATCATGGGCAATCGCATCCTCGTCTTCTACGGCTCCTACCGCTCAGATCGCATGGGCATTCGCCTCGCGCATTTCGTCGTCGACGGGTTGCGGAGCCGCGGCGACGAGGTCACCTTGATCGACGCCAAGGCGGTCGGCCTTCCCATGCTCGACCGCATGTACAAGGAGCATCCCAAAGGGGAGGCGCCGGAGGCACTCGAGAGGCTGGCGACGCAGATCCGCGATGCCGACGGCTTCGTGTTCGTCTCGGGCGAATACAATTGGGGGATTCAGCCGGGACTAAAGAACCTCACCGACCATTTTCTCGAGGAGTGGTTCTGGCGCCCGGCCGCAATCGCCAGCTACTCCGCCGGTCGCTTCTCCGGCGCCCGCGCCGCAACCGCATGGCACGGCACGCTGTCGGAAATGGGCATGGTGGTGATCTCGAGCACGATCGCGGTCGGCCCGATCGCGCAGACGCTGTCGGCCGAGGGCGAGCCGACGGGCGAGGGCGGCAAGGCGCTGGAACGCTCGTTCCCGCGTTTTGCCGACGATCTCACCTGGTGGGTCGAGGCTGCCAAGGCCCAGCGCGCGCGCAAGCAGCCGCCGTACTGACGTTACGCGGCCCTGACTTCGCTGAGGAAGCGGTTGACCTGGCCGGCAAGGTCGCGTGACTGCGAGGAGAGCTGCTCGGCCGCTCCCAGCACCTGATTGGCGGCAGCTCCCGTATCGTCGGCGGCGCGCTGCACGCCTGTGATGTTGGAATTGACCTCCTGGGTGCCGCGCGCGGCCTCCTGGACGCTGCGGGAGATCTCCTTGGTCGCCGAACCTTGCTCCTCGATCGCGGCGGCGATCGCGGTGCCGATCTGGTCGATCTCGGCAATAACGTCGGCGACGTTGCGGATAGCGGCGATCGTCTCGTCGCTCGCGGACTGGATCGCGGAAATCTGCTCAGAGATTTCGGTCGTGGCCTTCGCGGTCTGTCCGGCCAGCGATTTGACCTCGGAGGCGACTACGGCAAAGCCGCGGCCGGCGTCACCGGCGCGCGCCGCCTCGATGGTCGCGTTCAGTGCCAGCAGGTTGGTTTGCTCGGCGATGCTCTGGATCAGCGTGACGACGTCGCCGATCTTCTGCGCGCCCTCGGCAAGGGTGCGAGCGGTGTCACCGGTGCGGCGCGCATTGTCGACGGCGCGCGCCGCGATCTCGGTGGACTGAGCGACCTGGCGGCCGATCTCGGCGATCGAGGAGCTGAGCTCCTCGGTCGCGCTTGCGACTGTCTGCACGTTGGTCGAGGTCTGTTCGGAGGCGGCCGCGACGACCGCGGCCTGGCTATTGGTCGCGGACGCCGTCGAGGTCATCGACTGCGCCGTGCTCTCCATCGTGACCGACGCCGAGGACAGGCCGCCGACGAGCTCGGAGACCTTGGCCTCGAAGGCGCGGGTGAGCTCGTCGAGGATCTGGGCCCGCCGCATCTTGCCGTCGTTCTCGGCCTGCTTCTCGGCCGCGAGCTGCTCGGCCTCGATCATGTTGTCCTTGAAAACCTGCACGGCGGCCGCCATCGCGCCGATCTCGTCGGAGCGTGCGGCGCCCGGAATTTCGTCCGCCATCTCGCCGGCGGCAAGCCGCGACATCCGCGTCGTCAGGTTGACGATCGGCGCGCAGACGCGGCGGCGGACCATGACGATCAGGCCGATGCTTGCGACGAGCACGGCCGCCAGGCCTGCCAGCGCGACCATGAAGCTCAGCCGCGCGGCGGCCGAGGCAGTGCCGAGGATCTGCTCGGCATTCTCGTAGAAGGCCTCGCGCACGCCGATGACGGCGCCCAGGCCGCGCTGCGAGCTCGCATACAACGTGTCGACGTCGATGTCGTATTTGCCGCTCGCGCTGCCGTCCTTGATGAGCTTGAGGTCGCGGCCAAAGCTCTCGACATAGTCGGCATTCATCTTCTCGAGCGCGGCCGCGACGTTCGCCGGCGTCGTCGGATTGCCGCGCAACTCCTGGAGCGACATCAGGATCTGGTCGTTGCGGCCCTGCGCGCGGCTGATGTCGATCTTCTCGGCCTCGCTCGCCACCTTCTTGGAGCCGACGAGGTTCTTGTACAGGCTGGCATTGAAGCCGCCGACGTCACGCAGCGCCCAGGCGATATTGGCGTAGCTCGCCTGGCGATAGGCATCACCATTGAGGATCGCCATGCGGCGAACCTGCTCGTTGAGCAGCGCGGTGATGCCGTTATTGAACACGGCATTGTCGGCGACGATCTTGCGCGCCGCGTCCTTGCGGGCCTCGGCCGGCCCGTCGATCGCCTTGTCGATGGCCTCGCGCAGGGCGGAGAACTTCGCATTCAGCGCATCGATGCTGCTCGCGATGGTGTTGCCGTCGTCGAGACCGCCGGGAAGCTGCTCCTTGCGCAGCGCGTTCATCTTGTCGCGGGCGCCATCCGTCAGCTTCCGCAGCTTCTCGTACTCGGTGCGCATGGCGGGATCGACCGTCGCCGGGCCATAGAGGATGTTGGTGGCGTAGCCGCGCTCGGGATTGAGATAGCGCGGGATATCGCCGACCGTGCGCACGATCTGAAGCCGACTCTGGGCCTCCGCGACCCGGTCCATGGTCTGATATTTGGTCACCGCGACAAAGACGGCGAGTCCGCCGCCGACGGTCGACAGCGAGACGATGGCGGCAGTCAGAAGCGTACCAATTTTCATGGGTTGTCCGGCAATGGTCGCGGGTAAAAATCGCTCCAAAGGATATGCGGGGCCGCTTAATCCGGGGTTTACGATGGTAGGCGCAGGCCTCAGCCGGTCAGCCCGTGCTGCGGTCCATTGCGGCAAGGATCTCGAGCGTCGCACCATCGCGCGCGCCGGCAAAATAGCGGGCAAGCGCCTGGCCGAAGATCGCCTCACCCGATACGGCTTCGAACAGCGTCATCGATGAGCGGAACTTGGCGTCGTCGGGCGCGCCGAGGATCGCGTTGATGCTGCGATCCTTCACCGCGAGCACGAGGCCCGTGCATTCGACGAGGCGCGGCCCGAGCACGGGGTGGGTGAGGTAGGCCTCGGCCTCTGCCCGAGAGGCGATGGCATAACGCTGCGACATGGCACTGAAGCCGAGTCCCGCCACTTGCGGGAAGATGAACCACATCCAGTGGCTGCGCTTCCGCCCAGCCGAAAGCTCCCCGACGACCCCCGGATAGATGGCGTTCTGGGCCTGAATGAAGCGTTTAAGGTCAAAAGGATCGCTCATTAACCGCCTCCAGCTACCGCCCCGGCCGCGATTATGCCTAACTTTTGGCTCCTGATGTGGTAGCTACTATAGAGTCTCGACGGGGTTGGGCACCCCAAGGGGTTCGAGACGGGGTTGAGCGGGTCGATTTGGGGATCTGATGGTTTCCGACGCAGCACGGGCCAACAAGCTCTTGTCGCGCCGCCGTATCGGGCGGTCGGAAACACTTTTGCTGTCTTTGGCCGCAGTAGCGCTATCGGTCGGCGCGGCTGCCTGGATCGCCTGTGGCAACGACAGCGCCTCGCTTGCCTCTGCCGCTTTGCCGCCCAGCGGCCCAACGACATCCTTTGAGGACCGATTCCAGCCCAGTTCGCCGGCGCGTGACGCCAGTGTACGCCCCGTCGAGCGCTCGGCGGTCAGCATGCTCCAACTCAAGCTCCGCGATGCCAAGGCGCTGCTCGCCCAGCAGCTCGTCCGTGACGACTGGCGCTCGACCCTGACCGAAGACGATAAGCAGGTGGC
Source organism: Bradyrhizobium sp. Ec3.3 (assembly GCF_000472925.1). GTDB lineage: Bacteria > Pseudomonadota > Alphaproteobacteria > Rhizobiales > Xanthobacteraceae > Bradyrhizobium. The sequence goes on from NZ_AXAS01000057.1 coordinate 25,431, forward strand.
CGAGGCGGCGCCGCCGTCATCGCAGAAGCCTGACGTCCCGATGCCCCGGTCGCGCCCGGTCCAGGCCGATCTCGCCTCCCAGGTCGCCTCCAGCCAGGCCTTCGCCGATTCCCTGCCGAAGGGCGACAACCGCAGCCTGCTGCAAAAATTCTCCGACATGTTCCCGGGCAAGATCAGGCTCGCCTCGCTGACGCCCGACAGCGGCCTGTTCCGCCAGGGGCCTGACCTCGCCGCGCTCGGCTACAGTTCGCAGACCGCGGTATACGACATCTCGGCGAAGGCAGTGTACCTGCCGAACGGCGTGGCGCTGGAAGCGCATTCGGGCATGGGCTCCATGATGGACGACCCCGACCATGTCGACCAGCGCATGGTTGGCGCGACCCCACCGGCGACCTACGAGCTGAAGCCGCGCGAAAAGCTGTTCCATGGCGTGCGCGCGCTGCGAATGACGCCGGTCGACGGGACCAGCGCTCTTGGCCGCGTCGGGCTGCTCACGCACAGCTACATGCTCGGACCGCGCGGCGACTCGAACGGCTGCGTCTCGATCAAGTTCTATGATCGTTTCCTGAAGGCCTATGACGACGGCGAGATCAACCGTCTGATCGTGGTGCCGAACCTGAAGGGCGCCACGTCGGTGTCGCAGCGCGCATCGGCCTCGGACTCCTAAAAGTCTGAACAAACGGCGGGGGCGGCCGTTTTCCCTTCGTTAAGCCGTTCTCGTGCAGAAGCAGCCCATGACCGATCCATCCAGCTCCGACACTCCGCTGCGCACGACGTTCAAGATTCGCCTGAACGGCAACACGCTGGCGATCGCGACCGTCGGGCAGGCCTATCAATTCCTCACCAACTACAATTCGATGGAGTGGATGGAATTTCGTTCGCTCCATGAGGAGGCCGTCGCCGCGCTCGAAGGCGCCGCGGACAACGCGATGCTTGCCGTGCAGGCGACGAACGCCGTGCGCGCGCTGTTCGTGAGCGCGAAGCTGTTGTAGCGCGGATCTACAAGAGCAGTCGACCGTCGAGCTGCTCTCGCTCCCATGCCCTCAGGAATTCACCCTCGCGGGCGACCCACTTGGTCAGCTCGGTGCCCCATTCCCGCGTGCGGCTTGCGTACTCGCCCATCAGCCAGAAGTGCCTGACGATGACGAACGCATGCGCGGCCTCGAAATCGCTTTGCGTGATGGGACGAACGCTTCGATAGCCATCGACGAAGGCGTGCCACACAGCGTGAAGCTTGCGGCCAAAGGACACCTTTGCCCACAGGAAGACCGAGAGGTCGTAGGCAAGATAGCCCGGGCCGCCATCGTCGAAATCGAAGAATTCCGCTTCGCCCGCCTCGGTGATGAATGCATTGGAGCCGTGGCAGTCGCCGTGACAATGGGTCCAGGTCAATTCGTTATGGGCTTCGATCCGCTCAGTGGTTCGTGTCGCGATGGCCTCGAGATCGGCGGCTTCGGCGCTCGCGTCCTCCAAGAGTCCGCTCTTGCGGATTCTCGCAAGCGGCCGGCGCAACAAATGATCGAGATCGAGTCTGTAAAGTGGCGCAGGCGCGCTGTAGGAGTCCGCGGCGTTGTGCAGCTTGGCCAGTGTCACGCCGTTGGCGCGCGCATCGGCAAGGGATGTTGCTTCAGGCGCGCGCCCCTGGAGTTCATGGAAGAGCACGCCTTCGCGCTGGCCCTCGCGCGCTTGTGCCCGAACGAAGAGAGCGCCATCAGGTGTTCGGACGGCCGCAGCGACCGGCACGCCGGATCGGGCGAGGTGAGCCAGGAAATCCGTTTCCGTCCCCACGTCGGCAGCCCCGCGTGCGCGATGATGCGACAAGCGGAAGATGTAGCGCTCGTCGCTGGCCGTAACGATGCGGTAGGTGTCGTTGAAGCCGCGCCTGACCATGCGGCACTGAAGGGGCGCTGCCAGCGCATAGCGCTCGGCGAGGAAGCGCGCGACCGCCTCCGCTGGAGATATCGTGTAGATGGGTTCGAAATCGACCAAGACTGAAGCTCAAGCGGGGACCGGCGGCGATCCTAATGCGGGCTCTTCAGCGAGGGAAGGCGGAGCCTCGAAAACAGCGATGCCGCGCCGCGTTGGATGGAGCGCGGCATCTTTGTCGTAGTGTGAGCGACTGAGACGATTACTGCGCGTTCTGGCCGCGACCGTCGTCGTCATCGAAGAAGTCTTGATCGCCGCCCGGATCGACGCAGGCAAAGTTCGCTGCGTCGTTGGTCATGCCGCTGCCCTCGTAGGCCGGAATCTTCGGATAATCCGCAGATCAAAAAGTTCGCCAGTCGGGTAGGGCCAGGAACGGTGCCCAAGGCGCACACTCCGAGAGATGTAACCCAATGGGAAATTAACCGGCCGTTAACCAAATCCGCCGCATCGTTAACCATTCAATAACAAGGACGAGTCGGCAGCCATGGAGGCAGCAGCAGCAAGACCACAACGCCAATTGGTGCGCCTGCGCGGCCGATCCTACGTCGCCTTCGTCTTCGTGCCGACGGTTCCGATCGTCGACTGGCTCCAGGAGATCGACGCCACGATCGCGCGCTCGCCGGGATTCTTTGCCGGTCGGCCGGTGGTGGTCGACCTGTCCTCGGTCGATCTCAGCCAGTCCGGCATCACGCATCTGCTCGGAAGCCTCCAGGAGCGCGGGATCCGCGTGCTCGGCCTCGAGGGGGTGGAGGAGGCGCGGCTCACGCCGAACATGCCGCCGTTGCTCTCGGGCGGACGGTCTTGCGGGCTCGAGCCGAGCGCGCCGAAGAAGGTCGAGGTCACGAAGCAGCCGAGCTCGCTGCTGCTCGAAACCCCCGTACGGTCGGGCCAGACCGTGATCTTCCCCGACGGTGACGTGACGATCCTTGGCTCGGTCGGCTCCGGGGCCGAGGTCGTCGCAGGCGGCTCCATCCACGTCTACGGCGCGCTGCGCGGGCGCGCCATGGCCGGCGTCAACGGCCACTCCTCCGCGCGTATCTATTGTCAGAAGATCGAGGCTGAACTGCTTGCAATTGATGGATTTTACCAGACTGCGGACGACATCGACGCCTCCTTGCGCGGCAAGCCGGCGCAGGCCTGGCTGCAGGGGAATACCATGCGAATTACAGCACTGAACTGACCAGCAAAGGAGAGATTTCAGATGAGTAAGGTACTGGTCGTGACATCAGGCAAGGGCGGGGTCGGCAAGACCACGACGACCGCAGCCTTGGGGGCGGCGCTGGCGCAGCGCGGCGACAAGGTCGTGGTGGTCGATTTCGACGTTGGCTTGCGCAACCTTGACCTCGTGATGGGCGCCGAGCGGCGCGTGGTGTTCGACCTCATCAACGTGGTGCAGGGGGTTGCAAAGCTCCCGCAGGCCCTGATCCGCGACAAGCGGCTGGAGAACCTCTGGCTGCTGCCGGCATCGCAAACCCGCGACAAGGACGCGTTGACCGAGGAGGGCGTTCGCGCCGTCATCGCCGATCTGCGCAGCCGGTTCGACTGGGTGATCTGCGACAGCCCCGCCGGAATCGAGCGCGGCGCATCCATGGCGATGCGCTTTGCCGATGAGGCCGTGATCGTCACAAACCCGGAGGTCTCCTCGGTGCGCGACTCCGACCGCATCATCGGCATGCTCGACTCCAAGACGGTGCGGGCCGAGAAGGGCGAGCGCGTCGAAAAGCACGTCCTGATCACGCGCTACGATTCTTCGCGTGCATCGCGCGGCGAGATGCTGAACATCGACGACATCCTCGAGATACTCGCAACGCCGCTGCTCGGCATCATCCCGGAGAGCCAGGACGTGCTGAAGGCCTCCAACGTCGGTACGCCCGTGACGCTGTCCAATGCGGACGGCGCGCCAGCGCGGGCCTACATGGACGCGGCGAAGCGGTTGTGCGGCGAAAGCATTCGGATGACAGTGCCTGCCGAGAAAAAAGGCTTCATGGATCGCCTCCTGCGACGGAGGGCAGCATGAGCATGGGTCTGCTCCGGCTTCTCCGCGGCAACAAGGCCACCGCTCCGGTCGCGCGCGAGCGGTTGCAGATCCTGCTTGCGCATGAACGCGGGCTGCGCGGCCAGCCCGATCTGCTGAGCGTGCTGCGTGAGGAAATCCTCGCCGTCGTCTCGAAACACGTCAAGCTCGACCCGACCAAGGTGATCGTGCGGCTGGAGCGCGGGGACGAAGTCTCGACGCTCGAGGTCGACATCGAGGTGCCCAACGATGTCGAGCGCAAGCGGGTGGCGGTCGGGTAGGGGCCCGGCGGAGTCGTCTAACTTGGGGTGGATGAAAAGGCAGTCCGCTGGCGACAGCGGGCTGCCTTTGTTGCGTTCGCAAGGCCGAGCCCTTCAAATTCCCGGGCCTGCCGACGTGATGTGACGCGCGGGAACCCGGCTTACGCTCGGCCGTTTGTTAGAGGTCGTGGCGGCGTCTATGCCGCGGCTGCGATGCGTCAACCGGGAGAGCGCCCATGATGTCCGAGGTCCAGGTCCATACCATCGCGCGTCAGATGCTCGAGAAGCACGGCTTTGCTGCGATTGCTCAGGCCGCCCAGCAGGCGCAGGCCTGCGAGAGCCGCGGCGAGGCCGAGGAGGCGAAGGAGTGGCGCCACATCGAGGACGCCATGAAGATCATGAAAGGCCCGCACCATAGCTGAGCTGACGCGGCGGTCGCCTCAAGCGCTCATCGCGCTTTAGTTTTTTTGTTTGAGCATGATCTTTTCGGAAAACCGTTTCACACTTTTCCGGATCATGCTCTAGTGCGCGTCCGGTTGAGTGCCCGGCGCCGGCGGCTTGTGCTGCGTCTGCGCCTGGTTGTTGCGCTCGCCGGTCTCCTTGCAGGGAAGCTGTGTCCACGAACCGTCCGGCGCCTGCTGATAGGCGCTGCACGTTGACGCTGCCGATTTGTCTTCAGCGGGCTGGTTATTGGAATTCCTGGCGAGCACGGGCGCGGTCAACGCGCCTGCGAGCACACCTGCAAGCAGAATGTGGGCAATCCGCATTTTGGGGTCTCCTTGACGAAGCCGCCTGCATGCTTGCGAGGATTGTGACGATTGTTGGCCAATGCCAGCGGTTCCATCGCGGCATGGCTAACGTTTGCGCACGAACGCCTCAGTGTCCCGCGGGCTCGATGGCGATGTCGTTGCGGCGGGCGCAGGCGCGCAGCCAGCCGATGATGCCGGGCTGCACCGAGAATCCGTAACTGTCCTCGACCATCTTGGCCCTGACAATAAGGCTCGAGTCCTTCTCGATCGCCGCCGCAAGCGCGGCGCCGTGCTGCGGGAAGATGCCGATCTCGTCGGGGCCCTGGACCTGCGCGGAGAAGTCGCCGAACGGCGCGTTGCCGACCTTCAGCGTCGCCTCGATGGCCTGGCCTTCCGGCAGGTTGAGCTTGGAATCCTTCAGCATCATGGTCAGGCCCTTCGCGCGGCTCACCATCAGGAAAGTTCCGAGGCGGCGCGATGGCGTGTCCGTGCCGCCGACATAGTGACGGCGGATGAGGCAGATGATGATCGCGCCGTCGCGGTTGCGGAGCTCGGAGGCGTCCCAGCCCTCGATCTTCTGCTTGTCCTCGATTCCGGGCGGGCCGGCCGGCGTTGGCTGCATCACGGCGATCTTCGGCGAGCGCGCCCGCGGCGCGGGCATCTCCGGCGTGTTGGGATCGGTCGGCCTGTCGATTGCGATATCGAAGATCTTGCTGCACTGCTTCAGCCACGCAAGCGCGTCCGCAGGCAGGTTGAGCGCGATCGCGCCGGAATCGACACCGGCGCCTTGCGAGCGCAGTGTCACGGCGTTGGCTTTGCCGAGCGCCGTGAGCGCGCCGTCGGTATCGCCGGGATGGAGCGCGAATACGGTGCCGACCGGGAAGCCGACCGCCGGAAAGCTGCGATTATCGATCACGATCTCGGCCTGGTCGTCCAGCACCTGCTCAGTGGGCATTCCGTCATCCATCATCGAGATCACAAAGCCCGAGCCGCGGCTGATGTTTAGCACGAAGCGGGTATCGACCTTGCCGCCCGCCTCGGTGCGCTGCCTCGGCGCGACCAGCACGCATTGCCTCACCTTGCCGTCCGGTCCGACCTGGGGCACGGCGCTCCAGACGCCTTGCGGAAAGCGCACCTGCTGCCCCGCAACGGGTTTGTCCGCCGTCGCGGCGCAGGCGGGCAATGTTGCGGCGATGAGCGCCGCAAGCGCCGCCGTCCAGCGCTTCCAATGCGTATGTCCCCGAGGCATGGCCCCTCTCGCGTTTTCCTGAGCTTGAGGGGTTGGACGCGAAGGAGGGAGCTGAGGTTCACCGGGGGCGCAGGATGGGCTGCGGGACCGTCATTTGGCGTGAATGAGCCCGGCGAGGTTGGTCTTCTGGGCTTCGCACCAGCCGCTCATCCCGAGCCGACGCTGGTCGAGATCGGTCGATTGGGTTGCGACCGCAACCTCGGCCATCAGGTCATCGTCCTGCTTCTCGCCCATCTTGCCGCCGGTGTGCATAAAGGCGATGGCCTTGCGCACTTTTTCGGTCGTGCCGTCGGGCAGTTGCATGTCCTGCGCTCGCTTCACCAGGTCCTGGTAGACGAGATCGGTGCCCGGGCATTCGACCTTGGCGGCGAAGGCCTGCAGGACCATCGTCACATAAACCGACCGCGGCGTGGCCTGGGCGGGTGCAGCAATCAGCATCAAGCCCGCGATCAACCAACCATAGCGCATTCCAATGTCCTCCCGTTTTTTTGGGAGGCTAGCGTCCGGCGTCCCGCTGCGCAATGGGGGTGGAAGATCGCGCGCGCTGGTGCGGGCCGTCAGGTCAGGACGCCACACACGAGGAATGCCGCCCCGTCGTGCGATAGCAAATTCGGGATGGCGGTGCGTGACGAGTTAACCGGACCGTTGCCAGCTCGGAACGGGATCGAGCGGCGTCCGATAGACCTCGTTGTGATCGCGGTCGGTGACGCGCACGGCGCAGCCCCTGTGCTGAAGATCAGGATTCACCTGCGACAACTCGTTGGCCAGTTGTTCAGCGCGATCGGAGGCGACCTCGAGGTCTTCGAGGATAATGCCGCCCTGGTTCTTGAACTCTTCACCAACGACGAGATCGAAAGAGTAGTAAGGCATCTGAGGTCCCCAAGTCTTGGCTACTCAAGTCCTGAATTCTCAAGCTCTGCGACAAGTCTCACATCGAAGATGATACCACTGAGTCGACATCTTCCGAACGAAGCGTCCGCGTAATCTCTGTGCGTATGACGCAAAAATCATGTGCAGCGCGCGAGGTCATTAAGATTTTATTAAGTATGCGCGCGTCATGCTCGCGGCATGAAATTGCAGCAGAACCGGGCTCCGGGAACCGGCAGTTGCAAGAGAAGGCCGGCGGCATAGATCCCGACGGCCTTTTCTCTTTCCGTGCACAAGCACAAATCCCCGCTACCGTAGTCGCCCGGACTCAATGTCTCACGACGACTCAGACAGCGTCACCTCTGCTTCGCGTGAGCCAGCGCACGAGCGAGACGAGCGCGTAGATCATAATCGCAAGCGGTGCGAACAGCACCAGCATGCCGAACAGCGTCATGACGTTGGCGACGAAGTTGTCCGCGGCCTGCGGCCCTGCGATCGCTGAAATGATCCAGCTTGCCAGTCCGATCAGCGCAAACAGTCCGACGATCGCGAACAGAATGACCAGCGGGGTTGCCGCCAGCGATAGATTCGAAATGAAGCGTCTGATCGTCAGCATGGTGGTCAGCCCGAGGCGCATGTCCGGTCGGTGAGCGAACCGGTCCTCTGCCTTGGTCTCGCTGTGCCGCCGAAGGGTTCACGAGCCTGAGACTAGTGCACCGGCATCGGCGGGCGCACCACAGGTCCGTCGTCATCAGCGAGCTGCGAAGCGGAAGCAGGCGGTGGCGGCGGCGGAACGGCAGCAGCTTGCGGCGGAGGTGCGATCGGCGCCGGCGCGTAAGTCGGTGCATAGGCCGGGGCGGCGGCCACGGGCCTGGGTTTGCGCACAGGCGGCGCGGGCGGCCGCGGCGGCAGAGCAGAGAGCTTCGCGCGTGGATCGGCAATCCTGGCCTCAGCCGGTCTCGGCGGTGCGGAGGCCTTCGCGATCTCGCGTGCCATCTGCTCCTGGCTTGCTTTCAGTTCGGCGATGTTGGCCTTGAGCTGCTCGATCTGCTGCGTCATCGCGGCGAGATCGCGCGTCATCGACTGGAGCGACTGCGGCGCGTCGGACGCGGTCGCCGGTGCGCTCGTGTTGCTGTTGTCCTGCGCCTGAACCGGAGTTGCCGGTTGCTCGGCGGGTTGATCAGCCGTGGTGGCTTGCTGCTCGGTTGACGCAGGCTGCTCCGTCACCGGCGGCGTTGCCTGCGACGGCGAAGCGACCAGGGCCGGCATCCATGCAGCGACCATCGCTTTCGCGGTATCACCGTGAGTCTGCCAGGCGACGGTGGCGGCGGCGCTGCCTGCGGCGAACAGCAGGGTGACGAACGCGCCCCTGAGCCATCTGCCGACCGACGAGCGCTTGCGTCTGATGTCGCCGGCCGCTGCGCGAACTGCGGTGTCGACCGACGGCGCCGCAGCGGGAGCCTCCGTCACCAGATTGATCTTCGGCTCCGGACGTAGTGCGCTGTCAGGCACGAGCGTGGGCGCGGCCTTGTCCGGGCGCGAGGCGAGGACGATCTCGGGTGCAATATCGAGCGCGTCGTGCGGATCGTTATCCTTCGCCGTGTCCTTGACGATTTCATCGACGATTTGCTTGCTGTTCAGCGTCGCGAGCATCGAGGCTCCTTAAACCTTGGTCGTCCGCATTTGCGCGAGCCGATTGAACGAGATTAGTCGGTCCTCCGCCCCCAGTGCGCACGAGTCCAGCCGGGTTTGACGAAAGCAAGGCGCCGGGAAGGAGAGTGTGGGGCCGCCCCTTGCCGGACATGCCGGCGGAACCCTCGCTCCCGTACACTTGTCAATTTTCCCGCGGTGCTGCCATTTTTTCAGCACGATTTGGGCAGCAGATGTCTATGGTTGGGGGCGCAACCTGGGGCAGGCTGTGCAAAAATCCTCTATCGCAATACTGGTAGCCGCGTTGCTGCCACTGGGCGGTTGCATGCAGGCGACACTGTCGCCGTCCAACAACGCGAGCATGACGCCGCGCGACCGGCAGTTGCTGGCGCATACGCCCTACGCGCAGGCGAGCGTGCCCGAACAATATCTCCGCCACATCGTCGACTATTCGCGCAAGGAGCAGCCGGGCACGATCCTGGTCGATACCGACGCGCGCTATCTCTACTACGTCCTGCCGGACGGAAAGGCGATCCGCTACGGCGTCGCCGTCGGCGAGGAAGCGATGGCATTCTCCGGGGTGGCGCGGGTTGGCAAAATGGCCGCGTGGCCGGACTGGATCCCGACGCCGGAGATCCAGGAGAGGCTGGGGCCTTATCCTTCGCGCGTTCCCGGTGGCGCAGCCAATCCGCTCGGCGCGCGGGCGCTTTACCTCTACGCCGGAAACAAGGACACGCTCTACCGCATCCACGGCACCAACCAGCCTGAATATATCGGCCAGGCGATCTCGTCCGGCTGCATCCGGATGCGCAATGAGGATGTGATCGATCTCTACGACCGGGTGAAGATGGGGTCGACCGTGGTGGTGCTGCCGCCGGGACGGACAGCGCAGTTCGGGGCGGCAGATGGCTTGCGCGGGTAGCGAATAACCGCAGAGGCGAAATCACCTCTGCGCGTGGCGCTATGGAACTGCAAAACGTGAACTGCCGCACAGCGGATTTGCTGCATGCGCGCGATGCCTCACGGGCTGGCTGCCATGGGAGGCACCATGCAGAAATTCTTTCATCAATTGAAAGATGACGACCGCCGCATTGCGCGAAAATGGCGGTGGGCCAGTGTCGGCTTCTACGCCTCAATCCTCGCGGGAATGATCCTGTACGCGGCGCTGCATTGGAATCCGGAGGTGAACTACGCCGCCGTCGATTCCGTGGCGCATGTAAAGGTCGCGAGCAGCCTGAGGCACTGAGATTCGAGCGGTCCTGCTATTCGTCGGGCCGGGCAATCCGCCATTGCAATGTCGTGGCGTTGCCATTGGTGTCGCCGGGCTCCTTGTCGGCGGGAGACGTATAGAGCGGGCGATAGCGGTAGGCCCACATCTTGCTGCCGTCATTGCGGGTGATCACGGTGAAGTCGCCGACCGCCTTGGCGTCGGTGGGCGCTGACAGCGGCGTCCAGCTCTGGGTGCATTTGCCGTCGCAATTCGACGTCTTGCCGCTGGTGTCACGCTCATAGTAATAAAGGGTCATACCCTTGAGATCGACCAGCTTTGGCCCTTGCTTGGTCAGGATCACGCGCGCAGGCGCGGTCGTGGCGTCGGGCTTTGGCGGCGGCGGAGCATCCGAGCCGTGTCCGTTGGCGAGCGCCTGCCCGGAAAAGAGCAGTGCGGCTAAGGCCGCCATGACGAACCTGAACATCCAAGGCCCCCGATCGCAAAGTTAAGCACGCGTTAAGCGCAGAATGGGGGCGACGGTAGCAGCCGAAAGTTAGTTCCAGGTTTCGCCGCGTTGCGACAAATTTGGGCACCGGTTGCAATCGGCGAGGATTTGCGGGAACTCTATCGCACGCGATATCCAAGTGGGAGTTACGCCATGGCCTTTTCGCTCTACGACGCAACGGTTGCCAACTATCTCCAGATTTTGGGTGCGGTCGGCGGCTTCCTCGACAAGAGCCTTGTCCATTTCAAGGAGAAGGGCATCGATCCGGCCGAGGTCGTGGAGACGCGCCTTGCGCCGGACATGTGGCCGCTGCGCGCCCAGGTGATTTCGGTCGCGCATCATTCGCGCGGCGCGCTCGCAGCGGCGAGGGACGGGGTGTTCGTCCCGCCTAGCATCAAGCCCGATCTCGACTACGCCGCGCTTCAGGCGCTGGTGACCGAAGCACGCAACGAGATCTCCGCTCTGACCCCCGAGGCCGTCGATGCTCTGATCGGCCGCGATGTCACCTTCAAGGTCGGTGACCGCACGCTGCCGTTCACCGCGGAGGGTTTTCTGATGTCGTTCTCGCTGCCGAACTTCTTTTTCCATGCGACCACGACCTATGCCATCCTCCGCCACAAGGGCGCGCCGCTGGGCAAGCGCGATTTCATGGGCCGGCTGAATCTGAAGACGTGAGCGCGCTCACGTCGGCGCCTCGCGCAGCGGCGCGCGGCTGAGCTCGTTGCCCGCGGCGATCGCCTTGCGCAAGAGCCGCGTCAATTCATTGGCCTCCTTGTCCGTCAGGCCGCGCAGCATGATCCGCTGCGCCGCCTCGACTGCCGGCGTGATGGCGCGCAGCGTCTTGCGTCCTTCGTCGGTGATCTCGAGTTCGCGAGCGCGCCGGTCGCGGCTGCTGGCGCGACGCTCGGTGAGGCCCTTCTGCACGAGGCGATCGATCACACCGGTGATGGTCGTGCGGTCGTAGGCGATCAGGCCTGCCAACGTCACCTGGTCGAGCCCGGGATTGGCCTTGATGGTCGCGAGCGCCGCATATTGTACGGGCGTGAGATCGAACCCCGCGTCCTCCACCTCGGCGAGGAACACCGCCACTGCAATCTGCTGAAAGCGACGGGCCAGATGGCCGGGCATGTCGTTGTTGTCTTTCACCGGGCGCTCCTCGGATAGGGGGGTGTTGACGAGTATACTGATGGTCAGTATACTGATCAATATTGAAGAAGGGGCTAACGCCGACAGCAAGCCCGAAAGAGGGGAGGAGCAGGTCTCATGCAGTTCCATCTCAATGGATTTTTGCCCGGCGACCCCGATATCGCCGACCCCGCAGAGCGCATTCAAGCCTCCGGTGCGACCGGCTCCGTTCCGGACCAGGTCGACGTTTTGATCGTCGGTTGCGGTCCGGCCGGCCTCACGCTCGCGGCGCAGCTCGCCGCGTTTCCCGACGTCAAGACCTGCATCGTCGAGCAGAAGCCCGGCCGGCTTCTCGTCGGCCAGGCCGACGGCGTTGCCTGCCGCACCATGGAAATGTTCCACGCCTATGGCTTTGCCGAGCGGGTGCTGAAGGAGGCCTATTGGGTCAACGAGACGACGTTCTGGAAGCCCGACGACAAGCACAGCGCAAACATCGTGCGCAGCGGCCGGGTGCAGGACGTCGAGGACGGGCTGTCCGAATTTCCGCATGTCATCCTGAACCAGGCGCGCGTGCATGACGGCTTTCTCGACGTCATGCGCAAGTCGCCCGCCAAGCTCGAGCCGCATTACGCGCGGCGTCTGATGGATCTCCATGTCGATCCCGCGGCGCGCTTCGAGGAACGCGCGGTGACGGTGAGGCTGGAGCGCGTTGATCCCGGCCATCAGGGCGAGATCGAAACCGTGAAGGCGCGCTATGTCGTCGGTTGCGATGGTGCGCGCTCCACCGTGCGCAAATCCATCGGCCGTGAGCTGCATGGCGATTCCGCCAACCACGCCTGGGGCGTGATGGACGTGCTCGCGGTGACCGACTTTCCCGACATCCGTTTCAAGGCGCTGATTCAGTCGGCCAATGACGGCAGCATCATCATCATCCCGCGCGAGGGCGGCTATCTCGTCCGCCTCTATGTCGAGCTGACGACGCTCGACATTGGCGAGCGTGTTGCGAGCCGCAACATCACCTCTGACGATTTGATCGCAAAGGCGCGCCGCATTCTGAATCCCTACACGCTCGATGTGAAGGAAATCGCCTGGTGGTCGGTCTACGAGATCGGTCAGCGCCTGACAGACAAGTTCGACGACGTGCCGGAGGCGGAGATCGCGATGCGACTGCCGCGCGTCTTCATCGTCGGCGACGCCTGCCACACGCACAGCCCGAAGGCGGGGCAAGGCATGAACGTCTCGATGCAGGACGCTTTCAATCTGGGCTGGAAGCTCGCCGCAGTGCTGCGCAAGCAGTGCGCGCCGCGCCTTCTGCACAGCTATTCGGCCGAACGCCAGGCAGTGGCCAAAGAGCTGATCGAGTTCGATCGCGAATGGGCGACGATCCTGGCCTCGGCCAAGGGCGACGGCAAGGCTGCGGATGCCGCCAAGACTCAGGACTATTTTGTCCGCCACGGACGCTACACCGCAGGCACGGCGACGCATTATCGGCCGGCCCTTCTCACCGGCAACACCACACATCAGCATCTGGCCAGCGGTCTCGTGATCGGCAAGCGCTTTCACTCTGGGCCGGTCATCCGCCTTGCCGATGCAAAACCCGTTCACCTCGGCCACGTCGCCAGGGCGGACGGCCGCTGGCGCATTTTTGCCTTTGCGGGTGCGGGCAACCCCTCGGCGGGCGAGGGCCCAATTGCCGCGCTCTGCAATTTCCTGAGCCAGGGACGGGAGTCGCCGGTGCGACGCTATACGCCCGGAGATGCGGATATCGACTCGGTGATCGATGTGCGCGCGGTGTTCCAGCACGATCATCGCGAGCTCGCAATCGGTGCGATGCCGTCACTGCTTCTGCCAGCGAAAGGACGCTACGGACTTCGCGACTACGAAAAGATGTTCTGCCCCGATCTCAAGGGCGGTCACGACATCTTTGCGATGCGCGGCATCGATCGCAATGCGGGATGCATGGTCGTGGTGCGGCCGGATCAATACGTCGCACATGTGCTGCCGCTCGATGCCTACGCAGAGCTGGCGGCGTTCTTCGACGACTTCATGCTGCAGGTGAATTGAGCGAGGAAATCGTAGCCTGGATGGAGCAAATCGCAATCCGGGATTAGAGCCCGCGGGACGATACCCCGATTACGCTTCGCTCCATCCGGTCTACGCTTCAAAGAGCGTGTGATGAACGGCGGATGAATATTGAACCCGTCCGCCAACGGTCTTTTGGCTAGTTCGACGCGATGACGCGGAACGCTCGTTCCGTTCGGACGTTCCTGCTCGTACGAGGAGGATCACGCCATGAAGCTTAGACTTGTTCTTGCTGCAGCCATGCTGCTCGCGCCGACCGCCGCGCTTGCGGCGCCTGGCATCGTCACTGCGTCCGTCGGATTGAGGGCAGGGCCGGGGCCCGGCTTTCCGATGGTCGACCGTATTCCCGGTGGGGCACGCGTCAACATTCACGGCTGCCTGCGAGGCAATGCCTGGTGCGACGTGAGCTGGTCGGATGACCGCGGCTGGGTGTCATCGCAATATCTCGAATATCTCTACCGCAACCACTACGTCTATCTGCCCGACTATGTCGACGAGATCGACGTTCCGGTGGTGCCGTTCGTGCTGAGCTCGTACTGGTCGAGCTATTACGCCGGCCGACCCTGGTATCACCGCCGCGACTACTGGGCGAACTATTGGACCTCGCACGAGCGCGACGTGACGCGGTTGACGCTTGATCCGCGGGCCGCGCGCATCGGCCGTGCCGCGACGCGTGACGCCGCGATCGGCGTCGAAGGTCGGACCCGTGCAGGCGAAGCCGGGCGCGTAACGCGCGAGCAGTCTCAAGCTCGTGTGACGCGCGAGCAATCGCAGGCACGCGAGATCCGCGGCCGCCCGGCGGATGCACAGGCGCGGATGACGCGTGAGAACGAGGTGCGTGCGACGCATGAGAATGCGCGCGCCGCTGCCCATGAGAACGCGCGTGCCGCCGCCCGCGTGCAGCCGATGGCACGTCCGCAGCCGCAAATCGCACGTGGCCACGAGGCGCCGCGCGTCTCGGCGGCCCCTGCGGCACGTCCCGCGATGCCGCACGTCGCGCAACCCAATATCAGCCACGGCGCGCCGATGAACGCGCATGCGCAGATGCCGGCTCCGCACGCGGCTGCACCCGCGACGCCCCATGTCGGCGGTGGTGGCGGTGCCCCCCATATCAACGCCGCGCCGCATGGCGGCGGAGCGCCGGCCGGAGGCCCTCCGGGCCGCGAACGGCACTAAATAGACCGAAAGCCCGGCCAAGAGCCGGGCTTTTTCTTTCCGGCGTGCACAATTTGAGGCAATTACGCAGAGGTAGATTTCATCGAACGTAACAACTTCACCGGATGATTCGCTCGTCCACTCGGGGCAAGGGGCTTACGGGAGGATGACGATGAGACAGCAAGGCCAGTCGGAGACGCGCCGGCAAAATGTCGCGATGAAATCGATGTCGAAGGAGGCGAAGCAGCTTGCCCGCGTGATCGCCGGCTATCGCGGTTCGCTTCTCGATCTCGACCAGCAGCGGACGCGGACGAAATTGTCCGACGCCGAAAAAGGCATCTTGGACGAGCGGCGTAATAATTTGCTTGTGACGATTGCAGCATTGGAAGACCGCCTCTCGGCGGTGCAAGGATTGATCGACCTCGGCCGGCCGCACATCATTCGCGTGCATTGACCGCCGCCCAGCGCGCCCCGACATCCATAACCTGAGGGTTTCGCGCGCCGCGGCGGCGGTCGCGAGGCTGCACGATGCTCTGGACGGCACCAAATTGCCATGCTCCCGGCGAATTGCCGCCAAAGCCCGCTGGCACGTGAGAAGCGGGTGCAGGGGATGTGCGATGGGGACGATTGTGGCTTACAAGATGGTCGCAGAACGCGACAATGAGACGTATAGGTTCGAGCGTGAGAGCCGGCTCGTGATCGTGGCGAAGGCTCGGGTGTGGGCGAGCGAAGGCTGGCAGGTCGTGATCACCGACCAGGATGGCAAGGCCTACGCGCCAGCCGAGTTCGAGGCGTTGCCGGCGGCCTGACCGGCTGCTCGATTGGGGTAGGGGACAATTTTGACGTCATCTGATCGATCGGGGCGCAGGCTGATCGCGCGCTTGTTCGCCGTGGCCGCAGCCGTCCTGCTGACCGCGACCGTTGCGCGTGCGCAAAATCTCGACGAGGGCAAGCCGCCGCAAAAACTGTTTGCCGATGGCTGCGCGAGCTGCCACCGCAGCCCGCGCGGGCTTGCCAAGGGGCGCTTCAGCTTCACGCTCTACTGGTTCCTGAAGGACCATTACGCGAGCAGCGCGGACTCGGCGAAGGCGCTGGCAGCTTATCTGGAGAGCGTCGACAGCCCGCCTGCCGGCAAGCCGCGCGCGGCCGCGAAATCCTCGAAGCCGGCCGGTGCGCCGCGGTCGTCTCTGCGGCCGCCAGCGCCGGTTCCGCAAAGGTAATCGGCCCTACGCGGCTACCCGCTCAGCTCGTGCGCACTTTGGAGGCACGCGAAGCCTGCGGATGTTTCCCTCGCGCATCGCGCGCGGCGGTGTGCCTGGCTGCGCGTGCGGCCGCGAGCTTCCTCGCAGCAACTTTCTTGTGCGGCTTCGCCTCGGCCGCGGCCTGCTTGGAGGTCGAGCCGCCGCCGCGGCGGGAGACGTATTCCTGGCCGTCGATCGGGCCAACATGCGGCGGATCGTGGTCGAGATAGGGCCGCCCGATTCCGAGCGCCTTGCCGTTGGCATCGACCCACTTCCACAGCAATTCGGTGGAGACCCAGCGCTGCGCGCGGTTCTCACCCTTGACGCTCACGATATCGGCGGCGAGCCCATGGCCATAACCGCCACGCGTGCTGCCGCCATGATACGAGCGGTTGGAGGCGGCTTTCAGGCCGCTCGCGATCGACTGACGATAGTCGTCGCGGAAGGCGCTGGTGATGCCGGGCTCGAGACCCGCCGCCTGCGCAGCATGAAGCGCGTGGAACAGCTTGAGCTTGAAGCTGCGGTCCATACCGCCGATCACGTAATCCATCAGCGACATGCCGGCCTTGTCGGCGGCCTTCGGATCCTTCCAGGCGAAATCCTCGTCAACGAGCTTGGTGAAGGTTCTCATCACCGTCACCATCTTACCGCGCCGCTTGATCGTGACGCTGCGCCGCTCCTGCTCCTTGATCGAGTCCTCCTTGGGCGTGCGCTGATAGAGGGCCCAGAGATAGCGGTCGATGCAGACGTCGACGACGAGGCACTCGTCGGCGACTTCGAGCGGATCCGGACCCTCGCGCGTAGTTGCTTTCGCGTCGGTCACGACGGGCTCCGCGCTCGCTGCGGCGAGCGGCGGCGTGTCCGCGGGCAGCACGTCCGTCGGATCGGCGGAAGCGAGCTTGACGGTCGGCTCTTGCGCCTGTGTGGTGGTGACAGTCTCCGGCGTGCTTGAACTTGCGAGCGGCGGCGAACTTTCCGCCGGCAGCATTTGCACGGGATCGGACGATGCAAGCTTGATGGCTGGTTCGGGTGTGGCCGTGGCTGGTGCCACGTCGGTCGTCGTGCTCACCGCCGGCAGTGCGATCGTCGGCACGTCGATCACGGCGACGGGCTCGCTCGCGCTCGCAGCACGCGGGACGTCGGCAAGTTCAGTGTGCGCGGCGAGAGCTGGTGTGGAAGAGTCCGCAGCGACGTTGGCACTGCTGTTCTCGATTGCCGCCGGAGCAGCCGAGGCAAGCCACAGTGCAAAGGAACCCGCGAGAACCGCCGCAGGGCACGACACCGCCACGATGAGAGAGCGTTGATCGTTCATCATCCCAGCCTCCAAAGGCTCCTGCCGGAACCCGATTGCAACAGCCAAGCATGCGACGCAGCAATTGTTCGGGCGAGGATATGGCGGCGCAATGGCGTAAAAGGCGAAGGCAGAGCTTTTCAGCGCGAGTGTGGCCCGGCGGACACGCGCGGGTTCCATGCAGTTCCCTCAGAGTCTCAGCCGGCCGTCGCTGAGCCTCGCATGATCACGATGCTTCAGACACAAAAAGGCCGCCCAGCGGCGGCCTTTGAAGTCATAAAGCGCAGAGCCAATCAAAGTAGGTACCGCAAAGCCAGCCCCGGGTTTTTCAAAATCGGCACGAGCTCAAACGTCCTGCCCGGTCGCGTGGAGCTTAATGGAAAATTGTTGCACGCGTAAATGAGGAATTGTGACTTCGCTTAATGCAAAACCTTAACGCGCGATGCAGCGCGAACCGTCTTGGCGGGGACACGCCCCGGCCATAACGATGTGCAGATTGTGCTAACGCGTCAGCATCGCGCGCGATCGCCGGCTCTATTTGCCCGGCGGCGTGTAGACGGCGGCGAGACGCGAGGCCTTTTCCGCGACCGACTTGAACTCGCCCATTTTCCAGGCGCGGACCGTTTCGATCTTCGACACCGCGCCGCTTGCAGCAGCCGCCATGCCGATCGCGATGGCATCGGAGCCGTCGGGCATATCGGTGACGATCACGGCATCATGCGCGCCGGTGGTCATGAACGCGCCGAGCAGCTTGCCGCCTGCCTTCTCGACCAGCTTGTTGACGACCTCCGAACGATCAGACGGCTTCTCGACGAGTCCCTTCACGCCTGCATTCGAATAGGAGACGTAGGTGATGAACAGTGGCATCGTTCCCTCCGTTGGGTGATGAGCGCACAATCAGCTTTTTGAAAAAGGCGCCCGCAGGGGCGAGGATCAAGCCTGCCGACGGCATGCAAGCTGCCTCAAAGCAAAGCGGACTTCGGCACGTCCGTTGTGGCAGCGGGGAGGGACTATAGTCCCTTTTTCGAGCGCCACAATGCTTCGCCTCGCACATGAGGTCACGGAGTTGAGACCTTGCGAAAGGTATCATCTTGGTGGAGCAATTGACAGGTATCGCTGTCGCTCCCAGCCATCCTCGAAGTCAAATCGCGCACATGCTCGTCATCTCCATTCAAAGCCAGGTCGTTCACGGCCATGTCGGCAATTCGGCCGCCGTCTATCCCATGCAGGCGGAGGGCGTGGATGTCGCGGCGGTACCGACAACATTGCTGTCGAACCACCCGCGCTATCCGACGCTGCGCGGCCGCGTGCTGGACGCGGAGCTCGTGGCCGATCTCCTGCTCGGCGTCGAGGAGCGTGGCCTGATCGAACGGGCAAGCGTCCTTGTCACCGGTTATCTCGGCTCGACTGCAAACGCGAAAGCCATCGCCGATTTCGTCGAGCGCGCGCTGCGACGAAATCCAAACCTTATCTATCTCTGCGATCCCGTGATCGGGGACGACGGCAACGTCTATGTCGCCGACGGCATTTTGGATGTCATTCGCAAGCGGCTCGTGCCAGCCGCGACCTTCATCACGCCGAACCAGTTCGAGCTGGAACAACTGTCAGGGATCGCAGTCAAGGATGCATCCAGCCTGTTGGCGGCAGCAAGCGCCGCCATCGCGGCGCACGGCCCGAAAGGCGTCATCGCTACCGGTTGCACGCTCGTCGACACGCAAGCAGGGCAGGTGGAGACGATCCTGTGCCAGGGCGAAAAACTGTCGCGCTTTGCGACAGCGCGGCTGCCGATCCGGCCGTGCGGGACGGGAGATCTGCTGTCGGGGCTCGTGGCGGCGGGGCTTGCGAAGGGGGCGACGGTCGAAACGGCGGTTCGGTTGGCGGTCGATCATGTGTTTACGGTGCTCGCGCGCACGCATCAAACGGGATCGGAGGAGCTTTGCCTTATTGCGCCGACAGGTTGAGTGGCTGCTAATTTCATTATCTGCAGGTGTCCGGCCGGATGTCGTAAAATACGGCAAGCTTGAGGCAGTCAACAGCATATACAGTTAGAACGCGAGTTACCCCCGTAATACATTGGGAGCGTTGGGGTTGTTCGGGGCGCGTATCGGGAGAACCCACCCATGGCAAGTGTTGAACAATTGCGAAGAAAGGACTCGGTAAACCTGGTTCAACTTGAGGCGGACATTGCTTCGGTTCGTCACGGAAGTTCATTAGCTTCAATTGCATTGCCTGATTATGTCGAGCACACGGAGGGCGTTACGCGTGTGGGCGCCCTCAGCGCAGAGGCGGTCATTCGCGATTATGAATCCGCCGCAAAAGAGATCGAGGCGATGGGGGCCGAGTTGATCGGAGCTGCGCGAAAATGCGAAGAGCTGACGGCCCAGGTGCACGATGCGATCGCGTATATGCGCGAAACGGCCGCGGGCTACCGTGAAGAAGGACGCAAGATCTTCAAAAGGATCGAAGAATGCGCCCTGTTCACCGAGGACGTCCGCAAGACATGCGAGCAGGTGAAGCGCAGAATGGAAGCCGCGGGCAGCGTTCCCTCCATGGAGGAGGAGCCCGCCCAAGAGGAACAGGTATCCGAAAGCGCCTAGGTGCCCTCCCGGATCCGGTCCCCTTGATCCGGGGGGTGTGAGACCGCCTTCGGGCGGTCTCTTTTTTTGCCTCGCGGCCTCGGATACCGAACGACCAGCTAGTGGCGTGTTGCACGGACTTCCAGCGTGGTCTGGGTGATCCTGGCCACGAAGCCCTCAAGGTTTACGACCCGCTGCTTGACCAATTGTTCGTGCAGGTCGGCGATTTTCTGCGTTTCTTCGACGAAGGATTCACACGCCTGCTTCGCGAATTCCATCTGAAGCTCAAACGCCTCCGCGGGTGAGCGCGCGCTCGCAAGCTTCCCGATGAAGGACCAGGCGCGTTCAAGTGACTTCCTGGTGTAGTCGCCATAGGCATCCGCAATCGACTGCATGCTGACCGGGACGAGTTCCATCGAAGCGGCCGGCACGTTTGCTGTCTCGATGGCAGAAACCTCAGTCGACGGGAACTGTGGTTCGAGGTCTACGCCGGTCTCCAGCTCGGTTGCCTGACTGGTCTCCGGCTCGGGATCCGGCGACTGAACCGTTGCGGCCGCGTGTTGCTCGTCGGCCTTGGCCTGCTTCGTCTTTTTCTTCCGGTTGCGCTGGCCGGATTTTCCGGTCTGCTTGGTCTGGTCCACGCTCAACATTACAAAATGACTCCCCAAATCGATGAAGCTGCAACCCTCCGCTGCGTTTGCGCTGAAATCGCGATTGCGGCTTGTCACAGGCGTGGCGGGGGTGTGATGAGATTTGGCAGGGTGAACGCCAGGCCGGAGGGATTTCGCGTTCAGGACGGTCCGGCCATCTGCAAAATCTGCATTGTTGCAATGCAGCAAAGTGGGCTACCGCGCTGCAACATAAGGACATAGTTCCGGATCTCACGTTCTACCCAGGAGATTCGGTGTGAAAACAATTCCGTTAACCATTGCAGCCGCTGCCATGTGGGTCGCTGCTGCCACCGCCGCCTTCGCCGCGGAACTGCCGAGCTATGAGGCCAATGGCTTTGCGGCCTCGCCCGTGCAGGTGAGCCTGCTCGGCGCCG
Source organism: Bradyrhizobium sp. Ec3.3 (assembly GCF_000472925.1). Lineage (GTDB taxonomy): Bacteria > Pseudomonadota > Alphaproteobacteria > Rhizobiales > Xanthobacteraceae > Bradyrhizobium. The sequence goes on from NZ_AXAS01000057.1 coordinate 46,376, forward strand.
CGCATGTGAACCAGCAGGCGGCTTCCACGACCGCGCCGTCTCCGCACCAGGTGAGCGTGCTGACGCCGCGCGCCAAAGTGACGACCGCAACGACCGCGCCGGTCACGACCGGCACCGCGCGCTGAGCGAGGTCAGAAAGAGCAGGGTGGGCCTGCGCCGTTGGCCAGCCCCATCCTGCCGGCTCATTCCGCGAGCACGATCCCGGCGCACCTTCGTCTCGCATATCGTCAAATTGTCAGACCCGAATTAACGCAATCGTAGATTGCACATCCTATCCGGTTACGCGCGGGCCATGCCTCGCACAACCGGAAAGGATACGCTTTTGAAGCGCATTTTCGCAAAATTCATCGCTGACGAGTCCGGCGCGACCGCGATCGAGTACGGCTTGATCGCCGCCGGCATCGCGCTTGCCATCATCGAAGTCATCTATGCGCTCGGCACCAATCTGGTTGAGAAGCTCAACGCGCTGGCCGCCGCGTTGAAGTAGCAAGAGCGGTCTGCGTAGCCCGGATGCCCATCCGGGCTACCGACGGCCTCTCGGATCGCGACGCCTAAAGAAATACCGTAAATCCGAAGTATTGTAAAGGAGCATCTACCGGCCGAGGAGCCGATCAACCAAACAGCGCCGCGTAGATCACGTAGAGCCAGCCCAAAATGCCGTGGATGATTGCCCACAGGATCGAATGGTTCTTGGTGTAGGAGATCGCGATGGCCAGCGCCGAACCGAAGCCCACGCCATATTTGGCGCCCTCGACCCGAACTCCGTAGTAGCGATTGCCGTTCATCGTCGTCCTCGCTTCGCTGATCCCGACCCGCCTTACGCCTTCCGCACGAACTCCGATTTCAAATTCATCGCGCCGATGCCGTCGATCTTGCAGGCGATGTTGTGCCCGTCGGTGGCGTCCTGGAGGCGGATGTTCCTGACCTTGGTGCCGCCTTTGACCACCGAGGACGATCCCTTGATCTTGAGATCCTTGATCACGATGACGCTGTCGCCATCGGCAAGCGCATTGCCGTTGGCATCGCGCACGCCCGCCTCCTGCGCGGCTTCCGAAGCCGCCTCAGTCGACGTGCTCCATTCATGGCCGCATTCCGGGCAGACCCAGAGATCGCGATCCTGGTAGGCATGCTCGGAGTTGCAGGTGGGGCATTTCGTGGCGTCAGTCATCGTCAATCCAACGTTTTTAGGCGGGCGCACCGTAGGGGCCGGGGAGGGGAAAGCAAGGGAAATCCGGGCTACCTGTCCCTCCCATCATCGTGACGCAGCATTTGGCTGATACCGCTTGTGCTCAGCCTCGCGAAACATAGCTGATAGGGAGCGGATTACCGCTTGCGCCGCGTTCAGGTAACATCATCGCATGAGCGAAATCGAGACCTTGTTTGGTGTGTTGCGTCAGTCGGCCGACGAAGGCGTCGTCGACATGCTCGAGCGCATGGTGCGGGAGGCGCCGGACCATGCCTTGAACCGCATGAACGCGCTGGACCTGGCGGTTCGCGCCGGGCTCGATGAGGAGCGCGTTGTCGCGGGCCTGCTGCATGCGGTGCAGCTCGGCATGGCCGAGATGACCTGGAGCGTGATCTGCCCGAGCTGCGCCGGTGTGCTGTCCGCCAACAAGAGCCTGAAGACCCTCAACAGCCCGCATTATCATTGCGCCTTCTGCGCCGCGGGCTATGAGACGACGCTCGACAATCTCGTCGAGGTGACCTTCACGATCAGCCCGCGCGTACGCAAGATCGCGGCCCACAATCCCGACGATTTGCCGCTGGCCGACTACTATCGCCAGATCTTCTGGAGCTCGGCCATCGATCTTCCGGGCGACGTCGAGACACTGCTGCGCGAGGTGACGCTCGAGACGTTCGACCTGCCGCCGGGCGAGCGGGCCATCCTGTCCCTGCAGGTGCCAGAGGGCACGTTGATCGTGTTCGATCCGGTGACGCATACCGCCCAGTTCCTCGATATCAAGGGCGAGGAGACCAGCGAGCGGCAGAACCTCTCGATGATCTTCAACAAGGCGGAAACGCCTGCCGAAGCGGTCAGCTTGCGCCCCGGGCCGCTGCGGCTGGCGCTCGACAACCGCACCGACGGCCGCGTGCTGCCGGCGGTGTGGGTCGCGAACAAGGCGCTCGACGATCTCTTGACGCGGCGCAAGCCGGCGCTGACGGCAAAGCGTCTCCTCACCAACCAGACCTTCCGCGATCTCTACCGCACCGACACGCTCGCTATCGGCCAGCGCCTGAAGATCCTCAGCCTGACCTTCCTGTTCTCGGACCTGCGCGACTCCACCGGGCTCTACGAGCATGTCGGCGACCTCGTCGCCTTCGATCTCGTCAACGAGCACTTCCGCCTCTTGCAGGAGATCATCGTCTCCGAGCGCGGCGCCATCGTGAAGACCATTGGCGATGCCGTGATGGCGACCTTCGAGACGCCGGACCGCGCCATTGCCGCCGCCATCCGCATGCGCGAGGCGATGAGCGACCTCGGCGCCGAGCGGCAGCATCAGGGCCTGCTGCTCAAGATGGGCATCCACGAAGGCTCGTGCCTCGCGGTCACGCTCAACGGCCAGCAGGACTATTTTGGCCAGACCGTCAACATCGCCTCGCGCGTCCAGGGGCTTGCCGCCTCACGCGCGATCGTGGTGACGGAGCCGGTGCTGGAGCATGCCGACACGCGGACCTTGCTCGAGGCCGGCGGCCTAAGCCCAACGCGACGCAGCGTGGCGCTGAGCGGCATCTCGGACAGGGTGTCGGTGTACGAGATTCCCTGAGGGTGGGGCCGGGTGGGGGCAAAACAAAAAGCGCGAAAACAACCCCATGCAAAGTAGCCGATCACCCCTGTGATGCGTTTGCGGATTTTACGAAGTCGCTTGACGCGTCGGGCAAATCATCGGCATTATTTCATCATCGCGGTTTTTGGCGACAGCCCGTCACCGTAGTCCGGATGAAGCGCAGCGCAATCCGGAATTGGAGCCCGCGGGACGATACGCCGATTACGCTGCGCTCGATCCGGGCCACGCCACGCTCATCCGCATTCATCACCAAGGTGACCAGATGGATATGAAGACCGCGCTCGCGGCGTCGCTCCTGATTGCCAGCTTCCTGGTCACCCTGTGGCTCTGGGCTCTTGTGGAGCAAATACCAGGCGTGCCCAGTCCCTTTGGTGGGGGGCGGGAAGCCGGCCTCGGCATCATGGTTCTCATGCCTCCTTTGCGCTGGCTGACGCTGTCAGCCGCGTTTGTCGTCCTGCTGATCGACGGAAGATTGCAGGCGTGGGCGCCCTACGGGATTCTGCGATTTCTCATGGCGATGGTCGGACTCATTGTGCTGGAAATTTTCATGTTCCAGATTCTCTTCCGTCGCCTCGACGACTCCATTGCGCCTTTCCATTGGCTTTTTAGCTCTTTGATGATCCTGCTGCCTCTGACCGTGATGGTGGGAGGCTATCTGGGCTCGCGCGCCGTATTCGTCATCGGCATCGCGGCTTCATTGGCTGCCGTGGTTTGGCCCATCTCTCCCAGTGTCGACTACATCGTGCGCCACCCCGACAATGAGGGAGGCGCAACGGCTACTCTGGCGAGCCTCGAGAAACATCCCGATTGGGTGAAACAGGTCTCACGCGAACTCGATGGCAACCACTACTGGTCCTTACGCCCGGCCTATCTGCTGACCCTGAAGCCGGCCGCGCTGGATGAGGATGTGCAGGAGAAGTGCTGGAAGGTCGGGCTCTCGGTGTTTGCCGAGGCGAGACGGTTTCGCGACAAGGGTGAAAACCAGATGCCTGGAGAATTCAACGAGATCGCACCGGTCTTCGCGGGCCTGGCCTCGATTCCCGGCCCGGTGCGGGATCGTCACCACGCCGAGTTCGTCGCCGTTCGCGATCTTGTCAATTTCTACAGGACCGAAACGCCTGACACGCGTCATCCTGAACTGCCGGACCTCAACACGGTGGATTGGGTGCCCGCGGGCAAGTGATGCGAGGCGCGGGGTAGCGCTTGTAGGATGGGTTGAGCTCTTCGAAACCCATCGTCTTTCCGAACCGCGATCGATGGGTATCGCTTCGCTCCACCCATCCTACGGGCTACGCTTGCTGCGCGGCTCGTTATGTATGGCCGTTCAAAACGGACGTGATCTCCTTAATGGTTGCTTTGCAGATCGCGCGGCTTGATGGGGCCGCCGCGTTTTGAGCGGTCATTTCTGGAAATCATACTGGAGGCCGTCATGCCCGTTGCGCAGAAAGCTGTCATTGCCACCGCGTCGCCGCGTGCGTTCATTCTCAGGCATATGGCGCTGTTCGCCGCGGCCGCGCTGTTCGTGTTCGTGCTGAGCTTGACCTACGGGCTGGATCTCAGCCCGGGGTTCTTCTGAGCGAAAGTGCATAGGGTGCAGGATGGGTTTCGCTGCAGCGAAACCCATCATTTGCCGCGGTGAAGATGATGGGTATCGCTTCGCTCCACCCGTGCTACGGGATACGCTCTACCCATCGTGAGGGCTCACCACTCCGGATAGCCGTAAGGGTCCATCATGTAGGGCGGGGGCATCCAGTGTTCTCGCGGCGGCCTGGGCCGCCGAGGTGCGGGTGCGGCTATGTGCTGGCGCGCAGCCGTGTCGTTCTCCTTCATCACGGTCCGAGCGGCGGGTTTCGCGGATGACGCAGCAAGCTGCGCTTGCAACGCCTGGACCTGCGCGGCGAGGCGCGCATTGTCCCCCGCATCTTTCTCCTGCGCCGTCTTGAGTTGTTGAATGGCGTCGGCCTGCTCGCGAAGCGTTTGCTCGTGACGGCTCTTCAGTTGCTCGAGCTTGTCGTTGATGTTCGCAAGCGACTGCGTGATGGTCTTGAGCGATTGCGTAAGCTCGGCGGATGCCTGGTCGGGCGGTGTGGCGGCGGCCGGCGGAGCGCTTTCGGCTTGCTTTTGCGCTTCCTTGGTCGCTTGCTTTTCCGAGTCCTTGGGGACCGGCGGTGCCGGCATGGACGTCGGCTCATCGGCAGCAGCCAGCTGGACCGCTGGCGGCTGCGCCGGACCGCGAATCTCTGATACCTCCGGGGGCGGATTCGCGCCCGGCGGGGCCCATCGCGCCATGATCGCCTTGGCCTCGTCGCGATATTGCGAAGCGAAGGCAGCACCGAGGACGCCTATCGCCAGTAACAGGCCAACGAAGGCGCGCAGCATGGGCCGGTCCGCTTTCAGGCCTTGAGGGCGAACCTTGCTCGGCGGCGGCGGCGCTTTGTCCGGAGGAGCGTCGGCTCGTTCCGCACCGGCGTCTACTAGCGGGGCTGGCGGGGGCGGGCTGTCGCCGCGTTCCAATCCGGAAACCAGTCGGTCCAGCCGTGCGAGTTCTTCATTGGCGCTCTTGATCCGTTCATAGGCCCGCGTCAGCTCGCCGTCGGCGCGCTGCGGGCCCTGCGGATTATCCGGCTTCGGCTCGTCCGGCTTGGGCTCGTCCGGCATGGGGTCGTCAGGCTTGGGGTCGTGCGACTCAGGCACCGATGCGCTCTCCATTCAGTCCGTTCGTCAACGGAATGAGTGCGGCAGTCCGAGATTGCTGAGGATAGTTCCCGCCGCCGTCGTGATCAAGACAACGCGAAGGTGTGGGAGAATTTATGGCGACCTCGGCACGCGGTGCGTTGTGCTATGGTATGGCGTGGAGGAAGTGCAATGAGAGTCCTTACCGCGATACTCGCCCTGCTTCTTTCAAGTCCGGCCTCCGCCCAGGACTGCCAGACATGCTCGATGGCCGACGCCTGCATGAAGGAGTACCTCAAGGCGACGTCGGAGGCCCAAAGGGCCACCAAGCAAGCCATCCGGGACTGGAAGCAGAATCTGGACAGGAAGGCCTCCGCGGAATTGTCCAGCAGGGGCATAAGCGCACTGCAAGACACCATGGAGACGCAGGTTCGTTCGGAGCTGGAGCGCCTGAAGGATTGTTTGGCGAAGATCAGGTAGGGAGCAAAGGAGGATGCGATGAAATCGCTTTTGCTGCTCACGGCGAGCGGGCCGCTGCTCATTCTTACATCGCACGAGTCCCTGAACGACCAGAGGCTCCTTGAGGTGCTCAGGAACAAGGGGATCGGCAAGTTCGTCGGCTTCGAGGTTCCCCTGGCGCTCGCGAGAGCGCGCTACGGCGGGCACTTTCAGGCGGTCGAAAGCAATCTGCACGAGACCGATGATCTGAGGGTCCTCGACTTCAACGGCCAGCGGGTCTTTCAGCTGTTTCGGTTCGACGAACTGGGTTCGCCGGCCCTGATAGAACATTTGTGATCCGGTTTTGTCTCGAAGCATCGATCGAGCCTGCCAGAGGAGCCTGCTATGACATCCTATACCGTCGGGTTGAAGCTCGGGATGCGCGCCAAGGCGCTCACGATCGACGCCGAGGATGCATTGGTCGCGGCGCTGAAGATCAAGCTCGAGAACCCCGAGGCCCTCGTCACCTACGTTCGCAAGTCAAATCGGCGCGGCGATCGTCGCCACCCGCACGAAGCGCTGCGGGTCAAGAAAACCGGCTAGCCACGGCTGCAGGTCTGTAGGGTAGGCAAAGCTTGTAGGATGGGTTGAGCGGAAGCGATACCCATCATCTTCGCTGCGGCAATTGATGGGTTTCGCTGCGCTCTGCTCATCCTACGGGTTGCGAGCCGATCTACCCTCAGCAGACATTCTGCCGGAAAAGATTGATTGGGAGGGAATCCTTTACCATGGCTTCCAGTCCCGGTTGAACCAATGGAGGTTTAGGAATTAAGGAAAAAATCTGCGGTATCTATGCCTGGATTTTACGGATGCGTCGGCTACGCCGTTCGACGTTGCCGCAGGTTACGGGAGCGTACGAGTCATGAGCGAGTATCGTGCTGCAGTCAGACATCACACGCTGAGGACCGGCATCATCGAATTCGACAACGGCACCGGCCGCATCATCAACGTGCCCTGTACGATCCGCGATGTTTCCGGCACCGGCGCCCGCCAGGCACTCAACAGCTCGCGATGGATCCCGGAGCAATTCACGTTGGTCTTCAGCAACGGACTGCGAAAGGACTGTCGGGTCGCGTGGCGCAAGGGGAGGCTGATCGGCAGCGCGTTCGTGGATGGATATGCGAGCCCGGACGAACAGGCCGTCATGATGACCGAGGAAGAGCAGTCCCGGCACAGGCGGCAGATTGGTGCGCGTGTCAGAAGTGCGCGCGAGACTCGCGGCTACACCGAAGTCCAGTTGGCGGAGCTCATCGGCGTCTCGCCCGGGTTTGTGTCACGTGCCGAGAATGGAGAGGTGGACATTCCTCTCTACCAGCTGATGCATATCGCCGATCTGCTGCAGGTCAGTCTCGACGGGCTTGTGGCAGGGCCGACGCCAAGCGGTTTGCCCGGGGAAGTCGACGCGGCGTAGTGGGGGCAGCAAAGCTCGCAGGATGGGTCGAGCGAAGCGATACCCATCATCTTCGCCGCGGCAACTGATGGGTATCGCTTCCGCCTTTGCTCTTCGAGCTACGTCGGACAAGTCGCTCCACCATCACTGTGGGCGAGCTCACTCAAAGCCTCGGCAGGACAATAGAACGTTAAGACTTGGCGGCGGCTGATTTGCGCGATTCCGATTCGTTCCTTGAGAACGAAGCAGAGTCAGATGCAGAACAAGATTTCCTGCATGGGTCCTAATTGCCGTCATCCGCCGCAAGGCGCAGGAATTGCCGCTTCATCGCGTTGACCCTGGAGACATAGCCCGCAACGAGATGATCGCCGCAGCGCTCGCCGGCCATCATCTGAAAGTGACGGCGTGCGTAGGCTAGCGCCGGACCTGCGCCGCAGAGATGGATCAGCGCGGCGAGATCCTGCTTCTGCTGCGCGCTTGCCTTCACATCGCCCGCCAGCGCAAGAACCGCCGCTACATTGCGGTCCAGATACACCGATGCCAGCTCGATGGCGTGGCTCGGGATTGCGCGGATATAGAAGCCGGTAGACCCGCAGCCGCTATCGGTGACCGCGTTGCCACGGACACAGAACCTGATAGCCTCGGCATAGGCCGGATTGGTCATCTGGTAGAGGCCGACGGCGCTGGAGGCGGGCTGGTAAAGCGCGAGGGGATTGAGGCTCAATCGCCAGCGCCAGTAGGTGCGCGCGACCGGATTGCCTGAACTCTCGACCTGCGCCAGCGCGGCCAGCAATTCGGGCGTGATCGTATCGGTGGAATGCTTGCGGAAGAGCGGCCCGTATTGTCGCCACGTCTCGGCCGGCTCCTTGTCGAGGGAGTTGCCGACAAGGAAGAACAGCTCGGTCGGCTTGCGGACCACGTGATAGACGATGTTCGTCAACGCCAGGACCGCAAGCAGGATCGCTGCGACACAAGCAATACGAACCGCTCGCGGCGCTCGCGCGAGCTTGCGTCGCGCCCACAGAGCGCCGCGCCGAAAGCTGCGAAGGCGGCTCTTGCGTTTTCTTGACATGCGTCTCGCGGGAGCACGTAGGATGGGTTGAGCCCTTGCGAAACCCGGACCTGACCGAGTTTGATGGGCGTTGCTTCGCTCTACCATCCCATGGGCTTGCTTGAAAATGTAGCTACAAGTGTGAAATGGCGCACAGACGGAAGCCGATCCGTCTGGTTGTGTCACGTGAATGTTGGCCCCTGCCTCCGGCGCAGGCCGTGAGAGGGGCATGCGGCAATCTCAGGAGCCTCGTCATGCGCGTCCAGAAGCTCACGGCCATGCTTTGCAGCTTTCGCATTGAGTTCACCTTGAGCGGGTGTACCGAGAGGTTTCGCGTGCGCTGAACAACGCGCACAGGGATTTTCTGGAGGCCCCGCCGGTGACGGACGGGGCCTTTTCCATTTGTGTCTGCTCACGTCTGGCCGGCGGCGCCTTCGCGATGAAGGACCGGGGTCATGTGGGAGTATTTTGGACCCGATTTCGCGTTTGACGTGGTGAAGGGAGTGGTCGCCGGAATAGCCTCGATGGCCTTTCAGGTCGTCGCTCCGCGGACCTTCCGTGCCGCGAAGCAGTTTCGCGCGCGCTGGGTTGCGAGGAAAGCTGCGAGGCGAGCGGCAAGGCGGGCACGCCGCGACGCGACGGCGATCGATGGGCGGTGAGAAGAGAATAGCTCGGATGGACTTCGTAGGGCGGGTTAGCCGAAGGCGTAACCCACCCTTCTGTCGTCGTGGAAACGAAAGAGGTGGGTTACGCCGAGCGAAATGCGCTTCGCGCAGTCGCAAGGCTAACCCACCCTACGCGCTGCGCTGGTTGAAATGCTACACACCGCAGCCGTCCCGGCACACCACCGGGCGGTTTCTTTTTTGTGCCGACGTGAACTGCTTCACACTGATTTTTCGGACCGGTCCTAAAATCAGCGGCGCGCAATGAAGCGCTTCTCGAATGTGGGAATTTGATCATGGCTATTGCACAACATTCAGCAATGCCGTCCCTAGTTCGTAGCTACGACGGCTTGATAATTCTTGGTTACGCGGCATTTGCCGCTATCGCGCTCGTCGCGATCTACTTCGCTGCGGGCGGCCCAAGCTTCAATGCCGCTGCTCTTTCAATGATGGATGTAATGCCACTAATGCGGTGGACTCTCGGCTGCTCGCTTCTGATTGCTGTCGGGGTCTGGCTGTCGGTTGGGCCGCCAGTGGCGGATGCGAGCAGCGCATACATCGCCGTTGCCAGACGCTGAGCGCGCGCGGCAACCCGTTGGCTAACCACCGTGTGGCTCCGTCATGTCCGACCGAGTGGAAAGATACTTGAAAATGGCAGAGGAATGCCGGCGGCGCGCAGCGGAAGTGCGCAATTCGGCGGATGAGCAAGCTTGGCTTGCACTAGCCGACGAATGGTCAAAGCTTGCGCAACGGAACTGCGACGACGCTAGCGGCCATGCTGCATCCGACTGACTGCAACAAGAAGATCGGGACGTTCGAGCACTTCGACGAGTTGATCGAGGATTACGCGTTCGTTGGTGCGTGGTAGGGGCTTGAGATACTCTTCCAGAATACGTTGCGCCTCCCCGAGGGCTTTGGCAGCTAGCTCTTCGTCACGCATGAAATCGCTCCGTTGCGATTGATGCCCTTTAATAAGTATTCGTGCATTTGGTTCCACAGACTTTCGACGATGCTCGCCGGAACGTCAGGGCGATTGCTAAGTTAGACCGATGCCCTTCCCCAAGGGCGGTACGGCCCCAGCTCACCCCCAAAGCCCCCCAGAGCTGGGGCCTTTTTTGCGTGCTGCACCGCTAGCGCTTGCTTCGCTGCTTGATCCCCGCCGGCACATACGCCTTCGGCGGCCACTTACGGAACTGCACGCCGGTTTCGGTGAAGACGATTCCGGCGTTGCTAAGCTCATTCATCAAGACAAACAACGTGCCTTCGTGCGGCTCGCGCTAAACGTGCGACGACGAAACGTCAAACGCCCGTGCCGTTGCCGAAGCGGTTGTTGGCTCATTTGCGGAGATGGTCGCGGCTGGGAATATCGAAGAGCCATTTCGTGGAGTGGAACGGCAAGTTCGTAGGATGGGTTGAGCTCTTGCGAAACCCATCATCTTCGCCGCGGTGATTGATGGGTTTCGCTGCGCTCTACCCATCCTACGAGCTGCGCTTCGCGCAGTCGCAAGGCTAACCTACCCTACGTTCTACGGTGGACAAGTCGCTCCACCATCACCGTGGGCAAGCCCAAAGCCTCAGTAAGAAATAGAACGTTAAGACTTGCCGTCGGCTGATTTGCGCGATTCCGATTCGTTCTTTGAGAACGAAGCAGAGTCAGATGCAGAACAAATTTCCTGCATGGCTCGCAGGGTGGGTTAGCCGAAGGCGTAACCCACCACTTCTCTCAGCGCACCGAAAGCAAAGAGGTGGGTTACGCTTCCGCCCGCCTTACGCTCGTTGAGCTTCGATCGACCCATGCTATCGGCTGCAAGATCGTGAAGATGCCTTGTCAGTTGCGCGGGTACCCGCGTGCGGTGCGAGGTCCGTCGGTTAATACATTGGTCATTCCTTTGCAGTCATTTTCACGGCCTCATTCAACAGGGAGGCACCATGTCTGACGTCACCATTCCCGGCGGAAAAATTCGTTCGTTCGTCGAGCGGATCGAGAATCTGGATACCGAATTGCAGGAGTTGAACGAGCAGAAGAAGGAAGTGTTTTCGGAAGCCAAGGCCGAGGGTTTCGATGTGAAGATCCTCAAGGAGATCATCAAGCTGCGGAAGCAGGACGAGGACGAGCGTGACGAGCGAGAAACCCTGCTTGATCTCTACATGAGAGCGATGGAGACGGCGGCGCCGGAACAGGCCGCCAAGGCAGCCTGATGGCAGCCTGATTCAATTCGAGCGACTCCAAACAGCGGCGCGAAGGATGGGCTGAGCACTTGCGAAGCCCATCATCTTCGTGAGGGCTGATGGGTATCGCTTCTGCCCTCGCTCGTCGAGCTACGGCGGACAAGTCACCCATCCTACGAGGCTGTGACTCTTTTCGTATCGAGCGTCAGGTGGATATGATTCTCTAAGCAGATTGATTTGCTGGAGAGAATGATGGCTGACGATAGACTTTTTGGCGAGTTGCCGGAACAGTCGGCGCCACGAACCGAAGCAGTGCCGCGGGGAGCACCTCGGCTGCGTGAGCCCTTGCGCGACCAGGTCGAATTGCGGGCGGTCGATATCGACAGCCTGATCGGGCAGGATCATCCTGTGCGGGTAATCTGGGCCTATGTTGAAGGGCTCGACCTGAGCGAGTT
>NZ_AXAS01000058.1 GCF_000472925.1 Bradyrhizobium sp. Ec3.3
TCAAACGCTACAACCTTCTCATCGCACGACGGCGAGCGCAGGTGGAGACGACCTTCGCCACCCTCAAACGCCGCATGCGATTGACTTGCATCCGATACGTCGGCCTCATCAAGGCAAACGGGCAGGTTCTGCTCGCCTCCATCGCGTTCAACATGAGGCGGTGGGCCGCAATCGCTGCGTGAACCGCCCGCCGAGGAGCATGAGCCGCTCCATCGTCGGCCCGCTACTCCGACAACTAGCTTCTTCCCTGACCTGTCTTGGCCTCAAAAGCCAGTAACGCAACAGGCCCCTTGTGGGAGAAGGTGGCGCGAAGCGCCGGATGAGGGGTGTCTATCCGCTGGCTGAACTGCAAAAATGAATCGCTCGCGGAGACAGAACCCTCACCCCATTGCGATCGCGTCTACCAGTCGAATTGCCCTCTCCCACAAGGGGAGAGGGCGCAGCAACGCGCATCGCGCACTTGGCGTGTGTGCTTCAAGCTCTCCCCTTGTCGGGGAGGGTCCAGCGTCATTGCGGCGCGCGCGTCACGCGCCAGATCGTGCCGTTGCCGTCTTCCGAGATGAGCAGCGCACCGTCTTTGGCCACCGCGACACCCACCGGACGGCCCCACACGTCGCTGTCGTTGACGACGAAGCCGGTGACGAAATCCTCGTACTCGCCTGTCGGCTTGCCGTCCTTCATCTTGATCCGGATGACCTTGTAGCCGGTGCGCTTGGACCTGTTCCATGAGCCGTGCTCGGCGGCGAAGGCGTCGCCCTGATAGTCGGCCGGGAAATTGCTGCCCTGATAGAACGTCATGCCGAGCGACGCGGAATGCGGCTGGAGCAGCACGTCGGGAATCGTGACCTTGTCCTTCAGGTCGGGCCGCGCGCCGGCATGGCGCGGGTCTTGGTTGGCGCCGATATAGAACCACGGCCAGCCATAGAACGCGCCCTCCCGCACGCTCGTCACGTAATCCGGCACGAGATCGTCGCCCAGGCCGTCCCGTTCGTTGGTCGAGCACCAGGGCAGGCCGCTCTGCGGCTCGATGGCTAGGCCGACGCAGTTACGTATGCCGGTGGCGTAGAACTTTCTGTTCTTGCCGTCCGCATCGAAGGCCAGCACCGCTGCGCGATCCGCCTCATAGCCCCAGGGCGCACCGAGCGGCTGCGCACGTGACCACGCCTCGAGCCCGCCAGGCGGATTGCCCATGCCTTCGCCGGCATTGCCGGCCGAGCCGACCGAGACGAACATGCGCTTGTTATCAGGCGTGAAGACGATGTCGCGGGTGGAATGGCCGGTGCCATGCGCGAGGTTCGCGACGACCGTCTCCGGCTTGCCGGATGACTTGAGGTCGCCGCTACGATAGGCGAAACGGACGACACCGTCGGTGTTGGCGACATAGACCCATTGCGGATTGTCGCCGTTCGGAAAGAAGGCGATGCCGAACGGGCGGTTCAGCCCGCTGGCAAAGATCTCATTCGCCACGATCTTCGCGCCTTCCGCGCGCAGCACGCGGATGCGCCCTGCCCTCGTCTCTGCAAGGAAGATGTCGCCGTTCGGCGCGACCCGCAGGATGCGCGGACCTGAAAGCCCTTCGGCAAGCAGCTCGATCTTGAACCCCTCTGGCACGAGGGGCGTCGCTTCGGCGGGCCGCGCTACCACGGACGAAGCATTGGCGGCCGATCGCGATGCGCCCGGTGCCGGAAGATCCTGCGGCCGGATCAGCCTGACGGTGCCCGGCTTGTCGGATCGCCAACTGCCGAAAGCCTCCTTGCCTTTCAGCACGGGCTCAGCCGACGCAACCGTGCCGATGACAGCCACGAACAATGCGGACGTCAATGCGGGCTTGGCCGGCCGTCCAAGATGCTTCGTCACGAGTTCCTCCGCAGCCTTCGAGTGCCGAATCGCACATCAGCTCATGCCCGCAGGATGTGCAATGCGTAATACCGTCCTGCTGGAAAATCCCATCGATCGGTGCGACACATTGTAAGGGCGCGGCCGCCGGTTGCGGTCATCAAAGCTGCGGCATCGACGTCGCGACGTATGGGGTAAGCATGTGGGGATCCATCATCTCGGAATGGGCGAGCCTGCTCCTGCGCTGGCTGCATGTGGTGGCAGCGATCGCATGGATCGGCAGCTCCTTCTACTTCATCCATCTCGACCTCAGCCTGAAGCCGAAGCGCGACCTGCCTGACGGCGTGCAGGGCGAAGCCTGGCAGGTGCATGGCGGAGGCTTCTACCGGATCATGAAATATCTGGTGGCCCCAAGCCAGATGCCGGAGGAGCTGACCTGGTTCAAATGGGAAGCCTACACCACCTGGCTCTCCGGCTTCGCGCTGATGGTGGTGGTCTATTATCTCGACGCCGATCTCTTCCTGGTCGACAAGTCGATCCTCGACCTAACGCCAATCCAGGCAGGCCTGTTCAGCTTCTGCAGCCTTGCACTGGCATGGCTGCTCTACGAGATCGCCTGCCGCACGGGCCTTGCCCAGCGCGAGCTCGGCTTTGCGATCGGCGGCTATCTGTTCCTGGTCGCGCTGACCTATGCCTTCACGCATGTGCTGAGCGGCCGCGGCGCGTTCAACCAGATCGGCGCGATCATCGGCACAATTATGGTGGCCAACGTTTTCGCGGTGATCATCCCCAATCAGAAGAAAATCGTCGCCGCTCTGATCGCGGGACAATCGCCCGATCCCAGACTCGGCAAGACCAGCAAGGAGCGCTCGGTCCACAACAACTATCTGACGCTCCCCGTCGTCGTGCTGATGATCAGCAACCACTATCCCCTGCTCTACGCAACGCGCTTCAACTGGATCATCGTCGCGATCGTGCTGGCGCTGGGGCCGGTGATCCGGCACTTCTTCAACGAGCGCCATGCGGGACGCAAATCGCCTTGGTGGGTGTGGGGCGTCGCAGCGGTCGGCGTGATCGCGATCGGCTTTCTCTCCGCCGCCGGCCCGCGCGAGGTGAAGACAGGCGCGCTTGCCGCGCAGCCGACGCTCGCCAATGTCGAGGAGATCGTGATGTCCCGCTGCAGCATGTGCCATGCCGCAGAACCCGTGTGGTCCGGCATCGTCACCGCGCCAAAGGGCATCCTGCTCGATGCACCCCAGCACATCCAGCGCAACATCAGGTTGATCGGACGCGTCGCTGCATGGTCCAGCGCGATGCCGCCGGGCAACATCACCGAGATGACCGGCGAGGAGCGTGCGGTGCTGGCCGCCTATATCATGCAAACCGATCGCTGACGCGTTTGCGCCAACGTATCCATGCAACCTTTTGCGGAAGGATATTCCGCAATCGCAGACCATTTCAAAATGACTTGAACGCCGCTCCGGCGTAGATAGGGACCGTGCGGCCGCCAGCTCCGGCCCTCAAGTCGTTTTTGGAGACGTCGTATGGATTTGTCCCGCCTCGAAATCAACCGCCGCACGGCGCTCCTGACCTCGGCGGCAATCGCCGCCAACGTCATCAACCCGATGCGGGCGTTTGCGCAGGAGACCCCGAAGAAGGGCGGCGTGTTCAACGTCCACTACGGCGCCGAGCAGCGCCAGCTCAATCCGAGCATCCAGGCTTCCACCGGCGTCTACATCATCAGCGGCAAGATCCAGGAGAGCCTCGTCGATCTCGACGCCGACGGCAAGCCGGTCGGCGTGCTCGCCGAGAGCTGGGAGTCCTCGCCCGATGGCAAAACCATCACGTTCAAGCTGCGCAAGGGCATCACCTGGCACGATGGCAAGCCTTTCACGTCCGAAGACGTCGCGTTCACCGCGATGAACATGTGGAAGAAGATTTTGAACTACGGCTCGACGCTGCAGCTCTTCCTCACCGCCGTCGATACGCCGGATCCGCAGACGGCCGTATTCCGCTACGAGCGGCCGATGCCGCTGAACCTGTTGCTCCGGGCGCTGCCCGATCTCGGCTATATCTCCGCGAAGCATCTCTATGAGAACGGCGACATCAGGCAGAACCCAGTCAATCTCGCGCCGGTCGGCACCGGCCCGTTCAAGTTCGTGAAATATGAGCGCGGCCAATACATCATCGCCGACCGCAACCCCGACTACTGGCGGCCCAATGCGCCCTATCTCGACCGCATTGTCTGGAAGGTGATCACCGATCGTTCAGCTGCCGCAGCCCAGCTCGAAGCCGGCGAACTGCAATATTGCCCGTTCTCGAGCCTGACGATCTCCGACATGGCGCGATTGGGGAAGGACAAGCGCTTCATCGTCACCACCAAGGGCAACGAAGGCAACGCGCGTACCAACACCATCGAGTTCAACTTCCGTCGCAAGGAATTGTCCGATATCCGCGTGCGCCGCGCGATTGCACATGCGATCGACGTACCCTTCTTCATCGACAACTTCCTGGGCGATTTCGCCAAGCTCGGTACCGGTCCGATTCCGTCGACCTCGACCGACTTCTATCCCGGCACGGGCACGCCGCAATATCCGTTCGACAAGGCCAAGGCGGCCGCGCTTCTTGATGAGGCCGGCTACAAGGCGGGCGCCGGCGGCGCACGCTTCTCGCTGAAGCTCCTGCCTGCGCCCTGGGGCGAGGACATCTCGCTGTGGTCGACCTTCATCCAGCAGTCGCTGAAGGATGTCGGCATCACCGTCGACATCGTGCGCAATGACGGTGGCGGCTTCCTCAAGCAGGTCTACGACGAGCACGCCTTCGATCTTGCCACCGGCTGGCATCAATATCGTAACGACCCCGCCGTCTCGACCACGGTGTGGTACCGCTCCGGCCAGCCTAGTGGCGCGCCGTGGACCAACCAGTGGGGCTGGGAGGACAAACAGGTCGACCAGACTATCGACAATGCCCTGACCGAACTTGATCCCGCCAAGCGCAAGGCGCTCTATGCCGAGTTCGTCAAGGAGGTGAACACGGAGCTGCCGGTCTGGATGCCGATCGAGCAGATCTTCGTCACCGTGATCACGGCCAAGGTGCGCAACCACTCCAACACACCGCGCTGGGGCTCGTCGAGCTGGCACGATCTTTGGCTTTCCGCGTGATCCGTTTTTCGTCAAGATGATGCTATGCGCATCATAGGCCTTGCGGGGCGGCGGCTCGCCGCCTCGATCCCGACCCTGTTCCTGATCCTGATCGGCGTCTTCCTGCTGCTGCAACTCGCGCCGGGAGACACCGTCGACGCGCTGATGGCGCAGATGGGTGGCGGCGATGCCGCGACCGCGCACGAGCTGCGTAAGTTCTACGGCCTCGACCTCTCGGTCCCGGCACAGCTCGCCAACTATCTCTGGCACCTGGTGCGCCTCGATCTCGGCTTCTCATCGATCTACGGCAAGCCGGTCGCGACCGTGATCATGGAACGGCTGCCGCCGACCATCCTCTTGATGACGGCCTCGCTGTCCTTCGCGTTCTTCTTTGGCCTGGTGTTCGGCGTGATCGCCTCGCGCGCCGTCAACAAATGGCCCGATACGCTGATCTCGACGCTCGGCCTGATCTTTTACGCCACGCCCTCATTCTGGTTCGGCCTGATGGCCATCGTCGCGTTCTCGATCTATCTGCAATGGCTTCCCGCCGGTGGCTTCGAGGACATCGGCGAGGTGCGGACCGGCATCTTCCGCATCATCGACATCGCGCGCCACCTCATCCTACCGACGCTGACGCTCGGGCTGATCTTCCTTGCGATCTACCTGCGCATCATGCGCGCTTCGATGCTCGAGGTCTTGAACCTCGACTATGTCCGCACCGCGCGCGCCAAGGGCCTCGACGAGACCCGCGTCGTCACGCAACACGTGCTGCGCAACGCGCTGCTGCCGATGGTGACGCTGATCGGCCTGCAGGCGGGCACCATGCTCGGCGGCTCGGTGGTGGTGGAGAGCGTGTTCTCGCTGCCGGGCCTTGGGCGGCTCGCCTATGAATCCGTGATCCAGCGCGATCTCAACACGCTGCTCGGCATCGTCTTCGTCTCGGCGCTCTTGGTCATCGTCGTCAACTTCGTCGTTGACCTCCTCTACGCGCGGCTCGACCCGCGCATCTCGGCGGAGGGCTGAGATGGACGCCGCAAAGCGCTATTTCCGCAGCCCGGCGGCCGTGATCGGCCTCGTGCTCCTGCTCGCCGTGATCGCGATGGCGATCTCGGCCGGCGTGCTCTATCCGCGCGATCCGCTGGCGCTCGCCGGTCGTCCCTTGGTGTGGCCGTTCACCAATCCACGCTTCCCGCTCGGCACCGACAATTCGGGACGCGATATCGCGGCGCAGATCTTCTACGGCGCGCGGATCTCGCTGCTGATCGGGGGCGTCGCCACCGTGATCGCCGTTGCCATCGGCACGCTGATCGGGGCATTTGCCGGCTACTATGGCGGCTGGGTCGACAATATCCTGATGCGGATCACGGAAGCCTTCCAGACACTGCCGAATTTCGTGCTGCTGCTGGTGCTGGTCGCCGTGTTCGGTTCCACGCTGACGACGGTGACGATCGCGATCGGCATCGTGTCCTGGCCGGCGCCGGCACGGCTGACCCGCGCCGAGTTCCTGTCGCTGCGCAACCGCGAATTCGTGCAGGCGGGGCGCACGCTCGGCATGAGGGACCTCCAGCTCATCCTCGGCGAGATCCTGCCCAACGCGCTGCCGCCGGTGATCGTCTATGCCAGCGTGGTGATGGCACTCTCGATCCTGCTCGAGAGCGCGCTCGCTTTCCTGCGGCTCTCTGATCCCAACGTCGCATCATGGGGCAACCTGATCGGTCTCGGGCGCGACGTTCTGCGCGTGCAGTGGTACGTCTCGGCTATTCCCGGCATCGCCATCCTCGTCACCGTGCTCGCGGTCTCGCTGGTCGGCCAGGGCCTGAACGATGCGCTCAATCCGAGGCTGAAGAGCCGATGAGCGACGCACCGGTCCTCTCGCTGGAAGGCCTCAGCGTCCTCCTGCCGAGGGGCGCCGATCGCTCGCATGCGCTGAACGACGTGTCGCTGTCGATCGCCTCGAACGAGATCCTCTGCGTCGTCGGCGAATCCGGTTCCGGCAAGTCGATGATGGCCAACGCCATCATGCGGCTGTTGCCGGGCGAGGTCGGAATCGAGGCCGGCCGAATGATGTTCGACGGCCGCGATCTCTGCACGACCGAGCCGGCCGCGATGCGCGAGGTGCGCGGCGCCGGTATTGCCATGATCTTCCAGGAGCCGATGACCGCGCTCAATCCACTGCGCACCGTCGGCGACCAGATCGCAGAGATGTTCCGGATCCACACCGATCTCTCCAAGGCGCAGATCGGCGCGCGGGTGCTGTCGCTGCTCGAAGACGTCCGCATCCCCAATCCGAGGGCTGCGGCCAAGGCCTATCCGCACGAACTTTCCGGCGGCCAGCGCCAGCGTGCGATGATCGCGATGGCGCTGGCGCTCGACCCAAAGCTGCTGATCGCGGACGAGCCGACCACCGCGCTCGACGTCACCACGCAGGCGCAGATCCTGAAGCTGATCCGCGATCTCCAGCAGCGCAAGAAGACGGCGGTGCTGTTCATCACTCACGATTTCGGTGTCGTCGCCGAGATCGCCGACCGGGTCGTGGTGATGCAGCACGGCAAGATCGTGGAACAAGGCACGGCCGATGACGTGCTGAACCGCCCGGCCCACGCCTACACGAAGCAGCTCATCGCCGCCGTCCCGCCGCTGACGGCGCCGCCGCCGCGGCCGCTGTCATCGGACAGCATCCTCACCATCACCAACGTTGCCAAGACCTATCGCACCGGCGGCTTTCTCGGCCGCGGTGCGCGTGTTACCGCGGCGGTGAAGGACGCGTCGTTGACGCTGCCCAAGGGCGCGACGCTCGGCATCGTCGGCGAGTCCGGCTCGGGCAAGTCGACGCTGGCGCGCTGCATCGTGCGTCTGATCGATCCCGACCACGGCGCGATCCTGCTCGACGGCAAGGATTGGGCGAAGCTGCCGCGCGACGAGATCCGCCGCGAAACCCGTCACATCCAGATGGTGTTCCAGGACCCCTTCGCCTCGCTCAATCCACGGCGCAAGGCTGCGGAGCTGGTCGCACAGGGTCCGATCGTCCACGGCACGCCGCGCGCGATCGCCATGACTGAAGCCAGGGAGCTGTTCGCGCTGGTCGGGCTCGACCCATCTGCCGGCGACCGCTTCCCGCACGAATTCTCCGGCGGCCAGCGCCAGCGCATCGGGCTCGCACGCGCGCTTGCACTCAAGCCGGACGTCCTGATCGCGGACGAGCCGGTATCCGCGCTCGACGTGTCGGTGCAGGCACAGGTCCTGAAACTGCTCGGCGAATTGCGCGAACGGCTCGGGCTCTCGATCGTCTTCATCACCCACGACCTGCGCGTTGCGGCGCAGGTCTGCGACCTCGTCGCGGTCATGAAGGACGGCGAGATCGTCGAGCACGGGCTGGTGGCTGACGTGTTCGGTCGGCCGCAACATACCTACACCCAGGCGCTGCTCGCCTCGGTCCCGGGCGGCGCGTTCGCACGGGAGCATCAGGCGGCCGTGTAACGGAGCGGACTTGCGCCATTTGGCCGCGGCGCTTTAGCCCAATGCCGGCGCCGGAGCGGCCTTACCCATGCGCGCGGTCTCCTGGGCCAGAGGCAGGGTGAACTGGAACGCCGCCCCTCGCGGTTCGTTCGCCCCGGCCCACATCTTCCCGCCATGTGCCTCGATGATCGAATGGCAGATGGCGAGCCCCATCCCCATGCCTTCAGACTTGGTGGTGTAGAACGGCTCGAACACGCGGCCCACGCTCTTCGGATCGAGCCCAGGGCCGGAATCCCGTACGCTGATGACGACGCCGTTCGTATCGTTCCTGCCGGTGGAGATGAACAGCTCGCGCGCGCCTCCGCGGACGTGACTCATCGCCTCGACGGCATTGATGATCAGGTTGAGAACCACCTGCTGGAGCTGAACCCGGTCCGCCTGGACGGGTGGCAAGCCTTCGGCGAACTGCATCCGCACCGTGACGTCGTGCTTCAGCACTTCGCTGTGCGTCAAGGTCATGACCTCGCGCACCAGCTGATTGATCTCCAGGTCCTCCATCTGCGGCGGCGCGTTCTTGATGAGGGCACGGATTCGGCTGATGATATCGCTGGCCCGCATGCCGTCGCTGATGATCCAGCCCAGCGTCTGTCCGACTTCGTCCAGATTGGGCGGCCGCGCGCCGAGCCAGTTCAACCCGGCTCGCGCGTTCGCCACAGTGGCAGCGATCGGCTGGCTGATTTCGTGAGCGATCGATGCGGTCAGCTCGCCCATGGTCGTGACGCGGTTGGTGTGCGCGAGCTCCATCAGGGCCTCGCGATAGCGCCGCTCGTTCTCGCGCGCCTCGGCCTCCACCCGCTTGAGCTCGCTCAGATCGAGAACGAAGCCGACGCCCTGGCTTCTGTTGTCCTCGAACATTGCTCCACCGATCAGGACCGGCACGCGGCTGCCGTCCTTGCGAAAATACTCCTTCTCGAACGGCTGGACGGTCCCGATCCGCTCGAGCTCGGCGACGTGCTGCGCGTCGTGGCCATGCCATTCGGTCGGTGTGAGCGTGGCGCGATGCAGACGGCCCGCGGCAAGGTCCTCGCGGTCATATCCGACGATCCTCAAGAACGCATCGTTGGCTTCGAAAATGCGTCCCTCCAGATCCCAGATGATGATCCCGATGATGTTGGAATCGAACAGGCGCCGGATCTTCGTGTCGCGCGCGAGGAGGTCGCTCTGGAGCTGGACGTTCTCCTCGGTCGCCATCCGCCGCCGTCTCGCCTCGATGCGCGCCAGCGCCAGCGCCGCACCGGCCAAAGCGACGACGAAAACGACAGTCGCGATGGTGAGCCGGGTCCTGCGCTGCTCGAGCTCGTCGGCGGCTTTGTCGAGATCGACCTGGCGGAGCCGTTCCTGATCGACCATCAAATCGATTTGCGATCGGATGTCTTCCATGCCGCGAATCATCGCCAGCGCCGCCAGCCCGGATTCGCGCGCCGCCGTCTTGACGATGTCGTCGATCTCCTTGAGCTTCGCCGAAAGGGTCAAGGCAAGATGCTCGGCGCGAAGGCTCTGCAACGGATCCTTCGCGACGAGCGCCTGCAGCGCCTCGGCCTGCCGTCGCACGCTTTCGTCAGAGACGCCGTAAGCCTTCAGATAGGCCGGGTCGAGAGTGAGCAGATACCCGTGCCTTTCGGCTTCCAGGTCGGCGATGATCGCTTTGAGACGATCGAACGTCTCGAACACGTTGCGGCTGTGCGTGAGCGAAACATTGAGCGCCTCCCGATCGCGCCAGTAGCGCAGGCCGAGAATCCCGGTCACTGCGAGCAGAATGACGAGCCCCGCGACCACTGGGATCAGCGGCCGTGCAAACCACCGCAAGATATGGCCCGAAGCAAGGATTGACATTGGCGCTAAGTCTTCCATGCTCGCAGGCGCATTTTCTGGTGCCAAGGCCAGAGCATGGCTAGAATAATAGCATGAACCGCCCCGCATTGGGGAACCGGAAACTCAATATTCTCCGCATGTTACTCCGGCTTCGGAGTTGATCATTCGGCTTTGACGAAGCCGGGGCGCGTCACAGGTTGCGAGTTGTGAACGACTGACCGCAACGAGGAGCATCAAGATGGCGCCAAATGAAAACTCGCGTAACGGCCGAGCACCGACCAGCCGGCGCAGCTTCATCAAGACATTGGGCATGGCAGGAATCATCGTGCCGGCCCTCACGACGTGGCCGCGGAGCAGTCTCGCCGAGGAGGCCAGCGCGGACTATGCCAATGCCAAGATCGACTGGAAGCAATTTGCGGGGCAGACGATCACGCTGATGGGCGCGATCCATCCGTGGTCGAGCGCGATCACGCCACTGCTGCCGGAATTCACCAAGCTCACCGGCATCAAGGTCGTCACCGACTTCCAGCTTGAGACCACCTATTTGAGCGCGATCCCGGTTCTGCTCGCGCGCGGCGGCAATACGCCTGACGTATTCATGTTCACGACCTATGGCCAAGGCATCTCGGGCGGATGGCTCGAGCCGCTCAACGCCCATTACGCCAACAAGTCGCTGGCCGATCCCGCCTGGTATGACGAGAGTGATCTCCTGAAGACCGCACGCGCTTTTCCGGTTTGGTCCGACGGCGAGCGCTACGCCGTCCCCATCACCTCCGAGGCGATGACGCTGTTCATCAACACCGATGCATTGGCGGCCAAGAACCTGCCGGTGCCGCAGACCTTCGACGAGTTGCTCGCAACCGCCAAGGCGGTCAAGAGCAGCGACATGGCGGGAATTGCGATGCGGGCACAGGCCGGCGGCAATTCGACCCCGCCGGCGATGGGCTTCGTGTTCTCTTACGGCGGGTCCATGGTCAACAAGGACGGCACGGCCGCCTTCGGCAGTCCCGAGGCGATCGAGGCCATCGACATGTACGCGCGGCTGCTCAGCCAGGCAGGACCTGCAAATGTTGGCACCTATGAATGGTATCAGGTGCTCGACGATTTCCTCCAGGCGAGAGCCGCAATGGCGATCGACAGCAGCAACTTCGCCACTGACATCTCCAATCCGGGGAAGAGCCGCGTCGCCAAGCAGGCGGGGTTTGCACCCTTCCCGCACCTTCCCGGCAAGACGCCCGTCCCCTTCATGTCGCACTGGCAGGCCTGCGTGAATTCAAAGTCGCAGAACAAGCGGGCCGCGTTCCTGTTCCTGCTCTGGGCGACGAGCAGGCCGACCTCGCTGCAAACTGCCGCTGCGGGTCTTGCGACGACACGCGTCTCCGCCTGGTCGAGCAAGGGCTTCAAGGACGCCTTTGGCGCGCAGGCAGCCGAAGCAGCGCTGGCGAACTTGCAGAACGCCGATGTCGAGCGCGCCAAGGCGATCCTGTTCCATCCGCAACAGCGGCGCCTCCTGGACGCCTTCATGATCGGCGTCAATGAAGTGGTCTCGGGCAACAAGACGGCGAAGGCGGTGATGCCCGTCGCCGCCGAACGCGCGAATGCGGCGATCCGCGGATAGTAGCCGCGGCGATCGCGCCGCGCGCGAGCGCGATGAGTCATCATCGCGCTCTAGCGCTTTATTCGCGCATGATCTTTCCGGAAAACCGCTGCACACTTTTCCGGATCGCGCCTTTAGATCTCGCGCGCGTCGCGGCGCCGGTAGACCAGCAGCATCAGCGGCGCGAGCTTGCGCATCAGGCCATGCGCCGGGATCGGCACCGGATTGGTGAACGGCAGCGCGAGCTCGCCGTCCGGCACGCCGCGCACGGCTTTCGCAAGCTGATCGCCAAGCGGGATCGTCAGCGCCACCGCGCGGCCGTTGCAGCCGGTCCAGCCATAGGCGTCCGGCCCGAGCTTGTGGATCCGTGGCAGGAAATCCGAGGTCATGCCGACATAGCCGTTCCAGACATAGTCGAAGTTGACCTCGCCGATCTGCGGCCAGAGCCGCTGCAAGCGCTCGGCGACGCGCGCCTTCAGCCGCTCCGCCTTGTTGCCGGGCCCGATCACGGCACCGCCGGTGATGAGCCGGTTGCGCGCGTCGTAACGGGCGAAATAGAGCTCGCCATGGGTATCCGACATCGCCTGCCGCGCCGGAATGATGGTCTTCCTGACGTTGTCCGACAGCGGCTGCGTCGCCATCTGCCAGGACAGCACCGGCATCACCTCATGCGCGATGTCGGGCACGAGCTGTTTCGAGAATTCGCCGCTATAGGCATTGGTCGCCATCACCAGTGCACGGCCGGAGATCTCGCCCTTTTCCGTCTTCACCACCCATTTATCGTTGCGCCGCTCAAAACTCGTAGCCGGGGAGCGTGCGTAGATGCGCGCGCCGAGGCCGAGCACGCTGCGCGCCAGTCCGCGCGCCAGCGCCAGCGGATTGATGTGGCCGCCTGTCCTGTTCCAGAAGCCGCCATACCAGGCCTCCGAGCCCAGCATGTCCCTCACCTGCTCGCGCGAGAGCAGTTCGACGGGCGCGCCGAATTTCGACCATTGCCGTACCCGCCGCTCGGCGATCTTGATGCGGCCGGGCGAATGCACCGGCTGCACCCAGCCCGCCTGCTCCTGTTCGGCCTCGATGCCATAACGCCGCGCCACCTCGAACAGCGTCGATGCGCTGTCGCGCAACAGATGCACGAAGCGCTCGCCCACCGCGCCGTGCCGCGCGATGATGTCCTCGGGATCGGGACGCGACAAAGTCGGGATCACCTGGCCGTTGTTGCGGCCGGAGGCGCCCCAGCCCGGCTCAGCCGCCTCTACGATCGCGACATCGACGCCGGCTTCGCGCAAGTGCAACGCCGTCGACAGCCCCGTGAAGCCGCCGCCGACCACGACCACATCCGCCTTCTCAGCTCCAATCAGCTCCGGCAATTCGGGCCCGTTCGGCGTGACCGCGGCCCACAGCGAATGCGGCCAGGTGACGGTTGAACCACTCATCATCAATCTTTCCAAATTGTCCAAGCGTCACGAGATACCGCATCTGCGGCTGTCGCAGTTGACAGCCGCTTGCGGGTGCGTTGTCGTGCTCGCCAGCCTAATCCACCCATTCATGCCGGGGAAATCAAGTGGCCCTCATAAACGTCATCGGAATCGACCACGCCGTGGTCATGGTGAAGGATCTCGACAAGGCCGCAGAAAACTACAAGCGGCTCGGCTTCACCGTCTCGCCGCGCGGCACCCACAGCGCGCATATGGGATCGGGCAATTACACCATCATGTTCGACCCCGACTATATGGAATTGCTCGGAGTGCTCGCACCGACGGAACAAAATGCTCCGGCGCGCGCCTTTCTCGAAAAGCACGGCGAGGGCATCGAGCGCATCGCCTTTACCGCGGTCGACTCCACGGCCGGAGCGGAGGAGATCCGCGCGCACGGATTTCCTCCGGTCGGCCCGGTCGATTTCGAGCGGCCGGTGACGCTGCCAAACGGCACCGTGTCGGCGGCGAAATTTCGCGTCTTCCACTGGCCGGTGGCGGAAGCGCCGGGCGGCGTGCGCATCTTCGCCTGCCAGCACAAGACGCGCGAGACGGTGTGGATTCCCGAACTGATGACGCACGCCAACGGAGCGAAGCGGCTGAAGCAGGTCCTGATCGCGAGCCCCGAGCCTGCGAAGGACGCCGCGCATCTGTCGCGCCTGATCGACCGCGAGGCAAAAGCCGAAGCCGACGGCGCGGTGACCGTGCCCTCCGGCGGCGACCGCGCCGATTTCGTATTCCTGACGCTCGACCAGCTTGGCAAGCGCTATCCCGGCGTGTCGCTCGCAGGTCTTGCCGAACGAGGCGGTGCCGCACTCGTGCTGGCGAGCGGCGATCTCTTGGCGACCGAGAAGGCGCTCGGTGCAGCCGCCACGCGCAGCGGCGCCGCGATCTGCGTGGCGCCGGCCGCGGCCAACGGCACCCTGCTCGCCTTCGTTGCCGGCTGATTTGAGCTAATTCTTTAACAAGCGTTTTACCCCGCGGCCCTAGATTTCCAGCGGATCAAGCCGCCGGGGGCTCAATGCGCATGTTTAGAGAAGGCTCATTTCGAGAAGGCGCGCGTATCGCCTATGATGCGCCGGCCGAACTGAAGAAGTGGCCGTCGCTGAAGGGCCAGCGCCTCAAAGACAGGGGTCCGCCCTATCTCGTCTACAACGGCACGCTCGCCGAATGCGTGCGCGAGTTGCTGGCAAAACCCATCAAGGGCATCTCGCTCTACGACATCATGACGAGGCCGCAGCCGGCCTTCGACCAGACTGTTCTGTCGCCGGGCGACGCCGCCGAGATCGCGATGCGCAAGGACTTTCCGAAGGGCTAGCCACCCGTCTGCTGAGGTCGACGATCAGCCGGCAAGCACGTTACGTCCGCGAGCTCCTTGCCAGCGGCCGGCTCTGCGCAGGGGCTATCGCTTCTCCCGGCCGATCCAGAAAGACCACCGGCGTTCCACGCTTGATGTTCGCACCGAGTGTCAGCGCATCCCAGTTGGTCAGTCGGATGCAACCGTGCGAGGCCGACTTGCTCACCTTGCCGGGATCGGGGGTGCCGTGAATGCCGTAGCCTTCGGCGGACAGGTTGATCCAGGTCGAGCCGACAGGGTTGTTCGGACCGGGCTTGATCGTGAAAGGTCTTTTCGATTTCACACCCTTGAACCTGTAATCCGGATTGTAGCGATAGGTCGGATTTCGATTGATGGCCGTCACTTTCAGCGTGCCGCTCGGCGTCGGCTTCTCTGAACTGCCGACCGTCGCAGGATAAAACGCGAGCAGCTTTCCGCTTGCGTCAAATGCCTTCAGCGTCTGCCGCGCCTTGTCGATTTCGACGCGCGCGACCGGCATCGCATTCTGCTGACCGATGACGTTTGCAACGGCGATCGTCTCGCCTGCCATGTCGAACTTTTTCCCAGGGTTGATCGCGTTGAGCAACGCCTCGCTCATGTGGAATTTCTCGGCGAGCGCCTCGCGCGGGCTGGTGTAGCTCAGCGCCTCCAGGCTCTTCATGTCCTCCATCTTCGCCGGCAGCTTCATGAGGAACGGTCCCTTCACGTCCGCTTCGGTGATTTTGTAATCGACGATGGCCGGACCGTCGCTCGTCGCCGTGAGCTTGTCCCAGAGATCCGGCGTGATCGTCTTGTCGAGATTGAGCTCATTTGCTTCGGCAAACGCGGACAGGGCCTTCTGCGCGTTCTCGCCAAGCTTGCCGTCGATCTCGCCCGGAGAGAAGTGCGCGCGATCGAGCAGGATCTGAAGCTTGACGATGGAGCTGCTCGGCTTGTCTGAGCCCGTCGGCTTCGCCGGCATGGCTGCATCATTGATGGCAGCGGGATCGAGCCCACCTGCGATGACAGGCGTCATCGCAAGGAACGAGAGCACCGCAGCGACAAGGGATCGCAACATGCTGCATCCTCAGCCTAACATTCTCCGTAAAGTCACGGGACGCGATGAAGTTCCTCAGCGAGGAAAATACGGTGTTCCTGCGGGGAACAGCAAAGATCGCAGCTTCGCCGCAATCGACTCCTTAAAAAGTCCCTATCGGCAGCGCACTTGCAGCCAACTCACCACAATTGAGGTTCACACAAGCAATGCGATTTGTTTTCGCGGCGCTCGCCGCGTTCCTCGTCCTGATGCTCGACCTCGATGGACCGGCCACTCCGCCATCGCGCGCCAACAATCTCCTCCTCGCAACCAGTCCATCCGAACAAATCTCCTCAGCCTTGGCAGCGCTGTTTGAAAGTGCCAAGGCCGACGAACAGTCGAACACGATACGCGCACAAGAGAGTTCTCCCCCGTCGGACACGCCAGCGGATACCACCACCGAACGCAAGGTGGAGGAGTCGCCGCACGATGCATTCTGCCACGCGCTGCGCGAGGCCGCCGAGAATAGCGAAATCCCGGTCCCGTTCTTTGCACGCCTGATCTGGCAGGAGAGCCGCTTCCGCTCGAACGAGGTCAGTCACGCCGGGGCGCGAGGCGTCGCGCAATTCATGCCGGAAACCGCAGCCGAAGTCGGGCTCGACGATCCCTTCGATCCATTCAAGGCGCTGCCCGCGTCCGCAAGGCTGCTGCGCAAGCTGCGGGATGATTTCGGCAACCTTGGCCTCGCAGCAGCGGCCTACAACGCCGGAAGCGGCCGCATACAGAAATGGCTGGCGAAGCAGAGCGCCCTTCCGCGCGAGACACGCGATTACGTCCGCATCATCACCGGCACCAAGGCGGAAGACTGGATCGAGGACGCCGACATGCTCGCGATCCGCATTGATCTGCCCAGCGAAGCGCCGTGCGAAGGCATCGGCGGGCTGTCCAAGACCAGAGAGGTCGCATTCGTCTCGGCATTGCCTACGGCTGGTGTCACCGCGCTGCTGCAGAAGGCGCAAGCTGCGGAGACCGCCGCACAGCTTGCGGTTCACGGGGGGCGCAAGCGGCTCGCCTTGCTGATCCGGAAAAGCAGGCCATCGGCGGGTGCCGCGCGGCTCAGCAAGGCACGCAGCACGATCGCCGCGCGTGCAGCCAGAGGCGCGAAGGCTCGCGTTCGCATCGCATCGCGCGAGCGGTCGTCGAGCTAGCGCGCAGACCCGCGCGTCGACCGGTTGATGTGCCCGCGGATTCTGCGTTGAATGCGGCGTCCATCATTCCGGACGGAACTCAAGAACGCGAACGCGGAACCCGCGATGCCATCCAAGAGTGCCGGGATCATCGCCTACCGAATGCGGCCGCCGGGTATAGAGGTTCTCCTCGTTCATCCCGGCGGCCCGTTCTGGCGCAACAAGGATTTCGGCGCCTGGTCCATTCCAAAGGGCGAATACGCCGATGGACAGGAGGCCGACGCAGCCGCACGACGGGAGTTCGCTGAAGAGCTCGGAACGGAGCTGACGGCACCGCTGATCGAGCTCGGTCAGGTCAAGCAGCGCGGCGGCAAGATCGTCACGGCCTTCGCCGCCGAGTTCGACATCGATCCGCACAACATTCGCAGCAACACCTTCGAGATCGAATGGCCGCCGCGTAGCGGCAAGCGGCAGAGCTTTCCCGAGGTCGACCGCGCCGAATGGTTCGCGCTCGATGCGGCACGCGAGAAGATCAATGCCGGCCAGCGTCCGCTGCTCGATCGGCTGGCGCAGCGCGTTGGCGGCGGCTCGGGATAGCTCGCGCTGGCGCGCCTGCCCCCAAAACAAAATCTTCGAAAACGACCCCATGCAAAGTAGCCGGAGGCCGGTTGACTTCGCCTTTTACGAAATCATTTGACACGTCGGGCAAATCAGTGGCAAACCGCCTCCCCTTCCGACGCTGCCCGCTCAGACCGGTTTCTCGTCATCCGTCACCGGCGAGGTGACCACGAGGAACACGAGATCGACCAGGCCCGAGTTCGAGATCGCGTGCTCGACACCGGGCGGCAGAAAAATCACGTCGTGCTTGCGCACGACATGGTTCTTGCCGGCGATCTCCATCAGCCCCTCGCCTTCGAGCACGTGGTAGACCTGCTCCTGCACCTTGTGATGGTGGCGGGCGACATAGGCCATCGGCTGGTACATCGAGATCCGGTAGTCGATGTGGCGCGAGCCTGCATTCTCCGGCATCACCAGCGGCTTCGACAGCGCGCCGCCGAAATGGTTGGGGAATTCGCGCCAGGGCACTTCGGCGATGTGGCGGATGAAGGCGCCGTTGGTTTCGTCTGCCATGGTCGAACTCCTTCCGGATCAGCTCACGAGCGCGCCGCCGTCGACATACACGATCGAGCCCGTGGCAAAACCGTTGGCCATGAAGCTCAGGATCTGCTGCGCGATGTCTTCTGCTGCACCGACGCGGCCGACCGGCAGCGCGGCGGCCGTCTTTGCCAACATTTCGCGCCGCACCGCTTCGGGCATCGCAGCGCGGATCGGCGTGTCGATCACACCGGGCGACACCGCATTGACGCGAACCGGCGCGAGCTCGAGCGCCAGCGCACGCGCGAGCGATTCCAGCGCGCCGTTCGCTGCACTAATGATCGCCGAATTCGGACGCGGCCGCAGGCTGAGAAAGCCTGTGACCAACGTCAGCGAGCCGCCAGGCCTGATCTCTGCCTCGCGCGCCACGCGCCATGCGCCCCAGAATTTTCCTTCCATCGTGCTGCGCACGTCATCCATGGCGACCGTCTTGAACGGACCCGTCTTGAGCTGTGCCGCGGTCAGCACGACGTGATCGACCGGGCCGGTGCGGCGGAACAGATCGGCGATGCTCTCGTCGCTGGTCACGTCGGCCGGAATCGCGATCACATTCAACCGCTCGGCGACCGCGTCGAGCTTTGCGGCGTTGCGCGAGGCGATGATGACGTCGGCGCCCTGCTTCTTGGCGAGCTCGGCCGTGGCGAGCCCAATGCCGGAGGAGCCGCCGACCACTACGACCTTCTTGCCTGCGAGCGTCATTCCCGTGTCCCCTGTTGTTGTCTTGAAAGTCGAGCCGCGCGATCAGTCCGGCTGATAGCGCGTGCCGATGCCCGCCTTGCTTTGGCCAAGCCCCGGCAGCTCCCACACGCCGGCGCCGGCCGGGTTGACGTCTGCGGCGATATCGACGTCGATGAGATAGGGCTTGTTGGCGGCGATGCCCTTGCGGATGGCCTCGCCAATATCTGCGGCGCGATCCACCCGCACGCCTTCGACGCCGCAGGAACGCGCCATCGCCGCGAAATCGGGATTGTAGCGCTCGCCCGTGACGGGGTCCTTGAAGTCGGTCGCGAGCTCGCGGCCGCCGAGATAGCCGCGCTGCAAGCCGCGGATCGAGGCATAGGCGTAGTTGTTCCAGACCACCCACACCACGGGCAGATTATATTCGACGGCGGTACCCAGCACGTTTGCGTGCATGAAGAAGGCGCCGTCGCCGCACACCGAGACGCAGGGACGATCGGGCGCGGCGAACTTCGCGCCCATCACGCCGGCGACGCCAAAGCCCATCGGGCCAAAGCCCATCGAGCCGATCAGCGAATCCGGCCGCTTCGGCTTGCAGAAGCCCAAGAGCCAATTGTGGTGCACGCCGATGTCACTGACGAGGATCGCATCCTCCGGCAGTGCCTTGTCGATCTCGGCCGCGGCGCGCTGCGGGTTGATCGGCGTGGTGTCGTCGGAGAATCCCGGCGCGACGAACCTGTCCCACTCCTTGCGGTAGCCATCGATCTGCGCCAGCCATTTCTTGCGCGCATCGGATTTCCTGAAGAGGTTATCGCGACGATCGAGCTCGGCATGCACCTGCCGCAGGAAGGTGCGGACGTCGGCCATCAGCCCTAGTGCGACGGGATAATTGCGGCCGATCTCCTCGGGATCGATGTCGACGTGGATGAGCCGCGTCGGCGGGATGGTGAAGGAATAACCGGGAATCCACGAGCTCGAGGTGCGGTCGTCGAAGCGGACACCGAGCGCGAGCAGCACATCAGCCTGACGCGTCGCATGATTGGCCTGGTAATGTCCCGCGCGGGCGACGAGCCCGAGCGCCAGCGGATGGTTGACGTCGAGCGCGCCGAGACCTGAGGCCGACGCTGCGACGGGGATCTGCAAGCGCTCGGCGAGCCAACGCAGTTCGTCCGCAGCACCGCCGTAACGCACGCCCTGCCCGACCAGCATCACCGGCCGCTCGGCCGAGAGCAGCATGTCGACGGCCTCGACCACACCGTCGGGATCGGCGCCGCAACGGCTGGAGATGTTGGCGTTCCACTCGATCGCCTTCGGCGCCTCTTCTGCGGCCGATTCCATGAAGACGTCGAAGGGAACATCGACCACCACCGGCCCCGGCCGTCCCGTGATCATGGTCTTCCAGGCCTGCCGCACCGCGAGCGGCACCATCTCGCCGCGCGTCGGCTGAAACACCTTCTTGCAGATCGAACGCACGGTGGAGGGAAAGTCGGCCTGATGGTGCCGGTACATTTCCTGGAACGCGCCGCGATTGAACTGGCTGGTCGGCACGTTGCCGGTGATCGCCATGAACGGCACGGAATCGAGAAAGGCATTCGCAAGCGAGATCGGCAAATTGGCCGAGCCGGGCCCGCATGAGGTGAAGGTCGCGGTCGGCCGTCCGGAGACGCGGTAATAAACGTCGGCCATGAAGCCGGCGACGCTCTCATGATGAACCGAGATCGTCTTGATCTCGGACGAACGCTCATACAGCGCGTCGATGAACTGGATATTGCCGTGGCCGCAGAGCCCGAACACCTGCGGCACCTTCTCCTGGATCAGGTAGTCGACAATGACCTGGGCGC
This sequence comes from Bradyrhizobium sp. Ec3.3, assembly GCF_000472925.1. Classification (GTDB taxonomy): domain Bacteria; phylum Pseudomonadota; class Alphaproteobacteria; order Rhizobiales; family Xanthobacteraceae; genus Bradyrhizobium. The sequence continues at coordinate 20,589 of NZ_AXAS01000058.1, forward strand.
CGTTGAGCATGTTTCGCGACATTCAACTCGTCTCCCTGTGGCCCGACGGCTTCTTCTTCGACGCGGCGGCCATCGTTGAGCCGCCGGCACCCTATTTCTCATAATGCTGTACGTCAATTTATATTGTGATAGTCTATCTTCTGGGGAAACCCGCGGTGCCCCGCGCCTGCCGCGTGCTAGTGTCAGGACTGGAGCCATGATGGATTCATCGAAGGGGGGCCTTTTCCTTGAGATCGCGCACCAAGCCCAGCACCAGCGAAAAGCCCGCAAGCCCGCGCAAGGCGGCCGTTGCAAAACTGGTCCCGCCGACACAGGCGGATGGCGACGACGCCGACGACAAGCAGCGCGCCGGCGGCGTGCAGTCGCTCGGCCGCGCCTTCTCGATTCTGGAAGAGGTTGCGCGCCACCGCGAAGGGATCGGCCTTGCGGAATTGAGCAAGCTCGTCGGCCTGCACAACTCGACCACCTTTCATCTCGCCAAAACGCTGGTCTCGCTCGGCTATCTCCGCCAGGAGAAGGACAACAAGCGCTACCGCATCGGCCGTCCGCTGTTCGCGCTTGCCGCATCCGCGCTCGACGAGATCGAGATGGTCAATGTCGCAACGCCTGTGCTGGAGGCTCTATCCCGCGAGACCAGCGAAAGTAGCCATTTTGCCGTGCGCATGGGCGATGCCGTGATCGTCATCGCGCGGACCAGCGGGCCCGGCGCGTTCCAACTCACGGACCGCGTCGGCGTGGTCCGGCCTGCGCACTGCACTGCGCTCGGCAAGATCATTCTCGCTTCGCTCCGCCCCGAGCAGCTCAAGCGCTTCCTCGATCGTGCCGAGCTGAAGCCGTCGACGCCCAAATCCATCACCGATGCCGGCGTGCTGATGCGCGAGATCGCCGAGGTGCAGCGTACCGGCGTTGCCTTCGACGACGGCGAGTTCAATCCGGAAGTGCGCTGCGTTGCGGTGCCGGTTTTGGATTTCACCGGACAGGTGATCGGGGCGCTCGGCATTTCCGGACCGATCTGGCGATTGTCGAACCAGGCACTGCATGCAAGCGCACAGGTCGTACAAGTCGCGGCCAACCGGCTCTCCGCGGAGTTCGGTGCCAAAACAACTGCGTCCAAGCCGGCTGCGAAAAAAGTCTAAGGCGCGCGCAAGCGGTGATTTTGCCGGTTGACACCGGCGATGCCGTTCGGGATTATCCTTCCGCATTAAAAAAACGTCTCTCACAATATCGCAATGTCGATGCTGAAGGGGGACACCGCGATGCACTGGGGAGGAGGCTTTGAAATGATCCGCACCAGCCGACGGACATTGTTGAAGGCGAGCGCGGCGTTGGCCGGCGCATCCGCGCTCGGATTCCCCGCGATCGCGCGCGCCCAGGCGGAGAAGATCAGGATCGGCCACCTGACGCCGCTGACGGGCTTTCTCGGCGTGATCGGCGGCTACGCCCAGCTCGGGGTGAAGCTCGCCGCTGAGGAGATCAACCAGTCCGGCGGCATTCTGGGCAAGCAGATCGATCTGCTCTCGGAAGACTCCATCAACCCCGCGACCGCCGCGACCAAGGCGCAGCGCATGCTGGAGCAGGACGGCGCCGTGGTGCTGCTCGGCGAAATCTCGTCAGCCTCCTCGCTCACCATCATGCAGGTCGCTGAGCGCAACAAGAAGGTGTTCTTCTCGACCGGTGCGCGCTCCGACGCGCTGCGCGGCAAGAACTGCAACAAATACTCATTCCACTGCGACATCCCCAACACCGTGATGGTCAATGCGGTCGGCACGGCGCTCTCGCAGAAAGGCATGGTGAAGGGCAAAAAGTTCTTCACGCTCACCGCCGACTACATCTTCGGCCACGACCTCCTGAAGGCCGCGAAGGCGTTCTTCGGCACGCACGAGGCCAACCTGATCGGCGACGAGCTGATCGCGACCGACGTCACCGATTTCAGCCCGTATCTTCTAAAGGTGCGGCAGGCCAAGCCCGATGTGGTGTGCTGCAACCTCGCCGGCAACCAGGTCACCAATCTCGTCAAGCAATATGCCGAGTTCGGCCTGCCCTATCCGCTGGTCGGCTTCAATCTCAACACCGGCGATGCCTGGGCGGCGGGCGCCGGCAATCTCAGCGGCACCTGGCCGACGGTCTGGTATCACACGCTCGACAACCCGACGTCGAAGGCGTTCGTCGCCGCCTTCGGCAAGAAATACGGCAAGCCGCCGGAGAACCACGCCTGGATCGACTACGTCACGCTGAAGCTGCTCGCGGAGGCGATCAACACGACCAAATCGACCGACAGCGGCGAGCTGATCTCCTATTTCGAGAAACAGTCGCAGTTCGACATCGGCAAGGCGCGCAAGGCCTATTTCCGCTCCTGGGACCATCAGCTCGTGCAGGAGGCCTATCCGTTCACGGTGAAGCCGAAGGAACAGATGAAGGACCAGTGGGACATGCTTGTGCTGGGCGATGCCGTGCCGGCAGCGAACGATCCGCTGGAACAGATCTATCCGACCAGGGAACAGAACCCCTGCGAAATGAAGGCCTGACGCGCGCTCTAGCGCAAAATGGTCAGTTGGCACCAGCGGCGACGGCGGAGAGCCGGCGCCGCTTTTGCCAAGGCGATGGATGCAACATGCAGTTCGAGTTCTTGCTGGAACAGGTGGTGAATGGCCTCGTGCTCGGCGGCTATTACCTCCTCATCGCGCTCGGACTATCGCTGATCTTCTCCGTCGGCGGCATCGTCAATCTCGCGCATGGCGCTTTCTATGCGCTCGGCGCCTATGTCTTCGTCGAGCTGACGCACCATCTCGGCTTCGGCGCGTCGGTGGTGATCTCGCCGCTCGCCGTCGCGCTGCTCGGCATCGTCTTCGAGCGCTTCATCCTGCGCCGGTTCTATGCGTCCGACCCGATCCTCAGTCTTCTCGTGACCTTCGGCCTTGCGATGGTCGCCGAGCAGGCGATCCGCATGATCTGGGGCGCGGCGCCAGTGTCGGCCGAGATTCCGCAAAGCTTTCGCGGCTCGGTCATCCTCGGTGATTTCCTGTTCTCGCGCTATCGCCTGCTGATATTGGCGGTGGTGGCAGTGGTGCTCGTCGGCATCTGGCTGCTCCTGCACAAGACCTCGTTCGGACGCGTGGTGCGCGCCGGCATCCAGCGGCCGGACATGGTCGCTAGCCTCGGCATCCGCCTTCAGCCCTACATGACCACAATCGTCATGCTCGGCGTCGGCATGGCTGCGCTCGGCGGCGCCTTCTTCGCGCCGATCACCACCGTGCATCCGGCGATGGGCGCCGAGATCATGACGGTCGCCTTCGTCGTCGTCGTGATCGGCGGCCTCGGCAGCTTTTGGGGCGTCGTCATCGCCGCCCTCCTCGTCGGCGTCGTGCGCGGCATCGCGATTCATTTCCAGCCGGCCGCGGGCGAAGCCTCGATCTACATCCTGATGTTCCTGGTGCTGCTGGTGCGCCCGCGCGGCCTGCTCGGCGAACGCATCGAGAAGTTCGAATGACATCCACCTTCGACAAGCTGAAGCCGCTGCTGGTCGCCGCCGCAGCCGTCATCGCACTGCCGTTCGTGCTCAGGGCCCTCGGCCTGTCGCTCAACACCGGCACCTGGGTGATCGCCCTTGCGATCGCCACCATGGGGCTCAACCTCTGCATCGGCTATACCGGCCTCGTCTCCTTCGGCCACAGCACCTGGTTCGGCGTCGGTGCGTACGCGGCCGGGTTGATCCAGCTTCGCTTCTTCCCCGGCGAGATCTGGCTGCCGTTGCTGCTCTCGACGCTCGTCGTCGCCGCGGCTTCAGTGGTAGTCGGCGCGTTGATCCTGCGCCGGCGCGGCGTCTATTTCTCACTTTTGACGCTGGCGCTCGCAGCGCTAGTCTATACGACCGCGTTCCGCTGGACGAGCCTCACCGGCGGCGAAGACGGCCTCGGCGGACTGAAGCGCGGCCACATCGGCCCGCTCGATCTCGACAATTCGCTCGCCTATTACGCCGTCGTCGCCGTCATCGGCCTTGTCGTGCTCTACGTCCTGTTGCGCCTGGTGCGCTCGCCCTTCGGCCATGTGCTGGTCGCGATCCGCGAGAACCAGCTGCGCGCGACGTTCCAGGGCTACCCGGTCGAACGCTACAAGCTCGCGGTCTTCGTGGTCTCGGCAGTCGTCACGGGCATTGCCGGCGCGCTGATCGCGTTCCTGAACTATCTCGTCTCGGCCGAGGCCGTCTCGGTGCCGTTCGCCGGCGAGCTGCTTGCGATGGTCGTGATCGGCGGAATGCGCAGCATGCTGGGCCCGGCGTTAGGCGCGCTGTTCTTCATCCTGTTCCGCGAGCTGTTCTCGATCTGGACGTCGGACTGGCTGTTCTGGTTCGGCATCACTTTCGTCGCCTTCGTGATGTATTCGCCTGGCGGCCTCGTCGGCATCGGCACCTTGATCATGCGTCGCGTCCACCCTCCCGGCGAAGAGTCGGCCGCGATGAGCCGGCGCAAGATCTATGACGGCCTGCCGCTGCCGGCCTTCCTGCGGCCGCAAGCGCTGACCGGGACGGTGCTGGAGGTGAGCGGCGTCTCGAAGAAGTTCGGCGGGATCCGCGCCGTGCACGATGCGAGCATCACCGTCGGAGCCGGCGAAATTCACGCACTGATCGGGCCGAACGGCGCCGGCAAGACCACGCTGTTCAACCTGGTCTCCGGCCTCTACGCGCCGGATCAGGGCAGCATCCGTCTCAACGGCCGCGACGTCGCGGGCGTGCCGTCGAACCTGATCTGCCATCAGGGGCTGGCGCGCTCGTTCCAGATCACCAACCTGTTCCGCGGCCTGACCATCTACGAGAATTTAAGGCTCTCGCTTCAGGCGCGCCGGCCGATGCGCTTCAACATCTGGAACGACATCGACGCGTACGACGACATCCACGCCGAGACGGCGGAGCTGATCAAATTCCTCGGGCTTGAAGGCATCGAGGAGATCGAGGGCGGCGAACTCTCCTATGGCGGGCAGCGGCTTGTTGATCTGGGCATCGCGCTCGGCTCGAAGCCGCAGGTGCTGCTGCTCGACGAGCCTCTCGCGGGGCTTGCCGCCGCCGAGCGCGAGCGCGTCTCCAGCCTCGTCACGAACATCGCCGCCAACATCCCGGTGCTGATCGTCGAGCACGACATCGATCGCGTGCTCGGCTTCTCAGCCGTCGTCACGGTGATGAACCAGGGCGAAGTCTTGATGTCGGACTGCCCCGAGGCGGTGCGCGCAGACCTCAGGGTGCAGGAGATCTACACCGGCACCGGCATTCCCGCCGTCGCGCATCAGCGCAACGACGACACCGCAAGCGAAGCAAAGCCGATCCTGCGCTTCGAGCGCGTCAACACGTTCTACGGCAAGAGCCACATCCTGAGCGACGCCTCGCTCGACGTCCGCGAAGGCGAGATCGTCGCGCTCCTGGGCCGCAACGGCGCGGGCAAGTCGACGCTGCTGAAGACGCTGGCCGGCTTGGTCCCAGCGGCATCAGGCAGCATCGACTATCGTGGCGAGGACATCGCGCACCTGGCGGCGCCCGACATCGCGCGCCGCGGCATCGGCTATGTGCCGCAGGGCCGCGGCCTGTTCGCCGGCATGACCGTGCGCGAGAACCTCGCGCTCGGCCGCCTCGCCCGCAAGACCGACGGCAGCGACGGCGTGGTGTGGGACGAGGCACAGATCCTGCACACCTTCCCGCGGCTGAAGGAGCGCATGAACGTCGCGGCCGACTATCTCTCGGGCGGCGAGCAGCAGATGGTGGCGGTGGCCCGTGCGATGTCCGGCAATGTCCGCCTGCTGCTGCTCGACGAACCCTTCGAGGGACTTGCGCCGGCGGTGACGCTCGAGCTGTTCAAAGTGTTCGACCAGCTCCGGCGGCACATGTCGATCGTGATCGTCGAGCACAATCTCGACCTCGTGCTCGCCCTCGCCGACCGCGTCTTCGCGCTGGAGCGCGGCACGGTGTTCCACCGGGGCCCGGCCAAGCCGCTGCTGACTGACCTCAGCTACCGCAAGCAGATCCTGTGGCTGTAGGCCAGCGGAGACGCGCAGGCAGCCGGTTGGACGACTTACGATTTTCCGAAATAATTTGACACGTCGGGCAAATCACCGGCATAATGCCATCATTGCCAAATCCCTGAAGTGATCCACGCGGTGCGCGGCAACGGCGCGTCGCGATACCTTGCGCGCTACTCATCCTCATCGACATCAGCAACGGGTCCGGCGGGCCGCGGGCGACGATCGGCCCTGCGCGCATCCGCTCAACGCGCCTGCGCGGACCCAAAGGAAGCATCGACATGACGGCATCTTCAGACCACGACACGGCGGCAGCGCTCGCCGCGCCCGACCACCCCCAAACCGCAGCATTCCCGCGCATCAAGATCTCCAAGCGTGGCATTTCGATCGACCATCCGGATCCGGAGGCAGGCGAACGGCTGATGGCTGAAACGTTCGGGGTCGCCGACAGCGACGCCATGTACGGCATCCTCAAGCAATTGGTGAAGGCGAGCGTGAACGGCAACAAGCTCGACCACGCCAATCTCGCCTTCATGATCTCGATGATGCAGGCCATCAAGCCCAGGGACTCCATCGAGGCCATGCTGGCGGCGCAGATGGTCGCCGTGCACGTCACCGCGATGCGAAGTGCCCATCATCTCGCCCGCGCCGGCGACATCCAGAACCAGGATAGCGCCGCCCGTGCGCTCGGCAAGCTCGTGCGCATTTTTCCGGCCCAGATCGAGGCGCTCAACCGTTACCGGCACAACGGCGAGCCGGCCATCACCGTGCAAAACCTGTCGGTGCAGGACGGCGGCAAGGCCATCGTCGGCAACGTCACCCAGCACGCGCACATGATCGTGTCGCGGTCGGGCGCCGTTGCCGCGCTGGCGGAGGCGCGGACGGTCCCGATGCCAATTGTCGGCGAACGGGAGCACGTCGCCGCAAGGCAAGACGCGACTGCATGAGCGGCGGTCACGCCCGCAGTACGAGCGCGATGCTGGCGAGCCCGCGTTGCGGCGCCAGAACGCGCAGCGACCGGTCCTGCCGTGCGCCGGCGGTGCACGGCAAGCTGCGTTGCCGCATGCACGGCGGCGCGGCGGGATCGGGCGCGCCGAGGGGAAACAGGAATGCGCGGAAGCATGGGCTGTTCACGAAGAAGGGCATCGCCGGGAAAAAGCAAGTTCGGGACTTGTTGGATGAGGCGCGGAGACTGCTCAGGGAACTCACGTGATGCCGCCTCCTTCAACTCGGGCTGCCTCGCGTCAAGTCGATCACTCTTTCTTGTGTGACCTAGTTCATAGGCCGTCTCCGTTGAGCAGACTACATTAGGGTTGAGCGTTAGCTCGTTTTGCCGCGCCCGACGGGCGTTTCCTCCCTAGACTGGCCGATCGCTTCAAGCGATCGGCCCTTTCGTCGTGCATGGGCCCTTGACGTCGCGGCCCTTTGCGGGAGCGACGGTTTAATTCATCGGTCCACCCACCTTGGACGGCAGCGCGATCCCCGGGACAGGGAACGCGCGGCACATCTCGACGCTCTTCGCTCTGAGCCGTCTTACCACTGCCGCATCGCCCTTCGACCTGAGAGACTCTGCGATGAGTTCGGCGATAAGCCGCATTTCGGGCTCACCCATGCCACGCGTGGTCGCTGCCGGCGTACCGAGGCGAATGCCGCTGGGTTTGAGCGGCGGACGCGGATCATCGGGAATGATCTGCTTGTTTGCGGTCACTCCGACAGCGTCGAGAATGTCTTCGGCCGCACCGCCGTCCAACCCGGCGCTCGTCACCGTATCCACGACCATCATGTGATTGTCAGTCCCGCCTGTAATCAACTTCATACCGCGCTCCATCAGCGCTTCGGCAAGAACCTTCGCATTGCGCATGACCAGCCGTGCGTAGGTCTGATAGTCGGACGTTGTTGCCTTCTTCAGCGTTACGGCGGTTGCGGCCACGACGTTCATGTGCGGACCTCCTTGCAGTCCGGGGAACACAGACGCGTCGATCTTTCCGGCAAACTCCCGACGACAAAGAATGATTCCCCCGCGCGGCCCGCGAAGTGTCTTGTGTGAGGTCGTCGTCATGATGTCGAAACCCGCATCGAGCGGATTACGCAGAACGTTGCCGGCGATCAAGCCGCCGTAATGGCTCACGTCGGCCATGGTAAGTGCACCCACTTCATCGGCGATGCTCTTGAAGGAGGCGTAATCCAGGTCGCGCGGATAGGAGCTGTAGCCGCACAGCACCAACTTCGGGCGGGCGCGCCGGGCTGTTGCGCGGAGCTCATCGAAGTCAATGGCGCCGCCCTTTGAAGGGTGCGTCTTGTAGCGAGCGAAGTTGAACAGCCGCCCCATGTGGGACACGGGCGCGCCATGCGTGAGATGACCGCCGTGTGAGAGGTCCATTGCCAATATCGTATCTCCAGGCTTCAACAGGCCCAGATACACGGCCTGGTTCATTGGCGACCCCGACAGAGGCTGGACGTTGGCATGCTCGGCGCGGAAAAGCGCGCAGGCTCGCTGTCGAGCAAGGTTCTCTATCTGATCAGTAAATTCTTGCCCTCCATAATACCGGCGCCCCGGATATCCCTCGGAATATTTGTTGGTGAAGACTGATCCAAGCAGCTCGAGAACCTCCGGATAGGTGTAGTTCTCGGAAGGAATCAGCTCAACGCCGTCTTGTTGACGGCGCTCCTCGCCTTCGAGAGCAAGGGCAACTTCAGAATCATAGAGGTGGAGTTCGTTGCGGAATGAGGGCATGGTCCGGGCTCCTTAAGACGCTGAATGGTCAGCTGAAAGGTGCCCAGGCGAACGGCGTTAGAACCCTTCGCGCTTCACCGTGGTCAATTCCACGTAAGCTCGCCAGTCGCGCGGGGGACGAATGAGCCTTCAAGGCTCATCGCGAGCAGAAGGCTAATCAATCCTTGGAGAGCTCGCAAGGGTTCATAGCTGATATTTCGACGCTCAGACGTTGAGACCCAAATTCCGAGGACCGATGTCCGGTCCGCTGCGGACAACGGGCGTGGCAACGGCTTATGCGTCCTTCGGCTCTGAGCCAATCCCGGAAGTCGTCACGCGACCTCACAACAAGCAAAGTTCAATGCGGCTCCGGCAGCGGCGTTCCCGGAAAAGCGAACTCCGAATCGTTGGATGAGGGTGAGAATGCTGCTATGTCCATATCAAGCGCGTTGCTTGCGCAAAGCGCAACGAGCCGCTGCGGATCAGAAGCGCCGCTGAGTAGCTTCGCTCCCAGCTCGCGGAAATAATTCTCGGTCGCGTTTCGCGCCGGTCTATCCTCACTAGCCGACATGTTGAGCCGCCAGCACTTGCTGCGAGATCTGCTCGGAGTCATTTGGAGGCAACGGTCTCCTTGAACAGCTCAATCTTGCCGCGCGCGTTGTCGGTCACCGCAAAGACCTCGTATAGATCGATCTGCGGCTTCATGCCGTAGCGCTGGATGATGCCCTCGAGCCAGGGCCCGGTGTAGAACGCCTTGGCGTCCTCGATGCGCTCCCACTGGTACACGCCGCCGGCCCAGCCGCTTTCGGACCAGAGGAAGTGCTTGCTGATCAGCCCCGTCACTTCGCGGAAGTTTGGTGCGATCTTGTGAAAGTGCTCGTGACACGCGGCGTAGTCGATCTGCGGTGGCAGTTTGTATCGTACAACGGCGGTGATCATGCGACCTCCTTGCAAGGACGCCCCCGGCGCAACATTGATGGCATTCCCGCGATCAAGCAAGCGACGCGGGAAGCCGACATTGGTTAAAGGCGCAAAGCCTAACCAGTCACTTCCGTTCTGCTGCGACGAGCCGACCCTTCCAGAGCATGCTGGACTCGGCTTTAGATAGGCATCGCGCGCCGATCGCTATCAAATGCGACGGACGCTGCCGCGAGTAGGTCAACACGATTGACGAGAGCCTCAATCGCCGCGCAGCTATCTCCCTGCATTTTTTTGCGTTAATGTGAACCTCTTCATAGCTGTGTAGCAGACGGGCTCGGATGATGCCCAACCAAAGAGAGGCGAGCTAAGGCCCCGCAAAGCGCCACCCGGTTCCGATGGGTTTTTTCCATTCACACGCGAGTTTGGGAGCGACACATGGAAAAGCGCGAAATTGGCAACAGCTTGACGAAAGGTCTGTCCGAAACGAAGCGGGACGCTTTCTCCCGCCGCTCGGTGCTGACGTTGGTTTGTACCCTTGGCGCCGCGGCGCCATTTGGGATGTTCGGAGCGGCTCGCGCGCTGACGGTATCAGGGACTGGGTCGCTGAATTATATTCCTGGCGAGCCCTTTATTTGTCGCGCCGCCGCGAACGGTGAAGAGCTGCAGGGCCCGCCCCGCCAACTCAAGCTAGCCTGGAACGCCAACGCAGCCTGCACGGTCGCTGCGCCAGTCGCAAAGGAACGGGGTATCTTCGCCAAACACAACCTCGATGTCGATTTCGTCAATTTCGGCGGTTCGACCGACCAGTTGCTGGAGTCGATTGCAACTGGCAAGGCGGATGCCGGTTTGGGATTGGCCCTGCGCTGGCTCAAGCCGCTGGAGCAAGGCTTCGACGTTCGGATCACCGCTGGTGTGCACGGCGGCTGCATCCGGCTCCTCGGCTCCAAGGCTGCCAACATTGACAGCCTGGAGTCCCTGCGCGGCAAGGCTATCGCGATTAGCGATCAAGCGAGCCCTGCGAAGAACTTCTTTTCGATCTACCTCGCCAAGAAGGGCATCGATCCGGCCCAGGAGGTAGAGTGGCGTCAGTACCCGGCCAATCTGCTCGCGCTTGCCGTCGACAAGGGCGAAGTGCAGGCGCTGGCCGAGATCGATCCACTACCCTATCTGTGGCTCAAGGACGGCAAGCTCAACGAGATCGCAACGAACCTGACGGGTGAATTCGTCGATCGCACCTGCTGCGTTCTCGCGATACGTGGCAGCCTCACCCGAAACGAAATGCCGGTGGCGGCTGCTCTGACACGATCGATACTGGAGGCGGCAGACCGAGTTGCCAGCGATCCCGCCGATGCCGCGGCAATCTATTCAGGCTACGGCGGGAGAGGGTCCGTAGAGGATCTCGCCGCGATGTATCGCAGCCATACTCACCACAATCATCCCGTCGGGGCGGAGCTCAAGAAGCAACTTCTGCTCTACACCGATGAACTCAAGGCAGTGAACGTCATCAAGCGAAGCACCGACCCGGCCAAGTTCGCCGACCGGATCTACCTTGACGTTCTAAGCTGAGCCGATTGGGAAGATCCGCAGTGAGCTCGGTCATCAATGAAGTGCCGAGGCCATCAGAGAAATCGGGTTTCGGCTTTTTTGAAAGTTCAACAACCCGGTCGTTGATTGGCGGACTGTCGGTGGCCGCCGCATGGTCCATGGTCGCCGCGCTCACTGCGTTCTGGCCGGACAAGCTCGAAAGCGATTGGGCCTACACGGGCGCGTTCGCTATTGCCTGCGGCGCATTCGCGCTTGCCCTTGCCTTGGCGACCCTTGCCGGCGTTCGTTTTGTTGCTTTCCAGCGTCTCCAGCGGCTTCTTCCGTGGCTGTTCGCGCTGGCGCTGTTTTTGGCGGCTTGGGAGGTCGTCACAGCAAAGCTCGGATTACTGCCGCTGCCGTTTTTTCCGCCGCCGCAGGCCATCGTCGAAGTCGCAATCGATGATTGGGGGCGGCTGGCTGAAGGTATCTTCGCTTCAGCTCGTCTGCTCGCGACCGGTTATTGTCTCGGTGCGGCAGTGGGGTTCGTGACCGGCGTGGCGATCGGCTGGTCGCGGCTCGCCGGTTATTGGATCCACCCAGTCTTGCGGTTCATCGGGCCGCTCCCCGCGACGGCCTGGCTGCCGCTCGCATTTTTCGTTTTCCCGTCCAGCTTCAGCGCCAGCATTTTCCTGATTGCGCTCGCCACCGGGTTTCCGGTTACCGTGCTCACCTGGTCGGGCGTCGCCGGCGTGAAGAGCTCCTATTACGATATCGCGCGGACATTGGGAGCAACCCAGCGCTTCCTCGTGCTCAAGGTCGCCATTCCGGCGGCAATGCCGCACGTTTTCGTTGGCCTGTTCATGGGCCTTGGCAATTCGTTTGCGGTTCTTGTCGTAGCGGAAATGCTGGGCGTGAAGGCAGGGCTCGGCTGGTATCTGCAATGGGCGCAGGGTTGGGCGGCCTATGCCAATATGTACGCCGCGCTGCTGCTCATGGCGTTCTTGTGCTCCGGTCTGATTACGCTGCTGTTCCGCTTTCGGGACCGTCTGCTATCCTGGCAGAAGGGCCTGGTGCGATGGTAGCGGCGACCGCAAGCGATCATGCGGTCCGCGGATCGACGCTGACGCTCCGCGAGGTGAGCCATCGCTTCGATCTCGAGGGCCAGCCCCTGCCGGTATTGGACCGCATCAGCCTGCAGGTCGGCCGCGGCGAATTTGTCGCTCTCCTGGGACCGAGCGGGTGCGGAAAATCGACCTTGCTGCGGCTGGTCGCGGGGCTCGACACTCCAACGGCCGGCTCCCTGCTAGCGGAAGGACGGGAGATCGAAGCACCCGATCCGTCGCGGGTCGTCGTTTTTCAAGACCCCACGCTTTATCCATGGCGGACGGTGTGGAGCAACGTTGCGCTCGGCCTGGAAGCCCGTGGGTTGCTGCGCACCCATCGCGGACGTGTCGAAAACGCCTTGCGCCTGGTGGGGCTCACGAACTTCGCCAATGCCTACCCGCACCAGCTTTCCGGCGGCATGGCGCAGCGCGCGGCTCTGGCGCGTGCGCTTGTCAACGACCCGAAGCTGCTCATTCTCGACGAACCTTTGGGCCAGCTCGACTCGCTGACCCGCATCGCGATGCAGGCGGAACTTGTATCACTTTGGCAGCGCTCGAGCTTCACGGCGCTGCTGGTCACGCACGATGTCGAGGAGGCGCTCTTGCTCGCCGGCCGCGTCATCGTGCTGAGCGACCGACCTGCACGGATCAAAGCCGAAATAGTCAACAGCCAGCCCTATCCCCGCCACCGGGGCGATCCGCACTTCGTTGAGCTTCGTCGCGAAGTGTTCGAGCATCTCGGCCTCGATGAGGCATGGTAGCCGTCGCGTCGCGTGGGCCTGCTATCTTGGCGGGAACACGCATATGTCGTCTCCTCGATCGGCAACACCCGTCTTCCCAACAAGACTGACGCGAAGTTCCGTATTCCGAATTCGTTAGGAACGAAGGCGCGCGCCCGGCGTCACACGGTCGTTCATCCCTGTGAAGGACACGCGATCATGGTACGCGAAGGCCCAGCCGAACCATCCCAGCCCGACGTCGCCGAGACGACGGAAGCCAGACAGGCTCGTCCCTATGGCATGCTGTTCACGGCGCTGGTCGCAGCCGCGGCCATCGTCATTGCGATCTATTTTGTCGCAACAAAGGCCGAGCCCACGGTGACGTTCAGCACACACACGGCCGTCACGCATCTGGCGCCCTGTGATACTCGTCGCGCTGCAGAACGCCGAAGCCGAACCATCCCTAGTAGACGCAGTGGTGTTGAATGAGGCCTTCGTCATTGAGGTCCATGGCCTCGACGAAATCCATCTGCTCTCCGTTACCCGCAACATGGCCGACATCCAGGTGCGGCGGTTGCCCGTGCTCAATCGCGACAAGCGGCTGGTCGGAATCATCGCGCTCGGCGATATCGCCGTGTGCAGGCCAGGCGACGGTGCCGCGGAGGCGCTGCACGGAATCTCGCAAGCAGGCGGACAGCACGCGGGCGCGATCACCGGGCGAAGAAAGTTCGTTCGCCCTGCTCAACTTTCTTATGTGACCTAGATCATAGGCTGTGTCAGTTGAGCGGATGACATTAGGCGATCGGTTGAGCATTCGCTCGCCTTGCCGCGCCCGACGGGCGTTTCGTCCCTAGACTTGGCCGATCGCTTCAAGCGATCGGCCCTTTCGTCATGCAGGCGCCCCTAGCGCTTCGGCCTGGGCAGCACGATCCTGCCCTGTGAAGCAATGCCACCCCATTTGGCGGTCCAACCGACTTTCGAGGCGGAAGGCAGCTCGGCGCCTTTTTGACCGCGAGCACCCTGCAGGGCAAACAGGGCGCCTTGAGGATCGGCACATCGCGCTATCCAGCAACCATCAGGCAATTCGATCGGACCCTGGAGAATCCGGCCTCCACCACTATTGACGCGCTGGGCCGCCGCGCCGATGTCGTCGACATTGAAGTAATAGAGCCAGCACGGCTGCGATACGCTCGGAAGCTTGGTGAGCATCCCGCCGATCATCTGCCCGGCCGCCGAAAACAATTCATACAGGTCTGCCGGATCGGTTTCGCCGTAGGCCTTCTGCCAGCCGAAGAGCTGGCCATAAAAGTCAAAGACCTTGTTTCGGTCTTCAGCCAGCAACTCATGCCAGCCCACGCGCCCAGGCTGGTCCAACCCGCCGGGTTGCCGCTGGCCATATGTCAGTCCGGTGACCAGCGCAAACGTCGCTCCTTGCGGATCGGCGACCACTGCAATTCGGCCGATATTGCTGTCGGTCGGCGATACCAGAATGGCGCCCCCAAGACGGCGGATCTGCGCGGCCTTCGTATCCATGTCATCGACGGAGACGTAGCCGACCCACCTCGGTGTCGCCCCCAATTGCCGTCCCTCTTCCGGCAGTTCCATGAGACCGCCGACCGGAGAATCGCCGGCGGCAACCACAGTGTAAGCGAATCCTGCCGTCGAGGCGTCCTTCACGTCCCAGCCGACAACCTTGCCATAGAAGGCGCGGGCTGCCGCGACGTCGGTGGTCATGAGTTCGTACCAGGCGAAGTGTCCGGGTTGATCGACCAAGCCAGTTTCTCCGTTCAGGCAGGAGACAATTGCGGCACTGCATCAGTCGCGCACTGAAGCCCGCAGCGCAGGCGGGACGAGGGATCAAAGGCGACCCCGTTCATGAAGATGAATACAATCTGAACGAGCGCGCTACTGCATTTTGGTATGTTCGTGAATCTTGCCTGCCCTCTCCGCTCGGCGTAGACTTTCATCCCGTGGATATCCTTCCTGCAACATTCGGAGGATGCGACCATGCAGCGGGTGAAGCAAGCGTCGAAGAAGAAGCGCGTAGCCAAGGCCGCCGTGCCGGCGTTGGGAGCCGCCGGACTAACTTTTTCGCTCGCCGGCAGCGCATCAGCAGCGGCCGTACCAACAGGCGACATTCAGCAGAGATCGCACTTTTCACCAGGGCATGCGATCACCCTCGATGAAGAGGAAATGACTGACGTCAGCCTCGCCACCTTCCATCTCTTCGACAAGGAAGACGCTAGCAGTCGCATACAAGTCGCTTGGCGCGGATGCGGCGGTTGTCGCGGTTGCCGTGGTTGCAGAGGCTGCGGCTGCAGAGGTTGCCGATGCGGCGTCGGTTGTCGATGTGCCGGATGTGCCGTGGTAGGTTGCGCCGTAGTATCCTGCGCGGGCTGCTGTGCATCGTGGGGCCGCTGCCGCTGGTGCTAGGCGACGCGCTGTTCGATCGTGTATCGGCAAGCCTCTTGTTGGCCGGGCTCGGAAGCGACCCGGCCGCTTTCTCGTTTTGGTCGCAACGCTCGCAGTAATTGCGGTGGGCGGCTTGCCGGGGACGAGCGGGTGTGTTCCAAATCAATCGAAGATTTCCTGTGGGCGAGCAAACGGCTCGTTGCGCACTGGCGATCTGAGATGATGGACAACAAGATCCGCGTGCTGACCCGATGACAGCCAATCGCAAGAGCCGCGTTGCGAGGCAGACCCGCAAGGACATCTTGCGGTTCGCACCGAACTACACCGCCTACGCACTTCCTCCCGATGCGGTCTGCCTCTATTCCGAGGATCGCAAGTACTTCCTGCACGGCGAGCTCTATTGTGCGCTGGCCGCTGCAATCGGAAGCAACGGAAGAGCGGTTTCGGAAATCATCCGCCAGCTTTCAAGAAGCTTTCCGACGAACAAGATCGAGGAAGCGATCGGGCGGCTGGTCGAACGCCGCTATGCCACCACGGCAGCATCGCCCGCATTCACGGGCGCGGTCGCCGGCTATTGGGCGAGCCTCGGCCTGCCTCCTGAGGTCGCGGAACAGAATCTGCGCGATTGCCCCGTGCGGGTACAATCGATCGACGTCAAAGGCGCCAAGGATCTGAGCGCGGCCTTAAGCAAACTCGGCGTTCAAATGGCCAAGCGCTCGCCTGCGCTCACGATCACGCTGGTGAACGACTATCTTGACCGGCGGTTGGCTGAGATGAACCGCGAGCGCGTAGCGGGCAGGACGCCCTGGATCCTCGTGCAACCGTCCGGCGTATTTCCGCTGGTAGGCCCCTTCTTCAAACCGGGCGAGAGCGCCTGCTGGACCTGCCTGTTCGATCGCATGATACGCAATCGGGAAATCAAGGGATTTCTCGACCGCGGACTGGCGGAGCCGGTCGCCATATCGCCGCTGGTCCACGACACCGTTGGACAGACCGCTGTCCACTTTGCTGCCGTCGAGATCGCGAAAGCGATTGCCTCGGGTTTTCGCACCGACCTGCGCGATCACATTGCAAGCTTCGACCTGACTGGCGCGGTCATCGCCAAGCACTATGTCTCGCGTCGCCCGCAATGTCCAACCTGCGGCAGCAAGAGGCTGCAGAGTCCGCGCCGGGCGGCGACGTCGATCGAGATTGCCGAGGGCCGAAAGCTCATCATGACCAGCGGCGGATATCGCACCGTGACGTCTCGAGCCACCGTGGCGCGCTTCCGCAAACATGTAAGTCCGTTGACCGGCGTGGTCTCGCGGCTCGAGCGGATCGAGGCCGATCTGCCGATGAACACCAATTTTTTCGCTCACCACAATTTCTCTGCGCCGGCCTTGAGCGTCGACGAGCTGAGGTCGGGACTGA
This sequence comes from Bradyrhizobium sp. Ec3.3, assembly GCF_000472925.1. Taxonomy (GTDB): domain Bacteria; phylum Pseudomonadota; class Alphaproteobacteria; order Rhizobiales; family Xanthobacteraceae; genus Bradyrhizobium. The sequence continues at coordinate 37,391 of NZ_AXAS01000058.1, forward strand.
GCGGCGGCAGCTTCGGCAAGGGCTCCACAGTCGAGCAGGGCGAAGCCAGCGCGCTGATGGAGGCGATCGAGCGCTACTCAGGCATTTTCCAGGGTGACGAGATCAGGACGAAGCGCCGCTTTACCGATTTCGCTCCTGGTCAGGCCCTTCTTCCCAACGATGTTCAGCTTTTCAGCGACATGCAGTTTCAAAACAGGCATTCGCTGCAGCCGGACGATTCACACCCCGTTCCTGAGCCGCTCGATCCGTCGACCAGGACCGAGTGGTCGCCGGTCTGGTCGTTACGCGACAAGCGTTTCAAATATCTTCCGACCGGCTTGCTGTACTTCTTCTATGGCGGCTTCCACACGGATTCCAATGGATGCGCAGCCGGCAACACCCGCGAGGAAGCCATCGTGCAGGGCTTCCTCGAACTGGTCGAGCGCGATGCCTACGCTATCTGGTGGTACAACCGGCTGCAGCGTGCCGAGGTCGACCTCACTCAATTCGACGATTCCTATGTCCGGGATCTGCAAGCCCAGTTTGCCGATGCGGGACGCAGGCTTTGGGTGCTCGACATCACCAGCGATCTCGGCATTCCTTCTTACGTGGCGATCATGCACTGGATGCAGAACGGACACGAAAATATCGAGTTCGGCTCCGGCTCGCATTTCGATCGCCGCATAGCCCTGCTGCGTTCCCTGACCGAGCTGACCCAGTTCATGTCAATTGGCATGATGGGCGGCGGAAGTGGCGAGAAGCCGACGCTTGACGGTGTCACGCCGCTGCGGCTGGACGATTATCCGTTTCTTATCCCCAGCGACAATCCGATCGTCCCGCCGGCACCGAGCCTCAAGGTTCACGACAATACGAGCGACCAGGTCAATGCCTGTATCGATATAGCGACCGGCGCAGGATACGATTTCCTCGTGCTCGACCAGACGCGGCCCGACGTCGAGGTCCCCGTCGTCAGGGTGCTCGTTCCGGGCTTGCGGCATTTCTATCGCCGCTTCGCGCCCGGCCGGCTTTACGACGTTCCGGTGAAGCTTCGATTGCTGGATCGCCCGCGACTGGAAAGCGAACTTACTCCGTACCTTCCACACACCTGAAGGTTGGCATCGTTGCGCAACTTGCGGAAAAAGCCGGCCAGGAAGATCGCACCAGTCATCACCGCCCGAGTGAACGGTCGTTTTTCCCTTCACATGCAGGCAGACGGAAGCATCGCCGCCGCCTTGAGCGGCTATTCGGTCAATCTGGGACAGTTCAGCGCGGCTGCGATCGACCGTGCGGGACACCTCGCCACCGGCCTGCCGCTGGCCTCCTTTGCCGGCAAAGGAGTCGTCGCGAGGCAGGTTCATGCCCTGGTGCAGCGACTGGCGCGGCACGGACTTCTCGAATACCGCCTATCCTCTCCGCGTGACGAGCAGGACCTCGTAATCATCGAGCCGCAGGTCCCCGAGTACTGGCCGCAACGCGCAAAGCTTGGGAACGATGATACCGTCGTGCTGTCGCGCTTTGCTTATCTGCGTCGGCACGGCAACGAGATGGTCCTGGAATCGCCGCGCGCCGGCGCGCTGTTTCGGATTTGCGATCCCGCCATTGCCGCCACCATCGCTGCCCTTTCACGGCCGCAAAAGATCAGCAAGTTTCGCCGCCATGTGGCCTTCCCAAACCTCGATCTGCTCGGATTGCTGCTCGACAGCCAGCTGCTGATCAAGCTCAGTGGGAAAGACGGCGACGGCCTTCGCGTGGGTGAAGGTGACGGCGATCTTGTTCTTTGGGATTTCCACGATCTCGTGTTTCACACGCGGAGCACGGAGGGCCGGCATGCCAATCCGGTTGGCGGCACGTTCGCCTATGCGGGCGTAGTTCCACCGCTGCCGGCAGTGCGTCCGCCTTGGCCCGGCAAGAAGATCGACCTCCGCAAATTTTCCACGCCGAAGCCGATCTCGCCCTTCGCGGAGCTGTTGCGCGAACGCCATTCGATGCGGGATTTCGATGACGAGCATCCGCTCACGCTCGCCGAGCTGGCGCAGTTTCTCGAAACCACAGCCCGCGTACTGTCGGAATGGAAGGGCGGCGCGAATTTGGACGGCGGTCCCGAAGTTACTTACAGCACAAGACCCTATCCCGCAGCGGGCAGCGCCTACGAGCTGGAATTGTACCTTGCGATTTCCAACTGTGAGGGGCTTGCACGCGGATTTTACCACTACGACGCGGGCGGCCATGCCTTGGCAGCGATCGATGCCTCCCCCCAAAAGCTCCAGGCGCTCTCTGCGGCGGCCAAGTTTGCCATGGACGCGCCCGGTCCGCCGCAGGTCCTGATCACCATTGCCGCGCGCTTTGGGCGAATCTCCTGGAAATACAGTTCAATCGCATACTCGCTGATCCTGAAGGACGTCGGCGCCCTGATTCAAACCTTCTATCTCGCCGCGACTGATATGGGCCTTGGCGGCTGCGCCATTGGCACCACCAATATCGATCTGTTTGCAAAAATGACGAAGCTTGACTTTCACGTCGAGAGTCCAGTCGGCCAATTCGCGCTCGGACGGGTGAAGAAGCCGCTGGCGGCGGCTTGAGCGTTGATAGTGTCCGCCGCCCACGATCCGCGTCCTCCGAAGCGCCTCATCAATTCCCCAACGAGTCACGGGAGAATCGTAGCAGCACCGCATTTTCACACCACCAGGGTCAGAAGCTGGCCTTAGCCTAGGCGTCGTCCATGTCCGCTTTGGGCCAGAGCAGACATGACGTTGCTTAGGCCACCCCGCTTCCGGATCTTCTTTGAAGACCCGGAAAGCCACCATCCGGAATAGCGGGGCTGTCTTTACCGCAGTTGGCACGGGCTCCCCAATCTTGTAACGCCACCGAAAACCCTTGCCGGGACGGGACGCTCATGACTGCGGTGGCCACGGAGGAAACGGGAGTTGGCACCCGCGCGCTGATCTTTGCGCTGATCGCACTCGCCTGCGGACACATGCTCTCGACCTTGCTGCGCACCATCCCGGCTGTCAGCCTCGATCTGATGGCGGCGGATTTCCGCGTCAACCCGCAGGCGCTGGCCAGTCTCACCTCGGTCTATCATTTCGCCTTTGCCGCAGCGCAAATCCCGGTCGGCGCGGCGATGGATCGCTTTGGCGTGCGCCCGGTGTCGCTCAGCCTGCTCGCTGGAACCGTGGTCGGCGCGACAGCTTCCGGCTTTGCGACAGGGCCGGAAAGTTTCGCGTTCGGGCAATTGCTGCTGGGCGTTGCCACCTCCGGCATGCTGATGTGCCCGATGACGCTCGCTGCCAAGCAATTGTCGGCGGCGCGGTTCGGCCTGTGGTCGGGCGCGATCCTCTCGATCGGCAATATCGGCATGCTGCTGTCGTCGAGCCCGCTCGCCTTCGTGGTCGATCATTACGGCTGGCGCGCCGGGTTCTGGATCTCTGGGCTGGCCGGCATCCTGGTGGCGCTCGCCGTGTTCGCGCTGGTGCCGAACCAGCCGGCCGAGCACAAGGATGATTCCTCGCCCCTGTCACAGATGATCGAGGTGCTGCGGCTCGGGTTCTCACGCCCCTTGCGTGGCCTGATCGCACTCGCGCTGGTGTCGCTTGCGACCTCGCTGGTGCTGCGGGGCCTGTGGGGTGGGCCGTGGCTGATGGAGATCAAGGGCTTGTCGCGGGTCGAGGCGGGAAACCAGCTCGGCGCGTTCACGATCGCGATGATCGTCGGCCCGCTCTGCATCGGCATCGTCGATCGCAGGCTCGGTCGCCGCCGCGAGCTGGTCGCCGGCGCGCATCTCGTCGCGGCATTCCTGCTCGCGCTGATGGCGCTCGGCGCGCCGCACTACGCGGTCTCTCAGCTGCTCGGCGTTTCTGTCATGCCGCCTCAATACGACCTCGTGCTGTTCGTGCTCATCGGCCTTGCAACCTCCGCGCAGCCGCTGTTGTTCGGCATGTCACGGCAACTGGTCGACGCGCAAGTTGCGGGCAAGGCACTCGCCGCGGTGAACCTCGCCTTCTTCCTCGGCGCGGCCCTGATGCAGTCGACCACCGGCGCAGTGGCGGCGCTCGCGGGGCTGCCGGCGGTGCTGCTGTTCATGGCCGCGGCACTGCTGATCGGCACGCTGATTTTCCTGGCCTATACGTCGCCGAGCACGTCATCGCCGCGCATGAGTTGATGGGAACGCCGCGGCTTTCGCACCCGGCGGCCCGCGATCGAAACAACGCGCGCGCGGCGAAACTACGTTCCGGTCAAGCGTCGCAACGGCCGCTGTCGGTTGAATAAATCTGACGCACAACTCTTGCGAAGCGGGCTTGCATATTTTCGGCGAGACGAATTGTCGCGGGCGTTCGAAATTCTCTGCTGCATGTGAATTCGCTCACAATGAACCCCGCGGCAGCGAGCTAAAGTCGTTGACGGAAGTCGGCTTGCGAAATTTTCTGCGCAGGAGATTTCCATCACGAAGCTGTTCTGGATCGGAGCTATCGAGGTTGCCTTCGACCTGACCGTTGCAGCAGCTACGCCTGCCTCCGCCAGATAGAAGTGTTGGCTGCGCGCTCTCAATTGAAGCCAACCATGTTGCGGTCACAGGCGATTTTGAAGACGGCCCGCTAGCGATGCGGCGGCGATGATGCGCGTGCCGGCAGTTGGGTATCCGGAGATTGCGCCATGAGCACGACCTACAATGCAGCACGGTTGGACAGGCGGCTCGCTTCTGCCCGGCGCGTCGTCCGCTTTCTCGAAAAATATTGGGAGGCGTTTCAAGAGCGGCGCAAACGCGCGCGACTGCAGGCCGCCTTGTCCGATCTGGGCGACAGGGAGTTGATCGACATCGGCATTTCGCGTGGGGAGATCGACTACGTCGCCTCGAACCCAAATATCGACCCGCGCGGCGTCCGATCGATCCCGCCAATGATGGTCTGACGTCCGCAGCCTACGGCGCGCGAGATCGCCCCCGTCTTGCGTAGCTGATGGAACATCGAGCTCATCGCGCTGCTGCCTTTCGGGCTCCGGCGAATTCCTGCAACGACGGCATTGCCGGGCGGCGCCCGGCAGCCTAGCCTGCGAGGAAAAAGCCGGGATGGAAGCATGGCACGCATCGCAACGACCGAGACCGGACTCTACCGGATCCCCCTCCCCGTCATCCTTTCCGACAGCACGCATGGCGAGATCAGGGCGTTCGAGCTCATCACCTGCCGCGTGCGCGATGCCGATGGCGCGGAAGGAACGGGCTACACCTACACGGTCGGCCGCAATGGCGGCGCGATCACCGATATCCTGAAACGCGAAATCCCTGAGCTGATCGAAGGCTTTGAGGCCGACGATACCGAAGCGATCTGGCATCACGTCTGGTGGGGCCTGCATTATGGCGGACGCGGCGGCGCCGCGGTGCTCGCGCTTTCCGCGCTCGACATAGCGCTGTGGGACCTGAAGGCGCGCCGCGCGGACCGGCCGCTGTTCCGCCTGCTCGGCGGCTTCGATGCAAGCGTGCCCTGTTATGCCGGCGGCATCGACCTTGATCTTTCCGTCGAAGCGCTTCTCAAGCAGACCGACGATAATCTCGCCAAGGGCTATCGCGCCATCAAGATGAAGGTCGGCCGGCCCGATCTCAAATCCGACGTCGCGCGCGTCGCGGCGATGCGAGAACATCTCGGCGACGGCTTTCCCTTGATGGCAGATGCCAACATGAAATGAAGCGTCGAGGAGGCGATCCGCGCCGCCCGCGCATTGCAGCCGTTCGATCTGACCTGGCTGGAGGAGCCGATCATTCCCGACGACGTCGCCGGCCATGCCCGCATCCTTAAGTCCGGCGGCGTGCCGATCGCGGCCGGCGAAAATCTGCGCTCGCTGTGGGAGTTCAAGAACTACATCGCCGCGGGCGCGGTGTCCTATCCCGAACCCGACGTCACCAATTGCGGCGGCGTCACCGCCTTCATGAAGATCGCGCGGCTCGCCGAGGCGTTCAACCTGCCCGTCACCAGCCACGGTGCGCACGACATCACCGTGCACCTGCTCGCAGCCTGCCCGAACCGCTCCTATCTCGAGGCGCACGGTTTCGGGCTCGACCGCTATATCGAGCACCCGCTGGTGCTCGACCGCGGTATGGCGCTGGCGCCAGCGCGCCCCGGACACGGCATCGGCTTCGACTGGAAGGGGCTGGCACAGCTTTCGCCGTAGTGGAAAGCGTTTTGTTGCACGCGAGGCATTCCGGCGTGCGGGGATGTGCAGATGAGAGATTCGGCTATGGTGGCGGTGCCGGCACCATCCGAAAGACACCTGCCTTGACACCTGAGCTTCACCAGAAACTGACCGCGTGGCGCCAGCATCTGCATGCCCATCCCGAGCTGTCCCTGCAGGAGAAGGCGACGTCGGCCTTCGTGCAGGACAGGCTTGCCGAGCTCGGCATTCCCTTCGAAGCCGGCATCGGCGGCCACGGCATCGTCGCGACGCTGACGCGCGGATCGGCGCGAGGCCGCGTCGGCTTGCGCGCCGACATGGATGCGCTGCCGATCCGTGAGGAGACGGGGCTTGCCTACGCCTCGCGCCATCAAGGCGTCATGCATGCCTGCGGACATGACGGCCACACCGCATCCCTGCTTGGCGCGGCGGCGCTGCTCGCGGCCGATACAAGCTGGAGCGGCACGGTCGATTTCATCTTCCAGCCGGCCGAGGAGGGTTTTGGCGGCTCGCGCGCGATGGTCGCCGACGGTCTGTTCGAGCGCTTTCCGATGACGCGGATTTTCGGCTTCCACAACTGGCCGGGGCTGGACGCCGGCACCATCGCGGTCCACGACGGCGTTGTCATGGCGTCCGGCGGACGCGTCACGCTCACGATCGAGGGACACGCGGGCCACGCCGGCATGCCGCATCTGACGCGCGATCCAGTTGTTGCTGCCGGCCACCTGATCGTTGCGCTGCAATCGATCGTCGCGCGCAATGTCGACCCGCTCGACACCGCCGTGTTGTCGCTGTGCACGATCGAGGGCGGCACGGCGGCGAACCAGATCGCCGGACGCGTGGTGATCCGCGGCACGCTGCGCAATCATCGCGACGCGGTGCGCGATGTCATCGTCAAAGGCATCGAGCGGACCTGCGCCGGCATTGCCACGAGCTTTGGCGTCAAGGTCACACCCGACATCACCCTCGGTGTGGGCACGGTCGTCAATACGCCAGCGGAAGCTGGTCTTGCGCGGATCGCCGCGGAGAAGGCGCGGGCGCCGCTGCGCCACGACCTCGCCCCCAGCATGGCCGGCGAGGACTTCGCCTTCTACCTGCAACATTGCCCTGGCGCCTTCGTCTGGATCGGCAACGGGCCGTTGCGCGACGGCGCCGAGCTTCACGGCCCGCGCTATGATTTCAACGATGCGATCTTGCCGGTGGCATCAAGCTGGATGGCCGAGGTCGCCAAGACGGCGCTGGCTTCGAATTAGCGATCGATCGCTGGCCGTATCCGCTAAATGATGCCGCCTTGCCGAAGCGCTGCAATCGCAGCCTCATCGTAGCCGAGTTCGGCCAGCACGAGATCGGTATGCTCGCCGAGCGTCGGCGGGCGCGCTGCAATTTCACCCGGCGTTTCCGACAACCGGACCGCAGCGCGTGTCACCGGTGCGGGCTTCGGCAAGCCTGGATAGTCGACATCCTGCATGAATCCGGCGGCCCGGATGTGCGGATGATCCAACGCCTGTTGCGGACTCAGGACGGGACCGGTCGGAATCATCGCACGTCCCAGCGTGTCGACGGCCTCCTGCGTGGTGCGCTCGGCGCACCAGCGCGCCATCCGCTCGCTGATGACAGGGCCGTTATTGCCGCGGCTGATATCATCGGCAAAGCGCGGATCGCCGAGCCATTGCTCCTCCTCACCCATCAGCTTGGCCCAGCGTTTGAATAGCGGATGACCCGTGACCTGGCACAGCACCCAGCCGTCCTTGGTGCGGTAGATGTCGGCTGGAGCTGCGGTCTGGCCGAGATTGCCGGTCGGAACGCGATTGACTGATATCACGGCCTGCTCGATCAGCGTCGCATTGGTGAAGGACAGCGCGGTTGCAAGCAACGCGCCCTCGACGATCTGCCCGCGTCCGGATTTGCCGCGCTCGATCAGCGCGGCAAGTGTCCCGAACGCGCAATGCAGCGCGGTTCCGAAATCAACCCAGTTCACCGCGGCCCGGTACGGCGGATCGCCGGTGCCCGTCATGTACACCGAACCCGACATGACCTGGCCGACACCGTCGAAGCCGACGCGGTCGGACCAGGGTCCCGGCCCGCCGAACGCAGTTGCTGTCGTCAGGATGATGTCGGGCTTGATCGCCTTCAACGAGTCATAGTCGAGCTTCATCGCGCGCAGAGTCTGTGGAGGCAGGTTGGCGACGACCACGTCCGCGCTCGCAACCAGGCGGCGCATCACCTCCTGCCCTTCCGGCTTCATCGGATCGAGCGTGATGCATTTCTTGTTGCGGTTGACCTGCAGAAACAGCGCGCCTTCACCGCCTTCGCCGACCGGAGCCACGAAGCGATCCTCGCTGCCGTCGCGCTTTTCCACACGGATGACCTCGGCGCCGAATTCGGCCAGCAGCGTTGCGCAATACGGCCCCGCGATATAGCGCCCGAAATCGAGAACGCGCACGCCCTCCAGAACTCTCCCCATCGATGCCTTCCCGTGTCGTCTTTTGCCCTATGTTTTTGCCAGATTACAGGGACTGGCTGCCGCGGCAAGGTGGCAACGGGCGTCGTGCTTTGCCCGCAGATGTGATCGGCTGACGGTTTCGGCTGACGGAAATTCTGTTCTAGTATGGTCAGTCCGTCATCGTACCCAGAGCCGCATCCATGCCTCAACAATTTGATCGATCCACTGAAGATCTCGGCAACGCGATCCATCTCGAGCACGTCAACGTCCAGGTCCCGGATCAGCGCCTCGCCACCTTGTTTTATGTCGCGGGGCTCGGGCTCACCCGCGATCCGTATCTGATGGTGTCCGACACCAACATGTGGATCAATGCCGGTCAGAGCCAGTTTCACCTGCCGAGCGGCAAGCCGCAGGTACTGCGCGGTCATATCGGGCTGGTCATCGCGGGCCGTGAAGCGCTGCTACAGCGCTTGTCATCGGTCGCCAAAAAGCTCGAGGGCACGGCGTTCGCGTTCACCGAGCACAATGATTATGTCGAGGCGACCTGTCCGTGGGGCAATCGCCTGCGCTGCCATGAACCGGACGCCGCGCGCTTCGGGCGCATCGCACTCGGCATTCCCTATGTCGAATTCGAGGTGCCGGCAGGATCTGGGCCTGGAATTTGCGCCTTCTATCCCGAGATCATGGGCATGCCCGCCGAGCTCAGGAACGGCGACGGCCAGGTCGCCGCCGTGAAGACGGGCCGCGGCCAGCATCTATTGTTCCGCGAGACCGATCGGCCCCAGCCGGACTATGACGGCCACCATGTGCAGATGTACATCACCGATTTCTCCGGCCCCTACCGTAGGCTATCGGCACGCAATCTGATCTCCCGCGAGGACAATCAATACCAGTATCGGTTTTGCGACATCGTCGATCTCGACAGCGGCAAGCATCTCTTCACGGTCGAGCACGAGGTGCGCAGCGCGACCCACCCGATGTTCATGCGGCCGATGGTCAATCGCAATCCGGCGCTGACCAACCGCAACTACGCGTTCGGCCACGATCAATCGCTCTGGACGATGGGACCGGACCAATACGAGGGTTAGGGCGCAACAGGCATTGCGCCTGGCAATGGCCGGCTCGTGCGCCGTTCCCTCGATTGCATCATCAGAAGGATGATGTCCGCGCGTGGAGGCTACCCGTAAATTTCCCAAGTGTTCGCCACTGGGCTCACTGGTTAACTGGTGCCGGTCGAGCGCAGCGCCATGAAAACACCGAAGCCAAAGCAATGGACCGAGCAGGAAGTCCGACGATTGGTCAGGCTCGCCCGGCAGGGAGTTGGCGCATCGAAGATTGCCGCCGAACTGGGCCGTCACGCCGGCTCGGTGAGGCGGATGGCGCGGACGGTGGGAATACTGTTGAAGAAGTAGCCGTCGTCGCCACGCGCCAAAGGTCTGGATGGCCGCGCCGCAACTTTGCGGTCGTCCGTCTAAGCCATTCGACACCCGAACGACATCCGATCTGTTGCAGCGCAATGCGCGGCGTCGGCCACGACTAACCCTTTATATCCATCGCTTTCTCACTCCAAAGGCTCAAAGTTCTCGACATCAAGCGAAGCCAAAATTTCCTGGCGGAGACCCCATGAGTCGCTCACCCTCTATCGTGCCGCACGCGCCGGTCAACCATGACGTCTATCTTGTGCTTGAAGACTTCGGCGGCCGGCTCGGGTGTGCCTGGTGTGAGACTGCCGAAGAGGACGCAAATCGCACCACGCTGATGCGGCACCTGGTCGAGGGCCAATACGAACATCCCGTCCGCATCGTTGCCTTCAATCCGATGGAGGGATGGTCGCGCGATGTGACTGCCGACATCGCTGATGAGATTCGCCGGCGATTCGTCGAACTCGACGACGTGGCGCCATCTCTGCTTGAGTTTCTCGACAGAGCAGCCGGCCACTGATTCCCACCTTCACGAGCTCGTCAAACAAGACTCCTGCTTGGGGACTTCCTCAAGAGCGATGGCACGCTATATTACCCCGATTGCAATATCATTTTCTTGTACGGGGACGACGATGTTGGACGATGAATTTAACAAGCAGCGTGCGAAGATATTGCGAGATCTCGCCGAGCGAGCTGATCCCTTTATCAAAAGGCGTCTTCTGAAGTTGGTGGAGCGCTACGAACCCAAGCGACGGGCCGCGCCAATTGACCAACAATTTCAAGGCAGGCTTCAGCGGGACATCGAAAATCGCGACATCACCTCTGACTGATTCTTGAGTCCATCTCTTTGAGGCCGGTCAAAAAAGAACTGGCGTTCGAGAGCGAGAGGGTAGAAACTCTCCTCAACCAGCATCACGTCAGCCGTAAATTGGAAAATCGCGATTTCGCCAACGCGGGAGCAGCGTCATGCGATACGCTTTTGGGCAGACAGTTTCTCTTCAGGATCAGCTCTCGAAAGTCGCGCAAGAGAGCCGTGAGCAGGCGAAGACGATGCCTGCCGGCAAGGAGAGAGAAGAGCTTCAGAGGAAGGCTAGCCAAGCCGACACGGCCGCCCACATCGATGAGTGGATCAATTCTCCCGGGCTCCGGCGCCCAACATAGTCAGATCAGATCCTACCAAGTCAGGTTGCCGCTGGCGTCTGTAAGCCCCCGCCATGACCGCGGCCTTTCGCGCGATTAGGGCCGTGAGCTCGTTGGGGCGCCGCCCCCGCTCCACTCGGAAAGCCAAAACCAACCCACCGTGAGGGCCTGATCAAAAGGGCCAACTAAAGCATTTCCCTGCGAACAGGGAAATTTACAGGGAAAACACCCCGTCGCAGGACGCCTACGCAAAAGAAGATTGGCGAGAAGTACCTGAGAATCCCTAGAAATCCTAGCGTCGCGGCGTGCCGCGTCCAAATCGGAACAGGGACTTTTTTCGCTAGCGAACAGGGAATCTATCTCCCGCGAGCACGGAAAATCAGGAAAATCGCATACCTCCAATTCTCGCAAATAACCCCGGCGAGTCCCGCACGGGTAAGCTGAGCGGTCTCGGACAGTAGCGCGGTGGAGGATCGTAACAGCAACATCGAGTTTCGTGCAGAGCTGGGACACCACAATGATGACCGGCGAACACAACGACTATGTGTACCACCTGCGCGTCGAAACAAAATGGGGCGGGACCGAAATGGTCCGACTATGCGGGCGCCCTCGCCGTGTTCTACCAGCGCGGTTTTCGAACGAACATAAGCGGAAACGATCAATTCAATTGTCGGTGGCATTCGGTGGGTCCTCAAAATAAAGCAGCCAGGTTAACCCGCTTGGCTAACAGGCAAAACCCGCCGGCATTGTCGCCGACGGGCTTTTCATGTCCGGCCACGGGTAAGAAGGGGTAGGCTGAGGACTCCTCCCGCGACCGTTTGAGGATGCTCCCCAATCATTGATGAACCATTGCCGAGATCCCGTTTTCGCGGCACCTTTAACGACGATTGCCTGCTCGAGCCGCGCTGGATGAATGACCGGCGCGACCTTGGCGAGGTGCGGCGCGATCTGGCCAAATGGCGCGGCAAGTACCCCAAGCTCACCTGACCTACTTCCGCCTGCCGCTGGCGCACCGCAAACACATGAAGTCGACCAACATGTTGGAGCGCCTCAATGAGGAGATCAGACGGCCGACCTATGTGGTGCGCATTCCCCAGTGCTGAGAGCTGCTTAAGGCTCGTCCGTGCGTTGACGGTCGAGCGCCACAAGGCCTGGCTCGAGGACCACCGCTATCTCGACATGGATATGTTGAAAGAGCACAAGGAGGCGCTACGCCGGGCGGCCTGACCGATGCTCAGGCCCACCAGTGGGATGGGCGCCACCCCTCTCCGCCGCCGCCGCTCGCCAACGCTTGCGCGCTGGGATGAGCGAGCGACGGCGGCTCCGAGGGGATGGCTCGGCCGGACCCTATGATTAATTTTGCTGAACTTGACGCACATAACTCCAGTACAACCGCATGACCAGGTAGATCGGGCCGTTCGGAGCGGGGAGCCAGTTGCCTTCATTCTCTTGGGACTAAACACCTAGTCGCTTACTCTTTCATGTGATGCAAAGCCCCATTTCCCCATCGATCGTGAGAGTACGGAACCTTAGAAATAATCGTGCGTCAAACAGATTTCGGATTTATGTAATTTGTCAACACTCAATGTTGATTGTCGGTATTAGATCGCCATAGACGTCTGAAATGGAGGCATGTGCTACAAGTGCTAACTCGTAAATTCCGCCGATAGGGCGCGGAGGGTGAATTAGGGATACACCTAGGCTCGGTTGGCGCGACACAAAACGAGGAGGCTGAAATGCGGAGGATGATGTTCTCACTTCTGGCGGCCACCTTGTTGGCGGGCGCACCGGTGGGCTTCGCATATGCCCAAGGCGTTGGCGGCATGGGCGGAGGCTCGGACAGCATCAATCCGGGAGCCGGAGCCGGTGGCCCACCTAGGGCCGGAGTTACCGCGCAACGGAGGCTTTCCATCCAGCAGAGCGGTCCAAGTCAAGTGCCAAATAGCTGGTGGAGTAATGACGCCGCACGGCGCCAGCCGCCCCAGAGTTGGTGGAATAGTAACGGCTATCAGCCGCCGAAGAGCGCATGGAGCGACCAGTGACACTGCGCGTGGTTTTGCGCAGCAAGCTACTGCGCCCCCAGAAAACCACGTTCGGCGACATGCGCAGCTCCGGCTGCACGGCGTCCTAGTCTATCGCATCCAACTTAGCGGCGTCCTGGTCTCTTGCGGAAAGACCACCATTGCAGCCATTCCGTGACCCTCAGCGCCGTCCGATGGCGTCCGGTTGTCTGATATTTGAGCCGCGCGTTGTTTGCACCATCTTGACCATTTGCGGTACCGACGTGCGGCCGCACTTCAGTTGGATAGGTCGTCCTATGCCGCCATGAATTCTACGGTTCCAAGCGAGGAGTTCGGCGCTGGCATCAAGATAGCGGTCGCGCGCGGCTGGCTCGAGCTGCACAAGAGCGGGACCTCGGCTCCTAAACCCGACTATGGGGCTTTGAAGACGGCCCCGGCCAGGGGTTAGGGGGCTGAGTGGGGCCGGGGCCGTTGGAGGTGCTTGGCCTTGGGTCAGCCAAACCAACTGACCGAAGCCGACTCGGGCTGGCTGATCTGTTCGCTTCCGTACACTTGCGGTACCAGATGACGCGGCCTTCAGCCGCAGACGTTCATCTTTTTCTGGCGCCGACTGTATAGGTGGCCGATCCCGACGTGTGCCACGGTACCCCCATGGGGAATGACCGGTTATTTCAGTCGATGGTAATTGCTGCCGGCGCGCTATCCGTAGCGGCCTTCTCGGCCCTGCTGCTGATCTTCTATTGATCTAACTCAACTCGGCCAAGCTATCCGGCGTGGCCGCTGTGGATGATCAGAAATCCAAAGCAGGCACCGCCATGACACGTGATCGACACTGGATGCTTTGGCGTGGGCACTAGCCGCGATAGGTTTGCTGACCATCGTCTCTCTCCTTTGAATGGAGACTCGCCAACGTGAATCGCTACCGGTTGCCTTTCGTCTCTCAAGCATCGCCATCTCACCGGTCGCGCTATCTCAAATCTGTGGCACGACCATTGCTACTTCAAAGCCAACTGGGATTTCGGGCTCTAATCGACGATCCGGTTAATGATCGATCCCCAGAAGAATCAGATGTTCTCCTTCGGACTGAAGAAGTAGAGCTATAGATTAGCCAAGGATACTCTTGTAGAGGTCCGCCACGCGCCGTTGATAAGCTTCCGCAGAAAATTTCTTCGATTGATTTCGTCCCCGACGAGACAGTTCTGCTCTAAGCGCCTCATCGGCGTCGACATCCTCAATCGCTTTTTGAAGCGCATCCGTATCCAGTGGATCAACAAGAATTCCGGCATCCCCCGTCACTTCGCGCAATGAACCGGCAGTCGAGGTAATAACCGGCGTTCCCAGAGTCATGGCTTCAAGCACCGGCAGGCCAAACCCTTCGTAGAGGGAGGGGAACAACAGCGCACGAGCTCCGCGCATCAACACGATCAGATGAGCATACGGAAGATAATTCAGGTGCCTTACCTTTCTGTGCCGCGAGATAGTGTTGTTGGACATTGTCCAATTGGTAAATCGATCATCGTTGATTCTATCAAGATCGGCCTGATACTCCCAGCCGAGCGGCCCAGCGATCACTAGCGGATGCTTGCTGCCGCTAGCCGCATACGCATTGATCAGTCGAGATACATTCTTCTTGGGCTCCAAAGCTCCACAAAACAGGAAATACTCCTGGAACTCCAGGCCGAAGAGATTTCGTACGCGCAGAGCAACTTCATCGTCAGTTATCGCCAGAAGGTTGTCAGGGATAGAGATCGCCTGAAAGGTGTTGGTAATTCTCTTCTCTTCGATGCCGGCCAGAGCGATGATGTCGGCCTTCGACTTTTCCGATACGGTTACAATGTGGTCTGCCTTCTTGCAGAGATGCCTTACAGCCGAAAGAAAGAAACGTTTGTCATCGAGCGTTGTATAAGGCAGCAAAATCGGCACGAGGTCGTGGATCGTATAGACGTTCGCCGCGCCGACCACCCTCAACGGTACCATCTGGGTCGCATGGAACAAATTCGGCACGCGCCCGGGAATACTTAACCGGGCTGCCACTCCGTACCTGTTGAAGTGGAAGCGGGAAAACTCCATGAACATGCGGCCGACATAGGCGTGATCGAACATCCTAGTCGCCGCCAGGCCGGCTGCGCCGGAATCGACAATCATGCCAGAGCGCATCAACTGCTGAGCGCGGATACCGAGGGGTAGCCCAATTCCGCGCCGCCAGTTGCTCTCTACGCGCGTGACGAACTTTGAGGGCCTTGAATTGCGAAGGTCGTGAAACCTGACTTCGTCCACAATCGCTTCCTTTTGCTGCAAGGAAGCATAAGAGTGAAGTAGGCCGTCGACCGAATACCCGTTAGCTCTTACCGCTCGCAATAAATTGGCGATGTACGTCGCAATGCCGGTTCCACCATGCAGGCCAAGATTGTAGGCCTCAATCAGCACGCTAGGGTTGCTCAACGTTTCACCTTCTGCAAGCTTGGAATTCTGAATTATCGAGCAAAGTCCCATAGCCCAGTTTTTAGAAAGATGGGTTCGGAACGTTCACATCCGCGCAATGTGAACGTGGAATTAGACTCGCCCTCGTGTCCCAGATCGTCTCCACACTGGCCGCTGGTGGTTGCGCAACAAAGGCAGCACCCGATTGCTGACTTGCCACCCTCATTGGGTGGGCTGCCTTCCGACTCTCCGCCACGACGTGGAAGGCCCGCCTACGAAGCCTAGTGAGCGGAGCGGGCACAAGAGGCTGCGAGGCCAAAAGTCAGGTAGCACCAAGGCCTGCCGCGGCAAAGCTCCGTCAGTCCCATTACCGGTTTAGAGCTTGTTCTGCGCCAATCGTGTCGTTAGGCAGATCGCTTTTCAGTTTTCAGCAGTTCGACCACCTTGCCCGCCACAAACGGAACCGGCTCGGCAGACCGCAGCATCGCGGCGTCGCGCAGGATGACGCGAAACAGTCCGAGGCATGCGACACAGCAGGCCAGGCCTGTTGCAATGTCGAGGACGGGGACGTCGGTGAAATACGGGCCGAGATGCGAGGTCGTCTGGTTGACAAAGGCCTCAAGACCAAGGGCGTGCACCATGAGCACCCAAAGGGCAACCATGATGCGGAATTCGGTTGCTCCAAACCCGCAGAAGTCCAGGCGATGAACTCCGTCGGCGGCGACCTTGATATACACGTAGCCACAAAAAAGCAGGTAGGTCAGAAGGGCAAAGCAGGCGGAGTCAAACGGCATGTAAGGCGAGACGCCAAGCCCGACCAGGATGAAGGTCGTCGCCACTAGGTCGATAGAATGATCCAGCAGGAACCCGTAGCGAGGGCGCTCGGTCGAACGAAACCTTGCCAGCGAGCCGTCAAAGGAATCGCCAAACCAGTTCAGGAGCAGGCCAAGAACCGCCAGCGGGAGAAAGGCCGCCGACAGCGAGCTCGCAGCGAGAGAGAACCCGGTCACGATCGCGCCGGCGAAGCCAAGGTAAGTCAGATGATCGGGTGAAACCTTGCTCGGGATCAGCGGTAGAATAGCACTAATCGCGGATTGCTCAGCCACCGCTAGGTAGCTTCGATTCTGTCGCCAAGTTCGCATTCCCCCTCCAAGCTTCCAAAGTAGCTCCAACTACGGCGTGTGCTCAAAATTCCGCGATGTCGAGTAGCCCCCCGACAGCGGCGCAGAAGCGGACATTGCGCAAGATCCGCTGAATATGCGATACCGAGATTGCCGCCTTGCGATTGTGATCACCGCCTGAAGAAAGCTTGAATCGCGATCTGCTAGTAACATCGGATCCTGACGACGGTCTTGTAGTAAAGCGTCCATTTTGGACACTCATCTCGTCGCGCTGTCGTCGCCGGTTATTGGCTGACTATTCGATTTGCGTTGGCGAAAAATCAAAAGAAGATCACGACCGGACAACTGGCGATCAAATAGCTGGATGCACCAGAGCAGTAACTCGGATAAAGCACTCATCGTAGGCGCTGCGTAGGCACACCGCAGCCTGCCGCTTGAAGCCCAAGCCGGGCACGGTCAGTCTTACGGATGCCAATCAAAAGGAGGGGCCCATGCATGGGACGTACCCGATTATGCACCGTTCGGAGCGGCTGGCATTGGCGAAGGCGTACATTGCGCTCACCCGCGTGATGGTCGATTCTGTGTTCGGCAAGAAGCCTGCTGAGCACTCATTGCTGTTGATCGGCTCTGCAATCATGGTGGGCCATGCAGAAAACAGACCTATGAATGCAACGAAGATCTCGCATTACGTCGGCCTGCCGCGCTCGACGGTAATTCGCAAGCTCAACGAGTTCTCGAGGACCGGCGTGGTCACGCGTCACGGCAACGTCTATCTGATGTCGGAAGAACGCGCCCACAATCAGACAAAGTACGTCACCGAAGCGATGCGCATTTTCTGGACTGCGGAGAAAAGTTTGAAAGCCTCCAAACTCGGCACTTAGGAACATATCCTTGAAGGCCCCTTCGTCGAGGCCAACGGTCAAGGCTAATTGCCCTTCACCGCGATCAGCCCGAAGCAGGTCGAGGCAAATCCATCGATGCTGATCTTCAAATGCGCGGCCGACGGAGCCCACTCCGCCTTTACCGGATCGGGAAAATCGTGCGCGAAGGGTGGAACGTCGATGAACTTGTCCAGTGGCTTGTCGCCAACCCTGAAGTCTAGCGGCGCGACGGAATGACCGGCTTCGACAAGGTCGCGGGCAAGATCGCTGAAATGCCGCCTCTGAAATAGGACGGTCGGCCAGTTGTCGATCGTGCGCTTGTCGTCGAGAAAATTGAACTCGGTGGTGTGGATCGCAACGCCTCCAGGACGCAGCGGGCCAAGCGAGTTGCGGATAAACGCCAGGCCCTTCTCGATCGACCCCAGATGCTCAAGCGCGCAGATCGACCAGCAGAAGTCGAAGTCCTGCAAGTCATTCGGGATGGCATTCATGTCGACGTAACGCAACCGGACATTGCGATCGAAGGTTTCCCGGTCGACGAGGTGTGGCATGAATAGGGCATCGATCGTGGTGCTGTGCTGGCCCGACTCCAGCCAACCGCTCGATTGGGCTTGCTGAGGCCCGACATCGGTAACTGTGAGATCAAGGCCGCGCGCTGCGAGGTAGCTCGGTATGGGCTCCTGTCCGCAGCCAAATCCCAGGCCGCGCTTGCCCGGCGCTAGGACGCCTTTCTCCCACAAGCCCTGAAGAAGGTAGGCAAACTCCCAGAGCTTACGGTGAAAGATTCTCGGAATTTTGAGTTGCGCAAGCCAATACGCCGCCCAGTCGCTTTCAAGGTCGGCCTGCGTCGAGGGCTTGGAGCTCAAGCCTACGCGGAATGGTTCCGTCGCTTTGAGCGCTGGCAGATCCGACGCAAGCTTGCGAGCGAGCTCATAGCCGAAGAACTTCACAGTTAGCGCTAGATTGTTGAGATCCCGCATCCGCCCGGTCAACGCGTTCAAATTTGGCTGGGAATCCGGGCCAAGCAGCTCCAGTAGGCCGCTCAGTTGGTGATCGAGCTCGGGATCAGTTCGCTTCATTGACGTCGTGATGGATCGCAATTACGCCCTTATCGGCTTCGACCGTGCCATGGTAGCCATGGTGCTGTCGAGAGCAGGCAACCACGATTGATGCCGAGACAATCTCCAGGCGCCGCCCTGGACTGGGATCTCTACTGGCGACCATGGATACAACATCCCCGCGGCCAACGATCTACGATTTCACCCGGCTCGCGACGCGCTTCCTGAACGATACGCCAAACGGGATCGACCGTGTCGATCTCAGACTCGCCAGGCATTTCGCCTTTCAGCGCTCGCAGGACACACAAGCCCTGCTCTGGACGATCGCGGGTGGTCCCCGCCTGTTTCCCGCCTCGCTCGCGCAGGAGCTCGTTCTGGACATCGAGGAGCATTGGCGGGAGCCAGGCGCGGCCGGCAGGGATGGGCCTTTTGAGGATCTATTATACGAAGAGATCGTTCATCGGCTGACCAACCCCGGTTCCGGTCGTGGTCCCATCACAAAGGCTGTGGCACGCCCGCGGCGGCGCTTCATTGGAGCGCTTCGGAAGTACGGGCTGAGGCTCGGCACGTCGCCCCTGCGCGCCGCTCCCTTGGGAGCGGCCTATTTGAACGCGACCCACTTTCCGCTCGAATATCATGCGCACCTACGATGGCTGCAGCGCCGGCGCGACATCGTGCCCGCCTTCTTCATTCATGACCTCTTTCCAATCGTCGCGCCCCAGTACTTCTGGCCCGCGGAACCGGATCGGCATGCGCGTCGGCTGAAGCGCATCAGGCAGCTCTGCGGCCGCATCATCGTCGCGTCATCCTTCGTGGCCGGGCAGGTCAGGCAATACTATGAGCGGGACGGCCATTCCGCCTCGATTCTCGTCGCTCCCCTGCCGGTATCGGATGCATTCCTGGCCCCGCGCCGTACGGATCCACGCCTTGCCGGCAGGCCATATTTTGTCGTTTGCGGTACCATCGAGCCCCGCAAGAATCACATCTTTCTACTCCGGCTCTGGTGCGAACTGGCCGAGACTTCCGACGATGTCCCCGCGCTCGTCATCGTGGGAAAGCGCGGATGGAACGCGGAAGCGGCGATTGACATGCTGGAGCGTTCATCTGCGATTTCGAGGCATGTGATCGAGGTGTCGGGCTTGACGACATCAGGGCTCAGGCGGTTGATGGATGGCGCAGCCGCACTGCTTGCGCCGTCGATTTCGGAGGGCTTTGGACTGCCTGTGGTGGAAGCGCTTTCCGCTGGCCTGCCCGTTATTGCGGCCAGAAACCCCAGTTTTGCCGAACTGTCGACCGAAGAATCGGCAAGTAAGGGCTTGTCTCTGCTCGATACACTCGACGGGCCGGAATGGCTGAACGCGATCAAAGCACATGCTGCACGGCCCGGTTTTTGCGGACCAAGCCCTCCCCGAGGAAGCAGCTTCGAAAACGCGATTGAGCGTTTTCTAGCGGCAAGCTAGCCAGGGCGTGAACTCATTACGCGATTTGCGCTTAGCCCGCGACAGCGGCGCAGAGGCGGACATTGCGCGAGGTCCGCTGCGGGCAATATACGTACCGACAGATTGTGATCACCGAAGAAAGCTTGGATCGCGATCTGCTAGTAACATCGGATCCTGACGACGGTCTTTTCGTAAAGCGTCCATTTTGGACACTCATCTCGTTGCGTTGTCGCCAAGCGATGCGCATTTGAAATCTCGGCCGGCCGAAAGCCGCCCCGTGGTCGTGGTAGGGACGAGGATTGCTCCTCGCCCCCCACCCAGATCCCGGCGAGCGCTGCTAACGCACCGGGCTCCTCCCTCGGGTTTTGGCGTCGAAGCGGTGACAGGGCAGCGGGTGTAGTGTCTTGATTGGCGGAAAGAAGCGATCGACGAGGCGGATGAAGCGCTCCCAGGACAGATCAGCCTTCTGACTCCGACGCCGAAGCGTCGTAAGCCAGAGCCTTCGCACCTGATT
>NZ_AXAS01000059.1 GCF_000472925.1 Bradyrhizobium sp. Ec3.3
GACCAGGGCGATGAGCTCTTTGTTGTCCCCTTCACTTTCGTGCTCGGCAAGCCGCACTGAGGTCGCCATGACAGTTCAGTCACTCTCCAATAGCACGCTATATTGCTCGTTCTGCGGCAAGAGCCAGCACGAAGTCCGCAAACTGATCGCGGGTCCCACGGTCTTCATCTGCGACGAGTGCGTCGAGCTCTGCATGGACATCATCCGTGAGGAGAACAAGTCCTCGCTGGTGAAGTCGCGCGACGGTATTCCGACGCCGAAGGAAATCTGCAAGGTGCTGGACGATTACGTGATCGGCCAGAGCCATGCGAAGAAGGTCCTGTCGGTCGCGGTGCACAATCACTACAAGCGCCTCAACCACCAGACCAAGCACAACGACGTNGAGCTCGCGAAGTCGAACATCCTGCTGATCGGNCCGACCGGNTCGGGCAAGACGCTGCTCGCGCAGACGCTCGCCCGCATNCTGGACGTGCCCTTCACNATGGCCGANGCGACGACGCTGACCGAAGCCGGCTACGTCGGTGAGGACGTCGAGAACATCATCCTGAAGCTGCTCCAGGCCGCCGACTACAATGTCGAGCGCGCGCAGCGCGGCATCGTCTACATCGACGAGATCGACAAGATCAGCCGCAAGTCCGACAANCCCTCGATCACCCGCGACGTGTCGGGCGAGGGCGTGCAGCAGGCNCTGCTGAAGATCATGGAAGGCACGGTGGCTTCGGTCCCGCCGCAGGGCGGCCGCAAGCATCCGCAGCAGGAGTTNCTGCAGGTGGACACCACCAACATCCTGTTCATCTGCGGCGGCGCCTTCTCGGGCCTCGAGAAGATCATCTCGGCGCGCGGCCGGTCGACCTCGATCGGCTTCGGTGCCTCGGTGATGGCACCGGAAGACCGCCGCACTGGCGAGATCTTCCGCCACGTCGAGCCCGAGGATCTCTTGAAGTACGGCCTCATCCCCGAATTCGTCGGCCGTCTGCCGGTCGTTGCGACGCTCGAGGACCTCGACGAGACCTCGCTGAAGAAGATCCTGACCGATCCGAAGAATGCACTGGTCAAGCAGTACCAGCGCCTGTTCGAGATGGAGAACATCGAGCTGACCTTCGCCGACGAGGCGCTTGGCGCGGTCGCCCGCAAGGCGATCGAGCGCAAGACCGGCGCGCGCGGACTGCGCTCGATCCTCGAGGCGATCCTGCTCGAGACCATGTTCGATCTGCCGGGCCTGGAAGGTGTGGAAGAGGTGGTGATCTCCCGCGAGGTCGTGGAAGGCACGGCGCGTCCGCTCTACATCTACGCCGATCGCGCGGTGGAAAGCAACGTCGTGGCGTGCTGACACGGCTGAATCAGACGAATGCCTTTGAACATCCGATGGAGTTTTCTAGTGATCAAGATCATCGCCGTGCTCTGCAGTCTTTCGTCTCCGGTAAGTTGCCACGAGCAGACCGTCACCACTTCGGACTTCGCTGAGGTCTCAATGCAGTCCTGCCTGATGGGCGCGCCGCAGCTCGCTGCGTGGATGAATGAGCATCCGATCGAACGTCTTGCGGCCTGGCGCTGCGTGATCGGTCAGAAGGAGGGCAGGGGAGCTTAGGGAACATCCTGCAGCGCAGCTAAATGCCGCGATGGGCCGGGGCTGCCATGTCGGTCCCAACGATCTGCCATAAGTGCGTCGAACTTCGATTGAACGTGCAGGAGCTGGCGGCTCATCGGAATGCAGCACGAACCTCATCGATGGCCAGCCTTGGATTCTGCAGGTGGGGAAAATGCCCCATGCACGGAAGAAGGGTTATATCTCCGCGTGCAGCCGTTCGGCGAACTCTACTCCCATCTCCCTATTGATTTAGAGATCCTTCTCGCCCCAAATAACCTTCACGGGCGTCTTGAGCCGGGCAAGTTTCGATTCGAATGATCCTGGTCTCGCGTAAAGTGCGAGTAATGGTGGGAGAACGCATCTGCCGATGTCTTCGCTCCCTGGGTCCATCCTCGGAACATGTCGTCCATGAACCCACGCGCAACTTTAAAATGCTCTTCCTCGGGCAAACCTCTGCAGGATTTCGTCGCGATTGCTGTTCAGGTTGTCGCGGACCTGATCCAGGCACGACCGCGGTCATTCCGCCTGCACCTGGACCGGCGCGCCCGGGCCGTCGACCATACCGGGCGCAATCACCAGATAGCGGCGCTGGACCTTGTCATCACCGCGCACGAGCTGCCGGATCGGTCCGATCGCAGTGACGACCGCCGCGCCCGCCGGATTGGTCATGAAGCCCTGCAGAGGCTGCAGTGCGCCGCCGCCCGACGCCTCGCTCGCCAGCGCCAGCACGTAGGGCTTGCCAGGTTCGAGCCCGGTGACCGAAGCCTCGAGCACTTGCACCAGGCCTTGGTCGGAGAGCGAGACGCTGGTGGGCGCCTGGTCAGCTTTCTGCCCGAGCGGCGCGAGCCGCAGTTGCGTCGACATCCCGGCTACGCCGAGTGGCTGCAGGTTCTCCGTTCCCGCGCGATCAGGGGCCGCAGGCATCATCGTCATCGCGGCGTTGCCGTTCACGGCCATCACCGAGCTGGCATCGGGCACGTAGACCACCGCCTGCGCTGCCTGTCCGATCGGGCTCGTCGCGATCACCTTGTTCGTCAGCGTATCGATCGCGGCGATGCGGTCCTCGTTCTCGAGGCCGACATACACCCGCGTGCCGTCACCGGACGGCCAGATGCCATGGGGCAGCTGACCGACCGGAATGGTAGCCACCTTCGAGAAGTCGTTGGTGCGATAAACCTGGACCTCGTTGAGGCCGCCGATCGTGACATAGGCGAACATGCCGTTGGCGTTGCGCACGATGTTGACGTGGTTTGTGATCGGCCCAGTGTCGATCGTCTTCAAGAGCGCGAATGGCGGCTGGGCATCGAACACCTGGACCTTGCCGGTGTCTTTCAACGTGAACCAAACCTGGGCACCATCCGGCGTGGCAGCAATGTTCGGACAGAACGGACTCGCCTGCGGGACCTTGCCGACGATCTTGTGGTCGGCGACCGTGATAACTGCGGTCTCAGGCGTGAATGACGAGCAGACGTAGCCGTACTTCCCGTCCGGCGAAAAGATCGTCATGCCCGGTCCGTTTGCCACAACGATCCGCGCCTTTTCCTGGTAGGTCGTGCCGTCGAGTACGGCGACATAGTTCTCGCCCCGCACCACCACCCAGACTTCATTGCCGTCCGGCGTGAAGAACGCCTCGTGCGGCGAGCGCCCGACGTAGGTGACGTGCTTGACGGTGTTGGTTGCGGTATCGACGAAATTCACGGCGTTCGAGCCGATTGCGACCACAGCAAGGGTGCGATGATCGGGCGAAAAACCCAGGCCGTGCACCAGCAACTGGCCGCGATAGAGCGGACTGAAGCTCGCCGGCAGCGGCTCGCCGAGCCGGATAACGCCGAGCAGCTTGTTGTCGACGGGATCAGTGACCGAGACCGTGTTCGAAAACTGCTCGGCGGCGTAGACGCGATCGCGGTGGCTGATCGGGATGTCGGGATTGGAGGCAGCGCCCGGGACTTGTCCGGCACCGCCATATTGCGTACCCACGAGAACAGTCGATACCAGGAGGCCCCCCAGATAAGCGGCGCGTTTCATGTCACGGCTCCACGGTTCGATCGGTGGGTTGGGGCTGATCGACAGCGAGGCGCATCACCGCGATTTCCTGTTGCTGGGTCACGATGATCTCCTGGGCCAACCGCCTAATCTGCGGATTGCGCCCGTGGCGAAGCACGGCAAGCGCCATGTCGATCGCACCCTGATGATGAGGCACCATCATCGCCACGAAATCGGCATCAACGTCGCCGGTCGGCTTCACCGCCATATCGCCCATCATTCTTTTCATAGCGGTGACGTTCTCGGCCAGGAAAGGAGCTTCTGCACCGACATCGGAATTGGGCCTCGCGCAAATCTCCGGATGTGACGCCGGAAGCGATTGCGCGGATGCAAAGAAGATGGTTCCAACAGCGCACACGACCGCCAGCGTGGTCACCGTAAGCATGGCCGAACCGCGAGTGAGCGAATTCATCCCGACCTCCCGATCATGTTCATTTCCAGATCGTCACGGCGCGCAAGCCTGGCTCGGTGGCCATTCGGCGAAAACGTCCTGTAGTAACGTTGCCGTCATACAAAGTTAGGGTCGAACCGCCGGCGCTGCGACCGAGCAGTGAGTGCAACCGGGCGCATCGGATCAGCTTTAGACGTCATGCGCGACACGACCGGGATCGCGGCAGCACCTGGCCAGACGCAAGAAAGTCGGTGAGGAAGCTTCAATGCACCCCTCCTTGCAACATCAAAGCTAGTCCAATTCCCGGGCCGCAGTAAGGGGTCACGATTTCGTTTCATGGCACTTTCGGACGGCTCGAGGCATCAGTTGGCGCCGGAATGAGTAGTTGTTGCCCTTTGCTCATGCGCGTGAACCACGTCGTCGGTCCGAAGAGTATTCGGTAGGTCGCCTCTCCCGATAAGTAACCGATGAAATCTATCTCTCGAAGGTTGGGGGACGGAAGCTTCGCACGCCGCCCTTCCTTTTTTGACGATTCGAAGCAGCATCGTTCGCAATCACGTCGAGAAATGCCTGTTCCGCGCGGCTGACGTATCGCTCCTTGTGTCGAAGGACGACGAAGCGGCGATGCAGAAGAGGAAATTTGACGGGAACGAGGTTGCCTGCCTTGATCGAATTCGCAACCACCAACCTGGATATGACGGCGACCCCGGCGCCAGCCTCGACCGCGGCACGAACGGCTTCATTCGATGGGAGCACCAGCGCGACGTCGAGATCTCTGCTCGTTAAGCCAAGGCGGGGCAGCGCAGCCTCGAAGACCGATCGCGTACCTGAGCCCGGCTCGCGCAACACCCAGGGTCCGCGCTTCAATTCCTGCGCCGATCGCGGCGTTTTTGCTGCCCAGGGATGGGTTAGCGGCGCAACGAGAATGAGTTCGTCCTCCGCAACAGGAGCCATGACGAGGGTTGGATCATCAATTGCCGCTTCGACCAAGCCGAGATCGGCGCTGCCTTCGTGAATCATGGCTGCGACATTTTCCGAGTTGCCAATCGTCGTGCTGACGGTGACGCCCGGATACCGCAACCGGTAGCTCTGGATCGCCACGGGCAGCCAATAGTTCGCCACGGTTTGACTCGCGGCTAGCGCCAATGAGCCTCGCGTCAGGTCGGCCAGGTCGGTTAACACCTTCGCCGCGGCGGACGCACGGGCAAGCACCGCCTTTGCTTCCTTCAGGAATAGCCGCCCCGCCTCGGTCAGCACAATCCTACGACCGATCCGATCGAACAGCTTGGTCGCGTATCGCTCTTCGAGCGCGGCGACTGCGGCGCTCGTCGCCGATTGGGTCAGATTAAGCTGTTGCGCGCCTCGGGTGACGTGCTCGCATTCAGCCACGGCAACAAAAATGCGAAGCTGCTCAAGGGTCATGACTGCAATCCTGTTCCATCCCCCAAAACCAACGCTCATTCCGAACGAGCGCGATAGAGAAAAATCTGTCTCTTTCAGCGGTGGCATTTTCGGTGGCCTCGCCGCGCCGGAAGCTTAATCGATTTTATCGATTGAAACATCAAAAATTACTCGTTTGATCGATCACTGGTCGTGCGCCATCTTCGCTCGCATCGAAGCCGGACGAAGGAAACCTCGTCCAGGTCGAACCAACAACCAACGAGATTGACCAATGGATACAACCGGGAAGCCCGAAGAAATCAACCAGCCCCGCCGGCGCTTTTTCGGCACTGCAGCTCTGACGATCGCTGCCGCTCAGTTGGCCTTGAACAGCTTTGCCGAGGCGCAACCAAGCAAAGCGGAGCAGGAAGGTGCCCGCGCGATCAAGCCGGGGACCAACACGTCGTTTGGCCCTTTGAAGCAGATCGACGCTGGCCTTCTGAATGTCGGATACGCAGAAGCTGGTCCCGCCGACGGTCCACCGGTCGTTCTCCTGCATGGCTGGCCCTACGACATTCACAGCTTCGTAGATGTCGCGCCATTGTTGGCGCAGGTCGGCAACCGCGTGATCATCCCTTATCTGCGCGGCTATGGCACGACGCGCTTTCTTTCCAGCGAAACATTCCGGAACGGCCAGCAAGCGGCGGTCGCGACGGACATCATCGCTCTCTTGGACGCGCTCAAGATCGAGAAGGCGACCCTCGCCGGATTTGATTGGGGAGCGCGGACTGCCAACATCATCGCCGCGCTCTGGCCGGAGCGCTGCAAGGCCATGGTCTCCGTTAGTGGTTATCTGATCGGCAGCCCAAACATGGTGCCGTTGCCGCCAAAGGCTGAGCTCGCATGGTGGTACCAATATTACTTTGCCACGGAAAATGGCCGGGCCGGCTACGACAAATACCGGCACGAATTTGCGAAGCTCATCTGGCGGCTCGCTTCGCCGAAATGGGACTTCGACGATGCCATATTCGATCGCAGCGCAGCGTCCCTGGATAATCGGGATCAAGTCGCCATCGCCGTCCACAATTATCGCTGGCGAATCGGCCTCGCCAAGGGCGAGCCCCAATACGACGATCTGGACAAGCGACTTGCGGAATCTCCCGTCATCACGGTGCCTACCATCACGATGGAAGGCGACGCCAATGGTGCGCCACATCCAGAGCCGAGTTCCTACGCCAGGAAGTTCTCGGGCAAGTACCAACACCTGACTATCAGGGGCGGCATCGGACACAATCTGCCGCAGGAAGCGCCACAGGCCTTCGCCAAGGCTATCCTCGAGGTTGCCGAGATGTGATCGGCGTAAGAGAGGACCTGCGGAGGCACATCCATCCCGCAGGGCATCGGCCTGAGCGCGATGAGCGGGGCCTGATCATTCAATGGTGCAGCGAAGTCAGCTAATCGTTCGCCACATGACCCAACAAATGGAGAATCGAAATGACCGTTGAAAAATCACGACACCCTGTTCTCGTCTTCGCAACAATGGCGCTCGGCAATGCGCTTGCCTCTTCCCCTGCTCTTGCAGCTCACCCAATGCACGCCGCGGCCAAGTCCCTGGTGCGCCCGTACGCGCAGGGTTACGGAATGAACAGCATGTCCGCGCCGCGCGCCGTTAGGCCGCAGCCTCAAAATCATGTCGATGATCCATGGGCAGACCTATGGTTGGGATGATGATGGTCGGCGGCGGCGAAATTCTCAACAAGTTCGATGGAATAAGACGCGTCGTGATACGTCTCACGCTCAATGCAACACCCACGAAGTTTGGAATGTATCGGCCATCATTTCAGGGCGTCCTGACGACGCTCTCCTGCAAGCTTCTGAGACCGGGTCTTGCCACGGCGATCTTCGGCGCGGCTGACGATGGGCTGCGGTGCAGTCTGGTGGATCAAGCCGCTCCGGAATCATTGAGGTCCATTGCGAACGGGATTCGCAGGCAGGCTCGTCCGATCTAACGCTGCGATCGTTCCGCCCCACATTCATCATCAGTACCAGCGTCAACTTCGGCGAGACCAAAAAGCCGACGCCTGCAAGATGCATCTAAACCGCAGAGAAGGTCTGCCTACGACCCCAATTTTCCCTAGTCTCAAAGAGACGACGCCGCTTTGGCGATGAATTCCGCAACGACATCGGGCTGAGAAAGCATCGGCACGTGCGAGCTTTCCAGCACGAGAGTCTCGGCACCCATTCGCTTCGCGGAATCGCGCTCGACTCCGGGAGGAATGGTCTCGTCTCGCGCTGCGACGATGTACCAGTTTGGCTTGGAGCGCCATGCTGCCTCGGTGATCTTGTCGCCGAAGCACTTCACTGCCAGCGGGCCTTGGGTCGCGTACACGATATCGGCCTCGTCCGACGGGATGTCCTGTACAAAGTGCTTGCGAACCCCCTCGAGAGTCAATGCGACATAGCCCTCGCCGTAAGGCTTGATTTCGGCTGCGCCCGGCGCGGGCGCATAGTCCTTCCACCAATCAGCGAACGACTGACCGCTATCCGGCGCGCCAGCCGCGACATAGACAAGACCCTTCACCTGAGCATGGTTGCCGGCTTCCGTAATGACGGCGCCGCCCCAGGAGTGACCGACCAGGAGAATCGGACCTTCCTGCATCCCGATGACTCGGTGAGCAGCGGTGACATCGTCAGCCAAGGAACTGAGGGGATTTTGAACGGCGATTGCCTTCAGCCCGCGCTTCGCGAGCAACGGAATGACCTTTGCCCAGCAGGAACCGTCGGCAAAAGCGCCATGCACAAGAACGATGTTTTTGATTGCCATGATACTACTCCTCCGCGTTGACCGTCATTTCCAAAGCATGCCGACCAATGTGGCGGTCGTGTACAGGTACTATCGAACAGGAACGGGCATTCGGGCAGTTAAAAAAGTAAAACGTCGCAGACCTGGTTCAGGCCGCCTAGTCCGGGCGGCAGGCGCGGCCATGTCCGTAACGGGTAGAACAAGTTATTCGTCCAAGACCGCTCTAGCGCTCAAGCTCGCAAGCGATTTCAACTTAGATAACGAACTGCAGAATGTAATTCTAGACGTGTTTCGATCCTTCGCGTTTTTACACAGCCAGGGTCATTCGCGACTGAGCGGGCAGTGCTCGCTACCAATCGATGTCCGCTTCGGCCCCGATAGCGCTCGCATTTGTGCAGACGCAGCAAATGACGCGAGGGGGCCAGAAACGGATCTCATGCGCTGCAAAAGATTCGAGACAAAAGCTCGTTGTCAGTCCTGCAACCCGGCGAGCAGTGCCTTAGCTTCCTTTAAATCGAGGGTATCGAAGCCCTCCGTGAACCAGCCGTAGATCGGAGCAAGAAGTTCACGGGCCTTGTCCCGCTTCCCTTGATCGCGCCACAGCGGCGCCAAGCTCGTCGCCGCGCGCAGTTCGAGGGACTTTGCCTGCTGCACTCGCGCAGCCGCCCGTGACGCGCGTACCCTCTCGGACAGCTCCCCCTATCAGCGGATCGCCGCGTTGGCCTTTTCGGCGGCCGCGGTCATAGCGTCCTTTGCCGATCTCGTTCCAGAGACCACTTCATTGACGCCGATCATAAAGGCGTCCTGGATAGGTCTCGATTGCGGATGGAAAAGGATTGCCTTCGCGCGTTCGACATCGGCATTTTGCAAGTTGGTCAGCGCCGCCGCCGCGGCCTGCTGGCCGAATGTCTTCTTGAAGGGCTCGCTCGACCAAGCCGAGACGCGTGTTGTAGCAAGCCCCGCCGCGGCGGTCTGCAGCGAGATTGGCCTGCTTGTCGCCCACAGCAGGAACAAGAAAGCTGTCCGCTTACTTGGCGATTTAGAACTAATACAGGCCTGCCAGTGCGACATAAAGGGAACCGGTTGGCGGCCGGCGACGTGCGGGAAGGCTGCAAACTCAGCCTGCTTCGCGACGCGGCTCTTCGCCGGGTCGGAAATATCGCTGGCAAGAACGCTGCTATCGATCGCCATTGCCGTTTTGGCCTGAACGAAGTCGTTCAGCACTTGCTGCCATTCATAGCTGCCGACGCCGACGGGCCCGGCTTTTCCAAGGGTCTCCCCGAACATTGCGATAGCCGCAATCGCTTCGGGACTATCGAAAGCGGCTTTGTTATCCTTGACCATGTGCCCGCCGTAGGAGAATACGTAGCTCATGGCTGCGGGCGATGAATTACCGCCGGCCTGGGCCCGCATGGCAATCCCGGACATTTCATTGGTCTTGACAGCCTTAGCCGTCGCAAGCAGTTCCTCGAAAGTCTGAGGAACCGGTAGGTTCTTGGCTGCAAGCGCATCGCCGTTGATGAACAAGGTCACTGCCTCGGACGTAATCGGGAAGGCATAGCGTTCTCCATCCGACCACACGGGAAAGGCTCGGGCGGTCTTCAGGAGATCGTTCTCATCGTACCAGGCGAGATCGGTCAGCGACCTGTCGGAATAGTGGGCGTTCAGCGGCTCGAGCCAACCTGCGGAGATGCCTTGACCATAGGTCAGGAACATGAAGACGTCGGGCGTGTCGCTGCCGCGGGCGAGCTTGATCGGCAAGGCGCCCAGATACGTAGTTTCCGGCCGGAAGTCGGTGAGGACATTGATACCCGTTAGCTTCGTGAAATCGGGCAACAGCGGAGTAATGGCGTTCGACCAAGGATGGACCGCGCCCGCGAGCGTGATCGTGTGCCCCGCAAATTGTTTCCAATCGATCGCAGCGTTGCCATAGCTTGCGGCGGCATCCTCCGC
This sequence comes from Bradyrhizobium sp. Ec3.3, assembly GCF_000472925.1. Taxonomy (GTDB): domain Bacteria; phylum Pseudomonadota; class Alphaproteobacteria; order Rhizobiales; family Xanthobacteraceae; genus Bradyrhizobium. The sequence continues at coordinate 10,159 of NZ_AXAS01000059.1, forward strand.
GAAGCTCCTTTGCGACAGCATTGCCAGGGCCGGCAAGACTACCCCCGCCGCGCCCAATCCCTTGACGAAGCTACGGCGGCTGGCCGGCAACCGACCGCTCAGTGATTTTTCACCTGGCGCCATGTTGGTGCTCCTGACCAAAGGCAGTCATTCACGATACACGCGGGCTGATCGAGAAGATGAACCGCAAGCCGAAGCGCAGAGAACCAAGAGCGGATCGTACCCGTTGCATTTCAAGAAGGCCCGTCCGTCCAACACTATCGATTTTTAAATCGCTTCATTTGGATGTCAAGAAAGGGTGCCTATCCAGTTTAGGAAAGTCGCCGGTCGGCTGTGTAGCAGTCTTTCCGCTACTAGTGATCTCCCGCAATTTGAAGCCAGGACGATGTCGGGTTCGGGTTCACCTATGCAGACCAGCCTGCTACTATAACAGCATTCCTGTCGTGTCGCTGCCAGCAAAACGCCAGTCACGCGACCATCGAAGACCAAGACTAAATGTCTGTCCTTGCACCGGACCCGTCTTTGCGTAGCTTTGCTCGCCCGCTGGCGATCGCGGTGTTTTTGGTTCTATTAGCCGCGACCGGGTATTTCGGCATCCGAAATTGGCGCGAGCGGCAAGCGACGTTTCAGGTGCTCGCGCATAGCGGGCTAGTGCTCGATACGCTTGATCGGCTGCGGACGACAACCGCCGACCTAGAGACCGAAAGGCGCGGTTATCTGCAAACCCTCGACCCGGCATATCTCAAGGCCTACGGCGTCTCAGACGCCCGCGTGCGACGAGATGTTCAGGCACTCCAAGCCCTAGTGACGAACGATCCCTTGCAGAGCCTGCGCGCAGAACATCTGGCGCTGACTGTCTCAGCGATGCTGCGCGAGACTGACGACATGGTCAAGACGGCACGCACGTCGGGATTGGCGGCCCTGGCGATGATCCGCAACATGGACGAGATTCGCTCGCAAATTGACCAGATCGTGGATAACGAACGCTTTCTGCTGGTGGATCAGGAGGCGCGCGCCGGTTCGCTCGAACAACGCAAGACGTGGCTGATCGCAGCGGCCATCGTCATTGCCACTGCCCTGGCAGCGGCGGCATTGGTGTTCGCACGGCTCGAAGCAAGGCAGCGACGAAGAACAACCGACGAGAACGTCCGGCTTCACAAGGATCTCGAAGAGCGAAATAGGAAGATTCGACGTCTGTTCGACTCTGACATTATCGGGATCACGATTTTCGATCTCGAAGGCCGCATTCGTGATGCCAACGACGCGTTTCTCCGAATGGTGCGATACGACCGAGAGGATCTCGCCTCGGGTCGCCTGCACCGAACCAATCTGACGCCGCCTGAATGGCGCGACCGTGACGAACGTAACCTCGCGCAGCTGAAACTGACGGGGAGTGTCCCACAATTCGAGAAGGAGTATTTTCGGAAAGACGGCAGCCGCTTGCCCGTACTGATCGGCGCGGCGAGCTTCGAGGATGCTGAGAATCAAGGTGTCGCTTTCGTGCTCGATTTGACTGAGCGCAAACGTGCGGAGGAGGCGCTCCGTAAAAGCGAGCGAAGTTTGCGCTCAGCAATTGACGGGATACCGGGTTTCGTTGCGATCTTGGCCCCGAACGGTGACGTCGAAGCCGTGAACCGCCAAATCGTCGAGTATTGTGGCCGGTCGCTGGAAGGATTGAAGAACTGGAGCACAACCGGGACGATTCATCCTGATGACCGTTCACATCTCGAGGAAGTTTTCACAAAATCAATCGCCACCGGTGTTCCCTATGAGACAGAAGCACGCTTGAGGCGCCTCGACGGCGAATATCGATGGTTTGACCACCGAGGCGTTCCGGTTTGGGATGAATCTGGGCGCATCACTCGTTGGTATGTTCTCCTGACGGACATCGAGGACCGCACGCAGGCGTTGGCGCGATTGCAGCAGATGCAATTGGATCTCGCCCACATAAACCGCGTGAGCATGATGGGAGAATTGGCAGCCTCGCTCTCTCACGAGATCGCGCAACCGATCGCCAGCGCGCGCAACAACGCCCGTGCGGCCCAGAATTTTCTGAAGATGCAGCCGCCGGACCTGAGCGAGGTCAGGGAAGCACTCTCCTGTATCGTTGGCGACGCTGATCGCGCCGGAGAAATCATCAATGGCATCCGAGCGCAAATCAAGAAAGCGCCACCGCGAAAGGAGCGTTTTGACCTCAATGCGGCAATCAATGAGGTGCTCAAATTAGCGCAGAGCGTAACCAACAGGAATGGTGTTTCGGTCCAGACCCGGCTTGCGGATGGATTGCTTCCGATTGAAGGGGATCGCGTTCAACTACAACAAGTCTTGCTGAACCTCATCCTGAATGCGGCTGAAGCAATGAGCTCGGTTGAAGAGGGAGCAAGAGAGCTGTTGATCAGCACCGTGCAGGAGCAAGCGGGCGCCGTAGTGGCCATGCGCGATTCCGGACCAGGCATTGATCCGGCGCATCTCGATCGGGTCTTCCACGCCTTCTACACCACGAAGTCCAGTGGAACAGGCATGGGGTTGTCGATTTGCCGCTCCATCATCCATGCTCATGGGGGCGAGCTGTGGGCGGAGGCGAACAAGCCTCGCGGCGCCGTATTTCGCTTCAGGTTGCCCGGCGCCGAAGCAGAGCCCATGAATCCTCCTCGGGCGATTCAACGGACCTGAGAGCCTCGCGAACGCATCGCGGGTTCCTCTTCCGGGCACCTAAAGCAGACGATCCCTGGTCCATCGAGGTCGGCTAGGGGGCAATCGCGGCCGAAGCAATCCAGCACCTAATTCGGTCACGTCCGCTGTGCCGCCGAAAGCGAAGTAAGCTGGCATTCGCCAAGCTCGCATCAATCTGCATTTGGCTACCCGCTAATGAGTTCCGCGCCCTAGACAGGCGGCTGGAGCTCCGCGAAGACTTTCTTCAGTCTCGGCGCCGCAAAGTCGAGGAAAGCACGGACCTTGATCGGCAGAAACCGGTTTGCTGCGTACACGAGATTAACCGGCAGCGGTGCCGGCTGGAATTCGTCGAGCAAGCTCGTGAGGGCTCCGCGTTCAAGCGCGGTCTGGAAGTGATAGGTGAAGGCGGAGGTAATTCCGATGCCGGCGCACGCGGCGTCGCAGGCTGCCTCGGCGCTGCCGACCACGAGCCGCGCATGCACGGGCACGGCGACCGCCACTTTGTCCTTGAAGAATGTCCAGACATCAGGGGACATAAAGCCTGCATAAGTGATGTAGTCATGCCCGGCGAGATCGTCCGGCGTGCGCGGCGTTCCGTGGGCTACGAGATAGGCGGGACTGGCGCAAACCATGCGACGCATCGTACCTAGGCGTACCGCCATCAAGCTGCTGTCGGGAAGAGCGCCGATGCGGAGCCCGATGTCGATCTGCTCCTGAAACAGACTCTGCACGCGATCTGCGAGGAGAAGACTGGCCTTGATATCCGGGTAGGCCTTGAAGAAATCCGCCAGGATCGGGATGAGGTAAGCGCGGCCAAGTCCGACCGGGGCTGTCAAGATCAGCTCTCCGGTCGGAGCAGAATATTCACCGGAGGCGGTGCGCTCGGCCTCGGTCACATCAGCCAGAATCCGCTTGCACGCGGCAAAATAGGAGCTGCCTGAATCGGTCAGGACCAGCTTGCGGCTCGACCGGTTGAACAGCTTCGTCCGCAGATGGGACTCGAGTTCGGAGACCTTGCGGCTGACCGTTGCCAGTGGGGTTTTCAATTGCCGCGCCGCAGCCGACAGGCTGCCGGTTTCGACCACGGCCAGGAAGGTCGACATCGCGTCCAGACGGTCCATCGGCTCCTCTTCCATATTTTGGAAGGATAGCTCTCAATTTTGCCAGATGGCGTCGGATTTCGGAAGGCCTTAGGTGTGGACGGCATAACGGAGAACGTCCATGAGCACCACCGACAAAGGCACCGCCCTCATCACCGGCGCATCGGCAGGTATCGGCGCTATCTACGCCGACCGTCTGGCCAAACGTGGTTACGACCTGATCCTGGTCGCCCGCGACAAGACCCGTCTCACCGGCCTCGCGCAGCGCTTGAGAAGCTCGACCGGCCGCTCCGTCGACACCCTCGCAGCCGACCTCAACGACAAGACGGATCTTGCCAAGGTCGAGGCGATCCTGCGCGCGAACGCGGACATCACGCTCCTGGTCAACAATGCAGGCGTCGGAGCCACGGCGCCACTGCTTAACGCCGACGTCGAGAAGATGGATGATATGATCCACCTCAATGTCGGTGCGCTAACCCGATTGACCTATGCGGCGGCCCCGGGCTTCGTCACGCGCGGCAGGGGCACGATCATCAACATCTCGTCCATCGTAGCGATCTCACCTGAAACGCTTAATGGCGTTTATGGTGGAAGCAAAGCGTTTGTGCTGGCTTTCTCTCTCTCGCTGCACCACGAGCTCGCTGAAAAAGGCGTGCGCGTCCAGGCTGTCCTGCCCGGCGCAACCGCGACCGACTTCTGGGACGTCGCCGGCGTGCCGCTCCACCACCTCCCTGCCGCGATCGTGATGTCCGCCGGTGACATGGTCGACGCCGCATTGACCGGTCTTGACCAGGGCGAGGTCGTCACCATTCCGTCTCTCGCCGACAAGGTCGACTGGGACAGCTACGAGACCGCGCGCCGCACCATGTCCGGCAAGCTCTCAAGCGCGGTCCCGGCTCCCCGATACAGGGTCGGAGCGTTCGCCGCGTCGAAGGCTGCCGTAGCGTCGGCGAAGTGACTCAATCACTACCGTAAACCCATGGAAGTAGAACCAAAGGAGATGCAATCATGAAACGTTCAGTGTTGTTTGCCGCCATTTCCCTCGTCATAGCGAACGGAATCGATGTGGCTGCCGCTGCCGGGCTTCCGACCTATGAAACGACGGGCTTTCCGATCACCGCGCACCAGGCCTCCGTGACGGGCGCGGCACATGTTCAGGAGGCCCCCTCTGTGCCGACGCTGACGTTCGGTGGTATGCCCGCATCTCCCCACCAGATCGAGGTCTTGACGCCACGGAAAAAGGTCATCGGGAGCAAGCCGCAAAGCCGACAACAGACGGCCGAGGCTGCGCGCTAGAGCTGACCCGCTCGGCCGGGATTGGAAAGGAAAACCATGAACGGGCTACTGCTAGGTTCTCGATGCGCACGGCAGTTTGGAACGCTGGCGTAGCTCGGTTGAGGAATCTCGGCCGACCTAGACGAAGGGGCCTTTTCTTCAACCTTCAGACTGTGTCACGCGCTTTTTATCTGTTCGTTACCACCTGCGGGGGTTCAACGCCGGCGCTAAGGACACCAAGTCAATAGTAGGAATGACGACTGTAATTCAATAGGAGCTTACTATGGGTGAGGTTGTTCGATTTGTTTCAAAATCCGAGCGCGAGCGTATCCGCCTCATTCGAGAAGCTCGTGCGATATATGAAAGCGTCTTCCCGTCGGCTGCTCCCATCAACGAGCAGGGCGACCAAGGGCCGGCGGTTCACTCGGTTCGTGGCGGGGATCTGCTGTCGTGATCAAGATCATTGCCGTGCTCTGCAGTCTGTCGTCTCCGACAAATTGCTACGAGCAGACCGTCACCACCTCGAACTTCGCTAACGTCTCAGTGCAGTCGTGCCTGATGGGCGCACCGCAGCTTGCCGACTGGATGAAGGAGCATCCGGCCGAGCGCCTTGCCGGATGGCGGTGTGTGATCGGCAAACAGGGCGACCGGGGAGCGTAGGGTCAAAGCGGATCACGTCTCATAACGGATGTGATCGGATGCCCCGGCCTGCGCATTCGCTACGATTTGCTGAAATTTACATTGCTTCACTCGCCCCGATGTCCTTTGTCGGATACCAATTTGGCTCGCGGAGGCAGACAGCTTCGCAAGTGCTTGGCCTCGGCGCCCCGTCCCTTCGCCGTGGCTCCCCGCGGCCGGTCCTTCCCCTCCCGAGGACCGGCCGCCCTCTTCGCAGGGCCTGGATAAGTGACGGCGCCGGATCGGAGGGGCAAGGCGGCTCGTTGGATCGGAGAAGACCCAACCGCCGAGCACAAACCGGACGGAGATTTTGCTCCATGACCTATGATCATTTCTTTTCCGCCGCGCTTGCTCGCTTGCACGCCGAACGGCGCTACCGCGTGTTTGCGGATCTCGAGCGCATCGCCGGGCGCTTCCCGCATGCGACATGGCATTCGCCGGACGGCCCGCGGCCGGTCGTGATCTGGTGCTCGAACGACTACCTTGGCATGGGCCAGCATCCGAAGGTGATCGGCGCCATGGTCGAAACCGCGACCCGCATGGGTGCTGGCGCGGGCGGCACCCGAAACATTTCCGGTACCAACCATCCGCTGGTCGAGCTTGAGCGGGAGCTCGCTGACCTGCACAGCAAAGAAGCGGCGCTGGTCTTCACCTCGGGGTACGTGTCCAACGAGACCGGCATTGCGACCATTGCCAAGCTGCTCCCGAACTGTGTGATCCTGTCGGATGCCTGGAACCACAATTCGATGATCGAGGGCGTACGGCGTGCCGGCGTAGAAAAGAAGATCTGGCGCCACAACGACGTTGGCCATCTCGAAGAATTGCTGGCGGCGGAGGCACCTGAGCGGCCGAAGCTGATCGTGTTCGAGGCGCTCTACTCGATGGACGGCGACGTCGCGCCGGTGAGCCGCATCTGCGATCTCGCGGAGCGGTACGGCGCCGTGACCTATATCGATGAGGTCCATTCGGCTGGCATGTACGGTCAGCGTGGTTCCGGCATCGCCGCGCGGGAAGGGGCCTTGCACCGCATCGACGTGGTCGAGGGCACGCTGGCGAAGGCCTTCGGCGGCCTTGGCGGTTACATCGCGGCGAGCGCCGACATCATCGATGCGGTGCGCTCCTATGCGCCGGGCTTCATCTTCACCACCGCACTGCCGCCGGCGGTCTGCGCCGCTGCTACCGCGGCGATCCGGCACCTCAAGACTTCGCAATGGGAGCGCGACCGCCATCAGGACCGTGCCGCGCGGGTCAAGGCTGTGCTCAACGCAGCAGGTCTGCCGGTAATGCCCACTGAGACACACATTGTGCCTGTCATGGTGGGCGATCCGGAGAAGTGCAAGGAGGCGAGCGATCTCCTGCTCGCCGAGCACGGCATCTATGCCCAACCGATCAACTATCCGACCGTTCAGCGTGGCACCGAACGGCTGCGCATCACGCCGACGCCCTATCATGATGACGCACTGATCGATGCGCTCGCTGAAGCGCTGGTCGATGTATGGGAACGCCTTGGCTTGCCGCTCCGACACCGCGCGCTCGCGGCGGAGTGACTCCCCCTCCGGAAATTTCGCGAAGTGTCTGGGTTCAGCGCCTCAATTTCGCTGCGCGGTCCAGTAGCCCGAACATCGCGCGCTTCCTGAATAGCCACTCCATGTCCCGCGGCCAGAATTGCCCGAGAGCCTGCCTGCGCCGGAGGCGAATTTGTCCTGAACTGTCACTGACGCCCGGACTATGCCGGAACGCGCCACGTAGCCTCTGAACCTGACTAGATTCGGATGTGTCACTATTCCATCCGTGATGTTGACCGTGAAATCATAGGTCGCGTCGCAAGCGCCTCTTTGCGTCACGAAAATGAGGTCCCAGGATCCGTCGTATGCAGAGCGGGCTTGAGCGACGGAGACAAAGGCGACAAGGCAGCCCACGGCTGCCACGCAAGTGGAAAGCTTTTTCATTGTTTGCTCCAGGTTGTCATCACACACATGGTGCGCCGCATTGTATCGCGGCAGGTCCGAGTCGGATCAAAAGCGCTTGTTTGAAGACCGGCCAAGTCTCGGGTAGGCAGACCTAAACTTAGGTGTGCTCTTCCTAGCCAATGTACTGTACGCGATCGACCTCTGTGCAATGGCTTGCTTCTCCTCTCGTGCCTACGCTCTGGATGCTAATCGCCCGATCCATCGAGCGGCAAATCGAGGAATCACAGCGATGAGAATCATGGATGCAACTGCATTGTCAGGTTTGGCTCGCAGGACGGCTGAGTCAGCCTCCGACTTCGCCAGCGTCGTTCGCAACCTGATTCTGGACGTGCGCGACAGTTACCGGCCCGAGTTGCACTACATGCGCGGCCCTGGTCCGAAATGGCGCGCCAAGCATCAGCCCTGGCTGAAATTCGATTCTCCAGCGGTACCGCCAGGCGGGCAGCACCGCGTGTCGCTGTAGGTACGCCGCTGCGACGGCTCAGCCCCACTCGATAGTCAAGCAGAGGTCACGGAATCATGCTCATCTCGCGGGCCGGATCCTCGGAGCGCCCCCACATCTCCGATCCGACCTCGGCTCGCGCTCGTTGGGTGGAAATCCGAGGTTGGATGCTGCTCATTGGCGCGGCTCTTTGCATCGCATTGGTGGCTATGCTGAGCGGTTCGGCGCATGCCGGCGAAGACCGCAAATTGCCAATGAAGTTTAGCTGGGTCGCTTGCCAGCCGAATTGCCGGGGCTGGATCAGCGCTGTCGGCATCGTGACCGCCGCCAGTCCAAGAGATTTCGATGAATTCGCGCGCGGCCGACAGCTCGGCGGCGTGACCATCGTGCTGGATTCGAGCGGCGGTTCGGTCAACGACTCGATTGCGCTTGGACGGCGCTGGCGCAATCTCGGGGCGCTGACCACCGTCGGCGTCAGCGTTCAGACCAACACGGCGCAAAGCGATCCTGTCAACGTGACGCCCGTGGCCTATTGCGAGTCGATGTGCGTCTTCCTGCTTCTGTCGGGCAAGACGCGTTACGTGCCCGAGACCGCCCATGTTCGTGTGCATCAGATATGGATGGGCGACCGCGCCAATGACGCCAGGGCCGCGACCTACAGCGCAGATGATCTAACAATCGTGGAACGCGATATCGGGCGTCTCGCCAAATACACCTTTGACATGGGCGGTGCGGGCGATCTGTTGTCGCTTTCGTTGAACGTGCCGCCCTGGGAGGATCTGCATGAGCTGTCACGGGACGAGTTGCGACTGACCAATCTCGTCAACACCGATATGGTTGATCAGCCGGGCAGCCCCAACGCAGCGGCGGGCGAGCTCAAGCTCAAACCAGTGCAAGAGCGCTTCGTAGGCGGTGCCGTTGCGACTGAAACATATTCGGAGGCGGCGAAATCGATCAACTCGGCTGAAGCTGCGGGGCGGATGGGCAGCGTGAGGGCGGCAGCTGTGGTGCCTGGAGCCCGCACACGTTAGTGAATCTTGATCACTTCCAGAGGAAGTCGCAACTCTGCGGCCCGCTCGTCGCGATCCTTTTTTCGGAACTCGTTCTCGCGCCGCTCGAAATCAACTAGCTCCTTGCGAGCCGCTTCAAGAAGGCGGTCACGTGGCGTGATTCCTGATTGATCGCGTTCCGTCATGGCTTGCCCCGTCTGCTTATGCCTAACCTAAGTCACAAGGTCGGGCCCGCAAAGGCTTCAGTGACGTAAGATTACGGATTTATGACGGCGATCAGCGGAAATGCTTGCCCTGTGCAGGGCCTTCGTTCGCGGTCCGTTCGATGGGATCATCCCCTTGAGAGGTCGAAGAAGTTTTGCCGGGATAGTGACTGCGGGCCTGGCGAGTTCGGATGTGTTCGGCGCGGTGCGCGATTAAAAGGGACGCCAGCGCGGCGGTGTCGGAGACTCCGGGGGCCGCGTCATCTCCTGCTACCGCAATCAGCCAGCCTCCCGGCACATCAAACCGCACTTCGACGACGGGTATCGCGAATTTCAGTCTCCGAAGGGGATTTCAGAAGTTTTTCGACGCAATCGGTGCAAGCCGAACATCGCCCGGACGCTAACCCGTTAGGAAGGATCGTGGGATCCGCAGAAAACGCCCTTGCTGGTGCCCTGCGTTGTTTGGGCTCCTGCGCTCAGAACCGCTCGAAGCCGAACGACGAGTTCGCAAGCTCGCTTGCCGTCCACGGCGATACTGCTGAGGATCTCTCGCACTTCTTCCAGGTCCGGCGGTTGAACACGCAACCATCGTGACCCAGCCTGTGCACCCATGACTATCGCCGCGATCGCGTCGATGATCTCGTGGAGCTCTGCATCAAAGGGACGCGCGGTATCCGGCGGCGTCTGCATGAGTGTTTCGTCTTCGCTTACCCTTTCCTCGAATGGCATGTCGCGTTGGACTATTGGTTGCGTGATAGTCATCGGCGTGCTCCGAAGTTTAGTCCTTGAACTGCCATTGGTTGTCAGGTTGCGGTCGTTGCCTTGCTTGCGATCGCCTGCAATGCGGCAGCCATGGCGTTGACGGTCGTATCATTTGCACCGTCCACGCCATGGTGGTGCGCAAGAAACGCTGGATCGTTGTAAGACAACCACGTGGTGCCCGATGCGTCCTGCCAGACCAGGGTCTTCAGAGGCAGATCTATGCCGATCATCTGATTTGACTGCATCAGCGGCGTGCCGGTCTTTGCGTTGCCGAAGATCAAGAGTTCCGTGGGGCGCAGCGGGAGCCCCGCGGCGGTCGCGCCCGCGGCGTGATCAATATGGGCAAAGACGGTCATTCCCCTGGCGCGGACCTCGGCCTCGAACCGATTCATCGTTTCCTCGGGTCCGTTTCGACTTTCGATAGTAATCAATCCATTTGCGGTCATGGCGTTGCGGCCCAGAGAATGTTCGATGACTGACCCTATCCCCAGGGGCCGCATTTCGCCTTGAGCCAGTTCTGAAAAGTCCTGAAAAGCACTGCGCGGGAACCGCAGATTGTCCCGCAAAGCCGTCCGAAATGGCCTTAAAATGCCCGAAAGGAGCACGGATGCGGGGCCAGGACCGACAGCCCGTTTACAGGTCGGGCGCTTGGGAAATCGATCTCGCTCGCCGCGAGATGCGGTTGAACGGCGTTCCGACTGACCTTGGAAGTCGGGCGTTTGAAATTCTCGAGACGCTCGTCCAGTCGGCGGGCGAACTGATCGACAAGTATGATTTGATGAATCGTGTATGGCCGGGCGCAGCGGTTGAGGAAAATACGCTGCAAGCTCAAATCTCCGCCATACGCAAAGCGTTGGGTCCGGACAGGGGACTCCTGAAAACGATCGCGGGTCGCGGCTACCGATTGCTGGGAGATTGGGTCATTCAGCAGGAGGCCGTCACCGCGGTGGGCATGCCGGCTGCCGAACCAATTCAAAGCCATGTCACAAATCTCACGGCCCCAACCAATGCATTGATCGGCAGAGCGGCTGCCGAGATCCAGCTATCGGAGCTACTTTCGACCTATCGAATGGTCACCATGACGGGACCGGGAGGTATCGGAAAGAGTGTCCTCGCGCATGCGGTTGCGCGCAGTCTGCTCGCGACTTTCGGAGGCGATGGTTTGCTCGTGGAACTGGCCTCGCTATCGGACCCTGCGATGGTGCCGCTCGTGGTCGCGGCGGTTCTAGGCCTCAAGCAACGTGGCGACGAGGTATCCATCGAAACGATCACGCGTGAAATTGGTACAAAGAAACTTCTGCTTGTGCTGGATAATTGCGAGCATCTCATCGAAGGGGCTGCGCGGCTGGCGGAGGCGCTCGTACGTTCCTGTCCATATACAACGATACTGGCGACGAGCCGTGAGGTACTGCGCATCGATGGCGAGTACGTCTATCGCGTTCCTCCACTCGATATTCCGGGACAAGAGAGAGGTGGAGATCGCGATGTGCTCGGATACAGCGCAGCGCAGCTCCTGGTGGCGAGGACAAAGGCATTGAATGCCGACTTCTCGCCGAGCGCGGAAAACCTTCAACTAGTCGCGTCGATTTCGCGTCAGCTCGATGGCATCCCACTTGCCATCGAATTCGCGGCGGCCCGCATCGCAACGCTTGGATTGCAGCAGGTCGCGGCGCGCCTGCACGATCGCTTCAATCTCCTGACCAGCGGCTTTCGAACCGCTTTGCCGCGGCATCAGACCCTGCTTGCGACCCTCGACTGGAGTTATGAGTTGCTTTCGGAGACCGAGGCCCGGGTGCTGCGCCACCTCGCGGTCTTCAATGGCAATTTTTCCCTCGATGCTGCTGCCGCGGTGACGGCAGATATGGACGCGACGGCCGCAGACATGTTGGCAGGGCTGGTCGTTAAGTCGCTCGTCGCCGCCGACTTTCAAGCCGGGGACGATCACTATCGTCTCCTAGACACGACGCGCGCCTACGCGCTCGAGAAACTGCGGGCTGCGGGCGAGTATCAGGAAGCCGCACGTCGTCATGCGGAATATTTCCGGGCTGCCCTCCTTCAGGCCGAAGCTGAGAGTAATCCCTTGCCGCAAGCCGATTGGCAGAAGCGCTACGGCCGATATCTCGGCAATGTCCGTGCCGGCCTTGACTGGGCATTCTCTGCGGACGGCGATTTGCAGGTCGGCGCTGCGTTGACTGCCGCTGCAGTACCGTTATGGGTCCACCTGTCGCTGTTCGGCGAATGTCGCGAGCGCACCGAATTGGCGCTCGCGCGACTGGATGATGGCGCTACGGGCTCAACACGCCTGCGCATGCAGCTCTCGGCGGCGCTAGGCTGGTCGCTGACCTACAGCCAGGGACGTGCGAGAGAGACGGGTCCGGCACTGGCGATCACCCTCGAATTGGCGGAACGGCTCGACGACAAAGACTATCGCCTGCGTGCGCTGTGGGGCCTGTGTGTCGATCAGTTCAACAATGGCGAATTTCTCAAGGCGCTCGAATTCGCTCAGCGCTTCACCAGGGCGGCAGAGGAGTCGGCCGATCCGACCGACTCGATGCTGGGCGATCGCCTTCTCGCCGTGTCGCTGCACTTTCTCGGAAACCAGAAGGATGCCCGCAACCACATCGATCGAGTGGATGCGTCTCTCGATCGCCTGGTAGGAAGGCCCAGGATTTTCCCTCTCGATCTTCGCATCTCGACGCAATATTTCCGTGCCCGCATCCTGTGGCTGCAGGGTTTTGCGGGTCAGGCGCTACGGCTTGTCGAGCGCAACATCGAGGAGGGGCGCGCGAACGGCCACGCCTTGACTTTCTGTAGTGTGCTGGGACAGGCCGCGTGCCCGATCGCTTTTTGGGCCGGCGATCTCGACGCGGCGGAGCACTACGGTGACGTGCTGTTCGAGCACACCGAACGCCACGCGATACGACTATGGCGGCTTTGGGCTGGTTGTTTCAGGGGGATGGTCATGGCGAAGCGGGGTAACGTCGACGCCGGACTGGCGCTCTTGCGTAGTGAAATCGGTCGCGCGGGTGACGCCAGGCTCCTGCCGCGCTTCCTGCTTCCGCTGGGCGAACTCGCGGTCTGTCTCGGTGAAGCAAATGAAATCGATAACGGACTTGCAGCGGTCGATGAAGCCTTGGAGCGCTGCAAAGCCAGGCACGAAGAGTGGTACGTCCCGGAGTTATTGCGCATCAAAGGCGAACTGATGCTGAAGGGGTCACCACACCGATCCGCCTCGTCAGCAGAAGCATACTTCTTCGACGCGCTCCATCTGGCAAGGCAGCAGGGCGCGCTCTTCTGGGAGTTGCGAAATGCAGTTAGCCTCGCGCGTCTCTGGGCGGCACAGGACAGGAAGGCCGAGGCGAGGCAAATCATTGCGCAGGTATGCGAGACGCGCGGAGACAGCCTCCAGATTGCCGACGCTCGCGAGGCAAGAGCGCTGCTTGATGGACTTGATGCCAAGTAGTGATCGGGCAACTCGTCGGGTTCGAGGTTTTCCGCCAAGCCTCGGCAAAACTCCGTTCGACATGGATCGGCTGCGCCGCTGAGCCAGACGCACGCGTTCGCGGTGAGGCGCTTCGAAGGGAATCGGAGATCGCCAGCTCTTTGGAGGAAAGCGGACTCTCGGCCGGACCCACAAGCTGGCATTCTCAGATCACGGGACTGATAGCGCTCTCAAAAGAGAGTCAGCGTTGTTGTCCATCCGCAACAGCGTCACGCAGCAAGAGCCTTTGTAGCACCGGCAACTCGTTTCGATAGCAGCAAGCCGCGACCGTTCGCCGCACTCGATTTCGGTTGGACAGGGGCGTGTGATGGCGGCTTGAGCATGATCAGGCAAAGCACCGCCGTTTTGGGAAAGACGTCGAACCTGTTGAGCGGCTAGAACGCGCGCCGAACGCTCAACGAAATGCCCCTCAACGGCGAGGACAGGTCCATGAGCAGCAAGCCAGTCTTGCGCGATCGTTCGCAGAACAATCACCCAGACAAATCCCGGCCACAGCAGCGCGATATGCCGATCGGCGACTGTCCTCATGCCGATGCGGAAATGACACGCGTGCTCAAGACGGCGCCACTGCGCATGGCTTCAGACCCCTCCAGCGGCGTGATCACCTTCTGGAGGCACGATCCCTTGCACGACGTCGTCCGGCCCATGGCCGACCACGTCATCATGACGTTCCCCGCCGAGCCAGTGCGGTTCGAGCGCCGCGACGGGAACGTGTTCGTGCACGGAATGACGCGTCCCGGGACCGTGACGGTTATTCCGGCCGGTTCAACCTCACGATGGGACATCTACCAGCCTTTGAGTGTCCTTCAGCTCTATCTTCCGCAGGCAACGCTCAATCGCGTCGCCCACGAAGCCAGTACAACCGCCCCCGGCGAACTTGTGGAGCGAACTGCGCATCCCGACCCCATTACATCCCGCCTGCTCCTGAGCGCGGCCGACGCCCTGGAAGGCTGCGCTGCACTGGACACGCTGTTCAGACACCAACTGACGGATCTTCTGGCTACGCGCCTGCTCACGGCGTATGGCGGCTCACCCGCAACGATCCAGCCGGTCATGGGCGGGTTGTCGCCCAAGGTGCTGGGTCGCGCCATCGAACGCCTGCGTTCGGACAGCGATGCGGACCTATCGCTTGCCGCGCTGGCTTCGGATGCAGGCCTGTCGCGCTTCCACTTCTGCCGCGCTTTCAAGGAAAGCACCGGGCTGTCGCCGCATGCCTGGCTGCGCCAGCACCGGCTCGAGCAAGCCATGAACATGCTGCGTGACACCGACGTGTCGGTCGTCTCGGTCGCAGCGGCGCTCGGTTATTCCTCCCAGACCGCCTTCGCCGCAGCGTTCAGAAAGCTGACCGGTGAAACGCCGAGCGACTGGCGAAGACGCATGCGGTGAACACCTTCTGCGCCGACGCTGGCCTGGCGAATGCCAAATGCGAGGTGCTTACAAAAAGGAACGGGAGATGAAAACATTTCTCAGCATCGGTGCGGGCCCGGGAATGGGCTTCGCGACCGCCGAACGCTTTGCCAGAGAGGGTTTCCAAGTGTTTTTGGCCGCTCGGAACGTCTCCAAGGCGCAAGAGCTGGCCGAAAGGCTAGTAAAGAAAGGTTACAGGGCCAACGCTCGCAAAGCGGACGCAGGCGATCCGAAGAGCGTCGCTGAACTGATCGCTGAGGTTCAGAAGCAGCACGGCTCAATCGACGTCTTGCACTACAATGCCGCATCCGCGCGCAAGGCGACCCTCTCTGAACAGTCGCGCGACAGCTTCAACAGTGATCTTGCCGTGAACATCGGAGGGGCGCTTGTCGCCGCTCAGGCGGTCGCCCCGAAGATGGAGGATCAGAGGTCCGGTGCGATCCTGTTGACGGGAGGTGGCTTCGCGCTCGCTCCCAGCCCGGACTATCTCTCAGTCAGCATCGGCAAGGCCGGGATTCGTGCTTTGGCTCGCGGACTTTTTGAATCGTTCCGAGAAAAGGGAATTCACGTCGCGACGGTGACCGTCTGTACCTTTGTTTCCCCAGACTCGAAGGAGGCCTCATCGGTGGCCGAACAGTTCTGGCAGCTGTACAGCCAGCCGAAGGACTCCTGGACCGTCGAAGCGAGCTACCCCCCTCCGAGCGCATGACAGGAAGGTGATTTCAGGTGTTGCGACATCACCACCGTGGGGCCTGCAGGCAAAAAGGGCCAACACATCGCGACGTAGGATCACGCGAGGAGCGGTCGCACAGGCCGGGATCATGCGGGCAACCCCGCGTTCCGGAGGCCCTCCAAAACAAGCGTCGAGTTTGTTTGGCCGCCCCGGGCGATCCAAGCGGAGATCGTGAAGTCGGGGTCGACTTCGAGCAAATGCGCCGCCGCCTCGCGAGCTTCAGCGTCACGTCCGAGATGGGCTAAAGCGGACGCGAGGCAACAGTGAGCCCCCGAAAAGGAGGGGCACTGACGAAGGGCTTTCTTCCCTGCGGCGATAGCCTCGTCAAAGCGACGGAGCTCAATCAAGGCCTGCCCCATACCAGCAAGCATCAGGTGCAGCCGCGGGTCTACAGGGCTCATGCGAATGGCCCGTTCAAAGCTGGGAATCGCTTCCTCGGGCAACCCTGCAATTCTATAGACTTGGCCTCTGCAGCTCCATGCCACAAATGAATTTGGGTTGAGCGCAACCGCCCGGTCAGCCATTTCAATTTCACTTTCAAGATCGCCGACAAAGTAGGCCGATGTCACCGCAGCCACTGCCACCGAATCCGGATCACCATCGTTGATGCTCAATGCCAACCGAAGAAGCCGAATTGCTTCCTCCCTGTCGAATTGAGGATCGACCGCATAGCCTAGAAGGACATTTTGCATGTGACCGGCACCTGCGAGGGCTGCGGCCAGGCTGCACCCAGGGTCCAGCTCCAAAGCGCGATGAGCCAATCTTATCGCCTCCGCCAACCCTTCACGGGTCGTCAGGTAGAATTGCGACATCGCTCGCAGATAAAAATCATAGGCGGTGAGGTTCTCCGGTCGTCGCCGCGCCGCCATTGCAATTTCTGTCTGTAGCAATTTTGGCTGAATGGCCGAGACAACCGCGACGGTGACTTCGTCCTGCAGAGCGAAAACGTCAGTGAGATCACGCTCGAACCTGTCTGCCCATAGGTGCGCGCCCGTCACAGCGTCAATCAACTGGCCGGTGATGCGAACCTTCCCTGCCGCCTTGCGTACCGACCCCTCAAGGGTGTAGCGCACGCCGAGCCTGCGTCCGACCTCCTTTATGTCGACGGCTTGGCTCTTGAATGTAAAGCTCGAATTGCGGGCGATTACGAACAACCATTTGAAACGCGACAGCGCTGTGATGATTTCCTCAACCATCCCATCGGCGAAATACTCCTGCTCGGGATCGCCGGACATGTTCTCGAACGGAAGCACCGCAACGGAAGGCCTGTCGGGCAGCGGAGGCGCGATCTCAGCCTCGACAGCACGCGCTGGAGCCGCGTCACTCGTTTCAATCGGTGCACCCACCTGATAGGCCCTGATTGGCTCTTGAATGTTCTTTACCTGTTGAACGCCGAGGTCCGTAAAGGTGATCGGCAGGACCTTGCGTACCTGATCGTACGTCGTGCCTGAGATGCACGCGCCTCCAGGCTTTGCAATGGACTGCAAACGAGCGGCAATGTTTACACCCTCCCCGAACAAGTCGCCGGCCCTGACCATTACGTCCCCGATATGTACTCCAATGCGGAAGCTGATGCGGCGATCCGGCGCGAGATTGGCGTTCGCTTCAGCCAAGGCGGTCTGCACCTCCACCGCGCATTGCACCGCCTCTAAGGCACTTCCAAATTCAGCAAGAACGCTATCGCCCGCCGTGTTCGCTATGCGGCCCCTGTAGTCCACAATGAGCTTATCGAGGATCGCTCGTCGCTCAGTGAGCCCCTTGAGTGTGCCGACCTCATCGACACCCATGAGCCGGCTGTAGCCCTCCACGTCTGCCGCGAGGACAGCTACCAGCCTTCGGGTGACGTCCGTAAGGTCTGACATATTAGACCCCAATGCCACCTGTAGGGGCCAGTCTGAGGTGGCGAACGCACTTCCGTCAAGCGGCCGTGGTGATCCAAGCGTGCGACATATGCTTGCCCTCGGTCGGTGCGGTGCGCCTCACAGACAGTCCCCTCGGTCCCAACCGGACGGCATGTCCGCTTGCCCGATTGGCGGGGGCGCATGCGTTAGCAGCAATCGCTCTATAGTGACGGCAATCGCTCTGGCGTAGTCGCGGGTCAAGTTCGATAGGTCATCACGCTGACACACCGGCTATGAGCGTGTCGCCGGTCTCTGGACACCTCACACGCATTGACCGCGCTTCCCACGCGGGAAGCGCGGCCCGCCTAAGATCAAGCGCGAAGATCGAACGCATGAGTTCTCAAAGGTGAATGAGATGATCCGCAACACTCAGGAGGAGATACACATGAGCCTGGACTACACCTCGAACTCCGTTAGACCGAGGCTCGACGAGTTGGTTCCGTCGCGCTACGCGCTGCAGATCGGCAACATCGACGTGCTGGTGGTCAGCGATGGCGTATTAATGCTGCCAGGCGCGATGTTGGCCCACAACGCCGACCCGGCTACCCGGGCGGCCTGGCTAAAGGACAATTTCCTCCCGCCGGACGCGTTGGATTGGGCGCTGAACGTGGTCGTGGTGCGCAGCGGGGGCCGGACCATCCTCGTCGACGCCGGGATGGGGGTGGAGTTCCCAGTGCCGAAGGCCGGACAGTTGGTCCACCGATTGGAGGCCGCCGGCATCGATCTTGCGTCCGTGACGGACGTGGTGCTGACCCACATGCACATGGACCATGTTGGCGGGCTGCTCGTCGACGGGGTGAAGGAGCGGCTGCGTCCGGATCTTCGGATCCATGTGGCCGCCGCCGAGGTCAAGTTCTGGGAATCGCCCGATTTTTCCCGCGTCTCCATGCCGCCGGGTTTCCCGGACGCGCTTCGGAAGACGGCCAAGCGGTTCTTGAACGAATACGGCAGCAAGTTTCACACGTTCGAGACGGAGTACGAGGTGGCGCCGGGGGTCGTCGTCTGTCGCACTGGCGGCCACACCCCCGGGCACAGCGTGGTCCGCCTGGCGTCCGGCGGCGACCGGCTGACATTCGCCGGCGACCTCGTGTTCGCGGTCGGATTCGAACACCCCGATTGGTACAACGGCTTCGAACATGACCCCGAGGAGGCGGCCCGCGTTCGTACCAGTCTTTTGCGAGAACTGGCGGCGAACCGCGAACTGCTGGTGGCCACGCATATGCCGTTCCCGTCCGTCGGCCATGTCGCGGTCGCTGGCAACGCCTTTCGTTGGGTACCGGCCATCTGGGAGTACTGACCGCTTGCTGGGTAGGGCCGGACTACCAACTCAGAAGCCAAGCGCATCTAACGACAATGGAGAATCAAACATGAAGATCGTCGTGATCGGCGGCACCGGCCTGATCGGCTCGAAGACCGTCGCCATTCTGCGCCAGGGTGGCCACGAGGTCGTGGCTGCCTCGCCTCAAAGCGGTGTCAACACCATCACCGGCGAGGGGCTCAAGCAGGCCATAGCAGGCACACAGGTGGTGATCGACCTCGCCAATTCGCCCTCATTCGAAGACAAGGCGGTGCTGGAGTTCTTCTCGACCTCTGGCCGTAACCTGCTCGCAGCAGAATCCGCAGCGGGCGTCAGGCACCATGTCGCACTATCGATCGTCGCAACCGACCGGACAGACAATGGCTATTTCCGCGCCAAGGTCGCCCAGGAGAATCTGATCAAGTCATCCGGCGTCCCATACACGATTGTCCGCGCAACCCAGTTCATGGAATTTCTCCGCGGCATCGCCGATTCAAGTTCGGATGGAAACAAGGTGAGGCTCCCGCCGATCCTGTTCCAGCCGATCGCGGCGGACGACGTTGCTGCCAATGTTGCCGACGTGGCACTCGCGCCGCCGCGAAGCGGTATCGTGGAGATCGCCGGCCCGGAGCGAGCTCCGTTCAACGAAATCATTGCCCGCTACCTGAAGGCGGTTGGCGACCCGCGCGAGGTCGCGAGCGATCCCGAGGCCCGATACTGGGGCGGCCGGGTCGACGAGCACTCGCTAGTGCCATTGGGCGAGGCGCGCCTCGGCCGCATCGGTTTGGATGAATGGGTCCGCCGCTCACAGGCAGCAGCCTGATCCCGCATCGCAAGTAGGCCCGCTCTGCTACGAGGGGGCCTCGGGCGAGGAACGAAAGAGGCGACTATGACAAACAAACTCGTTGCGTTGATTCTGCTGTGCTTCATGACCGGCACTACGGTGGCTGAGGAGGCTAAGGTCACGCCACTCATGTCCAAGGATCTTCCGGAAAGCCCCGGCAGGGAAGCCCTGATGATCACGGTCGAGCATGCGCCCGGCGGATCAAGCGCTGTTCACCGACACAATGCCCACGCGTTTGTTTACGTGCTGGAGGGCTCCGTCGTGATGCAAGTGAAGGGTGGACAACCGGTGACATTGACACCAGGACAGAGCTTCTATGAAGGCCCTGGCGACGTTCACGTCGTCGACCGGAACGCAAGCGACACAAAGCCGGCGAAATTCTTGGTGGTCTTGATCAAGGACAAGGGCGCGCCGGCGCTCGTGCCCGCACAATAGTTGTTACAACCCAAGCACCAAGCTGGCTGCAAATTGCGCTATTCAAGGGATCGACCCTATGACCACAGTCACCACCAAAGATTGCGTCAAAGGTCTTCTACATGACTGGGGGCGGAGCCCGCCGAACCCATTGTTTCTCATCACGGCTGGCCGCTGAGTTTCGATAACTGGGAGGACCGTATGATCTTGTTCGGAGATGTATCATGATATTGGGTGTGAGCTTGGCGACGTTCACGATGGTTCACGTGATCATCAGCCTGATTGCAATCGTGGCAGGCCTGGTCGTGATGTTCGGAATGCTCTGCTCGAAGCGGATGCCGGGTTTGACTGCGATCTTCCTAGGATTCACTATCCTGACGAGCGCTTCGGGGTTTCTGATCCCACCGCTGCTGTTCGAGAGGCTGTTGCCGTCCCATATGATAGGCATTCTCTCGCTGGTTCTGCTGGCGATCGCCTGCTTTGCGCTTTACGGCATGAAGCTCGCCGGCGCCTGGCGCTGGATCTACGCGCTAACTGCTCTAGTCTCGCTCTACCTCAATGTATTCGTGCTGGTGATCCAGTCCTTCCTGAAAGTGCCGGCACTGCATGCGCTGGCGCCAAGCGTGCCCCCAGCCGAGCTACCGTTCGCCATCGTACAGGGCATCGTGTTGGTATTCTTCGTCGTCGTGATCATCGGCGTGATCCGGCGGTACTGGCCGACGCCGGCGTACGCTTGACATAGCGAGCGGCACGCCCTGGGAGCCGTCGTCGACCGTCTCTTTCTTAGCCCACCGGGTCGCCGCAAGGCGACGGCGCAGGTCGACGAGATCGACTTCGGGAATATTCACGCAGAACGAACGGATCTCGTCGTTCGTTGCGGCCGGCGCCGGGCGTATCGCAAACATGTTGACGACGCCTGCAGCGGCAAGTCCCGTGGCCGCGCCGGCGAGCAGCTTGCGCCTCTCATGATCGATAGTCTCAGAGGTCGCGCTACGCAGCTCGCGGACAGTCTGGTGGTGATGACATATCTGGAGGGCAGCTCAAAGCGTAGACCTTCCATGACGGCAATTCCCCCGAGCAGATTGTCATTCCGTGTCTTGCATGATGCTGAGCCTTGATCCCAACGGCCGCGCCGAATGCTCGTTTCAAGGTCGGATGGTCGATTTGTGCATGAAAGCGGCGCAGGACCGTGTCAGCATCCGCTGACGCTCCGAGGATAGCCAAGCTCAGCTCCACGCTGGTTCGCCGAAAGAAGCGGAAGGAAGCGGCGCCACGCTGGTTTGCAGCGAGCCGATCAGCTTCTCCGGCGATGGCAAGGACATTCAGCCTGTCGGCCTCCTCCAGCGTAATGGCAAGACGCAGAAGCGCCAGTTGCCACGCATGCAGCAGCTTGCTCTGTCGGTCGGACCCTTGCCCCGAGCTCACGGTGAGCCTCGACCGCACGCGACCTTGGCAACGCAGGCAGACATCACGCCTCAGCAGTCTCGATCTGATCTTCGTCGGCGATCACGGTGAGCGCTCTGGCAAGCTCTGCCTTGGCGGGCTCGTCCAACTCCACGATCGGCAGCCGGGTGTAAGGCTCCATCAAGCCGAGCAGGCTCAGCGCATATTTGAGGGCGGCAGGGCGTTCTCTGGACAGGCAGAACTCCAGCGACACAAGCCGCGTCTGCAGGTAATTCGCAGCTTGCAGCCGGCCCTGCCGACAGGTTGAGAAGATCGTCCGGCACAGATCCGGCGCGATATTCGATAGCTGGGAGATCGCGCCGTGTCCACCGCTCGCGACGAAGCTGAAGGCGGTTGGGTCGTCACCGGACAACAGGCGGAAGCCGGGAGGCAAAGCGCAACTCAAACGCATCAGGCGAGCGATGTCGCCGCTGCCATCTCTCAAGCCTGCGAATTGCCGGGATTCGGCAAGGCGCACGATGGTCTCGTCGGCGAGGGGACGAAGGGTGCGGGACGGTACGTCATGCAGGATGATGGGTAGCCCGGTTGAACTTGCGACGGCCCGGAAATGGGCGCGAATCCCTTCCTGCATAGGCTTGTTGTAGTAGGGCACAACCGAAAGCACAGCATCGGCGCCCGCTGCCTCTGCGCGCCGGGTCAGCTCGATAGCGCGGCTGGTCGCGTTCGAGCCGGCGCCGGCGATGATCCGCGTGCGGCCGCGTGCGACGTCAACAGCGGTGCGTATGATCAGTGCCTGCTCTGCCGGCGACAGCGTCGAGGCTTCGCCGGCGTCCTCGCAGACGACGAGCGCCGGAGCGCCGGCTGCAATCTGTCGCTCGCACTGCACGGCGACGGCTTCGATATCGACCAGCCCTGCGGCGTTGAACGGGGTCGGCAGGTCGGGGATGTAGCCGGTGAGCCAGGCAGAGCGAGGGACAAGCATGGTCATGGGCCTCACGCCGCGTGTTCCATCTGAAAAAAGCCCTGCCGGTGCCCGGACAGCACCAGTCCCTGCTGGCATCTCACGCCCGCCTCGATCCGGAAGCCGAGCTGCTCGAGCGACTTGCGAATCTTGAGCGCAAGGCCGCTTTCGCGCGATTTGATGAGGACGGCGATCGTCGCGGCGACGCCCAGAGACGGGGCGATCTGGGCCAGTGACAGTTCGAACTCCGCCAGTGAGGTCTCAACGTTGATGAGGCCGACCGCGCACCTCCCGTTGCGCAGGCGAAACATCGAGGGCAGTGCGATCCGGACAAGGCCGCGCCGGCGCAAAGCGAGATACAATTCGGTGCTGCCCTGGCCAGCGACGATCGCGCGATTGAGGTTCGAGAGGTGCGTGAGCGTGATCATGGTTTCGATGACCTGGTCGCGCTCTGAGGGGGACGAATGAAGCTGGAGCATCATCAGCGTACTCCTTGGCGAGATGTTCTGTCAGGCGACGCGTCGATCGTTGCCGGTTTGCGGCTGCCGGCTCATGTCGAGCTCGATCTCGCGCGGCAGCTCGACGATCGTGTCAAGACGCTGCCCATTCTCGAACAGCGCATATTTGAGAGCTTGCGCGCGGCTGACGAACAGTCCGCCATAGAGACCGTTCTGTTCCTGGGCGACCCACTGGCCACGACGGTTCCTGCCGACGAAGACAACGACCGAGGGAGAACTGCACGACGGAGGTTCGATGAGTTTCACGTTGATATTCCTTCTGATCGATACAATCGGCGACTCGCTGACTGCAGTCATTTCGGCTGGCCGAATGTTGAGAGAATTTCCTGCAGGGCGGGTTGCGTAGACTTGCCCGCCTAATAATATCCTTCGTTGGAATATGAATTCGAGATCTGGCGATTGGCGATCTCATAAGAGCCGCATAAAATCTGGATGAACTGCCGCTCAAGCTGCAGCTATTGAATTGAAGATGATGGCGAGCGCGAGCAGCGCGCCGTACGCTGCCGCCTCGTCCCAATGGTTCAGGGTTGAATCGAACACCGGCTCGCGCCGAATGATACCAATGAGCGAGCAAAGGATGATCGCCATCCACAAGAGCGCAGTGAGGCTCTGGCTGAAACCGATGCTACCGAATGTGGCAAATCCGACGAGAAGCATTACGCGGACGCAGAATCGGACAAGTACCCGGCTTGAGCTCAGCGTTCGCGGTACATTCGGAAATTGCGCCAAAGTTTGAAGCTCCTCGCTGCTGCGGCCTACCTGAAGTTATCGCGGCAAATCGGCTTGCACGGATCATCCGCCGCCTGCCGTACCAAAGGAACACGCGAGGCGGCTCCCGCACCAAGCAGCGCAAGGGCCAAATGTGCATGCCGCGCCTCGATCGGGTCGTCCAGCCAGTCGGTCAATTCGCGCTGGTGTGACAGTGCGCAGTGCCAATCGCCTGAGTCGTAGGCGATCCGTCGGATCTGCCACAGCGGCGGTTCCAGATCTATCAGCGCCAGCGCGACAGCGGTCCAGGCTCGCGCTTCGATCAGCTCCGCGATACGCGCCGTTTTGGTGGTCTTTCCACCGGGGAGGAAGCGCCGATAGGCGCGAACGATGAGTTCTGCGATGAACTTCGGCGTTACCGCATTTGCATTCCCGAGCGCCGGTAAGGGCGACGGGATCAAGGTCGGACGCAAATCTCATGGCGTTCCCTCGCACGGCTGATGTGCGCCGCGATGAGCGGTCGCTCCTTTCAGCGTGGCGAGAACGGCATTTGAAATCGAGGAGGGCGGAAAGGCCGAAATATAGAGATGGCATAAATGGCATCCGGAAGAGCTCGCCGCGTCGTTTTTTTTCGGCCGCCGTCGGGACTGCTGTGCGCTTTAGTCAGGCGCATGCAATAGCGCTCATCAGTTGAAGCAGCGGCTCTCGCGATGGCTTCTACTTGCACGCGATGCTCTTCAATCTGACGACGTCCCGCTCACCCATCAGGTGTTGTCCCAGCTTCTCGGAGTTCGCCGTGCGGGAGTGACAGATTGCCTGGTTCTACTCAGGAGGGAGGGGCTCATCGAAATGAAACGGGCCCACATCCTCATCCGGGATGCATCCAGATTGGCACAGATCTCTTGTCCTTGCTGGCGCTTGATCAAACGGGAGTACGAGCTCCAACTTGGCGCTGGCGTCTTCTGTGCATAGATCCAATTGGAAAACTAGAATGCGACTTAGCCAACGGTACTACTTTCACGTCTTGTGCAACGCAAGAACAGTAGAAGACGAAACAGGCACGGTGTTGTCAGACACTGAGTCTGCCCGAATTCATGCGACAGTGATCGCTGCCGAACTCGCGTACAAAGGGGACAAATATCGGGACTGTGAGGTCTGCGCAGTTGATGACGATGGCAATGAGATCGCCCGAAGAAGCGTCATCCTTGGAAGAGCCTTTAGGAGGCGACGACAAGGTGCCTTGCCCTCGTCTGCGGTACGAAGCGCTTGAACCACCCCCTCAACGCGAGCAAACAATTGATCTCCTTGGTCCCGTCGCTTTAGCTCGCGCTCTACCACCGTTCGAATGAACGTGCTGGTGCGGCTCTTGTCTAGGATATCCTCGACAACGCTCTCGCCGTCGCTCTCCCGCATGCATATTATAGTTGATTGCGTTCCGACATCGCTTGCCCCGTCTTCTGAAGCCCAGCCTATGGCAAAGCTCGAAATACAGAAAGGTTCGATGCCGTAAGATTACGGATTTATGACGGCCATCATCGAAGTTCTAGTGCACTGGAATGCTTTCGTTCGCGGTTGCCACGCGTGGGAGCTGCATCCGGCCGAGCGCTTGCGGCATGGCGCATCCGCCTTCTTCTGTTTACGCGGCGATATCTTCGCGCTAACCGCAGAAAGACTTCGGCCGTCACTCCAACGCAGAAAACGGCCTGATGAGGTGCGTCGTGACGCGGCTGCAAGGTGCAAGTCGATGAGGTCTCGGCTTGACACCTGGTGGCGATGTTCTCATTATGTTCTTGGAGAACTTCTTCGGGCGAACGGGTCGGATGGCAAGGACAGCAACCATCCTCCACGCGGATCTAGATGCGTTCTACGCCTCGGTCGAGCAGTTGCTCGTTCCTTCATTGCGCGGCAAACCCATCGCGGTCGGCGGTGGGGTTGTGCTTGCGGCTTCTTATGAAGCGAGGGCTTTCGGGGTCCGCGGCGGCATGCCTGGACGGCAAGCGCGCGTGCTCTGTCCGCAGCTCACTTTTGTCAGCGGACATTTCAAGGAGTACCAACGACTGGGTGATGCTGCGATCAAGGTGATTGGCGATTTCACGCCCCTCGTCGAGCGGATCTCCATTGACGAGGCCTTTGCCGACGTAGCTGGCTGCACCCATCTCTTCGGTTTGCCCGCTGAAATTGCAACGGCAATTCGCCAGCGCGTGCGTACCGAGCTTGGTCTTCCGATCTCAGTGGGTGTCGCTCGCACCAAGCATCTGGCGAAAATTGCCTCGCAAGTTGCAAAGCCCGACGGGCTGGTGGTTGTCGATCCCGAAACCGAGCTGGAGTTCCTTCACCACCTGCCGGTCGAACTGATGTGGGGGGTAGGCCCAGTAACGAAGGCGCGGCTGGCCGAGATCGGTGTGCTGACGATCGGGCAGCTGGCAAAGACACCGGGATGGTCGCTCGAGCGGTTGCTCGGTCCCGCGGCAGGGGAAAAGCTAGCGGCGTTGGCGTGGAATCGCGATCCGCGGGAAATCAGGACTTATCGCCGGGCCCGATCGGCGGGAGCGCAATCGGCGATTGGCGGCAAGCCGGCCGATGCGCGAATTATTCGATCCACCCTGCTTCACCTCGCGGACCGCATCGCAACGCGGCTCCGGGCAAAGTCCAGGCCCGGTCGAACCGTAGCGGTGCGCGTTCGCTTCGCCGATCTGAACTCGGTCACGCGCTCGGTAACGCTCGATGCGCCGATCTCAGCGACCGTGATCCTCGCTGAACTCGCAGAGGAACTGGTGTCCGCGATCCTCGCGGATCACCCGCACGAGAAGACCATTTCGCTCTTGGCGATCTCTGTGTCGCATCTCGAGGAGCACTGGGATCTCGAGCTGGAGCTTCCTCTTGGACTTCAGGACGAAGCGCGCCGGCCCGGCACCAGGATCGGCATGGCACGTTGGGCGGCTGACTGCGCCGTCGACAAGATCCGCGATCGCTTCGGTTGGGATGCAATCGGATACGGCTTGGCGGCGCTGGGTGTTTCTCGTTCCGTGCCCGACGAGTTTCGCAAACTCGCCGAAAGGGGCCTCTGACGTTAACCGGCCGCGTTGTGGAGCGTAAGGTCTTAGCCTAGGCAAATCACGTGCGTCGAAAGATGCGTTCAGGCCCGCACCACTTTTCTTTCAGAGAACACCGCAACGAAATCGCAACGAATTGGGTGAAACGATCGTGAACAAAACGGGACGGAAACGCTCGGCGCGGCCACAGCAGCGGCGAGCGCTTCTCTGACCTCCTGCAAATCTGGAGGTTTCGATCCAGGAAATGCAGCGCCGCAACGACGTTGTTGCTCGCCGCCGCAATCGGCTGATTGACCTCATGTGTGATGGAGGCGCTGAGTTCCTCCATCGTTACGACGCGGTTCGTGTGCGCCAGCTGCATCTGCAGCTCGCACAGCTCCCGCTCGCGGCGGGTGATCTCCAGAGCAATGGCAGCCTCCGCGGCGAAGTCCGTGACCAGCTCAATCTCGTTCTCCGTAAAGGGCACCGTGCGCCGCCGCCCAACACCAAGCGTTCCTGTTAGCTCGTCGTTTCTGAGCATCGGCACGATGAGGGCTGTCCTACAGGTCACCCCCGGGAGAACGGTTCAAGATCGCATACCTTCGGCGCAGACTATGGGCGCCTATTCGATGCTTGAAATTGTCGCCGATCTCGGCAATGGCGTGCTTTTGAGCTCCAGGGATCTAGCCCAGCCGAACGGTTCTCCTGGCGGACGCGTGCGTCTTCGCATGTACCGGCGACGATTGTCGCGCTCCAGGACCAGGATGCACGTGGACTGCCTTTGCCGTCAGCGGCTCTCCGCATTCCGAGCAGACCATCACGGGATCGAACATCTTTCCGCAGTTCTTGTGCTCATGCAGCATCGGCCTTCCGCGCGCGTCGACCATGTGGATGTTACCCCAGTGCACGATCGACATGATGATCGGATAAAGGTCGAGGCCTTTCTGAGTCAGGATGTATTCGTAACGCTCCGGCGACTCCTGGTAGGGAATCCGCCGAAGCACGCCAAAGCGCACCAGCTTCTTCAGCCTGTCGGCGAGAAGATGCCGGGTAATTCCTAGCGACGCCTGAAATTCATCGAACCTGCGGATGCGCAGAAAGCATTCGCGCAGGATGAGCAGGGTCCAGCGGTCGCCGATCACTGCGACGGTACGGGCGACCGAACACGGTTCGTCCTCGAGCGCATCCCATTTCATCAATATCTCCAATGGTCTGCAAGCGAATTAGTCCGTTAAATTCTAAATCAGAACTGATCACATTTCAATGATCTACTGAAATTTTAGAGCTCGTCGTCCAAAGCGAGATTGACAGTTCTAAAAGAGAACTTTATCAACGGGCACGATCAAATGCAGGTGACACGCGATCGCCGCACATCGAAAGGGAGGCGCATGCCATGGCTGCTCCGCTGAAGGTCGAATTCCATTTCGATTTTGGTAGCCCTAACGCCTATCTCGCCGAACTGGCGCTGCCAGAGATCGAGCGGAGGACCGGTGTGAAGTTCGACTACGTTCCCGTGTTGCTCGGCGGCGTCTATAAGGCGACTGGCAACATGTCGCCCGCCCAGTCACTCCACGGCATCAAGAACAAGCCTGAATACAACGCGCTGGAAACCGAGCGTTTTCTGCGGCGCCACAACGTCACGAAATTCAAGTCGAACCCGTTCTTCCCGGTGAACACGCTGACGCTGATGCGCGGCGTTGTCGCGGCCCAATTCGAGGGAATGTTCGAGCCCTATTTCCGCGCCGCCTATCACCACATGTGGGGCGAGCCCAAGAAGATGGACGATCCGCAGGTGTTCCGTGAGGCGTTCCTGTCCTCTGGCCTCGATATCGACCGCATCATCGCGCGCGCACAACAGGACGACGTCAAGAGAAAGCTGATCGAGAACACCAGCGACGCCGTGGCTCGCGGCTCGTTCGGATCGCCGACCTTCTACGTCGGAAGCGAGATTTTCTTTGGAAAGGACAAATTGCGCGAGGTGGAGGACGAGATCGTCGCGCAGCTGGCTACGGGACGGCGCAAGACCGCCTGATCCCGAACCGCACGCAAGACAAGAATCAGGCCCCAAGGGCCGTTGCAGGGAGGTTTCAGTGGTGGCTTCGACGCAGACGGCGGCAGAACATCTGGAAGGTTTGCCAAACCGGATCCACGAGGTGATCGACCGGTATGTCGATGCGACACCGGATCGGCTCGCGCTGATCGATGACAAGGCAAAATTGACGTATCGGGAGCTGGATCGAAGCACGGGCGGTGT
Organism: Bradyrhizobium sp. Ec3.3; assembly: GCF_000472925.1. Lineage (GTDB taxonomy): Bacteria > Pseudomonadota > Alphaproteobacteria > Rhizobiales > Xanthobacteraceae > Bradyrhizobium. Next base: position 39,247 of record NZ_AXAS01000059.1, read on the forward strand.
CGCGAAGGCACTGCAGGAGCTCGGTATCCGCGCCGGCGACCGCGTGATGATTGTCAGCGAAAACTCCATTTCGCTCGCCTGTCTGCTGCTCGCCGCAAGCCGGCTCGATGCCTGGGCGATCGTCGTCAATCCGCGGCTGTCGCCACGCGAGATTGACCAGATCAGGGATCACAGCGGCGCTCGTCGGGCCTTCTTTACCTCCGATGTGTCGCAGGAAGCAGCCGACCACGCCGTGCGGTATGGTGCGTCCGTGCAAAACGTTGGTTCGCTCCGCGGTATCGGCGTGACCGCGCTGAACGAGGAGACTTCGGCGGAGCCGGTCGAGACCGAAGGCTCGCACCAGGTTGCGGTTCTCATCTACACGTCGGGGACGACGGGCACGCCCAAGGGCGTGATGCTGACTCACCGCAATCTCCTGTTCAGCGCCAGGGGCACCGCGGGCTGGCGGAAGATGACATCGGCCGACGTACAATATTGCGTGCTGCCGATCTCGCACATCGTTGGCATTTCGCTGCTCACCATGACTTTGATGTTCGGCGGCACAGTGCGCCTGGTCGCAAAGTATGATCCGGCCGCCCTCGTGAAGGCGATGGCGGAGGAGGGCATTACCATCCTCAATGGGGTGCCCGCGACCTACCAGCGTCTGCTCGAATACCGGCGCAACGCAGGCCTGCCAAAGTTCGATCGCGGCGCGCTTCGCCTGATCGCGGTGGCGGGCGCGCCGCTCGATCTGGAGCTCAAATCTCGTGTCGAGCAGGAACTCGGCCTGCCACTCCTTAACGGCTATGGCATCACCGAGTGCTCGCCGGGCATTTCCGGGGTCCGGCCCGATAACCCGAGGACCGACCACGCAGTAGGAACGGTTCTTCCAGGACTTGAAGCGAAGCTTGTCGCCCGGAGCGGCAAGACCGTTGCCGACGGCGAGGTCGGTGAGCTCCATGTCCGTGGCCCGAATGTGATGCGCGGCTACTACCGCGCTCCTGACCTGACTGCGAAGGCGATCGATGCCGACGGTTGGTTTAACACCGGTGATCTTGCGCGCTTCGAGGGCGACTGCCTCTACATCGTCGGCCGGACCAAGGAGATGATCATCCGCTCGGGATTCAACGTCTACCCGGCCGAGATAGAGGCAGTGTTGAGCACGCACGATGCGGTGGTGCAGTGCGCCGTGGTCGGGCGGCCAGTCGAGGGCAATGAAGAGGTCGTGGCCTTCGTGCAGCTGATCAAGGGCTCAAAGGCTACCGAGCAGGACCTGATGGCTCACGTCGCCCCGCAGTTAACCTCCTACAAGCGTCCCTCGGAAATCATCCTACTGGATGCGCTTCCGGCGACCTCGACGGGGAAGATCCTGAAGCACAAGCTGGCGGAGTCGCTGCGCGGCCAGCATTAGCGCGAGGCAGCATTCGAGAAGAGTTCAGTCAAACCAGAGGCCGGAGGAAACCATGCAGAAGAGAAATGCGACAGTCGCTGTCATCGGTGCCGGCGATTACATCGGCGGCGAGATCGCCAAGAAGTTCGCCTCCGAAGGCTTTACGATCTTCGCCGGCCGCCGCAATGGCGACAAGCTCGCGCCGCTGGTCAAGGAGGTCGAGGCTGCCGGCGGCGAGATCCACGCGCGCTCGCTCGACGCGCGCAAGGAGGAGGAGATCATCTCCTTCCTCAACGATGCCGACAAGTACGCGCCGCTCGAGGTCTGCATCTTCAACATCGGCGCCAACGTCAACTTCCCGATCCTGGAGACTACCGAGCGTGTGTTCCGGAAAGTCTGGGAAATGGCCTGCTATTCCGGCTTCCTGGCCGGACGCGAGGCCGCGCGGCTGATGCTGCCGCGCGGCGGCGGCAACATCTTCTTCACCGGTGCTACGGCGTCCTTGCGCGGCGGCAGCGGCTATGCCGCCTTCGCCAGCGCCAAGTTTGGCCTCCGCGCAGTAGCGCAGGCGATGGCGCGCGAGTTGGGGCCGAAGAACATCCACGTCGCGCATCTGATCATCGACTCCGGCGTCGATACCGAATGGGTGCGGCAGCGCCGCATCGAGGCGCTCGGTCCCGATGCGCTCGACAATCCCGATCTCCTGATGCCGCCGTCGTCGGTCGCGGCGTCCTACTGGCAGCTCTATCAGCAGCCTAGAAGTGCCTGGACTTTCGAGCTGGAAATCCGCCCCTTCGGCGAGAAGTGGTAGGAGCAGGTCCGATGGAGCTCGCGTTGTCACCGGAGGATGCGGCCTTCCGCGACGAGGTGCGCGCTTTCATCGCCGAGAATTATCCGGCGGAGATGCGCGTTCCGAATCCGGAGACCGATCTCTCGAAGGAGCAGATGCTGCTCTGGCATCGCATCCTGCACAGGAAGGGTTGGATCGCGCCGCTATGGCCGAAGGAATATGGCGGACCCGGCTGGTCGATCACGCGCCGCTTCATCTTCGAGCAGGAGACGACGCGCGCCGGCACGATGCCGCCATTGGCGTTCAGCGTCACCATGGTCGGCCCGGTCATCTATACATTCGGAAACGAGGCGCAGAAGAAGAAGTTTCTGCCGCGCATCCTCTCCGGTGAGGACTGGTGGTGCCAGGGCTATTCCGAGCCGGGCTCCGGCTCCGACCTCGCCACCGTCCGCACCAAGGCGGTGCGTGACGGCGACTACTACATCGTCAACGGCCACAAGACCTGGACCACGCTTGCCCAGCACGCCGATTGGATCTTTTGCCTGGTGCGGACTGATCCGGCCGCCAAGCCGCAGTCCGGCATTTCGTTCCTGCTGATCGACATGAAGTCGCCCGGGGTTACGGTCCGGCCGATCATCACCCTCGACGGCTCCCATGAAGTCAACGACGTTTTCCTGGAAGACGTCCGTGTTCCCGTCGAGAACCTGATCGGCGAGGAGAACAAGGGCTGGAGCTACGCGAAATTCCTGCTCGGCAATGAACGGACCAGCATGGCCGGGATCGGTCGCTCGACACGCTACATCGCGCGGCTGAAGCGTATCGTGAAGGCCGATATTCCGGAGGACGATCCGGCCCATCTCGAATTCATCAGGGATATCGCCCGCGTCGAGCTCGACGTGCTGGCGTTGGAAGCGACCGAACTTCGGGTCGTGGCGCAGATGGCGCGCGCCATCGATCCGGGGCCGGCAGCCTCGCTGTTCAAGATCCGCGGCACCGAGATCTTTCAGAATATCACTGAGCTGACCCACCGCGCGATCGGCAATTGCGGTCTGGCAATCCGCGAGCACCCGGTCAGCGCGAACCTTTTCATGCCCGGGCCGGACTACGGCCACACCGCGTCCGAGAAGTACCTGAACTCGCGCAAGCTCAGCATCTACGGGGGATCGAACGAGATCCAGCGCAACATCATCGCCAAAGCAGTGCTCGGTCTCTAGCAACAGCGCCACAAGAGGATCGGATGGATATCCAGTTCACGGAAGAGCAGGAATTGTTGGGATCGAGCGTCCAGCGGCTGCTGCGCGACCAGTATGATTTTGACGCGCGCCGCAAGATCGTCGCAAGCGAAGAAGGCGTTAGCCGCAAGCAATGGGCCGATTTCGCCGAGCTTGGCTTGTTCGCTGCGCCGTTCTCCGAGGACGTCGGCGGTCTCGGCGGTGGGCCGCTGTCGACCATGATCATCATGCAGGAGTTCGGCCGCCACCTCGTGGTCGAGCCGTTCGTGGAAACGGTCGTGCTTGCAGGCGGCCTCATCGAGCAGGCGGGATCCAAGGCACAGAAACAAGGCTTTATCCCCGACATCATCGCCGGGACGAAAATCTGGGCTCTGGCCTGGGCCGAAAAGGATTCGCGCTTCGATCTGGCGGCGGTGATGACCACCGCGCGACGCGACGGCGGCGACTACGTTCTGAGTGGCGAGAAAGCAGCCGTGATCGCGGCACCTTGGGCGGACTATCTCATCGTGTCCGCCCGGATATCCGGTCGCCGCGATGATCGAGGCGGCGTCAGCCTGTTCGTGGTCGATCGCCGCGCGGCCAACCTGCATCTGCAAAGCTTCAAGACCATCGACGGACGCCGCGCCGCTGAGGTCAGTTTGAACAATGTCCGCGGTCAGCTGCTTGGCAAGGAAGGCGAGGGCGTCGCCGCGCTGGAAGGCTGCCGTGATCGAGCCATCGGAGCACTCTGTGCCGAAGCCGTAGGCGCGATCGGGGAGCTGAATTCCGCCACCCTGGAATATTCAAAGACGCGGAAGCAGTTCGGAACCACGATCGGCTCGTTTCAGGTGCTGCAGCACCGGATGGTCGACATGTTCATCGCGCATCAGGAGGCGCTCTCGCTGATGCAGCACCTCAATCTCAGTCTCAGCACGGGCGAAGCGGGCGTCTCGCGGCTGGCGTCAGGCGCCAAATCTAAAATCGGCTATGCCGGCAGGTTCGTCGCAGACCAGGCTGTGCAGCTGCATGGTGGCATGGGCATGACCGACGAGCTCAATGTTGGCCACTACTTCAAGCGCATTTCCTCCATCAACATCCAGTTTGGCGATCCCGCCTATCATTTGCTGCGCTACGCGCGGCTCGACATAGCGGCATAAGCAGAGAGGCGAGCATGATAACTGATGCAGTAATCATTTCCACCGCGCGCACCGGCGTCGGCAAGGCCTATCGCGGCGCGCTCAATAACACCGACGGTCCGACCATGGCGGGCCATGTGATCGCGGAAGCGGTGAAGCGTGCCGGTATCGCGCCCGGCGAGGTCGAGGACGTGGTGATGGGCTGCGCCATGCAGCAGGGCACCATGGTGATGAATGTCGCGCGCAAGGGCGCGATCCGCGCGGGCCTCCCCGTCACGGTTGCGGGCACCACCATTGATCGGCAATGCGCCTCTGGCCTGCAGGCAATCGCGGTTGCCGCGCGCTCGGTGATGCTCGACGGCGTCGAGATCGCGATCGGCGGCGGCATCGAATCGATCAGTCTGGTGCAGAACGACCACATGAACAGATTCCACGCTGTCGACGAAGAGTTGATGGCGATGAAGCCGGAAATGTACATGTCGATGCTGGAGACCGCGGAAGTGGTCGCCGAGCGCTACGGGATCGGCCGGGATAAGCAGGACGAGTACAGCCTCGAATGCCAGCGCCGCGTCGGCGCCGCCCTGCAGGGCGGCCGCTTCAACGACGAGATCGTGCCGATCACCACCAAAATGGCCGTGGTTGACAAGGACAGCAAGGAGGTCAGCTATCAGCAGATCACGCTCGCCAAAGACGAGGGCCCACGCCCCGATACGACTGCCGAAGGCTTGGCCAAGATCAAGCCGGTGTTCGAAGGCAAGACGATCAGCGCCGGCAATGCCAGCCAGCTATCGGACGGCGCCTCGGCTTGCGTGATCATGAGCGACAAGATCGCGGCCAAGAAGGGCCTGAAGCCGCTCGGCATCTTCCGCGGCTTCGTCGCGGCCGGCGTCGAGCCGGACGAGATGGGCGTCGGCCCGGTCGCTGCGATCCCGCGGCTTCTGAAGCGCCACAATCTGAAGATCGACGACATCGATCTCTGGGAGCTCAACGAGGCCTATGCGGTGCAGGTGATCTATTGCCGCGACAAGCTCGGCATCGATCCGGACAAGCTCAATGTCAATGGCGGTTCGATCGCGATCGGTCATCCCTACGGCATGACCGGTTCGCGGCTCACCGGGCACCTCCTGATCGAGGGCCGGAGGCGCAAGGCGAAATACGGCGTGGTGACCATGTGCATCGGCGGCGGCATGGGCGCGGCCGGTCTGTTTGAAATCGTTCACTGATCCAAGGGCGGAGATCACACGTGAAGACGGCAATCACTGAACTATTCGGCATCCAGCATCCGATTATCCAGGGCGGCATGCACTATGTCGGCTTTGCCGAGCTTGCGGCAGCGGTCTCCAATGCTGGCGGTCTCGGTATCATCACCGGCCTAACCCAAAAAACCCCGGAACTGCTGGCGAAGGAGATCGCGCGCTGCCGCGACATGACCGACAAGCCGTTTGGCGTGAACCTGACCTTCCTGCCGAGCTTTACAGCGCCGCCTTATCCTGAATACATCGCTGCCATCAAAGAAGGCGGCGTCAAGGCCGTCGAGACCGCGGGCCGCAGCCCCGAGCAGTACATGCCGGCGCTGAAGGCAGCCGGCATGAAGGTGATCCACAAATGTACCTCGGTGCGGCATTCGCTCAAGGCTGAGAAGATCGGTTGCGATGCCGTGAGCGTTGACGGGTTCGAGTGCGGCGGTCACCCCGGCGAGGACGACATCCCGAACATGATCCTGCTGCCGCGCGCGGCGGATGAACTGAGGATCCCATTCGTGGGTTCAGGCGGCATGGCGGACGCGCGGAGCCTCGTCGCTGCGCTGTCGATGGGCGCGGCCGGGATGAACATGGGCACCCGCTTCGTCGCCACCAAGGAGGCGCCGGTCCACGACAACGTCAAGCAGGCGTTGGTCAAGGCAACCGAGCTGGACACGGTGCTGGTCATGCGAGCGCTGCGCAACACCGAACGAGTGCTGAAGAACAAGGGTGTCGATGAGCTGCTCGAGATCGAACGCGAGAAGGGCGCAAGCCTGAAGATCGACGACATCCACGAACAGGTTGCCGGGGTTTATCCAAAGGTCATGGTGAACGGCGAAATGGACGCGGGCGCCTGGAGCTGCGGGATGGTGGTCGGTCTGATCAAGGACATCCCGACGGTGAAGGAGCTGATCGACCGCATCATGACGGAGGCCGAGCAGATCATACGCCAGCGGCTGACCGGCTTCCTTGACGAGGACATCGACGACACGCCGGCGCGCGCCGTCGCGTGACGGGCTCAGCGCGCGGGAACGTCGAACAACAACTTCGAAGGGAGGGAAAGCATGCTTGTCGCGGGCAGTTATCAATATCCGACGATGGAATCGGTGATCTACGGCAAGCCCGCGGCCGAGGCGCTGCGCGAGGAAGCGGAGCGGCTTGGCGCAAGGCGCGTCTACCTGATCGTCAGCCGTACCTTGAACAGCAAGACCGACGAGATCGAAAAGATCCGCAAAGCCTTGGGCGAGCGCCATGCAGAGACTTTTGACGGGGTCCCACAGCATACGACCCGCGAAGCGGTGGTGCAGATAGCCGAGCGGGCGACGGAGGCGAAGGCCGATCTGGTCGCTGCCATCGGCGGGGGCTCAGTGGTCGACGCGGCCAAGATCGTGCTGATGTGCATGGAGCACGAGATTTTTGAGCAGGACGGGCTTGACGGCTTCGAGACCACGCCGGAGCGCCGCTTTGGCCAGTTCCGCACCCCCAAGGTGCGGATGATCGCGATCCCGAGCACGCTGTCCGGCGGCGAATACAATTCCGGCGCGCTGGTCACCGACACCCGCCGCAAGCTGAAGCAGATATTCAACCACCCCATGATGATGCCGCGCAGCATCATCCTCGATCCCGCCATGACCAGATATACGCCGGAGAAGCTGTGGCTCGGCTCCGGCACACGGGCCATGGATCACGGCATCGAGGCGATCTGTTCCAGTCGTCCCAACGTGCTCGTCGATGCCGTGTGCCAACAGGGGGTGCGCTACCTGCATGATGGTCTTCGACGCACTAGGAGCAACCCGAACGACGAAGCGGCACGACTGAACTGTCAGTTGGGCTCGTGGCTCTCGGCCTTCGGGTTGCAGGCGAGGGTGCCGATGGGCGCGAGCCACGCCATCGGGCATGTCCTCGGGGGCACCTGCGACGTGCCGCACTATTTCTGCACGGCCGTGATGATGCCGAGCGTACTGCGTTACAACCGCCCCGCCACGGAAGGCGCTCAGAGGGCAGTTGCAGCGGCGCTCGGCGCGCCGGAGCGTGACGCCAGCGAGGCTTTCGCTGAATTTGTCGCGGAGCTCGGTCTTCCCCGGACGCTCGCCGAGGTCGGCGTTGCCGAGGACCGCTTTGAACTGATCGGAAAGAACGCGATGCTTTCAATCTTTACGCGGGCAAACCCGCAGCCGATCCGCGAGCCCGGCGACATCGTCAAGATACTCAAGTTGGCCGCCTGACTTGAAGAATTAGCGCCGGCCCCCCCTGGAGGCAAGGCGCGTAAACAATGGAGGAATGCACGATGTTTTTGGGCATACGGCTGGTCTGTGCACTCTTGATCGCATTGTCAGCTCCGTGCTGGGCGGGTGACACGCCTGGCGTCACAGCGAAGGAAATCAAGATCGGTGGCATATTTCCCTTGAGCGGACCGGCGTCCTCGATCGGCCAGACCGGGCAGGGCGTGCGCGCCTATGTGCAATCGATCAACGATCGCGGCGGAATCAACGGACGCAAGATCGAATATGTCATGCTCGATGATGCTTATAGCCCCCCCAAGGCATTTGAGCACGCGCGCAGGCTGGTGGAGAGCGACGATGTCGCCTTCATGTTCAGCCAGCTCGGCACGGCGGGCAATTCCGCCGTGGCAAAATACCTGGCGGCGAAACGTGTGCCGACGATCGCGATCGTGACCGGCGCGAATAAATTTACCAGCGTAAAGGACTACCCGCTGACGACCACCGGACTTGTCAGCTATGACACCGAGGGGAAGATTTACGCAAAATATCTGCAACGCGCGTTGCCTTACGGGAAATACGCGATTCTGTTCCAGAACGACGATCTCGGTCGTGACTACGTGAACGCCTTCAAGACCGTGCTGGGCGCGGATTTCGACAAGCGCGTGGTGACGGCCAGTTACGAGGTGACAGAACCGACGGTCGACTCGCAGGTGGTCACGCTCAAGAGCTCAGGCGCGCAGGCGCTGTTCATCGCAGGTACGCCGAAATTTGCCGCGCAGGCGATTCGTCGTGCGGCCGAGAGCGGGTGGAAGCCGATGATCTTCATCAACTTCCCCTCGTCAACGATCGCGGGCACGCTGAAGCCGGCGGGATTGGAGAACTCGGTCGGCGTGATCGTCGGTACCCCGAACAAGGACCCTAGCGACCAGAAATGGGCGGATGATGAGGGGATCAAGGTCTATCGCGCCTTCTTCGAACGATATCTGGCCGGCTCCGATATCACAAACACCAGCTATCTGACCGGATACCAGCAGGGCATGGTGCTGGAGCAAATCCTCAAACAATGCGGCGACGACCTTTCGCGTGAAAACATCATCAAGCAGGCGAAGTCGCTGAAGAACCTCGTGCTGCCGACAGCGCTGCCCGGCGTTCGGATCAACACCAGCGACAGCAACAACATGATCTGGACGCAACTGCAGCTTCAGCGATGGACGGGGACGGGCTGGGAGCAGTTCGGTGAAGTTCTCGACGGGAGCTCGGAGTAGGATACCCGGCGCCTTGACACCCCAAAGCGGAGACTCGCGGTTCGGGGTACAAGGTTCATCAGGAGCAACCCACGATGGCTGATTTGCGAATATTCTCTTATCTGCCGAACCCGCGTGTATGGAAAGCGACCATCGCTGCCCGGTTCTGCGCCGTGGACGTCGAGATCAGAGGAGCATCGGGCAAGGAGTTAAGGGACTGGCTGTGGGACTACGATGCGCGCCCCTTGGCCGAGCACGAACGTCAATCGCTGTCATCCCTCGCACGTACGGGGCGGGTCGGGTTGACCGGTGCGCAACTCTTCAAGACCGATGCTTTTCTTGAAGCGCAACCGTTTGGCAACGTGCCTGCCGCGTTCGGAGCCGATGGAAAGATCGGCATCTTCGAGTCGAACAGCATCATGCGGGCGGTGGCGCGCCTGGGCGAAGCGACATTCCCGCTTTACGGCCATGATCCCTATGAAGCCTCCAGGATCGACAGCTTTCTGGATGTCAGCCTCGTCTTCGCCAGGGATGCGCAGATCTATCTCCTTGCGCTGTCCGCTGGCACGGTCGATGCGGGGATCCACGCGCGCGCCAAAGAGGCATTCGCGATCTATGCCTCCGGGCTGGAGCAGGCGTTGTCTCCGCAGCGGCAAACGTTTGTCGGAAACAATCTCACGCTGGCGGACATCTGCTTTGCTGCCGAGCTTGCGCTGTTCATGAACGAGCACGCGCGGGCGGACCAGTTGAGCCAGCGTGGGTTGGATAGAATCCTGTATCCGGGGATCCAGAGCGACTACCCGCTGGTCTTCGCGCACTTTGCCCGGCTGGTCGATCACGAGCATTTCAGGCCGGACCTCAAGCCATATGTCGAAAAATTGCAGTCAAAGGCGGTGGCCTGAAGATGAGAGCTGTCCGCTCCAACCAGGAGGTTTGATCGCATGACCGCTCCCGTTTGCTTGATAACGGGCGTTGGACCCGGTACGGGTTCGGCGCTCGCCAAGAGATTTGCCGAGGGCGGCTACCGCGTGGCCCTTCTCGCCAGGAACGAGGCGCGTCTTGCTGCTCTCGAGAAGGAGCTGCCGAACGCGAGGGGATTTCGATGCGATGTGTCGGATCCTGCTCAGGTCGAAACGGTCGCGTCCGCCGTGGATCGAGATCTCGGCGGGCCCAGCGTTGTCATCCACAACGCCGTTGGCGGCGCATTCGGCACGTTCCGGGAGATCGATCCATCAATTCTCAACCGCAACTTCCAGGTCAACACGATGGGGCTGTTGTACCTGGCGAGGCGCTTTGCCTCGGCGATGGTCAGCGCGGGCAAGGGGGCCATCGTTGCCACCGGCAATACGTCGGCATTACGGGGCACGCCTGGCTTTGCCGGCTTTGCGCCGACCAAGGCGGCACAGCGGATCCTGGCCGAGGCGATGGCACGTGAACTCGGGCCGCAAGGCGTGCACGTCGCCTATGTAGTGGTGGACGCCGTGATCGACTTGGATTGGACGAGGAAACGTTGGCCCGATCGGCCGGACGATTTCTTTATCAAACCGCGAGCAATCGCAGACGAGATCTGGCACGTGGTTCACCAAGATCGCTGTGCATGGTCATTCAACGTCGAGCTGCGGCCCTTTGGAGAAACATGGTAGCTGCAATGCAGCCCCAAGGTTGGCGTTGTCCAGCCGGTCAATTCATGAGAGCTCTCGGAGAGAGTTTCGTTGTGTTGTTGAGGGGGAGTAATCTGGTGCAGCGCGTTAGCGGTGGAGTTCCGTGATGAAGGCGCGAAGATGCGGAGCCATGCTGCTGTGATATAGCGACAGGATCTCGCGCATTCGCATTCGACAGGTGGAGAGCAAGACCTGTAGCCGGCCGGCTGCGCTCGCCGATCGCGTAGTTGATGAGACGAGGTGAGCGTCGAATGCCACCTCGCAATTGAAACCGAACAAATCGTTCAAGGGAGGTCACCATGGCTTTCGAGGTCACGATCAACGAAGATCGGCATTCCATCGACGTCGACGGAGATACGCCTCTTCTCTGGGTGTTGCGCGATGTGCTCGGCATGACTGGCACGAAATTCGGCTGCGGCATGGCGCTGTGCGGCGCCTGCACGGTGCATATCAACGGCGAGGCCGTCCGATCGTGTATTACGTCGATCGATAGCATTGGCGACGCGAAGGTCACTACGATCGAGGCGATCGGCAAGACACCGGCGGGCCAGAAAATCCAGGCTGCCTGGCTCGACCGAGAAGTGCCACAATGCGGCTATTGCCAATCCGGCCAGATCATGTCGGCGTCCGCATTGCTTGCGAGCAATCCGCGTCCGACGGATTCCGATATCGATGACGCGATGTCGGGCAATGTCTGCCGCTGTGGAACCTATGTGCGTATCCGCGAAGCAATCAAGCAAGCCGCGCAATCGGGAGGCTGACCATGGCGCTCGCACACATTGACATAACCCAAGGTGATCTGTCGCGGCGAGGCTTTCTCCGCGTGGGCGCCACAGTGAGCGGTGGCCTGTTGCTGAGCCTGAGCCTGTCGTTCGCGAGCCGCGAGAGCGAAGCGGCGAGCTCCGACAACTTCGAGCCGAATGCCTTCATCCGGATCGGCGGCGACGGCCAGATTGTCTTGACGATGCCCTATGTCGAGATGGGGCAGGGCACCTACACCTCGATCCCGATGCTGATTGCCGAGGAGCTCGAGGTCGGCCTGAACCAGGTCCGCCTGGAACATGCTCCGCCGAATGAAAAGCTTTACGTGAACCCGCTGCTCGGTGTGCAGGCGACCGGCAACTCGAATGCGATAAGAGGCGCCTGGGAGCCCCTGCGCAAGGCTGGCGCGACCGCGAGGACAATGCTCATCGCGGCAGCGGCAAAACGCTGGAGCGTCGATCCGAGCTCCTGCCGGGTACAAAACGGTGAAGTGCACCATCAGGCGTCTGGACGCAGTCTCGGTTATGGCGCGCTTGCCGCCGATGCGGCACGCATGCCGGTGCCTGAGAATGTGACGCTGAAGAAACCAGCGGATTTCAAGCTGATTGGCACACCGGCGAAGCGGCTCGATACGCCCGCCAAGATCAACGGTACCGCGGTCTACGGCATCGACATTCGGCCGCCCGGCGTGAAAATCGCAACGCTGGCCCAATCGCCTGTGTTTGGCGGGCGGGTGAAGCGCGTGGATGATACGGCGGCCAAGGCCATCAACGGCGTCCGTCAGATCGTGCAGCTTGACGACGCTGTTGCGGTCGTGGCTGATCATATGGGCGCTGCAAAGAAGGGTCTGGCGGCGCTCAAGATCGAGTGGGATGACGGTCCACATGCCAACCTCTCGACCTCTGACATTGCGCGCGAGCTCGAAAGTGCCACGACGAAGCCAGGCGCGGTGGCGCAGACCATCGGTGACGCCGACAAGGCCATGGCGGGCGCAGCCACCAAGCTCGAGGCGGTCTATCAGGCGCCATTCCTGGCGCACGCCACGATGGAGCCGATGAATTGCACGGTTTATTTTCGCAAGGATGAATGCGAGATCTGGATCGGCAGCCAGGCGGTTGCGCGTGTCCAGGCGATGGCCGCGAAGGCCGCAGGTCTGCCGCCAGAGAAAGTCATGGTCCATAATCAACTGATCGGCGGCGGCTTTGGCCGGCGGCTGGAGGCCGACGGTGCGGTCCGCGCGGTCGAGATCGCCAAACAGGTCGATGGCCCGGTGAAGGTCGTGTGGACCCGCGAGGAGGACATCCAGCACGATGCGTACCGCCCCTACTGGTTCGACCGCATCTCCGCGGGGCTCGATGAGCAGGGCAGGCCAATCGCTTGGAACCATCGCTTTGCGGGCTCGTCCGTGATTGCGCGGTGGCTGCCGCCGGGCTTTGCGAACGGTCTCGACCCGGACTCAACGGAAGGCGCGATTGATCTGGTCTACGACCTGCCGAACTTCCACGTCGAATATGCGCGCGTGGAGCCGCCAGGCATTACAACTGGTTTCTGGCGCAGCGTCGGTCCGTCGCACAATGTGTTCGTGACCGAAAGCTTTATCGACGAAATGGCCGCCGTGGCAAAACAGGACGCGGTCGCCTATCGCCGTGCGCTGCTTGGCAAGTCGCCGCGCGCCAAGGCAGTGCTCGATCTTGCCGCGGAGAAGGCCGGCTGGGGACAAGCTTTGCCCAAGGGAAGCGGCCGCGGCGTCTCACTGCAGTTTGTGTTCGGTAGCTACATGGCGCAGGTTGCGGAGGTCGAGGTGTCGAAGGAGGGCGCAGTCCGCGTTCGTCGCGTGGTCTGTGCGATGGATTGCGGCACTGTGGTCAATCCCAACACGGTGCAAGCCCAGATCCAGAGTGGGATCAACTTTGGTGTCACAGCGGCACTCTACGGCGAGATCACGCTCAAGAACGGCCGCGTCGAACAGGCTAACTTCGACACCTACCAAATGCTGCGCATGAACGAGGCGCCGGCGATCGAGGTTCATGTCGTCGGGAGCTCGGAGCCGCCGGGCGGAATGGGTGAGACGGGGACCTCGGCGATCGTCCCTGCCATCGCCAACGCGGTCTATGCGGCGACGGGCAAGCGGCTCCGCAAGATGCCGATCGATCCCGCATTGTTGAAGCAGGCGTGAGGTGCTGATGAACACGCTACTTGGCCGTGTAAGCAGGCCCGTGGCGGCTTGGGACGGTGCATCGAAATGCACTCTCGATCGCGGAATTTCGGAAAGAGACCGGCGGACTGAGCGTTAAGTCTCGTGAAAAGAACCACACCTGCTGGCGCGGTGTGCAAACGATCGGCTTGAGCCGACGTGAATATCCTATCGACTTGAGCCTTATGCATCCTTCATGGCAGAGACACGTTGCATTTCAAAACGCAGCTCAATTGAGAGATGTCAGTCGCGCATAGCTCTAACCGATGGCTCGATCGTAAGGCGATAGGCAACCAGCTTGCTACCGTCAAAAACCTCGAGTGAGCTGTTGCAGGGGCACAGCGGTACTCGCCTTCTTCCCCGGGGTGTGACCATAGTTCGAGGCGACGAAAACCAGCGCCGCACTCGGAACAAATCACGTCGCTCTTCTCATATCCTCGCCTGACGCTGCATGCTGTCACAGTTCTTTAACGTAGGTTTGCAGCACGAACGGATTCTAAAAATGCCGGATATCTTGATCCGCTGCCCGGTCACAGGTCAGGTCGTGCTAACCGGGCTCAATACCGAGACCGTCGTATTTGAAACCTTGCCCGACGTTGAAATCCCATTGAGATGCCAACGTTGTGGACGAACACACCGCTGGAAGCCGAAGGATGCTTGGATAGCTCAACCCGGCGATTTTGCGCGGCATTAGGAAGTCAGGATACTCGCAAATCGACTTAGGACAGTTGGAGCTAATGCGATGCTCCCTGGGCAATCGCAAAGCGGACATCCGCCCGAAAGCCTATGTCGCAGAAGGGCCCCACTAAAGCGTGATGGCATTAGGTTCGATAGCCTGAATTTTCGAGGTAGTTCGCGCATTCTCCAGGGGTGAATGCCGTCAGAACTTCACCGATGGCGGCGCAGACCGTATCGACGGTTCGGGCGGCGGCCTTTCGGAGCAGATGTTTGAGCTTGGCAAAGACCTGTTCGATCGGGTTCAGGTCGGGCGAGTATTTTGGCAGGAAGAACAGTTTGGCGCCGGCGGAGCGAATGAGCTGGCGCACGAGCTTGCTTTTGTGGCTGCCGAGATTGTCCATGA
>NZ_AXAS01000060.1 GCF_000472925.1 Bradyrhizobium sp. Ec3.3
AAGAACCCGGTGTCGCCTTCGAAGGATGTGCAGAGGACTCAGTCGTTCAGAGATGAGCACGCGGCAATAGCCATCCCATGATCTTCTGATACGGATCGCGATGACTGCGGACGAATGCGTTCTCGTTCTGCTGAGCGGCGGTCCTGGCGAATTCAGAAATCCCCTCCNTAGACTGCCGTTTATCCTTCGGAAGCTTCGCCCATTGGCGAATGATCTTCCGGCGGGCTTCGCGTTGCTTTTCCCTTACGTCATGCATCGGGACGCTCCTGAACAGGATTATTCCGGTCGACCTAGTATTGTTTGGGCTCACTAGAACTTCAACGTCCAATCAAGAACTCTTAGCCCCTCTGATCGTGCAGCGCTATACATGGGAGCTAGTCTCATATTGGCTTTGCAGGCCCGCCGCCCTAGAATTGCCGCGATCGCAGGACGGGCGAAATGCAGTATGTTTGCGACGCGCCGAAGGGAAAGACCTGGTTCCGTATTGAGACGGAAGGTGAGGCGATGCATGAGTCGCGCCTGATGGGCCACACAGTTGAGAGATATTTCCGCCGCGAGCGGGAGAAGGCAGTCCAGTCCTGGCGTCCCGAGCGGCCCAACGCGATCGAGCGCGACATCGGCCTCGAGGCCCATGTACAGCGAGAGATGCCGCTTTTCCTCACGCTGCGCGACAGGGAGGGCAATGCACTAACTACAGCGATGCTGCCACCGGGTGGCAAGGATCGCGGCGGGTTCCGGATCATCATCGTTGCCGCATCCAATGCCGATCCTTATCCTCAGCAGGACGCGGCCATCGCTGCACTGGGAGCGCATTTCGGTCTCACACTCGATCGCAACCGCTGCTTCCCCTACGGCCGCTAAGGAGCCTGACAAGTATCGCCGCTTGATTGGAGCGATGTCGGCTCCTGGGCCCAACTCGGACCACTAGTGAGGTCCGCTCTTGCGCCGCTATCAGGGGCACAGCGGACCTTGTGCGCGCCCTGACAAGCACGCGCCTTGGTTGGATCAACCCCGCAGGTTGTCGTTTGCGTCGCACCGCTTCGCTGGAAAAAACCACGGTGTCGCCCTTGCAACCGCGCAGCCGGTTCCCACGTGTTCTCCCAGGACATACGCCCGAATGCGGCCGGCAGGGTCGCTAAACATTCGGAGTGTCGTGATCGCCAGCCGCCGACGTATGCCTCTTGTGTAGGAGGTTACGATGTCGGACTTTGGTTTTCTGAATACTCATCGAACATGGGAAGACTGGTGCGGGATGCTGCTCGGCGCGCTGATCGTTGCGTCGCCGTGGTTTCCCGTTCAGGATCATGAGACGATCGTCGGACACCAAGCGGTGATCCTGAACACGGTCGCAGTTGGCCTGGTCGTGTTTGGCCTCAGCCAGCTCGAGTATGTTGCGTTGCAGCGCTGGCAGGAGGTGGCGACGATCCTTGTCGGGCTTTGGCTGATCGTCTCGCCCTATGTCCTCGGCTATTCCGGCGAGGGCTTTCTGCGCGTCTACCACACCAGCCTCGGCGCGCTGGTGGTGCTGCTCGGCATTCTCCAGCTCTGGCAGGATTGGGAGTTGAGCGACCAGGACATGCTCAAGCACGGGCAATAGGCATGGGTGTTCGCACGGCCCGTCGTGCGATCGGCGGGCCTGCGCTCGCTTAACTTTTCACGAGATCCGCGTAGTCTGGATGCTTGTCGATCCAGGCCTTTACGAAGGGACATTGCGGGATCAGCCTCAATCCTGCGGCGCGGACCTGGTCGAGCGCGCCTTGCACGAGCTTTGAGCCGACGCCCTTGCCGCCGAGCTCTTTCGGCACCTCCGTATGCTCGAAGGTGATGACGTTGCCGTCGAGCCTGTAACGCTCGGTGGCGAGATGGCCTTCCACCTCGAGCTCGAAGCGGTGATGGGCCTTGTTGTCGATGACGTCGCTCATGTCGTCTCCCGTCAGCTCTTCAGCGAGTCCGTCAGCATCTTGCGGATCGACCAGGCTTGCCCGTCGGATGAGCTCTTGATGTCGTCGATCTTCCAGCTATTGGCCTCGCGCACGAACTCATAACGCACGACCTGGTCGGCGGGTTTGCGGTCGTTGCGGTAACCGGCGATGGTCGCCGCGACCGTGGCCTTGTCGGTCTCGAGCTTCTCCGTGTCGACCTTGAACGATTTGACGTCGGGTTCCTGCGAATTGGTCACGGGATCGAAATCGACCGGTCCGACGTCGCCCTTCGGCGTGTGCGCGTCGGCCTTGGCCCACAGCGCGACCAGCGATTTCGACAGATACTTTGCCTTGGCGGCCTTGGTCTCGATGATGAAGGCGCCGCCGCCATCGCCCTTACCCTTGGCGGCGCGGGCGTAGATCGCGGTCAGGATCGCGACGGGATCGTTGGCTGAGGGGGCCTGCGCGGCGGCCGCGTTGACGGTGGCGAGAAGCGAGGCGGCGACGAACGTGCGGCGGGTGAGCATGGGATGTCCTGAGATCGGTTCTACCCGCGCTTATAGACCGAATGTCCGGCCGGCGGTGTATCTCAGTAGGGTCTTGTGGCGGCGGATTGGTTCAATCGGCGGCCTTGGCGAGACGCGAATCCTCCGCAGGTTGCGGCCGCAGGCAGCCCTTGCAGATGACGATCGATCGCTTGACCTGCGACTCCTGTTCGGCCTCGATACCGTCCTGGGCCTGCCACCACTCCTTCGAGTAAGGCTGGAGTGCCGCGACCGACTTGTCCTGGCCAGTTCGGGTGGCAGTCCGCGATGTGTGCGCTGGCTTGGGCTGATTGGGATCCTCACCAGCACCGTCCCAGGCATAGCGCGCCGGGGCGAAGGCGGGATCGGAGGCGAGCCGCGCTTGCGGGGCCGCGGCACATCCGGCGAGCGTCAGCGACAACAGGAGAAAGGCGGGCGCTTTGGACATGGTCAGGAACTCTGTACGCGGAGACAGGTCAAGGTTGCCGATCATGTTTAAGATTCCCTGAACGATCGAAGCGACCGCGACGACCAAAGCGAATGAGACTCTTGATCCTGATAGGCGTTCTCTTCGCCGGCGGCCTTGCCCGCGCCGAGGATGCAAAACCGTTCAATCCGGCCGATTACCCCAGCGAGGTGCAGAAGGCGCTGCACTACGCTCATCAGGAATGCCAAAGCCAGGGCGGCGGCGCGGTGAGCTTTGCGCCCGATACGGTGCGCGAGATCGATCTCACCGGCGATGGCCGCGACGACTACGTCGTCGATTTCCGCGACACCAAATGCGATGGCAGCGAGGCCGCCTATTGCGGCAGCGGCGGCTGCGTCATGAACGTTCTGGTGACGCTGCCAAACGGTAATTTGCGCCGCGTATTCGACGGCTATGTCCGGAACTACGAGATCGAGCCGACGCCGATGAAGCGGGGCGCGGCGCGCACCATGCGCTTCGAATTGCACGGCGGCTATTGCGGCGGGCACGGCTCACCGTCCTGCTTCAAGGAGAAGGCGATCTCCATGACGCCTTTCGCGTTCAAGATGCCGTAATGGGGCTCTGCGGCGGGCGGCCTTGCGGCGCTGCTGATGATGGCGATAAATGGGCCGCGAAGAGCGGTCCGCCTGCGCGCCGTCCACCAGCGAAGAGGAAGCCCCATGCAGCCATTGCGGATGTCGCACCGCGTCATGAACCTCGCTTACATGCTGACCCAGAATGCGCGGCGGCACGGGGCGCGGCCGGGTTTCGTGTGGGGCGATAGATCCTGGACCTGGCGCGAGATCGACGCGCATGTGTCCGCGCTCGCCGCTGCGCTTGCCGTGCGCGGCATCACCAAAGGTGACCGCATCCTCGTCCATTCCAAGAATGGCGACGAGATGTTCTTCTCGATGTTCGCCGCATTCCGGCTTGGCGCGATCTGGGTGCCCACGAACTTCCGCCTGATGCCGGACGAGGTCGCCTATCTCGCGCAGGCCTCCGGTGCGAGAGGGTTCTTGTGCCACGGCGATTTTCCCGAGCATGCCGCAGCCGTTGGTGGTAGCGCATTGGAGTTCACCTGGCGCATTGGTGACGGCGCGTTTGGTGAGACCACCGTTGCGGAGGCGATCAACAAGTATGCGGGTGCTAGGATCGAGAACGTCGCCGTCGAGCATGACGATCCCTGCTGGTTCTTCTTCACCTCCGGCACCACCGGCCGTTCCAAGGCGGCCGTGCTCACGCATGGCCAGATGGGTTTTGTGGTCACCAATCACCTTGCCGATCTGACGCCGGGCACCACGGAAGCGGATGCATCGCTCGTGGTCGCGCCGCTGTCGCATGGCGCCGGCGTGCATCAGTTGATGCAGACGGCGCGCGGCGCTCGCACCGTGCTGCTGCCGACGGAAAAGTTCGACATCGGCGAGGCGTTCCGTCTGATCGAGGCGCATCGCGTCAGCAATCTCTTCACCGTGCCGACGATCCTGAAGATGATGGTCGAGCATCCCGCGGTCGACAATTTCGACCATTCCTCGCTGCGCCAGGTGATCTATGCCGGCGCGCCGATGTATCGCGAGGATCAGAAGACCGCGCTGAACAAGCTCGGCAAGGTCATCGTGCAGTATTTTGGCCTCGGCGAGGTCACCGGCAACATCACCGTGCTGCCGGCGGCGCTGCACGATGTCGACGACGGTTCGCATGCCAAGATCGGCACCTGCGGTTTCGAGCGCACGGGCATGCAGGTATCGATCCAGGACGACGAGGGCCATGAGCTGAAGTCGAACCAGAGCGGGGAGATCTGCGTCATCGGGCCTGCAGTGTTCGCCGGCTACTACGATAACCCCGAGGCCAACGCGAAGGCGTTTCGCAACGGCTGGTTCCGAACCGGCGATCTCGGCCACATGGACGAGGAGGGATTCGTGTACATCACAGGACGTGCCTCCGACATGTACATCTCCGGCGGCTCCAACATCTATCCGCGCGAGATCGAGGAGAAGATTTTGACCCATCCCGCGGTCGGCGAGGTCGCCGTGCTCGGCGTGCCCGATCCGACCTGGGGCGAGGTCGGCGTTGCCGTCTGCGTTGCGCGCGAAGGTGCAAAACCCGTGAGCGAGACCGAGATGGCGGCGTTCCTCGGCCCCAAGGTGCCGCGCTACAAGATGCCGAAGCGCTTCTTCTTCTGGGAGGCCCTGCCGAAGTCGGGCTATGGCAAGATCCCCAAGCGGATGGTGCGCGACGAGCTCGAGGCTCGCGGCCTGCTCGATCTCGACAACAAGCAGGCGGGCTGAGCGCTGATCATGCGGAGCATCAAGCAGCCGGGCGCACCGGTCGCCGAGCGTATCCAATGGGTGGAGGCGAGGGGACGGGCCTTCGCGTTCAGGCTCGAGGCCGGCATGCCGTTGCTTGAAGCCGCACGCCGCGGCTTCGCGGCGGAGGGCTTTGCCGGCGGCGTGCTCAACTTCGGTCACGGCGCGCTCGGCCCGTTCGCTTACGTGATGCCGGCGCTGTCGAAGACGGGCGAGAACGCCGCGTTCTACAGTGACACCTTTCGACCCCAGGGCGTGACGCGGGTGAAGCTGGGCAGCCTGACGCTCGGCAGGCGCGACGGTGCGCCGTTCTTTCATTGCCACGGGCTTTGGACCGAGGCGGACGGTCGCGCCAGCGGCGGCCACATGCTTCCCGAGGAGACTGTCGTCGCGGAGCCGTTCGAGGTTGCGGCGTTCGGCATCGACGGAGCGATGTTCACGGCGGAGCCTGACGGCGAAACCAACTTCAAGCTGTTCGGACCGGTGGCCGCTGAGCCTAGCGGCGCTCACGCCACAAGCCGCGCCTTCGCGCTGCGGCTGCGGCCGAACCAGGACTTTGCGGGGGCGCTCGAAGGCTTCTGCCGTGAGCACGGCATCGCGCGTGCGAGGATCCACGGCGGCGTCGGCTCGACCATAGGCGCGCGCTTCACCCATGGCGGCGTGACCGAGCCCTTTGCCACCGAACTGGCGATAACGGCCGGCACGATCGCCCCCGGCGGCTCCGGCGCACTGCAGGCCGCGCTCGACGTCGCCCTCGTCGACTACGCCGGCGGCCTCGCCGAGGGCCGGCTGATCCGCGGCGACAATCCCGTGCTAATGACGATGGAGCTGGTGCTGGAGGTGCTGAATTAGGGAGCAATCGGAGTTTGTAGCTGGCCACAGATACCACTTCCATGTGGCGATTGTTCTTGTTATGTTCCTGGCGATGGCCGATTTGGCAGCAACTACTGGCTGGGGATGGATATGGGCAGAAGAGGCAATCGCACGATCAATTTGCCCGCGCCTTATTTGAAACGAGTCTGGCTTGAGCCGTCGAAGATATCCAATCGGGAAGCCTATCCGTTTTGCCTTCCCATCTTCGCCAATGACTTCGAGCTCAGTTTTGAAGCCCCCATCACCATCATTGTCGGCGAGAACGGCACCGGCAAATCCACGATCCTGGAGGGCGTCGCGGCGCTTGCCGGTTACGACGACGCCGGCGGCGGCAAGGGTTATATGCCGGTTGATCACTCCCAGGCGCTGGAGAAGATGGGCGGCCAACTGTCGAAGGCGTTGCGCGCCAGCTGGCTGCCCAAGATCACCAACGGTTGGTTCTTTCGTGCCGAGAGTTTTTTCACAGTTGCGAGATATCTCGATCAGGCTGCGCGTGATGTGGGCGAAGTTGGCCCTGACTTCCTCTCCCACTCCCATGGCGAAGGCTTCCTGCGCTTCTTCGAGGAGCGCTGTCAGCGCCAGGGTATCTTCATCTTCGACGAGCCGGAATCCGCGCTCTCGCCGGCACGGCAGATCGAATTTTTGAAGCTGCTGCGGCGCATGGAGGACTCCCGCATCTGCCAGGTCATCATGGCCACACACGCGCCGATGTTGATGGCTTATCCCAATGCGGCGCTGTTGCGGCTGACCAAAGCCGGATTGGAGCCTGCGACGTTGTGGGAGACCGACCATTTCAAGGTGCTGCACGAGTTTTGCGACGATCCGGCCGGATTCATCGACGCGGCGCTCCAGGACGAGTAGCGGGTACGGGACATGGGGAGAACGCGACGCCGTTAGACCATCGAAATCGCCACGAAGGGCCTCGATCCCGTCCAAAACTACGTTACCATGTCCGCAGCGCGCGGCAGTCGCGCAGAGACCAACAACACATTTGAGGATACGACATGAGGGTGACGAAGAGGACGGCGCTGGCCGTGTTTGCGGCGCTGGCGGTGGGGACGACGGCCTTGACGGCCGCCTGGGCGCACGGGCCGACCCGGCAGAAGGTGCGGGAATCCATCGAGATCAACGCGCCGCAGGCCAAGGTCTGGGCGTTGATCGGCAATTTCCAGGACATGAGCTGGCTCGCGGGCGTCAGCAAGACCGAGGGCGAGAAGGGCAACGAGATCGGCGCCACGCGGCGACTGACGCTTGGGACCGGCGCCACCATCGACGAGGAGCTCTACAAATACGAGCCCGACATGATGAGCTATTCGTACCGGATCACGACCGTCGACGTGAAGGTGCTGCCGGTCACCAACTATTCCTCGACGTTGTCGGTGTCGCCGGCTCCGGAAGGCAAGACGAAGCTGGAATGGGCCGGCGCATTCTATCGCGGCTTTCCCAACAATGACCCGCCACCGGAGCTCAGCGACGAGGCGGCGGTGAAGGCGGTGAGCGGGCTCTACAAGGGCGGCCTCGAGGCACTGAAGAAGAAGATCGAGAGCGGAAGCTGAGCGTGCGCGTGATGGTCCTGGCGGCGCTGGCCGCCAGCATCGGCCTGGTCCCGGTCGAGGAAGCCTCTGCCGAGGAGGCGTTCGTCACCAACCAGCTCAGCGACAATCTGACGGTCGTGGATCTCGCAAAGCTGCGGCCGGTCGCAACGATTGCGATCGGCGGCAAGCCGGCGGGCGTTGCCGTCACGGCGGATGGGCGCTTTGCCTATGTGACGAGTCCCGACGCCAAGGCGCTCACGGTGGTCGACGCTGCTGCCCGGAAGGTCGTCGGCCGGATTGACGTCGGCGGCGGTCCGCTCGGCGTCGCCGTGGCGCCGGATGGGGGGACCGTCTATGTCGCCGACTGGTACGCGGCGGCCGTGCGGGTGATCGATCCGCGGACACAAAGCGTAGTCGCAAGCATTGTGGTCGGTGCCTCGCCCTCCGGGCTGGCAATGACACCTGACGGTCGACTGTTGCTATCGGCCGATCGCGACGCCGACAGCGTCTCGGTCGTAGACACAGCTACTCGCGAGCGGAGGGCCACCATCAAGGTCGGCACGCGCCCGTTCGGCATCACCATCGATGCAGAGGGCAGGCGCGCCTTCACCGCCAATGTCGGATCGAACGATGTCTCCGTGATCGATATTGCAGAGGCGCGCGAGATCGGCCGCGTGCCGGTGGGCATGCGGCCGTACGCGGTGGCCCTGGCGCAGGGCCGCGGTTTCGTCACCGACCAATATGGCGGCAC
The DNA here is from genome assembly GCF_000472925.1 of Bradyrhizobium sp. Ec3.3. Lineage (GTDB taxonomy): Bacteria > Pseudomonadota > Alphaproteobacteria > Rhizobiales > Xanthobacteraceae > Bradyrhizobium. Next base: position 8,375 of record NZ_AXAS01000060.1, read on the forward strand.
CGTCAGCGTGTTCGACCTTGCGACGCTGAAGCCGGTCAAGCGCATCACTGTCGGCGACTATCCGGAGGGGATCGCGGCCACGGCGGATGGGCGGCGCATCATCGTGGCGAATTGGGAAAGCAACTCGGTGAGCGTCATCGATGCGATCGAGCTGAAAGTGACTGATGAGGTCAAGGTTGGCGATGGCCCGCGCGCGTTCGGGGCGTTTCTCAGGCGGACGGAGTAAGGGGCAGTGCGTGGCGGTGCGTAGGGTGGGTTAGCGAAGCGTAACCCCACCTCTTTACTCACCGCGCGTCGAGAGAAGTGGTGGGTTACGCCTGGCGGACTGCGCTTCGCGCAGCCGCAGGGCTAACCCACCCTACGAAGTCTTCGCTTCGGCGAACGCCTTCAACTTCAAAAAGAAGTCCCGCAGAATCGGATTTCGGTCCACGAAGGTCACATACCTGATAGCATGTCGCCTGCGATCGATGCTCCAGGTCATCTGCTCCGTCACGACAGGCGCCGGGATGATCACGCTCGGCGCCCAATCCGGGTTCAGGAGCCAGCCGACCGGCGCCATGTCCCAGATCTCTTTCGACCAGCCGAGATGATCGGACGAATACTCCTTGAACCGCATCGCCAGGAACGCGCCGATGCTGCCGTGAGGTTCGACATGGCGCTCGATCTCCGGCACGGTCGAGTGAAGATGCGAGGTCACCCCCTTGCACGGCACGAGCACCAGGGGCACGCCGCTGTCGAACAGCACCTGGGCGCCACCGACATCCTGCTTGAGATTGAACTCGATCGTGTGCGGCCATTCCAGCGCATGGCCGCCAAGCCACACCACCACGACGCGATCCCTGATATCGGGCGCCTTGAGAAGCGCTGAGGCAACGTTGCTGATGGCGCTGATGGCAACGATGTAGAGCGGCTTGTCAGGCGATCCGGCCCGCGCTCGCGCGATCATGTCGTCGACAGCGGGCGCTTCGCGGGCTTGCTTCTGGGCGCCGACATAGTCGGTGACGCCGCGATGAACCAGACCGTCAGGCGAAACGTTCAGACGCTCCAGCAGGCGCAGGATTTCCTGATAGCTCAGCTCCATGCCGTGGCTAGGGCTGTCTGCGCGCTTGTTGAAGAACGGGGCGGCGTAGATCGCCTCCACGTCGAAGCGCTCCTTCGAGAGCAGCATCTGGACGAGCGCGAACTGATCGTCGATCTCGTTGTAGGTATCGGTGTCGAGCACGACGCGCACCCTGCCGACGGGCGGCGCCAAAAGCATTAAGCGGGCAGCTTCCGTGATTGCCATCAGCGCCTCCTAAGTTGCGTTGGCGGGATCAGGAGAGCGAGCCCGGCACAACGCATCCGCTATTTCGTCCATCTGTTCGAACGTGTGATCGGGCGCCAGCGCTCGCAACGCCGCCGGCGCGGCGTAGCCCCAGCAGACGGCGCCGCACGCAATGCCAACGCTACGGGCCGCCTCGATGTCACGCACCTCATCGCCGATGGCAATGACCTGTGCCGGCTCGACGTCGGCGCGGCGGATGACCCGGCGGAATTTCGCGGGCTTGCCGAACACCGAAGCGGCGCAGTCGAAATGCGCGAACAGGTTAGCTGCCGCACCTAACTTCTCGCGCGCATTGGCTTCGCTGTCCGAGGTCACCAGCGCGAGCTGCACGCGTCTTGCGGCCAGCGTCTGCAGCATGGCCTCGACGCCGGCGAACAGGGAAATTTCCGCCGCTGCCTCCGCCTTCAACCGCCGCGCATGCCGTGCGATCGCCGGCAGCTTCCACAAGGGCACCTCGAGCCGCCTCAAAATCTCGCGCGTCGAGGCATGCCGCAGCCCCTCGACATCCTCATCTGCCACGCGGCGAAAGCCGAAGCTATCGGCAACGTCGTTGATGGTGCGCAGAAACCACGGAAAACTGTCGGCCAGCGTGCCGTCGAGATCGAAGATGGCGAGGGAGTAGGGCATGTCTGGTAGAGCGGTCAGTCGGCTAGCCCTGTCAACTTCGCCCTACGTTTTGCGACCCGGTGCCTCAATCTTTTATCATCCAAGTAGTTCGGCAATACGGTCGTCTTGCGCAAGTACTGCATCGGCGATGCTGAATATCTGTTGGGCAAAGGGGGTACCTACCACTTCGTCGCGCGCGAACACCTTGCCGATGAGAGGGCTGCGGGAGAAGGATCGTGGTCCAGCATCGATGACCATCATAGCTGGACCAGTATCCAATAGGCGATAGGCCAGAGCGACCGCACAACGGTCCGCTGCGGTGGTGCCTTTTCCCCAATTCCCAACGATGAGATCGATGTTGGCGCCTTGATCTGAAATGTGACCAAGAGTCCAGTGCACGTAGTACGCGGCTAGGCCTTGCGTTTCGTTGGACGCGAGTCCCCAAACGGTGCGACTGGTACGACCACAGCAATCACAGATGCCGGTATCCTTCGAGCCCGTACGTTCGATGCTGATGCCAGCCAACATGGCTCAAGCCTACTCCGCCGCTTCGCTCGTGCTCCTGCGCTTCGGCTTGCCCGCCTTCTTCAGCACCGGCTCCAGAAATTTGCCCGTATAGCTGCGCGGCGCCTTGACGATGTCCTCCGGCGGGCCCCAGGCGACGATTTCGCCGCCGCCGTCGCCGCCTTCAGGGCCGAGGTCGATGACCCAGTCTGCGGTCTTGATGACCTCGAGATTGTGCTCGATGACGACGACCGTGTTGCCCTGCGCGACCAGCTCGTGCAGCACCTCCAGCAGCTTCTTGACGTCATGGAAGTGCAGACCCGTCGTGGGCTCGTCCAGGATGTAGAGCGTGCGCCCCGTCGCGCGCTTGGACAGCTCCTTCGCGAGCTTGACGCGCTGGGCTTCGCCGCCGGACAGCGTGGTGGCCTGCTGGCCGACATGGATGTAGTCGAGGCCGACGCGGTGCAGCGTGTTGAAGGTTTCGCGGACGCGTGGCACCGCCTTGAAGAACTCGGCGGCTTCCTCGACGGTCATGTCGAGCACGTCGGCGATGCTCTTGCCCTTGAACAGGACCTCCAGCGTCTCGCGGTTGTAGCGCTTGCCCTTGCAGACGTCGCAGGTGACGTAGACGTCGGGCAGGAAGTGCATCTCGATCTTGATGACGCCGTCGCCCTGGCAGGCCTCGCAGCGGCCGCCCTTGACGTTGAAGGAGAAGCGGCCGGGCTCGTAGCCGCGCGCCTTCGCTTCGGGAAGGCCGGCGAACCATTCGCGGATCGGCGTGAAGGCGCCGGTATAGGTCGCCGGGTTCGAGCGCGGGGTGCGGCCGATCGGCGACTGGTCGATGTCGATGATCTTGTCGATGTGCTCGAGGCCCTCGATGCGGTCGTGGGGCGCGGCCCCTTCGCTCGCATTGTTTAGCTTGCGGGCGATGGCGCGATAGAGCGTGTCGATCAGCAGCGTCGACTTGCCGCCGCCGGAGACGCCGGTGACGCAGGTGAACAGGCCGAGCGGAATCTCCGCCGTGACGTTCTTGAGATTATTGCCCCGCGCGTTGACCACCTTGATGGTGCGGCGATGGTTCGGTGGGCGTCGCTCCGGCACCTCGACCTCGAGCTCGCCGGTGAGATATTTTCCGGTGAGCGATTTCGGGTTGCGCATGATCTCGGCGGGCGTGCCTTCGGCGACGATGTGGCCGCCATGCATGCCGGCGCCGGGGCCGATGTCGAGGACGTAGTCGGCGAGACGAATGGCGTCCTCGTCATGTTCGACCACGACCACCGTATTGCCGAGGTCGCGCAGGCGCTTCAGCGTGTCGAGCAGGCGCGCATTGTCGCGCTGGTGCAGGCCGATCGAGGGCTCGTCCAGCACGTAGAGCACGCCAGTCAGCCCCGAGCCGATCTGCGAGGCGAGGCGGATGCGCTGGCTCTCGCCGCCGGACAGCGTGCCGGAGGAGCGAGACAAAGTGAGATAGTTGAGGCCGACGTCGAGCAGGAAGGTGAGGCGCTCGCGGATCTCCTTCAGGATGCGTCCGGCGATTTCGTTCTGCTGCTTGTTCAGCGCCTCCGGCACGGTCTCGAACCATTCGCCGGCGCGCTTGACCGACAGTTCCGAGATTTCTCCGATGTGCTTGCCGCCAACCTTGACGCAGAGCGCCTCCGGCTTCAGCCGAAAGCCCTTGCAGGCCTCGCAGGGGACGTCGTGGAAATACTTTGCGAGCTCCTCGCGCGCCCACTCGCTCTCGGTCTCGCGATAGCGGCGGTTGATGTTGGTGATGACGCCCTCGAACGGTTTCTTGGTGTCGTAGGAGCGAACGCCGTCCTCGTAGGAGAACTTGATCTCGTCTTCGCCGGAGCCGTAGAGGATCGCGTCTTTCGTCTTCTTCGCGAGATCCTTCCACTTGGTGTCGAGCGTGAATTTGTAGTGTTTGCCGAGCGCGGTCAGCGTCTGCACGTAATAGGGTGATGACGATTTGGCCCACGGCGCGATCGCGCCCTTGCGCAGGGTCATCTCCTTGTCGGGGATGACGAGGTCCTCATCGACATGCTGCTCGACGCCGAGACCACCGCAGGCGGGGCAGGCGCCGTAGGGATTGTTGAAGGAGAACAGCCGCGGCTCGATCTCGGGGATGGTGAACCCGGAGACCGGGCAGGCGAACTTTTCCGAGAACAGGATGCGCTCTGGCCCGCTCTTGTCGTGGATCTTGGCGGTCTTCTTTTTCTCTTCGACGGGTGCAGCCGCCGGCGCATCGGCGAACTCGACGACGGCAAGGCCCTCGGCGAGCTTCAGCGCAGTCTCGAAGCTTTCGGCAAGGCGCTGGCCGATATCGGCGCGCACCACGATGCGGTCGACCACGACGTCGATGTCGTGCGGGAATTTCTTGTCGAGGCTCGGCGCCTCCGCGAGCTCATAGAAAGTTCCGTCGATCTTGACGCGCTGAAAGCCCTTCTTGAGCCATTCGGCCAGCTCTTTCCTGTACTCGCCCTTGCGGCCGCGCACGACCGGCGCGAGCAGGTACAGGCGGGTACCCTCGGGCAGCGCCAGCACGCGGTCGACCATCTGCGAGACGGTCTGGCTCTCGATCGGCAAGCCGGTCGCGGGCGAATAGGGCACGCCGACGCGCGCCCAGAGCAAGCGCATGTAGTCGTAGATCTCGGTGACGGTGCCGACGGTCGAGCGCGGGTTTTTCGAGGTCGTCTTCTGCTCGATGGAGATCGCGGGCGACAGGCCGTCGATCTGGTCGACGTCCGGCTTCTGCATCATCTCCAGGAACTGGCGGGCATAGGCCGACAGCGACTCGACATAGCGCCGCTGGCCTTCGGCATAGATGGTGTCGAAGGCGAGCGAGGATTTTCCGGAGCCGGAGAGGCCGGTGAACACCACGAGCTTGTCGCGCGGAATCTCGACGTCGATGTTCTTGAGGTTGTGCTCGCGCGCGCCACGGATCGTAATTGCGCGCAGGCTTGAGCCCGCGTTCTGTTGTTGGCGCTTCGCCTTGATCACTTCGTCCATCCCAGTGGTCCCCAAGGAGATTCCCACGCCGCGCGGCCGCGCCGGCGTTCAGGCGCGCCTCGCCCGGAACCGGGGATGGACGCCTTGTGGGTAAGTCGCGAACGTAGGAAGAACGACGGCGGATTTCCAGTGCGAGTTGCGAATCGTCAACGGATTGTTGGCGTGCTGGCAGGACATGGCAGTAGCTCGCAGAGCTGCCGCCTCTGGCCCAAGCAAAAAGGCCGGCGCAAGCCGGCCTTTCCGTCGAGAATCAATCTCGAAGATCAGTACTTCGCGACGACCGGGCCACCGAAGTGATAATTCACGCCGACCTGCACGCTGTGGAGGTTCAGCGTGCCGGACGAGACGGTGCCGGCGAAGTAGTTCTCGCTGCCGAGGCTACGATAGAGGTACTCGCCCTTCACCGACCACTGCGGAGCAAAGAAAGCTTCGACACCCGCGCCGAGTGTCCAGCCCGTGTGGAACTGGCTGTCCGAGGCGAGCACGCCAAGCACGTCCGCGGTCAGCTTGTTGTTGATCCAGGCGAAGCCGCCGGTGCCGTAGAGCAGGACCTGGTCGAACGCCACGCCGACGCGACCGCGCACAGTTCCCAACGAATTGATCCGGCTCGTCACGGCGAGCACGCCCGGGGTGCCGGCTGTCGCGCTCACGTCAGCCCAGCCGCCATCGGCTTCGAGACCGAGCACGATGTTGCTGGCCTGCCAGTTGTAGCCGACCGTACCACCGGCGAAGCCGCCCTTCATCTTCGGGTCAGTGGAGGTGTTTTCCCAAGCGTAGCCACCGAAGCCACCGAGGTAGAAGCCGGTCCAGTTATAGGCCGCGGCGGGGGCCACTGGAGCCTTGGTGTAGGGGCGGGCCGCCAGATCGGCAGCCATGACCGGAGCGAACGCGCTGAGTGCGAACAAACTGGCCGAAGCCAACAAAACCTTCTTCATTTTCAACTTAGTCCCAGTCCCAGTTTCTGTTTTTGCCTTCCGTGCGCGGAAGGACATCGGACGTTCTGGTCCAACTGATGTCGTGCTTACACCAGTAAAGCCGCAAGTTGTGTGCCCGAGATGCCACACCACGCGGAAAACGTGTAAGGATGGCTGACCTGTTCATACCGGCTGTACCCGGACAGCAAAAAAGGCCGGCGCGAGGCCGGCCTTTTCGACAGGAAGAGGTTTGGCGAAGGATCAGTACTTCGCGATCATCGGCCCGCCCCAGCGATAGTTCAGGCGGACGAGGCCCATATCGACGTTCTGGCTGATCCGGTCGCTCCCGGCCGCGATGCCACCAGGCGTCGTGAAGCCGAGGGTGCGATTGCCGAGGAAGATGTGGTCGTACTCGACGCCCACCGACCAGTTCGGCGCAAAGCCGACTTCCAGGCCAGCGCCAACCGTGCCGCCCCAGCGGGTTTCGCGAGCCGAAGCCACCAGCACGCCGGTCGGTATGTCGAAGATGTCATACTTGTCGCCGACAACCGCACCGCCGCCCTTCACGTAGAACAGCACGTTGTTCCAGGCATAGCCGATCTGGCCGGTGATCAGGCCGAAGGAGTCGATTCGCGAACGGTTGCGGTCGGCCAGGAAGACGGCGCTGGTGTTATCGCCGTTGAAGTTGGCCCAGTTGCCCTGACCTTCGAAGCCGAACACCCACTGGCCAGTCTGCCAGCGATACCCGATCTGACCACCAACCGTGCCGCCGGTCGCATTGTGGCACCCTTCACCCACAAGACTGCCGGGAACACCGGTCACAAGGCCGGTGCTGTCCACGAAGTCCCAGCATTTGTGGGCCGAGCCGCCGCCGCCGTTGATGCCGATGTAGAAGCCACTCCAGTCGTAGACCGCGGCGATTGCCGGGGGCGGAGCCTTTACGTACGGACGCGCAGCGAGATCCGCCGCGCTCGCCGGAGCCGACAGGCTCAACGCAACTGCACCAATGGCCCCAACCAAAATCTTCTTCATTTCTGTCCCTCCGGCTGTGCCGCTTCTCTGGTCCCCGAAGCGGTCAATCAAGGCGCGACGCCCAATGAATCGATGTCGCGTCAAACCTAGCCTGATCCACCGGTAGAGTCCGTCTCCCAAAAGCAACAGTCGCGAGCGAACTGAGCGGTTCCTAACTTAATGAATGTTAAGCGGTATTTCCGTCCGCGGGAACCCGAAAAAGTTCCATGCGGTTCCATTAACTTGTTAGATGTGCAATCTTAACTTGCTGGTTTATACCGCCACTGCTTGCGCAAGAACAAAGCTGGAACGTTGCTGGCCCGGGTGCTATATGTGGGGATAACCTGCGGGACCGCGGGCTCGGCGACGTCCGCCAGCGTATAGGGTCGCACAGCAGGCGGCAGCGAGCGGTTTTGGCACGGCTCCGGCTTTTTCGAACAATTTCGCAGTTTGTAGTGGAGAGCGGCGATGGCGGGAAGCATCAACAAGGTCATTCTGGTCGGCAACCTCGGCAAGGATCCTGAAATCCGCCGTACCCAGGACGGGCGGCCGATCGCCAATCTGAGCGTCGCAACGTCGGAGACCTGGCGGGACAAGGCGACCGGCGAGCGCAAGGAAAAGACCGAGTGGCATCGCGTCGTGATCTTCAACGAGGGACTCGCAAAGGTCGCCGAGCAGTACCTGAAGAAGGGCGCGAAGGTTTACGTCGAAGGCGCACTGCAGACCCGCAAATGGACCGACCAGAGCGGCGCCGAGAAATACTCGACCGAAGTCGTGTTGCAGGGCTTCAACTCCAACCTCACGATGCTCGACGGCCGTGGTGGCGGGGGAGGCGGCAGCTTCGGCGAGGAGCCGGGCGGCGATTTCGGCTCCAGCAGCCCGGTGAGCAGCGCACCGCGCCGCGCAGTCGCCGCGGGCGGCGGCCGCAACAGCGACATGGACGACGACATTCCGTTCTAAGTGGACACCCCCTTCTAACGGAATGGTTCGCCGCCTTCGTGAGAAGGGGCAGCATTTCTTACCAATTTGCTGATCGGGCTTGTTTTTGCAGGCCTGCCTAATGTTGCGCATTAAGGATTTCCCAGCCCAGCGATGTGAATGGCATTCACTTCATGTTAATGCTATTTACATCGTTCCGCGCCGGCTTCTCGAGGCGCCATCACCGGGATGCCTCAGCCATGATGCTCGCGCCGCTGCTTGACGCCGCTCCAGCCATCCCGCTCCACGCCTTTGCAGCGATGACTGCCTTCGTGCTCGGCGTCGTCCAGTTCGCGGCTCCCAAGGGCACGCTGCCGCACCGGACCGTTGGCTGGATCTGGGTGGCACTCATGGCCATCGTGGCCGCGTCATCGTTCTGGATCCACCGGATCCGGCTGGTCGGGCCGTTCAGCCCGATTCATCTGCTCTCGATCTTCACGCTCGTGATGCTGCCGCTCGCGGTGTGGCGGGCGCATACCCATCGCGTCGCCGATCACCGGCGGATCATGATCTTCATGTTCATCGGCGCGCTGGTGGTCGCAGGGTTGTTCACGCTGCTGCCGGGACGCATCATGCATCACGTGATTTTCGGCTCTTAAGGCAGGGTTCCATTCGGCCTGCTCCGTCGCTCCAAAGGAGGCTTCGCGGGAGCCGTAAGTCGTTGGAAAAATAAGCGGAAAAAGCGCTTCCCGGGAGCCTTGCCAGGGTGGTTATCAGACCCTCGATGCGCTATATGATTCCCGGACAAGAACTCACCGGATTCCCCCTTGGCTGACGACGACAACGACAAGCCCGGCGACAAGCCGGAGCATCCTTCGGATATTCGCCCGATCTCGATCCTCGACGAGATGAAGAAGTCCTACCTCGATTACGCCATGAGCGTGATCGTGGCGCGCGCGCTGCCCGATGCGCGCGATGGCTTGAAGCCGGTGCACCGGCGCATCCTCTTCTCGATGAACGAGGAGGGCTATACCCCCGACAAGAAGCACAAGAAGTCCGCCGGCATCGTCGGCGACGTCATGGGCCAATACCACCCGCATGGCGACCAGGCGATCTATGACGCGCTGGTGCGTATGGCGCAGCCCTTCTCGATGCGCGAACTGCTCGTGGACGGGCAGGGCAATTTCGGTTCGGTCGACGGCGATCCGCCGGCGGCGATGCGCTACACCGAGTCGCGCCTGACCAAGATCGCGCTCAAACTGCTCGAGGACATCGAGAGCGAGACGGTCGACTTTCAGGACAATTATGACGGCTCGACCAAGGAGCCGGTGGTCCTGCCGGCGCGGTTCCCGAACCTGCTGGTCAACGGCGCCGGCGGCATCGCCGTCGGCATGGCCACCAACATCCCGCCGCACAATCTGGGCGAGGTGATCGACGCTTGCCTGGCGTTGATCGACAATCCTTCGCTCACCATCGACGAACTGAACCACATTATCCCAGGTCCGGATTTCCCGACCGGCGGCATCATCCTGGGGCGCCAGGGCATCCGCAGCGCCTACCATCTCGGACGCGGCTCGATCGTGATGCGCGGCAAGGTCGAGTTCGAGACGATCCGGAAAGAACGTGAGGCGATCGTCATCACCGAGATTCCGTATCAGGTGAACAAGGCGACGATGGTCGAGCGCATCGCCGAGCTCTACAAAGAGAAGAAGATCGAGGGCATCTCCGATCTGCGCGACGAGTCCGACCGCGACGGCTACCGCGTCGTCGTCGAGCTCAAGCGCGACGCCGTGCCCGACGTGGTGCTGAACCAGCTCTACAAGTTCACGCCGTTGCAGACGAGCTTCGGCGTCAACGCCGTCGCGCTCGACTCCGGCCGTCCGCAGACGATGAACCTGAAGGATATGCTGACGATCTTCGTCGGCTTCCGCGAGCAGGTCGTCACCCGCCGCACCAAGTACAAGCTGCGCAAGGCGCGCGAGCGCGCCCATGAGCAGGTCGGTCTTGCGATTGCGGTCGCCAATATCGACGAGATCATTCGCGTGATCCGGACTTCGCCGACGCCGGCCGCTGCGCGCGAGACCCTGATGACGCGCGACTGGCCGGCGCGTGACGTCGAGGACATCATCACGCTGATCGATGATCCCCGCCACCGCATCAATGCGGACGGCACCGTCCGTCTGTCGCTGGAGCAGGCCAGGGCCATCCTGGAATTGCGCCTCGCGCGCCTCACGGCGCTCGGCCGCGATGAGATCGGCGACGAGCTGTCCAAGCTCGCCGGCGAGATCGGCGACTACCTCGACATCCTGCGTTCGCGCGCGCGTATCCTCGACATCGTCAAGACCGAGCTCGCCGAGGTGAAGGCGGAGTTCGCCACCCCGCGCCGGACCGTGATCATGGAGCAGGAAGGCGAGGTCGAGGACGAGGACCTGATCCAGCGCGAGGACATGGTCGTCACGGTTTCCCATGCCGGTTACGTCAAGCGCGTGCCGCTGTCGGCCTATCGGGCCCAGCGCCGCGGCGGCAAGGGACGCGCCGGGATGCAGACCCGCGACGAGGATTTTGTCTCGCGCCTGTTCGTGGCCTCCACGCACACGCCGGTGCTGTTCTTCTCGTCGCGCGGCCAGGTCTACAAGGAGAAGGTCTGGCGTCTGCCGATGGCGGCGCCGAACGCGCGCGGCAAGGCGCTGATCAACATCCTGCCGCTCGAGCAGGGCGAGCGCATCACCACGATCATGCCGCTGCCCGAGGATGAATCCACCTGGGGCCAGCTAGATGTGATGTTCGCCACCACCGGCGGCAATGTCCGGCGCAACAAGCTGTCCGACTTCGTCGACGTCCGCCGCTCCGGCATCATTGCGATGAAGCTCGACGACAATGAATCAATCGTCGACGTGCAGATCTGCACCGAGCGCGACGACGTGCTGCTGACCGCCGCCGGCGGCCAGTGCATCCGCTTTCCCGTCACCGACGTGCGCGTGTTCACCGGGCGCACCTCGATGGGCGTCCGCGGCATTGCGCTGGCGGGGGCCGACAAGGTGATCTCGCTGGCGATCCTGCGCCACGTCGAGACGACCTCGGACGAACGCTCGGCGTACTTGAAGATGCGCCGCGCGGTCGCGGGCGAAGGTGCGACGGATGAGGTCGCAGAGGCCGAAACCGAGGAGACGTCAGGCGCGAGCGAGCTCTCGCAGGATCGCTATGTCGAGATGTCGGCGGCCGAGCAGGTGGTGCTGACCGTCTCCGTCAACGGCTATGGCAAGCGGACCTCGTCCTACGAGTACCGCACCACGGGCCGCGGCGGCAAAGGCATCGTCGCCATGAGCGTCAACAACCGCAACGGCAATCTGGTGGCGTCCTTCCCGGTCGAGGAGGCCGACCAGATCATGCTTGTGACCGACAAGGGCCAGCTGATCCGCTGCCCGGTCGAAGGCATCCGCATCGCCGGCCGCTCCACGCAGGGCGTGATCGTGTTCGACACCGCCGAGGACGAGCACGTCGTCTCGGTCGAGCACATCACGGAAGAGGCGGAGAACGGCAATGGCGAGAACGGGAACGGACACTAGTTACGGTGCGTAGGAGCGTAGCCCGGATGGAGCGAAGCGAAATCCGGGACAGCACCTGACATCACGAAGAACCCGGATTGCGCTTCGCTCCATCCGGGCTACGAACTCAGCGCAGAAGGCGGCAGAGTTGCCGCCGCTCGTCACTTTGAGTAGTGTCCGGGGATCGATCCGTCATCCGCTAGCAACTTACGGACTCGCCGGGAACGTGCGCGTCATCTGCATTCTTTTTGTCGTTGGTTTGCTTGGCGCCGCATTGGCCGGGCAGGCGGCTGCGCAGCCGGCTGCCAACGCCGTCGCCGACACGTGCCGCGCCGACATCGACGATCAGAAGCTTGACGCCCGGGAGCCCGTCTGCCTGCGCGAGTACGGAAAGCGCGCGAGCCGGAAGGGCGATTTGCTGACGCTGCAGCTCGAGAACGGCACGTCAAAAATCTATCGGACCGATACAAAGGCCTGTGAGACCCGACGACGTGCAGCATTGCGTTCAGTACTGGTTTGCCGGCTACCATCCGGTAGCCCACGTCTATTCCATCGCGGCTAAGTATTACGAGGGTAGCGGCGTCGAGCTCGTCAGCGCACGCACGGGGGCCAAGCTGCTTCTCCCTGGCGTGCCATTCCTTTCGGATGACGGCACGAATTTTCTCGTTATCGACAACGATTATGCGCACGGCGGCGAGTATGACCTCGCCGTCGGCTCGACTGCAGGCGACGCGCCTGCGCTGCAATGGAAGCACGCGCAGGACGCGCTGTTCGAATGGCGCCATCAGCGCTGGATCGACGAGGATCACGTCGCGCTGCGCGTATTTCCAGCCGACACCGAGCAGAAATGTCCGGACGATAAGTGCGACGCAGTCTTGGTGCGTTTCAACGACGGCTGGACGGTCCGGCGGGTCCCGGCAACGCAGAGGTAGTTGCGCCGGTCCGGCTCGCTAGATCTCCAGCTCCGTGCCGAACTCCACCACCTGTCCAGTCGGCACGCCGAAGAATGCCGCGGAACGTTCGGCGTTGCGTTGCAGGAAGGCGAACAGCGACTCCCGCCAGACCCACATGCCCGGGACGTCCTCGCGCGGGATGATGGTCTCGCGGCCGACATAGTAGGTGATGTCGGAGAGGTCGATGCCCGGCAATTTGCCCTGCCGGCAGGCGAGCTTCAGCCCCTCATAGATGGTCGGGTTCTGCATGAAGCCGTAATGCAGGACCACGCGGGTGATCGCCGGGATGATCTCGATCACCTCGGTGCGCTCCTCGTCGGGCACGTGGGGGATTTCCTCGATCAGGACGGTCACGAGCAGCACGCGTTCGTGCAGGACGCGATTGTGCTTGACGAATTGCGTCAGCGCGAGCGGCACGCCTCTCGGCGCCGAAGCGAGATAGACGGCGGTGCCGGGCAGGCGGGCGCGGCACTTGTTGACCGCGGTCTCGATCAGATCCTCCTCGGGCTGGCGTAGCCGCGCGCGGGCGTGCTCGACGAGTTTTACGCCGCTGCGCCAGGTTAGCATCAGGAAGGCGACGAGGCCGGCGAGCAGCAGCGGAAACCATCCGCCCTCGAACAGCTTGATCGAATTGGCTGCGAAGAAGATCACATCGATCGCGAAGAAGAAGCCGTTGACCGCGACCACGAGCCAGGGCGAATAGCCCCACTGGATTGCGACCAGCGCGGCGAGCAGCGTGGTGATCGCCATCAGGAGCGACACCGCGATGCCATAGGCTCCGGCGAGCGCATCCGAGGTGCCGAAGGAGAGCACCGCGCCGAGCGTTGCGGCGGCGAGCAGCCAGTTCACCAGCGGCACGTAGATCTGGCCAATCGCATGGCTCGTGGTATGGCGGATCTGCATCCGCGGCAGGAAGCCGAGCTGGATCGATTGCTGGGTCAGCGAGAACACGCCCGAGATGATCGCCTGCGAGGCGATCACGGTCGCAACCGCCGAGAAGGCGACCAGCGGGTAATGCAGCGCATCCGGGCAGAGCTGGAAGAACGGATTCTCGATCATCGTGGGGTCGGTGATCAGGAGCGCGGCCTGGCCGAAATAGTTGAGCACCAGGGCCGGCAGGCAGATGGCGAACCAGGCGAGCCGGATCGGCAAGCGCCCGAAATGCCCCATGTCGGCATACATCGCCTCGCCGCCGGTCACCGCCAGGAAGGCCGCGCCGAGGATCGCGAAGGAAACGTGGAAATCCTGGTGGATCAGGAATTCGAAGGCATAGAGCGGGCTCAGCGCAGCCAGCACCGCTGGCGCCTTGACGATGCCGTGGATGCCGAGCGCGGCGAGCACGCCGAACCAGGCCAGCATGACGGGGCCAAAGATCCGGCCGATGAAGCCGGTGCCCTGCTTCTGCATCATGAAGAGACCGATCAGGATGACGATGGTGATGGGCACCACGACCGGCGCGAGCGAGGGCGCATCCACTTTCAGGCCTTCGATGGCGCTCAGGACCGAGATCGCCGGCGTGATCGCGCCATCGCCATAGAGCAGGGCGGCGCCGACGAGGCCGACCACCAGGAGATGCGCGCGCCAGGTGCCTGGTTGCGCCTGACGAGCATGCAGCAGTGCCAGCAGGGCCACGATGCCGCCTTCGCCGCGGTTATCGGCGCGCAGGATCAGCAGCGCGTATTTCAGCGAGATGATCAGGAGCAGCGCCCACAAGATGAGGGACGCAACGCCGAGCACGGCGTCCTGTGTCACCGTCCCACCATGGGCGGCCGCCTTGGCGGCTTCCTTCAGGGCATAAAGGGGGCTGGTCCCGATATCACCATAGACGACCCCGAGGGCGCCCATGGTCATGGCAAGCGGCAGCGGATCGGGATGGTGGCCGGTAGCAACAGCAGGCGTACTGGACAATGGCAACCCCCTCATGGCGACGCGCCCGCCGGGCTATCCGGGGGGCGCGATCGTCAGCTCAGTCTGCGACGAGACGTCGCAAATTTCCATGGGGTTTGTGTGACGCCGGATGACGCCGGATTAGGCAGCGTTGGCCTACGGCGTCCGGTCGGCGGTCACAAGGCGCACCTCTCGGACGTTGGCCTTGGTGTCGGCGCGGCGCAGGCAGGAGGCTTCGAAGTTCGGCCAGGCTTGCTGCGAGCAATCCTTGCCAACGACGCGGATGTCCAGCCGGTCACCCTTGGCGAGGGGCTGCGGCACGCTGGCTTCGACGGTCGGAGCGAAACCGGGCAGCACGGTAAGAGCCGCGGCAACGCACGCAGCAACAGCGATCGCTGAAAGAGCCTTGATCATCGACGGTCCCCTGTGATGCGGCCGCTGCGCCTGTTTGCGGCCCGTCATTTCGTTGGGCGGATTAGTAACCATGGCCAGTTTCCGGACGTCTTCGCGGATGGCGAAAATGGTTTCGTTCGCCATCCGTTTTGTTTCGTCGCTGCCCCCAGGACGAAACAGTTCAGGGGATTCCGACAGGCTTTCGCAGGAAAAGCGGGCAGGGAACCTGGCCGGCTTGCCGGGCAGGGCGTGGCGCGGTAGGAGGAGGCCATGCCGCGTATCGCCTTTTATCCGGGTTCCTTCGACCCCATCACCAACGGCCATCTGGACGTGGTCCGGCATGCCGTTACCCTGTGCGACCGGCTGGTCGTGGCGCTCGGCGTGCACCCCGGCAAGAAGCCGCTGTTCTCGACCGAGGAGCGGCTTCAGATGCTGCACGATGTCTGCGGGCCGATCGCCGCCCAGGCCGGCTGCGCCTTCGAAGCCACGACCTTCGACGACCTGACCGTGACCGCGGCGCGCAAGCACGGTGCGACCATCATGATCAGGGGTCTTCGCGATAGCACCGACCTCGACTACGAGATGCAGCTCGCCGGCATGAACGAGGCCATGGCGCCGGAGGTGCACACCGTCTTCCTGCCGGCCTCACCCATGGTCCGCCCGATCACCGCCACACTGGTGCGCCAGATCGCCGGCATGGGCGGGGATGTCTCGGCGTTCGTACCGCCGCTCGTCGCAAGCCTGCTCAAGGCAAAATTCGCCAGCTAACGGCGCGCGTTTCATCTCATCTGATCCGGAGTTTTCATGATCCGTCGTCTCGCAATCCTTGCCACGATCTTTGCCGCGTTGATCGGCATTGCCCCTGCGGTCGCCCAGACCCTGCCGGCGGGCCTCGACAAGGCCAACGCGCTCGTCATCGACACCACCAAAGGCCGCGTCGTCATCAAGCTGCGCACGGATCTTGCGCCCCAGCACGCCGAGCGGCTGAAGCAGCTCGCGCGCGAGGGCTTCTACAACAACGTGCCGTTCCATCGCGTGATGGACGGCTTCATGGCGCAGACCGGCGACGGCCAGAACGGCAACGGCACCGGCGGCTCGAAATATCCGAACCTGAAGCAGGAATTCTCCAAGGTGCATTTCGCCCGCGGCATCGTCGGCATGGCCCGCCGCGGCGATAGCGTCGACAGCGCCAATTCGCAGTTCTTCATCATGTTCGCGGACGGCGGCAGCCTCGACGGCCAGTACACCGTGATCGGCGAGGTCGTGCAGGGCATGGACGTCGTCGACAAGCTGAAGAAGGCCCCGCCTGGCTCCGGAAGCGGCACCGTCACCGATCCCGACAAGATGGTGAAGGTGCAGGTCGCCGCCGACATCAAATAGGAGAGACGATGGCGCGCCGCGGCGAAAAGCTCCTCGTAGCTGCCGCGGTGCTCCTGCTTGGCACGAGCGCGCCTGCGCAGGACGACAAGGTCAATACCATCCGCGATGTCATTGTGCGGCTGGGCCGCTGCTGGAAACCGCCGCCGCCAGCAAAGGCTCGCCCCATCGACATTACCGTCGTCGTGAGCTTTAACCGCGCCGGAGACATTTTGGGCCATCCGCGGATTACCTACGAGTCCGCCGAGGCGTCCGACGATGACCGGTTGCAGTACCGGATCGCGGTGATGGAGGCATTGCAACGCTGCACGCCGATGCCATTTACCGAAACGATGGCCGGCGCCGCTGCGGGGCGTCCATTCGCGGTCCAGTTCCACGGCCGGAAGACTTCACCCCCAACCCAAGAGAGAAGAACATGAGCGTCACCGAAAACACCCTGATCCTCGAAACCACGCAGGGCCCCGTCACCATCGAGATGCGGCCCGACCTCGCGCCCGGCCACGTCGCGCGCATCAAGGAGCTGGTGCGCGAAGGCTTCTACGACGGCATCGTGTTCCATCGCGTGATCGACGGCTTCATGGCGCAGACCGGCTGCCCGCACGGCACCGGCACCGGCGGCTCCGGCAAGAAGCTGAAGGCCGAGTTCAACAAGGAGCCGCATGTGCGCGGCACCGCCTCGATGGCCCGTGCCGCCAACCCCGATTCCGGCGACAGCCAGTTCTTCATCTGCTTCGACGACGCCCACTTCCTCGACAACCAGTACACCGTGTGGGGCAAGGTCACCGCGGGCATGGAGAACGTCGACAAGATCAAGCGCGGCGAGCCCGTGATGAATCCCGACAAGATCGTCAAGGCGCGCATGGCGGCGGACAAGGAGTAGCCAGAAATCGTCATTCCGGGGCGCGCGCTAGCGCGAACCCGGAATGTCGCGCCACAATCTCGAGATTCCGGATCGCCGCGCTTGTGGCGCGGCGTCCGGAATGACGATGGTGGCTTCAAGATTATGCGCACCGATCTCTTTGATTTCGATTTGCCCGCCGAGCGCATCGCACTGCGCCCGGCGCATCCGCGCGACTCCGCGAAGATGCTGGTCGTGGAGCGCGGCGCGCTGCGCGATCAGCTCATCTCCGACCTGCCGCAATGGCTGAAGCCGGGCGACCAGCTCGTCGTCAACGACACCAAGGTGATCGCGGCGCAGCTTAGGGGACGCCGCATCGGCCGCGAGACCGAGCCTAAGATCGAGGCGACCTTGATCAAGCGGCTCGACGGTTCGCGTTGGCAGGCGCTGGTAAAGCCGGCCAAGAAGCTCGTCGCTGGTGACCGCATCCGCTTCGGCAACGAAGGCAAGGTCTGCCTGCTTGGCCATCTCGATGCCGAGGTCGAAGCCAAGGGCACCGAGGGCGAGGTGACGCTGTCGTTCTCGTTCCACGGGCCGACGCTGGATCAGGCGATATCAGATCTCGGCAGCCCGCCGCTGCCGCCCTACATCGCCTCGAAGCGCACGCCGGACGAGCAGGACCTGGCCGATTATCAGACCATGTTCGCTGCGCATGAAGGCGCAGTCGCGGCGCCCACCGCCGGCCTGCATTTCACGCCCGTGCTGGAGCAGGCGTTGCGCACGCGCGGCGTCGGCCTCAACCGTGTCACGCTGCATGTCGGGGCGGGGACGTTCCTGCCGGTGAAGGTCGACGACACCGAAGGCCACAAGATGCACGCGGAATGGGGGACAATCTCTCCCGAGACGGCGGATGCGCTGAACATGGCGCGGAAGAACGGCGGCCGCATCGTCGCGGTCGGCACGACGTCGCTGCGATTACTGGAGAGCGCAGCCGATGAGGATGGCACGATCCAGCCCTTCGCGGCCGACACGGCGATCTTCATCACCCCCGGCTATCGCTTCCGCGCGGTCGATATCTTGCTGACCAATTTCCATCTGCCGCGCTCGACCCTGTTCATGCTGGTGTCGGCATTCTCGGGGCTCGAGACGATGAAGCAGGCCTATGCGCATGCGATCGCGGAGGGGTATCGGTTCTATTCGTATGGCGATGCGTGCCTGTTGTTTCAGGCAGACCAGTAAGGTTCTCGTGTCCCGGACGCGGTGCAGCGCGCGAGCGATGCACCGCTGAGCCGGGACCCAGCTAGGCCCCGGCTCAGCAGCGCATCACTTTGTGCTGCGCTGCGTCCGGGGCACGAGAGTAATCGACAAATTACGCCATCACGCGCTGCGGCAGCAGCTCTGCGATCTGCACGGCGTTGAGTGCCGCGCCCTTGAGCAACTGGTCGGCTGCCACGAACATCGAGATCGAATGCCCCGAGGGATCGCTGAGGTCCTTGCGGATGCGGCCGACGAGGACGTCGTCCTGGCCCGAGGCGTCGATCGGCATCGGGAAGTAGTTCTTGGCGCGGTCGTCCACGACCTTAACGCCGGGCGCCTGGGCCATGATCGCGCGGACCTGGTCCTCGGTGATCGGCTTCTCGCATTCGAAGGTGATGGCCTCGCAATGGGCGCGCAGCACCGGCACGCGGACGCAGGTGACGCCGATGGCGATCTTCTCGTCCTCGAAGATCTTGCGGGTCTCCTTGATGACCTTGGTCTCCTCGTCGTTGTAGCCGGTCTCGGGATCGACAGCCGTGTTGTGGTTGAAGAGATTGAAGGCGTAGGGGTGCGGCATCACCCTGGGCGTATAGACCTGCCCGTTGAGATTGGCGCGGGTGGATTCGACGAGTTCTTCCATCGCAGCAGCACCAGCGCCGCTGGCGGCCTGATAGGTCGAAATGATCAGCCGCTTGATACGGTTCTTCTGGTGGATCGGCCACAGCGGCACGAGCGCGGTGATCGCGGCGCAGTTCGGGTTGGCGATAATGCCCTTGTGGTCGCGGATGCGGTTCGCGTTGATCTCGGGGATCACCAGCGGCACGTTCGGATCCATGCGGAAGGCGGAGGAGTTGTCGACGACAACGGCGCCGGACTTCACCGCGATCGGCGCGTACTTCTTCGAGATGCTGCCGCCGGCGGAGAACAGCGCGATGTCGACGCCGTCGAAGGAGCGCTCGCCCAGCTCCTCGATCACGACCGGCTGGCCGCGGAACGACACCGTCTTGCCGGCGGAGCGGGCGCTGGCCAGCGCCTTCAGCTTGCCGACGCGGAAACCACGCTTGTCCATGGTGGCGATGAATTCGGCGCCCACCGCACCGGTGACGCCGACAATCGCGACGACGGGATCGTTACTCACATTCTCCTCCATTTCAGTTGAGCATGATCTTGTCGGAAAACCGGAGTCCACTTTTCCGGATCATGCTTTGCAGGCATAAAAAAAGCCCCGGACCACGAGGGCGGGGCTTCGGTTGAGCTGATGCGTAAAGTCGACGACTACGCGCGCACGCCTCCCCGGGCCCCGAAGGCCGTGGTGGTTTTCGTCGTGCGTTTCGTCGCGGTCATCATGGCGGCGACTTATGCGGGAGAGTTTTGCCGCCGTCAACGGCTTTTCAGGCAGATCCGGCTGTAACGGAGCGGGCGCCTGGTATTACCGCCGGTTCGCGGCGCCGGGCGGCTCGAGGATGACCTCCTTGAGGTCGTTGCCGCTCATGACGACGATCGCAAAACTCAGCCGGCCGCCCTCGCGGACCATGCCGCCGCTGATCGCCTTGCCCGAGGCCGCGTGCTCGGCCACGCGCACGGCGTCGGCCAGCCGATGCTGGATGGTCTTGAGGGTGGCGAGGTTGCTGCGGTCATCGGCATCGAACTCGTGGAGCGGTGAGGCGGCGGCGCCGCCGACGATCTTGCCGGTTGTGGCGTCGATCGCGTGCTGCCAGACGCGGTCATTATGCAGGGTCTTCACGCGGTAGACCGGCGAGGCGGCGGCGCCGTCGAAACTGACGTCGGCCGTCGTCGAGCCTGCATGCTGTGCCTCGGCGATCGCCATCGCCTGCCTCAGCGAGATCGCGGAGCCGCGGAACCGCGCGAGCTCGCGCTCGACCGCCCGCTGATCCAGGACGGCGCCGTCGTCGGCCTCGCTCCGAAGCGAGGCCCGCGCGTCGATCGATGCCGTGGTCGCATAGACCGGGGCAGGGAGCAGGACCGCCAACAGGGCGAGCACGAGCAGTGATTTCCAGCGTTTCGGAGCGCGCATCGGTGCCGTCATCGTCTTCACCCCGTGCGGAGCGTTGCAACAGCGTAGGATATTGCAGCGATCAAAGTCTTAAGAACGGTGCGGGCCTGCCAGGGGCTAGGAAGGCATCAGCCCGAACCTTGCTTATAACTAAACCATACCGTATCGTTTTATTTCGAGCAAGGCGCGATTGGCCGCACGGCGGGGATAACCGGTCACGAATCTGTCAGCGGGACGGGCGGCGCCGAACCGCGCCTTTGGACGCGGCCTGGACGCGGCCCGGGGGGCCGAGCGCACCGGCCAAAAACAGCCGGATTGCCGAGCGCATGCGCTTTTCGGCCGTCTTCATCTCAAGCGGCGTGCCGAACGTCGCCATCCGGTGGGTATGGCCGACGACCACGTCGAGAAAGACCTCGGCCGCGATGCCGGTATCCTCGAGGTCCATCGCTCCTTGCGCGACCAGATGATCGAAGAACCGCGCCGTCGTGGAGACGGCCTTCATCCAGCCTTCCTCTTTCCCCAGCTTGGCGATGTCGGGAAAGTTGATGGCTTGTGACGTCATCATGCGGCTGAAGGCGACGGCGTCGGGACCGCAGGTGAACATCAGCATCTCGCGCCCGACCTCGACCAGGCGCTGCTCGACCGAAATGTCCGAGGGGCGCGTAAGCTGCACTTCCGCAGCCTCGGCAAGCGGCGCCAGCCAGCGCGCGATCTCGCGCCTCAGGACCTCGGCAAACAAACCGCGCTTGTCACCATAGCGCGCGTACACTGTGGGCTTGCTGACCCGGGCCGCTTCGGCCACGGCATCGAGCGAGGTCGCGTCATAGCCGCGATCGAGGAACAGGCGCGTCGCGACCTCGATCAGCCGCTGGTCGCGCTCGATGGCGGCGCTCTTGGTCGGCCGGCCGCCGCGCGATTTCGGGACTTCCCGTTTCGCCGCTCTCGTCTTGATCGCAGTCAATCCCATGCCCAATGATTCCTGCGCGGTCGTGATCGTCGTCATCGCTCTATAACGCGCAGCAAGAGGGGCGTCACCGCGAATCTGGCCGAATCGGCCGCATCATCAACCGTCTCGGCAACGCGCCGTTCCGCCGGGGCTTCCGCGGCCTTAGGGAAGCGTCGAGCTCCAGGCGCGGCCGGCAGCCGCCTTCTCGTACCCATACTGATAGAGCCCGCGCATATAGGCTGTGTCGAACCCTTGCGAGGGCGGCGACGGATAATCGCGCTCGATATAGGACAGGTGAAAGCCGAGGTGATTGCGGCGCGCGAAATCGTAGGTCGAGAAGATCACCGAGCGCGTCTGCGACTGGGTGATCGAGGACAGACTGCGCGAGGCGACCTCGATCGTGCCGTTGGGCACGAGCTCGAAGGTGCGCTCGATCTTCTTGTTGACGAGGATGTAGATGTTCACCCGGCTGTTGCCGGGCAGACGCCCGTGGAACAGCAGGTCTTCCGGCAGCGTCAGGACCGGCGCGGTGACGCCGCCGTCGACATGCATCTCCTGAAAGCGTCGGCCCTGGCCTTCGGCCTCGATCAGGATCGGCGGAAACACCAGTGGAATGCTGGCGGAGGCCGCCATCACGTCGCGAAACAGCTTGAGCGCCTCGGGCGTGCCGAGTGCGGCGATCTTTCCCATGTCCCAGACGGCGGTGCGCTGTGTGTCGAGGTCGGTGGTCACGACGAGCAGCTTGCGGCCCTTGGCATGCTCGCGCGCGACCTGGGCCAAAATCTCCGGCCCGACATAGCGGGCGACGAGCTCGCGCAGCCGCGTGTTGCCGAACAGGCCGGATCCGAACAGCACACGCATGATGCTGGGATCGCTCAGCAGGCTCTCCGCGATACCGCTGGTGTAGAGCTCCCTGAGCGTGTCGTCGTATTGCGGTCCAAGGAACGCGAACGGCGCAATGAGCCCGCCGGTGCTGACGCCCGAGACGACCGAGAAGGCGGGGCGCGTGCCCGCCGCGCTCCAGCCGTTCAGCACGCCGACGCCATAGGCGCCGTCGGCGCCGCCGCCGGACAGCGCCAGATAGGTCGTGGTCGCTGCGGTGTCGTCCTTGCCGGCGCGGAATTTGCCGATGGGCTCGTCGGTGTAGCGGCGCAGGCCGTCGATATCGAGCACGCGCGAGCTGCTTGCATCGGCCCCCGTGTAGGGCGTCCGCGGCAGGGTCGTGCACCCGGCCAGCGCCAGGCCGCAGAGCAGCGTGGCCCGGCGGAGCAGGCGCATGCCCGCTTTGCCGGTCCCGCCGTTGAACGGGATCGATCCGGTCAAAAATGAAGGGGGAGGCATTCGCCGTCAGTCACCACACACGCACGCGCCGCCGGCGTCATCGCCCGCGGCATTCCCATCCAACCCCTGATGCTAAAACTATACGGTATCGTTTTATTTAACAAGTGGAAGGCTGGGGCCGTCGCAGGGCTCCATTGTGTCGGACCTGGGGCATGGCCCTGCGCATTGGGCGGTTGATTGGCTCCCGCCGGCACGTAATAAGCAGCGCTATGAGTCTTCCCAATCATTTCGAACTGCTCGCAACCGATGGCACTGCGCGCACCGGCCGCCTGACCACGCCCCATGGCGTGGTGCGCACGCCCGCCTTCATGCCGGTCGGCACCGCGGGCGCCATGAAGGGCATGCATTGGCGCGAGGTGCGCGAGGCCGGCGCCGACATCGTGCTCGGCAACACCTACCATTTGATGCTGCGTCCGGGCGCGGAACGCATCGCGGCACTCGGCGGCTTGCAGAAGTTCACCGGCTGGAACGGCCCGATGCTGACGGATTCCGGCGGCTTCCAGGTCATGTCGCTGTCGGATTTGCGCAAGGTCAGTGAGAAGGCGGTCACCTTCCGCTCGCATATCGACGGCGCCAAGGTCGAATTGTCGCCCGAGCGTTCGATCGAGGTGCAGCGCTATCTCGGCTCCGACATCGCCATGCAGATGGATGAATGCGTGCGGCTGCCGGCCGAGCGTGACGACATCGAGCGCGCGATGCGCTTGTCGTTGCGCTGGGCGGAGCGGAGCAAGCGCGCCTTCGAAAGCGCGCCCGAAGGCTACATGCTGTTCGGCATCGTGCAGGGCGGCGACATTCCGTCGCTGCGGCATGCGAACGCGCAGGGGCTGGTCGAGATCGGCTTTCACGGCTACGCGATCGGCGGGCTCGCGGTCGGTGAGCCGCAGGATGTGATGCTGGCGATGATCGACGAGACCGCGCCGGCGTTGCCGTCGGAACGGCCGCGTTATCTGATGGGCGTCGGCACGCCAGATGACCTTCTCGAAGCCGTGAAGCGCGGCATCGACATGTTCGATTGCGTGATGCCGACGCGCAATGGCCGCCACGGCGTCGCCTTCACGCGCTTCGGCCAGGTGAACCTGCGCAACGCGCGCCACGCCGACGATCCGCGGCCACTCGATGAGGAGAGCGCATGGCCGTCGGCGCGCAACTACGCGCGCGCCTATCTTCACCATCTCGTCAAGTCCGGCGAGACGCTCGGCGCCATGCTGCTGTCAGATATCAATATCGCCTACTATCAGTCCCTGATGCAGGGCATCAGGGACGCGATCGCACACGGCAAGTTCGAAGAATTCTATCAGCGTACGCGCGAAGATTGGGCAAGGGGCGACATCGCCCCACGCTAGAGCATGGTCCGGACCCGAAGGGCCACGTTGGCGGAAAGTGTGGAGCGGTCTCCCCCGCGACAAACGCAAGGCGTTGTCGCGGAGATCATGCTCAAACAAAAGAACTCAATTGCAAGTGTACGGTTTGACCGAATGCTTGGTCACGAAGCCATAGCCACAGGTGTCGCAGGTCCAGAGATAGCTGATCAATTGGTCCGAGACATAGGCGGAGGCTTCGGCGGCGACCATGGAGTCGGCGCAGACGGGACAGGTGGGCAAGTCGCTGCAACGTGGATCGCGGCTACGCGCGACGGTCGACAGGACTTCAGCAACTGCTGACATCGTGAGACCTCCCTGCTGTTGGACGTTAGTCTAACATAAGCAGAGTTCGTTGACGAGGTCGCAACACAAATGCGTTGGTTTTCTGATATTTAATCTTCGAGCGATTTTGCGGTGCAGCGAATTGCAATGCATCTCATTGTTGCTTGCGTGTCGTCGCACGCTGTCTCTAACTGAACAAGATCGCTGACAAAGCGAACATTGTTGCCATAGGGAGTTCATCATGGACGCATCGTCCACCACGAGTGCAGTGCACTCAGCCGGCCGCGGCCGGGTTTATGACTCGATCGTCGATGCTTTCGGCGACACGCCGATCGTGCGGCTGCGCCGGTTGCCGGGCCTGCAAGGGGTGAACGCGACCATTCTCGCTAAGCTGGAATATTTCAATCCGGCCGCCAGCGTGAAGGACCGCATCGGCGCGGCCATGATCATCGCCATGGAAAAGGCCGGCATCATCAAGCCGGATACAGTGCTGATCGAGCCGACCTCCGGCAATACCGGTATCGCGCTCGCCTTCGTTGCCGCCTCGCGCGGCTATCGTCTGAAGCTGGTGATGCCGGAATCCATGTCGATCGAGCGGCGCAAGATGCTGGCCTTCCTCGGCGCCGAAATCGTACTGACGCCGGCGGCACAGGGCATGAAGGGCGCGATCGCAACCGCCGAGGAACTGTTGAAGACGACGCCGAACTCGGTGATGCCGCAACAGTTCAAGAACCTCGCCAATCCCGAGGTGCACCGCCGCACGACCGCGGAGGAGATCTGGAATGACACCGGCGGTAATATCGATTTCTTCGTCGCCGGCGTCGGGACCGGCGGGACCATCACGGGCGTCGGCCAGGTGCTCAAGCCCCGCAAGCCGTCCTTGCGGATCGTGGCGGTCGAGCCGGAGGAGAGCCCGGTGCTTTCAGGCGGTCAGCACACCCCCCACAAGATCCAGGGCATCGGCGCGGGCTTCATTCCCGACATTCTCGATCGCTCGGTGATCGACGAGATCGTGAAGGTCAACTCGACGACCGCGATAGAAACCTCGCGTGCACTGGCGCGGCATGAGGGCATCCCCGGCGGCATCTCCTCGGGCGCAGCGATCGCTGCCGCGCTCCAGATCGGCAAGCGGCCGGAAGCTGCGGGAAAGACCATCCTGGCCATAGTGCCGTCTTTCTCCGAACGGTATCTTTCCACGGCTCTGTTTGAGGGAATCTAGCACATGGCGGATCAACCGAGGCGGCCGCGCACCCTGGGCGATGCCAGGACGGAGGCCGAAGCCGCGTTCAAGAAGGTGACCGCCAAGGTCGCCGAGGCCCCGCCGAAGAAGAACGTGGCGCCTGGCATCAAGGAGCAGGTCACGCTGCGGATCGATCAGGACGTGCTGGAGTTTTTTCAGCAAGGCGGCCCCGGCTGGCAGGACCGCATCAACGAGGCGCTGCGCAAGGCGGCGGGGAAGTAGGCGCCAGCTGCCGGATCGGGGCGCCGAAAGCCAGCCCACTGTCGAACTCAGAGAACCTGCGACAGGAACCGCTGCGTTCGCTCGTCCTTGGCCGCCGTAAACAATGTTTCCGGCGGCCCGTGCTCGACGATCACACCGCGATCGGTGAAGTAGACGTGATCGGCGACCTCGCGGGCGAAGTTCATTTCGTGGGTGACGAGGATGCATGTCATCCCATCCTCGGCGAGCTCCCTGATGGTCACCAGGACCTCCTTGACCGTTTCCGGATCGAGGGCCGCGGTCACTTCGTCGAACAACATGATGTCCGGCCGCATCGCCAGCGAACGGGCGATGGCCACGCGCTGCTGCTGTCCGCCAGAGAGTTCGCCGGGATAGGTGTCCTCCTTGCCCGCGAGCCGCACCTTGGCGAGCAGCGCGCGGGCGCGCGCTTCGACCTCGGCGCGCTTCTGGCCGAGCACATGGATCGGCGCCATCATCACGTTCTGAAGCGCGGTCTTGTGCGGGAAGAGGTTGTACTGCTGAAACACCATCCCGACCTTGCGGCGCAGCGCCAGCTTGTCGAGCCTGGGATCGGACACCTCGATGCCCTCGATCTGAATGCTGCCGGACGTGATCGGCTGGAGCGCATTGATGCAGCGGATCAGCGTGGATTTCCCCGATCCGGACGGGCCGATGATGCAGATCACCTCGCCCTTCCTGACCGAAAGGCTGATGCCTTTCAGGACCTCGAGGGCGCCGAACGACTTCCTGACGTCGACGCATTGAACGATGGGCTGATCCGGAGTCCAGCTCGTGGCCATGCTCTGCTTCCTCAGCGTACGCGGAACCGGCGCTCGAGACGAGCGGTCCATACATTGATCGGATAACAGTAGAGAAAGAAGCACAGCAGCGCGAAACCGTAGAGCGGTGCGAACAGCTCCGGCCTGCCGCCTTCGGCGGCATGCACCTGCGCCGTCAGGGTGAGCATTTCCGAAACACCGACGATCGATGCCAGCACCGTCGACATCGCGACGATGGCATAGATGTTCATCCACAGCGGCAGCATCCGCTTGATGCATTGCGGCAGCATGATCAGCCACATGGTCTGGCGCCGCGTGAAGGAGAGCGATTCCGCCGCCTCCCATTGCGTCGACGGAATGGAGCGGACGGCGCCGCGCACGACCTCGGCGACATTCGCCATGACCGGCAGGGCGAAGCCGACTGTCGCCTTGATCCAGTCCGGCAAGGGGATGGTTGTCTTGAACATTGTGACCTGGAAGGGCACCAGGAACATCACGAAGAACAGCAGCACCAGCCAGGGCGCGTTGCGGAAGAATTGCGTGACGAGCCAACTGACGGCGGCGAGCAGCCGGGACTCCGACAACAAGGCGAGACCCAGGCCAAGCCCGGCGATGGTGCCGAGCAGCATGGACAGCAGGGAGATCAGGATGTTGAAGGCGAACCCGCGCAGCAGCAGCGGCGACCACTTCACGATGACTTGCAGCGGCGACAGCATCGCCGGTCCGGTCTGCGCCCACGCCGTCGATGCGGCCATGATGACGCAGAAACAGAGGATCGCTGCGGGCAGCGGGCCGATCCGGACGGACATCTGGGCCGGTGCGGGACGATACGGCCGAAGGACGGCAAGCCTGTGCCCGGTCTCGGCGGTCGTCATCGCGCATATCCGGGGATGTGCATCGCTCGCTCCCAGCGATGCATCAGCCAGACGAGGATCCCGACAAGGATGCCGTAGGTCGCCAGCAGGACGACCATCATCTCGAACACATTCTGCGATTCCGACCAGATCTGCTTGACCGCATACAGCGTCTCGGGAACGGCGATCGCGTAGGCGAGGGTGGTCGTCTTGAGCAGGTTGACGAGGTTGTTGTTCAGGGCCGGAAGGCAGACACGAATGGCCAGCGGAAGGACGATATGGATGTAGGCCTTGAGGCGCGTGTATCCGAGCGCCTCTGCGGCTTCCAGCGTCGTTCTCGGCACCGCCTCGATGCCCGAGCGGAAGATTTCCACGTTGAAGGCGCCCGCGAACAGCGACAGCGAAATGATCGCCCACTGCACGTTGCTGAGCAGCGGCACGCGCATGCCCGCCGCCTCGACGGCCGGAAGCATGGTGCCGAGGCCGAAATAGAAAAAGAAGAGCTGGACCAGCGGGGGCGTGTTGCGGAACACCACGACGAAAGCATTGACGGGCAACCGCAGCAACATCGATGGACTGCCCTGCATCAGGGCGCCAAACGCACCGATGATGAGGCTCAGCAGGATGGTCGTGACACTCAGAAGCAGCGTCATCTTGAGGCCGCTGAAGTAGCGGCCCCAATCATAGGCGTCGTAGAACACGGAGAAATTCAGCCCCGTCGTCTCGTAGAGCCGCTGAAACCAGTCGCCGATTGCCTGCATGTTGCGCGACACCGAGATGTTGAGGCGATGCCTCGTATCAGTGCATTGGTTCGACCTGTTCGGAGCGCAGGACCGTTCTGGCGCTCCGTCTCATGCGTTCATTTGTCCTTGAATTGCTCGTGCATCGAGAGCGAATACTCGGTCGGTGTAATGCCCCACTTCTTTTCCGTCGCCACGATGAAGCCGGTCTTCATCCAGTCCTTTGTCGCATCTTCGAGCATCTTCTGAAGACTGGTGTTCTCGAGCGCGACGGCGATCATCCATGGCGATGGCAGAACGCCTTTGAGCGGGAGATCGTAGTCCGTCTTCCACTCGTCCTCGAGGAGTTTGCCTTGCAGGAAAGTCTGATCGTAGACATAGCCGATGCAGTTGCCCTGCTTCATGGAGAACAAGGGCTTCTCCGAGCCGTCAAACGCAACAATTTCGGGGCCGTAGGATTTGGCGACGTCCTTGTTGTACCAGGCTCCCGACGTGGCGCAGACGGGTTTTCCCTTGAGATCGGCCCAGTCCTTGATGCCGGCCTTCTTGTTGAGAAGGATGTTCACATAGTCCGAATAATACAGTGGTTCGATGGCTTGAACGACGCGGCGGCGTTCCGGCCTGTCCGACATGGTTGCGATCAGCAGGTCAACCTTTCCCTGCTGAAGAAACTCGATCCTGTTCGAGGCTGCGACCGGAACGAGCTCGAGCTTGACGCCGAGGCGCTTGGCAATGTCCGCGGCAAGATCCGGCTCGATGCCGACTACATTGCCGGTGGGATCGCGGAAGCCGAAGGGCTTGTAGTCGGCCTTGACGCCGACATTCAACGTGCCGCGCTGCTTGATGGCATCGACGCCGTCAGCTGCCTGAGCGCTGCCGAGCATCAGCAGCAGCGTGGCACTTGCCATCGTGGAACGGACCAGCTTCTTCATCGGATGACACCTCCAGAATTGCAATCACGACACGCGTCGGTTTTTCGCGGTACAAAGTTCGTGCCAGATCTCACGAAAATCGGGAGACGGAGAACGGGCTGAGGTCGATCGCGCTTCGACCGTCGGTCACCATCGCGGCTGCGACGTTGCCGATCCCTGCCGAGTGCTTGAAGCCATGACCCGAGCAGGCCGAGATGACGAAGACCCTGTCCTGGTCGGGATGTCGGTCGATGATGAAGCCGCGATCGGGCGTCACCGTGTAGAAGCAGGCGGCTGCCAGTGCGACGCGCGGCGTGGCGCCCGCGAGCCGTCCCTCGACGTGCCTCCGGTACATCTCAGCCGACTCCCTGGGATCGACGGTGCGGTCGATGGTGTCGGCCGTCGTGCTGGTCTCGTACTGTTCGGTCGCGACCTTGAGGCGATGGTCGCCGGGCAAAGGCGGGAAACCGTAGAGGTAATCGACGTCGGTCGCGCCATGCATCCAGATGAAGACGGGGGCGTTGGCGCGATACGCGCTGGTGTCGTCTAGCTCGTACCAATGCAGCACCTGACGCTTCACGGTGAGCACGCGGTCGAACGGCGCGCCGAGCAGGTGCACATTCCAGCCGCCGGCCGACACCACCACCTGGTCCACCTCGAAGGCGCCTGAGGACGTTTCCACCCGAACGGAGGCGCCTCCCTGCACGATCGAGAGAACCTCGACGCCGGTGCGTATCGTTGCGCCGAGTTGCTCGGCGCGCGTCAACTGCACCTTGATGCAGCGCTCCGGAAAAACATATCCCCCGCCGGGCTCGTAATAGGCCTTCTCGTTGCCCTCGAGGTTCAGGAATTGCGGAAAGCGGTGAGCCACTTCTCGCCCGTCGATCACTTCATGCGCGATCCCGAAGTCACGCGCTGCTCCAATCGAGCGTGCGACGAAATCGGGTTTGCCGTGGTGCGACGTCTCGCCGACACCGGGCGCCATGACGACGAGGCCGCATGGGTTCAATAGTTCGGCGGACATCTCGGCTTCGAGCTCACGCCAGATTCGGTGGGTATCCAGCACCAGGGGCACGTAATCGCGGCCTTCGCCGACCGCCTGCCGGGTGATGCGCGTTTCGCCGTGGCTGGATCCCATCGTGTGGGGCGGGGCGAATCGATCGAGGCCGACCGCCTTCACGCCTCGCTTGGCCAGTTGATAGAGCGCCGCGCTGCCCATGGCACCGAGGCCGATCACCAGAATATCCGCTTTCTCGCTCATCGATCGGGACTGCTTAATTGTTAGGACCGCCTGAATTCTGCTTTCAGATACGGCTCTTCTACAAGGATAATTCATGTAATGAAGGAAATTTGCATCTTGATATGACTTTTGCTTAAGTCGTGTCGATGCACCCACTCGTTCCAGACCTTCGAAGCCTCCAGATCGTCGCCGCTGTCGCGGACTCCGGCAGCATGCTGGAAGCGTCCCGCCAATTCGGGATGACGCAGTCGGCCGTGTCGCAGGCGGTCCGGCGTGCGGAAGCCGCCGTCGGTGTCGCCTTCTTCAACCGGACCCGCAGGCCGCTGACGCCGACCCGGGCGGGGCGCATCCTTGCCGACCGCGTCCTCGATCTGAACCGCGACCTCGACGTGCTTCTCAGCACGCTCAGGGCCGCGGCAGAACAATCCGAGCGTGTTGATCTCCGGCTCGGCCTTGTCGACTCCTATGCCGGCACCGTCGGCGCGCACCTCGTCAAGGAGCTGATGTCGGGGTCGATTGCGCTGAGCCTGTCTGCATGGTCGGGTCTTGCTCATTCTCACGCGGAGGCGCTCGTGCGTCGCATGATCGACGCGGCGATCACATGCGACGCCATGGACGACCTCTATGATGTCGAGCGCTTTCCGTTCTACCGCGAGCCGTATCTGCTGGTGGTCCCACGCGGACTGGAATCCGGATTTGCCGATCTGGATTTGCGCGAGATCCTCGCCCGGCATCGTCTGGTCCGGCATAGCGAACGCTCCTATGTCGGTGCGCAGGTCGAGCGCCATCTGAGCCGCCTCGGCATTCGCCCGCCACGGGCCTTCGAGTTCGACACCTCGGACAGTCTGGTCGCGATGGTTGCGACCGGCATGGGTGTGGCGATCACCACGCCGCTGTGCCTGCTGCAGGGGCTCGCTCACGCAGCTCAAGTCAGCGCTCTGCCCTTGCCGGGCCCTGGATTTTTTCGTGAGCTGCTGCTGGTCACCCGCCAGGGCGATCTTTCGTCCCTGGCGCCGCGCATCGCGGAGATGGCGCGAACGAGCATTACGACGCAGGCGATGCCGCGCATCCGGGCTCTCGTGCCCTGGTTCACCCAGGACTACTAGCCACGAAAAAGCCCGGCGGTGAGCCGGGCTTTTCCGTTCGATATCTGGCCTTGCGTCTTACCGCCGCAACATGCCGCCCACCACGCCGCCCATGACACCGCCGATGAAGGCTGCGCCGGCGGCATCGCCGCTGCCGCTGCGCTGGACGGGCGCAGGCGCGCTGGCAGTGTTGCTGGGGGCGCGACGAGGAGGCTGCTGGCTACTGGCGGTCGGCGCTGCTGTCGCGACGATCTCGGACAGCAGGGCCTTGTGCTGGAGCTTGTTGAGATAGCCCGACACCGGATAGCCGCGGGCGGCCTGCCAGCGCTTGATCACGGAGCGGGTCTCGTCGGTGAACACGCCCGTGAGCTTGGTGTCAAAACCGAGCCCGGTGAGGCGGTGCTGCACGTCGCGGCGCGAGCCCTTGTCGAGCCCGATTTGGTCCTCGGTGAGCTGCGTGGCTTCATCAGTGAAGGTCGCGGGGTCAACGCCGGCATTGAGGGTACGCGTCGTCGTCGACGGACCGCTCTTGATTGCCGCGATCCGCGCCAGCGCCAGCGCCTTGAACTGGCCGTTCGGATAGGCCGAGAGATAGGCGTTGAGCTCTTCCGGCTTGTTGGATTCCTTCACCGAGCGCCAGTACTCGAGCTCGACATTGGCCGCGTCCGTATTGCCGCTCGCGGCGGCCGGGGCTGCGCCAGTCGCGGTCGGCGCCGCGTTGGCCACCTGCTGGCCCTGCTGCGACGGATTGAGATAGACGGCGCCGATCAGGTTGGTGTGGCCCCAGGGTAATTGACCCTTGTGGGTCTCCTCGTTGACCTGGGCACGCACCGACGTCATCGCCTGCTGGATCTCAACCCCGGGCTTGGTGATGTTGTCGATCAGCGCGCGGGTGAACGGGCTGTTGTTGCCTTCCTGGCCGTCGAGCGCCGTTTGTCCGGGGCCGGTCGCGAACGCGATCAGCGTGCCTTCGCCCGACTTCATTTCGGCGAGGCCGGTCTGGACGTTGACGCTGCGGGTCGCCGAGTTGGACTTGATCTTGGCAGCGAACGGATTGTCGCGGCAGGCATCCAGGAATACCAGCTTGACCTTGGCATCGCCCATGGTCTGGTCGAGCGTCAGGTCGATATTGATGGCGGCCCCTAACTTGACATCCATTTCCGATTTGATGTCGGCATCGACCGGCAGCAGGTAGTTGGTGCCGCCGACGGCGATGCCGTGGCCGGCGTAGTAGAACACCGCGACGTCAGAGCCCTGCGCCTTGCGGCCGAAGTCCAGCAGCTTCTCCGTCATCTGGTCACGGCTGAGGTTGGACCCTTCGATCACCTCGAAGCCGACGTTGCGCAGCGTCGCCGCCATCGCCTTGGCGTCGATCGGCGGATTCGGCAATTGCGCGACGTTCTTGTAGGCGCCGTTGCCGACCACGAAGGCGACTCGACGGTCGGCCTTCGCGGCGCTGACCGACAACGCCATGCAGATCAGGGAAAGGAGGATGGTGAAGTAGCGCATCTGAAATCCCCAACAGAATCGAATTCGAAGCAGCAACGAGATGGGCGCAACTTACACGAAAACGCCGCGCGTCAGCACCCACGCGCCCAACCCTTGCCGATAGCCGAGTGTGCCCCGAGAGGCTGCCCCTTCAGCGTGATCCAGATCACGCTTTGCTACTTTGCTTGGTCGCAGGCGACGCCGGATTGGTTCACCGCGCGCGGGGCGGGAACCGGTGCAGCCGACTTTAAGTTAAGGAGATTGCCGAGCAGGATCAGCGTGGCGCCAAAAACCGTCCATGCGTCGAGCCGTTCCGAATACAGCAGCCAGCCAGCGGTCGCTGTCAGTGGAACCCGCAGGAAATCCATCGGCACGACGATGGTGGCGTCTGCGTAGCGCATCGCGCTGGCGAGGCAGTAATGCGCGAATGTGCCGCAGATGGCGACCACGATCACCCAACCCCAGAGATAGGTCGGCGGCCACGCCCAGACATAGAGCGCCGGAAAGAAGCCCGCGACCGCCTGCACGACGATCATCCAGAACAGGATCGATAACGCGCTCTCGGTGCGCGCCAGCGACTTCACCAGCACCATCGACACGCCAAAACCCATGGCGGCGCCGAGTGCGATCAGCTGGCCGGGATTGATCTCGCCCGTGGCGGGCCGGACGATGATGATCACGCCGACGAGGCCAAGCATGATCGCGGCAATCTTCCACGGCGTCATGCGCTCGGAGAGGAAGCTTGCAGCCAGGATTGCGGTCCAGATCGGCATTGTGAACTCGATCGCCACCACCTGGCCGATCGGGATCAGCGTCAGCGCGAAGAACCAGCCGAGCTGTGAGACGTAGTGGATCAGGTTGCGCACGATGTGCCGGGGCAGGCGAACGGTCTTGAGCGTCGCAAAGCAGCCGGCGCGATAGATGATCGGATAGAGCAGGACGAAACCGATCAGCGAGCGCACTTCCATGAGTTGGAAGACATTCATCTGGCGCGCGGCCTCGCGTCCGGCGACCGCCATGACCAGCGTCAGTGACAGTCAGCCGGCCATCCACAGCGCAGCCATCGGTTTGGACGGGGTGATGCTCATCGGCGCGGAAGGGAGAGGGGATGTGAGAGGGCACGCCGGTATCGGTGACCGGGCGCGGGTTTGCAACGGCCAAATCTGTGGATGCAGCGATGCACGGCTGCGCGGCAGGGGTGCCATGCCCAGATGTCATTCCGGAGCGATGCGGAAACGAAGGTCGCGCCCAGGCATAAAAAAACGATCCGGCGGGGTGGCCGGATCGCTTGTCGGAAACAGATCGAAGCTAGCGCGACAGCGCGATGTTGGCGCCACGGAACTGGCTGTCGGCCCGCATCGTGACCGTCTGCTTGGTGCCGCTCGTGTGCAGCCCGATGCTGGCGTTGAAGCCGGCGGTCTGGGCGACGACCTCGAAGTTCGCGCCGCCGCCGCGGCCCGAAATCACGCCGCTGATGTTGCGGCTGGCCTCGCTCCAGCTGCCCGTGATGGCATTGCCTTCCGCGCGGACACTGGCGGAGAGGTTGAATTTGTAGGCGTCGCTGGCGCAGGTCAGCGACATTTCCATAGCGGGACCTGCGGGGGCGTATTTGGCGCGGCAACGGATGCGTTCGGTCGAACCGTCGTCGAGCATGACGGTGCCGCCGCCACTCCAGCTGCCGGCGAGGGCCGAGAACGGGCCGGACTGCGCCTTGCTTTGCGAATTTGCGACTGAGGCCGCAAACAAAACGGCGGCCGCAACGAGCAGCCGCCGGTTCATGACCCGAGCCTCGGTTGGCTTATTGGCGCGATGCTTCCCACCGCCCGCTGCACGGTATGCCTGCTGATGCTCCATTCCACTTTCCCGATCCGGCGTTGCCGCTGAGTTGACCGTTGGCATATGCACCATTGATCGAAACTTTCACAAGACCCTCGCGGCCGATGGTGCCGGAAACGTTAGCACCGGGCGCCGTGATCCGGCCGTCGGAAACCGTCAGCATGGAGCTTGCGGACGGCTCGCAGGAGCCGCTCTTGGTCACGATGGTGACCTGCCAGTTGCCGTCATAGGGATTTTGGGCGAACGCGGGCGCCGCGAGCGAACCGGTGGCAATCGCGGCGGTAAAAATCAACGCAATGCGATCAAAACGCATGAATTTCTGTCCCTGCCTATGTCTGAGATGCTGACGCTTATTCGGGGGAAATGTGACAGAAATTTGCTGCATCGCCAAAGTGAAAATTGTTCCTGTGGAAACAATGGTTTATTTGCCCATTCTCAGCCCGTTTTGGGGGCGGAATCGGCTCGATTCGCGACGTTAAGGATGAATCTGCGGCAGGCGCCTACGACAGGCTCGGCGCAGCCGTCGCGAACTGCTCGTCCTGCGGCTTTGCCGGCAGGGTCTTGTGGACCTTGATGTAGTCGATGACTTCCGCAAGCAACTTCAGGCCGAGCGGGGCCAGCGCCCGCTCCCAAAGATCGCGCGCGGTCTCACCCTTCTTGACGAAGCACCAGTCCTGGGCCGCGATCGCGCCGGCATCCATGCGGTCGGCGAGGTGGTAGATCGTGCCACCGGCGATCCGGTCACCCTCCTTGATGGTCCACTCCACGGCGGCCTTGCCGCGGTGACGCGGCAGTAGCGACGGGTGGTAGCCGATGCCGCCAAGTCTCGAGGCGGCGAGTGCCTCCCTGGAGACGCGGGCGTGGCTGTGTGCGGTGATGATCAGGTCGGTATTCGCAGCGATCTCGGAGGCGGCCACCAGCTTTGGATTGGCCTGGACCACCACCTCGATGCCGGCCGACCGGGCGGTCGCGGCGAGGCGGTCCTCGCCATCGGCGACCACGACCCGCGCGATGTCCACGCTGTGCTCCCGGAGCATGTTTAGGGTGACCACGCCAAAATGGCGGGAGCCGATCAATGTGATGCGCATGGGGGGCTCGGTTCCGTCTCGAGAGCTGGGTCACCTCGGATAACACGCCATAAGACCCTGTCACCCCCCGCGAGCCCTTTGCGCCGGTTATCAACAATGCGCGGGACGCAAGGCCTGTCGAACCGGCCGTCCGTTCGCTGCGTCCAACGGGCGTGCAACGCGAACGGGGGATCGCCGTGTCGAAATGGCCGAGATTGATGCTGATGAGCGGAATTACGTCGGCCGCGCTCATCTATGAAATCACCAGCGCAACCGAGGCGCCGAGCCGAGCGCTGGCCGTGCTGCAATATGTGCTGCTGGCCTGCGGCCTGATCGGCCTGGTTGGTTCGTTCCTGATGCACGCTCAGGAAAAGTGACCGTCGTCGGCGCGCTTCGGTCGCGCTCGCGTCCGGTCGTCACATCCTGGCATTTCGGTCATTGCGTCGCCGGCTGCGCGCGCGCTTCCATGCGCTGAGGCCCTCGGCCTTCCCGCAGTTGCCGAATGCGAAACGCATGGAATGATCCGTGGATTCCGGGTTCCTGTGTTCGGTTTCGAGCAGAACGAGCGGCCAGCCTGCTCTTAGGATCGCCTTGCCCGGGGCTGGCAGACGTTTCATCCCGCATCCATTTTCGAACCCGGCCGGCCGCTGGTGATATTGCCAGCGGCCTTTTCATGACCGCGTCATCGCGATGTCGCGCACTGCGCCGATCGCCTGGGCGCGACCTCGCGCAAAAGAGCGCCGGATGAGCAGGGCAGTAACGGGTTCTCAACCGGCCTGGCGTATCGACGAATCTGTCGCGGATTTGTATTGCGTACCGCGACACAAGAGTTGGCCCGCCGGTATGCAAATCCGGTGCGGCCTGTTCCTTCCTGGAATCACCGGATGCCGAGTGCGATTGAGCAGATCGTCGATGCCTATGTCAGGCAGAAGAATCGCCGTGGCCTCGACGCACTGATGATGCACCGCCAGCGGCTGGCGATCGATCTAAAGAGCCGTTCCGGCTACGATTTCAGTCTGCCCATCGGTCAGGTCGACGAGGAGATCGCGATCATCGAGGCCGGACTGAGCCGGCTGAGATCGTGCAATCCGGCCGAGGCCGAACGCGCGGACCGGCCCAGTCTGCCCTTCTAGTCCGCCTTGCCGCCGTCGATCACCGTGAACAGCGGCCGCGCCTTGGTTGGCTCGACCAGGAGTTCGTCGACCATCGCGCTCGCAGCCTCGACGTATTTCCGTGTCGGCTTGTCCAGTGGCCGCAGCGCCTCATCGTCGAGCGCGACCTTCGCCGCTTCGACCAGCTTGCGCATCCGCACCGCGTGATCGTCGCCAGCCGTCAGCGTCGCCCGCGCCAGCGAGCGCAGCACGAACAGCTCGCCCTCGAGCCTGAGCAGACGGTCGTTGAGCTTGGCGAGTACGGCGTTGAGATCCGGCATGGCGGCCTATGGCGGAGGGGCAAACGGCACCCGATCTAACCGCTCAGGGGTGAACGGACTGCAAACGGCGTCGCACGAATTGGCGCAACCGTTACAAGCCGGGCGGCATCCGGATCAAGAGACTGATTGCGACGACCAGCAGGCAGAAGCTGCTCGACAGGACGAACAGGAAGAAGTCGTCCATCGAGAATTCGCTGTGGCGCTTGCGTCGGTCGGGATCATTCGACATCCACTTGCCCTTTGCAAAGCTTCTGATACCGGCCCGCCGTCTCAACGGGCCGCCTGGGGATTTCGTTCTGCGAGAACAGGACGGGGCAGGGGACCTTCAGGGCCCGTCGCTGCGGTCATGGTCGCTGTCGTCTTGGCCGCTGTCTTCAAGCAGATTGAGCGCGGTGTCGACCTGCTCGATGAGGCGTTCGATTTGATCGCGCTCATGCGGGCCGGGGTCGCCCTTGAGCCGCTCTAAGAGCTCCTGCTTGCGCGCGAGTAGGTTTGCCATGGTGCTCATTGCAACCTGACAAGCCGCTCGACCGTGCAAGGTTCCCCTTCAAGTCGCAGGGAAGACTTGAGGATATGCCGGGCCCGGCAGCTCCGGGCCCGGCGCTAGCACTTCAGTACTTGGCGACGACGGGGCCGGTGTTGAAGCGCCAGTTCACGCCGAGCATGAAGGTTTGCATGTTCTGGCGGAGCTCGACCGGGAACATCGGGAGATTCGCGCAACCGGAATTGTTGATGCAGTTCAGCGTGTAGCCGTTTCTGCCGAAGTCGAAATAATTATACTCCGCCTTCAAGGAGACGTTCTGCAGCAGCGCATACTCAATGCCGCCGCCAACCACGAATCCTGCCACGTTCCTCGAACCGATGAAATCGACCGAGGTCGCCGCGAAATCCGTCTGGGTCATGGTGTGGTTGAAATGGGCGAAGGCGGCACCGCCCTTGGCATAGAACAGCACACGATCGAATGCGTAGCCGATGCGGGCGGTGGCAGTGGCCATGCGATCGAGCTTGGTCGTCAGCAGGAAGCCAACAGGGCCGCCGGGCGGGATTGATGCCGTCGTGTCCTTCATGTCGGCCCAGTCGAACTGGCCTTCGATGCCGACCACGACGGAGCCGACCTGATAGTCGCAGCCGCCCTGCACGCCGGCCAGCCATCCGCTGTCGTGGTTGGCATTGAACGTGAAGCCGGCAACAGGCTGTTGCTCGTTCATGCCGCGACCGCCGCCGCCATTGCCGCCGAGATAGCATCCGGTCCAGGAGAACGTCGGGACTGCAGGCGCCGCCTTGTAGGGCAACGACACGTCCGCCGCCATCGCCGATGTGGCCGTCGAGATGGCAAGGGCGATGAGGCCGGAAAGTGTTTTGATTTTCATGGAAGTTTCGTCCTTCAAATTGACCTCAGCGCCGGTCCGGCGCGAGCGAGCGGAGTCACGCCGGCGCGTGGGAAAGGTCCTCTCGGTACCGGTTGCACCGTATCCAGCAGGCCGCTCAGCGGCTGTAACCGCCTGGCCACATCAGTGGTATCAACATACTGCTAGCTACGTCGCCGAACGGACTGGCGCGTCAGATCATCAGTGTGAAGCGCAGTGCGGCTTGTCGTGCGAATAGTGGCGATGGGGCAATTCGCGCCTATCAGCGCACCCCGGCCCACCTACGGCCGAACACCGGCGGTTTCGCCTTGACGGCCTCCCAGCCGAAGAAATGGTGGTTGCCGGACCAGGTATGGACCAACGCGTTGCAGACACTGCACTTGAAGCTGCCGGCGTGCCTGGCCTCATGCTCCTCCCTCGTCGCAGTGTAGATCATGCTGCAGCTTGGGCAGGAGAATTCTTCGATCGTCCAGATGGTATTGGCCATGGCAACGCGACGTGTTTGATGTGACCGGTCCAGTGTAGGTTCTGAGCGCTTGCACCCGGGTAAATCGATCGGCGTAAATCCGGTTAACGGCGGTTAGGCAAATCCGCCTTGCGGATTTGCAGTTCGGCGGTTGAACCATTTCCGGTGCGCCCGCGTCCCACGTTCGGTGGGGAGATCCATGGCGCAATATTCGGTTCTGGAGCGGGTCGGGAAGGCGGGGAAGGCAGCGATGACGCTGCTTATCATACTGGCCGTCTTCCACGCCTTTGGGCCAAGCTCCGCGGTCCTCGACACGCCGATCAGCCAGCTGACCCTGAGCATGCTGATGGTGCCGCTGATCTGGATGATCATTCTGCTCGAATGCATCAAGGGCGTCGGTGTGTTGCTGTTCGAGGCCATTGTCGGTCGCGACCGTGTTCATCTCTGGGGCACGGGCCCAGAGGACGAAGGCCATCAGCGTGACGCTACCGACTCCGATGAACAACGGCCAGTCTCCAGCCCCGGGCTCAGACAAGCGGCATTGCCGGGCTGGCTCAGCCGAGGTCACAGCCAATCGCAGTGATCGGCCGGGCCGTGCCCGACCAAAATTTGCCAAGCGGCGCCGTGCAGCCGGGTCGTCTTGACGCCCGATCCGTGGCTGGCAATAAGGCGAGGCCTGCCCCGCGCGCCAATCGCGGCGGTCGATGGCGCCGGAAGTCGCGTTGATATTGCAAGGGAAGCTGCGCCTGTGAAAACCCTCCGCCAGTTCCTGACGGGAGAGGACATCGTCCAGCTTCTGATCCGGCTCGGCCTGCTCGCGCTCCTGATCATCTGGACCTTCTTCATCATCCGGCCCTTCGTGCCGATCCTGACCTGGAGCGCCGTGCTGGCGGTCGCGTTCTATCCGGCCTTTAGCTGGCTCGCCAAGCTGCTTGGCGGCCGTCCCAGGACGGCGGCGGTCATCCTCACCTTGATGACGCTCGGCATCGTCATTGGCCCTGCGACCTGGCTGGGGCTGAGTGCGGTCGAGGGGGCGAGGGAGCTTGCGCGCCAGCTCGGCACCGGCGACCTCGCACTTCAGTCGGCGCCGGAGCAGATCAAGTCCTGGCCGATCATCGGCCCGCAGCTCTACGAGCTCTGGGAGCAGGCCTACAACAACATCCGCGCCGTGCTGCGCGAGGTGGCGCCGTATCTCCAGCCGCTGGCCGGACCGCTGCTGTCGCTCGCCGGCGATGCCAGCGTCGGGACGCTGCAGTTTCTCGTCTCGGTCTTCGTCGCCGGCTTCCTGTTTCCCCACGGGCCGCGGCTCGTCGCCGCCGGTCGTGGCTTTTTGTTTCGCATCGTGCCCGAGCAGAGCGAGCATTTCCTGGAGCTCGCGGGCGCGACCATTCGCGCCGTGTCGCAAGGG
Source organism: Bradyrhizobium sp. Ec3.3 (assembly GCF_000472925.1). Classification (GTDB taxonomy): domain Bacteria; phylum Pseudomonadota; class Alphaproteobacteria; order Rhizobiales; family Xanthobacteraceae; genus Bradyrhizobium. Next base: position 48,990 of record NZ_AXAS01000060.1, read on the forward strand.
GTGATCGGCGTTGCGATCGTTCAGGCGTTGCTCGCCGGTGTCGGCTTCAAGCTCGCAAGCGTGCCGAGCGCCGGCCTGCTCGCGTTCATCGTGCTGCTGCTGTCGATCGTGCAGATCGGCGCCTTCCTCGTCCTCCTACCCGTGATCATCTGGATCTGGACCGCAAAGGACGTCACCACGGCGCTGCTGCTGACCGTGTTCCTCGTCCTCGTCGGCTTCATCGACACCATGTTGAAGCCGCTGGTGATGGGGCGCGGGCTCAACACGCCGACCATCGTGATCTTCGTCGGCGTGATCGGCGGCACGCTCGCCCACGGCATCGTCGGCCTCTTCATCGGGCCGATCGTGCTGTCGGTGGCGTGGGAGTTGACGATGGCGTGGATCAGGACGGATCGAGCCGATGCCGGTGAGGGGAAGAAGGACGGCTAATCTTGCTCTCGAAGAAGCGGCCGCCGACACATTTTCCCCGCCCAGCTGGCGGCCTTCAAGGCCCGCGCGCCCGACCAGATGCAAACGTCAAAGCTGATGGTCTACACCCGGCACTGTTGTCGGTAGTCTTCCACGCGGCATGGGAGCCGATGCGGGTGGGGCAACGGGACGGACGTGAAAAAGGACCCGCCTCCGAGTCTGTGGGAAGAACGGAGGGAAATGCATCAAAAAAACATCGCCCTGCGGACTTGAAAACAAAGGTCCGGAGGCGGGGCCGCAAACGGCTATAGTAACGAGCGAGCGGCAATCCGAAGGCCACCGCCCGCCACATCAGACCTAGGAGGAATGATGTGCGCGCAACCTAACATCGCGGCTCGCGTTCAGTCATCGGGAAAAAATGGTATCGCGGAGAAGGTGAGCCAGGGGTGCGTTGCAGCAACGTGCTTCTGCTGGCGATCAGCCAATCTCATCTTCAACGAGCATTCGTTTTCCGCTTCGCGCTAAACGGATGCCTCGTCGATACGGCCTATATCAGTCAGATGCGCCCGGTTTCTTGGGTGCGCTGCTTTGCTGGAAGTGCTCAACGCCAGCGCCACCGATTTCAACCCAGGCATGCTTCGACTGCTCGAACACCGACCTGACCGGAGCCGGATTAGTTGCGTCCGCGATCGCGCCGACGGCAACGCCAATGAACGCAGGAAGATTGCTGGACTTCCAATAAACCGTCGAGCCGCAGAGCGTGCAAAAATAGCTATGCACCTTCCCGCCGCTAGCAGCAGCACGAGTGAACTCCTTCGGCTCTCCTGAGACGGCGATGGTCTCGGCGGGATAGAACGCACCGACCCCGAACGGCGCGCCGGTTCGCCGCTGGCAATCGATGCAATGGCAGGCAACGACGAGTCTGGATGGTCCTGGAAGCGACAGCGTCACGGCGCCGCAACTGCATCGGGCAGTGGTCATCGGGGTCTCCTCTACCTTGTTGACCTGTGTGTGAGGCGGAGCGTCAAGTCTGGCCGCGCGAGAACGCCGAGACGATCTGAAGCGAACGCTGGCCGTGAGGGCTCGACGGCTCATCCGACGCACCGAAAGATCGTCAGCGGCCTAGAGCCGCCGGTTCGCGCTGGCGGGCCCACGGTTCGACGATACCCTGAGTGGAGGCATCCTTTTTCAATGTCTGCGGGGCGCCCGAGGCTGTTGCACATCCTGCTGCGGGACGGCCTGCTGCTGCTGGAATAGAAGGCGCCGGTTTACTTTACATATCACGTTCGACCGGCCGGACGCGGACGCCAGGCATTGCTCTCTCGTCTCATAAGAGCAGTCGCCGGAATAGCCGAGCTCCCCACCATAGACGCACCAGGGATAATCATATGAAACCGGGGAAGCGGAGCCTGCGACTGCAGCGGTCCTGGCTGCGAGCAAGGCGAATATGACTAGCATCGTGCGCATGATCATATTTCCTGTCGTGGTACATGAGGTTAGGGCGCGAAGAGTCCTGCCAGCATGAACCGGTTGGCCAGTCAAAGCGATGCAAGAATCTGCCAGATGATCAACAGCACCACGATCACCAGCACGGCGTAGATGGTCCTGCGGCCGATCATTCTATTCATCTGACGAGCCTGTACGTCTTTGCCGGCTTGCGTCTCGGGTGGAGATTTGGGGGTAGCTGGCCACGGTTCAAGGCACGCGTGATGCCGATACGCGCGAACATTGTCGGGCCCACCGCGCTCAGCCACTCGGACTAGCGCTTCCATAGCCGCTTGCCATTCGGGCGTCGTGCTGCCGCTTCGGCCGCGCGGTGATATGCTCCGTCCGTCCCCGCCGAAGATGATCCTGATCGGGCGGTGACCGGGCGGTGTGCAGTCCGGCAGACAGCGCGCATCCCATCGTCAAAGCGCCGACGTCAGGCACCTCGCAGATTACCGATTCCTAGCCGTCCGGAACGGCAGCGAGCTCCTGCGTCCCGTGGGTTTGGAAAGCCGCTCCCGACTGAGGACTGATAGCTTCCTGGAGCGGCTGAGGGGTTATCTCATCACGTGCAAGGCGAGTGCGCGCACTGTGTCCGTTCATCGCTTTCACCGCCTCATTCTCATTGGCACAAAAAGCGATGCATCGTCGATCGGCAAACACGAGCCACTGACGAGAACCAACTTCCCTGATGACGTACTCGGTCATTGTCGAGTCTCCAGCAGCGAGTTGATTTCATTTTATGCCAACAGCGTTGCTCATTCATTAATCCGGCTTCGGTCCCACTGCCACTGCGGCCGCCCCCCATTATCGACGTTGCATGCACGCTTGCACGGACCCCTTGAGGCCGGGCCCCCCTTGGCCATACGGAGGCCGTCGCTCGGGCCTCGTCTTTGGACCTTGCGAGCTTTGCATCGAACCACGGATTGTTTGCTTCGGCGGCTTGGTTCGCCAAAGCTTAGGCCGTCGATCACCAGAGCCCAGAGCGACGAGCACCAATTGAGGCCAGCGTCCAGCCAGCCAGCGACAAGGACGTGCCTCGGCATGGCCGGCGGCCGCAACTTCGCTGTGAATGGGCGCCGACGGCTTTTGCTGAACCATGAACGCTTCATAAGCCGCCTTCCACTTCGCGATCAGCTCGGCGCGCTGCGCCGGCGTCAGGTCGCGGTGGATCAGGACTTCGTTGAGTGGGCATACCCACTCACCTTCAAAAAGTTGAGACTAGGCTGGACGTTCGCCGCCAGATGGGCGGAGCACAACAGAAGGACAACGAAATTTCCGAGAACTCGGAACACTAGGCGGCGTCGCTAGGTTCTACACGTCGGGGGTAGGAATTGCGGAGCTATACTCCATGGGTATCCAGATCGTGATGGACCACACAGGCGACAGCAGATACTTTTTCGACCAAACTGACCGGGAGGGGTTGGCCAAGGCTGAGCGACGCTTTGGCAAGCTGATCGGCCAGGGATTTACAGCTGCCACCCGAACAGCGACCGGCGATCTCAACATCGTACGGACATTTGATCCGACTGCTGATGAGACGCTGTTCTATCCGCGTCTCGTTGGCGGCTAGCCCATTCGCTGCATGGCAAATGTTTTTGTTCAGACGCAGTAGTCTTGGCAGTAACGCGCGTTTGCGCGCCCTTCGTGCGCTCTATTCGAACTTTGTCGCGCAAAATCCTCCGGAGGCGCGTGCGCGTCGTCTTTTGCGAGAATGGTTAGTTCCTGAGCAGCGTGCGCAATTCGATGCCCAAGGTCATTTCGATGTTACCGGCTCTCACACGGGCCGACGATATCGAATTCGCCAAGGCACGATGAGGAATGTTCTGGAGATCGATGAACAAGGACAGGCGAAGATGGGATGGTGTTTCGTTCCCGCGCGTGCTCTAGCAGCCGGTGACGTGATGCTCGCGCAGAAGATCGCGCTCGAAACCGACGAAATGGCCGTCCTGTCGCTTGCCAACAAGTTTCCGCCGAAACTGTTGTGACCGCCCCAGAGATCAAGCCGGTGAATCTGCTGATTTGTGGAGCTGTTTTGGGCTGGTCTGCGCAGGGGCGATGCCCGATCTAGATGTGGCCTGTCAGGAGGTTGTCCATCTGGTCTGAACCGAGGAAGCTGAGGTTGCGAAGCTTCAGTGTTCCAAGGAGAGACCAGATGAACGTCCACAAGAATGCGCCTTTGACGCCCAAAGGTCGAGAGGCGATGGTCCGAAGCGTGGCGCAAGGCGGGCTCAGCCAGGCTGGCGCGGCCGATCTGTTCAATACGACACCGAAGACGGTGGCCAAATGGGTCAAGCGGTTCCGCGCAGAAGGTGTGGAGGGATTGCG
>NZ_AXAS01000061.1 GCF_000472925.1 Bradyrhizobium sp. Ec3.3
AATTACATTCTGCAGTTTGTCATCTAAGTTGAAATCGCTTGCGAGCTTGAGCGCCAGAGCGGTCTTGGACGAATAACTTGTTCTATCGGGCTTAAGTGTCTTGGCCTTTTCACACAGCCAAGACCCATAGCGGTCCTAGCAAGCACCGGCGTCGTTAGCTTAAGCGCGTCCAACCACCATCTGGTTTAATCTTCTCTCACCTTGTGCAAGGCGCGAGTCATTCGAGCGCCCATGCGACACCGTCGCCAAGTGGAGCAATAGAGCTTCCTGACCAAGCTGTTCGACTAACCTACCGGAGCGTGGCTGCTCCCCCTCTGTCTGCGGTCTTTCCGCACGATAGCGAAGCCGATGATCGATACCACCAATCACGGCCCAGGCCCGCGAGACGCTGAAGCGGGCTGCCAGGGTAGCCCCGCGCTGCGCGACGGAGGGCAGCGCCTGTGCGTTTCATATGGCCGGCAGCAAAAGCGCTTCCCGTGCCTCCGTGGGCTGCACGGCTCTCGCAGCTTCGTGATCACGCCGATGCGTTCGAGCAAGGCACGTCGTAGTACAATGACCTTGCCTCGAAGAGGAGCCCGGCCATGAAGAAGATCGTGATCGTTACGACCTTTGCTGCCGTTACTCTTACCGCCTATCCGGCGGCGGCATGCGACTGGAACCGTCAGACAAGCGCTAAAGATCCCGTTGTCGCCGCCACCGCCACTTCCACAACTGTTGGACAGGCCTCACAAGGCGCTGCGGCCCAGCCCACGAGTGTCACTTCCGATGAGGGCAATCGCAAACCCCTCCAAGAATCGGCGCCGGTTGTTTTGATCACTGACCGCCACTAGGCGCGCCTGCGAGTCTCGCGACGGTGCGGTCGACGAGCGATCAACTGGGCCTGCGGTCGCCGGCTTCGTGATGTTCGTCGCCACCAGTCCGATCATCAGCCCCGTCGGAAGGGCTGACGCTGCAATTCGCCTCTGCGACTTCAGGGCTGCTGGTCTGGATCAGGAAAAGCTGCTTCCGCATCTCAGTAAGGCGCGCACGGCAAAACTCACGGTATAGAAAATCGAAAATGGCGGGCATGATCGAGCCCTCCGTCGCTCGAATAAGCGCCGCACCACGACAATGGCGCGCGCTGTGAACTAGATCACAGGCAGGCGCCTGTATTCCGGGCTGTTCTGGTCACTTGTGCGTGCGAGGTGGGCGCGCTGTTGACGGGATGCGCGTCGACGGGTCGCTCCGGCGGCTCGTTGTGCGCAGCCGGACGGGTCATCGCCGCGAAGACGCTGATCCCGATGAGAGTTCTGTCGCTGTCACCGTCTCTTGGAACTTGCCAATGCCTTCTCCTAAAGGCGGGTCAGGTCAGCGATCCCGGCGCGAAGCAGGATGTGGTCTTTGTGCCGGCTTGTCCCTCGCTGCATCACCACACCGCGGTGCCGGTCGGGTTTGTGCCTGGACAGCACCTTGTAGGACTCGATCTGGTGGGCGTCCGGGGTGCCGGGGCTGATCGTCACCGAGCCGTCGGAATTGAGCACATAGTCACCGTAGTAGCGGTGACCGTCGGCATCGTTGCAGCACCACCCGCCGAGCGCGTTGTGCTGCGAGCTAAACCACTCGCTGATCTCGGGCGAGTTGCCCTCGCAGGGACCGCCCTTGGCGTGCGAATCTGTGACCATGACGGCGATCAGCATCATCAGCGCGATCGCGATGACCATGAACAAGCGGTTACGGTTCTCGTTGAAAATACTTCCAAACCTCTGGGTAATGACGGCGGACATCTTCGCCTGCGAGCTGCGCCAAACCACAATCGGCTCGGCCTGAGTGCGGGAGCCGGGATGAAGCGACGCGAGTTCTTAGGTGCGAGGGCAGCTCCATTTCTCCTTCGTTCCGCCCAGCATGCTCAGCGACCCTGCTCAGGGTCCAACTGTGGACCTTGCGCGCGGAACGACGTCGCAGAGTTACCCGAGGTCGCCGCCGGCGACTGGCAAGATATTGCCTGTGACATAACTTGCTTCATCCGACGCCAAGAACAGGATTGGCGCGACCTGCTCGTCGATCGAGCCGTATCGCCCGAGGAAGCTAGATTTCTTAACCTGCTTGACGACCTCGTTCATCCATGTCTTTTCTTCAGCCGTATCGCCGTCGGCGTTGCGCGGCACTCGCCTCGGCGGCGCCTCTGTGCCGCCGGGAGCCGTCGCGACAACGCGTATGTTGCCCGACGCATACTCCATCGCCAAGCTTTGAGTGATCGCGTTGATTCCGCCCTTTGCAGCCGAGTATGGCACCCGGTGAATGCCGCGCGTCGCGTTCGATGAGACGTTCACTATCGTACCCCTGCCTCGCCGGGTGAGGTGCGGAATCACGGCGTGACAGCACCACAAGGTGGGCATTAAGGAGCGCCGAATCTCTGCCTCGATCTGCTGCGGCTCGAACCGATGGTATGGTCGCATCCGGATTGCGCCGCCGACGTTGTTGATGAGGATGTCGATTGCGCCGAAGTGTCTGATGGCCTCGGCCATGGCGGCTTCAGCACCGTCGTGGGTTTCGAGATCGCATACGAAGCCGCGGCCTCCGACACCTGCTTCCGAGGCGACATCATCGACGAAGTCCGCACGATCGACGAACAGGACGTTGCCGCCCTCGGCCGCGGCCCGCAGTGCCACGGCGCGTCCGATCCCCTGAGCGGCGCCGGTCACGACCAGCGTCTTTCCGGCAAAGCGGCCTTCGAAGATCATGCTGCCACCGCTTCGCTCGCGGAAAACTTCTCGTAGAAGAAATGCGAGGGGCTCACCCTCTTTTCCGTGAAGAACACCCGCACCGCCTCCACCATCGGCGGCGGACCGCACAGATAGACGTCGCAGTCGCCGTCGTTGAGATGCTCGTCCGCCAGATGCGCCGTGACATATCCCTTCAGCGGATGGGCGCTATCCGGGTTGGCGACGCAGGTCGCCCAGGTGAGCGTCGGGAGTCGCTTGGCCAGCGCTTCGATCCGATCGATCTCGACCAGATCGCCATCATTGGTGACGCCGTAGATCAGATGCACTGGCTGGTCGGTGCCTTGGTCGGCGAGGACCTCGAGCATCGACAGGATCGGCGCGAGGCCCGTGCCGCCGGCGAGCATCACGACCGGACGGTCGACCGCGCGCAGGAAGAAGCTTCCTTGCGGACCGACAAACGTCATCCTGGTGCCGGCCTTGGCCTCGCTCGCGAGCCAGCCGCTCATCAGACCGCCCGGCACGTTGCGGATCAGGAAGCTCGCTTCACTCGCCCCCACCTTCGAACTGAACGAGTAGGAACGATGCTCGCTCGTCCCGGGCACCGTGAGGTTCACATACTGGCCAGGCAGGTATCCCAGCGCGTCCGGTCTGTCGAGCTTGAGCTTGAGGATGATCGTGCTGTCCGAGACGAGTTCGACCGAGCTCACCTCGGCGCCATGTTCAGCGGGCTTTACCTTGCAGGCGGTGGACGGAACCGGCACGGCGATAACGCAATCCGAGGACGGCACCATCTGGCAGGTCAGCACCAGTCCCTCCTCGGCCTCGGCTCCATTCAGGGCGTCGTCGAGATATTCGTCGCCGAGATCGTATTCACCCTGCTCGCAGCGGCATTTGCAGGTGCCGCAAACGCCATCCGAACAGTCCATCGGCAGGTTGATCTTGTTGCGATAGGCCGCGTCCAGGACCTTCTCGCCCTCGTTGCATTCGACGAAACGGGTGGCCCCATCCTCGAAATTGAGTGCTACGCGATAAGTCATATCTTACTCTCCGCGATCCCGACGGGCGGCGTCAGATGTGATAGATGTCGATGACCTGGTGGATGTAGTCGCTCTTGAGTACGACCTTCTTGGCCAGGATCCGCAGTTCCTCACCGCGCGTATCCAGCGTGTAGAAGGCGGCGCCGAAGAAGCTGTCGGTCTTCTTGTAGCGGTGGCTGAGCGTGTGCCAGTTGAAGCGCAGGTCTAGCTCGCCGTCGCGCTCCTCCACGATTTCGACATTCGAGACATTGTGGCTGGTACGCGGCTCCGGCGTGCTCGCGCCGGAGCGCTCGGTCTTGATCCGGAAGACACGGTCTTCCAGACCCTCCCGGTTGGGATAGTAGATGAGAGAGATATGCTGCTGCGGGTCCTCGACGAGTTGGTCGTCGTCGTCCCACGCCGGCATCCAGAAACTGGCCTTGGGCGAATAGAGCTTGATCCATTCGTCCCACTGCCGGTCATCGAGCAGCCGCGCCTCGCGAAACAGGAAGGAGCGGACCTGTTCGAGATCGAATTTGCTGGTGGGCACGAGCGTGCTGGCGGTCGCGATGCTCATGCTGCCTCTCCCCGCAACGCAACGACGCCGGCCGCTTCGCCGCCGTTTCGCAGGATCGCCTGGCGCAACGACTTGGCCCAGAACTCATGCTGGCGCACGAACAGGCCTTCGTCCTCGCTGCGTTCGCTGCTCAGCAGCGGCTCGAGGCCGATCGCCCTGGCGTTCTCATCCGGGCCGTCGATCCAATGGACGGCGCCCCGGCTGAGGTCGTTCCAGAGTTCGCCGGCGCCGACATAGGCGGTCTGACAAGCACGGAATTCTTCCAGATCGTCCGGCGTGCCCATGCCGGAGACGTTGAAGAAGTCCTCGTATTGCCGGATGCGGGTCGCTCGTTCCTTGGCGTCCTCTCCTTTGGGCGCGAAGCAGTAGATGGTCACCTCGGTCTCGTTGACGCTGATCGGCCGCACCACGCGGATCTGCGTCGAGAACTGGTCCATGAGGTAGACGTTTGGATAGATTCCGAGATTGCGGGTCTGGCCGATAATGAAGCCGGCGCGATCCTTGCCGAGACGCGCTTCGAGCTCGTCCTTGTGATTGAAGACGGGCCGGACTTCGGGGTTGAGCAGATTGGTCCAGAGCAGGATGTGTCCGTTCTCGAAGCCGTAGACGCCGCCCACGCTCTTGGACCAGCCGTTGGCGTCGACCGTCTTGGTGCCCTCGTTCTCGTAGTTGCGATGGCCCATGGTTGCCGAGTAATTCCAGTGCACGGAGCTCACGTGATATCCGTCGGCACCGTTCTCCATCTGGAGCTTCCAGTTGCCGTCGTAGATGTAGGAGGAATTGCCTCGCAGCACCTCGATGCCGTTGGGCGCTCCGTCGACGATCTGGTCGATCACGGCGTTCGCGCCGCCGAGATGCTCCTCGAGAGAAACGACGTCCGGATTGAGGCTGCCGAACAGAAACCCGCGATAGCTCTCGAACCGCGGCACCTTCGCCAGGTCGTGCGAGCCCTGGGTGTTGAACGAGGCCGGATAGTCGCCAGTCTTGCCGTCCTTCACCTTGAGCAGCTTGCCCGAATTGCTGAAGGTCCAGCCGTGGAATGGACAGGTGAAGCTGCCCTTGTTGCCGTGCTTTCGCCGACAGAGCATCGCGCCGCGATGGGCGCAGGCGTTGATCATTGCATGCAATTCGCCTGCCTTGTCGCGGGTGATCATGATCGGCTTGCGGCCGATCCAGGCACTGAAATAGTCATTGTTCTCAGGGATCTGGCTCTCATGCGCCAGGAACACCCAGTTGCCCTCGAAGATGTGCTCCATCTCGAGCTCGTACATCTCGACATCGGTGAATATGTCGCGGCGGCACCGGAACAACCCGTTCGCCTTGTCTTCGACCACCGCGCCGTCGATGCGCTCCAAGAGTGTCGTCATCGCTTCCTCTCCTCTTCCTATTTGTTGCCGGGTCGGGTCCCCGCCGGAACTCAGGCCGCCTCAGCGCGCTGTCGGGTGGAAAAGTGCTCGTCGGCACCATCGGCGGCGCGCTGGAGCTGGAAGTCAAAATTGATGTAGGCGCTGTCGCCCTGGCGCTGTGGGACCGGCAGCAGACCGTCGCGGGTGGCGAAGGCGAAATCGTCGGCGGCATGCGGGTCGTCGCCGAAGTTGATCTGCGTCGTCAGTTTCCGATAGCCGGGCGCTTCGATGAAGAAGTGGACGTGCGCCGGACGATGACCGTGACGGCCGATCGCCTTCATCAGCGTGTCGGTCGCGCCGCCGGGCGGCACTGAATAGCCGTTCGGCATCTTGGAGTGGAACGAGTATTTTCCGTCGGCGCCGAGCTTGATGCGCGCGCGGTTGTTGAACGGCGTCTGTTCACGGGTTGGGTCGAAGTGCGAGTACCATCCCTCTGAGTTGGCGTGCCAGACGTGCAGGATCGCGTCCTTGACCGGCTCGCCATCCGGACCGGTAACGCGACCCCTCATGTACAGGCTGCCAGTCTCGTCCGGATCCTTCGTCAGATTAACATCGCCCTCCTCGAGCGGCGCACCCGCCACGTAAAGCGGTCCCTCGATGGTACGCGGCGTGCCGCCCGTGCGGCCGGCTTCCGCATCCTTCGCATCCATAAACAGATCCAGGAAGTGCTCGAGGCCCGTGCCCGGCACCAGCAAGCCGAATTCCGGCGCGCCCTTCTGCAGGAAGTTGATGGCGCCCCAGAACTCGTCCTCGCTGATGTCGTGCCGGACGATGATCTCGGCAGCGGCCTCGACGATGTCGCGGACAATGGCCTTCAGACGCGCATCTCCGCTCGGCTGATTGAAGCCCGCAGCCTTGTCGAGCAGTGCCTGGACGTTCGCAGTCTTCACGAAGCTCGTATCCATGTCGTCTCTCCCTTGGTTTTAAGTCCGGCATACGGACGTTCGTCGTTCGGAATATTTTCAGCGCTCGTCGTCGTGGGTTGAAGACGGATGCCTACAGAGCGGCGTCACCTTCATCTCCATGAAGGGATAGAGCGGCAGGCTCGTCAGGATGTCGTGAAGTTCGGCGTTGCTCTCGACATCAAAGATGCTGACGTTCGCGTAGTGGCCGACGACGCGCCAGATGTGGCGCCACTTGCCGGCACGCCGGAGCTCCTGAAACCGATCTTTCTCGCGAGCCTTGAGGCGGGCGGCTTCATCCTTGTTAAAGTCCATCGGGATACGGACGTTCATCTCAACCATCGAAAGCATGTGTCACGCTCCCTTCGCCGCGACGACATGCAAGGTCGGCGCGGTGCGGTCCCGACGAAACCGGGCGATCTTGTCCTCGTCGAGCGCGATCCCGAGACCGGGCCCCGTCGGCACACCCAGCGAGAAGTCGGCGTAGTCCAGCGGCTCGGCCAAAATCTCCTCCGTGAGCAGCAGCGGACCGAACAGCTCAGTGCCCCAAGCGAGCCTGGGAAACGTCGCAAAGAGATGGGCGGAAGCTGCGGTGCCGACACCCGCCTCGAGCATCGTGCCGCCGTAGAGACCGATCCCTGAGGCATCGGCGATGGCCGCGACGTCGCGACCGGCATGCAGTCCGCCCGACTGGGCGATCTTCACGGCGAACACGCGGGCGGCGGCGCTGGCGGCAACACGGAACGCGTCGCGGGGACCATGTAGCGCCTCGTCGGCCATCAGCGGGATGCCGTGCCGCGCGGACAGACGCGCCATGGTGGCAAGCGCGTCGCGGGCGACCGGCTGTTCGACCAGGTCGCAGCCGGCGTCTTCCAGCATTTTCATGCCGGCGTCGGCCTGTGCCTCGTCCCAACCCTGGTTGACGTCGACGCGGACGCTGCCCCGGCTTCCGATCGCTTTCTTGATCGCCGCAACATGCGCGACATCATCGGCCACGCTGCGCTTGCCGATCTTCAGCTTGAAGATCGAATGCCGCCTGGCCTCGATCATCGCCTCGGCTTCCTCGATGTCGCGCGCGGTATTTCCACTCGCGAGCGTCCAGGCCACCGCCAGGCGGTCGCGCACGCGTCCCCCGCCGATCAGTTCGGAGACGGGCACGCCGAGACGCTTGCCGGCGGCATCAAGCAGCGCGGTCTCGATCGCGCACTTGGCGATATGGTTGCCGACGACGCTGCGACCGATCCTCGACATTGTCTCGGCGACGCGGGACACTTCACAGGTCTTCAGGACCGGCGCGATATAGGTATCGATTGCGAGCTTGATGCCTTCCGGGCTTTCTTCGCCGTAGCTCAGACCACCGATCGTGGTGCCTTCGCCGATCCCGATGACACCGTCTGAGCATGTGATCCGGACCAGAACGACGGCCTGGCTGCGCATCGTGGCCATCGCCAGGACGTGAGGCCTTATCGTTGGCACATCGACTATAAAGGTATCGATCTGGGTAGCTTTGCTCGTCACCGGCGCATCCTCGAATTCGTATTTCTTGGCCGAAAACTAGATATATGCGGCATCGATGGCAAAGACCGATTGGATCCAATATTATACCTGTGCGGTATACGTCTCTCAGATGGGACAATGGTCAGCTCTGCTTTTCCGTACGTTCGACGATGAGTATCGGTGCGTCGTCCGCCGCCAGGAACCGTGGATAACCGCCCCGCCGATCGGTCACCCTCTCGAAAAGCAAGGCGACCGTCTCGCTGGAGCCAATGGCTGAGGGTCGCTTTCTTTCTCTACGTCAGGTATCCCATGAGCACTCGGTTGGCCCGACCGGCGATTGTTAGCCCGTTGAGACATGTTAACCATTGTTCTGATTGCCGGCCCTGGAGCCGACCTGCATCGCGATCGTGCTTCTATCTTCAGGTCAGAGATGGCTCGCAGAGTTCGAGCCGCGTCGAATTCACTGCGGGCGGCTGCGGTTAAGCACCTAGGATCGATTATCGGCTTTCAGGCCCTCACGCCGATCTACAGATTTTGGGCGCTGGCCGCTCCAATTGCGGTTCGATCCACAGGCGCGAAGCCTCGGATTTCCTTGAGTATGGTGCAGGCGCAGTGGCCGCACTTCGCCGTGCAGCCGAGCAAGGCGTAGACGCGACTGACCCGCGGGCATGGTGCGACGCTTGCGATCGCGGACCTAATCTCGACCTCGCTGAGGACGTTGCAACTGCAAACGATCACGGCGCATTCCTGACTGAAGAAACTGCTAGGATCGCAATGGGAGGCAATCCTGGCGAGACTGCCGGCCGCTACGATGGTGAATGAAGCGAGACCACCCTAGGCCGTAGCCTTCGATCGAAACAGGACCGCCTCAGTCTATATTCATACCTGCGGGGTATAGTGCACGCCGAATTCCACCTCCTCATCGGAGGGACACGTCGGGTACGATGTCGCTCGACGGCCAAGCACAGCCCGCGCTTCGGCAGGCGTCGCCGGCCTACATCCATGCTTCGGCGGTGTCGGATGCGAGCCGATCCTTGCCGATCCCAATGTTGTCCTCCAGGCCGTTCCGGACCGCGTCGGCGCTCCGTTGCAACGCCCAATCCACGACGAGAGACTGATGGTGATCGATCCGGTCGGCCATCCACGTGGCGCCGGGAATGACGCGCCTCGTTTCCGCGACCGGGAGGGTTTGCCCGGATCAGCTTGAAGCGAAGGATCGATTGTGTCTATTTCAATACTCGAGAGGTATGGACGCGATTGGAGGGCTGTTCCCATGGAACTCCGTCACCTGCGCTACTTCACCACCGTGGCAGCGGAGGGCTCCTTCAGTCGCGCCGCTGAGAAACTCCACATCGCGCAACCACCGTTGAGCCGCCAAGTACAGCAGCTCGAGGACGAACTGGGCGTGCGTCTGCTCGATCGTGGCCGACCGCTTACGTTGACAGAGCCCGGACGATATCTGTTCGAACAGGGACGCCAGATCCTGCAGCGCATTGACGAGATGCGTGCGATGACCAAGCGGATCGCCAAAGGCACGGTATTGCAGTTCAACATCGGCTTTGTCGCATCCACCCTCTACGACGCTCTTCCGGAACTGATCCGCCGCTTCCGCATCATCATGCCCGGCGCAGAGGTCAATCTTCTGGAGATGACGACGCTCGAGCAGGTCGCAGCATTAAAGGACGGTCGTATCGATGTAGGTTTCGGTCGACTGAGATTCGACGATGAGGCGATCGTCCGTAGCGTCATCCGTGAAGAACGCGTCTGCCTTGTGGTACCGCGCCGGCACAAATTGGCGGCCAAGAAGGGGAAGTTGCGGCTGCGCGCAACCGCTGACGAACCGCTTATCGTCTATCCCAAGTCGCCGCGGCCAAGCTACGCCGATCAGGTTCTTTCATTCTACCGCGATGCAGGTATTGAGCCGAGGGTCGCGATGGAGGCGAAGGAGTTGCAGACCGCGCTCGGTCTTGTCGCCTCTGGTGGCGGGGTCTGCATCGTGCCTGCCTCCGTGAGGCGCTTCGGGCGCGACGACGTATGCTTTATCGACCTCGATGAGCCGAAGATGATTTCGCCGATCATCATGAGTTATCGCAAGAATGACGCGTCGATGTTGCTCACGCAACTGATCAAGCTAGTTCGCGAATTCGATAAATGGGATGCATCTACCGGTCACCCTGCCTCCGGCTCGTCTGATTGATCGCGATGCGGCGCCTGCGCCGGGGGTTCAAGCTCGACGCAGATATCATTCATTGCCAGATAGGCCCCTAAAGGCCGGGCGCGTCACCGTAGCTACAAGCGAGCCCCTCCCCACTCCGGTTAAGAAGTTGATTCAACACAATCACTTGGATATCGCGGTTTGGAGGAACCCCGTGCGATCACGGCCATTGGTCGAGATGCTTCTCGCTCCAGTGAACCAGTTCCTTGCCGCTCCCTCGCCTCACGACGTCCTGCCATTCTGCACGCCATAGTGCGCCTGGATACTCTGTTAGTGGAAGGGAAGTGGAATGCCGACTTCCACCGCATTAAGCTCGGCCACAACTTTGGTCAGTCGCTGAATATGAAAGTAACGGGAACAGCCCCCACCAAAACTACGCTGTGCTGCGCGATTGCACTCGGCCTCACTACTCCCACTCAATCGTCCCCGGCGGCTTGCTCGTCACGTCGTACACAACCCTATTCACGCCCTTCACCTCGTTGATGATGCGCGTGGCGGTCTCGCCCAGAAACTTCATGTCGAACTGGTAGAAGTCCGCGGTCATGCCGTCGGTTGAGGTCACTGCGCGCAGGCCCACGACGTAGTCGTAGGTCCGGCCGTCGCCCATGACGCCGACGGTCTTCACCGGGAGCAGCACGGCAAAGGCCTGCCAGATTTCGTCATAGAGGCCGTGCTTGCGGATCTGGTCGATGTAGACGGCATCGGCCTTGCGCAGGATGTCGAGCTTGTCGCGTGTGATGTCGCCGGGGCAGCGGATGGCGAGGCCCGGGCCCGGGAACGGGTGGCGGCCGACGAAGATCTCGGGCAGGCCGAGTTCGCGGCCGAGCTCGCGCACCTCGTCCTTGAAGAGCTCGCGCAGGGGCTCGACGAGCTTCATGTTCATGCGCTCAGGCAGGCCGCCGACATTGTGGTGCGACTTGATCGTCACGGAGGGGCCACCGGTGAAGGAGACGCTCTCGATCACGTCGGGGTAGAGCGTGCCTTGGGCGAGGAAATCGGCGCCGCCGGTCTTCTTGGCCTCCGCGTCGAACACGTCGATGAAGAGACGGCCGATGGTCTTGCGCTTCACTTCCGGGTCGGTGACGCCTTCGAGCTCGCCGAGGAACTGCTTTGAGGCATCCACGTGCACGAGCGGGATGTTGTAGTGGCCGCGGAACAGATCGACCACCGTCTTGGCCTCATCGAGACGGAGCAGGCCATGATCGACGAACACGCAGGTGAGCTGGTCGCCGATCGCCTCATGAATCAGCACTGCGGCCACCGCCGAATCGACGCCGCCGGAGAGGCCGCAGATCACCCTGCCCTTGCCGACCTGGTTGCGGATCTTCTGGATCGCCTCCTCGCGGAAGGCGCGCATGGTCCAGTCGCCGGAGAGGCCTGCGATCTTGCGCACGAAGTTGCGGATCAGCCTGGCGCCATCGGGCGTGTGCACGACCTCGGGATGGAACATCAGGCCGTAATATTTGCGCTTCTCGTCCTGGATGATCGCGAACGGCGCATTCGGCGAGGTGCCGGCCACGGTGAAGCCCGGCGGCATCCTGGTGATGCGGTCGCCATGGCTCATCCAGACCTGGTGCTTGCCGCCGAGCGTCCAGGTGTCCTCGAACAGCCTGCTCTCGGCCTTCACCTCGACGTCGGCGCGGCCGAACTCGCGGTGGTGGCCGCCCTCGACCTCGCCGCCCAGCTGGGCCGCCATGGTCATCTGGCCGTAGCAGATGCCCATCACGGGCACGCCGGAGGCGAAGATCAGTTGCGGGGCCCGGGGCGAGCCCTCTTCATGCACCGATTCCGGTCCGCCGGAGAGAATCACCGCCTTCGGCTTCATCTCCTTGAAGGCCTCTTCGGCCTTGTTGAACGGGACGATCTCGCAATAGACGCCGTCCTCGCGAACGCGACGCGCGATGAGCTGCGTCACCTGGCTGCCGAAGTCGACGATGAGAATCTTGTCGTGCGCCGAGGCCACATGGGGCGACGACGGGGAGCGGTCGTGCTGTGCTGCTGTCATGGCAAGCAAATACGCGAGCGGGGACGGCCTCGCAATGCCGGAAACCGGCTTTCCAGCGGGAATTTTGGCCGATTTCGAGGGGAAATGGCCGCGTTGGCCGGGGTGAGCAAAGCCTCACTTGCGTCGTGCCTACCCGACACCGCCGAGCTGCGCCTGCAGGACGGTAAGCCCAACATGCAGCGCAAGATAGAAAAGTCATACGATTCGCGATCCGCGCGCGCCGCCTTGAAGTGGCCTGAATATCTCGTTATATTTCAAGGATCGATACTTGGCCGAACGACTGGGCCGCTTCGCCTCGTTTTTGACGGGCGCGCACGCTTCAGATGATTTCCCCAAAACATCGACCAATCCGGATCATGGGCGCATCGATGCGTACCGGTCCACGTGCGTACTATCAAACAAAGGATATCCCCATGGCTATGGGCACCGTGAAGTGGTTCAACAATCAAAAGGGTTTTGGCTTCATCCAGCCGGATGACGGCGCCAAGGACGTTTTCGTTCACATCAGCGCTGTCGAGCGTGCCGGTCTCAGCACCCTCAACGAGGGCCAGAAGGTGTCGTTCGACATCGTCGCAGACCGTCGCAGCGGCAAGTCTTCCGCCGACAACATCCGCGCCGGCTAGTAGGCCCGCGCAACGCGCCAGGGCGCTCTGACCACGGACGTACTGGCAGAGCGTAAGCGATCAAGCCCCGCCACCGAGCTTCGGTGCGCGGGGCTTTGTTTTGGCGCGGGACAGCACTGCCTCGCGCACCGCTGTCATTCCCCGCGAAAGCGGGGAATCCAGTACGCCGCGGCCTATCGATTCACTGGATCGCCCGGTCAAGCCGGGCGATGACAGTTGTGATTGTGGATTCCGCTTCGCCCTTCGAAGGTGAGGTTACGCGGCCCTCTTCAGCACCGAGATGAAGAACCCGTCCGTGCCCGTACGGCGTGGCGTCATCAGCCAGCCTTCGGGCGATCGCAGCGCGGCCTCGGCAAAGGCTTCCGCCTTGTCCCAGAGCACGCTCGCGGTCTGCTCACTCGGCACGACCGAGAACTCCGGATGGCGCGCCACGAACGCCCTCACCTGCTCGTCGTTCTCCTCCGCCAGCACCGAGCAGGTGATGTAGGCGATGCGGCCGCCCGGCTTCACCAGCGGCACGGCGCGATCGAGCACCTCGACCTGGTCCTTCAGCCGGATCTCCAGGGCGCCCGGGCGCATGCGCCATTTGGCGTCGGGGTTGCGGCGCCAGGTTCCGGTTCCCGTGCAGGGGGCGTCGATCACGACGAGGTCCGCGGTGCTGCGGATATCGGCGAGCGGATCGGCCTCGCCCTTGGGCGTGCGGATCTCCGCATTGTGGACGCCCGCGCGCGACAGCCGCTCATGGATGGGGGCGAGCTGGCGCTTGTCGCGGTCGGTCGCGATCAGGCGTCCCTTGCCCTGCATGAGGGCCGCCAGCGCCAGCGTCTTGCCGCCGGCGCCGGCGCAGAGATCGATCACCTGCTCGCCGGGTTTTGCGGCCGTGAACAAGGCCGCAAGCTGCGAGCCTTCATCCTGCACTTCAATGGCGCCCTTAATGAAATCCTCTTCCGACTGGATGCCGGGATTGCGCGCATCGGCGCCAAGCTCGATGCGCAGGCCGTTCGGCGACCATGGCGTCGGCTGCGCCTTCAGATGAGATAACCGGCCGAGAACCTTGTCGCGACTGCCTTTCAGCGTGTTGACACGCAGATCAAGCGGCGCACGGCTCGCCATTGCGGCAGCTTCCGCTGCACGATCCTCGCCAAAGATTTTTGCGAGGTACGGATCGAGCCACTCGGGATAGTCGCCGGCAATCGCAGCCGGTGCGTCCTTGAGGGAACGCGAGGCCAGCGCGGCCTGCTCGGCGTCGGTCAGCGGCGCCGGCGCATAGCGGTTGCCGTCGAACAGCGCAGCCATGGTCGGCGTGTCCATGTCGCGCTCCAGGCGCAGCATGCCGATCAGGCGGGCGCGCGCCGTGCCTGCGTCCATGAGATACGCGCTGGAGGCGTAACGGCGCAGCACGTCCCAGACAAGGCCCGCGATCGCGGCGCGGTCGCCGGAGCCGGCAAAGCGATGTGCAGTGCCCCACTCCTTCAGCGCCTTCGCCGCGGGCACGCGGTCTTTCTCGATGGTGTCGATCAGTTCGATGGCCGCGGACAGCCGGGCAGCAGGGGTCATGTGAATCTTTCAGATCAGGATCGGCGCGCAAAACGCTCAGATCAGCAACAGAATCTTCAGCGCGAAGTAGATCCACATCGCGAGCAGCACAAGCATGCTGGCGAGCCAGATCGTCGAGCGCTGGCCGAGGTCGTTCGAGTTGACGAAGACGCCGGCATGGGCGAACCGCGCCACCACGAACACCCAGGACATCAGCACGATGAAGAGATCGGCATGGCGCAGCGGCAGCGCCAGCGCGATCAGCACGTAGAACAGCACCGGCAGCTCGAACTGGTTGGCAAAGCAATTGGCGATCTGCGTGGCGCGCTTCGGCCAGTTCGGCTCGCCGAGCGCAATGTCGCGGATCTTGGTCTCGCCGGAGACCAGCGTCTCGCGGCGCGCCAGCGCCATCCAGATCAGGAGCGCGAAAGTCAGCGCGACCTGAACGAAGACTGGCAGCAAAACCATTTGAACGGACATCGGAATCCTTCCCGCTTGGTGCGGAGGGCGAGACCGTCATTAGCCGCCACCGCTGGCCCTGACAATCAACGACTTGAACCGCCGTTCCCGGTTCCGCGACCAACTATCGATAGTTAAAGCGATTTTGGCCTCTTCTCCCGCGCGACCTGCGAGCCGCCACCATGACGCTGTTGTCGTCCCTTTCCGCCCTGTTCGGCGATTCCGCCGATGGCGGGCTCGGAATCCTGATGTCGGCGCTGGCCGGGATCGCGGCGGCCCTGGCGGTCGCGATTACCCTCACCGTCTATTTCCGCACCGGCTACCGCACCCGGCGCGATGTCGTGCGACATGTGATCGCGGCACTGGCGGCCTTCGGGCTCTTCGCCTTCGTCGCCTACGACATGCGCGGCGCCGCGCTCGCCTATCTCGGGCTCAATCCGTCCAAGCCGGCGGTCGAGTTCGAAATCCGCTTGCCCAAGGGGGCTTTAGTGGAAGCTTCTGACACCCAGATCGAGCTCCACACCGATCGCAACCAGCGTCTCGCTCAAGTCGAGGGCACGGTCGACCTCGCCGACGGCCGCAGCGTGCTGAAGGGTGCGGTGGCGCTCGACCATCGCACCAGCGATCACCGGCTGGTCGTGAGCCTCGCCGGCAAGGGCACCTTCGAGTTCAGGCTTCGGCTAGCAGCCGATCCCGCCCACACCGCGCAGTTCAGCCCCTGGCATCTCGCCGACCGCGTCGTCTCGCCGATCGCAAGCGCCGTCGCGCCGCAGGACGCCTTCGCGATCCGCTACCGCGTGCTTTAAACTTTGTTCGATCGCAAACGATGCGCGCGTCGTCATCGCTCCGACAAGCGAGTGCGGATATGCTGATCCCATGCCCGAATTTCGCCTCACGCAGATCTCCGACACCCATCTCGGCCGCCGCTTCCCGGGCCTCATTGCGAATTTCCACAGGGTCGCCGAGCACATCGACACCGCGCGCCCGGATCTCGTGATCAACACCGGTGACGTCTCCTTCGACGGCCCGACCAGCCGCGACGACATGGAGTTTGCAAAAACCCTTCACGACGCCCTGCCTGTGCCGTGCCGCTATCTGCCGGGCAATCACGACATCGGCGACAATCCGACCGCGATCGGGCCTGCGCCCGCGCCGCCAGTGGACGAAGCGCACCGCCGGCAATTCTGCGCCGTCTTCGGCCACGACCATTGGCAGTTCGAGGCGGCCGGCTGGTGCTTTATCGGCCTCAACTCGCTGGTGATGAATTCGGGACTTGGGTTCGAGCGCGAGCAGTTCGACTGGCTCGCCTCGCAATTGTCGCGCGCGAGCGGCAATCCGATCGCGCTGTTTGTGCACAAGCCGCTGTTCCCAAACAGGCCCGACGACCCTGAAGCGTTCGACACCGCGATCCGCTACGTGCCCCAGCCGGCGCGGGCGCGCCTGATCGAGATGATGGCGGGCGCAGATGTTCGCCTCGTCGCGAGCGGTCACGTCCATCAGCGGCGTGATTTCACCTATGGCCGCACCAGGCACGTCTGGGCGCCTTCGGCCGGCTTCGTGATCTCCAGCGATGCGCGCCAGGTGCGCATCGGCATCAAGGAGACCGGTCTCGTCGAGTACCGCTTCCAGCCCGACAGTTTTGAGGTCCGCCAGGTCAGGGCCGCCGGCCAGGTCGATGTCGACATCGAGGAATTGCTGGCACAGATGGGCCAGCCTCATCCTTAGGCACCTCTCCCTACTATAGCACCTCAATGCCTCGCTCTTGTGTTGCAATGGCTAGAAACTCTTGATGACAACGTTGTCATTTCCGTCATATCGTCGTCCCCGGCGATTGAGCGCCGCGAGACGGAGGGACAATGCAGTCGTTTTCCCGGTGGGGCACCCAGCGCCTGTCTGCGACCACGCGGGGAATCCCCGTGGTCGACGGCCTCGCCACCGAGGAGATCGGCAGCCAAGGCTGGCGGCCCTGCGGCGGCGACCTCGCGCTGCCTGCCCTCACCCTGGATGAAGCCGCCTTTGCGGCCAACCGCGACCTTTTCCTGCGCTGGTGCAGTGGTGCCGGCGTTGCCGTTGCCCCGCACGCCAAGACGCCGATGTCGCCGGAGCTCGCCCGCTCCCTGCGCGAGGCCGGCGCCTGGGGCACGACGGTCGCCAACATCCAGCAGGCCGCCGTGCTCCTTGCCCATGGCGAACGGCGCCTGCTCTTGGCCAACGAGATCGGCGGCCTTGCCGCCGGGCTGCGGCTCGGCGCGCTGCTGGGCGCCTATCCTGATGCGGAGTTTTACGCCTTCGCAGACTCGCCGGCTGCGGTCGCCTCGCTTGCCGAAGCCGCGCGCCTGTCGGGCCGCAACGACATCGCCGTACTGGTCGAGCTCGGCGCGGGACGCGCCGGCGCGCGCGAGCGCAGTACGGTCGAGGCCGTCATCGCGGCGGTGCTCGCTGCGAAGGGACTGACGCTCGGCGGCGTTGCCACCTACGAAGGCGCTGTTGCCACGTCCGGCGCTGATGAGACCGCCCGCGCGATCGCGAAGCTGATGGCGCGCACGATCGAGGCCTTTGCGTTCGTCCGCGACGCCGCCCCTGGCCGCTCGCTGATCCTCAGTGCCGGCGGCTCGGCTTATTTCGATGTCGTGGCAGCAGCCCTCGTGCCGGTCGCGCAGCGCGACGGCAACGCGACCGTCGTCCTGCGCTCCGGCGCGCTGTTCTTCTCCGATCACGGCATCTACGCACGCGCCTTCGCAGAAATAGACCGGCGCGGCGGTCTCGTCATCGACGGCGTGCACCGCTCCGCGGCTGAAAGTTTTCGCCCTGCCCTCATGCTCTGGGCCGAGGTGCTGTCCCGCCCCGAGGCCGGGCTCGCGATCTGCGGTTTCGGCATGCGCGACGCGTCCTTCGATCAGGGCCTTCCGGTCGCGCTCAGCGTCTACCGCGATGGGGTGGAGCAGCGAGGCCTTGCCGAGGCGCTCACCGTCACCCGGCTCAACGACCAGCACGCCTTCATCGCCCTCGCTGAGGACAGCCCGCTCGCCGTCGGCGACATCCTCGCCCTCGGCATCTCGCATCCCTGCACCTGTCTCGACCGCTGGCGCGTGATCTATGGCCTCGATGCCGGCGGCACGGTCACGCGTGCGCTCACCACGCAGTTCGGCTGAGAGCGGCCACGCGATGAATTTCCTTCCGCTCTGGCGCTATCAGAACCAGTTGATCGACGGGGCGATCGTCACGCTCGAATTGACCGTGATCGCTGCACTGTTTGGCCTGTTGATCGGCATTGCCGGCGCCGTCGCGCTGAAGGGCCGCATCAAATCGCTGCGCTGGCTGGTGCGCGGTTACATCGAGCTGTTCCGCAACACGCCATCGCTGATCCAGATCTTCATCGTCTTCTTCGTACTGCCGACCTTCGGCCTGAAGCTGCCGGCCTTCGAGGCCGCGTCGGTGGCCCTGTCGCTCTATTTCGGTGCCTATTCGGTCGAAATCATCCGGTCGGGCCTCGATTCCATTCCGAACAGCCAGGTCGAGGCCGGCCACTGCCTCGGCCTCTCCGGCTGGCAGGTGTTTCGCCACATCGTGCTGCCACCGGCGCTGCGCAATGCGTATCCGGCGGTCACCAGCCAGTTCGTCCTGCTGCTGCTCGGCACCTCGCTCGCCTCGCAGGTCGCCGCTGACGAGCTGTTTCACGTTGCAGGCTTCATCGAGAGTCGCACCTATCGCAGCTTCGAAGTCTATGCGGTGATCTGCGTCGTCTATTTCGCGATGGCGATGTCGTTCAAGGCGCTCTTTGCGCTTGTTGGCGCGGCCGCCTTCCGCTGGCCACGGCGGCGCTGAGGGAAGAGGCAATGCGATCCTTCTCCCTCATCGATCTCGTCTCGCTGTTCGCAGCCTTGCGCTGGACCGTCGTCCTCGTCGTGCTCGCGCTCGCCTTCGGCGCGCCGCTGGCGCTCGGGCTTGCCATGGGCCGCATCAGCCGCTTCGCCGGCCTGCGCTGGGCGATGGCCGGTATCATCCAGGTCGTCCAGAGCGTGCCGCTGCTAGGGCTGCTGTTCTTCTTCTACTTCGGCATGCCGGTGTTCCTCGGCATCCACGTGCCGGCGCTCGTCGCGGTCACTGTTGCCTATACGCTCTACACCGCTGCCTTCCTCGGCGAGATCTGGCGCGGCGGCTTGGAGGCGGTGAAGCTGGCGCAATGGGAAGCAGGTAGCTGCCTCGGCCTGTCGCTCTGGCAGCAGTTCCGCCACATCATCGCGCCGCAGGCGCTACGGCTATCGCTGCCGCCGACCGTCGGCTTCCTTGTGCAGCTCATCAAGGGCACCTCGCTCGCCTCGATCCTCGGCTTCGTCGAGCTCGCCCGCGCAGGGCAAGTGGTGAGTGCGGCGACGTTCCAGCCGCTCCTCACCTACGCGCTCGTCGCCGCGATCTATTTCGCGCTCTGCCTGCCGCTCACGCTCTGGTCCCGATCCCTGGAGGCCCGCCTCGATGGCTCTCGTTGAAATTCGCGACGTGCACAAGAAGTTCGGCCGGGTCGACGTGCTCAAGGGAGTCTCGCTCGACGTCGAGGAAGGCGAGATCGTCACGATCATCGGCCGATCCGGCTCCGGCAAGTCGACCCTGCTCCGCTGCATCAATGCGCTGGAGAGCGTCGACGCCGGCGAAATCCGCGTCGAAGGGCAAAAGGTCTACGCTGGGATGCCCGACCTCAAGAAATTCCGTCAGCACGTCGGCATCGTGTTCCAGGCCTTCAACCTGTTTCCGCATCTGAAGGTCGAGCGCAACATCACCCTGGCGCCGCTGCTGACCGGCCGCATCGACAAGGCAAAGGCCCGCGCGTTGGCCCTGGACGTGCTCACCCGCGTCGGGCTTGCCGACAAGATCGACGCCTGGCCGGAGCAGCTCTCCGGCGGCCAGCAGCAGCGCGTCGCGATCGCCCGCTGCCTCGCCATGGCCCCTCACCTGATGCTGTTCGACGAGGTCACCTCGGCGCTCGACCCCGAGCTGGTCGGTGAGGTCCTGAAGGTGATGGAGGCGATGGCCAAGCAGGGCATGACGATGATCCTCGTCACTCACGAGATGGGCTTTGCCCGCAACGTCGCCGACCGCATCGTCTTCATGCATCAGGGCCGCGTCTGGGAACAGGGCCCGCCGGCAAAGCTGTTCGCAAACCCCGAGACGTCAGAGCTCGCAAGCTTCATCGCTTCGGCGAAATGAACGTCGTCCCACCAGTCCGGCCATCGTGCCGCCACCAGGAGAGAGTCATGAGAAAGCGGAAGTCCCTTTTCACGATCGCAGCAGCGGCGCTTGCCGTCCTCGCCGCGACAAGCCTCGCCAAGGCCGACAAGCTCCAGGACGTGCTCGGCGCAGGCAAGCTCCGCGTCGGCATCCTCACCGACGCCGCGCCCTGGGGATTCAAGGACGACAAGGGCGAGATCGCGGGTCTCGACGCCGACCTCGCCAAGCTGATCGCTGCCGACATGGGCGTGAAACTCGAGCTCGTCCCGGTCACCGGCGCGGCGCGGATTCCGAGCCTGCTCTCGGACAAGATCGATATTTTGATCGCCGGTCTCGGCGCCACACCGGAGCGTGCGCAGCAGGTGATGTTCTCGCAGCCCTATGCGGTGGTGAATCTCGGCGTCTACGGCGCCAAGTCTATCCCGGCAGCAACCGGCAAGAAGCCCGACAATCTGGAGGGGCGCACCGTCGCGGTCGCCAAGGGCACGACGCTCGACGTCTGGCTCACCGACAACGCACCGAAGGTGAAGCTGGTCCGTTTCGAGGACACGCCGGCCGCAATCGCCGCCTTCCTCGCCGGACAAGCCGATACCTTTGCCGAGAACAGCGCGATCGCGATCAAGGTGCAGGAGCAGAACCCGACCAAGGAGGTCGAGCTGAAATTCCTGATCCGCCAGTCGCCGGCCCATGTCGGCGTGCGCCAGGGCGAGCAGAACCTGCTCAACTGGATCAACACCGACATCTTCACCAACAAGCTCAACGGCAAGCTCGGCGCGCTGCAGCTCAAATGGTTCAAGGAAGAGCAGTCGCTGCCGACGCTGTAAGCTCGGACAACGCTCCCGCGCACCGTGCGCAGGAGCTCACCTTCACGAGGAGAATTTTCAGATGATCAAACGTTACGTCGCCGGCCCGCGCATGAGCCAGGCGGTCGCTGCCGGCGGCCTGGTGCACATCGCCGGCCAGGTCGCCGACGACCGCAAGACAGGCATCGTGTCGCAGACGCAGCAGGTGCTCGCCAAGATCGACGCGCTGTTGAAGGAAGCCGGCTCTGACCGCTCCAAGCTCGTCGCGGTCAACGTCTTCCTGCCGCACATCACCGACTTCGACACCATGAACTCGGTCTATGACGTCTGGATCGATCCGGCCAATCCGCCTGCGCGCGCCTGCGTCGAGGCCCGCCTCGCAGATCCCGACCTGCGCGTCGAGATGACTGCGGTCGCCTTGCTCTAAAGGCGTCGCTTCTCTTCCAACCTTCGGCCGGCGTCGCCAACGGCGCGGCCCCGAGGCAGCACATGCACACCGGACTTTTTCACGAGATCGATTTCGAGAAGGACCAGAAATGGTCCGGCCATCTCGGCATTCCCTTCTCGATCGATCGCTCCCCCTATTTCCAGCTCAAGATCCCGATCTTCCGGATCAGGAACGGCGCCGGCCCAAAGCTCCTCTTGATGGCCGGCAATCACGGCGACGAATATGAGGGCGAGATCACGCTCGCGCGGCTGTATCGCCAGCTCGATGCTGCCGCCATCAAGGGCGAGATCACCATCCTGCCCTTCGCCAACCTGCCCGCCGTGATGGCGGCGCGGCGGCGCTCGCCGCTCGACGAGGGCAATCTCAACCGCGCCTTCCCGGGCGATGCCGGCGGCACGCCGACGTTTCGCCTGGCACACTTCCTCGAGCACGAGCTGTTTCCACGCCACGACGTCGTCTTCGACATTCATTCCGGCGGCACCTCGATGGCGCATGTTCCCTGCGCGCTGATCGAGCGGCAGGGACCACCCGAGATGTTCGGCCACGCGCTGCGTCTGATGGAAGGGTTAGGGATGCCCTTCGCCTTCGTCGCCGAGAATGGCGCCACCGCACCGACCTCGATGGCGGCGGCGGCGCGCGCCGGCGCGATCGGGCTGTCAGGTGAATTCGGCGGCGGTGGCACCGTCACGCCGCAGACGATAGCCCTCACCGCGCGCGCCGTCGACCGCTTGCTGCTCGCACTCGGCATCGTGCAGGCGCCGGTGCTCGGACCTCATGCACCGGTCGAGCGCGATACCGAATTGCTGGCCCTGCAAAGCCACGCGCAAGCGGTGTTCGCGACGCGGCGCGGCTGGTTCGAGCCGGCCGTCACAGTTGGTGCACGCGTCAAGGCCGGCGACATCGCCGGCTGGTATCATGATTTCGAGCGCCCGGAAGTTCCCGAAGAGGTGCTTCGCTTCCCCACCGACGGCATCGTGATCTCGCAACGCCTGCACACCGACAGCCAGAGCGGCGATTGCCTGGTCCAGGTCGGCCGCGCCCTGACACGCGAGGAGATATTGGCGTAATGAGCTTTGGCCGCAGGCACGCTGCACCTCTCCCGCTTGCGGGAGAGGTCGGCGCGAAGCGCCGGGTGAGGGCTTTCTCCCCTTGGGGGTTATCGATTGCGGAGAAACCCTCTCCCCAGCCCTCCCCGCAAGCGGGGAGGGAGCGCACCTCCGTCGAGGTTGCAATGAATTCTGATCTCATCATGCTCTAACCTAACGTCGTTTTCTTCAGGGATTCGATGACCGCTCCGACAACGCCGACATACGATGACGTGCTGCGCATTCCGTCGCCGCCTGGCCGAGGCAGCGCGGGCGGACGGCCGCCGCGCATCGAGGAGGTGGCGGAGCGCGCCGGTGTCGCGCCGATCACGGTGTCGCGGGTGCTGCGTCATCCCGAGAAGGTCAATCGCGAGACGCGTGACCGCATCCTCGAAGTGATCGAGGCCACCGGATACGCGTCGAACCCGCATGCGCGCGCGCTGCGCTCGGGCCGCTCGAACGTGGTCGTCGCCTTCGTCTCTAACATCCTGAGCCAGCAGTTTGGGCTTGCGGTACGCAGCTTCGCCGCCACGCTTGAGCCGGAAGGTTTTGAGGTGCTGGTCGGCCAGACCTCCTACTCCTATGCCAAGGAGGTCGCGATGATCCAGTCGCTGCGCGGCATCCGCCCTGCAGCGGTGATGTTCACCGGCGTGATCGAGCTGCAGGAGAACCGCACCGCGCTCGCCGAGCTCGGCATGCCCGTGATCGAAACCTGGGCGTTTCCGCGCGATCCCATCGACATGCTGGTCGGCCTCTCCAACACCGACGCAGGTGCAATGGCGGCACGGCGGTTGGCGGACGCCGGTTATCGCCGCGTCGCCTTCATCGGGCGCAACGGCGGCCGCGGCGCGCTCCGCCGCGACGGGTTTCGCGCGGCGGCGGCAAGGCTGGGCTTAGAGATCGTCCACGAGATCGGCCTCAATGAGATCACGGGCCTCGTCGACGGCCGCGCAGCCTTCACCGCGCTGCACGACCGCGGCGGCAGCGTCGACGCCGTGTTCTGTGCCAACGATCTGCTGGCGACCGGTGCGCTGATCGAGGCGCGGTCGCGCGGTGTGTTGGTCCCACGCGATCTCGCCGTGCTCGGCTTTGGCGACAACGACGTGGCGGACCAGATCACGCCGGGCCTCACCACCATCACTTTTGATTCCGCCGCGATCGGCCGCATCGCCGGCGAGCTCTTGCTGGCGCGCCTGTCCGGCAGGCCGAGCACCGAGCCGCGACGCGCGGTCGAACTCGCCCTGGTCGAGCGCGGCAGCGTCTAGGCTCTAGGCAACGTCCTTCAGGTTCTGTTGGATCGCGACCAGCAGCGATTGAAGGGCGTCGCTGTTCACGGGCTTCGGGCTGCCAACGGCCCGCGGCACGGGACGCTTGGGGAAGACCGGCCGGGTCGGAAACGGTGGCGCAACAGGCGCTGCTCCTTCCTCGGCATCGGTGTGAACAAACTTGCCGTGCAGCACGTCGTCGTGACGGCCCATAATGAACATGGTCGCCCAATAGCCGGCGGCCAGCAGAATTACGCTGAAAATACCAATCTCAAACATCATCGCACCTGAAATTGGTCCAATGATTCAATGCCTTCACCGGCCGGTCAATGAACGGACGGTCACAGCTGCGACTTTTGCGGGCAGGTGTTGCCGATTGGCGACTCTTTATTAACCAATCACCCGCCCCGGGCCGAAGCGGGGCCAGCTAGGGGTTCTGCCCCGGACTGCCGTCCTTGCGAGCGAATTGCGGCCGTCAGCCGAACTCCTTCGTGGCGGCCGCGATGACCGGCGCGATATCCGTCGCGATCTGCGGCGAGCATGATTGCCCTGGCACCCGGATGACGGTCCGGCGCTCGATATGCAGCGTTTGCCCGTTGAGCTCATAGCGAGCTTCGAAGCTCGCGAGCGGCAGGCTCACATTGACGCTAGCGGGAATGTTCGTCGGGGTCCGCCCCTCAGGCAGGTGTAGATCGATGATTTGATCGTAGCTCTGCGCCTGGCACACGAAGTTCTGCCTGTGCTTTCCCTTGATGGCCTGGTCGAACGGGTTCAGGGCCGGAAGCAATAAACGCGGCCCCATCGGGATGGCACTCCGGTTGCCTTCGTCGCCGAAGAACTTGTTGGACAAATCATAAGTGGTCTTTACGACGAACGGCTCGCTGTGATCAGTCGCCGGCCGGACCTCGATATTGCCTGTGCCACGCCAGTTCTGCTTGCCAAGCAATTCCTTCGCAAGCACGTCGCCCCCCTTCAGGGCGACCTGGGTCATGACCCCGCGCAAGCTGGCGCCTGTCGCGCCCTGCGCTGCGACGGTTGCAGTGCCTTTGGCCGTCCCATCCGCTGCGAGGGTGACGTCGGCCGTGACCGTCAGTCGATTGCTCTCGGCGGCAAGTGGGGGCGTCCGCACCACGACGATGCCTTTGGTGCCGATCCGCAGCACGGTCTTGTCCGTCTCGACGCCCGGCAAGCTTGCGAAGGTAGAGGTGCTCGCAGTCGGATCGACGTAGTGGTCGAACTCGGGCAGCCACAGGATCACATGGTTGAACCACCCTGGGGTCGGCACCTCAAAGGCGCGATAGACCGGTAGCGTGGAAATCAGCGCGTAGTCCGCCTCGATGCCTTTGGCGGCCAGGAGAGCCCGCATCAGCGTAACGTGATCCTTGCAGTCGCCGTACTTGTTGGCGAGCACGCTTGCCGCATCGTGCGGCACGAAGCCGCCTTGCCCGAGGAAGATCGAGAAATAGCGCACATTCTTCGAGACCCAGTCGAAGATGGCGCGCGCCTGCTCGCGGCGATCCGTGATGTCCCTGGTGAGGTCCTCCGCCACCGTCTTCAAGTCCGGCGTCGGCTTGCTCATGGGGGCCGCGCCGTCCAGAAACCCCTGGCCGATGGCCTGCCAGCTGCCGTAGCTCGAAAGAATGAGATACGGGCTGTGATCGATGGCCGCGGTCGCGCCGGGCTCATCGGCCTGATAGGTCTGTGGTCCAAGCGTCCATGACACGACCCGGCGCTCGCCCTTCTCTTCTGACAAGCGAGCAAAGCCGTCCGACTGTTCCGCGACGGCAAGGCTCTTGGGCGCATCAAGCGTGATTTCCACATTTTCGAAACGGCCCGAGGGCGGCACGACGTACGTCGCGCTGAACCCGCCCGAGATGCCGTGCTGGCGTTCGCGGCTGTGCGTTTTGTAATGAAGGCTATCGCCGACGGCGACGTCGGGGAAGACAATGGTGCGGTTCCTGACATCCGCCTCGAAGATACCGAGTTGCGACGCGTTCGGGAGATTGGAGGTGAGAATCTTGTCCGCGGGAACGTCGATGCGGCGCCCGTCGGCCTTGACGGTCGTCGCCTCGATGATCTCGAGGTTCGCGAAGTGTTCATTGACCTGAAGCGTGATCTGGCCAAACGCGGTGACAGCCACTTCGGAGCGGATCGCGACATCGACCGTCGATATGGTTTCGAGGAGATCGCCGGGCAGCACCGTCAACGCCATCGACACGCGTCGCGAGAACGGCGCTTCGTCAGCCAAGGCTGGGGCAACGAGGGCAGACGTCAGGGTGATTGCGACGACGACATGCAGTCCTACGCCGATGTTCATCGTTCGCCGCCCGCCAGCCCCTTTTCGGAATGCCACGGCCGCGCGAATTCGTGGCCCGATCCGATCAGTCACTCTAACGAGCGCATTTCTTCCGCACAATCATTGGGTGAGTCAACCGGATTCCCGACCGACCCACCCACCAGCGTCGCGTGCCGCGCAGACGACGGCGGCTTAAGCCTTGTCCGGCCCGACCCGGACGAGTTGCTTACCGAAATTGGCGCCCTTCAGGAGCCCCATGAAGGCGCCGGGCGCGCTGTCCAGCCCCTCGGTGACGAACTCCTTGTACTTGACCTTGCCCTCGCGGACCCAGGCGGACATGTCGCGAAGGAAGTCGCCGTGGCGAGCCGCAAAGTCGCTGACGATGAAGCCGCGGAACGTGAGCCGCTTGGTCAGGATCGCGCGCATCATGCTGCCTGCCCATTTCGGCGGCTTGGCCTCGGTGTCGTTGTAATGCGCGATCAGGCCGCAGACCGGCACGCGCGCGAAGGCATTGAGCTGCGGGAAGACCGCCTCGAACACCGCGCCGCCGACATTCTCGAAATAGACGTCGATGCCCTTCGGGCATGCGTCCTTCAGCCTGGCAGCGAGATCGGGATCGCGGTGATCGATGCAGGCATCGAAGCCGAGCTCTTTGACCACGTAGTCGCACTTGTCCTTGCCGCCGGCGATGCCGACCGCTCGCGCACCCTTGATCTTCGCGATCTGGCCGACGGCCGAGCCCACCGCGCCCGAAGCGCCGGCGACGACGACGGTCTCGCCGGCTTGCGGCTTGCCGATGTCGAGGAGGCCCGTATAAGCCGTCATGCCGGGCATGCCGAGCACGCCGATCGAGGTCGAGATCGGCGCCAGCTTCGGATCGACCTTGATCAATCCCTTGCCGTTCGAGATTGCATGCGTCAGCCAGCCGGCGCGCGTGCGCACGATGTCGCCCTTGGCGAAAACGGCATTGTTGGAGGCCGTCACCTCGCTGACCGTCTCGCCCTCCATCACGCCGCCGATCGGCACCGGCGCGGCATAGGACGGGCCTTCGCTCATGCGTCCGCGCATATAGGGATCGAGCGACAGCCAGATCGTCCGCAACAGCACTTCGCCTGCGCCCGGCGTCGGGACTGCGAATTCCTCGATACGGAAATCAGACGGCTTGGGCTCGCCGACAGGACGTGCAGCGAGAACGATGCGCTTGCCTTGGGACATGATGGCTTCCTCATTGTTGTATTCGTCATTGCGAGCGAAGCGAAGCAATCCAGTTCAGTCAACTCAAAAGGACTGGATTGTCTCGTCGCTTGCGCTCCTCGCAATGACGACGTTGAGGCATGCCCGCCCACACTGTCAGCGTCATCGCCCGCGGAAGGCGGGCGATCCAGTATTCCAGAGACAGCGATGGGATACGGAGAAGCCGCGGAGTACTGGATGCCCCGCCTTCGCGGGGCATGACGGCGGTGCGTGGGGGTGAGCGCGCGTAAACTTACGCGCGCCGTGGAATGACAGGGAGAGCCCTAACCCCCGCCCGGATAGTTCGGGGACTCGCGCGTGATGGTCACGTCGTGGACGTGGCTTTCGCGCAGGCCCGCGCCGGTGATGCGGACGAACTGTGCCTTCTGGTGCAGATCGTTCATGTCGCGCGCGCCGACATAGCCCATCGCGGCGCGCAAGCCGCCGGCGAGCTGGTGCATGACGTTGCCGACCGGGCCCTTGTAGGGCACCTGGCCCTCGATGCCTTCAGGCACGAGCTTCAAGGTGTCCTTGATGTCCTGCTGGAAGTAGCGGTCGGCCGAGCCGCGCGCCATCGCGCCGACCGAGCCCATGCCGCGATAGGCCTTGTAGGAGCGGCCCTGCCACAGGAAGACCTCGCCTGGCGTTTCATCCGTACCGGCGAGCAGCGAACCGACCATGGCGATGTCGGCGCCAGCTGCCAGCGCCTTCGCAAGGTCGCCGGAGAACTTGATGCCGCCGTCGGCGATGACGGGAATGTCGGCTTTCTTCGCCGCTTCCACCGCATCCATGATCGCGGTGAGCTGCGGCACGCCGACACCGGCGACGATGCGCGTGGTGCAGATCGAGCCCGGGCCGATGCCGACCTTGATGCAGTCCGCGCCCGCGTCGATCAGCGCCTGCGCGCCGTCTTCGGTCGCAACGTTACCGGCAACGACCTGCACCGAGTTGGAGAGACGCTTGATGCGGTTGACGGCGTGGAGCACGTGACGGGAGTGGCCATGCGCGGTGTCGACGACGACGAGATCGACGCCGGCGTCGATCAGCCGCTCGGTGCGCTCGAAGCCGGTATCGCCGACGGTGGTGGCAGCAGCGACCCGCAGGCGGCCGTGCGCGTCCTTGCAGGCGAGCGGATGGGCGACCGCCTTCTCCATGTCCTTCACGGTGATCAGGCCGACGCAGCGATACTGATCGTCGACGACGAGCAGCTTTTCGATGCGATGCTTGTGCAGCATCCGCCTCGCTTCATCCTGGCCGACATTCTCGCGCACCGTGACGAGATTTTCGTGCGTCATCAGCTCTGAGACTTTTTGCCGGCGGTCGGTCGCAAAGCGCACGTCGCGATTTGTGAGGATGCCGACCAGCTTGCCCGGCGTGGTCTTGCCGGCCCCGGTGACGACGGGAATGCCGGAGATGCCGTGATCGCTCATCAGCTTGAGCGCGTCGTCCAGCGTGGCATCGGGGCTGATGGTGAGCGGGTTCACCACCATGCCCGACTCGTATCGCTTGACCTGCCGCACCTGGGCGGCCTGCCCCTCCGGATCGAAATTGCGGTGGATGACGCCGAGGCCGCCGGCCTGCGCCATGGCGATCGCCATGCGCGCCTCGGTCACGGTGTCCATGGCGGAAGCCATGATCGGAATGTTGAGCGGAATGGCGCGGGTGACGCGCGAGCGGATATCGACCTCGGAGGGAAGCACGTCCGACAGGCCCGGCTTCAACAGCACGTCGTCGAACGTAAAGGCTTCGCGAATGCCTTGAAGTTGCACCGTGGCCATATGCCAACTCCTTCCTGCGGCCGTGCCGCAAATGCTTATGGATGAGCGCCGCCCTCGGCGTACCTTGCGGCAGCACCGTCGAATCGGAGCCCATCGGTGGGGTTGACGCCGGTCGATAGCACGGCCGGGTGACGAATCAAAGCAATTCGGTCCGATTGCCAGCCATGCACAGGCTTTTTTGCGCCTTTTAGCGCGGATAACCCGGCGGCGGGCCGTGCTGGCGGATCGCGTCCACGACCTCCCGGTGCCGCCGGTCCTCCCGCTTCATGTGAACCGCGATGACGGCATGCGCCGACGGGACCAGCAGCAAAACGTGGAAAACCAGGCCGAAAATCACGCAAACCACGCACAGGACGAGGTTGAAGATCGCCGAGAACGGCTGCCCGTTCAGGAGCAGCCCGATCGGCGGCAGAAGCGCGGCAAGGATGTAGATCATCGCGGGATCTCCAGCACACGGTGAATCCCGGACACAGTCGGGGTCGCACCGTCACGCAGGATTTAGGTGCTATGCGCGGTTCCGCAATGGTCTCGGAGCAGCGACGGTGTTAAGCCGCATCGCTCACCTTTCCCTTCTGATTTCCATTAAATATCCGTCATGTCGGTCAACAAGCAACGCGTGATCCCGCTGATCGTGGCGACCGCCCTGTTCATGGAAAACATGGACTCGACGGTGATCGCGACATCCCTGCCCGCGATCGCCGCCGACATCGGCACGAGCCCGCTGACGCTGAAGCTCGCGATCACCTCCTACCTGCTCTCGCTTGCAGTGTTCATCCCGGCGAGCGGCTGGACCGCGGACCGGTTCGGCGCGCGGCTGGTGTTTGCGATCGCCGTGGGCGTGTTCATGGTGGGCTCGGTCGGCTGCGCGCTGTCGGGCTCGGTGACCGACTTCGTGTTCGCGCGCATCCTCCAGGGCATGGGCGGCGCGATGATGACGCCGGTCGGGCGGCTCGTACTGCTGCGCTCGATCGACAAGAGCGATCTCGTCAACGCCATGGCCTGGGTCACCGTACCCGCACTGATCGGTCCCGTGGTCGGCCCGCCACTCGGCGGCTTCATCACCACCTATGCGTCCTGGCACTGGATCTTCCTGATCAACCTGCCGATCGGTCTGCTCGGCATCTTCATGGCGCTGCGCTTCATCGATCCGATCAAGAGCGAGGCGCAGGAGCCGTTCGATCTCAAGGGCATGATGCTCGCGGGCATCGGGCTTGCCGGTATTGCCTTCGGTCTGTCGGTCGCGGGCCTCAACCTGTTGCCCTGGAGCACGGTGCTGGCCCTGATCGCGGGCGGCGCGATCTCGATGACGCTGTACGTCATTCATGCGCGGCGCACGGGATCCCCGGTGCTGGACTTTTCGCTGCTGAACCTTCCGACGCTGCGCGCGGCCGTCATCGGCGGCTTCATGTTCCGGCTCGGCATCGGCGCACTGCCGTTCCTGCTGCCGCTCCTGATGCAGATCGGCTTCGGGCTGACGCCGTTCCATTCGGGCCTCGTGACCTTCGCCTCCTCGCTCGGTGCCATGGGCATGAAGACGCTCGCTGCCCGCATCATCCGCGCCTTCGGCTTCCGCAACCTGATGACGGTGAACGCGATCATCAGCGCGTTCTTCCTCGGCGTGTGCGCGCTGTTCACGGTGACGACCCCGCTGCTGATCATCATGGTGATCCTCGTGGTCGGCGGTTTCTTCCGCTCGTTGGAGTTCACCGCGATCAACACGGTTGCCTATGCGGACGTCGAGGCCGCGCAGATGAGCCGCGCCACCACGCTCGTCAGCGTCAACCAGCAACTCGCGGTCTCCGCGGGCGTCGCGGTCGGCGCCTTCTCGGTCGAATCGACGATGTGGTGGCGCCACGTCACTGAGATCGACGCCACCGTGTTCTGGCCCGCTTTCATCGTGGTGGGGCTGACCTCGGCCGCGTCGGCCTGGTTCTTCTGGCAGATGCCCCGCGATGCCGGCCACGAGATTTCCGGCCGCAAGGCGGTCGAGATCGCCAGCCGCAAGGGCGCGGCGAAGAGCGCGGCGAGTGCCGCCGTCAAGGCTGCGACCGAGGATACGCAGGACATGCGGGATCAGCGGCTGGGGTGACTCCTCCCTCGTCATTGCGAGCGCAGCGAAGCAATCCAGAATCTTTCCGTGGATGCAGTCTGGATTGCTTCGCTGCGCTCGCGATGACGGAGCCTGTGGCCACAGGGCGCCCTGGCAAAACTCCGGAAAACAACCCCATGCCAAAGTAGCAGGGAGCGCCGAGACGACACCCTGCGTCTTTTCCGAAATCGCTTGACGCGTCGGGCGAAGGCAATATGCGATCGTGGCGCAATTCGCGAGGGGGCGCCTTTAGGCCCCGCCCGAAGGCGGCGTTCAATTGGGCGTACGCTCATAAAACGAGATGCCTGGTGCCGACGCGCCTGATGTCCGCTTGTTCACTAACAGCGGCGGAATAGCGGAAATCGCCGGAGGCTTGCCGCCGTCTTCACGTGGCCCCGAACTGATCAAATTTCAGACATTCATCAACGCCCATTGATATTTGTGCACTATCCCAAACGGCTAGAGTGCTGCGATATGGTGAGCCACCGATAAATGGACGGTTTCGGCGTGAATGAGCTTCCTACGCGCAGCTCATCTCTCAGCAATTGCGTTTTGCACCCTCGTAAGTTGCCGTCTCAGGTCCCACCGAATTCCAGATGCTCGCGATCGAAACTTCTATTCCTGCCGCTGAGACCGCGACCGAGTTGGTCGATTTCAAACGCGAACACCGCCCCTCACCTGGTCTGTCGGGAATGCTCGCCGCGACGGTGGCCGCCGTGATCGCAGCCGCCTTCGGCGTCATGCTCTGGTTTGCCGACGGCTACGAGATCGAAATCGGAACCCGTGTTCGTGGCGGCGAGATGCGGCTCGTCAACGGCGAGCTCTCGACCGCGTTCGACCGCGGCGGCCGTTTCGCGCTGGCGCTGGCCGAGGTCACGGCGCGGCGTACGACGATCCGCCAAGCGCTCGCCGCGCGCGACCGAGCCGAATTGATGCGCCAGTCTGCGGAGACATTTGCCCATCTGCGCCAGCAGGCTGGCGTGCAGATCTTCGGCTTCCAGGACAAGGACATCCGCTATTTCCTGCGCGTCCACAAGCCCGATCAATTCGACGACGACATCTCCGGATTTCGTCCGATGATCGTCGCCGCCAATCGCACCGGTCGCTCGCAGGTCGGGCTGGAAATCGGCGTTGCCGGAATCGGCCTGCGCAGGGCGACCGTCGTCGAACAGCAGGGCGTCATGGTCGGAACCGTTGAAGTCGGCCTCGATCTCAAGCCTCTGATCGAGAGCGTCAAAGCAACCTCAAACGCCGACATCGCGATCATCGTCGTTCCCTCTCTCGCAGGCATCGCGCTCGATCCCAATCTGCCTGCCTTCGGCGACCTCGTGCTGGCTATGTCGACCGACGACCGGCTGTTCTCGTCGCTGTTGAAGACGATGCCGCTGCGTCCGGCGCATGACAGCGTGGCAGCTTCGCCGACGATCGACGGCCGTCGCTACGACCTGATTACGCGTCCGCTTGTCGATTTCAGCGGCCGCATGATCGGCTTCTCCATCGCGCTCAAGGCCGACTACGGTATCGAACTCGGACGCTCGCGCACCGAGTTGCGCGTCATCGCGATCTGCGGCGGCATCTGCGCTTTCCTGGCGTTCGCACTCTTGTTCCGCGCCACGTGCGCGCGCGGCAGGTCACGCCCATGAGACCGTTCGCCGGCATCCTGAGCGTGATCCTGACGCTGTTCTGCCTCGCCTCGACGCCAGCGGAGGCCGTTCAGACCGAACTGCCAACGGGAGCACAGCTTCCCGTGCGGGTGCGCGTCGCGGTGCGGATCCTCAAGGTGCTCTCGATCAAGGAAGTCGTCGGCGAAGGACGCCTGTTCGTCGAAGTCACGCAGCGCTGGACCGATCGTCGGCAGGCCTTCGATCCCGTCGCGATAGGCTTCGGCCGCCTCGACCGCACCGGCGCGGGAGCCGACGAATATCTGAAATCGATCTGGACGCCTGGCCTCGAAATCGAGAATCGCATCGGCGAGCCGGAGGCGCGCACCGTGGCCACGTCGACCTATGCCAATGGCGAGGTGATGCTCATCGAACGCTACGAGGCGCGCTTTCGCTTCGGCCTGAACCTCAACGCTTTCCCGTTCGACCGCCAGGATCTCACGCTTTCGTTCTTCCTGCCGCGCCATGCGGCGCAGGACGCGATCCTGGTTTCCACCGAGTCCGATCGGGACATCTCCGGGATCGAGGATACGACCGCCTCGGTCGACTGGCGCGCCGCCGGCCTGCGCTTCGCGAACCGTGATGCGATGGGGTGGAACGCCCGCAGCTATTCCAAGCTCGACGTGACCATGACGCTCGCACGGATCTCGACGCATTATCTGCTGCGCATTTTCGTGCCGATCATGGCCGTGCTGGCCGTATCCGTTTTCGTACTATGGGCACCGGATCTGGCGCCCAAGGACAAGGGCAGCCTGATCTTCTCGTCGCTGCTCGCGCTCGCCGCCATCAGCTTCACGTTCGAATCGAGCTTTCCGGGCTGCATTTCGCTCAACACGCCGGTCGCCCAAATCATCTCCCTTGGTTACATGTACCTGATCGTGGTCCTGATCGTCGACATGTCATTGGACACGCTGTCGCGTCGCGCGCAAGCGGTGAGTGGAGCCGTGATCGATGAACTCAGGCAGCAGATACGCTGGGCGCTACCGTGCATCATGGCTGCCATCTGCATCGGCGCGGCGGTGCGGGCGATCCCGGCCTGATTCAGCCGCAAGCGCGACCAGGCGCTCATCGGTCTCGGCTTCGAGCTGCAGGTGGACCGGGCGCGCCCGCGAGATCAACGCGCATTGATGGTGGATTCTCCCACCTTCACCTAACAGACCTCAGTCGATCCCAGACACGTAAGACGTCGAGTCGCGCGGATTTGCGGCAGTTGATGGGCCGCGCGTCCCGATCAGTGCGGGTGCCCGCGCCGAGACCAGTCTTCGGCCGGGATCCGAAAAGGTGGGGCTGGGACATGATCTCTTTTGACTTGGACAAGATTGCACGCCGCGGCCATATTCGGTTCGGGTACACATGGCTCGCCGCCGTGCTGGCGGCCTTCTCGTTCTTCGCCATCGATGGCACCGCCCACGCCCAGCGAATACTGCCGAGCGGCACGGTCGGAACGGCGTACTCCCAGTCCGTCACCGTCTACACGGACGCTCTATCATGTACGCCGCAGCCATCTAACTTCACTTTCCCTGGCCTCACCCCCGTACAAAGCGGCACCTCCCCAACGTGCGCCTTCACGTTGACCGGGACTCCAACTGCGGCGGGCACATACACCGCCGCGTATAACTTCGTGGATGGAACGGACACCTATCCTGCTGACGCGGCTGGCTTTTCTGTGTTCTACCAAATCACCATCAACAAGGCGTCGCCGACGCTGTCCCTGTCGCCATCATCCTCCTCCGTGGTCTACGGCAATGCGCTGACACTGACCGCCACGCTCGCCAATGGGGTCTCGACCAGTGGAACGGTCACGTTCTTTGACGGCAGCACCGCGATCGGATCGGCGTCGGTATCAGGCAGTTCGGCAAGCCTTTCGATCACTCTTTCGGTCGGCTCGCATACGATCACAGCGAGCTATGGCGGCGACTCCAATCACAACGCCGCCTCGACGACCAGCACGACCAGCGTGACAGTGGTCCAGGCCACGCCGTCGATCGCGCTCAACGCCTCATCCTCCTCGGCGAGCTACGGCGCCTCGGTCGCGCTGGTCGCGACGATGTCAGGCGGTGTCACGCCGAGCGGCACCGTCTCCTTTTACGAAGGCTCGACACAGCTCGGCAACGCGACGATCTCCGGTTCTACCGCGATCCTGATGCTGTCGTCGCTATCACTGGGCTCGCACACGATCACGGCAACCTATGATGGGGACACCAACAATGCATCGGTGAACTCGAGCTCAGTCACTGTGGCCGTCGGTCAGGACACTCCGACGGTCACCTTGACCGCGTCCTCGACGGCCATGGCCCCCAGCACCTCGGTCACGCTGATCGCGACCATCAGCAGCGGTCGCTCGCCGACAGGATCGGTGACTTTCTACGACGGTTCCACCTCGCTCGGCACCGTCACCGTCTCCGGATCGGCCGCAATCCTGTTCGTCTCCTCGCTTTCGGGAGGATTGCATGCGTTCAGGGCGGTCTATGGCGGTGACAGCAACAACACCACTGCGATATCCAGCACGGTCTCGCTGTCGGTCGGCTCGGCCACCCCGACGATCTCAGTCTCGAGCTCAACGACGTCGCCGGCTGCGGCACAATCGGTGACCTTGACCGCGACGCTGTCGGGCGGAAGCTCGCCGACTGGCACCGTCACGTTCAAGGACGGCACGACGGTTCTCGGCACCGCCACGGTCTCGGGTGCGATCGCAACGCTTGCGACCCCGGCCCTGGCGATGGGCACGCATGCGATCACCGCCACTTACGGCGGCGACGGCAACAATGCCGGCGCGACCTCGAGCGCAATCACGCTGACGGTCGGACGGTCCGATCCGACCGCGAGCAGCACCGTGCGCGGCCTGATCGGCTCGCAGGTGTCGAGCGCCGTGCAGTTCGGCCAGACCCAGATCTCCAACATCTTCAGCCGCTTTGAAGCGCTGCATGACGAGGACGATGGCGGCGGCGCTTCCGGCCTAGCCGGCGCCTCCGGCTCGTCACAAGTGGGATCTGGCGCGAACGGCAACACCGCGTCCGGCGGCGGAGCCGGCCGCACTGCCAGCTCTTTGGACAGCCAGGCCAGCGCGGGCCCTGCCCTCGGCTATGCCAGCGAATTGCTCCTTGGCACTTCCCTGACGAAGCAGAGCGATGAGGGCCGCGCCGTCAACCAGTTTGCCGCAATGCTGCCGCAGGCCGTCGAGTCCCTCAACAAGACCAACGTGCTCCCATTTCACGTCTGGGCCTCCGGCACCGTCGGCTTCGGCCGGCTGCGCAGCGACGACAGTTTCGACAACCGCTTCACCTCGTCGGGCGTCACGCTCGGCTTCGATCGGCGCATCGCCGACGGCCTGAAGCTCGGCGCGGCCTTCGGTCTCGGCTTCGACCATAGCGACATCGGCAGCGACGGCTCGCGGATCGACGCGCGCAACTTCGATGCCGCGATCTATGCGAGCTGGCGCTTTCGGCCGCACACCTATCTCGACGTCGCCGGCGGCTACGGCACGCTGCGATTCGATAGCAAGCGCTGGTCCGGCGACGGTAACGTTATGCTCGCGGGCGCGCGCACGGGACGCGACGTGTTCGGTACGGTCGGTGTGACCCACGTGTCCAAATGGGACGGCTGGAAGATCTCGTCCTATGGCCGTCTCGATATCGTCAGGGCCGCCCTCGACGGCTATAGCGAGACGGGCTCGAGCACGTGGGCGCTGACCTACGACAGCATGAACACCACGAGCGTCGCCAGCGTCATCGGCGGCCGCCTCGCTTATCCGATGCTGCAGAGCTGGGGCGTGCTGACGCCGACAGCCCGCGCGGAATGGCGCCATGCCTTCGACGGCGGATATGCTCAGACGCTGAACTACGTCGATCTCGTCGGCCTCGCCTCCGGCTATACGCTCAGCGGCACCTCGACCTCGCGCGACACCCTCACCGGCGGACTTGGCTTGCGGGCCGGGGTCGGTGGCGCCCTCAGCCTCGATCTCGAATATCTCCTGACGAGCTCCGTCAGCGGCATCGAAAGCCAGCGGGTGCGCGGCGCGGTGAAGTACGGCTTCTGATGCCGGGAAGCGGCCGGAGCGAACCTGCCACGCAAAGCGGTCAAGGCATGGCTGCAATAAGATCGGCGTCACGAAGGTGCGCGTACCCCCAGTCGTTCGGCGAAGCGGATCAGGTAACCATCCGGATCTTGAACGAGAAATTCACGCTGTCCGCACTCTTGGTCACCCACCCGATACCAAGCATCGTTCGGTTGCTCATAGAGCGGCCAGTCAGCATCGCTTAGAGCGTTCAGGATAGGCTCGATGCGATCGACGACGATCTGAAGATTGATGCCTCGTCCAAACGGGCGCTGCATCTCAGCCGTCTCCCAACGCCCGTTCAATTCGCAGAGCATAACTTGCAAACGTCCCCTAACGAGATATGCAAATCGAGCAACCGGGCGGTCGTAAGCGACTTCGAAACCAAGTAGATCTCGCCAAAACGACAAGCTGTTTTGAATGTTCGAAACGCCGAGTTCGGGGACAAGATCGGCCCAGCCGTCGCGCGGCGCGCTCCCTGTACTATCGGAGGTCGCGCGAGAGCCAGGGTCTGAAAGCGACGGTTTGGACATTTTGACGTCGTTAGGTGTCATGATCCCTGCAGACAAGCTATCACGTCTGTATGCGAAGTGCGGCGTGACAACGGGTGAATGACCGTCGCGTCCTAATTGCCACCCCGAAATCCCGTCGCCAGCACGTAGCGCTCCGACGAATCCTGCCTACTCGCCGCCGGCTTCACGTGACGCACGGTGGCAAAATCGCGCTTGAGCTGCGCGAGCAGGTCGGCGTCGGCGCCGCTCTGGAACGTCTTGGCCAGAAACGTCCCGCCAGGCTTGAGCACATCGCAGGCAAAGGCCGCTGCGGTCTCGACGAGGCCGACGATGCGGAGCTGGTCGGTCTTGCGGTGGCCGGTGGTATTGGCGGCCATGTCGGACATCACGATGTCGGCGCCGCCGCCCAGCATCGCGGTGAGCTTGTCCGGCGCCTCGTTGTCCATGAAATCGAGCTGGGCGAAGTCGACGCCGGGGATTTCCGGCATCTCCAACAGATCGATGGCGACGACCTTGCCCTTGCCGTCGACGGAGCCGACGCGCTTGGCCGCGATCTGGCTCCAGCCGCCCGGCGCCGCACCGAGATCGACCACGGCCATGCCGGGCTTCAGAAGGCGGAATTTGTCGTCGATCTCGAGCAGCTTGAACGCGGCGCGCGAGCGATAGCCTTGCGCCTTGGCCTTGGCGACATAGGGATCGTTGAGCTGGCGCTCGAGCCACAGCTTTGACGACAGCTTGCGCTTGCCGCCGGTCTTGACCTGGACGTGCAAGCGGCCGGTGGTGTCCTTGGCCATTTCACCAGCTCCTGAGCGCGCCGTCCTCGCGCATCATCTCGACCAGCATGCCTTCGCGAAGGCCGCGGTCGGCGACGCGCAGGCGCGGCAGCGGGAAGGCGCGGCGGATGGCATCGAGGATGGCGCAGCCGGCGAGCACGAGATCGGCACGCTCGATGCTGATGCAATTGTTGCTGGCACGCTCCGCATAGCTCATGCCGAGCAGCTTGTTGATGGTCGCGGCGATGTCGGCATCATCCATCCAGATGCTGTCGACGCGGCGGCGATCGTAGCGCGCCAGATTGAGGTGAATGCCGGCGAGCGTCGTCACCGTGCCCGAGGTGCCGAGCAGATGCATGTCGGCGAGATCGCGGCCGTGCTCCTCGGCAAAGGGCGCGACATGCCGGGCGACCTCCTCTTCCATCGCCGCGTAGGTCTCGCGCGTCACGTCGCGGCCACCAAAATGCTCGGCGAGCGTGACGACGCCAAGCGGAATCGACATCCAGGCCTTTGTGCGCGGCTGGGGATTCTCGTCCGTGGGGTCGCGCTCGATCCGCACCAGCTCGGTCGAGCCGCCGCCGATGTCGAACAGGATCGCGCCGCGCCCCCTGGGATCGACCAGCGGCGAGCAGCCGAGCACGGCGAGCGCGGCCTCGGTCTCGCGGTCGATCACCTCGAGCTCGATGCCGGTCTCGGCGGCGACGCGGCTGCGAAAGCCGTCCGCGTTCGACGCGGCGCGGCAGGCCTCGGTGGCGATCAGCCGCAGCCGCCGCGCTTTACGCAGCTCGATCTTGTCGCGGCAGATGCTGAGCGCCGCGATGGCGCGCTCGATCGCGGCCTCGCTGATGCAGCCGGTGGCCGAAACGCCCTCGCCGAGCCGGATGATGCGCGAGAAGGAATCGACCACGCGAAACCCCTCACTGGTCGGACAGGCGATCAGCAATCGGCAGTTATTGGTGCCGAGGTCCAGCGCCGCGTAGACGCCGGTTCCCGACATTTGCGCAGGGGCGGCCGGTTCGACGGCCAGCGCCGCCGTGGCCATCGCCCCGAGCTCTCCGTGCGGCGCAAGGCCGTCGCGGAGCCTCGTGTGGTCATTCATACAAACTGTCTTTCCACGGCCCCGAAAGGGCCGATCCGGAATTGCTTTTTCGCCCGAAACTTTAGCAGCGCGTGGGCCCCGCGCAACAACCCATCACAATGGGACCATGCCTATTCGTGCGTTGTCGTGAACGGGCCCGTGCGTTATCTGAACGGGGTCCGGTCCTTCCGCCGCCCGCGAAACCCGCGCAAAAGCCGGCTTTTCAGGTCATTTCCATGCAAGAACACACCAAATCGTCCTCGCTCGAAAACGCTATTGCACTGCAAAAAAACGGTGTCGGACAGCCGGTCCGGCGCAAGGAGGACGACACGCTGGTCCGCGGCATGGGCCGCTATACCGACGATTTCAACCTGCCCGGCCAGGCCTATGCCGTGATCGTTCGCTCGACCCACGCGCATGGCGTGATCCGCGGCATCGGCACCGAGGCGGCCAAGGCAATGCCGGGCGTGCTGGGGGTGTGGACCGGCACGGACCTTAACGCCGCCGGCTATGGCCCGTTCACGTGCGGCCTGCCACTGAAGAACCGCGACGGCTCACCCCTGCTCCAGACCAACCGCCAGCCGCTTGCGTCCGACAAGGTCCGCTTCGTCGGCGATCCCATCGCCTTCGTGGTAGCGGAGACGCTGGCGCAGGCGCGCGACGCCGCGGAAGCCGTAGAGGCCGACATCGAGCCCCTGCCCGCGGTCACCGATCCCGAGGAAGCCGCGCAGGCAGGCGCGCCGCAGCTTTACGACCACATCCCGGGCAACGTCGCGCTCGACTATCACTTCGGCGATGCCGAGAAGGTCGAGGCGGCGTTCGCCAGCGCCGCGCACGTGACCAGCCTCGACATCGAGAACACCCGCGTCGCCGTGGTCTCGATGGAGCCGCGCGTGGGGCTCGCCTCCTACGACAAGAAGACCGAGCGCTACACCATCCAGGTGCCGACGCAGGGCGTTTCGGGCAACCGCGCCAATCTCGCCAAGAACCTGAAGGTGCCGAACGAGAAGGTGCGCATCCTCACCGCCAATGTCGGCGGTTCCTTCGGCATGAAGAACATCAACTACCCCGAATATATGTGCATCCTGTTTGCGGCGAAGACGCTGGGCCGTCCGGTGAAGTGGACCGACGAGCGCTCGACGAGCTTCCTCTCGGACAGCCACGGCCGCGCCCAGAAGATCCACGCCGAGTTGGCGCTGGATGCCGAGGGACACTTCCTCGCAGCCAAACTCTCCGGCTACGGCAATCTCGGCGCCTACATCACCGGCGTCGCGCCGAGCCCGCTTTCGCTCAACACCGGCAAGAATTTTTCCAGCGTCTACCGCACGCCGCTGATGGCAATCGACATCAAGACGGTGTTGACC
The DNA here is from genome assembly GCF_000472925.1 of Bradyrhizobium sp. Ec3.3. Lineage (GTDB taxonomy): Bacteria > Pseudomonadota > Alphaproteobacteria > Rhizobiales > Xanthobacteraceae > Bradyrhizobium. The sequence goes on from NZ_AXAS01000061.1 coordinate 40,601, forward strand.
AACACCACCTTGATGGGAGCCTATCGCGGCGCCGGCCGCCCCGAGGCGAACTACTACATGGAGCGGCTGATCGACCGCGCCGCCGACGAGATGGGGATCAGCCGGCTGACCTTGCGCAAGCGCAACTTCATCAAGCCGAACCAGATGCCCTTCCCGGCCTCCTCCGGCGTGACCTATGACAGCGGCGACTTCCAGGCCGTGTTCAACAAGGCGCTGGAGCTGTCGGACTATGAGAGCTTCTCCAAGCGCAAGAAGGAGAGCAAGAAGAGCGGCAAGCTGCGCGGCATCGCCATCGGCTCCTATCTCGAGGTCACCGCCCCTCCCGGCGTCGAGCTCGGCAAGATCGTGTTCGCCCCCGATGGTACGGTGCAACTCATCACCGGCACGCTTGACTACGGCCAGGGCCACGCGACGCCGTTCACGCAGGTGCTGTGCGCGCAGCTTGGCGTGCCCTTCGAGAGCGTAAAACTCGTGCAGGGCGACAGCGACATCGTCCACACCGGCAACGGCACCGGCGGCTCGCGCTCGATCACCGCCAGCGGCATGGCGATCGTTGAATCCTCCCGCCTCGTCATCGAGAAGGGCAAGCGCGCCGCGGCGCATCTCATGGAGGCGTCCGAGGCCGACATCGAGTTCGCCGACGGCCGCTTCACCATCGCCGGCACCGACCGCAGCATCAACATCATGGACCTGGCCAAGCGCCTGCATGACGGCAAGGTGCCGGAGGGCGTGCCCTCTTCGCTCGACGTCGACCACACCACCGAACCGGTGCCATCAGCCTTCCCGAACGGCTGCCACGTCGCCGAAGTCGAGATCGATCCGGACACCGGCGTGGTGGAGATCGTGCGCTACAGCGCGGTGAACGATTTCGGTACCGTCATCAACCCGATGCTGGTCGAGGGCCAGCTCCACGGCGGCGTCGTCCAGGGCATCGGCCAGGCGCTGATGGAGCATGTCCGCTACGACGAGAGCGGGCAGCCGATCACGGGATCGCTGATGGACTACGCGCTGCCGCGCGCAGAGGACGTTCCGTTCATGAGCGTCGGCGATCACCCGGTGCCGGCCAAGAGCAATCCGCTCGGCACCAAGGGCTGCGGCGAAGCGGGCTGCGCGGGCAGCCTGTCGACGGTGGTGAACGCGGTGGTCGATGCGCTCTCCGACTACGGCATCAAGCACATCGACATGCCGCTGACGCCGGAGCGCGTGTGGCGGGCGATTCAGGATGCGAAGGGGACGGCGTAGGGGGAGGCTCGCTGCCTCCTTACCCTCCGCTGTCATCGCCCGGCTTGACCGGGCGATCCAGTACGCCGCAGCTGTGGTAATAGATCTCGATGTCTCTGGAATACTGGATGCCCCGCCTTCGCGGGGCATGACAGCGAGTGAGAGGCACCTGCCTGCCCCTTCCCACCTTACGCCGCCGCCTCCTCGCGCGGCTGGTAGATCGCGGTGTGCTGACAGTGCGCGAGTGGCGTCTTGCCGTTGGCGACGACGAGCGAGTCGAATTCGACGAAGCGGTGGCCCTTCTTCTCGTAGTTCGCGGTGACCTCGGCTCGCGCGGTGATCTGGTCGCCGGCGCGCGTAGCCGACAGCAACTGCATGCGGCTGCCGACGTGGATCCATGGACCCAGAATTGTGTTGTCGACGAGCACGCGGTTCATGACGCGCTGAATCAGACCGGGATGACCAAGTCCTTCCCGCGCGAATATCGCATCGGTTTCCCTGACCTCGGCGAGATACTCTGTAGCCGCCTTTTCCGCCCAGCGGTGTGGCGCGGTGCCGAGCCATTTACCGACCTCGAAGGTGGCCGGATTGACGGGCTTGCGCTCGGCGGCGGCGGGGACCTCGACATAGTCGGCCAGGGCGACCGCTGGCGCAGACTCGGATAGCGACGCCGTTCCCGTCGCGCAGAGTTCGCCGCGCGAAAACACCTCGATGGTGAGCACCCCGTTGTGCTCGACCGCATCGACATCGGCCGTCTCACCGTCATAGACCGGCTTGATAAAGCGCGCCTCGATCAGGCCACGGGCGAGAAAATCCCGCTCCCAGCGGGCGACCGGCACGTGCATCATGTAGGCCATGACGTCGACGCCGGGGACCAGCCCCCCGGAAAAGCCGAAGCGGCGCGCCACGGTGTCGTCGTGCATCTTGTTCTCGGATTGCTTGGCGGTGTTGTAGGCCTCAACACGGTAGGTTTCGAGCCGGGTTGGCATGCTGTCGCCTTCGCCCTGATTTTTGTTGCTTCAGAGCCCGATCGTAGGGCGTCAGGAACCCCGGTCAATCCCCTCGCCTTTGGGCGGCGAATGCGGTACCACGCGGCCGATGACGAGCCCCCCAGCCACGCCCCGCATCTATGTCGACGCCGACGCCTGTCCAGTCAAGGACGAGATCTATCGCGTCGCTGCCAGGCACGGCGTGCCCGTGAGCGTTGTCGCGGGCAATTTCATCCGCGTGCCCCACGACCCGCTGATCGAGCGCGTCGCAGCGGGCTCCGCGATGGACGCTGCCGACAACTGGATCGCGGAGCGGGCCGGTGACGGCGATATTGTGATCACCGCGGACATCCCGCTCGCGAGCCGCTGCGTGAAGACCGGGGCCGACGTCATCGCGCCGAACGGCAAGCCGTTCACCGAGGAATCGATCGGCATGACGCTCGCGGTGCGCAACCTGATGACGGATCTGCGCTCGGCTGGCGAAATCACCGGCGGCCCGAGATCGTTCGCGCCGCGCGATCGCTCCGCCTTCCTGTCCGCGCTGGACCAGACCATCCGCCGCATCCAGCGCCGCCGCGCCGAGCAGGCCGCAACGGTCAAGGGCTGATCATGGCGCCGCCCCTGATCCAGCTGAAAGACATCCGCCTCACATTCGGCGGCACGCCTCTGCTCACGAGCGTCGAGCTCAACGTCGCACCAAGCGAGCGCGTCTGCCTGATCGGGCGCAACGGCTCGGGCAAATCGACGCTGCTCAAGATTGCGGCCGGTCTCGTCGAGCCGGACGGCGGCACGCGTTTTGTCCAACCCGGCGCCACGATCCGCTATTTGCCGCAGGAGCCGGATTTCGGCGCTCACACGACGACGCTCGCTTATGTCGAGGCGGGGCTCGCGCCCGGCGATGACCAGCATCAGGCTCATTACCTGCTGGAGCAGCTCGGGCTCACCGGCGAGGAGACTCCGGCCAATCTCTCAGGCGGCGAGGCCCGCCGCGCGGCACTGGCGCGGGTGCTGGCACCCTCGCCCGATATCCTGCTGCTGGACGAACCGACCAACCACCTCGACCTCACCACCATCGAATGGCTGGAGCAGGAGCTCGACAGCCGGCGCAGCGCGCTGGTGCTGATCAGCCATGATCGCCGCTTCCTCTCCAACCTCTCGCGTTCGACCGCATGGCTGGACCGCGGCAGGATCAAGCAGATCGATCGCGGCTTTGCGTCGTTCGAGGCCTGGCGTGACGAGGTGCTGGCCGAGGAAGAGCGCGACCAGCACAAGCTCGACCGCAAGATCGTCGACGAGGAGCACTGGCTGCGCCACGGCGTCTCGGGCCGGCGCAAGCGCAACGTCAAGCGGCTCGCCAATCTGCATGCGCTGCGCGCGCAGCGGCGCAATTATCGCGGCACGGCCGGCAGCGCCAATCTTGCTGCGGCCGAAGCGGAAGCCTCCGGCAAGCTGGTGATCGAGGCCAAGGGCATCACCAAGGCCTATGGCGAACGCAGGATCGTCGAGAACTTTTCCACCCGCATCCAGCGCGGCGACCGGCTCGGCATCATCGGGCCGAACGGCGCCGGCAAGACCACGCTGGTCAATCTTCTGACCGGCGGGACAGAGCCGGATTCCGGCACCGTGCGGCTGGGCGCCAACCTCGAGATGGCGACGCTCGACCAGCACCGCGAAAGCCTCGATCCCAAATCGACGCTCGCCGAAGCGCTCACCGGCGGCCGCGGCGACCACGTCATGGTCGGCGGCAAGCCGAAGCACGTCGTCGGCTACATGAAGGACTTTCTGTTTGCGCAGGAGCAGCGGGGCACGCCGCTCGAAGTCCTCTCGGGCGGCGAGCGCGGCCGTCTGATGCTGGCGCGCGCGCTGGCAAAGCCGTCCAACCTGTTGGTGCTGGACGAGCCGACCAACGATCTCGACCTCGAGACGCTCGACGTGCTCGAGGAGATGCTCGGCGATTACGAGGGCACGGTGATCCTGATCAGCCACGACCGCGACTTCCTCGACCGCGTCGTGACCTCGGTGATTGCGCCCGAGGGCAACGGCAAATGGATCGAATATGCCGGCGGCTACAGCGACATGCTGGCGCAGCGCGGCGCGGACCTGAAGCGCGAGCCGGTGAAGGCGCAGGCCCCTGCGGAGAAGAAGGAAGAGCGACCCGCCGCTCCGACGTCGGCACCAAAGCGGCGGCTGAGCTTCAACGAGAAGCATGCGCTGGAAACACTGCCGAAGAAGATCGAGAGCCTGCACACCGACATCGCGAAGCTGCAGCGCGTCCTCGATGATCCCGGTCTCTACGCCAAGGACCGAAAGAAATTCGACGATACGTCCGCAGCCATTGCCAAGGCGCATGAAGAACTTTCGGCTGCGGAAGACCGCTGGCTCGAACTCGAAATGCTCCGGGAAGAGATTGAACAGGCTTAAATCGTAGGATGGGTAGAGCGCAGCGAAACCCATCACGCAACGGGAATTGGTTCTGATGGGTTTCGCTTCGCTCTACCCGTCCTACGGGCCCAAAAAATAGAGAGATCATATGACCACGCCCCTCGCCGCCAAGATCGCCCGTGAATATGGCACGCCCTGCGCCGTCATCGACATGGACAAGGTCGAGCGCAACATCGCGCGGATCCAGAAGGCCTGTGACGACGCCGGCGTCGCCAACCGTCCGCACATCAAGACGCACAAGAACCCGACGCTGGCGAAGATGCAGGTCGCGGCGGGCGCGAAAGGCATCACCTGCCAGAAGCTCGGCGAGGCCGAGATCATGGCCAATGCCGGCATCGACAACATCCTGATCAGCTACAACCTGCTGGGCGAGGAAAAGATGGCGCGCTTGGGGGCGCTGCAGGCCAAGGCCAACATGACGGTCGCGGCTGACAACGCCACCGTGGTTGCGGGATTGCCCAAGGCAGCCGCGGCCTCAGGGAGGCCGCTGTCCGTCGTCGTCGAATGCGACACGGGGCGCAAGCGCGCGGGCGTCGAGACGCCGGCCGAGGCGATTGCGCTGGCGCGCGAGATCGCGGCCTCAAAGGGACTGCAATTCGCCGGCTTCATGCTCTATCCGACGGAGACCGGCTGGGCCGACGCGCAGAAATTCTATGATGAAGCGCTGGCCGGCGTGCGCGCCCACGGCCTCGATGCCGCGATCGTCTCGACCGGCGGTACGCCGAACCTTGTCAATATCGGCAAGCTGAAGGGCAGCACCGAGCACCGCTTCGGCACCTACATCTACAACGACCGCATGCAGGTCGCGGCCGGCTCCGCCACCTGGGACGACTGCGCGTTGCACATCTACTCGACGGTCGTCAGCCGCGCCGCGCCCGAGCGCGGCATTCTTGACGCGGGCTCGAAGACGCTGACCACGGATACCGGCGGGCTCGACGGCCATGGCCTGATTCTGGAGCATCCCGAGGCGAAGATCGCGCGCTTCGCCGAAGAGCATGGCTTTCTCGATCTCTCCCGCAGCAACACCCGTCCCAATGTCGGCGACGTCGTGCGCATCGTGCCGAACCACGTTTGCGTCGTCGTCAACATGATGGACGAGGTCGTGATGGTGCGCGGCGATGAGATCATCGGCACGTTGCCGGTGGCCGCGCGAGGGAAGTTGCGGTAGCGCGCGCCGCTTCCACGCTCGTCATTGCGAGGAGCGAAGCGACGAAGCAATCCAGACTGTCATCGCGGCGGGATTCTGGATTGCTTCGCTGCGCTCGCAATGACGATGTTTAGCCAGCGAGCCACTTTAGAACGCCCTTCCCCGCAGCCGCTCCGGTCGCAAACGACGCCTGCAACAAATAGCCGCCCGTGGGCGCTTCCCAATCCAACATCTCGCCGGCGGCGAAGACGCCGGGCAGCTTTCGAAGCATGAAACCGGCATCGAGCTCATCGAAGGAGATACCGCCGGCGCTTGAAATGGCGCGGGCGATCGGGGCTGCACCGGTGAGCTTGATCGCTACGGCGTTGATCAACTCAGCGAGTTGAGTCGGCGCCAGCGAGGACGGGGACAGCCCAGCAGCCATCGTGACCTCCTGCACGAGGCCGACCGCGGCTGGCGATAGCTGCGCCGACTTGCGCAGGAAGTTCGAGAACGATTGTTTGCCGCGCGGCGCCGGCAGACGTCTGACGAGATCCGCCTGGTCGAGATCGGGGCGAAGCGCAATCCGCAACGTCGCTTCACCCTTTGCCGCGATCGCCTCGCGCAACTCGGCCGACAGCGCGTAGATCGCGCCGCCTTCGATGCCGGTACGGGTGACGATCGCCTCGCCGCGCACCGTGTGTCCGCCGAAGACGAGGGCAATGCCTTTCAGCGGCTGGCCTTCGAAGCGCGTGCGGAAGACCTCGGACCAGGCGACGTCGAAGCCGCAATTCGCAGGCCGCAGCGTTGATATCGCCACGCCCTTCCCGGCGACCACTTTGGTCCAGCCGCCGTCGGAGCCGAGGCGCGGCCAGCTTGCGCCGCCGAGCGCGAACACGGTGGCGTCGGCGCCGATGGCGAAAGGGCCGTTGGGCGTCAAGAACAACAGCCGCCCCTCGTCGTCCCATCCGCTCCAGCGATGCCGAAACGCAAACCTCACGCCGGCCGCATCGAGCCGGCGCAGCCAGGCCCGCAGCAAGGGCGAGGCCTTGAACGCCTTGGGAAACACACGCCCGCTGGTGCCGACGAAGGTCGGCTCACCCAGCGCCTCGCACCATTGACGGAGCGCGTCTGGCGGAAACGCGTCGATTGCGGCTTGCAGCTTAGGCGCCGCCTCGCGGTAGCGCGCGAGGAATTGCGGCAGTGGCTCGCTATGCGTGAGGTTAAGCCCGCCACGGCCGGCCATCAGGAATTTGCGCCCCGCAGACGGCATCGCGTCGTAGACGGTGACGGCAGCGCCGCCCGCGGCCAACACCTCCGCCGCCATCAGTCCGGCCGGGCCGGCGCCGATGACGGCAACGTGAATTTGGGTCGAGGTCATGACGGGAGTTTAGGCCAGATTCTCGGGCCACAAAGGAGCTCGTCATTCCGGGGCGCGCCCTCTTAGGCGCGAGCCCGGAGTCCATACTCCCGATCGTGGTTATGGATTCCGGGCTCGTCGCTTCGCGACGCCCCGGAATGACGGTGGTTAGAGCTTGATCCCTGCTCTTGCGGCGGCTTGCGCGACATATTTCTGCGTCTGCTCGAATGCGCCTTGCAGCGCCTTGGCCTTCGACATGTCGCTGATCTCGCCAAAATGCGCGGCGATCGCGTCCGGCGTCCATTCGGCAGGCGGCAGATTGACGCCCTCGCTCTCGATGATCCTGATCACCGCGAACGAGCCGGCGCCGGCGCCCATGATGGTGCGGGTCGGGGCGTCCTCGCTGAGCATGTACTCGACCGCCGGCGTGATCGCTTCCGGCCTCATCAGTTGCAGCGCCTGCGGCGGCAACAGCTCCTCCGTCATGCGGGTCGCGGCCGTCGGCGAGATGATGTTGACGCGAATGTCGGTCTTGCGGCCCTCTTCCGCCAGCACGTTCATCAGACCGACCATGCCGGACTTCGCTGCGCCGTAGTTGGCCTGGCCGAAATTGCCATAGAGCCCTGAGGAAGAGGTGGTCAGCACGATGCGGCCGTAGTTGCGGTCGCGCATGCCGGCCCACACCGCCTTGCAGCAATAGAAGGTGCCGACGAGGTGCACGTCGAGCACCTTCTGGAAGTCGGCCGCCTCCATCTTGCCGAACGACTTGTCGCGCAGGATGCCGGCATTGGCGCAGAGCAGATCGACGCTGCCCCATTCCTTGGTGGCACGCTCGACTATCGCAGTGACCTGCTCGAAATTGGAGACGTCGGCGCCATCGGCCATCGCGGTGCCGCCCGCCTTGCGGATCTCCTCGACGACGGCCTCCGCCGGCGACAGCGAGGCTCCGGTACCGTCGCGCGCGCCGCCGAAATCGTTGACCACGACCTTGGCCCCGCGGCTCGCGAGCCCCAACGCATGCGCCCGCCCCAGACCATTGCCCGCGCCCGTGACGATAGCGACGCGTCCGTCAAACCTGATTGACATTAGTGCAGTTCCTTTCTTCCCTTCTCCCCTTGTGGGCCTGTTGCGTAATCCGCGATTGTGATTCTCTAGGGCAGAAGCCTTGGAGGTAACGATGGCAGTGAAGCAGACTGGGCAGCCGAGTTTTATTGAGGCGTGGTTGCCGAAGGGAGCCGGTGCCAATGCGGCGCTGAATCGGTTGTCGGGCTTGGTCAAATGGTACCGGTTCGAGAAGCTGATGGCGCATTTGCGGGATGAAGGAAGCCCTGGCCGACCGGGCTATCCGGTGCTGGTGCTGTTTCGCGCGCTGCTGTTGCAGTCGCTCTACGGTCTTTCGGAGCGTGAGCTCGAG
>NZ_AXAS01000062.1 GCF_000472925.1 Bradyrhizobium sp. Ec3.3
GTTTCGCTCTCATGCGTGATTTTCGGAGCAGCAAGCTTTTTTGGGAAACCCCAGATCTCGCGTCCGCCGGCGATCGGCGCATGATCGTCGAGATACATGGCGTGCACATAGCCGCCCTCCTGGACCACCCCGTCAGCGGCACGAAACCGCACCGGAATGACTTGACCGGTTTCAGTGTAGTCGCCAAAGCCGGTGGAGTCCGGCATGCGGATGAACTCATACGAGACCGTGTCACCAGTAACTTCCAGTGGTTCCGGCACGACTTCCCGCAAGGCATCCACATCGGTACGGTAGCTGATGACAACAAATTCGCGATTGTAGAATTTGTACGGCCCCCTGGGATAGGCGGGGTCGTTGAGTGGCATGGCGAAAGCCTTGGCACGAACATCGGCGAGCTTCATAAATCGGACTCCTGACTGTTGCCGAAATGTGTTGCATCAAATCATCCCGCCACTGCGCGATCTTGTTCGGCGAGATCGAAAACAAAGACGCCGTCCGCTCCGTCCGGGCGTTGCAGCACCTCCGGATGGCGAAGCGTGCGGACCGCATCGTTGTAACCGGCCTTCCAGTGTTCCTCCATCGTGCGGCGGGAAAACTCGTAATCCTTGGAGCAACCTTCATAATTCTTGGCGTGGTAGATGAGCTGTACAAGATTGTAGACCTTCTCATCCGCAAGCTCCGCCAGCCTCTCGGCCTCCGGCGACTGCAGCAGGTCCTTGGGTAGCTTCTTGAGCAGTTTTGCGGCTGTCCGGCGAGCCATCTGCAGTTTTTTGAATTGATCGGTCGCGGCCCGCGTGCGGCTGGAGAAGCGTATCTCCTTTTGACGCATTTCAACCTCGGTCAAGTTACGCGGTAGTTCGCCGCGCGCGCTCCACAGATCGAGCTGAAAAACGAGAGTGTCTTGCCGGGGGTTGTAATCAAGCACCCATTGCAACGGTGTGTTGGAGACTAGACCGCCGTCCCAGTAGAATTCTCCCTCGATTTCTGTAGCCGGAAAGCCGGACGGCAGGGACCCGCTCGCCATCACATGCTCGGGGCCAATCCGGTCGGTTGCGTTATCGAAGTAGACGAAGTTGGCGTTGCAGATATTCACAGTGCCGACACTGAAGCGAGTTGCTCCGGCATTTATCAGGTCGAAATCCACCAGGCGTTCGAGCGTGGCTTTGAGCGGAGCAATATCGTAGTAGCTCATAGCTGCAGGGCTCGTGGACGGATAGAGGTAGGGTGGCGGCTGACGGAGTTTGAAGAAACCGGGCGCGCCGAAGAGCAGTATGGAGAATGAGCGCAGCTGGTTGACGATTCGGTGTGCGAACTCGTCTTCGAGCTTCACCTCCGGAAAATAGGGCATTCCAACCGGAGAGGTGCTGACGGTTTCCCAGAATTCCCGCAATCTCTCGACACGCTTCTCCGGCGGATTGCCGGCAATAAGCGCCGAGTTAATAGCTCCGATCGAAATGCCCGCGACCCAGTCCGGATGCAGATTGGCCTCCGCGAGGGCCTGATAAACTCCGCCCTGATAGGCGCCAAGGGCACCGCCGCCTTGCAGCACTAATGCGATCCGCTCAAACGGCGGGCGCTCAGTCGTGATATGGGTCTTGCGCAGCAAAGGCTGATGGTTGGGCATCACGGTCCTCCTGTGTGGTTACTGTGCGTCGACATGAGACGACCCGCTCGATTTTCCGCCTCTTTTGTCGACCCTGCAGTTGACCTATCCTCCGCCCTCGCCGACCTAATGCTGCATCTGAATGATCCGCTCAATCGGCATCATGTTGTGATTGAGATGAGTCATGATCCATAGTGATCCGACAATCAGCAAAACCACGATCAGCAGGCCGAACATGAGTGCTAACATGTTGTTCAAGCTTTCGGCGCCGGTGGTGATATGCAGAAAAAATACAAGGTGAATGCCCATCTGCGCGATCGCCAACACCACCAGTGCAATCGGAATGCTGGGCTGCCAGACCAGCGACGTACCGGATACGATGAACGCAACAACTGTGATCAGCGTGGCCAGCCCAAGGCCGACCAGATAGCCGCGAATGCCTTCGGCGATCTCGCGGCCGTCGGCCCGCTCGTCGCCGGGAGCAAGGTCGCTATCATGCAGATGCAGACCAGTTTCGGTGTCGCTCATTTGGCCAACTCCATCAGATAGACCACCGTAAAAATCCCGACCCAGATGATGTCCAGCGTGTGCCAGAACAGGCCGAAGCACAGAACGCGCCTCATGATGTCGGCCCGGTAGCCCTTGGCGAACACCTGCGCCATCATCGTCAGAAGCCAGAGGAGGCCCAACGTTACGTGCAGGCCGTGGCAGCCGACCAAGGCGAAGAAAGACGTCAGAAAGGCGCTGCGCGTCGGTCCAGCGCCTAGAGCGATCATGCCGGCGAACTCGCGAATTTCCAGGAAGAGGAACGCGGCACCCAGCAGTGCAGTCGCTGTCATGGCGCCGTAATACATGAAATCGCTCCGGGCGCGGGCGCCGATGCTTGCGACGCCGCAGGCGAAGCTGGACAACAGCAGGCACGCCGTCTCCAACGCAACCCGGTTGAGATCAAACAGGTCCTTCCCGCTCGGGCCGCCGGCCGTCTCCCCGGACAGAACCGCGTAAGCGGCAAAGAACGCGGAGAACATGACGATGTCGCTGAGCAGGAAGATCCAGAAACCGAAGCCCGAGATGACGCGCTTGGAGGCGAGGCTGCGCTCCGCGTGCTCGATACGCAGGCCCAGATACGACCGGCGGCCGACATCAATTCTTGCGTCTTCTAGCGCGATGCTCATTCGGCGGCCCCCAGGTGAGCGAGCGCCGCGCGGCGGGCGCGGCGATTTTCCCGGTCGATACGAGCGACTTCCTCGGCCGAAACGCGATATTCGGTCCTGTCGCGCCACGCGAAGGCGACGAAAGTCACGAAGGCACCGAGGAAGGACAGAGCCGCTAGCCACCAGATATGCCAGATGAGCGCGAAGCCCAGGAAGGACGCGAAGAAGGCGCTTACGAATCCGGTCGCGCTATTGCGTGGTAGCTCGATGTCCGTGTAGGCCGGCTCGTCCGCGAGCACGTGCTGCCTGAGCGCGCGCTGCTTGGTCTGCCAATAAGCGTCGTCCTCTTCAATTCGGGGTAGCGCCGCAAAGTTGAAGGCGGGCGGCGGCGAGGATGTCGACCACTCCAGCGAGCGTCCATTCCAGGGATCGCCGGTTGTGTCGCGCAGCTGCTCGCGATGTCGGACGCTGACCACGAGTTGCGCAATCTGCAGCCCGATTCCTGCGAGAATGACGACAACGCCGGCGGCCGCCACGAGGAGCCAGGGATGCCACGCGGGAACATCGTAATGTTGCATACGCCGCGTCATGCCCATGAAGCCCAGCACGTAGAGCGGCATGAATGCCAGATAGAATCCGACGAACCAGCACCAGAACGCGGCAATCCCCAGGTCCTCTCTGAGGCGGAAGCCAAAGGCCTTCGGGAACCAAAAAGTGTATCCGGCGAATGCACCAAACAGAACGCCGCCAATGACGACGTTATGGAAGTGGGCCACGAGAAACAGGCTGTTGTGCAACACGAAGTCAGCCGGAGGGACAGCTAGCAGCACGCCCGTCATTCCGCCGATAACGAAGGTAACGATGAAGCCGATCGCCCACATCATCGGTGGGGGATAGGTGATGCGGCCGCCATACATGGTGAATAGCCAGTTGAACACTTTGACGCCCGTCGGCACTGCGATGATCATCGTTGCGACGCCGAAGAACGCGTTCACGTCTGCGCCGGCCCCCATGGTGAAAAAGTGATGCAGCCAGACCATGAAGGCGAGGATGCAGATGGCCATCGTCGCGGCCACCATCGAGCGGTACCCGAACAACGGCTTGCCTGAGAAGGTTGAGACCACCTCGGAGAACACGCCGAACGCCGGCAGGATCAAGATGTAAACCTCAGGATGGCCCCAGGCCCAGATGAGGTTCATGAACATCATGGGGTTGCCGCCGGCTTCGTTGGTGAAGAAGTGAAAGCCGAAGTAGCGATCCAAGAGCAGCATGGCCAAGGTCGCGGTAAGGATGGGGAATGCGGCAACGATCAACAGGCTGGAGCCCAGTGCCGTCCAGCAGAAGATGGGCATGCGCATATAGGTCATGCCGGGAGCGCGAATCTTCAGAATCGTAGTAACGAAATTGACGCCCGTCAGCAGTGTGCCGACGCCGGAAATCTGCAGCGACCATAGGTAGTAGTCCACCCCTACGCCCGGCGAGTAGGCGAACTCCGAAAGCGGTGGATACGGCAGCCAGCCGGTGTGGGCGAACTCACCGATCACCAGCGAGAGATTGATGAGCAGCGCGCCGGTCGCCGTCAGCCAGAAGCTAACCGAATTGAGCGTCGGGAAAGCGACGTCCCGGACGCCGAGTTGCAAGGGGACGACGATGTTGATTAATCCGATCATGAAGGGCATCGCCACGAACAGGATCATCAGCGTGCCGTGCGCCGAGAAGATCTGATCGTAATGCTCAGGCGGCAGGTATCCCGGCGCCTGGAAGGCGAGCGCCTGCTGCGATCGCATCATGATGGCATCGGTGAAGCCGCGCAGCAGCATGACCATGGCCAGAAAGACGTACATCACGCCGATATGCTTGTGATCGACGCTGGTGATCCATTCTCGCCAGAGATACGGCGCCCAACCCTTCAGCACGACATAGACCGCGATGCCGCCCACGATGCCGAACGCGAGGCAGCCGGCCAACAGCGGGATCGGCTGATCGAGCGGAATGGCCGCCCAGCTGAGCTTGCCCAACATGCTATTTCTTCCCCCGCTTGGATGCGCCCGGACTGGTTTCAACGACCGGTCCAGGACCTGGAGGCAGCGACTGCTTGACGACCTTATCGAACAAATCCGGCTCGACCGCCGAGTAGGCGAACGGAGCGACATTCATGCTCTGCTTCGCGAGATCCTGGTAGGTCTGCGAGGTGAGCGTCGTGGCGGCCCCTTTGCGGGTCTCCTCGACCCAGGCAGAGAACCCATCCTTCGGCAGCGCTTCGACCTTGAACCCCATAGTCGCGAAGCCGTCGCCACTGAAATGGCTCGACATGCCAAGAAAGGTTCCGGGCTGATCGGCATTGAGGTAGAGCTGCGTCGCCATGCGGTTCATCGTGTAGATCATGCTGCCGAGCTTCGGGATGAAGAAGGCATTCATTACGCTCGACGACGTCAGCGTGAAGTGGACCGGAGCGCCGGCGGGAATGACGAGGTGGTTCACGGTCGCTATATTGTGGTCGGGGTAGATGAACAGCCATTTCCAGTCGAGCGAGACGACTTGAACCTTGAGCGGCGCCTCGTTTGACGGCAGCGGCTGGGCTGGATCGAGTTGGTGCGAGCCGATCCAGGCCACGCCTCCCAAAAGCATGATCGTCATCAGCGGGATGGACCAGGTAACCATTTCTATCTGGCCGGAATAGATAAGATCCGGCCGACGGCGCGCGCTCGAATTTGACGACCGGAACCACCATGCGAAAGCGAGCGTTGCGACGATTGTCGGGACCACGATCGCCAGCATAATGGCGAGCGAGTCGATCAGTATCGTCGTGTCGCCCTTGCCGATGACGCCGTTCGCAGGGAGGATACCCGGCTCGCAGCCCGTCAAGACGAGTAGCGAAAGCAAACCGTAGCAACGCACCGCGAAAGCAGTCAGGCGCGCGGCTATGAAGCGCCGCCAGCCTTTGAACAAATCGACTACGGAGAAACGGCGCGTGCTGGACGCCGAAGATTGCAAGCGAGACTTCGTCGTATGATTGCTCACTTACCCTAACCCCTGGAGACATCGTTTACGATTCGGGAGGTAATCGCGGTCATCACCAGCGGTATGACCTCAACGTGCACCGGAGCCTCGCCGGGGATGCGCCATTCCCAAACATGATGTCGCGAGGATTGATGAAGCTCGCAAAACATGCAGAAGGCTGCTCACTCATTCGCACCCTGCGGTGAGCCGAGGTCGCAGCTTTCCACAGTTCGTCATCCCGGCCTATGCGAATCCGGCAGAAGCAGGCCCCCTCAGCCATCCTGCTCGCAAGCATTGTTCAGCCGGTCCTCAGTAGCACGGTGGGTAGGGGTAATAGCCCCCGGACCCGCTAAACCGCTGCTCGCTGGTCACCAAGGACAAGACCTCACGTGCAACGGCGGTGGAACGCCATTCGCTGTATGATAATGTTCGTGGGCCCGCTTTCGGTGAGAAGCCATTGGAGACATTGCGGCGGCTAACGGAGCAAGTTGGTTACAGGGAAGACACGGTCCGACTACCAGCAAGGTTGCGCTATGCTGAAACACTTGCTCAATGAAGCCATCGGTCACTTTTCCGGCCTTAGCGATGCGCAACTGGAACAAATTGAGCAGGCATTGCCGGCGACCAAGGCGCTGATCGATCTTCTGATTAGGGCACAACCGTTCTTCGAACAGGCGCAAACACTCTATACCGAAGCGGAGCCGCTAATCGATCAAGCCAGGAAAGAGTGGCAAACGGTCGGACCTGCAGCGCAGATATTGATTGATGCGATATCCCATCATCTGAACCAAGGCCGTTCGCCGGCGGAGGCCGCCGAGGCAGTGCGCGCGACGCTCGGCGGGTCAATACAGAACGTCGCACAGGATCGCGGGATGGACCAGGGAATGAACCGCGTGACCGTGTTTGGGGGGACTGGCTTTGTTGGTCGCCGCATCGTGCGCCATTTGAGCGACTCCGGTTCTGCTGTGCGCATAGCCTCACGTCATCCTGCGCGGGCCGAGGGCGACAACGCGGAACAGATCGTCGCTGATGTACATGACGAGCACGCCGTGGAGGCCGCCGTTGCGGGGGCCGACGGTGTCGTCAACGCGGTCAGCCTATACATCGAGCATGGAGGCGACACATTTCATTCGGTGCACGTCGAAGCGGCTGCCAGAATCGCTAGAGTGGCGCGGCGGGCCGGGGTCAAACGGCTTGTGCACCTGTCAGGAATAGGCGCTGATCCTGCCTCGCCTTCGCCCTATATCCGCAATCGCGGCGAGGGCGAGGCGGCCGTGCAAGCCGCATTCCCTAACGTCGTCGTTATCCGCCCCGCGGTAATGTTTGCGCCGGACGACGCCTTTCTCACGACAATTCTCGGACTGCTTCGGACCTTGCCTGCTTATCCCCTATTCGGCGATGGCAGGACGAGGCTTCAGCCGGTGCATGTGGACGACGTCGCCGCGGCGATCGCACAAATTCTGCGGCAAACACAAAGACCGTCTCCTATCTACGAACTGGCCGGTCCGCGCGTTTACTCATACGAGGAATTGCTGCGGACCATTGCGCGTATCGCAGGATTGCGGCCGGTGCTGGTGCGAATACCCTTTGGCTTCTGGGATGCCGTCGCCCGCTTCGCTGAGATCCTGCCGCATCCGCCGCTCACCCGCAATCAGGTTGAGCTTATGCAGATCGACACGACGGCGTCGGGCCGCCAGCCGGGATTTGACCTGCTCGGGATTTCGCCACGATCGCTCGAAGAAGAGCTCAAAGCGATGCTCACGCCTAAAGTCGAGGAAACTCAAAACGCAAGGGAGCCTCGTACCAGGTAGAGGCTGAGGAGGCTTCGTTACGGTGTCACGATCGACAACATCAGCGATGAAGCCAGCTACGGCGTGTACTCATAAACGCGGCATTGGACGAATGTCCGCTCTCGGAGCGAAGTCGGACGCGCCAAGATGGCGGGAATAACGTGATTTTGAGGAGAGCGCTCGATGGAGATGTTGGACAACCCAAGCTGGCGTTGGGGTCTGTCGCTCATCGTGTTGACTATGACCATTCACGCGACAGTTGTTCTGATTGTGGCTTTCGTGGGAATGAGGATACGAGTCCAACTGGAAACGCGTAACCTTGATGAGTGGAACCTGATCGCGATTCTGATATGTGCAACCGGACTGGTTGGATTGCTATTGGCCGTGCTGCACCTGACAGAGTGCGGGATTTGGGCAGCGGTTTATTTGTGGGTTGGCGCTCTCGATTCGCCCACAGACGCCCTGTTCTATTCCGTAGAGTCGATGGCCACGCTAGGCGCATCAGGGCTGACGCTGCAGCGACCTTGGCAGATGATGGGCGGTCTGGAAGCAGTTAACGGGATGATACTGTTCGGTGTGAGCACGGCGTACCTTTTCGCGATGATGCAGGTGTACTGGTCAATGCTCGCCAAATACGTGACCTCCAGCAATGGATGACGCGCGACGGCATCCATCATAACATGTCGGGACATCACCACAGTTTGTCACTTCGGTCGCCTTCCGGAGCGAAGCAAACATTGAGTAAGTCGCGCTTACATAAAGCGGATTTATGTCGAACGCAGGGACTTCCAAGCAGCTTCGCGGCACTTCCGGACTCGTGCACCGTGGCGGCCAGGTCTCCGCGCGGATGAGCGTTTACTCATGCCGGACGTCCGGCCTTCCTGTCTGCCGGCGGCGAGCGGCCCGAGCGGTCGGTCTTGTGCCTGATAAGCCACCATGGGCTGGCCAAACCGTGTTCCCGCCGAATTCGCATAGCACTGTTTCCGCCGTTCACCTAAACACCGACTATCAAGGGGTTTGACGTCCGCAAGGAAGGTCTCTGCGTCATGTCGAGGCTCGGTCGGGCGGCCGGCGAGGGATCAAGGCGGAATAGACAAGCTTCTTGCTGCGCCAGCGACGGATCGGCGCGTTCATTGAGGACGCGACGGGAAGATAATGAGCGTCGATAGTGACTCTGCCGAACGGCGTTACGATGATGCCAATCAGTGATCCGGACAAGGGAGTATTGTCGGATCGGGTCAAGGCGGCGATCAAGACTGCGCTCGCCATGGTGCTTGCCTATGGTGTCGCCCTTTCCATGAACTGGGGCAATGCTGATTGGGCCGCATTTTCCGTCGCGTTTTGCACCCTGTCGGCCGTCGGAGAATCACTCAATAAAGGCCTGTTGCGGTTATGCGGGACCTTTTTGGCGATTGTCGCGACCATCACCCTCATTGCTCTGTTTCCGCAGGACCGCTGGCTGTTCCTGATTGGCATGAGCATCGTCACCGGCTTCTGCACCTATATGATGGCTGGCACTTCCCGATGGTATTTCTGGAACGTTGCCGGGCTCTCGGTGCCGCTCCTTGCACTCGCCGGCGGCTCCAACCCGCTCAATGATTTTCAGACAGTTGTAACTCGTTTCGAGGAAACAGCGCTGGGTGTCATGAGCTACAGCCTGGTCTGGCTCCTGATCTGGCCGATCAGTAGCCGTGGAGCCCTTGAGAATGCAGTGCGTCGGCTCGTGGCCGCTCAGCGTCAACTCGCGGCGTACTATCTCACACCGACAATCGGTGAGATGCGCGACGCGAACCCAGAAGCTCTCAAGCAACAGGCGACACAAGTGTTGGCTCATCTTAGTAGTCTGCTCGACGGCGCGGAGGTCGACAGCTACGAAGTATGGGAAGCCCGCCTCGCGTGGCGAGGCTTAATCCGCCAGCTTTTGCAATTGAGCAGCACGTTTGAACGCCTGCGGCAGAGCTCTACGAAGGAATTTAACCGCGAGCTGCCGATGCCGGGGCTTCCAAAATTCGCTGCCGAGCTCGACCGCCGGTTCTCTGAAATCGGACGCATGCTGGAAGGGTACCCGCCGGAGCGCGGGCCGACTTCTGTGCCCTTGAACGTCGAAGAAAGGTTGGGCTCGCTTTCGCCGTTCCACCGAGCAGCGCTCCTTCTTTATGGCAGTCACCTCCAGGAGATCGACAAGCTCACGCGCGATCTGTTTGAGACAGTCGCCGACATCCGGAACTTCACTCGCGCCAAGGTTAATCCGGCCTACGAGTCGATGTCGCTACTTTCATCAGCGCTCGATCCTGAGCGCCTCGCGAGCGTCGCACGATGGTTCACGGGCCTGTGGCTAGCATGGTTTATCGCTCTCTACGTGCCGGATATCCCGGACACGGTTGAATTCATTGTTCTCGTCAACTCGCTTTCAATGGCGCTTTGCATGACGCCGCAGGCGCCGATCGTGCGCGTGTTTTTGCCCGTTGCATTTGGCATCGCTCTCGGAGGCGCAATCTACGTCCTGGTGATGCCCCACCTCACGACCTTCGCCAGCTTGGGGGTTGTGATTTTCGCTACTGTCTTCCTGATCTGCTACCTGTTCCATCGACCTATACAGGCCGCGGGCAAGGCTGCGGCCCTTGGATTGCTCGTCTTGGTGATGGGCGTTAACAACGAGCAGAACTACAACTTTCTCAATGTCGCGAACCTCGCCGTGGTCCTGCCGCTGGTTTTTGCAGTGTTGGCGGTCGCGACGCATTTTCCCGTTTCTTTCCGTGCTGAGCACGTGTTCCTTCGCCTGTTGAGCCGCTTCTTTGGCGCTTGTGCATGCCTTGTCTCGACGCTGTCCTGGAATCCAGCCGAGCCGCCAACGCTGTGGCAGCGTCTCAGGCGTGAGTTGCATCTCGGCGACCTGAAAAGAGTCCCGGGCCAGCTCGCCATCTGGGCAAGTGCGCTGCCCGCAGCCGCCTTGGGTCGATCTTCGACCAACCAGGTGCTCGCGCTCGTCGACAGCCTGCAAGCCCTTTCTTACCGCATGCAAGACCTTATTGAGATCCGCGCGACACCGCAATCACAAGTGCTTGCACGCGAATTGCTCTCCGAGGTGCGTAAGTGGCGACTCGGGTTGCAGGATATCTTCGGCAATCTCTCACAGCGTCCCGAGGCGGCTGATTTTGCCGATTTTCGCGCGCGGCTTGATGCGATGTTGGAGCAACTCGAAGGACAGATCGAGGAAGCAGTTGCAGTTGCGGACAAGGCAGGCACTTCGACAACAGAGAATGAGAATTCAGTTCGCCTACTCGGCGCATTCCGTGGCGTATCTGAGGCGCTGGTGAATTTCGCGAGGCAGGCGGGCGGGATTGATTGGGCTTGCCTGCGTGAGGCCCGGTTCTGACGGAGTGGGTGTCGATGCACCTAATCCCCCACGAGCTACACATCGGGGAAGTTTTCTTCCCGCCGATACTGCTTGATGCCGCCCTGGGTCTCGTTGCTGCCTCGATCACGGCACGACTTTTGAATCGTTTCCGAGTGTCACGGTACTTGTATCATCCGTCGCTGGTGTTGATCGCGCTGGTTGTGATTTACACCGGCTTGCTCTCGATCTTTCTGTTTCCGGGGTGAGAGCCATGAAACCGATTGTCAAAGTCATCACGACAGGCGTGATCGTGCTGACTGCTCTTGGCATGATTACATACAAATACCTCGACTACGTGAGATATCCCTGGACACGGGACGGCTTGGTGCGGGCACAGGTTGTCCAGGTTGTCCCACGTGTATCCGGTGCGCTCGTTCAGGTGCCGATCCAGAATAATCAGCTGGTGAAAAAGGGTGATCTGCTGTTCGAAATCGACCCACGTACGTTCCAGGCAACCGTGAACCTCGCGCGTGCCCAGCTCGACAACATGCGTGACATTATCAAGTCCCTTACCGAACAGGTTGACGTGATGAGGGACGCTGTCTCGCAGAGCGAATCAGCTCGTAACGAGGCGAGGTTCGAGGTGGAGGGTTATGCCGCAAATACGGAGAACGCGCGGGTCGAATTAGAACGCACCAAGACTCTGCTAGACCAAGGGGTGACCGATCAGAGGGATTACGATAACAAGAATACCACGTATCTGGAGGCTCTGGCCAAATTGAACGGAGCCAAAGCGCAGGTAAACCAGGCGACGGCTGAGCTGGAGCGCTCGAAAGACGCTTTGGCTCGGTCGATAGCCGATCTTGGTACGCCCGGAGTGGACAACCCCCGGTTGCGCCGGGCCTCGGCGGACTTGGAAATTGCTCAATTGAACCTTGACTTCACGAAGGTATATGCCCCTACGGATGGATATGTCACCAATTTACAATTGCACGTCGGGGATTCTGTGGTTGCCAATCAAGCGACAATGGCTGTGATTGATGCCAACAGCTTCTATGTCCAGGCGTTCTTCCGAGAAACATTCGTGGGGAATTTCGAGAAAGGAGATCGGGCCGTTGTCACGCTGATGAGTTATCCCTCCACTCCCCTGGAAGCCAGCGTCGAGAGCATCGGCTGGGGCATCGCCCAGCAAAACGGCAGCACAGGCTACGAGTTATTGCCCTCCGTCCAGCCGACCTTCGAGTGGATCAGACTTGCGCAGCGCATACCGGTAATTGTGCGCATCGAGAAGCTTCCAGACAACATCAAATTGCGCGCCGGCACCACTGCCTCGGTGGTCGTCATCACTGGAACGAGCACGAATGCTGACCGAGTGCCAGCCGTTCCCCGCCCATTGCAATGAAACGAATAGTTTCCGATCGTCCGGCGCTAACAAGAGGACAGCATTTCGGAATGTACAGCCGCTACGTTGTCCTCGTCTGCCGGCTTCGCACAGCGGCTTACGATCCCACATTGGTCATCGTGGGTGAGCAGGAGAAGTTGGGCAGCGCTCCATATCGCATCGCGACGCCGTTTTCCCGGAGGCGTGGTGCGGGCATCATGAATCATTGAAACATCGATTCGGGAATCCGTTACGATCGCCAACTAACAATCTACCAAAGTAGTGTAGCTAGGACCGTAGGTTTCTACCCGATGGAACGATAAACAGCTTGTGCATCAATAGGGATTGACTGACACTCTCTCCGCCATTTGTGCGATTTTCCACGCCAGCCTACGATCTTGTACGATTCTGTGCGCCTGACCAAGACGATCTAGGGTTCTGAATTTGCGCGCCATCTTTGAAGTCGTGCAGCTAGGGCTCACGGCACGGCGCCTATTCTCGAGGCCCGACCACAGGGATTGCTTCACCTCCCCGCAAATCGTTCAGCTGGACGCCCGTCACGGCATGCTTGAATGCCTTCTCGATCACGCCGACGATCTGTGTCGCGGCCTCTTCCGGCGGCAGTCCTGCGGGGCGAATATTGGATATGCAATTTCGGCTCGCATCCATCATGCCGATCCGTGGCCGCCACGTCACGTAGGCGCCGAGCGAGTCCGCCGCCGACAGACCCGGACGTTCGCCGATCAGGACGACGACCAGCCTCGCGCCAAGCGTTTCACCAATCTCGTCACCGATTGCGACGCGTCCCTGCTCGACCAGAACGAGGGGGCCGATCGTGAGGCCCCGGGCCAACAACAGCTGCCGCAGATCATCGAGCAATGGCTGAAGGTTGATTTCGATGGCCGAAGCGGAGAGGCCATCGGCGGCGATGATCGCGACATCGTCGCCACGCCGATGGCCCTCGATGGCAAGACGCCCCTCGGGCGAAAGGCGGCGTCCCAGATCCGGGCGGCGCAGATATTCGGCCCGATCGGCAGCGGCGCTCCGGACGGCAACGACGCTCCAGTCCCGCTCGCGAAGCAATTGCCCGATCGAATCGAAATCAAGCGTGGCGTGAACGGCGTCGCGCGCGCGGGCATGATCGAGCATGAAGCGGAGACTCGTCTCAGTCAGTTGCCCGGACCCGCTTCGCCCAAGCGCGATGCGCGCCGGCGTGAAGCGTCGCAGGCTCGCGAGCTTGTCGAGCACCGCGAGGTGATCGCTTTCATGCGGAGGGTCGTCTCGCATCATCAGGTCCTCATCGTCTCGATCAGCGCAATGGCCGGGCCGATCGCTCCGGACGCCGCCTGATCGAGCAGGCGACCGTCCGGGTCGGTGAGGCCCATCCGCTGCAGCCAATCCTCGAACTCCGGAGCACATCGCCGACCGAGAGTCTGGCGGGCGTAGAGGATGTCGTGAAATGCCAGGCTCTGATAGTTCAGCATGACGTCGTCGGCGCCGGGGACCGCGATGACGAAGGTGACGCCTGCGGCGCTGAGCAGCGTCAGCAGCGTATCCATGTCGTCCTGATCGGCTTCGGTGTGGTTGGTGTAGCAGACGTCGCATCCCATCGGCACGCCGAGCAGCTTTCCGCAGAAATGATCCTCAAGCCCGGCGCGCGTAATTTCCTTGCCGTTGTAGAGATATTCGGGACCGATGAAGCCGACGACAGTGTTGACGAGCAGCGGCGTGAACCGCCGCGCGATCGCATAGGCGCGTGCCTCCATCGTCTGCTGGTCGATGCCAAAATGCGCGTCGGCGGACAATGCACTGCCTTGTCCGGTTTCAAAATACATGACGTTGCGGCCGACCGTCCCGCGCGCCAGCGAGAGCGCGGCATCCTGGGCCTCGGCCAGGACCGACAGGCTGATCCCGAACCCGCGATTGGCTTTTTCCGAACCGGCGATGGATTGGAAGACGAGATCGACCGGGGCGCCGAGATTGATGGCGTGGATCGCGGTCGTGACATGACCCAGGCAGCAGGTCTGCGTCGGAACATCGAGGCGCTGGCGGACATCGTCGAGCAGCCTGACGACGCGCATATAGTCCTGCAAGGTATCGGTCGCGGGATTGACGCCGATCACGGCATCGCCGGCGCCGAACAGGAGGCCGTCAAGCAGGCTCGCGGCGATTCCACGGGAATCGTCAGTCGGATGATTCGGTTGCAGTCGCGTGGACAGACGGCCGGCCAATCCGATCGTGTTGCGGAACGCGGTCACGACGTTGCATTTGGCGGCAACCGCGATGAGGTCCTGCGCACGCATGATCTTGGACACCGCCGCGGCCATTTCCGGGGTAAGGCCGGAGGCGAGCGCCGTCAGATGGCTTGTCGTGGTCTCGGCGTCGAGCAGCCACTCGCGGAACCCGCCGACGGTCAGATGGGACACGGGTTCGAATGCCGCCGGATCATGGCCGTCGAGGATCAGACGGGAGACCTCGTCTTCCTCATACGGCACAAGATCGACGTTGAGAAAGGTCTTGAGTGGAAGATCAGCCAGCGCCATCTGGGCGGCAACACGCTCGATCGCGCTCTTGGCCGCGACGCCGGCCAGAGCATCACCGGAGCGGGCAGGCGACGCCTTGGCAAGCAGCGTCTTGAGGTCGTGAAAGCTCCAGCGCGTGCCGTCGATCGTCGTATGGTAGGACATGCAACAAGGCCTCACTCGGCCGGGGCGCCGGCTTGCCGCGATCGACGGGCGAGCAGATTGGCGACGATCAGCAACAGGATCGACAGGCCCATCATCAAGGTCGCGGCCGCCGTGATCGCCGGGCTCAGTTGCTCGCGCAGGCCCGTGAACATTTCGAGCGGCAGGGTGCGCTGCTGCGCGTTGGCGAGAAACTGTACGACGACCACCTCGTCGAAGGACGTCACAAAAGCAAAGGCTGCGCCGGACAATACGCCGGGCAGGATCAGCGGCAGCATGACCCTGAGGAATCCGGTCAGCGGCTTGGCTCCGAGAATGGACGTCGCCCGCATCAGGTTGCGATCGAACCCCGAGAGGCTCGCCCCGACGGTCACCACGACAAAGGGGCTCGCCAGCACGGTGTGGGCGAGGATGATGCCCGCATAGGTGTTGGCGAGCCCGAGGCGCGCATAGAACAGATAAGTCCCGACGGCGGTCACGACGACCGGGACGATCAGGGGCGAAATCAAGAGCGGCACGATGTATCGCCGCGCAGGGAATTTCGGGTCGGACAAGCCGATCGCGGTGAGCGTTCCGAGGAAGGTCGCAAGGACGGTGGCGCCCGCGCCGATCAAGAGGCTGTTGCCGATGGCGGCACGCCAGCGCGGCGTCCCAAGCACCACTTCGTACCAGCGTGTCGAAACGCCTGCGAGCGGGAAGGTGAAGAATGACCCGCTGTTGAAGGACAGCGGCACCGGCACGAAGATCGGCACGACGAGGAAGATCAGCACCAGCATGCACCAGAACCACAGCGCAGCGACGCGGATCCGTTCAGTGGTGGTCGGGTAGGGCGACAGCAGCATGGCGCTTCATCCCATCTTGAAGAGGTCGAGACCGAGATAGCGCGTCATCGTCACGTACAGGCCGAGCGTGGACGCAAGCAGCACGAAGCTGAGCGCGGCCGCCATTTCCCAGTTCAATTCGACGTTGACGTAGTTGGCAATGAAATTGCTGATCAACTGGTCGCTGGCGCCGCCGATCAGGACCGGCGTGATGTAATAGCCAAGGCACAGGATGAAGGTGAGCAGGCAGCCGGCCAGCACACCCGGCATGACCTGGGGCAGATAGACCCTGCGGAACACGGTTAAGGGTCGGGCGCCAAGCGACTGGGCTGCCCTGAGCTGCGACGTGTTTACCGCGCGCATCACGCTGTAGATCGGCAGCAGCGTGAAGGGCAGCTGGATGTGCGTCATGGCGATGATGAGACCCGTCCGGCTGTACATCAGCTCGAGACGGTCAGACGTCACACCGAGCCAGAGCAGCAGGTCGTTGAGCAGACCGTATTTCTGAAGGATCACGGTCCATGCTGCCGTGCGTACCAGGATCGACGTCCAGAACGGCAGCAGCACCAGCACGAGCACGATGCCGGCGATCAACGGCCGCACGTTGGTCATCACATAGGCGAGCGGGAAGGCAAGCGCCAGTGTCGCTAGCGTCACCAGCGTTGCGATCAGGAAGGTCCGGCCGAACACCCGGGTGAACACGGCCTGACCGGCGGGCACCGCGCCGATCGTTCCCTGATCGGTCCAGCGCAGGTCGAACGCGCTGAGCAGAAAGAATGAGGTTAAGCGGTTGGTCCCCGATCGGATTGCCGCCCAGCCCTGGTCTTCGCCGAGAAGCGGCGCCGCCTTGATCATCGCCTCTTTGGTGACCGCCGCATCCTGACCGGCAAGGCGCGCCACGCGCAACACCTGGCTGCGCGCGCCGGGCAGGCGGGTGTTAAGGGTCTTGGCGAATTCATAGATCGCGCCCGCCGCCTGGGCCGCCTTCATATCCTCCGCAAAGGCGTGGAAGACCGGTTCGGCCGGCACGCCTGCGGCGCTGTCCGTGCCCAAGGCCGCGATGGTGTGTGGCAGCGTATTGGCGATGGTCGGCTCATAGACGGCGCGCGACAGCAACAGCACGATCGGCGCCCCAAAGCTGAAGGCGAGCAGGAGCAGCAGCGGCGCGGCCAGTGCCAGTGGCCGCAGGCTGTCGCTGCGATCCATCGCGCCGGTCCGTGTTTTGATGCCTGATATTGCGATCGACGACATGAACATCACCTCGCGTGGTCGCTGACGATCGGGCAGGGCCGCCCGATCGCGATGTCGGCGCGCTACCTCACTGGGCGAGCCAGGCGTTGAAGCGCTTCACCAGATCCTCGCCATGATCGCCCCAGAATTCGACATCGCCGATCAGATAGGCCTTCATGTGGTCCGGCGCCGTCGGCAGTTTCGACAGCACATCCTTGGGCACGAACGGCGTCGCATCCGCCATCACAGGACCATAGGGGATGTGACGGCCGAGCTGCGCGCTGACCTCGGGTTCGGCGGCGTAGGCGAGATATTTGTAGGCGAGATCGAGGTTCTTCGCGCCTTTCGGAATCGCAATCATGTCGTATTCGACGATCTGATCGTTCCAGACGATCGCAAACGGCCGCTTGTCTTTGTCGATCGCATTCTGAATGCGTCCGTTCCAGGCGGTCGTCATCACCACCTCCTTGGACGCCAGCAATTGCGGCGGCTGTGCGCCGGCATCCCACCAGACGATATCCTTCTTGATCGAATCGAGTTTCTTGAAGGCGCGGTCGACCCCGGCAGGCGTATCCAGGACTTTGTAGACGTCGGCGATCGGCACGCCGTCGGCCATCAGCGCCCATTCGAGATTCTGCGCCGGGGCCTTCCGCATGGCGCGCTTGCCGGGGAATTTCTTGGTGTCGAAGATATCGAGCACCGATGTCGGCGCCTCCTTCAACACGGTGGTATCGTAGGCGAGGACGTCGCCATAGACATCGATGCCGACGCCGCAATCCAAAGCCGTGCCGGGAAGGAACCGCTTACGATCGGCGATCTTCGAATAGTCGAGGCGGATCAGCACGCCGGCGTCGCAGCCTTGCAGGACGGTCGAGGTCTCCACGGTCACGAGGTCGATCGGGACATCGCCGGTCTCCACCATCGCTTTGATCTTGCCGAGCTCGCCGGTGTATTCCTGCTCGTTGAACTGGATGCCCGCCTTCTTGGCGAACGGCTCGAACCAGGCCTTGCGCAGCGCCGACTGCCATTCGCCGCCGGTCGCCATGACGGTGAGCTCTGCGGCACCGGCGGGCTGTATTTGCGACATGATCCCGACGCTCGTCAGGGCAGGCAAGAAGGCAAGCAACGTCGTCCTGTAGATCCGCTTCATGAAACGCTCCCTGTGTTCGCGGTAATGCCGTCCGGGGCGACGCCTGCCGGGAAAGCCCGGCAATCGGCCGTGCGCCACCCAAGGTCGATCGCTTCGCCCGTCGCCATTGTTGCGTCGGGGCTGATCTTGACGGTCAGGACCTGCCCGCTCGGCAAACGCGCGAGGAGGCGTTGGTGGTCGCCGTGATAGATCCGGCCGTCGACCGTCGCCAGAAAACGGTTGTCCGAATGGTCGCCGCCACCGGCGATCCGCTCGGGCCGGACCGCCAACTGGACCGGTGCGCCGGGACGAATGTCTCCGATCGCCATGGCGGTCGTCCTCAATCCCGTGGGCAGCGTGACCAGGCATTGATCGCCATCGACACGTTCGACGATGCCATCCAGCGCATTGTTTTCACCGATGAAGCTGGCGACGAATGCGGTCGCGGGCTCGTTGTAAAGCCCGTCCGGCGTTCCGATCTGAACGATGGCGCCGTTCTCGAAGATGGCGACGCGATCCGACATCGTCAGCGCTTCGCTCTGGTCGTGCGTCACATAGACGATGGTGACGCCGAGCATTTCATGGATCTGCTTCAACTCGATCTGCATATGCTCGCGCAGCTTCTTGTCGAGCGCGCCGAGGGGCTCGTCCATCAGAACGAGGGATGGCTGGTAGACGAGCGCACGGGCGAGTGCGACGCGCTGCTGCTGGCCGCCGGAGAGTTGCGTCGGTTTGCGATCCTTGAAGCGCTCCAGCCTCACCATTTCGAGCGCACGGGTGACGCGCGGCCCGATGTCGGCCTTGGATACCTTCCGCACCGAAAGCGGGAAGGCGACGTTGTCCGCTACGCTCATGTGCGGAAACAGCGCGTAGTTCTGGAACACCATGCCGATGTTTCGATCGTAGGGCGGCAGGCGATCGACCGATTTACCGTCGAGCGTAATGACGCCTTGGCTGGGACGTTCGAAGCCCGCCAGCATGTTCAAAGTCGTGGTCTTGCCGGAGCCTGACGGTCCGAGGAAGGTCAGAAACTCGCCGCGGCCGATGCTCAGATTCAGCCGGCGGACGGCGTGAAAGTTGCCGTAAGTTTTCTCGACGTCGATGAATTCGACAAATTTGGCGTCGGCCGGTTTCCCCTTCTCGCGACCGGCGGCCGGCTTGCTTGTTGCCGCGGCGCCCGTCTTCCCGCCAGCGGCTGTACCCTGCTGGCCCGTTGCGGAGTGCGCGCTCTCGGCCAAGGCTTCACGAAGCGACGAACTTTGTCCGGTTGAAACCATCGCTCGACCTCCAGGGCACTTTGCCGTAGTTATGCGGTCACACAATAGGAGATTGAGTGACCATACAATGTGGAGATAGTAGCGTCAAGCTGGTGGTATGATGCAATTTATGGCAGACATCATGCCACATAATAGACTATTTAAGCCTGTTGGTATGCATACAAGATTGATTGTCTGGTGCTTTTCTCCATGTTAAGAAGGCTTTGCTGGACGACAGGAACGTTCGGGGCGCCAAGCCGCAATGCTCGAAAATCTGGAACTGCCGAACAACGACCGACCAATTTATCAGCGTTTGGCGGATGCCATCGGTGAGCGAATTGCACGCGGCGAACTGGCTGAAGGCGACCGGTTGCCACCGCACCGGGAAATTGCGCGCCTGCTCGGCATCAATGTCACGACCGTCACGCGTGCCTTCTCGGCATTGCAACAGCGCGGACTTGTGGAGGCGCGCCCCGGTCGCGGAACCCTGGTCGCCGGGAAGGACTCTGAAGAGGGCGGCTTCAAATCGGCCCCCAGCGACGAGGCCGGACTGATCGATCTGTCCGTAAACAGGCCGGCGACATCGGCCTATCGCGAGGCGCTCGCGCAGCTGTTGCCGCACATCGCAAAGGATCGCCGGTTTGGCGCCTTGCAG
Organism: Bradyrhizobium sp. Ec3.3; assembly: GCF_000472925.1. Lineage (GTDB taxonomy): Bacteria > Pseudomonadota > Alphaproteobacteria > Rhizobiales > Xanthobacteraceae > Bradyrhizobium. Next base: position 20,041 of record NZ_AXAS01000062.1, read on the forward strand.
GACTATCATCCTCCCGAAGGTCCGGAATGGGCCCGCGCGGCGGTGGCGGATTGGCTCGACGGCGTCGCGGGCGATGGTGACGCCGGTCGCGTCGTCCTGACCGACGGCGCCCAGCATGGCCTTGCCTGCGTGTTGCGGGCCCTGACGCAGCCCGACGATATCGTGCTCGCCGATTCGATCACCTATCAAGGCATCAGCGCCCTTTGCCGGTCACAAGGCGTCGACCTGCGCGGCGTGTCGATTGACCGGGAAGGCATGCGGCCGGACGCTTTCGAGGTCGCTTGCACGACCTTGCGCCCTCGTGCGGTTTTTCTCGTACCCAGCCTGCACAATCCGACAACGGTTACGTTGGGTGAAGAGCGCCGCCGCGCACTTGCCGCGATCGCGCGCCGCCACAACGTGCTGATCATCGAGGACGATGTCTATCGTCCGCTGCTCGATCGCGCCGTTCCGTCTTTCGCCGCCCTGGAGCCCGAACTCACCGTCCACATCAGCGGCCTGTCGAAATGCATTGCGCCCGGCCTGCGCTACGGATTCGTGGTGGCGCCGCGCGCGGTGCTCGGCAATGTCGCGGCGGCGCTCCGGATCGATTGCTGGAGCATCAGCCCGCTCACGGCACTGATCGCCACCATTTTGCTGGAAGAGGGGACCGCGAAGCGTATCATCGAGGTCCAGCGTGAGGAGTTGCGCCGGCGCCAGGCGATCTTGCGCGATGCGCTTGCGGCATTCGATGTCCAGACGCAGGAGACGTCGCCCCACGCCTGGTTGCATTTGCCCGAGCCCTGGCGTGGCGCTGCTTTCGCCCGCGCCTGCCGTCAGCGTGGCGTAGGCGTGCTTCCTGCGGATGCGTTCGCCGTGGGACGCGAAACTCTCGCGCATGCTGTGCGCATCAATGTGGGCGCCGCTCCGTCATCCGGCGAATTGCGGCAGGCGCTTTCGATCATGACCGACCTGCTGAATGCAGGTCATTTTGAAATCTCAGGCGCGGTCTGAGGCGTTGTGGCGGAATTGATCAAAACGGACGTCGTGATCGTCGGGGCCGGAATCATCGGGCTTGCGATCGCATTTCGGCTGGCCGCGGATGGCCGTGAGGTTGTCGTCATCGACCCGAACGAGCCGGGTTCGGGCGCCTCCTACGGCAATGCCGGGACATTTGCTCCCTACGCCTGTGCACCGGTCGGCAACCCCGATGTCTTGCGGAATCTGCCAAACCTACTTGTCAATCCGGACAGCCCTCTCGCCGTGAGGCTGGCCGGCCTGCCCGCGCTCATTCCCTGGCTGTTTCGTTTCCTTTGGCAATCCACGCCCGCGCGCGCGCGCCGCAACGCATATGCGCTGGCAGATTTGCTGAAAGACGCGATGCCGACCTGGCGTGAGCTCGCAGAGCAGGCTCGACTCTCAGACCTTCTAAGATATGAGGGGTGCCTTTATCTCTATCGGGGAAAAATGCCGCGAGACGGCGACGAGTGGGGTGCCCGGCTGCGCAACGAGCTCGGTGTTCGACAAGAGCGGTTGACGTCAGAAGAGGTCGCAAGGCTGGAGCCTGCGCTTCCTCCGACGGCCGGGGGCATCTTTTTCCCCGATGCGGCTCACACCATCGATCCTGCCGCGCTGACCAGCCGACTGGCGGCCGCGGCCACGGCAAGAGGCGCTTCGTTCCAGCGCGCTTATGTCGATCGGCTGGAGCCGCAGGATGGCGGACGAATCCGTTTGATGTGCCGCGATCGCACGATCGAAGCGCATACGGTCGTCCTCGCAGCCGGTGCCTGGTCGCGCTCTCTGGCCGAACAAGGCGGCGAGGACATTCCTCTCGACACGGAGCGCGGCTACCACATCGAATTCGCGATGGACACCTGTCCGATCAAGAGGCCGGTTAGCCCGGTTGATCTGGGCTTCTATGTCACACCCATGGCCGGCCGCTTGCGGGTTGCGGGAACGGTCGAGCTTGGCGGCCTCTCCGCGCCGCTCAATCCAAAGCAGATTGCCCTTCTGGAACGAGGCGTCCGTAAGCTCTTCCCGGATCTCGGCCCCGTTCAATCCCATTGGCTCGGCTTTCGACCCTCTCTTCCCGACTCGCTGCCCGTCATTGGACCCAGCCGACGCTATCCGAACCTGATCCACGCTTTTGGCCATGGACATCTCGGCATGACCTTGGCCGGCGCCACGAGCCGCATCGTTGCAAGTCTCATCGAAAGGCGGAATGAGGCTTTGAACCTTGACGCCTTTCGGCCTGATCGGTTTGCTTGAGCGTTCTTCGCTGTCGAGCTGGAGAGCAAGGGGCTGCAAAACCAAAGCGTGAACCCGTCAAATCGCCACTTCCAACGAATGTCGGTATCGGTGGTTGCCTCCAGTAGCGAAATCCCATTTTTCGGCGTAGCTGAAATTGTAGATTTTGGCCCAGAAAAGTCGAAAATGCCTTATCTTTCAGCGGGGATTGACTGACACTCTCTCCGCCATTGCTGTGCCGAGCGCAGGGCTGAAACCCGGTCCGCGTCCAGCGCAGCGCCAAATCGCTCGAATAATCTACGCGCCCACACTATCGCTTCTGAGAAGGAAGATCGAGCGGTGGCAAAAATACGTTAAAGTAGTGCCGCCCAACGCTGCTGTGCCGAGCGACGCGACTGCGGACACGCCAGACACCCGAACAATCCTCGGACCTCTGCAGCCGAAACGTCGGGTCGCCGGCGCTCAACCAGTCGTTCTAGCCCAGGCCGCCCGCTCGGTGTCGGCTATAAAATCGCGCGTGATCGGCACCGCATCGCGTTTGATCGACAGCAGCAATTGAAACACCATGTGAGAGCCATGCAGGAATTCGAGTTCGACAGCGGCTAGGTAGAATTCCCACATTCGGCAGAACCGTTCGTCGTAGATTGCAGCAGCTTGGACTCTATTTTTGGCGAAGCGCTCGCGCCAGTGTTTGACGGTGTAGCGATAATGCAGCCGAAGCACTTCCATGTCGTCGCACCACAGACCGCAGCGCTCCGTGGCAGCGAAGGTCTCGGATAGTGCTGGCACGTAGGCGCCGGGAAAAATGTACTTGCGGATGAAAGGACCGGTGGTGCCGGGCTGCGACATCCGGCCGATGCAATGGACAAAGGCATAGCCATCAGGGGCCAGGAGTTCGCGGATTTTGAGGAAATACTCGTCAAAATGTCCGATGCCGACATGCTCCATCATGCCGACAGACACCACCCGGTCAAATTGGCCGTTTAGTTGACGATAGTCCAATTCGCGAAACACGACTCGGTCGGACACGCCGGCAGCCTCGGCATAAACACGTGCTGCCTTGATCTGCTCGGGTGAAACATTGACCGCCGTGACATGGGCGCCGGTCTCTCGCGCCAGATGGATGGCGAAGCCGCCCCAGCCGGAGCCGATCTCAGCGACAGTCATTCCGGGCTTCAATCGGAGTTTGCTGGTGGCGTGAATCAACTTGTTGCGCTGCGCCTGTTCGAGCGTCTCATGCTCGGGGTCTCGAAAATAAGCGCAGGAATATTGCATCTGATCGTCGAGGAACAGGCGATAAAGTTCGGTCGAGATGTCGTAGTGGTGGCGGGCGTGGATGGCCGCAAGCCCGATCGGATTGGCCTGATGCCAGCGGCGTAGACCACGCCACACCCGTCGCATCAGCTTCTGTGAGCCGTACGAATAAAGCCCGGCGCGGTTGACCGAGAAGAGAAGCAGAAAATCTTGGATTTCGTTACCGTCCTCCAGCGTCAGTTTGCCGTCCATATAGGCTTCGGCGGCGTATAGTTCCGGGTTGATGAACAGCTTGTAGTAAAGCTTGCGATCGTGAAGGCGGATGGCGACCTCGGGTCCGGGCAGGCATTCGCCGAAGACATGGACCGTCCCCTCGGCGTCACGGACCCGCAGAGTGCCCTCTCGTATGAAGCGTCGAAGCAGATTGGACAACAAACGCACGTGGTAGCCTCCGTGGTCCCCGCAAGTCTATTCTGTAATGTCCGCGAAACAGATGCACGGCGATCCGTTTAAACGGCTCTTGGGTGGTGCGTCTAAGTCTGGTCCGTTCGTCGCGGACACACCGGTACTGCGGCGTTACTAACTATGGAAGTCGCAAGGGATATTCGCCTGCATGTTTAAAGCCATGCGTGCAGTACAAGCATTCCTATCCCTTTATTCTTGCGATCTTTTTGAGGGTGGCAAGTTGTCGGAAGAAGTCCCGCTTTGGCTGCGCAGGGCTTCCAAGCACTTTCGCGCCTGGGGCCACATCCGACATTACGCCTGCTTGCGCTCCAATCTCTGCACCTTGACCGATCCGAACATGGCCAGTCATACCGGCTTGTCCCCCGACGCGGACAAAATCCTCAAGCACGGTGGAACCCGAAATGCCGACCTGAGCGACAATGACACAACATCGGCCGAGGACCACGTTGTGGCCGATCTGCACTAAGTTATCGAGACGAGATCCAGCGCCGATCACCGTGTCGCGCGATGATCCTCGATCAATCGTCGTATTGGCACCGACCTCAACATCGTCTTCCAGAATTACCCGGCCCAGCTGGGGGACCGAAAGAAATCCGTCTCTGGTGCAGGCGAATCCAAACCCTTCCTGCCCGATGCGGGCGCCGGAATAGACGTAGACGCGCGCCCCCAACATCGCGTGACTCAAGCTCACATGTGCGCCTATGCGACAATCTCGCCCGACGATCACGCCGCTTCCGATAACCGCGCAAGGACCGATCAGAGAGCGAGGTCCTATTTCTGCTCCGGCCTCAATCACAGACAATGGCCCGACCTCCGCTGACGGATCGACGAGAGCCTCCTCCGCCACGATTGCCGAACGGTGGATACCAGGAGAAACCGGCGGTACGGGATAGAACAGCGCAGCGACACGCGCCCAAGCAGCGTAAGGCTCGGCCGTTACGATCGCCACCGTTCCAGTAGGCACTCGCGCGGCCATTTCAGGATGCACGATCACAGCACCGGCCAGTGTCTGATTGAGCGCCGATGCATAACGTCGGTTATCCAGAAAGCTCACTTCATTGGGGCCAGCTGTTTGCAGGGGGGCCACGCCTTCGAACAGCAGATCGCGCTCGTCAGCAATTCCACGTGCCACTCCCGCAACGGCCGCCAGAGAATACGGCCCACTTCGGCGAAAGAACCTCGCGTTGCCCGTGGTTGCTTCGACCATATCCCGTTTCCCGCCAAGGCTATCTCTACGAGATGCAACCTGCGCAATCGCCGATCTACACCTCTCGCCGAAGTCGGCGATGGTAAGACCTATTCAAGCTACAATCACACCACTCGTCGCGGTGTCGCTGGACGACACGCGGGCACGCTTCCGTGCCCGCGACGTTCTCGAACGAATTCGTTGTTGCCAAAAGCGGCAACCACACGTTCAGCGATACGCGTCACCCACGGTATCGGTCCAGAAGGTGCGTCAGCGACACACATATGAACCATTCACCAATACGCGAACACATGCCGTACCGGCGGCTGCCGCACCGACCGCAGCGCCACCTACAACTGCTCGCCGCGTCTGTCTGCGCGCAACGCCAGCGACGCTCATCGGTGTTGCCGGTCGTCCCACTCTGGCTTCTGCGCTTTGAATGAGTGACAGGCCGTCTCTCGCGAACCAATTGATCTCACCAAATCCGCACGCCAGGGCGATCGCGACGAATGAAATCTGCATTGCAGTTCGCATCATGATAGGCCTCCTCTTGATCAGTGCCGATATCAGTGCCGATCTGTTGCCGATACTTCCCGATGGCGAACACATCATTTGATCCATATCAATGGATTAAGGTCATCTCCGACGCAGCCATTTTTCGGGTTTCTGGCACAAACTGCATAGAACAGCCGCAGGATTGCCAACAGTTCCCAAACGTTCGCTGTGTTCAAAGCAACTAGAGAGCGGCGCAGTTCTAGACCTCTCGCTCGAACCGCACTGTGATTGACTTGGATCAAAAATTAGGTCGAGACAGGCGCCCACAGTTCGGCGCTTCTCGGAGTTGGAGTGACGAGCTGGTGATGCGATGACGCCGACGTGGTATGTCACCTTTGAAATTCCCAGACGGGGCATCTTGCCTAAGCAGCGAAGCCCCCGCGAGACAAGGACCTTTACGACAGAAGCCGAAGCAAAAGCCTTCGCCCGATTAAAACTTGCAGAGGGCCAGTCATTATTCGCGGGTACGATCAATCCCCATTTGCCTAAGCAACTGATCCCATCATCTCGCATCTATGCGTGGCTCGCTGATGAGCAGACCGGTTCGGAACCGCCCCTCAATCGAGATAACGAGTAAAACTCAATCGTGCACGGGGACCCAGGTCTCTCAGATGATGAATGGCGACATGATCTCACCGGTCGCAGCAGCCTGCGGCCCAAAAAGGCACAGCCCGCGGCGGCACCCACCACGCCGTGACCGGCATAGCGGCCTGCGACGCCGCCAGCGATAGCGCCTTTAATGCAGCCCTTGGCATCGGCGCCGGCTGCGATAAGCCCAGGTATGATCCGGCTCAAGATGCCCATCTGCGTACCTCTGTGGCAGCCGCCCGGATCACATCGCATCCGCCAGTTCGCCGGACCCTTGATCCAAGTCAATGTCAGCACGTCGCGGGTCAACCATTTGCCCCTCTTGCGGGCAGGAAAGATCCACAGAGATTGGACATGACTAAAGAAATCCAATCGGGACTGATTTCGCGCCGAACGGTGTTTTCGCTGATGGCCGGAGCACTGGGCGCGATGCCGATCTTGGCGGTTTCCGATGCGGAAGCCCAGACCGCCGGAATGGAGCGCCGAGAAGAGCGGCGCGAGGGTCGCCAGAACCGACGTGAGGATCGTCGTGCTGGACGGCAGGAGCGACGTGACGAGCGGCGTGGCGTAACCACCGGCGCTAGCGGGGCTACCGGGGCCGCCGCCCCAAAGTAAACGTTGCAAACTCGCTCAGTGACTGCCGTGGTGAAAGCTTTGTGACGCGGCGCGTCAGGACTATTGTGGACGGCTGCTCCACGGGGCGATCTCGTCGCGCCAGGCAGCGCGTCAATGATGGACTACGCCGTACAGCCAGACCATCAGCGCCACCAAAATCGCAAACCATAGAAGAGAAAAACCGAACGCACGCTTGTTGAAGTTCATCTTTCGCTCCCGCGCGGCCCGGAACGTTCCTATGACCACCGCGCGCGCGGTTGATCCAGATCAAGATTACCTCGATCAAGAGGAATGCTTTCACCGTTGGATCGAACGGTACTGCCTTCGGCCTGTGCGGCCTCGGCGCGCGCTCCCCAACCCCTTGCCAGTGCGCCGCGGCCGTCTTACCGGCAGCGAAACGACCCCAGCGCGGTGGGCCGCGATTGCGCCAGGGGGAAGAAACAAACACTCTCTCCGCCACCCCTTTGCGACCCCTTGGCTCTTGTCGCGCCTCAGGCGGCAGGCCACTCTGGTCGAGATATTGGGTGGCGCCATGATGATCCTCCTCCGCAGCCTTGATCGCATGATCGGCTCCATCGTCGCCGCAGCCAAATGGCTGGCGCTGCCGCTGATCGTCCTGCTCTTCCTGCAATGGCCGCTGCGCGACGTCGTTCAGCGCTATTCGCGCGAGGCCAATGATCTCGGGCAGATCGCCTTTGCGCTGTTCGTCGCGGTGAGCGTCACTGCGGCGACGCGTGCGCGGACGCATCTTTCGGCCGACCTGCTTGCGCGGCACTATTCCCCGCGAGCGCGGGCGATCTTGGCGCGGCTCGGCGCAGCTATCGGCCTGCTGCCCTGGGCCTTGTTCGTGCTGATCGCGGGCAACAGGATCATCTCCTCCAGCATTTGGCAACTCGAGGCGTTCCAGGACTCCGGCAATCCCGGCTACTTCCTGGTCAAGATCGCGCTCTGGCTGATGGCGGCGCTCGTGCTCGGCCAGGCGCTCGTCGACATCTTCCGCCCGCGCGAGGCGGGCGACTGATGGCGTGGCTGGGGCTCGCGCTCTTGGTGCTGGTCGGCGTCGCGATCGTCTGCACCGGCCTGCCCGCGGCCGTCGTCCTGATCGCAATGGCCGGCTGTGGCGCCGTGCTCGGCGTAGTGTCCGGCGCATTCGATCTGGCGACGCTGGGCGCGCTGCCGGTCCGGCTCGTCAACCTTCTTGAGAATGACCTGCTCCAGGCGCTGCCGCTCTATGTGACCATGGGTCTGTTACTCGACCGCCTTCCGGTCGCCGATGCGCTCTATCGTGCCGGCAACGCGGTGTTGCCGCGCAGTCCGGCGGCGCCGCTGGTCTCGGGCATGCTGCTCGGCGCGCTGCTCGGTCCGATGAACGGCTCGGTGGGCGCCAGCGTGCTAGCGCTCTCTCGCGTGGTCTCGCCGCGTCTGGCCGCTGAGGGGATCGCGGCGCCGGCACGTCATGCCGTGATCGCTGTCGCGGCGACGCTTGGCGTGCTGGTGCCGCCGTCGCTGGTGCTAATCCTGCTCAGCGATGCCATGCTGTCGGCCCACACCATGGCGGTGACAGCCACCGGCCGCAGCGACCGCGTGGTCAACACACAGGACATTTTTCACGCGGCGCTGGTGCCGGGCGGCGTCTTCCTCGCACTATGTCTGGCGCTGTCCTGGATCGCCGGCCGCTCCGCGCCAAGACCGCCGAAACCGGAGCGCCTGACCGCAGGCGAAGCCTGGCTCGCTGTCATCGCGCTCGCATTCCTGCTCTCGCTGCTCGGCGGCGTCGCCGTGGGCTACTTCTATGCGGTCGAAGCCGCCGCGATGGGCGCCTTTGCGCTGCTCGTCGCAGGCTTCCTCACCCGCCGGTTGTCGGGGAACGTCTTGAACAGGGTGCTCAGTGACGCCATCGCGCTGACCGGAGCCTTGTTCGCGCTGCTGCTTGCCGCGACCACGTTCACGATGATCCTGCGGCTGCTCGGCACCGCCGATCTCGTCGGCAGGATGGTCGCGTCCATTCCAGGCGGCGAGATCGCGGCCGTGCTCACCGTACTCGCGGTGATCGCGATCTCGGCCTTCGTGCTCGACGCCTTCGAGATCATCTTCGTGATCGTGCCGATCGTGATTCCGCCGCTCCTGATCCGCGTCGCGGATGCGCGCTGGGTGTCGGTCTTGGTCCTGCTCACCCTGCAATCGAGCTTCCTGCTGCCGCCATTCGGCTATGCGCTGATGATGGTGCGCGGTGTGCTGCGGGAGCAGGTTGCCTTCCGCCCCTTCCTGCGCGCACTGGCGCCGTTCCTTGCAGCGCAATGGCTGCTGCTGCTTGTGGTCCTGTTCGTGCCGCAGCTGACCCGCCTCGGCCTTTCGCCGGAAGCCGCTACGCGCGCGCCTGCCGTGCCGCTCTCCGACGAGGAGTACAACAAGCGCCTGAGGGAAATGCTGCCGGACCTCGACCAGCTCGTGCCGGCCGATCGCCACTGACAATACGCCGCATCGCTCGCTCACGTTTGCATGCAGAAACGCACCTGTACATGCGCGCATGCCGCACGTAACCTCCGCCGCGCAAAGTCAGGAGAAAAGTAGTGGCCAAGGCTGCAACGAAGAAGAAGAAAAAGAATGCGTCCAGAACGATGGTAACGAAGAAGGCGGCCGGCAATCGCCGCGCGCGCGAGGGCGCCGTCGCCAAGGCAACCAAAAAGTCGGCCAAGAAAGCAGCCAGGAAGATGGCGAAGGCGACGACCAAAGCTGCCCCAGCCCGGCGGCCCAAGGGGGCGATCTGGCAATGGTCGGCAGCCGACACCGCGGCTGCGATTCGCGGTGGCGCCATTTCAGCGGTCGAGACCGTCGAGGCGCATCTGGAGCGGATGCGTGCGGTGAATGCGAAGCTCAACGCGGTCGTCGTCGATCTCTCGGATGAGGCGCTTGCGGCGGCGCATGCCGCGGGCAAGCAGCGGGCGAAGGGCGGCGAGCTCGGCCTGCTGCATGGCGTGCCGATCACCATCAAGGAGAACGTCGACTATCAGGGCCGGCCAAATCCCAACGGCGTGCCGGCGAACATGAGCATCATCGCGCCGTCGGATTCGCCGGTCGTGCGCAACCTGAAGAAGGCCGGCGCGATCGTCATCGGGCTGACCAACACGCCGGAATTCTCCTTCCGCGGTTTCACCGACAATCCCCTGCACGGGCTGACGCTCAATCCCTGGAATCAGAACATCACCTGCGGCGGCTCGTCCGGCGGCGCGGGCGCGGCGGTCGCTGCCGGCATCGGTACCATCGCGCATGGCAACGACATCGGCGGCTCGCTGCGCTGGCCGGCGCATTGCAACGGGGTCGTCACCATCAAGCCGACGCAAGGCCGCATCCCCGCGTTCAACCAGAGCGCCACCTCCGAGCGTCCGATGCTTGCGCATCTGATGTCGGCGCAGGGGCCGCTCGCGCGCCATGTCGGCGACATCAAATTGGCGCTCGAGGTGATGAGCCAGCGCGATCCGCGCGATCCCTGGTGGGTGCCGGCGCCGCTGTCGGGTCCGACGCCGAAGGGCCCGATCAAGGTCGCGCTGGCAAAGATCCCGGCGGACATGGACGTCGATCCGTCGGTGCGCGATGCGCTGCGGCAGGCGGCCGATCATCTCGAACGTGCCGGTTATCGTGTCAGCGAGATCGAGGTGCCCGACATCAGCGGTGTCTGGCAGACCTGGTGCGACATCATCACCAACGAAACCGTGGTGATGCAGGAAGCCGGCATGCTGAAGGTGACCTCCGAGGACTTCCACAAGGCGTGGAACGGTATGAAGACCAAGGCCAACGTGCTCGATCTCAAGTCCTGGATGCAGGCCACCGCCGCGCGCAACGGCCATATCCGCGCCTGGCAATTGTTCTTCGAGGACTATCCGGTGGTGCTGGCGCCGACCACGGTGAAGCCGACGCCGGGGCCGCGCGAGGATACGCTCAGCCCCGAGCGCGTGCGCGAGATCTTCTGGAACGACATCCGCTTCATCTCCGCGATCAACGTGCTCGGGCTGCCCGGTGCCGTGGTCCCCGTGACGTTGCATGACGGCAAGCCGATCGGCGTGCAGCTGATCGCCGGCCGCTATCGCGAGGATCTTGCGCTCGATGCCGCAGCGGCGATCGAGAAGCGCGCCGGCGTGCTGGCGCACCGGCTCTGGGAGATGATGGATTGAGCTCGCTAAAGCGCGATGAGATTGAGATGAATCGTCATCGCGCCTTAGCTAGGTTATGGTTTTGAGCGTGATTCTTTCGAAAAACCGCTTCACATTTTTCCGGATCATGCTCGCGGCTTCGCGCGAAAGGCGCGGGGCCTTCCGGCGGCGGCTATTGCGTCAGGTGTGCAGAGGAGACGGCCTTCTGAAACAGCGCGGTCAGCGCGTCGCTGATACTGCTGTCGCTCGACACCTCGTAGTAATAACCTGAGGTTGCGCAGGCTTTCATCTGGGTCGCGATCGAGCTGCGCCAGGGCGCGATGTAGGTGGTGTACCAGCTGTTGCTGGTGATCGCGAGATACGTGGTGTAAAGGATCGCGATGTTGATGCCACGATTCTTGATCGTATCGCAGATCGTGGTCGTGAGCGGCTCCTGGCATCGCCCCGACGAAGCGATGACGGTCTCGGAGCAACTCGACGGGTAGTAGTAGTCGGCCACCCCGTCCGAGATGAAGAATAGCCATTTTTGCGGCGAGGATGCAGTACCGGTCCCGGGAGTCGGAATCGTGCTGTTCATCGATGACAGAATGCCGTCGAAGTCGGTGCACATATCGTTGTTGTAGTTGGTGTAGGGAATCGTCATCAGGTCGACCGAAGAGACGGCCGTCCTGACCGACGAGAGGCTCGACGTGAGCGATGAGATCGTCGTCAGGCCGATGGAGCCGCAATCGCTTCCCATGGTGTAGACGGCCATGCGGTACTGGTTGCTGACGAGCTCGCTTGACGTGGCCGTATCCGTCAATGACTGCGTCGCGGTCCGCACCAGGTCGATCCGCATCGTGATGCCGAGCTTCTTCGCGATCGAATAGTAGCTGTTGGTTTGCTTCGTCTTCTTGGAGCTCGACGTATAGGTGTCATGGCAGGCGAAGGCGCAACTGTCGGAGGTCGCGGCCTGCAAGGCGGTCATGTCAGCAGTGGTCGCGCCCAGCCCCTGCGATGGCGAGTTGTCGAGCAGCACGTAGAAGTCGATATAGCTAGGGAGCGAGGCCGCCGCCGACGAGCTCGCCGACACCGTCATGGTCTTGTAACCCAGCAGACCCATGAAATAATTCGAAACGGACAATGTTGCCGTACCGGTAGCCGTCCGGGTGGTCACGGTGTCCGTCACGGTGATGGTCACCGAGCTCGTTGTCATGCCGTAAGCGGACATCTGCGCGGCGTACGTATTCAGTGCATTGCTCTGTGCTGTGGCTGCGGTGTTTGTGATCTCGCTCTTGGCGGTGGCGACCAGCACCGCGGTGTCGAGTGCCGCCATCAGCTTGGCTCGGGCCCGCACCGCGAGGGAGTAATCGACCGCGGCGCCGACGGCGGCGAGAACGGGCAGCGATGCAATGGCGAAGATCACAACGATATTGCCGCTGCGATCGCAGCGGAAACGCGAGAGCAGGCGACCAAAACGCGTGGTGGCAAACGTCAACTTGGCGAACCCCTGAGCGAAGAATTGAACGCTTCAACGTAGCGCCCAGATGCTTGCGGGTCGGTTGCTCAATGCGTGAGAAGACGTTTCCGGTGTGTTGCTGAGGATGTCGCGCACTCGCGGCAAACAGTATCGAATCATCGACATGGAGAGGCGGGCGTCGATCATCCCGTGGTACTGCTGAGATCGAGTCGGTAGTACTCCGAAGTGCCGCTCTCTCAATTGAGCGCGCAGATAGAACGTGTCATGCGGCGCCATCGCCGAAGCTTCCCTTCAGCGTCCTCTGAGGACGGGCGCGCTACGCGCGCAACCTTCTTCCGCAAGGGGAGAAGGAAGAAGACGTTCTCACCCTCTTGCGCCGAGCACTACTCGCGCGGCCGCCACATACTCGCGCCAATGCGTTTCCGCGTAGTGCTCGGCCTGCCGTGCGCCTAGGATGTCGGGCGCGTGCGCGGCTGCGATCAGCCTAGCGAAGCGTTCTTCGGCGACCGTCGTGTCCGCGGCATCGGCGGTCGAAGCGAAGGCGCTGCTTGCGGCCTGCGGCGCGGCGACGAGTCCCGCCATTCCGGCCAGCAAAACACGGCGTGATGTCTTCATTGCTTTCATCCTCTCTCGTCTGGTTGCTCGAGCCTGGCAGGCGAGTGTGTCGTTGCGATCACGGCAGGGTAACCGCGCGCGCCCGGGCAGTCCACACATTGCGGATGCGGCTTGACGCTGCGGCGCCCATTTACGTCGTGCGCAACTGATTTTCGGGCGGAGTGGATCTTTCGGTTGAGTGGATGTCCGATGTCCCGGAATTGTCCGGATGGTGGTGCGCGGCCGCCACTCGTGCGCACTGATGAGCAACGGGCTTTTTCGCGCGCCCGGCGCGCCTTGAGCTGCGCGCGTCAACCGATCGTTAGCCTTTCTCGTGAAATCGCCAGCTGCGTTATCCTGCCGCAAGGAGCGCTGCGGCAGACTGAAACCGGTTTCGTCTGGGAGGTTGTGATGCCCCGCTTGACGCCGGAACGAACGTTCCTGGCCGGGAAGATTATCTTCAACTTTGGGCAATCGTCGCTCGATTGCGTGGTGCGCCGCATGTCGGAGGAGGGGGCGATGCTCCAGCTCGACACCGGCCTTGGCGTGCCTGACCAGTTCCAGTTGAAGCTGGCGGACGACGAGTTGCTGGCCTGTCGCGTGGTCTGGCGTTCCGACCGCGAGATCGGTGTCGCTCTCGGCAGGGCCAGTGGCGAGGCGAGGAACGAGGGGCCGCCGGCGCGGCGCGGCGACGCCTTGATGCGCAGCCAGATGCTGGCGCTGCGCGCCGCGCTCGATCACGTGCCGACCGGCATCGTGCTGCTCGACGCGCAGCTCAGGGCGCGCCTGATCAACCGGTCATTCCGCCAGATGTGGCGGCTGCCCGAGGAGGTCGCCGACAGCAATCCCTCAATCCTCACGCTGCTCTATCACGGAAGGGATACCGGGGCCTACGAAGTGCCGGCCGCGGAGCTCGATGCGCTCGTTGCAATGCGTGTTCGCCAGATTGAGGCAGGAGATCCCACGCCGGTCGATCTGCGCCGAACCAACGGCGATGTCATGCGCGTGCAGTGTACCCCTCTGCCCGATGGCGGGCGGATGCTGACCTACACCCCCGTCACCGATATCGTGCGCTCCTCCGACGAACTGAAGCTTCTGCGTGACGCGCTGGAGAACGTCCAGGATGGCGTGCTTCTCCTCGACTCCGACCTGAACGCGAGCTTCATGAACCGGCGGATGCGGCGGTTCTGGGAGGTGAGCGAAGAGGAAGCGGCGGCCCGGCCGGCCTACGCGTCGCTGGTGCGGCGCGTGCATCGTGCCAGCGCGCCGGATCTTCCCCCAGGCGAGCTGGCAAGGTTTCCGGCCAAGCGCGTCGAAGAGGTCAAGGCCGGCGATCACGTGCGCGACCTTCAGACGCCCGATGGTCGGCGCATCCGCGCTCATTGCACGACGATGTCGAATGGCGGCCGCATGCTGACCTATGTCGACATCACCGACCTCACGCAAAAGGCCAAGATGCTGGAGACGCTGGCCACGACCGATCCGCTCACCGGCCTCTTCAACCGCCGCCATTTCCTGGAAAGCCTCGATGCCGAATGGAGCCGCTTCCAGCGCTATTATCGCTCGGTCTCGGTGTTGATGCTCGACATCGATCACTTCAAGTCGGTCAACGACCGCTATGGCCATGGGGTCGGCGACGCCGCGATCAAGACGGTCGCTGCCGCGTGCCTCGATGGCAAGCGCAAGTCTGATATCGTCGGCCGCCTTGGCGGCGAGGAGTTCGCGGTCCTCTTGCCCGAGACCAGCCTGTCCCGTGCGAGAACGGTCGCCGAGCGCATCCGCAAGCGCGTGATGAGCTCGCACATCGTCGCCCACAAGATCCGGTTCGGCGTCACTGTGAGCATCGGCATCGCCGAGGCCAGCGTCAGCATGTCCGGCACCGATGCGTTGATGAGCGCGGCCGATCACGCGCTCTACCAGGCCAAGGCTGAAGGCCGCAATCGCTGCATCGCCTGGTCGCCACCGCCGCCCGCAAGCAAGGCGGCGGAGTGATCGGGCAAGCGAGGCCGGCGTCTAATCCGGCACCGGCACGTCGAACGTGTTCAGCGTGACCGAGACCATGCAATAGACGCCGACGAGATAAGACAATTCGGCCGCGCCGTGCTCGCCGAACTCCTTCACCGCCGCGCGCCAGGTCAGCTCGGGCAGCACGCCACCGCTCACGAGAGAGGACGCCATGTCGTAGGCGACGGCCTCCTGCTTGGTCAGGTCGACCGGCCGCTGGCCGGCTACGATGGTCGCGAGCTTCTCGTCGGACAGGCCGCGCTGCTCGGCGACCAGTACATGGGCATAGAGCTCGTAGCCGGAGCGGAAATGCGAGCCGGTCACGAGGATCGCGACCTCGCGCACCGGCGCCGGCAGCAATGGGTTCGACGCGATCGCCTTGACCAGCTCCCACACCGGCCCGCCGAAGCGCGGCTCGCGGAGCCACGGATTCCAGGGGCCGAGCAGCGCGCCGTCCTCGCGCATGTTCACAAAGCCCTTGAAATGATCCTTGATGCCCGCTCGCATGTCGTCATAGAGCGGCTTCTGCTCGGCGGTCAGCTCTTTCGGATCGAGAATGGGAAGGCGCACGGCAGGTCTCCTCGTTCTGGGAACGGCGAACGTCGCCCGCATGCTCGCGCGAGGCAAGTGAAGTTGCCGTGACATGCGCATCGCGGTCTTTTGAGGTCGCAGGCGCCGTAAATTCCGCGGCAGTGCTGCCGGCCAATCTCGCCGCGGCTGACGGGCTTGCGAAGACGCTTCGTGACGCTGCGATGGCGCCATAACCCTGGTTGGCGGAATTAGGCTCGAGTTTGCGAACCGGTCTCTCCCGATCGCCGACAAAGGCGGGTAGGTTTGATCAAGAGAGCGCCCGGGATGCGAAAGTTCGTCGTGTTTGTTCTTGCCAGCGCGATGTTCGCCGCCGGCTTGTATATCGCGGGCGTTGAGCTTTTTTTGAGTGAAGCCGTCTATTTCCGGCTGCTCTTCGTCGGCGGTTTCCTGGCCTTGCTGGGCGGCTATCTGCTCTGGACCGATTTTCTGGCGCCGGCGCTCAGCATTCGGACATGGGAGGACTGAGCTCCCAACCGGTGACATCAGGCGTCACGCCCGCGGCTCGCCGAGCGTGTGCATCAGCCGGTTGGCCCAGCCGAAGATCGCGGCCGAGAGCACGATGTCAAGCTGCTCGAGCTCGCTGAGACCGGCGTTAGCCAGTTTGAGGGCGTCGTCCGCCGTGGCTTCGATCGGCGTGGTCGAGAGTTTCGTGGCGAAATCGAACAAGGCCTGCTGCCGCGTCTCCAGCGTGGCGTCGCGCTCGTCGGCAAAGATGTCTTCGACGACATCGTTCTGCCCCGTAAGGCCGATGAAGCGCGAGGCGTGGACGGCCGTACAGTAGATGCAGCGGTTGACGATGGAGGCGCTGAGCGCGCCGAGCTCGCGCTCGGCAGAGGACAGGCCGTCCTTGCCGTACATGATCATGTTGAACAGCGGCGAGCGGACCTCGAGCGATTCCGGATCGTGCGCCAGCGTCAGCACGTAAGGCGACACGCCCTTGTTCGACGGCGTGACCTTCATCGCCGCGAGCTGCTCCGGCGTTGCGGAGGCGAGCTCAACCGGGGTGACGTAGGGCGACCAGGTCGGTATCGCAGCGGTGAAGGTGTGAACGACCTTGCTCATCGGGCCTCGACTGCTTTGAGAAGCTTTAGGCCCGCAACGACCCGCAACTGATAGTTCACGAAGGCGGCGAGCTCCGAGAGCCGCACGATGTCGGCCTCGCTGACGCCGGCGGCCTTCAGCGTCTCGATGTCCTGTCGCGTCGCCTCGCGCGGGGAGAGCGTCAACAGGTCGGCGTGACGCGCCATGGCGTCGTCCAGCGCATTGCCGCAAGCGCCGCCGGGCTCGGCGAGGGCGACGACATCCAGATCATGCGAATGCGCGAGATAGGATTCGTAATGTGCGGTCAGCGCGGCATCGCCGACATGCCGGCACATCCGTGCCGCGAGCGCAGCGCGCAGGCCGTGGCTCAGCCCGCCCGGCTCCCGCGGCACCAGCACCGCGTCATGGGCGGCTTCGCTCAGCCGAAGAATCTCGGCACGCGCTTTCAGCGCCTGACCAAGCCGTGACCCCTCGGGCACGCCGGCCATCGTTTCGATCAGCGTCACGCGGCACCTCGCGAACTCTGTGGGTTCGCGGCATCCGCGACCGCAAAGCTGAGCGGCTTGCCTGTTTCCAGGAAGGCCGACAACTCGGCTTCATAGGGCGCGGGGTCGAGCCCGCGCGCGGCGAGCCATTGCGGCTCATAGTAGGTCTGACGGTAGCGCTCGCCGGAATCGCAGATCAGCGTCACCAGCGATCCCGTCTCGCCCGCGTTGCGCATCTCGTCGGCGAGCCGGCACAGCGCCAGGAAATTGGTGCCGGTGGATCCGCCGACCGCCCGGCGCAGCCGGCGTGTCAGCAAATTCATCGCGGCGATCGTCGCGGCGTCCGGAATCTTCATCATGCGGTCGACCACACCGGGCACGAAGGAGGGCTCGCAGCGCGGACGGCCGACGCCTTCGATCAGCGAGGGCCGCTCGCAGATCTGCGTGCGGTCCTGGGTGCTGAAGCAGTCGAAGAAGGCGGAATGCTCGACGTCGGCGACGCACAGTCGTGTCGGATATTGCCGATAGCGCAAATAGCGGCCGATCGTCGCCGAAGTGCCGCCGGTGCCGGCGCCCATCACGATCCAGTCCGGCACCGGGCGCGGCTCGCCCTTGAGCTGGGTGAAGATCGACTCGGCGATGTTGTTGTTGCCGCGCCAGTCGGTGGCACGCTCGGCAAAGGTGAACTGATCCATGTAGTGGCCGTTCAGCCGCGCGGCGAGCGCAGCGGCTTCCGCATAGAGCGCGCGGCCGTCGTCGATCAGATGGCAGTTGCCGCCGTAATGCTCGATCGCGGCGATTTTTTCCGCCGAGGTCGTGCGCGGCATCACCGCATAGAAGGGCACGCCGATCATCTGCGCGAAATAGGCCTCCGAGACTGCCGTCGATCCCGACGAGGCCTCGATCATAGGCGTACCTTCGCGGATGTGGCCGTTGCAGAGCGCGTAGAGGAATAGCGATCGGGCCAGCCGGTGTTTCAGGCTGCCGGTCGGATGGGTCGACTCATCCTTGAGATAGATGTCGATGCCTGCCAGCGCCGGCACGATCAGGCGGATCAGATGCGTATCAGCCGTGCGGCACTGGTCCGCTTCGATCGCTGCCACGGCCTCGTCGACCCAGCCGCGCCTGTAGGCCGGTCCGGCCGGGTCTTGATGGCGGAAAGGGACTGGCTCCTTTGGCATGACAAAAATCTCTCATAATTCTTCTTGCGCATCAAGAAATATCATTCATGCTGTATTCGAATAATCCAAGCGGCGCGCCCATGAACAATGAAATTATCGACATCCGGCTCTTGGAGGCCTTCGCGGCGGTGATGTCGGCCGGCAGCATCACTGGCGCGGCGCGGCTGCTCGGCCGTTCGCAGCCTGTGGTGACACGGCAGATCCAGGACCTCGAGGCCGATGTCGGCTACCTCCTGTTCACCCGCAATGGTCCGCGCATCAGCCCGACGGCGAAGGGCGTGCTGTTTCATGCCGAGGTCGAACGGCTGTTGATGGGCCTGAAGCACATCCGCCAGCGCGCCAACGCGATCGGCGCCGGTGCGCTTCCGGTGCTGAGCCTCGCCGCGATCCCGGCGCTCGCAGCGGGCTTCATCCCGGCCGCGCTTGCCGCGCTGGAGCGCGATCTGCTGCCGGGCCAAGTGCATGTGCAGGCGCTTTCGGCCGAGAACGTCGTGCAGTCGGTGCTGTCGCAATCGGTGGATTTCGGGCTCGCCAGCCTGCCGGTCCAGCATCCCGGCCTCGACGTGCAATGGGTCTGCGAGGTGCCGTGCGTCGCTTGCCTCGCGATGGATCATCCGCTCGCGAAGAAGAAAGTGATCCGGCTGAAAGATCTCGGCGGCGGCCGTCTTCTGACGATGGCCAATCCCTACCGGCTGCGCCGTCGGGTAGACGAAGCGCTGGAGCGCGAGGCCGTGATGCCCGCAGAGATCATCGACACCAATTCCTCGATGACCGCGATCGCGATGGCCAAGCAGTCGCTCGGCATCGCCATCGTCGAGCCGGTGCTGACGTCGAGCCTTCCGGTAGCAGGCGTCGTCACCCGGCGTCTCGATGTCTCCATTCCTTTCCTGTTTGCTGCCCTCTCGCCAACCGGGCGCGAGCTGACGCCGACGGTTGCGGCACTCAACGACGCGTTACGCGCGGCGGTGGCGCTGATGCCCGGCGCAAAGCTGCACAGCGGCGCCGCCGCAAGCCTCGAGCCCAATGAGGCAGCCGACGAATTCGAGAAAGCCAACTCATGACGACGATGACGCCAAACGCAGCCGGCCTCGCGGCGCTCGAGGAGCGACTCAAGCAGGATTTGTCTTGGCTGGAACTGCCGGCCAGATCCTGGGTGCCGCGTCGTGTCGTGGATGGCGAAGCCGTCGTCGACGTCGTGATCGTCGGCGCCGGCATGGCGGGCCTCGTTGCCTCCGCCGTGTTGAAGCGGCTCGGCGTCGACAACCATTTGGTGTTCGATCGTGCGCGCGCCGGCGAAGAGGGGCCATGGGTTACCTTCGCGCGGATGCGCACGCTGCGTTCGCCGAAGGAGTTGACCGGCCCCGCGATGGGCATGCCGGCGCTGACCTTTCGCGCGTTCTATGAAGCGCAATACGGCCGCGACGCCTGGAAGGCGCTCGACCGCGCACCGCGCACGATGTGGATGGATTATCTCGTCTGGTATCGCAAGGTGCTCAACCTGCCGGTCCGCAACGAGGTGACGGTCGCGCGCATCCACGCGCGTGCCGACGAGCTGTTCGAGCTCGATGTCAGCGAGCGCGGCGCGCCGCGAAAGATCCTGGCGCGCCATGTCGTGCTGGCGACCGGGCGCGACGGCCTTGGCGGCGCCTACGTGCCGCCGCTGGCCGATGGCATCGACCGGCGCTTCTGGGCGCATTCGTCCGATGCGATCGACTTCGAAAAGCTGCGCGGCAAGCGCGTCGCCGTGATCGGCGCGGGCGCATCGGCGATGGACAATGCGGCGGTGGCGCTGGAGAGCGGCGCCGCGCGGCTCGATCTCTTCATTCGGCGCGCGGACATTCCGCGCATCAACAAATTCACGGGCATCGGCAGTCAGGGCGTCGTGCACGGCTTTGCCGGCCTCACAGACCAGTGGAAATGGCGCTTCCTCGACCACACGCTGAAAGCGCAGACGCCGCCGCCGCGGCAGAGCGTGCTGCGCGTCTCCGCCTATCCGCACGCGCATTTCCATCTCGCAAGCCCGATCGATGATCTCGTCGTCGAAGGCGATCATCTCGTCGTGACGACGCCGAAGGGTCGTTATGAGACCGACTTCATCATCTTCGGCACCGGCTTCAAGGTCGATCTCGCGTTGCGGCCCGAGCTGAAGGAGTTCGCGCCCTATATCCGCTTCTGGCGCGATCGCTTCCCGACGCCTGTCGGCATGGATAATGCCGAGCTCGAAGGCTCGCCCGATCTCGGCGACATCTTCCAGTTCCAGGAGAGGGTAACCGGCGCCTGTCCCATGCTGTCGCGGCTCTACGGCTTCAACTATCCGGCCACGCTGAGCCATGGAAAGCTCTCCGGCGATATCCCCGCGATCAGCGAAGGCGCCGACCGGCTCGCCCGCGGCATCGTCCGCCGCCTCTTCGTCGAGGATCGCGAGATCCATTTTGCCAATCTCAAGGCGTTCGCCACGCCCGAGATCCTCGGCGACGAATGGATCGACGCCGACGCCATTCATCAACCCGCCGAGTAACCCACCAACCGGACAGGCAAGCGCGAGATGCAGACGAACAGAAAAGCCATCGTGGCGGCGATCGCAGGCAACGCGATGGAGTGGTACGACTTCACGGTGTTCGCGCTGATGACGCCGGTCATCAAGAACCTGTTCTTCCCCGTCGACCCGAAGGTCCCGGGCAGCGAGATCAACGCGCTGTTGCTCACCACCGCGCTGTTCGGCACCGGCTTCTTCATGCGGCCGGTCGGCGGTCTCGTGCTCGGCTATTTCGGCGACCGCAAGGGGCGGAAGGCGGCGATGACGCTTGGCATGGGTATCATGGCGCTCTCGGTCGCACTGCTCGCGTTGACGCCGACCTATGCGACGGCCGGTATCGCCGCGCCGTTGATCGTGCTGCTGGCACGGCTGCTTCAGGGCTTCTCCGTCGGCGGCGAGTTCGGCACCTCGACGGCCTACCTGATCGAGGCGGCGCCTGCCGGCCGCACCGGCTTCTACGGCTCCTGGCAGATCGCTGGCCAGCTCATGGCGAATGTTCTGGGCGCGGTGCTCGGTGCCGTCCTCACGCTCACGTTCACGCAGGAGCAGCTCGCGGCCGGCGCTTGGCGCATCCCGTTCTTCGTCGGCCTCGTGATCGTTCCGATCCTGCTCTACATGCGCGCCAAAGTCGTCGAGCCCGAAGCGTCCCAGCGCAACATGGCGGCCGTGCACAAGGAGCGCTTCATCGCCGCGCTGAAGCACCCCGGCCGCAACTTCCTGATCGGGATGGGCATGGTGGTCGCGAGCGCGGTCTCGTTCTACGTCACTTTCGGCTATACCGTGACCTACGCCAAGGAAGTGCTGAAGCTGCCGCTGATGCAGAGCTTTCTGGTGCAGATGATCGCGGCGATCGTGATGGTCGTCGTTGTCCCCATCGCCGGCGCCTTCTCCGACCGCTATCCGCGCAAGCCGCTGCTGCTCGCATCGCTCACCGGCTATTTCGTCTCGCTCTATCCGCTCTATGCCTGGGTGATTTCCGAACCGTCGATCGCAAAGCTCCTGGTCGCCCAGGTCGTGATCGGCTTCTTCAGCGCGTTCTTCCTCGGCGTCTACTGCACCACGCTGGTCGAGCTGTTCCCGATCCGCGTCCGCTCGACCGCGCTTGCGATCGTCAACAACGTCGCGGTACTGATCTTCGGCGGCTTCGCCCAGTTCTTCGTGACCTGGCTGATCACGCTGACGGGTTCCCCGCTCGCGCCGATCTTCTACGTCATGATCGGCGTCGGTCTCGGCCTGATCTCGGTGATCGCGATGCGGCCCGAGGACAGCGAGCGCGGCGTGGTCGCGGCGGAGCGCGTCGCCGAACAGGTCTCGTGACGGCGCGGGCCGCTCAAAACTCCAGCGGCGCCGACCTCCTTCATCACGAAGAAGGTGCGGGTCTGCTGCTCGCCATTGATGCGGTTGAAATCCTCCATGCCGCCGACCCGGATTTTCAGGAAATAATCGAAGTCGCCGGCGACGAGGTGGCGGAGGTCGTGCAAATCAGAAGATTGTGTCATTGAGCAGATGCCGCCTGTGGTATATGCCTCTGCGCAACGATCACAGGCAGGGTAGAGCATGCAGGTGGCTGATTTCGTCGTCAGGCGTTCATCACGAAGCAAGGCCCTGCTTGGCACGCTCGTCCTCCTCACGTCAGTCTACTCCGGCACCGCAAGTGCACAGGGCACTGAGCCGATCTGGCCGACCGCTCAATGGCAGACCTCTACGCCGGAAGAGCAGGGCATGGATTCGGCTGCGTTGGCCAAACTGGTCGCGTCCGGCATCCCGCGCAGCTTCAACAGCCTGCTGGTGACGCGCCACGGCCGCATCGTGCTCGATGCCTATTACGCACCTTATACGGCTGATATGCCGCACGTGATCAACTCCTCCACCAAGGCGGTGGTCGCGACGCTGCTGGCGATGGCCTACAAGGATGGCCTGCTGGATCGTCTCGATCGTCCGATGCTGGATTTCTTTTCCGATCGCGACGTCGCCAATCTCGACGAGCGCAAGAAGGCCATTACGGTCCAGCAGTTGCTCAACATGACATCCGGCCTCGAGTGGGACGAGGGGTATGTCGGCGGCCGGGAGCAGTCGCTTCGCGACATGGGCGCGAGCTCCAATTGGGTCCAATTCATCCTCGATCGCCCGATGGCGCATGCGCCGGGCGAAGTGTTCTACTACGACAGCGGCGGTTCGCATCTGCTATCCGCGATCGTGGCAAGGATCACCGGCAAGAGCACCGCTGACTATGCGCAGGAGAAGCTGTTCGGGCCACTCGGGATCGCTCAGCCGTTCTGGCGTCGCGATCCGCAAAAGCTCCCGATCGGCGGCTTCGGCCTTGCGATGCGACCGCGGGACATGGCGAAGATCGGCTATCTCTATCTGCGCAACGGCGAGTGGGCCGGCAAGCAATTGCTACCGGCGGATTTCCTCGTTGCCGTCAATCATGCCACCGTCAACATGAATGCGCGATTTGAACCCGGGCTGCGCTACGCCAACCAGTTCTGGGCCATTCCCGACAAGCCCGTCTTCATGACCGTCGGATATCACTGCCAGGTGATCATGGTGCTGCGGGAGCAGGACATCGTCGCCGTGATGACGGCGACCAATTTCTGTCCATTCCGCAAGCTGGCCGACGAGATCTCTGCCGCCGTCAAATCCGAGTCTGCTTTGCCGGCCGATGCAGCCGCGGCAGAAGAGCTAGCAAAGCTGGTCGCGGACGTGTCCATGGAGAAGCCGACATCGGTCGGCGCCACGCCCGCAACCGCCTCTGCGATCTCGGGCAAGACCTACAAATTGTCCGACAACGCCTCGGGCATCAAAACACTGACGCTGTTCCTGGCCGATGAGAACCCGCGTTACGTCGTGGAGACGAGCGCGGGCGATCCCGCGCGGCGCCGCCTCGACGGGCCGATCGGTCTCGATGGCCTGTACCGCAAAAGTCCGCCAGGCATTCTCGGTGTTCGCGCCGCCAAGGGCACGTGGCAGAACGAGCGAACCTTTGTCATCGACCTCCAATATGTCGGAGGCGGCGACGCCTGGACATGGACGCTCACCTTCGACGGCGACAAGATCGCGCTACGCGGCAAGGCGAGGGACGGACGCGAGGAGTCGGCGGAAGGGGCGGTGGGCGGCTAGCGATCTCGGTCCGGATTGACGCGAGCAACGTGGCCTGCCACGGCGCCGGCCGCTCAAAACTCCAGCGGTGCGTTGTCGACGACCTCCTTCATCACGAAGAAGGTGCGGGTCTGGCGCGCGCCGGGCAGCGCGATGAGCTGCTCGCCATGGATGCGGTTGAAGTCCTCCATGTCGCCGACCCGGATCTTGAGGAAATAATCGAAGTCGCCGGCGACGAGGTGGCAGTCGAGCACGCATTTCAGCTTCGCTACCGCCTGCTCGAAGAGCGCAAAGCTCTCCGGCGTCGAGCGGTCGAGCACGACGCCGACCATCACCAGCGTGCCCTTGGCGACTTTGCGCGGCGCCACCATGGCGCGGACGCCCGTGATAAAACCCTCTTCGAGCAGCCGCTGGGTGCGCCGGTGGCAGGTTGCCGGGCTGATCGCCACGGTTTCCGCCAGCTCCGCGTTGCTCAGCCGGCCGTTATTCTGCAGCAATCGCAATATCTTAAGGTCGGTGCGGTCTAACCTGCCGGACATGGAAGAAAATTCCGTCAAAGCGCAAAATTTCGGAAGAAATGTTAGTCAATTGCGCCAACATCGCAATA
This sequence comes from Bradyrhizobium sp. Ec3.3, assembly GCF_000472925.1. GTDB lineage: Bacteria > Pseudomonadota > Alphaproteobacteria > Rhizobiales > Xanthobacteraceae > Bradyrhizobium. Next base: position 44,675 of record NZ_AXAS01000062.1, read on the forward strand.
TCTCCCGCAAAATCCTCGCAATATTCGAGAGCACATTTCATCTAGGGGGTGATAGTTCCTCCCTTCAGTTCAATGGCAAATCGGGATGATTTCGCAATGAAGCTGGAAAAATTCGAACGCTACCCGCTGACCTTCGGGCCGACCCCCATCGAGAAGCTGAACCGTCTGTCCAAGCACCTCGGCGGCAATGTCGAGATCTATGCCAAGCGTGAGGACTGTAATTCCGGTCTCGCCTATGGCGGCAACAAGCTGCGCAAGCTCGAATACATCGTTCCCGACGCGATCGCCTCGAACGCCGACACGCTGGTGTCGATCGGCGGCGTGCAGTCCAACCACACCCGCATGGTCGCCGCGGTTGCAGCCAAGATCGGCATGAAGTGCCGCCTGGTGCAGGAAGCCTGGGTGCCGCACGAGGACGCCGTGTACGACCGCGTCGGCAACATCCTGCTGTCGCGCGTGATGGGCGCTGATGTTCGTCTCGTCGAGGACGGTTTTGACATCGGCATCCGCAAGAGCTGGGAGCAGGCGCTCGAGGAAGTGAAGGCCGCGGGCGGCAAGCCTTACGCGATTCCGGCCGGCGCCTCCGTGCATAAATATGGCGGCCTCGGCTATGTCGGCTTCGCGGAAGAAGTCCGCAAGCAGGAGAAGGATCTCGGCTTCAAGTTCGACTATATCGTCGTCTGCACCGTCACCGGCTCGACCCATGCCGGCATGCTGGTCGGCTTCGCCGCGGACGGCCGTGCGCGAAAAGTGATCGGCATCGATGCATCCTTCACGCCGGCGCAGACCAAGGCACAAGTTCTTTCGATCGCGCAGAACACCGCAAAACTCGTCGAACTCGGCAAGGAGATCGTCGAAGACGACGTCGTGCTGGTCGAGGACTACGCCTATCCGACCTACGGCGTGCCGTCGGAAGAGACCAAGGAAGCCATCCGCCTCACCGCGCGTCTCGAAGGCATGATCACCGACCCCGTCTACGAGGGCAAGTCGATGCAGGGCCTGATCGACCTCACCAAGAAGGGCTATTTCGAGAAGGGCGCGAAGATTCTCTATGCGCATCTCGGCGGTGCACCCGCGCTCAACGGCTACGCCTACGCGTTCCGCAACGGCTGAGGCGCACACTGTAGCCCCATCAAGGCTATCGTCCCGGGGCGCGACCAAGTCGCGAGCCCGGGACCCATAACCACAGGATGTGGTTTGGCGAAGACTCGTGGTTACCAGCTTGCGCTAACGACATCTGCCTGTGGCTATGGATCCCGGATCTGCGCTCGCTACGCTCACTTGTCCGGGGATGACAGCTGAGTGATTGGCGCGCGATTTCATTTCGTTCGCACCAGCCGCAGCAGCTCTTCGCCGTAGTGCTCGAGCTTCTTGTCGCCGATCCCTGGCACATTGCGCAGTTCATCCAGCGTCGTCGGCCAGGCGCGCACGATGCCGTCGATCGTTGCATCATGCAGCACGACATAGGCGGGCACCCCGCGCTCACGGGCGACCTCGGAGCGCCAGGCGCGCAGGCGCGCGCGCAATTCGGGATCGACGTCGCCCTGTGGCGCATTCGATGCCGGCGCAAGATCGCCGCGACGAGATTTCGCGCGGCTGGCGCGAAGGTGGGTGCCAGGAGTTTCCTCGCGCAGCCAGACTTCCGTCTCGCCGCGCAAGACGCCGCGCGAGGACTCCGTCAGCTTCAGCGCGCCAAAAGCCTCGCTGTCGCTCTGCAAGTGCCCCATCGCCACCAATTGCCTGAGCACCGTGCGCCACTGCTTCTCGTTGAGCTCGCGGCCGATACCGAACACCGTCAGCTTGTCGTGGCCGAACTGCGTCACCTTCTCGGTCAGGCGCCCTACCAGCACGTCGATCAGGTGCATGGCGCCGAAGCGCTGTCCGGTGCGGTAGACGCAGGAGAGCAGCTTTTGCGCCAGCACCTTGCCGTCGCGCATCTGCGGCGGCGTCAGGCAGTTGTCGCAATTGCGGCAATTCTCCACCGTAACCGTCTCGCCGAAATAGGCGAGCAGCCGCCTGCGCCGGCAATGCGCGGTCTCGGCAAGCCCCACCAGCGCGTCGAGCTTGCCGATCGACGCCCGCTTGAACTCGTCGGAGGCGCCGGACTCGTCGATCATCCGGCGCTGCTGCACGATGTCGGAGAGGCCATAAGCCATCCAGGCTGCGGACGGATTGCCGTCGCGGCCGGCGCGCCCTGTCTCCTGGTAATAGGCCTCGATGCTCTTGGGCAGGTCGAGATGCGCGACGAAGCGTACGTCGGGCTTGTCGATGCCCATGCCGAAGGCGACGGTCGCGACGATGACGATGCCGTCTTCGTTCAGGAAGCGATCCTGGTTGCGCGAGCGCACACTGCCGTCGAGGCCGGCATGATAGGGCAGCGCCGGAATGCCGGCATCGCTCAAGGCAGCCGCGACCTCCTCGACCCGGTTGCGTGACAGGCAATAGACGATGCCGGCGTCGCCGGCATGGCGCTCCCGGAGGAACTCCTTCAATTGCGCCACGGAATTGCGCTTGTCGACGATCTCGTAGCGGATGTTCGGCCGGTCGAAGCTGGAGACGAATTGGGGCGCGCCTGAGAGTTGCAGCCGTTCGACAATCTCCTTCCGCGTCAGTTCGTCGGCGGTGGCGGTGAGCGCGATCCGCGGCACGTCGGGAAAGCGCTCGGCGATGACCGAGAGCGCGACATATTCAGGACGAAAATCGTGCCCCCATTGCGAGACGCAGTGCGCCTCGTCGATCGCAAACAGCGCGACCCTGGCCTGCGCCAGCATCGACAGGCAGCGCGGCGTGACCAGCCGCTCGGGCGCGACATAGAGCAGGTCGAGATCGCCCGCGATCAGGCGTCGCTCGACTTCGGAAGCCTCCTGCGGCGTCAGCGAAGAATTCAGCGCGGCGGCGTTGACGCCGGATTCAATCAGCCCTGCGACCTGGTCGCGCATCAGCGCGATCAGCGGCGACACCACGATGCCGCAGCCCTCGCGCAAGAGCGATGGCAGCTGGTAGCAGAGTGACTTGCCGCCGCCGGTCGGCATCAGCACCAGGCAATTGCCGCCCGACGTCACGTGCCTGACGATCTCGCCTTGCGCGCCACGGAAACCGGAGAGCCCGAATACCGAATGCAGCACCGACAACGGGTCGCGGCCATCGGCCGGCGCTGGCAGCGGGGCAGTGGAGGGGGCGGACATGGGCGTGTCGAACCGGGCCGTGAGAAGAGCTGAACGGCAGTCGCATGCCGGCACGGTTGTGGCAAGAGTGTTTGCGCGGAACGGACGGTGCTTACCCTCTCCCCTTGTGGGAGAGGGTGCCGAGCGAAGCTCGGCGGGTGAGGGGTTCTCTCCACAAGTGAAACTTTGGCGTTCGAATTCGCTGAAGCAACCCCTCATCCGGCGCGCTGCGCGCGCCACCTTCTCCCACAAGGGGCCTGTTGCGTAATCCGCGATTGTGATTCTCTAGGGCAGAAGCCTTGGAGGTAACGATGGCAGTGAAGCAGACTGGGCAGCCGAGTTTTATTGAGGCGTGGTTGCCGAAGGGAGCCGGTGCCAATGCGGCGCTGAATCGGTTGTCGGGCTTGGTCAAATGGTACCGGTTCGAGAAGCTGATGGCGCATTTGCGGGATGAAGGAAGCCCTGGCCGACCGGGCTA
>NZ_AXAS01000063.1 GCF_000472925.1 Bradyrhizobium sp. Ec3.3
AGCTCATGAAAGTTCTGTACGGTTTGGTCTAGCGGTCGCGTTTCTTGGCGCTGAAGCATGGCGCTACCAGACAGCTGAAGCGCTGGGACCCCCAGGAACGCCCAAACCGTTGCCANGCAGGCGCTTGGTTGGTGAAGTAGCCTTTCATACTCGATCACGAGCATNCCGGTCGACGCGAAGGACTGAGCAACTCGGGCATGGAAATCGTCGGCGGCCTTGAAATAGGCCTCGCAGTCGGCGATTGACAATGTAACGCGCGGCGGCGGTGCCGCCTCGCCGTCAGAACTGAACTTCAGCCATTGGCCACTCTGCCTTGCTTGCACCAGCGATCGAAGCGATTCCATAGTGTTTCTCCGAAGCACGAGGATGACTTTCAGGCGTGGCCAACGAACCAGCTCGGCAAAAACACCGGAACGATCGTGAAACTGTGGTTCGTTGATCTTGCAACCAACATGCGTCAGCTTAGGCTTATCGCTTCGCGTCGGATAGCGCAGATACGCAAGCTCGAGAAGCTCGCGATCGCTCCGCAACGAACGATCCTTATCGTGCCAATTCGTATCAAATGTATTGAGCAGCTCACCGTTGCTCAACACGTTCGGATGCTCATTCAGTAACGCTTCAAGATAATGGGTGCCGGTCCTCGGCATTGCCAGGATTACAAATGGCTCGGGCGGCGATGTAGGGCGGGTCATTTACATCTTCCTTAGATAATATTGCTTGCGACAACTCGAGATCGCATCAACGACGGTAACGTTAGCAGGCTCATGGTCCCTGCGTTTCGCGGTAGCGGGCTCGCATCTGGAGACGTCCGGATGACTCATGGTGTGATTTGGCGATCTCATAACTTTCTGCAATCATTTGTTGAGTAGCCTTGGATGGTTTGCGGCATAGGGGCTGATGACACAAAAAGTCGGCCACACCAGCTGTTCGGCCAGCACATCTAAGACAACCATCCGGTGTAAAAAAGCAGACTAGGGCCGTCGTCAAACGTCAGATACACGCTGCAGCGTCTGCCGGCGTCAGCGCGCTCGTTAGGCGCCCTAGATAAGGAGCCGGGATCCGCCACAGTTCTGGCCCGTTCCGATTGATTAGGGTGCCGCTCGGCCAATCGCTCATCCTGCCCTCAATCGCGAAAACCACGACCATGACGTCCTCGATACGCATGGAAGCTGAGATTAACAGCAACGATCGATAGCCATCCGGATATGCCCGAGTTCAATTTAAATAAACTGACGTTTTCTACCCTCATTTCGTGGGATTGGTAAAATCGATTGTATGGATGGGACATCCAGTTAGCGGCGCAGTCGCCAGGCAGGCTGGATCACACGACATGAGCCGATCGGACCCCCGCTCATGCCGATCCGCGGCGCGATCCCGCGCGACGACAGGCCGTCGGCGTGCAAGTCGAGGATTTCGGCATAGAGTGAACGGCGATGGCTGCGCCGCGTGCTGCGCAGCTGATGAAGTTTTGTAGAAGGCTCTATCGGTGGTTCGAGCTTGGTTTTATCGTCTTCGACGATGTCGGCGATCGTGGCCTTTCCTGCGGTATCGACCGTCTTGCGATGACGACTAACTGCCGAATGCAGCGCTTCACCCAGATTTTGGAGAAGATGAAAACGGTCAGCGACCTGTGTTGCATCGGGAGCACCACGACGGGCGCCCTTAGAATAAATGCCGGCACGATCGCGCACGATAACTTCGATGCCTGGATGGCCTCCCAGCCAAGACGCGATCGCATTGGCATTTCGGTTCGGTAAAAGATCGATGACGCGATGCCGCTCTAGATCGCAGATGATGGTCCCGTAGCGTTGCCCCTTGCGCCAGGCCCAGTCATCGATGCCGATCACGCGCGGCGGCTCAGGCGGCTTGAACTCGGTTGCGTGGATCATCCACACCAGCGTGTCGCCGCTGGCCGGCATACCAAGTTTGTCCGACAAACGTGCACCCGGCTCCCCGCCGATCGCGAAGCCGATCGCCTGTTGCCTGTCGCAGAGACGGGACGTTCGCCTTGCTTTCGGTCGCGCCGTTTCCGGCAACCGCTCAGCGAATATCTGACGCAGGCATTGCGAATTCGTGCATCGAAAGCGTCGCGCGTGAAGCCGGATCTCGACGGCCCCGATCTTGCCGCGGCAGATCAGCTAAGCGTCGCGCGTAATGGCTGTGGACGCGGCCCATCTGGCAGCCGCAACAGGGGCAGAACGAAGACCGCTGTCTTCGTCCGAGCCACGAGCATCACCTTATTGCTCTGGGCAAGGATCTGGACAATCGAAACCTCGGGAAGACGAACGGACGGAAGGCAGGGAACAAGGGCGAATCACGAGCGTCGACTGCGATTCCGACCTTATGACCTTATTCGCGCTTCCCGTGAATCCGTCAACTTACACCAAATACGAGGAGGAACCTAATTCTGTCGTCCATCTTTCCTGCCAAGCCTAGCAGTGTACGGCAACCTTGCACTTGCTGATTTCGTTCCGGGACTCCCGTAGTTGTTTGATGGAAGCGGCAGTAGCGAAGATCAGTCCTGGATCAGCTCTTCCGCCGCCCAGGGCCATGAAGACCAGATATTGGGTGGCGCGTTTCGCGGTGACTTCGTCAGCTTGCTGTCAGCTCGCCTATCTAAGTACCGGCCCGCCATGGAGGGCCGGGGACACCCGCCTTATCGCATTACTAACGTCGGCGAGTGTTGTCCTCAGTGAGGCGGCTGCGCCGATCTCTTCTTATCTAACTCAGCGGTCTACCCAGGTTTACGTCGCCGGGCGTCGCGGCGAACAAGTTGCAGGTCAATGAGTATTCCATAGTGGCCTTACGAGTAGCTCGTTCAAATTCGAGGCAGATCCCTCGACGGTCTTTTACTCCGACGTTTATAGGGGGCCGGCTGCGGCATCGGTGCCGAAAAGGATGTCGGAGCAGAGGCCAGAAATCTTGCGGACTCTGCGGCTCACCCGGCTTGTTGGACATCACCACTGAACCGTTCGCTTTCGCTTGCGCCGTAACCTGCTCGGGGCTCATGTCACTGATTGTTCGCCGGAAACAGCGCGTCGCCACGCATGGTACAACAACCACTATTGCTAACATTCTCGGCTGCATAGGAGATGGATATTGAAGCGCATTAGCGACCGTGGGCGGTCGGACATCTCGGAAGAAGCTGAACGTACCCAGCGGGCGGAAAGTGTGCGCGATGAATTAGTGGGGGCAGCTCGAGGCCGATCGTTCTTGTCTGTCGTGGAGCGCGTGCGCTCTGATCTTCAACACTCCAGTGCGCCGGCTCGGGAAGCAAACTCGCAGCGTTTGGGCGATGATCAGTGGCGTGTCGACCAGGGGACTGGGAACGCGCAGATTGACACAACTGAACGATATGGCCGATCCTTGCCCTACCTAGAGGCTGGATCCGAAGCGTCGCGTATCAGCGATGTGGCCATGGAGAGCGCCGACCAGCGGTCTTATGGTTCTTATCCTCACGTGCTAAATCGGGGGGCGACCTCCGCGCGTGCGGACGGCGAAACTCTGCAAAGTGATCGAGCACCCCGAAGCTCGCAAATTGGGTTCCCACGCGGTAAGCAATGCGCGGCCGTGCTGAGCGAGAGAGCAGCGAAGCGGCGCATCGACGAGGTGACCGCGCAGAGCTTGCATGGCCTAACCTCGGAAGCACATAGACGTGCAGGACCAGACGAAGCGAAGCTCCGTGAAGCGATCGACACCATCGATCGCGCCTGTCGCGCTCACGACTTCTATACATTCTCAACTGCTGTGGTGGATCACACGAAGCAGGGCCATCCCAAGCAGCTGAGGATGCCGGGCCTTGCAGCCTTTCTGCAAAGAGCCGCCACCCATTTCGAGAGGGAATTTGTTCACGTCTGGGAGGACGATGTCCGCAGGCGAAGGACATGGGGGTACGCCACGACATGTAACGCGGTGAGCCGAGAGGCTGGAGGTGAAGCAGGTATAAAGGCTTGTAAGGCCATGGCAGCTCGGGTGTTAGAACTTGATGACGCGCAGATCAAGAAGCTTGATCCTAGGGCGCCTTCGCTCTTCGCTTCATCGTTTGGTCGTCACCCAGAGTCGAAGACATGCCGCAATGCAACGATGAGAATCGCCGAATTTTATCGCGATGAAAGTGGAGCGCTTTGGGACCTGAAGAGCCAGAGCCTATCGTTGCTTGCAAATGGGTTCAGCAAATGGCCGGCAGAGGATATCTGTCGCGAAGGCACGGTCGCGATCGCCGGTGTGGTCGTTGCCCATCGTGCGGAGCTCTCTGACCACAACGAGCAGCACCTGGCGAACCTGGTGAACGGTTTCAGCAAGTGGCCGAAGGAGGAGAACTGTCGCCGAGCAACCGTTGCCATCGCCAGAGAGATTCGCGACGGCCGAAGGCTCTCTGGTCTTCTTCCGTTGGGACTGGCAAACTTGGTGAACGGCTTTAGCAAATGGCCGAATGAGGAGGCCACCATTGATGCCGCAGTCACGATCGCCAAAGAGATTCGTGCTCGTGCCCGTGAAGCCACTGGGCTATCCAATTTCCCCGCGCGAGAACTCGCAACCCTGGCAAACAGCTTCAGCAAGTGGCCGGAAGAGGCCGGGTGTCGGAAGGCTACGATCGCGATTGCCGAGCAGGTGATTCATGGCGCTAACCTGCTCTCCCATGCTATTCCGCAGAACTCTGCGAACCTCGTGAACGCTTTCAGTAAGTGGCCGAAAGAGGCGTCCTGCCTCCAAGCCACAGTTGCAATCGCCTGTGAACTTCCCGACGACGGCCGGCTCGCTGCTTTTGATCCCCAGCACCTAGCGAGCTTAGTGAACGGCTTCAGCAAATGGCCAAAAGATGCGAACTGTCGACAAGGCGCAGTCGCGATAGCACGCGAGATCTTTGATCCCAGCCGCTGTGCCAACCGGGTCTCCGGTTTTTCCAACCGGCAACTGGCTAACTTGGTTAACGGTTTCAGCAAGTGGCCGGAAGAGCCGACTTGTTCTCGTGCTGCAGTCGCGATAGCGAAGGAGATCACTGGTTCCGGCCGCGCTGCCACCAGAGTTTCTGGTTTAACGCCGCACGGACTGGCAAACTTGGTGAACGGGTTCAGCAAGTGGTCCGATGAGGCGACCTGTCGCGAAGCCACAATCGCGATCGCCGATGAGATCCTTGGCCGCGCCGAACTCTCTGATTTCACTCATCAGGAGTTGGCAAACCTGGCGAACGGTTTCAGCAAGTGGCCGAAAGAGACGGTCAGCCGCCAAGCAATAACTGCCATCGCAGGTGATATCGTTCGCCGCCGCGCCGATCCCGAGGGTTCCTTCTCCGATTTTACCGATCAGCATCTAGCAAACCTGGCGAATGCCTTCAGCAAGTGTCCGGAAGACGTGGACGCAGGCCAAGCCACGGTCGCTATCGCCCGCGAAGTCCTTGGACGCCAGCTCTCGGGTTGTAGTCAGCAGGACCGCGGGAATCTGGTAAACAGCTTCAGCAAGTGGCCGGAAGAGGTTGACTGTCGTCAAGCCGCTGTCGCAATCGCGCGCGATGTTCGTGGGAGCGACAGGCTCTCTCAATTTAACGGACAGGAGCTGGCGAACCTAGTGAACGGGTTCAGCAAGTGGCCGGAAGAGGAATCTTGTGCTCAAGCCACGATCGCAATCGCCCGTGAGATCCGCGATAACGACCGGCTCTCTGATTTCATTCCGCAGCACATTGCAAGCCTGATCAACGACTTCAGCAAATGGTCGGAAGAGGCGGCGTGCCGGCAAGTCATAGTGGACATCGCGCGCGGACTTGGCCGGGGAGTGCAACGATTCAGCGCTTTCACGACGCCTGAGCTCAGCATCATTGCTAATGCTCTGGCGCGAAGTTTCATGACGGGCGAGGACAGCGGCGAGATTGCGGAAACCAGTCTGCTGAAGGATCGGCTACACCAGCTGTCTCATTATCTGCAGTATGCGAGTGATCGGCTGGAGCGGGCAGATGTTCTGGCCATCGCTACCATTCTTAAGGCTCTGGCTAAGGTCCGACTAATCGATGATCTCGATTCGCTTGCATCGATTGGATTGAATCGGCTCAACGAATTACGTTCTCATCCTGATTTCGCCGCCGAGAATAACCTCGAAACTATGGGCCATGTTTCTGCAGCTCTGCTGCCGCTAGCGCGCAGCCAACAGAAACAGTTGCGCTGGCACCGCAGGCAGGCTCTCAATTTGCTGAACGACTTGCAACCGATCGTGGAGCGCAAGATCGAGGCGCATCTCAATGCTGGCAGGGCCGAGCGGGCCCGTGGGCCCGTCGCGAGCCGCCGTCCCGCTCTCTCGATCTATCAAGTGCTAAAGGCCCGGACGATCGTACAGGAATTGTTCAAGCGGCCGTATGTCGAGGGCAAAAAGTCTGACTTGCAGATGAGGCGGCAGGAGCTTGAGCGCAAGTCCAAGGAGATCCTGGCCAGCGCGCGCAGCCTTATTGAAGGCGATCTCTCCCACATGAGTTGGAACCTGATCGCAGAGCTCGAAGCGGACGAGCCGCTCGATGCGCTAGACACGTTCATGTTACACAACGTGGCCGCGGTCCACGCCCAACATCCTGCGTCCAGCTTCGACGTGCACGCGCTGTTGACAGAGATGGACCATGAGCCCAGGCCCCCACAGGGGCAAGCTGGACTCGTGAAGTTGCCGGTCGTTGACATGCAGGGGCGACGACTAGCCACGGAGCCCGAGACGCGGTATTCGATTTTTCATCGCCTGACCTCGGGGGCCTTGCCGGTCGTCGCGGTTCAACTGCCGGGAAAGCCGAGCACATTCTTGTTAGCCCGGACGCTCACCATCGATGGTGTGCCATATCGAATGGACCTATTCGGCGGAAGCAAGTTAAAAGGGCCGAAACAAACCCTGTCTCAGATTGCCGCCCGCGCTCCGGGCGACGCGGGGGCCACCACTTCTGGGGGAAAGCTGCTTGCCATTCCGTATGCCGAGACCGCGCCTGGGACGGCGTTCGAGCAGCTGTCACGCGCCTGGTCCCCGTTCAAAGAGGCATATTATTACACTCAGCGCAGGGGATTTGCGGCGCCACCTGCTATCAAAGATCTAGGCCCTCATGACTACGCGCTGGAGGGCAGCTTCAAGTTGTCACTGCTGCCGGACCGCCGTACTGGCGAGGAACATCCCTTCAAGCTGTCTGGACCGGATGGGCCGATAGCTTTGCGACCGCATGACGGCTGCGGGTTCATCAGGGCATCGCTGGCCGAGCGTATGCTAGCTGTTCGCCGGGCTGGCCAGCAGGAAGCTTCCGATCGGGTGCCTGCTTTTGGTGAGGGACGGAGATCGTCGCTGCCCGCCTCGGCGCTGCAACACTATCCGCGCAGCGAGCAGGTGGCGCAAGAGGTGCGAGAGAAGGCTGCGAACTGGCTTGCGAGCAGACGAGAGCAGGAACTGACGTCCGAACAGCTGTTTCGCACCGTGACGGCTGGACACATCGAGGGGCCCGGCGCGGTCGCCGTGCCATCCGATGATGGCCATCTTCATGTGCCTAAGCTCAAGAGCGACACGTTGGCCGGGAGGGCTAGCGTGCTGATCGGCCGTTCCCCCTATGACAAACCCAATCTGCGGCCGTTCGCTGCCGAAAAAGTCAAGTCATCAGTTGACGGCGACCCGACGGCTGTGTTCCTCGACAAGTGCGTGGCCATGCAATACAGCTTCAATGTCGCGGAGAAGTCAGGGGAGCAACTGGCGGCCGACGATCCGACCTTTTTCGCCAAAGGCATTCTGATCGTGGTGCCGGATGAGATGTGGCCGGCGAACTATCGAGGTCGTGGCCTGGTGATGTCAGCCGAGGACGTCAAGTCCCACTCGGGCTGGACCAAGCGCAAGGATCGCGTAACGGCGGACACCTCGCTCGATTGTGTCGGCATTCTCCAGGCCACTGAGATCTTCGCTCCGGGGTCCCTGGTTGCCGTCCCGCCTGATGAACAGAAAAAGCTCGACGGCGACTTCGACGGCGATACGGTCACTATCATCGCCGACCAGCCGCGGCTTTATGAGCACGTCCGGCAATTCGATGACGCGGAGCAAGCTCGCGGATTTCACTCGCTTAAGCCGCCAAAGTCGCATACGCCGGCGATCGAGGACGGTAGGTACCAATTTAGTCGCGCCAACCAGATTCTTGCTGCCACGAAGGATGTCTTGGGAATCTACAGTTGCCTGCAGCGCACCTTTTTGGCTCAATCGCATGAAGCACGGCGCTGGTTTGCCGAGCGGGCCATCTTTGGCATCTATGAGGGCTTTCATCACGAGCTCACGCGAGACATCCGCCTCTTGCTTAATCAAGAACAGGCGAGCGGCGAGGATATCCAGAGCAAGCTTGAAAGGGCGATGCACGAGATCGAGGTCGCAGAGCATCCAGTCGCTCGTGAGATCTCCGAGTTGCTCGCGGCCGACCTGGAAGCGTGGGCTGGGAGTGCGAATGGGCAGATCCCGCCCGAAACGATCGAAAGCGTGAGCGACCGAACCGCGACGGTAAGCCAAGCGCTCTCTGAGCTCTTCCCAAATGTGGCGGAGGCCTATGTGACTACTGCCCATCCACGGGATCGTGTCCAGGCTGTGCTCGACCATTACCCTGCGCGCATCTATCCACGACCGGATGGTTACGATCCGGATGATCTCATAGAGAGTGCAAAGAATCTCCTAAGCCTCGGGATAAAGATCGGGACCGACGCCTATAAGTCCGATACTGGCGCCCGCGTCTTTATGAAGAAAAGCCAACAGCTTCAGCGACTTCTGCACCAGATGCCAGGCTTGAAAACCGTGCCCTACATCAAGAGCACGGCGGCGACGCTAAACCAGGGAAGATTCGATGTCGACGCGACGTTGGAGTCGCTAAAGGACAATCCCACGCTGGCAGCTTCAATCATGGAAGTCTCGATCAACCTCGCCGTTGAAAACCACATCCTGCCCAAACCATTCAGTCGGAACCTGACGGCCGAGGATTCCGGCATGACGACCACGTTGACCCGCGAGGAGGCCACGGAGCGCGCAAAGGCCGAATTTGCCAGGGCCGCGGCAGAAGAGAGGGAGATTACAGCAACGGCATTCCAGGTCGCCGAGATGCTCAGGCAAGCGGATATCCAGGTGAGTCTGCCGCATTTCCGTGACCGCTTGAGATCGAAAACCTCCATGACAGACGAGCTGACCGGAGCCACGGTTAAGTCCGACGGCAGCACCCAGCTGATCAGCAGCGCCGTCCGCTATGTCTTCGAAATCCCCGACAAGGATCTTGCGGGCGCCTTCAAGAAGACCATGCTTACGTTATACGAGTTGGGCTACGCCGAAATCCGCACCACTAACTGGTTCAGGATGCGAGATCCAACTTTCGTCGGCATAAAGACTGTGCTCGCCACCCCCGGCGGTTACCGCTTCGAGATCGAATTCCATACGCCAGACAGCTATCAGGCCAAGCTAGATAATCACGATACCTACAAGGAGCACGACAGGTTGCGGCGACAGGCGAGTGGAGCTGCTCTCGAGCAATCTAAGGCGGAATTGCTGGCAGAGCGCGCGAGAAAGGTCTGCAGTCAGGTGGCGATCCCCTACGGCGTCAAGGACTTCCCTCACTGGCATATCGAAGGGTCGGATGCACGTGGCGTCGACGCGGCGTTCGGATTGCGAGCCGCTGCACGAATAAGCACGCCAAAGATGTCTCAGACTGCAAAAGAAGTTGTTGCGGCACTCGGCGTGCAGCCGATTGTGCTCGTCGGCCTGCCGGCCGCCGGTAAGTCCTCCATCGGCGCAGCTCTCGCGAGGCGACTGGGGCTGGCCTTTATCGACTCCGACAAAAAGATCGAGAAGGAGACGCGCATGTCGATAACGGAAATCTTCGGTGCCAAAGACAAAGGCATGCAGTGGTTCAGGGAGCGCGAGGCAAGCCTGATCGCGCAGTGCGTGGAGAAAGGTAACGTGGTCCTCGCAACCGGCGGTGGGGCATTCGAGCGCGAGGAAACGCGGCGCCTCGTGCTGGACAAGGCGGTGTCGATCTGGATCGACACCAACCGAGACGAGATATGGAAGCGCCTGGCAAGAGACATTAGCCGTCCGTTGCTGCGGACCGACAAGGCGGAGGATAGCTATGTCGCCGAGAGCTCCAACGGGTCAGCTATCAAGAAGGAGCGCTTCGAGAAGATTGTAGCGCAGAGAACGCCGTTCTATCGCCAAGCCGATCTCACAGTCGTTCCGCCCCACAAAAGGAACAATAACAAGAACGCGGATGCATGTGTGGAAGCGCTCCACGCTTATCTCCGCCATTAGCGGGGGCAATATGAAGCAGGCGCTGGAAGTAGCCGGGCCTCAGTGTCGCGGCGCAGGCGGTGGGCTGTATCGCTGGGCCCGAAGTCAAGATCGCGATGCGCGAGGGGCTAGCGAAAGAACTAATTGAACGGGCCGCGAATGCCGCGGTCGACTTGACGGTCTCGCAGGCGCAATCCTATGCGGAGGACTGTTTGAATAACCTGAAGGAGCGCCTTGAGGCCAGTCCCATGCATGCCGCGGGCGCTCCGAGCCAGGTTGGCACGACAGCATCGTCGCAGAATGTGGCCTGACGGGCATACTAGAGCTTGCCTCGACGTGGAAGCCGGCACACTGTTGATGATTCAGGTTATCTCGTTATGAGGGAGAAAGCGCGAGAGCCTTAAGCTTTCCTTGCGTCGAATCTGAATTGGCTTTCGCGTTCAAATCGTCCGTCGGCGCACCCAGCGTCTCTGACGAGAGTGACATTGGAAGACCGACGCACCATATGGGCTCGTCCTGGGGTGCTGTCCGCTACGTTTCATTGCGCTCGAGAGGACCAGGTGCTCAACGGTCTGGGGACGCACATGCGCTGTTGCGCCCCCGCGAGCGACCAGCGGTGCGGGCCTACAGCGTGCGTTTGGGTTCGACCACAGACGTGCGGCTTGTTCCTACCACCACAGGCCTTGTCTGGTAGACAACATCGCCATCGAAAAAAAGCCGGGATGCGCATCGCAGCCGCTGGCCTAGATCCTGCACACCACAAGCAGCGCGGAAGTGACGCCACGACGTCAGCCGTTCGAGCTGCGTTGCCGATGGCGCGAGCGTCGGGTGTTCGAGGGTGATATGGGATCTGGATTCCTTTCGTGGGGTGCCGCAACAGTTGCACTCGTGGGATGCGGTGTCACTTATTCGGCAGATCTGGAGCCGGCGATGAAAGTCCCGCCAGCACTGTGGAGCTGGACCGGAGGCTATATCGGCGTGCACGGCGGCGGTGGCTATGGCCGCACATCCTTCAGTGACCCCTACGGCCCGTTAATCGATGGCGACATCGTCAAGACGCCTGCGTTCCTGGCCGGAGGGCAGATCGGCTACAATTGGCAAACGAACGGGTGGGTTTTCGGTGCCGAATTAGACGCGAGCCGTGCTGTTTCCGATGGCACAAACAGCTGCCTTGCTTTCTCAGGCAATGTTGTGATCGCTACCTGCAATGCAGGTCCGAACGTTTTTGTCACAGGGACCGCTCGTGTCGGCTACGCTTTTGGCCCGCAGGGCCAAACGCTGGCCTACATCAAGGCAGGGGTGGCCTGGCAAAACAATCGCGGCGATATCGCCAACAAGAACGAATTCCAGGATGGAAGCTTTGCCGGCTACCCACGACGAGTAACGGAGTTCGATTACGGCCGTTTAGCTCGGCTACCAGGCGATCGGGGCTCGCATCGCGCCCGCCGCGCCCGGCGGCGACTTCTCGCCGCTCACTACAGATGCCGCCATGCTGCGCGAAACCATCCGCCGCATCGACGACACGGGTGTGCGGTGTTCGACGTCGAGACCGCGCGCCTGGCTGCTGATTTCGAGCCAAATCGCTTCGCCGCCTTCCTCGAAACGGCGGGCACGCTGAAGGCGCGCGCGATCCTCATCGCCGGTGACGATCCGGACGAAGCGCGCCTGACGGAATGGTTCGCAAAATTCTACCGCGCCGCAGCGCCTCACGGCCTCACCGCCGATCTCGAATTCACGCCGTGGACCGCAGTCAAGAACGCGACGGCAGCTTTGCGGATTGTGACCAGCGCGAATGAGCCGAACGGACGGGTGCTGATTGACGTACTGCATGCCGCACGCTCCGCGACCAGCCTCGACGATATTGCGAGCCTGCCGCGCCGCTTGCTGAGCTAGGCCCAGCTCTGCGATGCACCCGCAGGCATCCCCGCCAGCAATGACGAGCTGATCCAAACCGCGCGCTGCGCCCGGCTTCTGCCGGGCGACGGTGGCATCGATCTTGGCGGGATCGTCCGTGCGCTGCCGGACGATCTTCCACTCAGTCTCGAGATTCCAAACGATGAATCGCTTCCGAAGATTGGTGCCGAGGAATGGGGACGACGCGCGCTGGCCGCAGCCCGCAGGATCGTCGCAGACGTGACAACCGGAAAGGCGAACGCATGAGCGAGTTTAAAGGACGTGTTGTGATCATTTCCGGCGGCTGCGGCGGCATCGGCCAGGCTGTTCGCATGCGGCTCGCTGCCGCTGGCGCGACCGTTGTCGTCTGGGATCTCGCCAATGCTGCCGACGATCGAATCGATCTGACCGACGAGGCGGCTGTCAACGGCGCCATGGCGCGCCTGTTGGAGCAGTTCGGCCGCATCGATGTCCTCGTCAACGCCGCGGGTATCACCGGCCCAACCGTCAACATTGAGCAGTACAGCCTTGCCGAATGGCGGCGTGTGCTCGATGTGAACCTCACCAGCACCTTCCTCTGCTGCAAGGCAGCGATCGCTCCGATGCGACGGCAGAACGCCGGTCGCATCGTCAATCTCGCCTCGATCGCCGGCAAGGAAGGCAATGCCGGCATGACCGGATACTCCTCGGCTAAGGCTGGCGTGATCGCGCTGACGAAATCACTCGGCAAGGAATTGGCTGCGACGGAAGTCCGGGTCAATGCGGTTGCCCCTGCGGTGATCGCTACCGATCTCGTCAAGCAGATGTCGGATGACGCCTACCGCAGTGTGCTGGCCAAGATCCCGCTCGGACGCGCCGGCAGGCCGGACGAGGTTGCCGCACTGGTCGCATGGCTCGCCTCAGATGAATGCTCATTCTCAACCGGTGCAGTTTTCGACTTGTCGGGCGGAAGGGCGACATACTGAGCCAGCCGTCGGCTGTGGAAGTTCGACAGTTATATCAGGAGCGGTCTTCTTCCTGCATCGGAGGCTCCTCCCTGACTTGCGCCGTCCTTCGGGCGTAGCCTATTTTATTGAGAATCGGAACCGGAGGCGGCGCGCAATCACCCCGATTGCGCGCCTCGATTGAGAGAGACAACGAGCGCCAGCAAGTTCGCGTTTCGGACGATCCTGCGCGTCGTTGGTTACACGACACTGGACACTATTGTCCCTGTCGTCAGAGACGTAGGTTGATAATTGCTGTGAATGAACTCCCGCTTGAAGGCCGATAGAGCAAGTCAAATTGTGAGTCATTGGGCCTGCTGCGCGCGGAGCTTGAGCGTGACACGTGACATGAAGCTCATGGGATGCGCGTCAAACCGACAACTGTCGCGAAAAATATACGTCTGAGGTCAGCTCATCAGTAAGATCGCCGCCAGATAAGGCTGGGGAGCCATTTAGGCGAAGCGGCGTATCATCGGTCGCACAAACCTAGCATCGCGTCACATTAGGGACGTGCAAACGAGATCTCTCGTCTAGCCGAGTGTAGGACATCGCAAATCGGAGCGAAATTCGCGCCGCCAGGAGGAGAGGTTTCACAGCTGCGATCCGATCCTCGTCTCAGCCGTAAGCCGCTTGCACAGCCCGCGGAAGGCAAAGAAGCAGTGGCAAGGGCCGTTGTACGTCCTGAGACGCTCGACCTTAATGCCGAGTTCTCCCGCCCACCTCGAAAAGAATTCGATTAGCCGGAACTATCTTCAGCAAATGGATGCAGACGTGGATCACGCCCGACAGCCAGTGCAGGTCGGCGAGGTCCTAGAAACCTATACCCGTGCGGCTCATCCGCGGGGCTGCATGGTCGTTTTGGCAGCCACGAATTGCGCGATGAGAACAGTCTCGATAGCCGCAATATCGTTGCCATCATGCGCTCGGGGCGTTCGGGAACAAATGCCAGGCGAGCCGATGTCGACAATAGCGTCGCTCCAGGCGATACAATCGCGTCCAGCCGCCTTCGCTTCGTACAACGCCCGGTCTGCCTCCTTCATGAGGGCTTGTGCATCGCCGTCGAAATGATCACGCCATGCGGCCCCGATGCTGATACTGACGTTGCGGCGCAGGCTCGCTCCAGGTAGTAAAGGTCATCCCAGGCTTCGGCGATGGTGTTGCCCAGCACCATGACGCCATGATGCTTCATGAGGATGATGTCGGCATTCCCGACGGAAGCGGCGATGCGATCGCCTTCTGCGCTGTCGAGGGCGAGGCCGTTATAGTCGCGGTCCAGGGTGGTTCGCCCGTAGAACTTCAACGCGGTCTGGCCGGCAAACAGCAGCGGTTCGCCTTCGACCATGCAGAGGGCGGTTGCGTGAGGCATATGGGTGTGGAAGGCAACCTTCGCCCGCGACACCTTCAGGTGCAGTCGCGTGTGGATGAAGAAGGCCGTGGCCTCCGGCATGCCTTTTCCGGACAGCACGTTGCCATGAAAATCTCAGATCAAGAGATGCGAGGCGGTGAGCTCGCTGAAGGCGTAACCGTAGGGGTTTAGGAGAAAGAGGTCGTCATGGCCGGGCACGACAGCAGAAAAGTGGTTGCATATCCCCTCATGCATGCCGAGCCGTGAAGCGAAACGAAAATAGGCGGCGAGATCGACGCGCGCGTTCCATATGGCTTCACTGTCGAAATCCGGTCGATTTGGCCGAGCGATCATCCTAGCATCGGCGGGCGTCGCTGGATTGGTGTCGTGGTTCAAGGCGTGAGCCATTGTCGAGTCCTTTTGAGCCGGCCACAGGTCGTGCCGCTAGTTTGCTTTTCTTGTCTTCTGCTCGTCGGGTACGAGCGTGCCGGGCGCGGCCGCGACGCTGGAGGTCAGATAGGCAAGGATCACCTCGACGATGTGCGCCGTTCGGCGCGTGGACAAGGATGCGCCTGTCTCTCGCCCAGTTCAGCGAACCGGTGTGGTCAGGTCACTTGCCGTCCTGGGCGGGCTTCATCACCACTGCCTCAGGGCGTAGGTTTTCGGTACACACAGCCAGAAGTAATCTGCTGTCGCGTCACGAAAACCTCACCCTGGAGGGGAAGCGCTCACTCCAGATTCTGCTCGCCGCAAATCGGCGCCTCAACGCCGCTTGTGTCCTCAAGGAGGCCTTCGGCCAGCTCTGGGATTACGGGCGCGAGTGTTGGGCGAGGCGCTTCTTCGACAACTGGAGAGCCAGCCTCAAATGGCAGCGCCTCGAACCCTACGAGCGCTTCGCCGACATGATCGAGCGCCACTGGGATGGTATCGCTGCCTACTGCGAGCCAGAAAACAGAGTCTCGCTTGGCTTCGTCGAAGGCCTCAACAACAAAATCCGCGTCTTCCAGCGACGGGCTTACGGCCTGTGCGACAACGAATATCGCCGCCTCAAGGTTCTCACCTGCATGCTTCCGCCGCCATGATCCCCAAAATCGTCCACTCGGTTCCCTGAAGACCCCGGATTGGTC
This sequence comes from Bradyrhizobium sp. Ec3.3, assembly GCF_000472925.1. Lineage (GTDB taxonomy): Bacteria > Pseudomonadota > Alphaproteobacteria > Rhizobiales > Xanthobacteraceae > Bradyrhizobium. The sequence goes on from NZ_AXAS01000063.1 coordinate 15,594, forward strand.
GAGGTGGTCAGTTAAGTACCGGCAGACACTTGGGATCGGCGAGGACCGCGACTGTCCTTTGCTGCCTTTTAGTGAGTCCAACTCGTTCCAGCGTCAGCACCATTTGATGAACCGAGGACCGGCTGACGCGGAATATTCCCCGATGTCGGCTTCTGCCGGAGGCCTGCGGTTCAGCTTCATATAGGCATCGCGCTGTCGGCCATGCTTGTCCCGCGCTCGGGGTCTATTTCAGTCAGCTTCTCGAAAGCTAGGCCTGGTAGTTGTGATCTTCTCCGGTGACCTCGTGGACGTGAGGCTGGCGTGGACGCAAGCAACTTCAATCCATTCGATGTTTCGGGCCGGCCGGAGGCGCATCACGCCATATTGCAACAACCGCAAGCGGGACAGGCCGGGCAGGAGGACTTTGAGCGACGCTTGGCTGAGGTGCGCCAGGCCGATGTTGCTCCAGCCGCGGACGCGACACCAGATTCCCGCTATCCTCATCTAACTGAAAAAGACCGGACCCTAATCGAGGCGGCAGCCGAGCATTTTGCGAGGAATGTACAATCGCACACGGTCGGCACTTATACTTGGGCTCTTCGCGTACTGGGAAATCATCTTGCCTCTCGGGGCCAGACGATTGATGCGCTTGATCACGATTCGTTGGTCTGGCACGCTAGTGCGTTCTTTCCCGCTGATGGTTCAATGGTTACCGCATTGAACGCGCTTCGTAAGTACCGCGAGCCCAAGGCTTCAGATAGCTCCCGACGTTATGTTCCTTCTTTGGAGGATGCGAGCCTGATCGACTCAGCCATCGGCGCAGCTGCTGCGCGCCGAAGATGGACGCCTACTACCGCCGACAACAATGAGAAGACTCTTCGCAGATTGGCGAAATCTCTCGAGTCTCAGGGACAAACAATTGCTACTCTTGATCACAATTCCCTGGTCGCTCACGTCAAAAAGTCCTTCGGGGATGACGTAAAAATGGCGTCTGCGTTGGAGGTGCTTCGTGAGTACCGTGAGCCCGATGTTGTAGCTGCTCGCATTCCGCGTCGAAAGGATGAGTGTGTTCCCTCTATGGAGGACAAGGATCTCATCGATAGTGCGGTTCTTGCCAGCGGGCGACCCGAGCATACCGTCAAACACTATACCGACAAACTTTACAGGTTTGCTGGAGTGCTCAAAGAGGACGGCCAAGGAATTGCTAAGCTGGATCACGAGTCCCTGATCAGGCTTGCGAAACGCCTATACTCAAGCAACAAGAATTTAATCACCGGGTTGAACATCATTCGCGATTACCGCAGCGCGCAGGAGCCCGCCGGCGCGGGCAGCTCTCCACATGCGGAGGGCCTGGCCGTGCAGTCGCCGGTGCCAAGTGTCAATTCAGGGGAGCTTCTGCGACGGCTGGACGGTCAGCCCGCTCCCTCGCGATCTATTTACGATTCGGCGGAGCTTCGAGGTGTCGCGGATCAAACTGGCCAGTTGCCAGCCGAAAGTTTGGACACAGCAGAGCTTATGGCGATGCTGGCTTCACCCACCCGTTCGCCGGGAGACAGTGTTGATCAGCCAAGCCCAGCCTTCCGCTCGCCAGTCCACGCTGTCGCTCCTGATGAGATTGGGCCGGCAGCGGATAGAACCGGCCAGCTGCCGGCTGAAAGTTTAGATACGGTAGAGCTTTTGGAGATGCTGGCTTCACGTACCCATTCGCCGGCCGACAGTGTTAATCAGCCCAATCCTTCGCCCCTGTGGGAGATGGGGGAGTCGACCTCCGGCCCGGAATATCTCCCGGTTCACGCGCCGCTTGCGGTGCCGAATCTAGATTCGTACCTTCCCCTGGGCTGGCAGCACGGCGACCAGTGGGCGACGGAAAACTTCATGCAGGGAATGCGCTTGCATAACGTGCTGCCGAGCGCGGCTGAGCCGCAGACAAATCTCGCCATTCAAGGCGTGAACTACACGGCCACTATCGGGCCACCAGGTTGGGAGAATGAGATCTTTCTCCGCCAACGCTGACTAGCCCGTCATATTCATCAGCGGATTGTTGAGAAGCTGGCGAGCGTGGCGTAAGCCGCGGAGGTGGCGTAGGATTCGGTTGCTGACACCCACCCTGCGCGCATCCGGGCCGCCGCCGCACTCGCCATGACCGACAATACGAGTCCGCCGTTCTCATTTCCAGCCGTTTTCCCGCAAGAAGATCACAGCCGCGTTTGACGGCGGCAGGCTGACGCCGGATGGCGGCGTCATGCTTCTGGCCATGGCGGACCAGCGCTTCGGCTTGGCCGCGAAGTTGTCCTGCGTATTCTCCGAGCGGCGCGATCCGGGACGCTTCGTGCACAGCCTTGGGGATATGATCCGCGCCCGTATCTTCGCCATCGCGTGCGGCTACGAGGATGGCAATGATCTCGATCGTTTAAGCGGCGATCCGGCGTTCCAGCTGGCCTGCGGCCGGACACTGGCCGTGATCTGTGTTCGCAGCCGACGCTATCGCGCCATGGCCTTGAACATCTTCACGTAACAGCACGGTTTCCGGCCAGAGTAGGCAGATGCTTTCTTGCGGCTCTTGCCGGTAAGGCGAACGCAACTTGGGCTATCGAACCGGATCGCCCTGGGACAGAGATCGAGAGCCTCCTGTGTCCGTGCCCCGCTGTTGTAGAGGAACGAGAGCAGTGCGTGATCGCGCATGCCTTCGAGCGTGGAGCGGTCTGGCTGGGCAAGGATCGCTGCTACCTCCGCTGGGTCCAGATAACAGGGTTCGGATACCGGCGCCCGCTTGACTGGGATGTGAAGGATTTCCACGCACTGAGCGATCGATGCGGGGATCCTTGGTTGCGACGAAGTTGAAGAAGCCGCGGATCGCGGCAAGCCTGCAGTTGCGCGTGCCGATCGTACCGCCGCGGTCGTGCTCGGCGTGACCGAGGAAGGCAGCCACCCCGTCGGCAGTCAGATCGGCCAGCGTGATCACCGCCACCTTCCTTTCCGCGCGTTGTGCGGCGAACCGCAGGAACAGCCGCCAGGCGTCATGATAGGATCGGACCGTGTGGATCGATGCATTGCGTTGCTCGACGAGCCCTTCGTAGAAGAACGCGCGCATCAACTCCGGGAACGCGTTCTTGTTCATGGCCGCACCTCCTGCCCCAGATCGAGGAGGCATGGCGCGCCTACGGCCCTGAACCGCTCGTTCGCAAGATGCAGCAGGTCTTGTGTAACGGTGATGTAGATGAGGGTGTAGTGGACATCCTTATGGCCAGGATATGTCACGAGGAACGGGCAGCCGGTCTTGCGGATTGATACCCGAGCGGTACCATTCGAGGATACGGTGCACGACCATCGAGTGGCGCAGGTCATGAAGACGGGGGACCATTCGCCCTTCTGGCGGCTTCAGCCCGGCTCGGCGGATCACGTCGACGAGCAACAAGGCGATGACCTGCTTTGTATAGCGGGCGTTGCGCCCCTCGTGACAGAACAGGGCGGAGTGCGGATCCTGCGTGCACCGGCCTGCTGCCGCGCATCGAGATAAGCCCGAGGCGAAAGTGTAGTGCTAATGCACGTAGCCGTAACTTGCGACCAAAGGCCGGACTTTTCTGGAGCTGAACACGTAAGCTGATGAATGCGTCAGCTTGCCGTCAGATTGTCTCTCTAGGAATTTGCGCCGTTAAGCCAGTAGCTGCCTTCACAGCTGATAAGCCAACGAGCAGTTTGATGCCTGGAGTGCTACGACGATCTCTCCATTCGAGTTGAGCATCTGTCAAAACGGTCGCCGAAATTGATCGGGTGGAGTGTTCGGAAGCGTCTTTCGGGCCAGAATGGATATCCGCTAAGGAGGCAGTCTTCCCAATCCAAGCGGCAGACAGCCGCGCTCGAACCGGTCAATGTGTCATGTCGTCTGATATGATGCGGGCGGCTTCATGTCTCGACGATTGCAACAATCGTAAGCCGGGGTCGAAGATGACGTCCAAGTCCTATCGAGATCCTACTGGATCATTCGAAATCACGATCTACGGTCAATCCTCATTGGCAAGGAGCGTTTCGATGAAATTAGCGGCAAAGGCGGGAAGGAGTTCGTTGAAAGTGATCAAACGTCGTGGCTGGCGCGTTCTTGCCTGCAGCGAAGTTGGGCTATGACGGGCATTGATGGGCGCGGCAAGTCGCCGGTCACGGAACTTGCAATCGGACCCTCCGAAGGGGCAGAGGCGTCTCGTTCGTCGGGGCGCCCTGGTGCTGCAGAAGGCCGCCAATCATTCAGTTCTGTTGTCGATCAGCTGCGTTCTGAGCATCAGGAGTCAAGGGCGTCCTCGTCTCGCACCGCGCCCGGCAGCGCGGATGTTTTCCGCGACATGTCTGCTTTCAGCGCACGGCAAATCCTGGCGCATGAGCTGCAGCGCGAAGCCGGTGGCAGCCGTCGGCCTTTCCTCTCCCGGGAGGAAGCGAGCTCCTCCCGTTCCGATCGGTTTCTGTTGCGCGAGCATCCAGAGCGATCGCAAACAGAGTCGCGTCCGGCGGGTGGGCGATCGATCGCTGACCGCGGCGGCCGAACAGAAAGGCGGCGCATGCAAACGGTCCACGGTGCAGGCGCGGAGCGATCTGATGTCGAGTCTAGCAGTGCATCACGTCGGGAGGCGAGCTCTGTCCGTTCGGGGGGCGAGCCCCTCCCCGGAGATCGAGGGACCGAAGGCTCGCCACTGGACGCACTGCAGCGGCATAGCCATTCCTTGCCCGGCCTGGATGCCCAATTACGAAAGCGGTGCAGGGAGCATGTGGAGACCGACCAAGGCTCAGGTTCGAAGCGACCTGCGAAGCGCCATCATGGGGCGCCATATCGTGAAGCCAGAGTCTCACGCTCTGATGGCGAATCCGAGCTCGGCGACCAAGATGCCCGGAACTCGGCGCGAGCGACGCTTGCGCCCCATGCAGAATCCCTCGCCGGCCTAAGCGGGGGGCAAAAACGAAAGCGTGCCGACGATGCTTCCACGCAGAGCGTCGAGGGCGCGAACGCAGAAATACTTCGAATGCGGACAGAGGAGCTCAACGCAGCTCTACAAGAGATCGATCGCGCTCGCGACATTCGTGGGTTCTCAATTGCAGTCGTCGATCATGCGAAGCGGCTGCGGGGCGCGGACCTGGCTACGTTCCTGCAAAAGGCCGCGGGCGACTTCGAAGCAAGATTTGTCGGCCAGTTGGTGGGCAACATTCGCTCAGCGTGGGGTTATGCCACGGCCTGCAACGCGGTGAGCCGAGAAGGCGGAGGTCGAGCCGGCATAGAGGTTTGCAGGGCCCTGGCTGCTCGCGTGTCTCGGCTTGATGACACGCTAATGAGGAAAGTGGAGCCTAAAGCTCTTTCACTCTTCGCTTCATCGTTCGGTCGACACGCCTGGGCGGAGGAATGCCGGAACGGAGCGATCAGGATTGCCGAATTTTGTCGCTATGATACTGGAGTCCTTCGAGAGCTGAACTGCCAAAGTCTATCGTTGCTGGCGAATGGTTTCAGCAAGTGGCCAGAAGAGTCAGAGTGTCGTGACGCAACACTGGCAATCGCTGATGAACTCCTGAATCGCGCCCGCCGTGGTGCTGACGGACTTCGCTCTTTTCCCCCGCAGCAGCTGTCACACCTGGTGAACGGCTTCAGCAAGTGGCCACAAAGGACGGCCACGCGCAGGGCCACACTCAGGATCGCCGATGAAGTTCTCGGTCGCGTCGAACAACTCTCCAGGTTTACCTACCAGGACTTGGCGAACCTGGCCAACGGTTTCAGTAAGTGGCCGGACCGGACGGCCACGCGCGAGGCCACCCTTGCAATTGCCGATGAAGTTCTTTTCCGCGGCGCCAAGCTCTCTAATTGTCCGGACCAGGAACTGGCGGCTTTGGTTAATGCCTTCAGCAAGTGGCCAGATACGATGGCCACTTGCGAGGCGACACTCGTAATCGCTCGCGAAGTTCTGAGCCTGCGCGGCAAGGACCGTCTTCCTGGCTTCAATCCGCAAGGACTAGCTAACTTGGTCAACGGCTTTAGCAAATGGCCGGCAGAGGAAGATTGTCGGCAGGCCACAGTCGCAATCGGCCGTGAGATTTGTCGCCGAACCCGCGAGCTCGCTCGTTTCAACGAGCAGCACTTGGCAAACCTGGTGAACGGTTTCAGCAAATGGCCGACTGAGCGAGTCTGTGGCCAAGCCACAGCGGCAGTCGCCCGTGAGGTCCGACAGTCCGGCCGACTGTCTCGTTTTAGTGAGCAGGAGCTGGCGAACTTAGTAAACGGCTGCAGCAAGTGGCCCAAAATGTCGAACACTCGCAAAGCTGCGGTTGCAATCGCCACCGAGATCCATTGCCGCGCCCAAGGTGACGACCGGCTCTCCAGTGTTCCTCATCACTTCTTGGCGAATCTGGTGAACGGTTTCAGCAAATGGCCGGAGGAGGAGGCCTGTCGCCAAATCACGATTGCAATCGCCAACGAGGTCCGTCGCTGCGGCGAGCATGAGGATCAGCTTTCTCGGCTTACTCCGCAGGGGCTATCGAATTTGGTGAACGGCTTCAGCAAATGGCCGGCAGAGGTGGACTGTGGTCAAGCCACAGCCGCAACCGCCCGTGAGCTCCTTCGCCGCGCCGGCGAGCTCTCTTGCTTTGAGGAGCAGCACCTGGCCAACCTGGTCAATGGTTTCAGCAAGTGGCCGGCAGAGGACGACTGTGGCCAAGCCACGGCCGCAATCGCCCGTGAGGCCCTTCGCCGCGCTGGCGAACTCTCTTGCTTTGAGGAGCAGCATCTGGCGATCCTCGTGAATGGTTTCAGCAAATGGCCGGAGGACGTGACCTGCCGCCAAGCGACAGCGGCAATAGCGGCTAGGGTCGGTAACACCGCCCAGCTGTCTGGCTTCAATGAGCAAGAAACTGCGATGCTGGCGAATGGCTTCAGCAAATGGCCGGAGGAGGCGAGCACTCACCATGCAATGATGGCGATTGCTTCTGACGTTCTTTCTCGTCCTGGCAACACCGATCCGCTCTCCGGTTTTACTCCGCAGGGGCTGGCGAGCCTAGCAAATGGCTTCAGCCATTGGCCCGAAGAAGCATCGTCTCGCGAAGTCATTGTCGCAATTGCAGCTAAGATTCAAGATGCTGACCGGTTAGCTCATTTTGATGAGCAGGAGCTGACGAACCTGGTCAACGCCCTCAGCAAGTGGCCGGACGAGGAGGTGTGCTTTCGAGCGATAGTGGATATCGCCAGCGGGCTTGGCACCGCAGACCGACGATTCGCCAGCTTTAGCACGCCTCAGCTCGGCATCATCGCGAATGCTGTGGGGCGAGCCGTGTTGAGGGGAGAGGAGAGCGGCGAGATTAGCGAGACCGCTCTGCTGAAGGATCGGTTACATAGGTTGGCCCACTACCTGCACTATGCAAGTGATCGCCTCGAGCAGGCCGAGCTCTTGAGCATCGCCAACCTTTTCAAGCCGCTGGCTAAGGCTAGGCTGTTCGATGATCTGAGCTCGCTCGCATCGGTTGGGTTAAATCGGCTTGACGAATTGCGTGGTGACGCCGGCTTTGCGAGCCGGCATAACCTCGAGGCCATGGGACATCTCTGCGTCGCTGTGCTACCGCTGGCACGCAGTCCTCATCTGCGCTGGCACCGTAGACAGGCCCTAAATTTGTTGAACGACCTCCAGGGCATTGTCGAGGAAAAGATCGCTGCGCATATTGAGGCGGACGATGCGGAACGGATCCGCGGCCCGTACGCGAGCCGTCGCCCCGCGCTCTCAATCTATCAAGTGCTCAAGACCCGTGCGATCCTGAAAACGATGTTTCGCCGACCGTATGTCGAGGGCAAGAAGTCCGATCTGCAGATGAGGCAGCAGGACTTGCAGCGTGGGACCAGAGAGATCCTGCGCATTACGCGCGATCTCATCGAGCGCGATCTTTCCAATATGTGCTGGAATCTGATCGCGGAGATCGAGTCGGATGGTCCCGTGGGTGCGCTGGACTCGTTCTTGGCGCAGGATGCAGCGACAATCCTGGCGCAACATCACCCCGCTGCCTTCGACGTGCATCGGGTCTTGCGAGACATGGACCACGAGCCCACGCCTCCAAAGGAAAACGCGGGTTTGATGCAATTGCCAGTGGTAGACATGCAGGGCCGGCGCGTGGCCACGGAGCGCGAGACAAGGTATTCCGCTTTTCATCGCCTGACCGCAGGTGCGGTTCCCGTCGTCGCGGTCCAACTGCCGGCAAAGCCGAGCGCCTTTATGCTGGCGCGGACGCTCACGGTTGACGGCGTGCCCTATCGCATGGACTTGTTCGGCGGAGGCAAATTGAAGCCGCCGCGATTGACTGTGGCGCAGATCGCTGGCCGTACGCCAGGTGACGTCCGCGTACGTTCCGGGGGGCAGCTCTTGGCCATTCCGTATGCCGACACAGCAGCCGGCACGGATTTCGAGCGAATGTCGCGCGCCTGGGCCCCCTTCAAGGAGGCTTATTTCTATACGCAGCGCAGGGGATTTGCGGCGCCTCCGGCGATCAAGGGTTTGGGACCTCACGACTCCGCGTTGGAGGGCGCATTCAGGCTGTCGCTGCTGCCGGACCGTCCGGAAGGCGAGGCGCATCCCTTCAGACTTAGTGGACCGCAGGGGCCGATCGCGCTGCGGCCACATGACGGTTGCGGCTTCATCAAAGCCTCGCTGGCCGAGCGAATGCTGGCCGTTCGCCGCGGCGCGACTCAAGACGGTCCTGAGCGGGTGCCGGCCTATGGTGAGGGACGCAGATCATCGCTGCCCGCCTCGGCGCTGCAGCATTACCCGCGCAGCGAGCAGGTGGCCGATGAGGCGGAACAGAAGACCAAGACCTGGCTCCAAAGCAGAGAAGGGAAAAAACTGACCTTCGAACAGATCTATCGCACCGTGACGGTCGGAAACATCGGGGGACCCGGCGCCGTTGCAGTACCATCCAGCGATGGCCGTCTCCATGTGCCCGCGCTCAAAAGCGAGACTTTGACCGCGAAAGGGGGCGTCCTGATCGGGCGCTCCCCCTATGACAAGGCCAATCTGCGTCCGTTTGCCGCCGAGCAAGTCAGGTCGGCAACCGACGGGGATCCAACCGCGGCGTTTCTCGATACGTGCGTGGCCATGCAGTACAGCTTCAATGCGGCCGAGAAATCGCACGGTGAGCTCGCTGCCGACAATGCCACGTTCTTTGCCAAAGGCATTCTGATCGTGGCGCCCGATGCAATGTGGCCCACTGCCTTCGCCGACCGAGGCGTGGTGCTATCGGCCGAGGACGTCAAGTGCCATTCGCGCTGGACCGAGCGCAAGGACCGCGTCAAGGAGGACACATCGCTCGAATGTGTCGGCATCCTCCAGGCAACCGAAGTGTTCGCTCCGGGGTCGCTGGTTGCAGTCCCGCCTGACGAACAGAAAAGGCTCGATGGCGACTTCGACGGGGACACTGTCATTATCCTGGGCGATCGGCCTGCCCTGTATCAACACGTACGCCAATTCGATCAAGAGGAGCAAGCGCGCGGACTACGCTCCCTTAAGCCGCCCAAGTCGCACACCCCCGCCATCGAGGGCGAGCGTTACCAGTTCAGTCGCACCAGCCAGATCCTGGCCGCCACGCAGAACGTCCTGGAAACGTATACGGGTCTGCAGCGCACCTTTCTGGCGCAATCCCACGACGCACGAGGCTGGTTCGCCGAGCGGGCCGTATTTGGGACGTATGAGGGCATTCAGCAGGAACTCAAGCGTGACCTTCGTGAGCTGTTAAACCAGGAACAGCCGAGTCGGCAGGACATCCAGGACACGCTCGTCAGGGCAAGGCACGAGATCGAGGCGGCAGACCATGCGGTCGCTCGCGAAATCGCCGGCCTGCTCGTTGCCGACCTTGGGACATGGGCTACGGATGAGCACGCCCCGCCTGTAACCGCTGAGGGCAGCGGCAATGCAGGGCTGACGCTGAGCACGGAGCTGTGGGAGCTCTTCCCCGATCTGGCGGAGGCTTTTTCCGCAACGGCTCAGCCACGAGAGCGTGTCCAAATGCTTGTTGACCACTACCCGGCGCGGATCCATCCCCGACCCGATGGTTACCATCCCGATGACCTCGTCCGAAGCGCAAACAACCTCCTCAGTCTCGGGATCAAGGTCGGAACCGACGCCTATAAATCTGACACGGGTGCCGGCCTTTTTCTGAAGAAAAGCCATCAGCTTCAGCGACTGCTACAAGCAACCCCGGGACTGAGGCCCGCTCCCTACAGCAAGAACATAGCAACAAGTCTCAACCAGGGCAGGCTGGATCTCGATGCGACATTGGCAAATCTGAAGGACAATCCGACGCTTGCGGCCTCGGTCATGGAAGCCTCCATCAAGCTTAGCATGGAGAGCGGCATTCTGCCTGAACCATCCGGCCGTCGCCCGGCCGCAGCCGATTCTATTGCGACGATCACTCTGACCCGCGAGGAGGCCGCCGTGCGCGCTAAACTTGAGACTGAGCGCGCCAAAATCGAGGAGGAGACAATCACGACTACGGTATGTGAGATTGCCGAAACGCTCCGCACAAAATACCAGATCGAAGTTGAGATGCCCCACGTCGATCGCCGCTTGAAATCGGAAAGGACCATACGATTGCAGCTCACCGGCGTGAGCGTCCCCTGCGAGAGCGCTTCACAGCTGATCAACAACGCCGTACGTCATGTCTTCAGGATCCCTGATGGGCAGTTTGCAGCGGCCTTCAGAAAAGCCATGCTGGCCTTCGACGATCGAGGCTATGCTGAGGTCAGCACGACCAATTGGTTTAGGATACGAACGCCGAACTTCGTGGGGATCAAGACTGTGCTCGCCACAGCGCAAGGTTACCGCTTTGAACTGGAGTTTCACACACCAGACAGCTATCGGGCCAAGCTTGCCAATCATGATACGTATAAGGAGCTGGAGGAGCAGCAGCAACCAGGAGCCGGAAATGGACAGGATCAAGTTAAATCCAAAGAACTCGAGCTCTGCGTGCGAGAGGTTTGTAAGCAAGTTGCCATCCCTGAGGGCGCTAAGGATATCTTGCATTGGAGAGCGGAAGTGGGCCGCGCGGGGAGCGCCAGCTCCGTCTTTACGTTCCTCTAGGCTGTCGCCTCCGAGCCTCGAATCTTAGATCACCTCATCGCCTGCTCTGTAACCTCTTCATCGCGATCTCACCGTACGGCGCTGTTGGCAAGCTCAGGACCAGTAGAATCCATGATCTTGGCGTCAAAGATCTTGGCGTCAAACGACGGATGAGCGAACCAAGCCATATGCCGCCGCACGATAAGTCAAGCTTTGGCGTTGCCGCGACTGCGCTCGGATGGCACGACGAGGAGTATGAAACGCTGCCGGTCTGATGGAAGGTGCTGGAGCAGCTTGCTGACCCCGCGAGGTCGTTCCACGGGCCAAATCATGTAGCTCTTCACTCGCCCTCCTTCGGTTGGTCGAGTCAGCATCATTTACGCTGTGACTAGTGCCGCAATGCGGCACAAAGCGCGTATCGTCACGCGCTCGGACGGGGCATATACCTCGCCGAAGAATGGGCCCGCTGCCGAGCTTCCTTTTGCGATGCTCATCGCTGCATCATGATCGAACATTGGGTCCGACCGCATACAAGTACGCGGCGCGATGCGCGCGATCTTTGCAAGCTCCCTCGCGGATTGCCTCCGTTTTCGGCTGTGCGCAGGTCAGCTTCACGTCAGGTGAAGTGGATATCTTCGATGCCACAGTGCGAACAATTGTGCAGAGACGGTCCGCGCTTGCCGGTTGTGGCGAGTCACGTCTCGTCGGTGCAGCGTAAGGAGACCTCTCCGATCAGCTGCCGAAACACAATCGTTGAGGCTGTCGCGGCGGCACCGTGTGTGCCAAACGTTCTAATTCGGCTCATTCTCGCTTGCATGGAGGGCGGAGTTTGACTGGAGTTGATCGACCTGGGAACGCGCCCAGCGGACCAGATGCGCACTGGTCCCGTGCTGAATCAGATGTTGGCGGTGGAGGGGATGGCTCGACGTTCAGTTCTGTCGTGCAAGGCTTGCGCTCTGAAAATCGAGATTTGGGGGCGTCGTCCGCTCAAAGGCCACCTTCGGCCAGCAATGTCCGGCGCCGCATGCCGCCCGGTCGCAGCGTTGAGTTGCGTGACGACCAGCATGATCGCGCCGTTGATGTGCGTGACGACCAGCCAGGTTCTCTCCATTTGCCGCACCGCGGCGCGCCAAATTGGGAGGAAAGCTCGTCGCGTTCCGGTGCCGAGGTTCGCGGTGCCGATCAGTCCAGGAGTTCACGACAAAGTGCTCCTTCCTCGCGCAAGCGGTCCGTATCCGACCTAGATCGAGAGTCAAAACGGCGCCGAATGGATGGTGTCGCCACACATGCGCAAAGTGGAATCTCAGAACAGCAATCCAACGCAGCCCTACACGCGATTCGTTTCGCCCGCGACATCGTTGGATTCTCATGTGCAGTGGTAGACCATGACAAGCAGCTGCAAAGGGCTGACGACGCGCTTTATGCAACATTCATACAAAAGGCCGCCTCCCAATTCAGAAGTCAATTTGTCCCTCGCTTCGAGGACGATATCCGCCGCGGTAAATCGTGGGGCTACGCGACAGCATGCAACGTGGTCAGTCGCGAGGCCGGAGGTCAGGAAGGTGTCGAGGCTTGCAAGGCGATCGCGGCTCGCGTGTCGCAGCTTCATGGTGCGTTGTTATGCGAAGTCGAGCCAAAAGCTCTTTCGCTTTTGGCTGCATCATTTGGTCGGTATCCGCAATCGAGGACATGCCGCAATGGAACGATCAGAATCGCCGAGTTTTGTCGCGATGAAGGCAAGGCGCTTGGGGCACTGAATAGTCAAAGTTTGTCGTTGCTGGTGAACGGTTTCAGCAAGTGGACGCAGCGGCCGGAGACTCGTGATGGCACGCAAGCCGTTGCCCGTGAGGTCCGTCGTCGCGCCGACCTTCGTTTCCGGCTCTCTGATTTTTCGCAGCAAAACTTGGCGAACCTTGTGAACGGTTTCAGCAAGTGGCCACAACAAGCCGATTGTCGCCACGCTATGGCCGCGCTCGGCGGTGAGGTCCTTCGCCGCGCTTCCAGTGACTTCGGGCTCTCTGCTTTTAATCAGCAGGACTTGGCGAACCTGGTGAACGGTTTTGAAAAATGCCCGGAAGAGGCGGTCTCTTGCCAAGTCATAGCCACTGTCGCGGGCGAGGTCCTCCGCCGCGATCGCCATGCCGGGCTCTCTGGACTCACTCACCTGCACCTGGTGAATCTTCTGCACGGGTTCAGCAAATGGCCGGAACAGGCCGCTTCTCGCGGAGCCGCAGGCGCGCTGGCCGGTGAGGTCCTTCGTCGCAACCACCGTGCCCGCCTCTCTGAATTCAGTCAGCAGGAACTGGCGAACCTGGTGAACGGCTTCAGCAAATGGCCCGAACAGGCGGCGTGTCAGCAGGCCACCGGAGCAATTGCAAGTGAAGTCGCTCGCCGCGCTGACCGCGGCGGGTTGGGGCTCTCTGATTTTAATCATCAGGACCTGGCGAACCTGGTGAACGGCTTTAGCAAATGGCCGGAAGAGGGCGGCCATCGCCAAGCCACAGGCAGAATCGCCATAGAACTCTGTCGCCGTGCCCGCGAGCAAGGGCTCTCTGGTTTTACTCCGCAGGAGCTGGCGAACCTGGTGAACGGGTTCAGCAAATGCCCGGACGATGGAAATTATCACAGAGCGACAGTCGCAATCGCCACTGAGACTATTCGCCGCCGCGCCCAACTCTCTGATTTTACTTACCAGAATCTGACGAACCTGGTGAATGGTTTCAGCAAGTGGCCGGACGGGGCGGACTGTCGCGAAGCCGCGCTCGCAATCGCCGGTGAGGTCTTTCGCCGCGACGACCAGCTGTCTCATCTTACTCAACCGGCGCTGGCGACGTTGGTAAATGGATTCAGCAAGTGGCCGGAACAGGCAGCGTCTCGCCAGGCCACGGTCGCCGTCGCCGGTGAGGTCGCTCGCCGCGCTGACCGCGACCTCGGGTTCTCCGAATTTAGTCATCAGGAGCTGGCGAACCTGGTGAACGGTTTTAGCAAATGGCCGGAAGAGGCGGTTCATCGCCAAGCCACAGTCAAAATCGCCACAGAACTCTCTCGCCGCGCCGGCGAGCAAGGGCTCTCTCGGTTTACTCCGCAGGAGCTGGCGAACTTGGTGAACGGGTTCAGCAAATGCCCGGACGATGCGGACTATCACAGAGCGACAGTCGCAATCGCCACTGAGATTATTCGCCGCCGCGCCCAACTCTCTGATTTTACTCACCAGAATCTTGCGAACCTGGTGAATGGTTTCAGCAAGTGGCCGGACGGGACGGACTGTCGCGACGCCGCGCTCGCAATCGCCAACGAGGTCTTTCGCCGCGACGACCAGTTATCTCATCTTTCTCGACAGACGCTGGCGACATTGGTGAACGGGTTCAGCAAGTGGCCGGAAGAGGCGCCATCGCGCCAAGCAGCAGGCGCGATGGCCAGTGAGGTGCTCCGTCGTGACCGCCGTGCCCGGCTCTCTGAATTCCGTCAGCAGGACCTAGCAAACCTGGTGAACGGCTTCGCTAAGTGGCCGGAAAACGAGTGGTCTCGCCGGGCCACCGGAGCGATTGCCGGTGAGGTCCGTCGTCGCGCCGCGCGCGGCGAGTTCGGGCTCTCTGATTTTAATCACCAGGACTTGGTGAACCTGGTGAACGGTTTCTGCAAGTGGCCGGAAGGGACAAGAAATCAGCAAGCCGCGGACGCGATCGCGCATGAGGTCCTTCGCCGCGGCGCCCAGCTCCGTGATTTTACTCACCAGCACCTGACTAATCTGGTGAATGGTTTCAGCAAGTGGCCGAACGCAGCGGGTTGTCGCGAGGTGACAGTCGCAATCGCTGAGGAGATCCGCCGGCGCCAGCTCTCCGATTTTGCTCCACACGAACTGGCGAACTTGGTTAACGGTTTCAGCAAGTGGCCAGAAGCGGCGGCGTCTCAGCAAGCCATAGTTGCAATCGCGCATGAGGTCCTTCGCCGCGGCGCCCGGCTCTCTGAGTTTAATCACCAGCACCTGGCTAATTTGGTGAACGGTTTCAGCAAGTGGCGGGAAGAACCGGATTGTCGTGACGCCACGGTCGCAATCGCAGGTGAGGTCCGTCGCCGCCAGCTCTCTGACTTTGCTCCGCAGGGCCTAGCGAACTTGGTGAACGGCTTCAGCAAGTGGCCAGAAGCGGCGGCGTCTGAGCAAGCCACAGTAGCGGTTGCCAGCGAGGTCCGTCGCCGTTGGGCCCAGCTCTCTGATTTTAACAACCAGCACTTGTCTAATCTGGTGAACGGTTTCAGCAAATGGCCGGAAGCACCGGACTGTCGGGACGCCACGGTCGCAATCGCATGGCAGGTTCTTGGGCGCGCCGCATCGCTCTCTGATTTTACTTCGCAGGAGCTGGCGAACCTGGTGAACGGTTTCAGCAAGTGGCCAGATCAGCCGGGGTCTCAGCAAGCCACAGCCGCGATCGCGCATGAGGTGCTTCGCCGCGCCGAACTCCCTGACTTTACTCGCCAGGAGCTGGTTAATCTGGTGAACGGTTTCAGCAAGTGGCCGGAATCGCCGGACGCTAGCCAAGCCACGTTTGCGATAGCGGGTGAGGTCCTTCGCCGCGCCGAACTCTCTGATTTTAGCCCGCAAGGACTGGCGAACCTAGTGAACGGCTTCAGCAAATGGCCGGAATCGCCGATCTCTCGCGACGCCACTGTTGCGATCGCGGGTGAGGTTCTTCGCCGCGCCGAACTCTCTGATTTTGCACCACTGGGACTGGCGAATCTGGTGAACGGCTTCAGCAAGTGGCCGGACGAGGAGGACTGCCGCAAAGCCGCGGCCGCAATCGCCGGGGAAGCCAGTCGGCGCCAGCTCTCTGATTTCGCTCCGCAGGTAGTGGCGACCTTGGTGAACGGGTTCACCAAATGGCCGGAAGAGGCTGCGTGCCGGCAGTCCACGATGGACATCGCGCGCGGATTAGGTGCTCGAGGGCAGCGATTCGGTGTGTTCACCACGCCTCAGCTGAGTATGCTCGCCAATGCTCTGTCGCGAACGATCATGGGGGCAGAGGACAGTGGGGAAATTACGGACGCTACTCTGCCGAAGGATCGGTTGCACAAGCTCGCCCACTACCTGCACTATGATAATGATCGTCTGGGGCAGGCTGACGTTCTGCACATCGCAACAATCTTCAAGGCGCTGGGTAAGGCTAGGCTGGTTGATGACCTCGGTTTGCTCGCACTGACAGGCTTGAATCGGCTCTCGGAATTGCGTCAAGCCCCTGATTTTATGACCCGGAACGATCTGGAAACCATGGGCAATCTGTGCGCTGCTTTGCTGCCGCTGGCGCGCAGCCCAGAGAGGCCGCTGCGCTGGCATCGCAGGCAGGCCCTCAACCTGCTCAACGATCTCCAACCCGCGGTCGAGCACAAGATCGAGGCGCATCTGAACGCAAGCGATGCCGAGCGGACCCGTGGCCCGCTTGCGAGCCGCTGCACCGCCTTATCGATCTATCAGACGCTTAAGGCTCGTGCGGTCCTGCAGAGATTGTTCAGGTCACCGTATGTCGAGGGCAAGAGGCCCGATTTACGGATCAGGCAGGATGAGCTGCAGGATGGGACCAGAGCGATCCTGGCTGGCGCGCGCGACCTGATTCAAGGCGATCTTTCCAGCATGAGCTGGAATCTGATCGCGCAGATCGAGGCCGACAGTCCAGTAGATGCGCTGGACTTATTCATGGAGCAGGATAGGGCGGCGATCCAGGCGCAAAATCCTGCGTCTGTCTTCGACGTGCATCAGGTCTTGCAAGCCATGGACCACGCGCCAAGGTCTCCGCAGGGTGACGCGGGGCTGATGCAGTTGCCGGTGGTGGACATGCAGGGGCGGCCATTGGCCACGGAGCCGGAGAGACGGTATTCGATTTTTCATCGCCTGACCTCGGGAGCCCTGCCCGTGGTCGCGGTGCAACTGCCAGCAACGCCGAGCGCCTTCATGCTGGCGCGTACGGTGAACGTCAACGGTGTACCATACCGCATGGACCTGTTCGGCGGCAGCAAGTTAAAGCCGCCGCGAATGAGCGTGTCTCAGGTTGCGGCCCGAGCTCCAGGCGAGCTAGCAAAGCCTTCCGGGGGAAAGCTGCTGGCGATTCCCTATGCCGAAACCGCCCCGGGCACGGCCTTCGAGCAGCTCTCACGGGCCTGGGCCCCTTTCAAAGAAGCCTATTATTACACTCAACGCAGGGGTTTTGCGGCGCCTCCGGCCATCAAAGGTCTATCTCCTCACGACTACGCGCTGGAAGGCGCCTTCAAATTGGCGCTGCTGCCGGACCGCCCTGCCAACGAGGAGCATCCGTTCAAGCTGAGAGGGCCCGACGGCCCCATTGCGTTACGACCGCATGACGGCTGTGGCTTCATCAGGGCCTCGGTGGCCAACGTTATGCCAGCTGTTCGCCGGGCTGCCGAGCAGGAAGGTCCTGACCGGGTGCCTGCCTATGGTGAAAGGAGATCATCCCTACCGGTCTCGGCACTCCAGCATTATCCGCGCAGCGATCAAGTCGCGGATGAGGCGCGCGAGCAGGCCAGGAGCTGGCTTGAGAGGCGGGACGAGCAAAAGCTGACGTCAGAGGAGCTGTTTCGCACCGTCACGGCCGGGCATATCAACGGTTTGGGCGCCATCGCCATCCCGTCCGCTGATGACTGTCTCCATGTGCCGACGCTCAAGAGCGAGACGTTGAGCGGTGGTGGCGTGCTGATCGGGCGATCCCCTTACGACAAGCCCAACCTCCGTCCCTTCGCCGCCGACCGGGTCAGGTCGGCCGCCGATGGGGATCCTACTGGGGCATTTCTCGATAAGTGCGCCACCATCCAATACAGTTTCAATGTCGCCCAGAAATCGGCGGAGGAGTTGGCCGCCGCCGATCCCACTTTCTTCGCCAAAGGACTTCTGATCGTGGTGCCGGATGAGATGTGGCCGGCCGACTTCGCCGACAGGGAGCTGGTGATGTCTGCCGAGGATGTAAAGTGCCATTCGAGCTGGACCAAGAGCAAGGACCGCGCGAAGGTGGACACGCCGGTCGACTGCATCGGCATCCTCCAGGCGACCGAATTGTTTGCCTCAGGCTCGGTGGTTGCCGTGCCGCCCAATGAACAGAAGAAGCTTGACGGCGACTTCGATGGGGATAGCGTGCTCATCATCGGCGACCGGCCGCAGCTTTACGAGCATGTTAGGCAATTCGATGAAGAGGAGAAAGCGCGCGGGTTGCGCTCCCTCAAGCCGCCAAAATCTCATACCCCAGCGATTGAGGACGGTCGCTACAAGTTCGGTCGCGCCAGCCAGATCCTCGCCGCCACGCGAAATGTTCTGGAAATCTATACTGGCCTGCAGCGAGGTTTTCTGGCTCAATCCCATGAAGCCCGACAGTGGTTTGCCGAGCGTGCCATCTTCGGCACGTACGAAGGCATTCACCAAGAGCTCAAGCGAGCAATCCGAAGCCTGTTGGAGCAGGAGCAGGTCAGCGCTCAGAACGTCCAAGACAAGCTCGATAATGCGCGGCACGAGATCGAACTGGCACACCATCCGGTCGCGCGCGAGATGGCCGAGTTGCTCCTCATCGAGCTCGAGGCGTGGGCCGTGAGCCTGCCCGAACAACTCCTGCCCGAAACAGTCGCCGGCGTGAGCGAGGCACAGCTCGCATTGAGTCAACAGCTCGGCGAACTGTTCCCCGAGCTGGCGGAGACCTATCCGGCAATGGCTCGGCCACGTGACCGCGTCCAGCTTATCCTCGATCGTTACCCTGCGCGCATCGACCCACGACCAGATGGCTACAATCCATCCGACCTCGTGCAAAGTGCAAGCAATCTCCTGAGCCTTGGCATCAAGGTCGGAACTGACGCCTATAAATCCGACACTGGCGCCAACACCTTTATGAATAAGAGCGGCTACCTTCAGCGCCTGCTGCAACAGACGCCGGGGATGAAATCGGTGCCCTACACCAAGAGCATGGCGGCTACTCTCAGCCACGGTCAGTTCGATGTCGATGCGACATTGGACGATCTCAAAGACAATCCGACGCTGGCGGCTTCAGTCATGCAAGTATCGATTAAACTTGCCGCGGAGCGAGGCATTCTGCCTGAACCCTCGGGCCGAAGGCTAGCTGCCGATGATTCGGCCACGACAATCACATTGACCAGCGAGCAGGCAGCACAGCGCGCCCAAATGGAAGCCTCCCGCGCTCAAACCGAAGAGAAGGACATCACTCCGACGGCAACTTCGGTTGCCGAAGCCCTCAGGAATGCCGACATACCGGTGAAGCTGCCCCATCTCGCTCAGCGTTTGAGATCGGAAGGGTCGATGACAGATCAGCTCGTCGGCACGCAGGCCCCGTTTGAGGCCGGTACCCAGCTGATCAGCAACGCTGTACGCCACGTCTTCCAACTTCCTGATAAAGATTTTACACGTGCCTTCAAGAAAGCCATTCTAGCCTTCGAAGAGAGCGGCTATACCGAGGTCAGCACGACCAACTGGTTCAAGGCGCGATCGCCGACCTTCGTCGGCATCAAGACTGTGCTCGCTACGCCGGGCGGATACCGTTTCGAGGTGGAGTTCCACACGGCAGACAGCTACAACGCCAAGATCAACAATCACGACACGTACAAGGAGCTGCAGAAGCTGCAGCGCGTGAGTCGAGAGCCCCTGGATAAGTCCAGAGCCGAGCAACTCTTGGAGCGCGTGCGACAGGCCTGCAACAAGGTTGTCATTCCCGACGGGGCCATCGCGATTCCCCACTGGGAGGCCGATGCGGCTAGTACAGTTGGTGGTGCCAGCCTAGCTCGCCGGTTGCAAGTGGCCCCGCCGAGACATACGGCGCACTCCCCGCTTGCGACAGAGATTCTTGGCGCGTTGGGCGCGCGACCGATCGTGCTCGTCGGGATGACGGGCGCAGGGAAATCCACTCTTGGCCGTGTACTCGCCAAAAAACTGGGGTTGAGCTTCGTGGATTCCGATAAAAAGATCGAGGCGAAGACCGGCAAGTCCATAACTAAGATTCTTGCTGAGGATGGAGAGGCGCATTTCAGGAATCTTGAGATGAATGAGATCAGGCAGCTGCTCGAACAAGGGCCGGCGGTACTCGCAACCGGTGATGGAGCGTTCATGATCGACGAAATCCGGCAGCATGTCGGACAGAAAGCGGTCACGATCTGGCTTAATACCAACGAGGACGTGATCAGGCGGAACCTGAGGCACAACACCAAGCGTCCGAAGATGCAAACCGCCGACCAAGATAAGACGGTCACAAATCGTGTCCAAGTGCGCAATCCCATCTATCAGCTTGCCGATCTCACCATTGCCCCGCAGCGCCAGCGGGATCTCATGAGCGCGGATGCTTGCCTCAGCGCGCTGCACGCCTACCTTTGCGGTGAACGCAGAGAGGTCCAAGCTCCGTTAGAGGCGGCACCATGAGGGCGCCCCTCAAGCATGCAAATCCCATTACGGCCATCCGCGCTCCACAATCGCAAAGCCGATCGAGCTGGAAGGAGTTCCGGGAGGCTCTGAAGGCCTGCGGCTGCACGGGTTGAGTTCGTCGTCTTGAACCTGGTTGAAAAGGCGACTGACGAACTGAGTCCGTGCGATGTGTGTCTGGACGAGTCCGAAAGCTTATCCGAGAGAAAAGGACGTCGGCGGCCACACCATCGACGGTTCAGTACCCCGAACCATGGGCCGGTGAAGTTGAGCGGGTGGACCTGGAGGCAGGACCGACGTCAGAGAATGGGAATGAGGCTGCCCGCAAATCTAATTAGCTGGGTGTGTGTACTGAAAACCTCATCCGAGTTGATGGCGTGATGGAATCGCCTAAGCTGGCGGAATGATCGGGCTGCTCTGTTTCGTTCTGGCCGTCCTGGCTTCGCCATTCAAGTCGAAGTTGCGGCTTGAGGCTGAGAATGCGGTGCTTCGACATCAATTGAGTGTTTTGAGGCGCAAGCTGCATGGTCGCGTCCGGCTCACGAACCATGATCGCTGGTTCTTTATCCAGCTATATCGCTGGTTTCCAGCGATCCTGAAGGTTCTCACAATCATCCGGCCAGAGACGCTCGTGCGTTGGCACAGAGCCGGCTGTCGCTGCTACTGGCGTTGGAAATCGCGGCCACTGGGAGGGCGACCGCAGATCGAGACGGAGCTACGCGCTTTGATCCGGCGGATGAGCGTCGAAAACCCGCTTTGGGGCGCACCACGCATTCACGGCGAACTGCTCAAGCTCGGGGTGAAGGTCGTGCAGTCGAGCGTCGCCAAGTACATGGTCAGACGGCGAGGGCTACCCAGCCAGGGATGGCGGACCTTCTTCCATAACCACGCGCCGGACATTGCCGCCATGGACCTATTAGTTGTTCCGACCATCGGTTTCGACCTGCTCTATGCTTTCGTGATCGTCCGGCTCGGCCGCAGAGAGCTGATCTGGATCAACGTCACAGCAAATCCCACGGCAGAATGGGTTGCGCGTCAAATCACGGAGCTTCCCGTGGAACGAGGCTCCGCGCTACAGATCCGGGACCGTGATCGCATCTACGGTGCAGTCGTCACACGCCGACTGCGTGCCATGGGCATCCGGGACAAACCTACCGCGCCAGCTTCACCCTGGCAGAACGGCTTTGCCGAACGACTGATCGGATCGATCCGGCGTGAGTGTTTGGACCACATCATTGTCTTAGGCGAGGCACATCTACGCCGGATTCTGAAATCTTACGCTCGCTACTATAATGAGACACGAACGCACTTGGCCTTGGACAAGGATGCGCCTGTCTCTCGCCCAGTTCAGCGAACCGGTGTGGTCAGGCCACTTGCCGTCCTGGGCGGGCTTCATCACCACTACCTCAGGGCGTAGGCTTTCGGCACACACACGGGGCTCAGGTTAATCCGCTTTTCGGGCTCGGAAATAAATGGTGATGTCGATCGCTGCGTTCGCTGTGCCCTGGCCGCGTGTGCCAGCTCGTCTTTGCTGTGAGGGCATAGTCGTCTTCGATCAAATCGTCGAAATGATCGAGGCGGTTACGTTTCCGGGGCAAAGACAGCTCAATCATCGTCCGAATAGGGCGCGTATGAAGGAGGAGCGTGCGCGTCAGATCGATTGCAAGAGAGCCTTTGCGTCTTCAAGTGCCGTTTGAGCGATCGGCTTGAATGGATCCTTGATCGTCAATTCCGCGATCGTCGCGTTTACGAAGTCCGGGTTCAGGCGTTCGAGGGTGCCTAGTGTTTTGGCCACGTCGTCCTTGTGGTCTTTCAGCGCGCTGACGATGGCGTCTCTATCGTGCTTTGCCGCCGCAGCAATATCGAAGATGTCGCGCGGCTTGATGCTGCTGCCACGGTAGTGAATTTTCTTAGTGATGATTTCGGCAACTGTTTCGAGGTCGACCTTTTCGTTCTCAACCGTTAGTCTCGTGACCGCCGGCGTTGTTAGAGCTTGTCCCACGATGAAGTCAATCTCGCCGATCTCGTCGAACGCGAGTTTGATAAATCCAGACCCGTCACCCCCATAATCAGACGGCAGGATCTCGAATTCGAAATCGCGCAGTTTTGGGTCCAGAAAGGGAAGGAGCTGCGCGTCGGGCAGGAAGATATCGACGTCGTGGCTTTCGCGGTGACCAATTTGCAGCATCATCGCCGTGCCGCCCCCGAACGACCAGGAGTCGACAATGGTCTGTTCGGCATTAACCTGACGGATCAGCGAGCAGGCAATGTGAAAGAGGCGCGTCCAGCCTGGTCCAGCGGCGCTCACGCGGCGAGCGGATAAGACTCGCCTGAATATGCGGCGAAGGTCTTGGCTGCGATCGCCAGCTCTGCGTCGCTGATACCAAACGCGCTGGCAAACGTCTTCTGCAACTCTGGAGCAACCTCGCCGAAGAACGCCGACATCTGTCCTGGTGCCGCCTTTGCCGCCGCCGGATGCGTCAGACAATAGGCAAGCGCCTGTGCGTCCAGCTTCTTGCTGTACGACGCATTCACGGTGGTCAACACCGAGGCGGGAAACTTGCTCATTCTCTCACTGTCTCTGGTGGCTGTATGGCTACCTTCGCCTTTAAGATGGCCCGGCCCGCTGCCGTGTCAACACAATAGCATCAGAGGATCAACGAACCCTGAATTTCAGGGTTCCCGTCGTTTATAAAGCCCGCTAACCAATTGATTTGTAACATATAATTGCGCCTCTGCCAATATCAAGCCGGCAGCCAAAAAAAAGCACGCAAAATCAACGGCTTGTTTACGGGGGACGGTCCGAAGCGACGAGGGCGTCCTTTGCAGTATCAAGGCTGCCGGCTGCCCCTTGAGCGCGCATGAGCGGTGGCCTTTGGCGGGCTGTGAAGATGGGCTGAACGAGTTAGGCTGATCGTGCGACGAATGCCCACTTTCGGTCGGATAAGCCCGGTGGTGCGACCAGCAAGTCGTTGATTGTTCTCACCCCGGGGCTGTCTCTTAATCAGCGGGTCCCAGGTTCGAGCCCTGGTGCGCCCACCAAAGGAAAATCTTTGGTTTCCAATAGCTTC
Organism: Bradyrhizobium sp. Ec3.3; assembly: GCF_000472925.1. Taxonomy (GTDB): domain Bacteria; phylum Pseudomonadota; class Alphaproteobacteria; order Rhizobiales; family Xanthobacteraceae; genus Bradyrhizobium. The sequence continues at coordinate 39,110 of NZ_AXAS01000063.1, forward strand.
GCCAGATGTCTGTTGAAAACAAAACGACTCTCGTGCGACGTTTTTAGGATCGGACGTCGCACGGCTGGATTACCGGGCGACTTTTCCTTTGTTTCGGCATCTTCTCCTTACTTATGTATCTTCACCCCATTCGATACAGCGCGCAGATCCGATGGTAAAGGTCGATGACGTCCTCGTCGTAGAATAGGATACTAGGGCGAAAAAATCGGACAATCTGTTCTGCCCGTCGCCGCAGGGGACGCCGTGCAGACGTGGAAGGTGGTCCAGCTGACAGTTAAACTACAGTCTGCACGCCCATCGAGTACCGAATTCTCATCATTCCGGATTTCGTGAGCAGCCGAATTCATCCATCAGGGAGTTTGCGATGGTCAGTTGCGAAGCTTCGCTAGAATAGAAATAAATATTTCCCTCCCAAAACTCAATTCGATCAGAACTCTCTCCGGCAATTAACCAGCCATCCCAGCCATCAATCATTATTAGTGACATCAGGCCAATCAACATTCCGGTCAAACGAGCTTGCTCCGGGGAAATCGCCGTCTGATCACGTTCGTGATAGTGACGAGGATCGAAATAATGTCCTGGGGCTTCGGACAGAGATCGAACTTCTCCGGCACCAATGCGGGCCGACACGAACGCTTCATGGATGCTTGGAAAATCATTGCTCCAATAATCAATCCATAGCAATCGTCCCGTATCAGATGAGTGCCACCGGTTCATTGCCTCTGCGAAGTGAGGCAGATGGCGAACATTGGATGGGGGTCGGCCACCAACTCGAGTCTGCTTAGATACGATTGCTGGATCAAGCGTGAGCGCAATGCGACCGAGTTGAGCATTTGAAACAACTCGAAAGCCGTTCCGGCCAAACAAGCGCTCGGTCTCATTCGGTGTCAGACATCGCATTCCTGTTGTCATCTATGATTTCCAATCAACTCAAATTGTTTCCGATGCTCCTCATGCGGAGTAGTGGGGCGCTCCCACCGGCCTTTTGTGACTCATTCTGCGGGACCAGAATACAGCAACGTTCCGACGAACACACCAATCGCACCCCCAAATCGGAAAATCGGGGGAATAGGGTTTTCTGGCAGCGGATTGGGATGTGCTTGTGGTGGCGATATAGGCTGTCCGATCTTGGGTTCAGGCTATGAAGGTCGCGTTTGGGCGAGGGTCACGAGGAGGCGTTCGCGGAAGGTCGCGGCGATGCCTCCGATGTTCGCGATGCCATCGCTCCTGTCATGCCGAAGCCGGGCGAGGATATCAGTTCGGTCTCTGACGTATTCGCGAATGTATATCGCCATTGCATCGAGCTGGCAGCTGGTCGGGCTGCTGAGTGCATACTGTTGGGCGATTGCGATAGCCGATCTGCTGTCGATGATGTGCGGCAGGCGCGTGAGCTGGCGCTGCTCATCTGCAAGAGCGAGGACGCTGTCGAGAGCTTCATTGCGCATTGCGATATCGCGGCGCGCGATCTGTTGATGTCTTACGGGATGTCGTGATGGTGCTGTCCATCGTCCTGCGCATCAAGCGCACGCTGGACGGTGCCGAGATCGACAAGATCATTTTGGACGTTGAGATGCGTAAGGCGTTGGCGATTGAGCGTCGGCGGCGCGAAGAGTGGCGCAAGGCCGAGTTGGCGGCCGAGCGATTTCGGGCGGAATGTGATCCGCTTGATGCCGCACGGCTGTCATCATCCGCACACGATCAGGTGCGGTAATCAGAGACACCTAGATCGGAAGGCACGGCGGACGTAACCGGCCTGATGATCTTGAAGGCCCCGACGTGCACGCGTCGGGGCCTTTTTCATGACTGCTCGCTTTCGGCACTAAGCCCGTCAGCATTGCTGCTGTATCTATTGCAGGTGGCGCCGACATCTGACCCGTCGTAAGGTACCGTGCTAGTTGGGTTGCGGGCCATGGTGCAAGATCGGCCAGTTCGGGTCGAGCGCAGATTGACGGCGATCTTGGCCGCCGACGTGGCCGGATATTCGCGGCTCATGCACCACGACGAGGAAGGCACTCACGTCAAACTGAGCGCCCTTATGATGGACGCTGTCCATCCGGCTATCGCCGAGCACGGCGGCCGGATCGTGAAGAACACTGGAGATGGGTTCTTGGCGGAGTTTCCGAGCGCGGTCGAGGCTGTTCGCACCGCGATGGAATTCCAGACCCGCATCAAGGAACTTACAGCAGGCGAGGCAGAGGACAGCCGCGTTGCCTTCCGTGTCGGCATCAACATCGGCGACGTCATCGTCGAGCCGCATGACATCTTTGGCGACGGCGTCAACATCGCGGCACGGCTTGAGAGCATTGCAGAACCGGGCGGCATTTGCATTTCGTCTGCTGCCTATGATCACGTCCGAGGCAAGGTGGCAGTTGAGTTCACCGATCTGGGCGAACAGAGCCTCAAGAACATCGACCGGCCGGTGCGGGCCTATGCCGTCGCAGATCGGACTGAGAAAGGGGCAGAGGCTGTCCGGGCGGGGTTGGCAGCTTCTTCACGACCGCGTCTCTCGATTGTTGTGCTGCCGTTCGCCAACCTCAGCGGTGATCCCGAGCAGGACTATTTCGTGGATGGCGTGACCGAGAGTTTGACCACTGACTTGTCACGCATCAATGGTGCGTTCGTGATTGCGCACAGCACCGCGTTCACGTTCAAGGACAAAGCAGTCGATGTAACGAAGTTGGGACGTGAGCTGAACGTCCGCTATGTGCTCGAAGGCTCGATGCAGCGTGGTGGCAACCGCCTCCGGGTCAACGTGCAATTGATAGACGCCGAAATCGGTAATCACCTTTGGGCCGAGCGTTTTGACAAGCCAGTTGCCGATCTTTTCGACATGCAGGACGAAATCGTATCGAGGCTCGCCAACTCTTTGAATGCCGAACTCGCTGCGGCTGAGGCGCGGCGAGCCGAGCGTGCAGCCGATCCAGACGCGATGGACCTGGTTTTCCAGGGGAGAGCTTGGTGGAACAGGGGGTGGACGGCCGAATACATAGCACGAGCGCGCGGCTTCTTCGAGCGAGCCATGGCACTCGATCCCGAGAACATTGAGGCAATGGTCGGTTTGGCGTCGGTCGAAGAGGCGGAGGGAGCTGCCCTTTTGACCGACGACGCGTCAGCACGATTTGCAGCAGCCGAAGCGATCTCGACCAAAGTATTGTCCCTTGCACCGAGATGCGCTGAGGCGCACTTGGCGCTGGGCGTCGCGCTGATGTTTACGAAACGCGTGGTCCAAGGCGTCGCAGAATTCGAGCATGTGTTGACGCTGGATCGCAATTCAGCCCTCGCACACAGTTTTATCGGGTATGCCAAGTATCTTCTTGGTTGCGGCGCAGAAATCGAAGCTCACATTAACGAGGCGCTTCGTCTCTCTCCCCTCGACACTCATGTCCACCGGTGGATCGCATGGGTCGGCGTCGCGAAGGTGGCGCTCAACGCGGACACTGAAGCAGTTGCTTGGCTGCGACGGGGCATTGAGGCCAACCCAAATTACTCCCTCGCGCATTTCCATCTCGCGGCTGTTCTCGCCCGGCTCGGCGAGATAGGTGAGGCGCAAGCGGCCGTGCAAGCGGGACTTGCACTCAATCCAATGTTTACCATCCGCCGCTTCCGTGCCAGCAATGCATGGAGCGACAATCCGGCTTACCTCGCCGGGCGCGAACGCCAGTGTGAGGGTATGCGCAAGGCGGGGGTACCTGAGGGGTGATGTCCGCAAAGCGTCGTTGGCTTTGTCAGCTTTGAACTTCGCGCGTCACAAATCCCGCTCCATCGCGGGATGTTTCCGGTTCTTGACTTTGAGCCAGTGCTTCGACCTGCCGGCCTGATACGGCCGGTCGCGGCGTTTTGACACCAATCCCTCAAGACGCATTTTGCAGGTGGCGCGGAAAAGATCAGGCCCAAGCTCGCCACGCTCGAAGGGATTGACGAACACGCCCTCAGGACGCCGCGCCAGCAGGCGCTCCAAGTTCGCCTTGCGCATCGACAAGGGGAGCATGCGGAGGTCGTCACCGCCTTTCGGCAAGAAGATCGAAGGCGCAACTCACCTCGGGATGATGCCACTTGTGTCCCGCCGGGACACTCTACATCGCGCGTGCGAGATTTGAAGGCAGGTTGGGCTAGGGCTTGGGCCGGTAGTTGGGGCAGAAGTTTCGGGTTGCTTTCAAGACGGTGGTCTTGCCGAGGCAGACCTTGTCACATTGCGCCTGCAAGTCCAGATCAGGGTGATCGTCGAAGAACTTGGCTAAGTCCTTGCTCTCACCCGCCCCGGCGCGGTGCACCATGTAGCATGGGGGATTTTTGTCTGAAGCCGAGCAGGCATCGAAGATATACGCGATCTTGTCGCACATGCTCGCATCAAGTTTTGAAGCCTGAGCCGGACTGATCAGCAGAGCCAGTGCAATTAATTCCAGACACTTTTTCATCGCCCCTCCTTGGTTGTACTAAATGATGTGATGATGATAGCGGCAAAAAGCAGTGCGCGCTGGACCATTAGCTTATCCAGTGTACGAAGAGGACGAATCGGCTCCATGAGGGCGTTCTGCCGCAGGTAGATCCAAGCGTCGGCGGAAATTGAGCGGATGAGGATTAGTCCGTTAGAGGTATGCACGAAGTGTCACGAGAGCGCTTGCGCGGCGCTCATCCTTCTACACTATTCAACTACCACGTCCTGCCGTCCGGTAAAGGCATGCAATTGATCCCCATCGACGGTCAGCATCCACCGGACGAAACGGGACAAGTCGCTCCATTTAGGAGGTCGCCATAAGTTTCTATCTGGTCGTTTATACCGCAGCCCACCTCGTTGGTGCCGTCAGCCCTCCGCTTGATTTGGAATGGTGCGCTCAGCGTGAGGACGAATACATCGCAGAGAACCAGAACTCCGCTCTAGTCGAGGGCGGCGTCATAAGCGGTGCTCCTTACACGTTTGCATGTGAGGAGCACGACAAGTCGCCGAAGGTGCAAGCCAAAATCGCGTCCAAAGATCGCGTTTGGTATGCCGGGTATTGCCGCGCCAGCGGACTTGCGTGCCATGATTACCTGAACGGCGACGTCGAACAGAAGGGCTATCACTGTTACACCGTCTACCGCAATATCAACACGCCGCGCCAGAAGATCGTCAGAGACACTTGCGGGATCGCGGCGATCCTCATGAGGACCAAACAAGGGAGTTGACCTGCCGCTCTACCATCAACGCCATGGGCCGCAGGACCTATAGCTAGGGCCGCAAAGCAGCTCCCCGCCGTGGCGGCCACGGTTCGCAAGCAACTCCATCCCCGTCGCGGTCGTGATGTTTCCAATAACCGGGCTCCCCCCGTCTTGCGGGTGCCAAGCCGACCAAGCGGGCAAAATCACAGTTGGGAGCGGACGCAATATGTCTGAGCGTTGTCGTGATCGGCCAAGAACTCGAAACACGGAGCCAAATAGCCGGATAGGCAACCAAAATGGCAGCGATAGCGATTAATGCCGTCATAGCCCACCGCAGCTTCGTAGTACGATCATGGCGCGCCGCTACCGCACGGAAGCGGCGCTGCAAGTTACGCAATCGCAGTTCAGGACCAGGGCCTGGACGAACGGGATTGGGGTTAGGAAGGTGTGGCATGAAAATTGTTAGAATGAGTGCGCCAGCCGCAAGCTGGTGCGATCCAGCCGGTGAAAGTCCGGTCCAAGTAAGGCGTAGCGTCCGCTTGGTAGCGAGTGTTGCGTGGCTACTGGCGACAGTAGTCATGAAGCGTACACAGCGATTGCATGGGGTGTGGGATTGAGCCACGAAAGATCAGATATCGCAGGGGCCGAGAGTTTTCATTCACTCGAAGGCAACATGTGCGGCGCCGTTATGCGAGGTGCTGACGCCCTGCCGGGGTCGAAGGCCACATCACGTGCAAAGGGATCGCATCGGAAGCTGGGAGATCTCGGGTCTGACCGGAACGGCATAACCGTTGCCGGCCCGCATCGGGAAGGCGAGGAGCCGTAGCCGATGATGAACGGACCCGAGAAGTCTGACTCTGCCATAGTAGCTGGGAAGCCGACGAACAAAGCGGAGCGATCCGCGGCGGAGTTGGTGGAGCAAAGGGCAGGGACCAAGGGGAATGCGGGACAATGAAGCACGCGCTGGACTCTGAGCCAGACAAGCGTGACACAGGTGTTGGCTCGCATACGGCAACATCTGCCGTTGACCCTAGGTGGGAGCCGCATGCGGGAAAGCCGCACGTGCGGATCTGTGCGGGGGGCGCGAGGTAACTCGCGTCCCTACCGCGAACCACTCTGGAGCCTTGTATCACGAAGTAAGCCCTCAGTCAGCGCCAACCAAGGGACGGTGCGTTATAAGGGAGAACTAGCGATGTCCAAACGATGGGGCGCTTCACTTCGCGGCCATGATTTCGACCTCCAAGACTGGCGCGAAATGCTCAAACCGGCCGGTGATCCGTGGGTTGAGGTACATGGCTCGGACACTGTGCTGCGATCTGCTTCTCTTGATGAAACTGACCTCAGCCAGTGAGGTGCGCGACCGTGTTGTCGCTCAGATTGAGCGGCTAAATGGCGCGATTTCCGTCATCAGATAGTGTCAACCGCTCCAATTTAATGGTGTTGTCGAAGTTGCTCCCGACGGCAAGGTGCATCGAACGCTCTTCGTGGCGGGTGTCGTAAACGAGCGCTCGAGAGCTGGCGCGATAGCGGTTGCGATAAGACCAGACGGTGAGCCAAAGCCGGAGCCACCTGCGATGCCAAGTGAAGCGCAAAGGTGGTTGGCAATCGCAGACAGCGAGGATCGTCTGGAGGATGCGCTGATCTACTTCGGCCGTGCATCTGCGACCGATCCAGGGCGGCACCCGCCAGCCTTCTGGTTCGACATCTACAAGGCGCTCGAATGTCTCATTGACAGGTTCGGAGGTGCAGCGGCGGCAAAGGCTCGCGGCATCGGGGGGAAGCGACGGTTGAAGCAATCAGCGGCTGAGGCAGAGTTCATCAAGCTCGACTGGGCTCCGCCTAACGATGTCGAACGACTGAAACGGACCGCGAATTGGGCAAGGCACGCTCGGCGGAAGTTTGATCAGCCTTCACCTGCAACGACCGAACAGGAAGCAAAGGACCTGATGATACGCTTGCTGCGAAAGGCATTTGAAACCGCAGGCACGCCATGAGCCTGGGCTCAGGAGCTCTTTAAGCCCGACGAGGGGAATGGTAGCTTGATCGCACGTGCAATATGTATTCGGTCACCACAAACCAAGAAGCGATTCGCGCGCTATTCCGTGTGGTCATCCACACATTCACACACTCAAAGTGCCGCGCACCTCGAGCATTATCTCAAACCCATTCTGTCGACTCGTTGCTACACTGGCGAATGCGCTAACGCGCAAATCTGCGATTGAGGGTACGATGTATCGTCGTGCTCTGCTTGCTCCCCACCCCTATGAATGTCTCACCGGAGAGAGTTCCAAAATCAAATGAGCGCGGGGGTGTTCGCACACCTCTACTCATTCTGTTTCTCTACCATTGAGCCCTGATCATTTGCTCTTTCTGTTTCGCTTTTTCGACGTTTTCCTCGCTGTGCGCTTCTTGATCTCAACTTCATCGGTTCGAGGTTTAGGCAGTCGAAAGCCTCGCGAACCTCTCGCTCAATTTTCTGTCGGGGCTTAAGGCGTGATGGCATTAAGTTCGATAGCCTGAATTTTTGAGGTAGTTGGCGCACTCCTCGGAAGTGAAGGCATCGAGTGCGTGGCCGATTGCGGCGCAGACCGCGTCGACGGTTCGCGCGGCAGCTTTGCGGAGCAGGTGCTTGAGCTTGGCAAAGACCTGTTCAATCGGGTTCAGGTCGGGCGAGTATTTTGGCAGGAAGAAGAGTTTGGCGCCGACCGAACGGATGAGCTGGCGAACTGCTTTGCTCCTGTGGCTGCCGAGGTTATCCAAGACGACGATATCGCCGGGTCGAAGGACGGGCAGAAGAACCTTCTCGACATAGGTGCGAAAGCTCACGCCGTCGATCGGCCCTCGATGAACCATGGCGCATCGATCCGGTCATGGCGCAGGGCCGCCAGGAAGGTCATGGTCTTCCAGCGACCGTGGGGAACCTTGGCGTGAAGTCTGCTCCCGTGCGGCGCCCATCCCCGCAAGGGCGCGCCATATCGGTCCTGGTCCAGGTCTCGTCGATGAAGACCAGCCGCTCAGCTTCGACGCGACCTTGATACTTTGTCCACTGGGCTCGCCGCCGCGCGACCTCGGGTCGATCGCGTTCGCCAGCCGCCACGCTTTTTTTTGAAGCTGAGCTTCTCGGAATGCACGAAGTCCCACACCGAGTGGTAGTCGACCTTCAAGCCGCGACCGGAAAGCTCGGCAACGAGACCGCGTATGGTGAAATCGCCGTCCCTGATCCGCTGCGACAGCCAGACTGCGTGGTCTCCCGAAACCGCCTTCGGCTTGTGACCGCCCATCTGGCCAGGTTCAACGCTGCCAGTCTCCTCGACCCGCTGCATCCAGCCGATGGCAGTGCTGATCGCCACCCCAAACTGTTTGGCGGCCCGATTGCGCGACATCCCGCCCTCGATCGCGGACACGACACGCTTACGGAGATCCAGAGAATAAGGCTTACCCATCCATGCTGGCCTCCAATCCAGCCAGCATGGTGAATCAGAAACACGCTGATTTGGGAATCTTGAGGGTTCTGTGAGGTCGCGTGGCAGGCTCGAGCCGCGCGCTCGGTCGTGCGTGCGACCTCACAGAAGCCGGATTGAACGAAGCTGCGGAGTTGTGGGCGCTATGGGAGTAGTGCCGCGGATGCGGCTGCTGGGAAGGCGCGCCTGTGGTCGCCGCGCGTCGGCGACACTTTCATCGGATGTGAAGGGCCCAATTGATCGGGCCAAGGGCGCGATCCAGCGAGCGGTTTGCT
>NZ_AXAS01000064.1 GCF_000472925.1 Bradyrhizobium sp. Ec3.3
AGATCACGCCAGGGAGAGCCCGTACGAACGATCCAAAGTACCCCTTCCACGAACATCCGGTTGTCGCGTCCGGTCGAACCTTTCTGGTCAGGTCGACCTATGATGAGCGGTGCCATGCGCTCCCAGGCCGCGTCGCTCAGCACCAAACGATCCATCACACCCAAGGCCGGCTCCCAAAAAGAAGCCTTGAATCTGATTTGCTCTCAAAAGGGAATCCTTAGAGTCCACACCACCTAGGGCATCCCTAATTCACCTCGAGGAATGTAGCTCAACGGGCAGACAGCGCTATTGACCGACCATAGGATGGCCGGCGGGTGACACGGATCGTTGCCCATCGCAAAATGTCCCCTTTGCCCGCCCTCGCCCGGGGGCGGGCTCTTTCTTTTGATGGAGATCTGTCCGCCGGTTCGCTGGCGGGCTTTTCCTTATCGAGGCGCGGGCAATATGCGCCGACGCCTTCGGCGCCGAGTCCGTTCCCGAACCTTCACCAACGCCCGCACCGCGACTCGGAGTTTCGATCTGCCTGCCATTGAGAGTCCCCGTCTCTTTGCCAGCCCCTCCTAGCTTCATCAGCGTTTGGATTCGGGCCAGTGCATGGCGGCCACACCGGCGGGCTTTTTCTTGCACCTCCGTGAACTACATCACAGGCGCAACCAGGGACCGTTCTGTATTATCCCCTCCTGTGGGTGTTCGAAATCGCCGTACGATCCTCAGCCTGCGGCGCGTTTCGCTCCCTAACCTTGAGCCCGCCCTAGTCGGCGGGCTTTTTCATGTGGCCCCACATGTGGCCCAGATTGAAAAAGCGCCGTTTTCGGCGCCCTGGAACTTCCAGCTAAGTACTTGATTTTATTTGGCTCCCCGGGCTGGATTCGAACCAGCGACCATCCGATTAACAGTCGGATGCTCTACCGCTGAGCTACCGAGGAAAAGGGCGAACCGACGTTCGCGCGCGGCTGCGTATAACAAAGCCTCCGGCGCTTGCAAAGGACGAATTCGTCATATCCTCGCCATCACGAGGGAGGGCGCGCGTCCCCTCCCCGCCGGTCCTGCTGTGGGCGCGAACGCGCCGTGATCCGACGCTCACTCCGCAATGAAGGAGGTCGTCTTGGTACCGGGGTCGTAGCGCAGCCTCAGGACGTTGAACTTGCAGAGGTTGACGTTCTTCCACAGCACGGATTCGTTGTAGTTCTGCCAGTCGACGCGGATGTTCCAGACGCATCCTTCATCGTCGTCGTCGAACTCGACATAAGTGCTCGCCTGGTTCTGCAAGGTCTTGTCGAGCTCGTTGTCCCATTCGTCCAGACCATCGTCCGGCGAATTGAAGCCGAGAAACTTGATGGCGTAGCCGGTCTCGTTGACGACGGAGACGTTGCGGGAATCCGCGGCCTGCGACGGCGCGGCTGCGACCGAGAGACCGAGTGCAATGAGTGCAGACAGAAAATATTTCATGAGAGCCCCAATGAAAAAGAACATCCGCCGCCTGCCCATCCTGGGCGCAGGTGCCGGGGCAACAAATGGCGTTGCCTTGCAAAACTCGTCCGGAGAGCGATCGAAAGGTTCAACACACGATCGACCTGCACTCCGGAACGGTACGCCACGCGAGAAGCGCACGGCCTGTTCTTATCGACTAGGGCTCACGCCAGCAATGAATGGGCATTCATAGCCGACGCATCACAGCCTACTCTGCTGCGTCGGTTGTCTGAGGCGCGGGCACGCTTGCCGCAACCTCGACCGCAGCACCATTGCTCTTGCCGGCGACCGCGCCGACCAGCGCCTTCACGGGATCCTCACCCGGCGCAAATCCGCTCTGGCGCAGGATCTCGTCGATCATCGGCCGCAGCGCATGCACCTTCAACAGCTCGCCGGCGAGACCTTCGCCGAAGCCGGCATTGCTGCCGTTCGCACCACTGCCGCCGAACGCGCCACCAGTGTGCAGGATGCGAACGTCCTTGATGTTGGCGATCGGCTTCACCATCTCGGCGAGCGCCGAGGGCATCATCTCGATCCGCTTCTTGGCGATCTCGAAATCGATCACGTTGCTGCCGAGCTTGTTCTGCGCCTCGTTCTTCATGGTGATGACGGCCGCCTCGGCTTCACCGATGTTCTTGACGCCGACTGCCTTGATCTTGTTGGCCTCGGCTTCCGCGCTCGCGAGCGTCTTGGTGGCCTCGGCGCGGTCGAGCGCCGCCTTCTTCTCGGCTTCGGCCGCAACGATCAGCTCGGTCGATTTGCGTTCGGCCTCGGTGCGTGCGGCGAGCACCTGGGTCAGGCGGGCGCGGTCGGCAACCTCGACCGCGCGTGCGGTCACGACCTTTTCCTCCGCGGACACGGCCACGGCTTCCGCAGTCTTGGCTTCGGCGACGGCTTCGGAGGTCTGCTTGCTCTTGGCGGCGATCTGGATCTCGTTCTCCTGCGTCGCGATCTGGATTTCGCGCTGCGCGTCGGTCTTGCGCTTGTTGATCGCGAGATCGGATTCGATCACCGCCGTTTCCTTGATCTGCTTGGCGCCGGCCTCCTTCTCGGCGACCGCGCGGTCGGTGTCGATGCGGGCGTTCTCTTCCGTGAGGCGCGCGGTCTGTGTCGCGGTGGCGACTTCCGCGCGGGTGCTCGCGGTCTTGTTGGCGATGTCGCGCTCCTGTGAGAGCTCGGCCTCCTTCTTGGTGCGCTCGATCCCAAGGGTCTGCTGCCGCGCCTCGAGGTCCTTTTGTGCGATCGCCACCTCGTTGTCGCGGACGATGGCGTTGCGGTCGCGCCGGCGGGTCTCGGTGATGGTCTTGAGCTGGGTGAGACCCTCCGCGTCGAAGAAGTTTTCCGGGTTGAAGAACTTGACGTCGGTCTGGTCGAGCTTTGTCAACGACACCGACTCCAGCTCAAGACCGTTGGACTTGACGTCGGATTCCACGGTCGCCTGCACGTGCTTGACGAAATCGCTGCGCTTCTCCTGCAGTTCCAGGATGGTCATGGTGGCTGCCACCGAACGCAGGCCGTCGACGAATTTGGCTTCGACCTGGTTGCGCAGCGCTTCGGCGTCATTGGTCAGCGCGCCCAGCGTCTGGCTCGCCAGCGCAATGCTCTCATCGTCGGGGCGGACGCGGACATAGAACTCGGCGACGATGTCGACGCGCAGGCGATCCTTGGTGATCAGGGATTCCCGCTCCTTGCGCTCGACCGTGAGCCGCAGCGTCTTCAGGTTGACGCTAGCATAGGAGTGGAAGATCGGCAGGATCATGGCGCCACCGTCGAGCACGACCTTCTTGCCACCGAGGCCGGTGCGGACGAACGCTTCGTCGCGCGTGGCGCGCTTGTAGAGGGTGGTGAAGACGATGCCCAGGACGAGGATCAGCGCAACGCCGATCATGGCCGGGACTGCGATGTCAAACATAGATTTCTCCGCTAATTACTTTGCTGATTGCTTAGAGTGGATTTGGATGGTTTGAGTTCATCGTCGGCTTTCACCGCCAAAAAGCGGGTGCCGACGCGATCGACCAGCAGGACGAGGCTTCCCTGCGCCAGCGGCTCGGACGAAGGCGCCGCGACCGCCCAGACGAAATGCCGGTTGCCATGGACGTCGGCGACGCTGACGCGGCCGGGCGGCCCCTGGTCCAGGGGCCCGATGACGACCTCGCCGACACGACCGACGAGATCTCCGAGGCCGACGGCATAGCTTTCGTCCTTTGGAATGATCCTGGCGATGAAGCCGCTGGAGATGCGCACCAGCGGAATTGACGCGACCACCGCGCCGAGCGAGGCGACGCTCGCCGGCAAGGGGCCGGCAACCATCCGCGCAATATCCTGGATCAGGAAGCCGGTGATCGAAAAGGCGCCGAGGAACAGCAGGAGGAAGATCAACAGTGGCACGCCACCGAGATTGATCCAGGAGATGGCGTTGATCACACCATTGTCGCTGTGGTGGCCGAAATCGATGTTGGTGCCTAGGATCTCGCTCAGGGAAGCCCCGACCATCATCGAGACCACCTCGACCGATCCGACGATGACGATCATGGCCGCCGCGATTGCGAACGGCCTGACCTCCGGCGCCATTACATGTTCGAGCAATGTGCTCATGGGAGCGAACTCAGGAGCGCGTCTTCAACCGCGCAAGCCTTGTCGCAATCTCCTTGTCGCGATGCAACGCGCTGAGCTCGTCGATGTCGCTCGAAAACGGAATGCCCGCCGGCACGCCGGTGGCCCGCGCCACCGCCTTGCCCGCACGCAGCGCCTTTGCTGCGGCCGAGTTGCCGGTCTGTTTCTTCGACGTTTCGGTCGAATGCGTGCCGGCGGCCGCCTCGCTTTTTTCGAGGTCGGCGCGCCGCTGCTCGGCATCCTGGAGTGCCGAGAGCACCGCGCGCAGCGAGGTGACGCATTGCTCGATCTTCTCGTTGTTCTCGTCGATCGCGCGCGACAGCACCTCGAACTGCGCTTCGAGGTCCATCTGCCGCGCGATGCCGGCGCGGGCGAGGTCGTCACGGCTGTCGTCGATCGCGCCCTGGATCTTCTCGGCAAGATCGGTCATCGCGCGCTCGATCTCGCTGCGCCGGGCGTTCAGCCGATATTCCTCGGCGCGCGCGGCCGCGAGCGCCTCGCGCGCTTCGTTCTCCGCGTTCTCGATCTCGCGGATGGCCTGGCCCACGACCTTCAGCTTGTTCTTGCCTTCGGCCTGCTCGATCGCGTCATAGGCGATGCCCGCGATCAGGCGCCCGACCCGGGACAGGAAGTTCTCGGGGGCGGCAGCGATGGTATCCATGGCGTTCTCCTCCTCTGGCAGATTGTTCGGCGTGACGCCGTAGTGAATTTCGAAACCGTCGTCGGTCCGGATCAGATGGGCGGGCACGCTTTGTCCCCAGCCCTCGGCGTAGCCGACGTAATCGAACGGCACGCTGAAGCGCCCCTGCACGGTGGCGATGGAGATCGTGGTCGGGCCCTTGAGCTTGGCGAGCTTGTCGTCGAGCGGCAGCCGCCGGCCGCTTGCCGCGCGATAGTCGGCGCGGTCGCGCAGGCCCAGCGTTACCAGGCGTGACGGCAGCCCGGTCTGTTTTCGGATCGCGTCGTAGGCGTGGGCATGCAGCAGCACGACGTTGGAGCCCACATTATGCGTGCGGGCAACCTCCTCCAGGATCTCCATCATGCGGTCATAGGCCTCGAAGGTCGCCTCCAGCGCGGCTTTGACGGCCGGCTCAGGGGCGAGCCTGTAACGCAGCGCGGATGGCGCTTGTCGGGGCGATGGGCTCACGGAAAGCACTAAAGCACCATTTTGGTGCTTTACAAGGGGGATCGACGATCACGTTCCACTGATCCTTATGCACTGTATTGGTTAGTCGCCGCTGATACCGGCGGCGTTCAAGGCGGCCGGTCACTGATAGATCACCGCCGATCAAGACTTCTTGCACGCGGTGGTTGCAATTTTCATCGAAATGGGAACGGCCGGCAGCGGCCACGCACAGCTTGTCCGCAGCATATCCACAGGGCAACGGCGTCGATTTCGACTGTACATGCGCCAACTTGCTGCGCACGAACCCACAGGTGGCCGGCTCAGCCGCCCGCCTGCTCGAACACGGCGCGGCAGGCCTCGCTCAGGCTCGTCTTGTTGCGCCTCAGGCACGCGGTGATGGCGCGGACGTTGGGGATCTCGCCGGCGCAGAGGCGATAGACGTCGGGGGTGCAGGCCCGGCGCTGCTCGGGCGTGCCTTGCGCATGAGCGGCGGAAGCAAACAGCGTCAGGAACAATCCGAGAGTCGAGGCCCGGCGGGCCCGGCTCTTCACGCCTGCGAACTTCAGGAACCTCGCCTTCATGACTGACGTCTCCCGTCGGCTTCGCCCCCCGGCCCACCTCGGCCGGCGTCACGTCAGACTTACGGGAAAGAAACTTCTGGGAATGTGATCTCTTTCACACTGTCCGGGCGGTGGAACCGCCTAGCTTCCGCGCGGGTTTCTTAGGGAAACGCTAACCAATCGAGCGCCGATCGCCGGATCGATAAAATTCGATCGATCCGCTCAATTGGGAAAAAAGCCGGTTTTGCGAATTTGCGCCGTCGGGACTGAGTCCGGAGGATGCGATGAGCGAAGCCGAGTTCAACTTGCTGCTGGATGCCGTGCGGGCCGCCATCGAGCCCGTGCCGGAGGAGGAATTCGTGCCCCGCTCGTGGAATTTTGACGCGCCGCTCAAAGCCGCCAACGATAACGAGGGCGCCTGGCCGCTGCTGCCGTTTCCGGATGGCTGGTACGCCGCCGGCTGATCGCGACGTCCCGCGCTCCTCTCTCCGCTAGCTCCGCGTCCGGCGGAGTCAACCAATCAGCTTTGGGTGCCCGACTGGTCGTCCGACTCACGCGGATCCCTGACGGGACCAGTGGACGGAAAGATGCTCTCATAGATCGCGCGGGCTTCCCGTATCAGTCGGGCCCGCTCGATCTCGGACTTCGGAATAAATCGGACGATCTCGCCCACGTGCGCTCCAGGATTCTCGGTTCAAGGATTCATCATCCAGATCTAGGTGATGCGATCTTCATGCCAAGGCACCTGAATCGCGCTTAACCGCCAACCCCGGACAAATCCGGGTGAGTTCCGGGCGCGTCCCAGCATCCGGCGGAAAAAAGCCCCCGCGCGCCGGCGTAATTGTGCTGGGAAATCAGGAGTTTGTGATGGAGGCCACGACCAGAATTGAACTGGTGTAAACGGTTTTGCAGACCGCTGCGTAACCACTCCGCCACGTGGCCCCGTAAGGCCGGACTGATATAGGGGATCAAAGACTTAGGCAACCGCCTTCGTCCGACTTCCGATCAGTTGTGGAAGGTCGTCCAAATTGCGGCGGGGCGGCCGCTACCCAAACATCTGAGCGAGCTTGATGCTTGCACAGATGATCATCCCCCACAGCGCAAAATTAATCTCGAGCGCGGCGAGCATGAGCGCTTTTCCCTGTGGCACCACTTTAGCCCGTGGTGCTCGATTTCTACGATCGCTCAGCCTTGCGATGGGCTCCAGCACATAATTTCGATTTTTTTTGCCGCGCCCGCCTTGGTCAGGTCACAAACGCGAACCAGCCGAGGCATCCGACTCAGAGGGCCAACAGCCGGGAGTCAGCCCCTGCCCTCGCCGGCGCCAGCCAGGTATTGGCCGAGGATCTCTTCGGTCGAACCTGCGGCAACGATACGTCCCTCGCGCAACAGGATCGCGCGGTTGCAAGTGTTCTTGATGAGATCGATGTCGTGCGAGGCGAGCACGAGGATACCGGCGCGCGCCACGATCGCGTCGAGCCGCTGGCGCGCTTTCCTGCGGAACTGCTGGTCGCCGACGCCGATCCACTCATCGAGCAGCACGATCTCGCCTTCGATCGCAGTTGCGACCGCGAAGATCAGGCGCAGCATCATGCCGCTGGAATAGGTACGCAGCGGCAGGTCGAGCCGGTCGCCGAGCTCGGTGAACTCAGCGATCTCCGCACGCCGCGCTTCGATCTCGGTACGCCGCGCTCCGATCACCAGCCCGCGCCGCAGAATGTTCTCGTAGCCGGTCGCCTCTTCGTCGAAACCGGCGGCGAGATCGAACAGCGACAGGCAGCGGCCGCAGACATCGACCGTGCCTGCGGTCGGATGGTAGATGCCGGCCAGCACCCTGAGCAGCGTGGTCTTGCCGGCGCCATTGGCGCCGATGATGCCGAGCCGGTCGCCGGCGTGGATATCGAGATCGACCCCGTTCAGCGCGGAGACAAGGTGCGGGCGCGGCGCATTGCCGGCATTGCGCAACGTCACCGCGCGCACGAACCGGCTGCGCAGCGAGCGGTCGCGAAACGACAGCACGGGAAACGCGACCGAGACATTGCGCAGCACGATGTAGGCAGCGGAGCTCATGGCGCGCACCTAGAGCCAGTACGCCACGCGATGGCGGTATCTCGCGTAGCAGCCAAGGCCGATCAGTGCCATGCCGATCGCGTAGAGCGATCCGAGCAGCCATTGCTCCGGATCGGCCGGCTGTGACAAGAGCGGCTTGCGCACGAGATCGAGCAACGTTGCGAACGGATTGACCCGCGTCAGCCAGTGGAAGGCGGTGCCGCGCACCGCGTCCTCGGTCCAGATGATTGGCGTAAGGAAGAAGATGAATTGCAGGCCGCTGACGATCGCCGATCCGATGTCGCGAAAGCGCGCGCACAGCAGCCCGAGCGCAGTCGCGCCGCCGACCAGCGTGACCAGCAGGATAGCAAAGCCGGGAACGGCGAGCACCAAGGTCCAGTGCAGCGGCCAGGGCATCACGACATAGAGCAGACCGACCAGCAGCAGATGGTGCAGGAAGATGACGACGTTGCGCGCCGTCATCTGCAGCACGTGCACGATCAGCGGCGCCGGCACGGCCTTGATCAGATGGCCGGACGCCACGAAGACGTTGGAACCTTCCTGGAGCGTTGCGGCGATCAGGATCCAGACGATCAGGCCGACGGCGAAGGACGGCAGGAAGACCGCGACGTCCTGCTTGAACAGCGTCGCATAGACCGTGCCGACGCTGGCGATGGTTGCAGCGAGCGTCAGCGTGATCCAGAGCGGGCCGATCACCGTGCGGCGATACCGCAAGGAGATGTCCATCAGGGCAAGCGTGCCCCAGCGATCGAATTGCGCGCCTTGCCGGACGATTTCTCTGGCCGCAGCCTGAATGCGACTTCCCATCCCGCTCCTGGCTTTCCAACGCTAGGCCCGATCACGGGATGGCAATATCTGCCCCCGAGTCTCTATCTTCCCGCTCCGCAGCGGGCAAGCCCTTGGCGCAGGCGGTCAGCCGCGGCGGCTGCGGCGAAAATCGCGCCGGCGGCCTCGGCCTGCCGGTTTTGGCGCAAGTTCCGGCATCTCCGCCAGCACTTTGCGATAGCGTGTTAACATCCGTTCAAAACTCGCATGCAGCGTCTCGGCAATATCCGGACGCTGCTGGAGGCTCGCGAGCATCATGGCCGCAGCCTCGATGGTGGCAAGCCCGTCGCGGCGCGGCTCGCGTCGCAAGCGCCCATAGCGTGAGGGGGCTGCGGGATTGAGGATCACGCGCTGGCACTTCAGCATCCAGGGATTGCGCCACCACAGCGCCTTGGCCTGGCTCCAGGTGCCGTCGAGCAGCACCACGCCCTCGATCCTGTTCAGGATGGCGCGTTGGTTGTCGGCGATATCTCCCTTGCGCGTAAGCGCGATGATCTCGGCGTCGCTATCGAGATCAGTGGCGCGCGCCGATCCGAGATAGAGCACCGCCCAGCGCGCGGGATCCGCCACGGGTTGCCCAAGCGCCTTGGCAAGGCCCGGCCATGACAGCCCGACCCGCACCGTCGCATCGGCAAAATGCCGCGCCGTCAGCCGCGCGGTGCCGAGTGCCCTGTCCTGCTCCTGCGGATGCTGAAGGATCAGCAGCGCGATGCGGCTGTCGAGCGGCGTGACGCTGTCGCAGATGCACAGCGGCATCGGCTTCTGGCAGTGCGGACAATCGGCGACGGGTTCGGGCGCTATGGTGGCGACGTCAGACGGGTTCGACATCCAGCCGCTATACGCTTGGCCCAAGCCTTCAACAACCGTTATTGCCTTCAACAACCGTTATTCCGCCGGCACATGCGCTGCGCCCGGCTCGGAGCGGCGGCGCAGGCGATCGATCAAGAGATAGATCACCGGCGTCGTGTAGAGCGTCAGGATCTGCGATACGAACAGTCCGCCGATGATGGTGATGCCGAGCGGACGCCGCAGTTCCGTGCCGGGTCCGGTCGCAATGACCAGCGGAATGCCGGCGAACAGCGCCGCCATGGTCGTCATCAGGATCGGGCGGAAGCGCGCCTGGCAGGCCTCGAAGATCGCATCCGCCGAGGACAGGCCGCGCTGCCGCTCGGCATCGAGAGCGAAGTCGACCATCATGATGCCGTTCTTCTTGACGATGCCGATCAGGAGGATGATGCCGACGAAGGCAATCACCGTCAGCGGCGTGTTGGTGAGCTGGAGCGCGAGCAGCGCCCCGAGCCCGGCTGATGGCAGGGTCGAGATGATCGTGAGTGGATGGGCAAGGCTCTCGTAGAGCACGCCGAGCACGATATACATCGCCACCAGCGCGCCAAGGATCAGCAGCGGTTGCCGGCCGCTGGTCCGGGCGAAATCGCCGGCGTTGCCGTCAAAGCTGCCGCGAATGCCTTCGGGCATGTGCAGCTCCTCGACCGCGCGCTGGATGTTCTGGGTCGCGACCTGCAACGGCACGTCCGGCAAGGTGTTGAACGAGACGGTCGTCGAAGGGAATCCTTGCGAGTGAAATACGGCGAGCGAGGCGAGCCCGCGCTGGGCGCGGACCACGGCTGACAACGGCACCTGCACGTCATTGGCGCCCGCAACATAGATGCGGTCGAGATTGGTCGGGTCGACCTGGAATTTCGGGTCGGTCTCGAGCACGATCATGTACTGGTTGCGTTGGGTGTAGATGATCGAGATCTGCCGCTGCGCAAACGCGTTGTTCAGCGCATTGTCGATGTCCTGCACGCGGACGCCGAGCCGCGAGGCGTTCTGGCGGTCGATGGAGAGGGTGAGCTGCAATCCGCCCGGATCGCGATCGGCGGAAACGTCGGTGATGCCTTCGACCGTCTCCATTCGCTTGGCGACGATCGGCGCCCACTGCTGCAACAGGTCGAGATCGGTGCTCGACAGCGTATATTGGTAGTTCGAGTCGCTCTGCCGTCCGCCGGTGCGGACGTCTTGTGCCGCGAACATGAACAGGCGGATGCCGGCGACGCGATAGAGATTGCGGCGCAGGCGATCGATGACGATCTCGGTCGAGACATAGTTCCGCTCGGCCGGCGGCTTCAGGCTGATGAACATGGTGCCGCGGTTCGAGGTGGCCGGGCCGGGCCCGCCGCCGCCCAGCACCGAGCCGATGCCGGCGACGGCCGGGTCGGCCATCACGATGTCGGCGAGCTGCTGCTGCAGACCCAGCATCGATTGGAACGAGATATCGGCAGACGCCCGCGTTGCGCCGATGACGAAGCCGGAGTCGTCGGTCGGAAAATAACCCTTGGGGATCTTGATGTAGAGCGTCACCGTCAGCCCGATGGTGGCGAAGAAGACGAGCAAGGTCAGCAGCGGAAATTCGAGCCCCGTGCGCAAGGTTCGGGCATAGAAGGCGACGATGCGCGACAGCGAGCCTTCGATGACGCGGTCGAACAGCGTCGCCGTGCCCGAGGTGGTCTGACGGATGTAATGGGCGCAGATCATCGGCGTGACCGTGAGCGAGACCAGCGTCGAGACCACGATCGCAAAGGTCAGTGTCAGCGAGAATTCGCGGAGCAGCCGGCCGACGATGCCGTCCATGA
Organism: Bradyrhizobium sp. Ec3.3; assembly: GCF_000472925.1. Taxonomy (GTDB): domain Bacteria; phylum Pseudomonadota; class Alphaproteobacteria; order Rhizobiales; family Xanthobacteraceae; genus Bradyrhizobium. Next base: position 11,298 of record NZ_AXAS01000064.1, read on the forward strand.
AGATCAGCGGCGTGAACGCCGCGATCAGCGACAGGCTGATCGACAGCACGGTGAAGCCGATCTGCTTCGCCCCCTCCTGCGCTGCCTGGAACGGCCGCATGCCATGCTCGAGATTGCGGAACATGTTTTCGATCATCACGATGGCGTCGTCGACCACGAAGCCGACAGAGATCGCGAGCGCCATCAGCGAGAGGTTGTCGATCGAGAACCCCGCAAGCCACATCCCGGCGCAGGTGCCCGCGAGCGCCAGCGGCACCGAGATGCCCGCCGCGATCGTCGGTGTGAACCGCCGCAGGAACACGAACACCACCACCATCACCAGGACGGCGGTCGCCAGCAGCGTCCACTGCATGTCCTCGACGCTGGCGCGGATCGTGCCGGTGCGATCGACCAGGGTCGAAATCTCGACCCCTGCCGGAATCCATTGTTTCAGCTCAGGGATCAGCGCCTTGACGCGGTCGACGGTGTCGATGACGTTGGCATCGCCCTGCTTGGTGATCTGAATGATCACCGCCGGTTGCTTGTTGAACCAGGCGATCGAGCGGGCGTTCCGCACGGAATCCTCGATCTCGGCGACGTCGGAGAGCCGAACGTAGTTGCCGTTCGCGCTCTTGATCATGACGTCGCGAAATTCCTTCGCCGTGCGCATCTGCCGGTTCAGCGCCAGCGTCTCGCTCTGGCGCTCGCCGTTGAAGATGCCGACCGGGCCGAGCGGATTGGCGTTGATGATCGCGGTCCGCACGTCGTCGGTTGCGATGCCGGCATTCGACAGCGCGACCGGATTGAGCTGGATGCGCACCGCCGGCTGGTCCGCACCGCTGATCGTCACGTTGCCCACGCCCGGCACCTGCGAGATGCGTTGCGCCAGCACGGTATCGGCGACGTCATAGATCGCACTGGTGGTGAGGGTTTTCGAGGTCAGCGCCAGCACGTAGACCGGGGCACCCGCCGTGTTGGCCTTGCGGAAGCGCGGCAGCGCCGGCAGATCGCTCGGCAGGTCCACCAGCGAGGCGTTGATGGCGGCCTGCACGTCGCGTGCGGCGCGATCGATGTCGCGGCCGATGTTGAATTGCAGCTGAATATTGCTGATGCCGAGCGAACTGGTCGAGGTGATCTGATTGATGCCGGCAATCTCACCCAAGCGCCGCTCCAGCGGCGCGGCGACGGTTGCCGCCATTACCGAAGGATCGGCGCCAGGACGGCTGGCAGAGACGAAGATGGCGGGAAAATCGACGTTCGGCACCGAGGAGACGGGCAGGAACTCGTAGGCCACGACGCCCAGGAGAAACAGCCCGATCGAGAGCAGCGTGGTGGCGACGGGCCTGCGGATGAAGGGCTCCGAGATCGATGCCATCACATGCCCTCGGTTGCGCCCGCAACCGGCGGGCCTCCCGGCTCGGCCGGGGGCAGCGCGCGCTCGAGGCGGCGGTTGATCCGGTCGAGCGCGAGATAGATCACCGGGGTGGTGTAGAGCGTCAGCAACTGGCTGAGCAGAAGGCCGCCGATGATGGAGATGCCGAGCGGAAAGCGCAGCTCCGAGCCGGTGCCGCTTTCGATTGCCAGCGGCAGCGCGCCGAACAGCGCCGCGAGCGTCGTCATCATGATCGGGCGGAAGCGCAACAGGCAGGCCTGCACGATCGCTTCCGTGGGCGCCATCCCCTGCCCGCGCTCGGCTTCCAGCGCGAAGTCGATCATCATGATGGCGTTCTTTTTAACGATGCCCATCAGAAGGATGATGCCGATCAGGCCGATGACGGAGAGGTCCTGGCCGCACAGGACCAGCGCGAGGATCGCGCCGACGCCTGCGGACGGCAGCGTCGACAGGATCGTGATCGGGTGGATGTAGCTCTCATAGAGCACGCCCAGCACGATGTAGATCGTGATGACGGCCGCAAGCAGCAGCCAGGGCTGCCCGGCGAGGGCCTTGGCGAATTCCGCGGCATCGCCAGCGTAGACGCCGACGATGCTGCCGGGCATGCCGATGCGGGTCTCGATCGCTTTCACCGCATCGACCGCTTCGCCGAGAGCTGCCCCCGGCGCCAGGTTGAAGCTGAGCGAGACCGCCGGGAATTGCGCCTGGTGCGAGATCGCCAGCGGTGCCGTGGTCCGTGTGAGCGTCGCCACGGCCGACAGCGGCACTTGGGCGTTAGGCGCGCCTACGGTGCTGCTGGCAGCGCCCGGCAGATAGAGCTTTGACAGGATCGACGGATCGCGCTGGTACATCGGCAGCGCCTCCAGCACCACGCGGTACTGGTTGGCCTGGCCGTAGATGGTGGATATCTGCCGTTGCGCGAAGGCATCGTTCAGGGTGTCGGTGACGGCTTGCAGGTTGACGCCGAGCTGTCCGGCGCGGGTCCGGTCGACGTCGAGCTGGGCACGCAAGCCGCCTTCCTGTGCCTCCGATGATACGTCGCGGAACAGCGGATCTCGCCGCATCTCGGCGACCAGCTTGCGCGACCATTCCGAGACGGAGGCCGCGTCGGTGCCGGTGAGCGTGTACTGATATTGCGAGCGGCTCGACTGGGTCGAGATCTGCACGTCCTGGACCGGCTGGAAGTACACGGTCATACCGGGGATCGCGGCGACCCGGTTCTTCAGCCTGTCGACGACCACGCTGACGTCGTCGCGCCGCTCGCCACGCGGCTTGAGCGTCATGACGAGGCGCCCGACATTGGTGGTCGGGTTGACGGAGCCAGCCCCGATCACCGAGACGACGCCGACCACGTCGGGATCGGCCTTGATGGCATCGGCGGCCTCGGTCTGTCGCTTCTGCATCTCGGCGAACGAGACGTCGGGGCCAGCCTCCGTCACTGCCGTGATCGAGGCCGTATCCTGGAGCGGCAGAAAGCCTTTGGGCGCGACAACGTAGAGAGCCAGGGTCGCGATCAGCGTGGCGAAGGTCACGACCAGCGTCGCGCGCTGATGATCCAGCACCCATAACAGGCTGCGGTGATAGAAGCCGACGGTCCAGTCGATGAAGCGGCTGACCGCGGCGAGCCCTGGGACCGCCAATTCCTCATGGGCGTGCTTGAGGAGGCGCGAGCACATCATCGGCGTCAGGGTGAGCGAGACCACCGCCGAGGTCACCACGGCGATCGTCAGCGTCAGCGCAAATTCGCGGAACATCCGGCCCACGAGACCCGACATGAACAGAAGCGGGATGAAGACGGCGATCAGCGACACCGTCAGCGAGATCACGGTGAAGCCGATTTCGCTGGCGCCCCTGAGCGAAGCCTGCATCGCGCTCTCGCCATTCTCCATATGGCGGACGATGTTCTCGATCATCACGATGGCATCGTCGACCACGAAGCCTGTGCCGATGGTCAGCGCCATCAGCGACAGGTTGTCGAGGCTGAAGCCGGCGAAATACATGATGCCGAAGCTCGTGATCAGCGACAGCGGCAGCGCGACGCCCGCGATCACGGTTGCGCGCAACGAGCGCAGGAACAAGAGTACGACCAGCGTCACCAGCACCACGGCGAGGATCAGCGTGAACTGCACGTCATGGACGGAGGCCCGGATGGTCACGGTCCGGTCCGAGACCACGGTCAGCTTCACGCCCGCCGGGATCGCGCGCTGGACTTTCGGGATCTCCGCCCGGATCTGGCTGACCACGTCGATCACGTTGGCGCCGGGCTGGCGCTGGATGTCGATGATCACCGCTGGCGTGCCCTGGTACCAACCACCGGTCCGGTCATTTTCCAGGCCGTCGACGATCTGCGCTATATCGCCGATGGTGACGGGCGAACCGTTGCGGTAGGCCACGATGATCGGCCGATAGGCATCGGCCGCGGCGATCTGGTCGTTGGCTGCGATCAGGTAGGACTGCTGCGCGCCGTCGAGTGAACCCTTCGGGCCCGAGACGTTGGCATTGGAGATCGCGCTGCGCAGATCCTCCATGGCGATGCCATAGGCAGCCAGCCGTGCCAAGTCGGCCTGGATGCGCACCGCCGGTTTCAGCCCGCCCAGCACCGAGACACGGCCGACGCCCGAAATCTGGCTCAGCCGCTGTGCGAGTATCGTGTCGGCAATGTCGCTCATCGCCCGCAGCGAGATCGTGTCGGAGCGCAGCGCAAGGGTCATGACCGGCGCATCCGCGGGGTTCACCTTGGCGTAGGTCGGCGGGTAAGGCAGCGTCCTCGGCAGCACGCCGGCGGCGGCGTTGATCGCGGCCTGCACGTCCTGCGTCGCGCCGTCAATGTCGCGGTTGAGATCGAATTGCAGCGAGATCTGGCTGACGCCGAACGAACTCGTCGAGTTCATCGCGGACAGCGACGGGATCTGCCCAAGCTGCCGCTCCAGCGGCGCGGTAATGAGCGAGGCGATGACGTCGGGGCTCGCGCCCGGCAGCTGCGTCGTCACCTGCACGGTCGGGAAGTCGACCTGCGGCAGCGCCGAGACCGGAAGCGAAAAATAGCCGAGCGCGCCGCCGATCAGCAGCGCGATGCCGAGCAGCGAGGTCGCGATCGGCCGGCGAATGAAGGGTTCGGAGACGCCCATGACACGATCAGTCGGTCGAGGTCGGGGTCATGGCTGCTTCGCTCCACTGCCCGATGAATCTGCCCCCTGTGCCGGTCCAGTCTGGCCTTTCTGGTCGCCCTCGCCGCTTTGCCGCTTGACACGGCGCTCGCCGTCCTTGCCTTGACCGTCCTTGGCCTGCCCATCCTTGGCGCCATCCTTGGCTTGACCGCCTTTCTGAGCATCCGGCGCGCGGGTGCGCTTGCGCGGCGCAAGATCGGCCGACGGCGTCTGGTCGTCGCGGCCGACGATCACCTTGGAGCCGTCGGAGAGATTGGCAAAGCCCGTGGTGACGACGCGATCCGTCGGCGACAGGCCGCTTGCGATCACGGCGTCGTGCTCGTTCTGCTGCGTCACCGTCACGGGTTTTGCCGAGACGATATCGCCCTCGCCGATGACATAGCTGAAGGTTCCGATCGGCCCGCGCTGCACGGCCGATGTCGGCACCACCAGCGCTTTCGGCAGCGTCTCGACCTTGAGGCGGACATTGACGAACTGGCCCGGCCAGAGCTGGTAGCTGGCGTTGGGGAATTCCGCCTTGAGCTTCAGCGTGCCGGTCGTCGGATCGACCTGGTTGTCGATGCCGGTCAGCTTTCCGGTGTCGATCACCGTGATGCCGTCATTGCCGAACACGTCGACCGGCAGCGCGCCTTTCGACGCGGCGGCGTTGACGCGCATGATCTGCTGCTGCGGCAGGCTGAACCACACCGCGATGGGCTGCAACTGCGTGATGACGACGAGGCCCGTGATGTCGGAGGCATGGATGATGTTGCCCTGGTCGACCTGGCGAAGACCCGCGCGGCCCGAGAGCGGCGCCACGATCTTGGTGTAGCTCAGCGTCGCCGCCGCGTTGTCGATCGCGGCCTGGTCGGCCTTGACCAGCGCCTCGGTCTGCGCGACCAGCGCGCGCTGGGTGTCGGCCTGCTGCTTGGAGCCGGCGTTGGAGGCCGCAAGCTGCTCGTAGCGTGTGAGGTCGATGCGCTGGTTGGCGAGCTGGGCCTGGTCCTGGGCCTTCTTCGCCACGGCCTGATCATACTGCGCCTGGTAGATCACGGGATCGATTTCCGCGAGCACGTCGCCCTTCTTGACGTCCTGGCCTTCGATGAAATTCACCGCGTTCAACTTGCCGTCGACCTGCGAGCGCACGGTGACGGTGTTGAGCGCGCGGATCGCGCCGACGCCGTCGAGATAGACCGGCACGTCCTGGACGCGCGGGGACGCCGCCAGCACGGGCACGGGCAGATCGGGCCGCGCATTGCGGTCATTGGCCGGCTTCTGGTGCCACGCGATCCAGCCGAGATAGCCGAGCCCGCCGAGGATCGCGAGCGTGATCAGCGTGGAGACAAAGCGGCGGCCGCGCCGGGACGAGCCGCGCTTGTCCGCCTCGTCCTTCGCCCCTTTCTTCGTGTCCGGCTTAAAGAGCATTGACCGGTTTCTCCATTCTCGGCTCCCAGCCGCCGCCCAATGCCTGGTACAGGCTGACGATCGCGAGCAGACGGGCAAGCTGCGCCTGCCACAGCGCATCTTCCGCCTGAAATAGTGTCTGCTGGACGTTCAGCACGGCCACGATGTCGGCCGTTCCAGCGCGCAACTGTTGCTCGGCAAGTTCGAAGGCGCGACGCGACGACGCAAGCACGTCGCGCTGCAATTGCAGCCTGATCGTCGTCTGCTTGATCGAATACAGCGCATTGTCGACGTCGGCAAAGGCCTGGACGATGGTCTTGCGGTAGATCTGGAGCAATTCCTCCTGGCGTGCCTGGGTGAACTCGAAATTGCCGAGGAGCCTGCCGCCGTCGAAGATCGGCTGGGTTGCGCTGCCAACGAGCTGGAAGAAGGCCGCGTGCGGCTGGAAAAGGGATACCAGTGCGGCGCTCTGATAGCCGCCATTCCCCGTCAACTGGATGCTCGGAAAGAATTGCGCCCGTGCATTGCCAATGTTGGCCGTCGCGGAGGCGAGCTGCGCCTCCTGCCGCCGGATATCCGGCCTTTGCGTCAGCAATTCCGACGGCAGGCCCGGCGTCACCCGCGGGATCGCGATCTGGTTCATCGACCCGCCCGCGATGCGCACGCTCTCCCGCGGCCGCGACACCAACACGGCCAACGCGTTGATGTTCTGGTCGAGCGTCTGCCGCAGCGGCGGCACCAGCGCCTTCTGGTTCGCCACCACGCTCTCCTGCTGCGCGACGTCGAGGTCGGTGCCCGTGCCCGCCTTGCGCCGCTCCTTGATGGCATCGAGGATGCGCTGCGCACTGGCGATGTTGCGCTGCGCGGTGCGCAGCCGGTCCTGCGACGCCAGCACTTGGAAATAGGCGTTGGCCACGCTGGCCAGCGTCGTCAGCGCGACGACATCGCGATCGAACCGATTGGCTGTGGCGGTCTCTTCCGCGGCCTGCAGCGCGTCGCGATTCTGGCCCCAGAAGTCGAGCTGGTAGCTGGCGCTGAGCGAGGCCGAATAGTTGACGACCTCGCGGCCACCATTGGTGAGACCGGAGGCTGAGGAGCCGGACGTGCGCGAATAGGTCTCCGACCCCGAGCCGGACAGGCTTGGAAGCAGGGCCGCGCCGGCCTGCCGCGCCTGGGCGTCGGCCTCGAAGATGCGCGAGACGGCGGCGGCGATGTCCAGGTTGACGGTCTGTGCCTCCTCCATCAATTGCGTCAGTTCTGTCGAGCGGAAGCCGCGCCACCAGTCGAGCGGCGGCGGCGCATCGGGCTTGCCGGCGTATTTGTATCGGCTGGGCACGTCGAGCGCCGGATCGGGCAAATCCTGCGTCAGCACGCAGCCGGCGGAGCTCAGTGCCAGCCCAAGCGCCAGCACCCGGCTGGCTGCGCCCGGCAGCCCAACCAGCAGCTCACGTGCGGGACCGTACGATCGCCGGACGGCGACCATCGGGAATCTTCGGGTCACATCCACCCCCTGCCGGGCAGACGCAACTGCCACCGCGCGGCCGGATTAACCGATTCGCGGCAGATCAGTTGGGGCGTGGTCTCCGTTTCGTTCACAGCGTGATGCTTTCCAGGAACCGTTCCGCATATTAGCTGGGCGTGACCGGGGCGGACAGTCCCGCAACCGCGAAGCCCGCCCCACAAACGGGCTTCACGAAGTCGCGAAACACGCTGGTTTTGCCTATCTTTTTAGGACTTTTCCGCATTTGGACCCGCTCCCCGGCAGGCGGAAAGCTTACCAACATTTCATGTGATATTGTCGCCACAGCGGGATCGGGACGGCCACAGAAGGGGTGCCCTCCACTGAAACCTGCGCCGCAGCGCACCGTAGCTCTTCCGACATCAAGCGGCAGGGGCATTGAACATGCGCATCGCGGTGATCGGAACGGGCATTGCCGGCAACGCGGCGGCCTGGACGCTCTCACGACGCTATCCGGTGACGGTGTATGAGCGCGAGCAGCGCCCCGGCGGGCACAGCCACACCGTCACGGTCGATTATGACGGCACGCCGATCGCCGTCGATACCGGCTTCATCGTCTATAACGAACTCAACTATCCCGACCTGACCGCAATGTTCGCCCATCTCGGCGTCGAGACGGTCGAGAGCTGCATGAGCTTTGCCGTCTCCGCTGACGGCGGGCGATTCGAGTGGCGCGGGGGCGGCAACGACTGGTGGTCGACGGGTGCAGGGCTCTTCGCCCAGCCCGGCAATCTGCTCTCGCCGTCCTATCTCCGCATGCTTGCTGACATCGTGAGGTTCAACCGGCAAAGCGTTGCCGACTATCATGCCGGGGGCCTCGCCGGCCTGACGCTCGGCGAATATTTCGCGCAACGCCGTTTCTCGCAGCGGCTCCTCGCCGACTATCTCGCCCCGATGGGGGCCGCCATCTGGTCGACGCCGGCCGACGAGATGCTGGACTTTCCGGCCGAGAATTTCGTCGCCTTCTTCGACAATCACCGCCTGCTGCATCACGACCGCCCGGTCTGGCGCACGGTCAAGGGCGGTTGCCAGCGTTATGTCGAGAAGCTGACGGCAACCTTCAGGGACATCCGGCTCGGCTGCGCCGTCACCGCGATCGAGCGCACCCCGCGCGGCGTCGTCGTCCATGACAGCCACGGCCGGCACGACAATTTCGATCATTTGGTGATCGCCGCCCACAGCGACCAGGCGCTCGCCATGCTGTCCGATGCCGACGCGGACGAGCGCTACCTGCTCGGCGCGATCGGCTTTGCGCCGAACACGGTCTATCTGCATCGCGACATCAGGCTGATGCCCAAGCGGAAGCGCGCCTGGGCGTCCTGGAATTTCCTGCGCTGGCAGCGCGAGGGCAGGATCGCCAATGACGTCGCCGTGACCTACTGGATGAACCGGCTTCAGGGTATCGATCCCGACAAGCCGCTGTTCGTCAGCCTCAACCCGCCGTTCGCGCCGGCGCCGGAGCTCACCTTCGGCAAACATGTCTGCGAGCATCCGCAGTATAGTGCCGCCGCCTTCGCCGCCCAGAAGCGGCTCGGCGAGATCCAGGGACGCCGGCACACCTGGTTCTGCGGCGCCTGGACCGGCTATGGCTTTCACGAGGACGGCCTGCGCTCGGGCCTTCGCGTCGCCGAAGCGCTCGGCGCCGTCGCCCCCTGGCGCGAGGTGCCGGTCGAGCTGGCGCAAGCCGCGGAGTAGCGCGATGGCGACAGAGACCGCCCTGCTCGCGAAGGACGCCGCATCGCTCTATGTCGGCGATGTCATGCATGCGCGGTTGAAGCCGATCGGCCACCGCTTCAGCTATCGCGTCATGAGCCTCCTGATCGATCTCGACCGGCTCGAGAAAGCAGACCGGCAATCGGCCCTATTCGGCGTCAATCGCGCAGGCCTCTACAGTTTCCACGAGGCCGATCACGGCGAGCGCGACGGCTCCTCCTTGCGCACCTACGCCCAGCGCTGCGCCGCGGGGCGCGGTGTCGACCTGACCGGCGGGCGGGTGATGCTGCTCTGCTATCCCCGTCTGCTCGGCTACGGCTTCAATCCGCTGTCGGTATATTTCTGTTATCGCGCAGGCGGCGAGCTCGCGCTGGTCATCTACGAGGTGCGCAACACCTTTGGCGACATCCATCCTTATGTCCTGCCGGTCGTATCAGGCGAGATGAGCGCCGCCGGGCTGCGGCAGCAGCAGGACAAGCAGTTCTACGTTTCCCCCTTCATCGCGATGGAGATGCGCTACCATTTCCGCCTCCATCCGCCGTCTGATACCGTTCGCCTGCGCATCCTCGAAACCGACCGCGACGGCCCACTGCTCGCGGCAACCTTCAGCGGCCGCCGCCGCGCGCTGACATCGCGCACGTTGTTGCGGTCGTTCGTCGCCCTGCCGCTCGTGACCCTCAAGGTGATAGCGGCAATCCATTGGGAAGCCTTGCGGCTCTGGCTCAAGGGGGTGCGGCTGACACCACGACCGAACGTCGCAGGCAGGCTCGACGGTCAGGCTGCCGATCAAACCGGCTTGGCGGCCGCCGAGCCGCGCGTTTATACTATTCATCGCTGACTGCCTGCGGGGGCGCTCTCGGGTCCAGCGAGAACCGGGATGGGCGCGGCTGCCTGAGTGGTCGGACAGTGCCAGTTCAGGTGATGCCGATGTCGAACGCGATTCCGGTCACCCCCGACAATGTCGAGACGGTCCTCGCCGACCTGCCGCGTCTGGTCCGCCTCGCGCTCGCCTTCGGCTCACGTCTGAGGCGCGGCACGCTCGACGTGATCCTGCCCGACGGTCGCATCATCCGGCTCGGCGGCTTTGAGCCGGGCCCAAATGCGGTGATGCGGCTGCACAATTACGATTTTGCCCCGCGCCTGATCAATGGCGGCGATATCGGGATTGCGGAAGCCTATCTCGCCGGCGATTGGGACACGCCCGATCTCACGCAGTTCCTCTATCTCTTCTGCGTCAACCACGACCTGATTCAGGCCATGCTCCGCGACAAGCCGCTGATGCGCCTCGTCCAAGTGCTCCGGCACTGGTTCAACCGCAACACCAGGCGCCAGGCGCGGCGCAACATCCATGCGCATTACGACATCGGCAACGCCTTCTATTCGGCCTGGCTCGATCCGAGCATGACCTATTCCTCGGCGCTGTTCGAGGAGCACACCACGGATCTCACGGCAGCCCAGACCAACAAGTATCGCAGGCTCGCCGAAGCCATCGATCTCAAGCCGGGACAGAAGCTGCTCGAGATCGGCTGCGGCTGGGGTGGCTTTGCCGAATACGCGGCCAAGACTTTTGGCGCGCATGTTGTCGGGTTGACGATCTCAACCGAGCAGCGCGACTTCGCGCAGAGGCGCATCCAGGACGCCGGCCTCGCCGAGAGGGTCGAGATCCGCCTTCAGGACTACCGCGATGAGCGCGACCGGTATGACCGCATTGCCTCGATCGAGATGATCGAGGCCGTCGGCGAGCAGTTTTGGCCGAAATATTTCGCGCAACTGCGTGATCGACTGCTGCCGGGCGGCCTTGCCGGCATCCAGGCCATCACCATCCAGGACGGGCTGTTTCAGACCTATCGCCGCGAGGTCGACTTCATCCAGCGCTACGTATTTCCCGGCGGCATGCTGCCCTCGCCCGCCGTGCTCAAATCGCTGGGCGAGACATTTGGCGTGCCTGTCATCCGGGAGCGCATCTTTGGGCAAGATTATGCCAAGACGCTTGCCACCTGGCGAAATAACTTCCGCAGCGCCTGGCCGAACCTCGTGCCGCTCGGCTTCGACGATCGGTTCCGGCGGCTCTGGGAGTACTATCTCTCCTATTGCGAGGCCGGTTTCCTCTCCGGGAATATCGACGTCCGGCAGGTCGTCTTCGCAAAGCAGCATTAAGACTTTGTACCCTCGCCTTGTGTGGCCGCAGACCCTACTTTAGGGTCTCGATCACCTCACAGAACCAGCCGGTAATTGCCTGACATGACCATCAAAAACGACGTTGTCGAAGCCATCGGCAACACCCCCCTCATCAAGCTCAAGCGTGCGTCCGAACAGACCGGCTGCACCATTCTCGGCAAGGCCGAATTCATGAATCCCGGCCAGTCGGTGAAGGACCGCGCCGGCAAATGGATGATCTTGGAGGCCGAGAAGCGCGGCGAGCTGAAGCCGGGCGGCCTCGTGGTCGAGGCAACCGCCGGCAACACCGGCATCGGCCTTGCGGTCGTGGCGAGCGCGCGCGGCTATCGCACCCTGATCGTGATTCCGGAGACCCAGAGCCAGGAGAAGAAGGATTTCCTGAAGCTGTGCGGCGCCGAGCTCGTCGAGGTGCCGGCGCTGCCTTACGCCAATCCCAACAACTACCAGCATGTCGGGCGCAGGCTCGCTGACGAGCTGCGCAAGAGCGAGCCCAACGGCGTGCTGTTCGCCGACCAGTGGAACAACCTCGACAATGCCAAGGCGCACTACGAATCCACCGGGCCCGAGATCTGGGAGCAGACCGGCGGCAAGGTCGACGGTTTTATCTGCTCGGTCGGCACTGGCGGTACGCTCGCTGGCATCAGCCGCTACCTGAAGGAAAAGAACAAGGACATCGTCACCGCCTGTGCCGATCCGCACGGCTTCGCGATGTACGAACTTTTCAAGAATGGTGAGCTCAAGTCGACGCCGGGCGATTCGATCACCGAAGGCATCGGCCTCGGACGCAAGACACCGGTCGTGGAGACCGCGAACGTGGATGACGCATTCCTGATCTCCGATGAGGAAGCCGTCACTATCATCTATGATCTGCTTCAGCACGAGGGCCTGTGCCTCGGCGGCTCGACGGGCATCAACATCGCCGGTGCCATTCACCTGGCGAAGAAGCTCGGCCCCGGCAAGACCATCGTCACCGTGCTGGCCGATTCCGGCAGCCGCTACCAGTCGAAGCTTTTCAATTCGGACTTCATGCGCGCCAAGAATCTGCCGGTGCCGACCTGGCTGGAGAAGCGCAGCAACATCAAGCCGCCGTTCGTGTGAGGCTCGTAGGGTGGGCAAAGCGAAGCGTGCCCACCGCTTCTGTCGCGATCGTGGAGAGATGGTGGGCACGGCGCTACACGCCTTTGCCCACCCTTCACGGGCAGATCACCGCAGGATTTGGCTCAGGAACAACTGTGAGCGCGCGTGCTGCGGGTGGGCGAAGAATTCCTGCGGCGTGTTGGACTCGATGATCTGACCGGCGTCCATGAACACCACGCGGTTGGCGACCTCCTTCGCAAAGCCCATTTCGTGAGTGACGACCAGCATGGTCATGCCCTCCTTGGCGAGGTCGACCATGGTGTCGAGGACTTCCTTGACCATTTCGGGGTCGAGTGCCGAGGTAGGTTCGTCGAACAGCATCACCTTCGGGTTCATGGTGAGCGCGCGCGCAATCGCGACGCGCTGCTGCTGGCCGCCGGACATCTGGCCCGGAAACTTGTTGGCCTGGTGCGGGATCTTGACCCGCTCCAGGAATTTCATCGCAGTCGCCTCGGCCTCCTTCTTGGGAATGTTGCGCACCCAGATTGGTGCCAGCGTGCAATTGTCGAGCACCGTGAGGTGCGGGAACAGATTGAAGCTCTGGAACACCATGCCGACCTCGCGGCGCACTGCGTCGATGTGTTTCAGGTTCGGCCCGAGCTCGATGCCGTCGACGACGATCTCCCCCTCCTGAAACTCCTCCAGCGCATTGATGCAGCGGATCAGCGTCGACTTGCCTGAGCCCGACGGGCCGCAGATCACGATGCGCTCGCCCTTCTCGACCTCGAGATCGATGTCGCGCAGGACGTGAAAGTCGCCGTACCATTTGTTGAGGCCGGAAATCTTGACGATCGGGCTGGTGGACATGGTGACCTTGTTCAGTTGCGGCGATGAGCGTTGAGCCGGTTCTCGACGAAGAGCGAGTAGCGCGACATTCCAAAGCAGAAGAGGAAATAGAGGACGCCGGCGAAGGCAAAGCCGGTGAATGCCGTCGACGGCGTCGACCAGACCGGGTCGGAGAAGGATGCCCTGAGCGAGCCGAGCAGGTCGAACAGCGCCACGATCGAGACCAGCGAGGTGTCCTTGAACAGCGAGATGAAGCTGTTGACGAGGCTCGGGATGACGTGGCGCAGCGCCTGCGGCAGCACGATCAGCGAGGTGGTCTTCCACCAGGACAGCCCCAGTGCGGAAGCCGCCTCCCCCTGCCCGCGCGGAACCGCAGCGAGCCCGCCGCGAATGTTTTCGGCCTGATAGGCGCCGGTGAACAACGCAATGCCGATCAGTGCGCGCACCAGGCCGTCGACCGTGAAATTGCCCGGCAGGAACAGGGGCAGCATGTAGGTGGCGAAGAACAGCACGGTGATCAGCGGCACGCCGCGCCAGAATTCGATATAGGCGATCGAGAAGATCCGGATCAGCGGGATCGTGGAGCGGCGCCCGAGTGCCAGCGCGATGCCGATCGGCATGGAGGTGACGATGCCGGTCACGGCGACCACCAGCGTCACCAGCAGCCCGCCCCACAGGCGTGTATCGACGATCGGCAGGCCGCCGTGATCGAGCCCCATCAGCTTGATCACGATCGCCATGCCGATGAAGGTCGCTATGCTTGTTGCGAGCGCGCGCCAGCCGGTGCGCATTCCCCCGCCGAGGAAGAACAGGATCAGCGAGACGACGATGGTCGTGATCGCGAAATCGATCCAGACCGACTGGCTACTCGCCTGGATCTGATCGCGCAGCCAGGTCAATGGGAAGATCAGCCACTGGATCGCGGTGCCGACCAGCACGATGAAGTTTCCGACGACCCAGAGCAGCGGCCCGATGGCCGAACTCTTGCCGAGGCTGACCAGCACCTGCCCCGCGCCGATGACGCTGTCATCGAACAGTTGCAGCAGGCCGGCGGTCCAGCTCAGGCCGAAACCGGTGATGCCGCCGCCGTGCATCAGGAAGAACGCGACCACCGGAAGGGCGAAGAAGAACAGCCCGGCATTGAGCCCCTTCGCCGGCAGGCGCGGAATGAGCAGCGGCAGCAAGAGAACTGCCGCCAGGATGAAGGTCAGATTGACCCGCCAGCGTTCGGCCTCGGGATAGAAGCCGTAGATGAGCTGCGGAAGCTTCGCCTGGATATAGGGCCAGCAGGCACCGACCACATATCCGGCATTCTCGGGCAGGCACGCCGTACGGTCCTTGCCGGTCCAGACGGCGTCGACCAGCAGGAATCTGAAGGCGGGAATGACCATGTACCAGAGCAGCAATGCTCCAAGGATCGTCAAGAGAATGTTGGTCGGCGAGCTCAACAGGCGTGTGCGCACGAGGCCGACGAAGCCGGTGGTCTTCACCGGCGCAGGCCGCTCCGCAACGAGGTCCTGGCGAACGAAGGATGACGCGGTGATATCCGTCATGCTCCCAGGCTCCGATTGATGCGCCAGCCATAAACGCTCATGACCGCGCTGGTGAAGAGCGAGATCAGGAGGTAGACGGCCATCGTCATGGCGATGATCTCGATCGCCTGCCCGGTCTGGCTGAGCGACGTGCCGGCGAACACGGAGACCAGATCGGGATAGCCGATGCCGACGGCAAGCGAGGAGTTCTTGGTGAGGTTGAGATACTGGTTGGTCAGCGGCGGCACGATGACACGCATGGCCTGCGGCACCACGATCAGCCGCAGCGTGGTGCCGCGGCTCAGGCCGAGCGAGGATCCCGCCTCCATCTGTCCCTTGTGCACGGACAGGATACCGGCGCGCACGATCTCGGCGATGAAAGCGGCCGTATAGGTCGACAACGCCACCGCCAGCGCCACGAATTCCGGAATGATCCGCGAGCCACCGGCAAAATTGAAGCCCTTGAGCTGCGGCAGCTCGAAGGTGAAGGGCAGACCGAAGATCAGCATCGTGACGAGCGGGAGCCCGAACAGAAGGGCCAGCAGGTAGGGCCAGATGCGGATCATGTGGCCGTATTGATAGAGCGCACGCCGCGCGTAGATCCGCAACGCAAGCGAGGCAACGATGCCGAACGCAAGCACCGCGAGGAACGGCACGAATCCGCTCTCGCCGATCGGGCTGGGAACGACCAGCCCGCGATTGCTGATGAAGGCGATGCCCAGCAGCGAGATGCTCTGCCGCGGGTTGGGCAAGGCCGCGAGCACCGCGAGGTACCAGAACAGTAGCTGGAACAGGAGCGGCAGGTTGCGGATGATCTCCACATAGATCTCGCCGACACGCGACAGCAGCCAGTTGGGCGAGAGCCGGCACAGCGCGACGATGAAGCCGATGACGGTGGCGAAGACGATGCCCACCACCGAGACCACCAGCGTATTCAGAAGTCCGACCACGAACACCCGCAAGAACGTGTCCGAGCCGGTGTAGGGGATCAGGGTCTGATTGACGTCGAAGCCCGCGTTGTTCCTCAGGAAGCCGAAACCGGCAGCAATGTGCTGGTTTTCCAGGTTGGCGCGGGCATTGGAGATGATCTCATAGGCCATCCAGCCCAGGATCGCGGCGAAGGCAAGCTGGACGGCAACGCCGTTCCAGCCAGCCTTACCACCGAGAGCGCGCCTCAGCTTCAGCGCGATCTGCGGTGGTGGTTTACGGGCCTCGGTGCTCATCGCCGCAAGCCGTGGGCTTGATCAAATCAGCGGATCGGCGGCGCGTACTGGAGACCGCCCTTGTTCCAGAGGCTGTTGAGACCGCGGGCGATACCGAGCGGTGAGCCGGAGCCGACGTTACGGTCGAACACCTCGCCGTAATTGCCGACCAGCTTCACGATCCGGACCACCCAGTCCTTGGTCAGGCCGAGCTGTTCGCCGAAATTGCCGTCGGTGCCGAGGACGCGCTTCAGCTCCGGATTGTCCGCCTTCGCCTTCTCGTCGACGTTCTTGGAGGTGATGCCGAGCTCTTCGGCCGTGACCATCGCGAACAGGGTCCATTTCACGATGTCGAACCACTGATCATCGCCGTGACGCACCATCGGGCCGAGCGGCTCCTTGGAGATGATTTCCGGGAGCACCATGTGGTCGTTGGGATTGGCAAGCTTCAGGCGGTTGGCGTAGAGACCCGACTGGTCCGTGGTGAAGACGTCGCAGCGCCCGGATTCATAGGCCTTGACCGTCTCGTCGTTGGTGGCGAACGCGATCACCTCGTACTTCATGTTGTTGGCCTTGAAGTAGTCGGCGAGATTCTGCTCGGTGGTGGTGCCGGTCTGGACGCAGACCGAGGCGCTGTTGAGTTCCAGCGCCGAATTCACCTTGAGCGACTTCTTCACCATGAAGCCCTGGCCGTCGTAGTAGTTCACGCCGGCGAAATTGGCGCCGAGCGAGGTATCGCGCGAGATCGTCCAGGTGGTGTTGCGCGAGAGCATGTCGATCTCGCCGGATTGCAGCGCGGTGAAACGGTCCTTTGCGGACGTCGGCACGTATTTGACTTTCGTCGCATCGTTGAAGATGGCCGCCGCGACCGCGCGGCAGAGGTCGACGTCGAGCCCGGTCCAGTTGCCCTTGTCGTCCGGCGACGAGAAGCCCGGCAGGCCCTGGCTGACGCCGCAGGACAGCATGCCCCTGTCCTTGATCGTCTTGAGCGTCTGCGCTTGGGCGGCCGGGGCGGACAGGCCGGCGGCGAGAGCAAGGGTGAGAACCAAAGTTACGCGTTTCATGGGCTGTGGCCTTTCAAGGACGTCGCATGGGACGCGACGTACGGTCATCTCTAAAGGGCGTAGAGGAACGTTCGTTGAACATCATTCGCTGAACGTCGTGCAAGCTGTGGGCCAACCCCGAGATCCCTGCCGAAAACCTTAAAGGACCCAGGCTGTCACGCATGGTCCGTCAGGCGGTGGATCGAAAGGTCGCGGCAAGCCCCTCAACATGCGGCGACAGAATAGCACCTGCGCATCACAGAACGACTGGCGAGCCGGGTCAAGGGGTTGACGGGACTCTTCTGTGATCTGTTATTACGAGACGCGGCCAACCAGCCGTCCCGCGAGGGGGCTTTCCCCTCGCCCACAATCGCCTTTGAAAGCACTCGCATGAATTCTTCCGAGGGCGCAAAGCCCTTTTCGCAGCACCCCGACACCCGGTTGGTGACCTCCGGCCGTGACACCAAGGCACAGAAGGGCTTCGTCAATCCGCCGGTCGTCCACGGCTCGACCGTGCTCTACCCGACCGCCGAGGACCTGCACGCCCATCGCGGCGAGTTCCAGTACGGCCGCCACGGCACGCCCACCACCAGGGCGCTGCAGGAGACGCTGATGGCGCTGGAGGGACCGAACTGCGCCGGCGTCGGCATTGCGCCGTCGGGCCTGGCTGCGATCACGACCACCCTGCTCGCGGTGCTGAAGGCAGGCGATCACCTGCTCGTCTGCGACAACGCCTATCGGCCCTCCCGCAATTTCTGCAACGGCCTGCTCGCGCGCTACGGCGTCGAGACCACCTATTTCGATCCGCTGATCGGCGCAGGCATCGAGGCTCTGTTCAAGCCCAACACGCGCGCGGTGCTGGTGGAAGCGCCGGGCTCGCAGTCCTTCGAGATGCCCGACATTCGCGCGATTGCCGAGGTCGCGCATGCCCGCGACGCGCTCGTCATCGACGACAACACCTGGGCGACGCCGCTCTATCATCGCTCGCTCGACCAGGGTGTCGACATCAGCATGCAGGCTGCGACCAAATATATCGGCGGCCATTCCGACATCATGTTCGGCACCATCTCCGCCAATGCAAGAGCCTGGCCGCTGGTGACCGAAGCCATCCGCCTGCTCGGCGCCTGCGCCGGTCCCGACGACGTCTTCCTCGCATTGCGCGGCATGCGCACGCTGTCGGTGCGGCTGGCGCAGCACTATCGCTCGGGGCTCGACGTGGCGCGCTGGCTCGCCACGCGGCCGGAGGTCGCGCGCGTGCTCCATCCCGCGCTCGAGACTGATCCGGGCCACGCGATCTGGAAGCGCGACTTCACCGGCGCCTCGGGCCTGTTCAGCCTCGTGCTGAAGCCGGCGCCGCAGAAGGCCGTCGATGCCATGCTCGATAGCCTCAAGCTGTTTGGCATGGGCTACTCCTGGGGCGGCTTCGAGAGCCTTGCTATCCCCTTCGACTGCGACAGTTATCGCACGGCAACGAAGTGGGCTCCGGGCGGTCCGACGCTGCGTCTGCACATCGGGCTCGAGAGCGTCGAGGACCTCAAGGCCGATCTCGATCGCGGCTTTGCTGCCTTCAACGCGGCAATTTGAGCTTCGAGATTAGGCATCCCGCCTAGCAAACGCGCCGCAACAAAGGTTGATATTGGCGCGTTGCAACAAAATCGTTGATCCGCGGTCGTATGGGAATAGCCTGACTCTTCGACTCAATTCCGAGGGACGCGGAGCATGGGAAGCATGGTTCTGCTCGACCTGATGGGCGGCGTGGCGCTGTTACTGTGGGGCCTGCATATGGTCCACAGCGGCATTTTGCGCGCTTTCGGTCCCGACCTGCGGCGGCTGCTCGGCCGAGCGCTGAGCAACCGCTTCAGCGCCTTTGCGGCCGGGCTCGGGCTGACTGCGCTGCTCCAGAGCAGCACGGCGACGGCCCTGATCACCAGTTCGTTCGCGGCCGAAGGCCTTGTCAGCCTGGTCGCCGCGCTTGCCATCATGCTCGGTGCAAATGTCGGCACCACGCTGATCGTGCAGGTGCTGTCCTTCAACATCGCGGCCGTTGCTCCCGTCCTATTCGTGCTCGGGCTCGTCGCCTTCCGCTCAGGGCCCCGCTCGCGGATCAAGGACATCGGCCGCGTCTCGATCGGTCTCGGCCTGATGCTGCTGTCGCTGCATATCCTGCTGGATACACTGGCGCCGGCCGAGAACGCCCCTGGCGTCCGCGTCGTGATGTCGGCCATCACCGGGGATCCCGTGCTCTGCATCGTCATCGCCGCCGTCATCACCTGGGCGGTGCATTCGAGCGTCGCCAGCGTGCTATTGATCATGTCGCTGGCCTATTCCCAGTTCATCTCGCCCCATGCTGCGCTGGCGCTCGTCCTCGGCGCCAATCTCGGCAGCGCAATCAATCCCGTGTTCGAAGGCGCGCGGCGTGACGATCCGGCCAGCTATCGCCTGCCGGTCGGCAATCTGATCAATCGCGTGGCCGGGATCGCGCTGGTGCTGCCGTTCCTTCAAGGAATCGCCGACCAACTGCACCTCTGGCAGCCGGATCTCGCAAAGATGACGGCCGGCTTCCATATCGCCTTCAATCTTGCAACGGCGGCGATCTTCATCGGGCTGCTCGATGCCCTGTCGCGGCTGCTGACCTGGCTATTTCCCGATCGCGTACGGGAGGAGGACCCTGCCCGCCCGCGTTATCTCGACGAGACGGCGCTCGAGACCCCCTCTCTCGCGCTGGCGGATGCCGCCCGCGAAACGCTGCGCATGGGCGATCTCGTCGAGGTCATGCTGCGCAAGGTGATGGCGGCGATGATGACGGGCGACCGCGCGCTGGTCGAGCAGGTCTCGAAGACGGACAACATCGTCGACAACCTCGATGAGTCCATCAAGCTCTACGTGACAAAGTTGACGCGCGGCAGCCTGGACGAGGGCGAGGGCCGGCGTGCGATGGAGATCATCTCCTTCGCCATCAATCTCGAGCATATCGGCGACATCATCGACAAGAATTTGAGCGAGCTCGCCACCAAGAAGATCAAGCGACGCTTCCAGTTCTCGGCCGAGGGCGCCGAGGAGCTGGCTGCCTTCCACAAGCGGACGATGGACTCGCTGCGTATCGCCTTCGGTGTGTTCATGTCGGGCGATGCCAACGAGGCGCGCAAGCTGCTGGTGGAAAAGTCCGCGCTGCGCAACACCGAGCTTGCCGCCGTCGAGCGGCATCTCGATCGCCTGCGCGAGGGGCGGCCCGAGACCATCGAGACCACCTCGCTGCATCTGGACGTGCTGCGCGACCTGCGCCGCATCCACTCGCATATCTGCTCGGTGGCCTATCCCGTGCTCGATGCAGCCGGCGAGCCCTACCGCAGAAACGAGGCCGAGGCGGCCACCCTGCCCGCCTCTGGCGCGGCGTCCGCTCTGCCGCGCTAGTTTGTCCGATACGCCTTATCTACCAGATGCTTGGCGCTTAGACCGGCGATCGCCGGTCTACTTTGCATGGGGTTGTTTTCGACATTGTCGTCGAACGGGCCCAAAAGCCTCGGTCCGAACAGGGTCAGCGATCCAGCGTCTTCGAGGCGCGGCCGCGGTTTTTGACGATCAGCATGATGTTGCGGATGTAGATGATCGTCGCGAGCGCTTGTCCGAGGATGATGACCGGCTCGCGCTTCACGACGCCATAGACCAGCGTCATCAGCCCGCCGCCCATGGAGCAGAACCAGAAGGCCATCGGCACCACGCTGTTTCCGGCACGCTCGCTCGCGATCCATTGCACGAGAAAGCGCGCCGTGAAGAACAGCTGTGCGACCAGGCCGAAGGCGAGCCAGAAGTCGAACTTGGCGACGAAGACGTCGTAGAGATAGTTGCTCAGCGCCTGGCCGTATTGGATGATCATGCCTTCACCTCAGTGACATCTGGTGTCGGCTTCTTACGGCGGATCAACCACCACACGCCGGCGAGATCCATGATCCCGATCCATAGCCGGTCGAAGAAACCGTAGTTTGACACGCCGGCACGGCGCGGCCGGTCGATCACGTCAACATAGGCGATCTCGAAACCCTCCCGGCGCACCAGCGCCGGCAGGAAGCGATGCAATCCGTCGAAATAGGGCAGCATCAGAAACACCTCGCGGCGGAACGCCTTCAGACCGCACCCGGTGTCGCGCGTCCCGTCCTTCAGGATCGTGCTGCGCACGCGGTTGGCGATGCGCGACTGCAACTTCTTGAAGCCGGTGTCCTTGCGCCCGACCCGCTGGCCGGCGACGAGGCCGATGCGCTCGCTTTTTTCGACCGTCGCGATCAGGTCCGGCAGGAAGGCCGGATTGTTCTGGCCGTCGCCGTCGAGTGTCGCCACGATCGCGCCGCGCGCCGCCCGCACGCCGCTGCGCACGGCCGCAGACTGCCCGGTTGACTTCGCATGACGGAGCTGACGCAGATTGCCCCGCTGCTTCATGATGGCCGACAGCCGCTCGCCGGTCGCATCCGTCGAGCCGTCATTGACGTAGACGATCTCATAGGCCCAGCGGCCATCGAGCGCAGCGCCGATCTCCTCGATCAGAGGCGCGATATTGTCCGCCTCATTGCGCACGGGGACGACGATGGAAACCGAGGGCTGGAACGACAAATCGATGCTCGTGGTTGGAATTGGCCCGCGGCGGGAACCGGTCCGGTCGGCAGGCAGCCGCTTTTATGGGGCGGATGCCCCGCGGGCAACCCTTTTGAGGCGGCCGAACACCGGCCCCGGAAGCGCCACGATCACCCCGTCGCTGCCGATGGCGAAGCCGAGCCGGCGCGCCGCAAACCAGTAGCGCACCGCCATGGTGCCGACGATGCCGACCAGGGCGCCGGCAACGACGTCACTCGGATGATGGGCGAGCAGCACCAGCCGCGTCAGCAGGATCACGACGGCATAGGTGAACATGAACACGCGCAGCCTGGGCCACAGCGCGCTCACCGCAAAGGCCAGCGCGAACGCCGTCACTGCATGGCCGGAAGGAAGGCTCGCATGGGCTTCCGTTCCATTGAAGGGAATGAAGTTGAAGGCGTTGGCCTTGCCGCCGACGAAGGGCCGGCCGCGGCCAATGACGTATTTCAGGACCTCGCCGACCAGCACTGAGAACAGCACGGAAAAGAAGATGAATTGCAACCGCGTGCCGAAGCCGAGCAGCAGCGCGCGCGAGGTGCCGTGCCGGGCGGCTGCGACCAGCGCCACGACCACCAGCGCAGCGGCGAGCGTCGTCAGCACATACTCGTCCTTGCCGAAATCGGTGAGGATCTTGATCGGCCACAGGCCCGGCGTGCCGCGCGCGGGCATCATCTGGATCTCGCTCATATCGAACGCGACCATCAGCGCGATGATCAGGGCCGCGCCCGCAACACTCAGCCAGAGCGAATGCCGCGCCAGCCGGCGCGCCGCCTCCGCGCGCCGCGAATGCGAGGGAGCGCGGACGAGCTGCGTCAGCGCGTGGCCTGAGACCGTCAGCAATTGCGCGCCGTAGCTCGATCGATGTGCGATTTCACCGGGCATCCTATTCCGAGCCCTCCGAGCGGAAGATCGCGATCGAGATCGCGCGCCCTTGCGAGAAGTTGTAGCCGTCGATGCGCGAGCCGACGCGGTAGCGCAGCCCGATCGCCTCGGCACGCTGGACGAAGCTGCGCTCGGAACGCTGCTCGATGAACGCAAAGCGGCAGCTTCCCTGCTTGAGGAAATCGGCGGCACCCGAGCCGTCGGTCAGCAGCGTCGACGTCCCCGTCAGGAAGACCAGGCTCGGCTCGTGATAGCCGGCGGAGGCCGCCTTCGGGCCGACGCAGCGCACGTTGCGCAATTCGCGCGCGATCTCGACGCTCGGAAACAGCGGCGTCAGCGACGGCAGGACCAGGCCCCAGAGCACGACCGCCAGCATCAGCGCCGCAACCAGCGCGTTGAGCAGCGAGCGTTCGGCGCGGTTATTGTCGTAGAGCCACCAGGCGAACAGGCCGAAGATCAACGACGCCGCGATGAACGGCCAGGCGGCGAAAGCCGGCTGGCGCGTCAGCATGACGGCGCCGACGACCGCCGCGATCGAGCCGAGCGCAGGGATTGCGAACCACCAGGCCGAGCCGCGCATCAGCCAGGAGCGCGACAGCACGCGCCGCTCCAGGGCGCCGGCCGTGAGGATCGCGATCGCCGGATAGAGCGGCAGCACGTAGTGCGGCAGCTTGGTCAGCACCGCCTCGAACACGATCCAGGATGGGATCAGCCACGCCAGCAGATATTGCGCGCCGGGCTCGCGCCGGGCCCGCCACACCGCCGGCGCCGCCATCGCCGCAAGCGGCGCGCCCGGCCAGAAGGTGATCCAGAACAGGACCAGATAGAGTCCGGGCGGCGCGCCATGGGATTCCTGGGCGCCCAGCTTGCTCAACATGTCGCCGCCGACGGAATCGGCGAAGAACGCATCGCCCGCACGCCAGAAGATCGCGATGAACCAGGGCAGCACCAGCACCAGCACCGACATCAGGCCCCAGAGCGGGCGCAGCCGCCACAGCCAGGATGCGTCGCGGTCCTGGATCGCCAGCACGATGATGGTGAGCGCGGCGAACATCAGGATCAGCGGCCCCTTGATCAGGATGCCGACGGCGATCGCGGTCCAGAAGATCGCGGGATAGCTCCATGGCGGATGCGCCTCGTCCTCGCCGCGCTGCCAGGCGAGATAAACCCGCCCCATCGCGCCCATCGCCGCAACCACGGTGAAGAGCAGCACGGCGTCGGTCTTGGCAAGCCGCGCCTCGACGCCGAGCAGCACGGACGCGCACATCACCAGCGCCGCGAGCACGGCGGCGCGGCGCGTGACGAAGCCGAGCGCGGTCCAATAGGTCATAAGCACCGCACCGATCGCGCCGATGAGTGACGGCACCCGGTAGACCCAGATTCGCAACTGGGCGCGCGGCAGACCGAGCGCGGACGCGGTGTGAACGGCGGCCGCTTGCAGCCAGTAGATGCCGACCGGCTTCTTGTAGCGGACGTCGTCCTGGAAGCGGATGTCGACATAGTCGCCGGTCTCGACCATCTGTTTGGTCGCCTGCGCAAAGCGCGCCTCGTCGCGATCGACGGGCGGAATCGTGAAGAAGCCGGGCAAGAGCAGAAGCAGCGCGCAGAGCAGCAGGAAGCCGATTGCGCGGGCGTGGCTGCCGGTGACGGCATCGATCACGCGCACGAACCGGTTGCCCGGATTTACGGGGGTTTTCGGCTCGCGCGGCTCTCCGAAACGGGGGCGGGCATAGGTCTCGACCATTGGTTCCGCATACGCTGAAACCGCCACCCCTACAACCGCTTAAGCCGGGATCATTGAATTCGAATGACAACTGTGTCGGCGGCGCCCGTGGCGTCGATCACGGTCAGCCGCGCAAAGCCCGGCCCGGGCGGATCGATCAGCCGCTGGCGCCGTCCGTCGATCTCGCCGAGCGCGGTGCCGTTGACCAGTATGGTCATGGGCGGAACGCCGCCGGCGACCTTCACAGGCATGGTGGCAGCCTCGCTACCCGCCGAGCGTTCGACGTCGATCCGGGAACCGTTCAGGGGAAACTGGATGTGGGGCGCCTGCTCGCCGCCAGTGCGGACGAGTTCCCCGACGGGACGGAACCGCCTCAGGGGTAACGGCAGCTTGGCGTTACTGGCGACCAGGGTTCCCTTCGGTGGCTTGGGCAACGGAACCGGCAACTTTCCGCTCCGGGCGAAGGCATCGAACAGGATGGGCGCCGCTGCCACGCGGCCGATCAGGCCGGGAACCGGCGCGCCGTCGGGACGGCCGACCCAGACGGCGATGGTCATGCGGCCGTCGAAGCCGACCGACCAGGCATCGCGATAGCCGTAGGAGGTCCCGGTCTTGAAGGCGATGCGATTGTGGGCGGCATTTTCGGGGGGCGGCGTACCAAGGAGCACGTTGCCGACCTGCCAGGCCGCGACCTGGTCGAGCAGCCGCAGCGGCTCGCGCGCGTCCGTGTCGGTCATGACCTCGTGCAGCGGGCGCGTGGTTCCGAGCCTGGCGATGCCCGAATAGAGCTGCGCGAGATCCTGAAGCGTGACGCCGACACCGCCGAGGCCCATGGCAAGACCCGGCGCCTCGTCCTTAGGGAGCACCAGATTGCCGCCGGCCTGCCGCAGCCGCGAGGCCAGGCGGCTGGAACCGACACGGTCGAGCAGCACGATCGCCGGCACGTTCAGCGACATCTGCAGCGCCTTCTTGACCGGCACCGTGCCCTGGAACGTCATGTCGAAATTTTCCGGCGCGTAGGAGCCGAAGCGGACCGGGCGATCGTCGATCAGGCTGTCGGGGTGGACGAAGCCGTCCTCGAAAGCGAGGCCATAGATGAACGGCTTCAGCGTCGAGCCCGGCGAGCGCAGGGCGCGGGTCATGTCGACCTGCCCTGCCCGGCTCTCGTCGAAATAGTCGGCGGAGCCGACGCGCGCCAGCACGTCGCCGCTCTCATTGTCGACGACGATGATGCCGACCGAGATGTTTGCACCCAGCGCAATGGCGCGGTCGCGCGCGAGCGGCTCCAGCACCTTCTGGAGATTGGCATCCAGCGTCAGCTTGATGACCGTCGTATCCTTGACGGTTGAAAGCGCGGTATCGGACGCATGCGACGCCAGGATCGGCATCGGCTTGCGCAGCTTCGGCACGGGCACAGCCTTCGCCTGTTTCGCGTCATCAGCGCTGATCTGATGCTCCTCGACCATGCGGTCGAGCACGCGGTCGCGCGCCTTGCGCGCAGCCTCGGGATAGCGATCGAGCCGGCGTGTTTCCGGTGATTGCGGCAATGCGACCAGAAGCGCGGCTTCAGCGAGCGACAGCCGCTTCGGCTCCTTGCCGAGATAGGCGATGGACGCTGCACGGATGCCCTCGAGATTGCCGCCATAGGGCGCCAGCGCGAGATAGAGATCGAGGATCTGGTCCTTGCTCAGGCTACGCTCGAGTTCGATGGCGCGCACGATCTGCCGCAGCTTCGCATGGAGCGAGCGCTGCCGCCGCGGCTCCATCAGCCGCGCCAGCTGCATCGTGATGGTCGAGCCGCCCGAAACGATGTGGCCGCGCGTCCCAAGCTGGATCGCAGCGCGCGCGAGCGCGAGCGGATCGACGCCGTCATGCGCGTAGAAGCGCTGGTCCTCATAGGCGAGCAGCAGCTTCACATAAGTCGGATCGACGTTCGCCTTGGTCTCGACCGGCAACCGCCAGCGCCCGTCGGCCATCGCATAGGCGCGCAGGAGTTTTCCGTTGCGATCGACGATGGTGGTGGAGACCTGGCGCGCCTCGTCGAGCGGCAGCGGGCCGAGGGAGATGGCCCAGGCGACGAAGGCGCAGATGGTGAGGATGAGCGTCAGCGCGAGGGCAGAGAGGACATGCGTGATTCCGCGCCCGCCCTCCCTGCCGTCATTCCGGGATGGTCCGAAGGACCAGACCTCCGAGCGCAATTGCGCTTCGGGGAATCTCGAGATTCCGGGTTCGGCTCTTGGAGCCGCCCCGGAATGACAAGAAACGTCCACCTCGCTCATCTCATCCACACTCACTTCGCCGCGCGCACCTCAACCGACCCAGTCCCCGTGCGGCCATATCGCGAGGGATTGTACATGTCCTCGACATAGGCCTGCGGCAGCACGTATTTGCCGGGCGAGACCGCGCGCACGATATAGGCGACGGTGAAGACCGACTTGGCGTCCGAGGCCCGGTCGACCGCAGCGGTGAATCGGTCGTCGCGGAACTCGGTATCCTCCGGCTCCACACCATCCTCGATCCAGTCCAGCGTGCCGCTGTCGCCCGACGACACCAGCTTCGGATTGTCGATCTCGAGACCCGCCGGCAGATAGTCGGACACCATGATGTGCCCGTACTCGGGCTTGGCCTCGGTGATCTTCAACACCACAGCGAAGCGATCGTTCTGTTTGACCTTGCTGATGTCGGCAGGCTTGCCGTCGAGCGTGAAATAGCTGCGCTCGATCTTGAAGCCGCTTGAAGCCGCAGGTTCCGGCGTGACAGGCGAGCCTGATACCGAGACCACGGCCTGTATCGGAGCATCACCCGTGTTGGTGATCTTCAGCGGCTTGCCTTCCAGCGTCGCCCCCTTGTAGCTGCGGTACAGCGCGGTCTTGACCGGCTGGCCGTCGACATCGAGCGACAGGTTTTCCTTCGCCAGTGCCCGCGCCGCCAGCACCAGCCACGCATTCTCCTGCGTCGAGGTGTAGGGCGTCAGTCCGCGCGCGGTCTCGACACGGGACACGGCCTGCGTCAGCGTCGCCTTCGGCGCGTTGCCCTCGCTGGCGAGCGAGACGAATGCTGCGGCATCGCGAAGCTGCGAGCCGTAATCGCTGCGGCCGAACTCCAGCACCGGCTTTGGCGCGAGCGAGTCGAGCGCGGCACCATAGACCCGCTCCGCGCGGTTGCGGTCGCCGACCAGCGCGAGCGCCGCCGCAAGCTGTGATTTGGCGATCGGCGTCGCCAGGTTGTTCAGCTTGGTATCGGCGAGATAGCGGAGATCGCCGATGGGGGCAGCGCCGTTGCGCGCGAGCACATAGAGGCCGTAGGCGAGATCGCGGCCGCCGTCCTTCTCAGGCTCGTTGGCGTTGACGACGGAGTTGCGGATGCGGTCGAGCGCGTTCTTGAACAGCACGTCCGGCACCACAAAGCCTTTTTCACGGGCGCGGCTGAGGAAGTCCGTCACGTAGGCATCCAACCAGGCGTCGTCGCCACCGGCCGACCACAGCCCGAACGAGCCGTTCGAGCCCTGGCGGGCCAGCAACCGCTCGATCGCGTCGCGGATGCGCTCATCGACCTCGGTGTCCATCGCAAGATGGGCGCCGGCCGCGAGCTCGTTGACGTAGAGCAGCGGCATGGCGCGGCTCGTGATCTGCTCCGAACAGCCATAGGGATAACGATCGAGCGCCTTGAGGATCGTCGCGGCGTCGAGCGCGGTCGACAGGCTCGCCGAGACCGAGACGCTGCCCGTGCCCGGCACGAGGTCCGAGAACATGTCCGAGGTCAGCGTCAGGCTCTCGCCCTTCGCCAGGGTGCGGATCGAGCGGCGCGCCAGTACCTGCGTCGCCGCCTTGACGTCGAGCGCGTAGTGCCGCGCGAGCGCCAGTCCGTTCGGCCCCTTGATGTCGACGTCGAGCGTCGCCTGCCCCGCCGCGGTCGCATCGAGCGCGAGCGAGAACGAGTTGCGCTGCTTGGCGGCGAGCTTGATCGTGGTTGCGGGATTGCCGGTCATCTTCACCGGGCCGCCCGTTTTCACGTTGATCGTGTAGTCGCCGGCCTGGCCCTCGACATTGTCGATCTCGAGATTGACCGTGCCGTGGTCGCCATTGAGCAGGAAGCGCGGCAGGGTCGCCGTCAGCACCACGGGATCGCGGATCACGACGTCGGTATTGGCACGGCCAAGCTTTGTCGCGGTCCACGCCACCGCCATGACGCGCGCGGTGCCGGCGAACTCCGGGATGTCGAAGCTCACTTCCGCGGTGCCATCAGCGGCAACCGTGACAATGCCCGAATAGAGCGCAAGCGGCTTTTGTATGGGCGGCGAGCCCTGCAGCTCGGCTCCGCCCGCGTCGCCGCCGGACTTGATCTGGCCGCGCGTGCCCGACATGCCGTCGATGAGCTGGCCGTAGACATCGCGGATCTCGGCGGTCAGGCGGCGCTGGCCAAGATAGTAGTCGTCCGGAGCCGGCGGCCTGTAGTTGGTGAGGTTGAGAATGCCGACATCGACCGCCGCGATGACGATCTTGGCATCCTCGCCCGGGTTGAGCCCGTCGAGCTTCACCGGGATCTTCAGCATCGAATTCGGCCGGATCAGCGCCGACGGCGTCAGCTTCACGGCGAGCGTGCGCGTCTGCTTGTCGATGCCGAACCACTTCAGCCCGATTGCCCGGCCAGGCATGCGCTGGGCCGCCGCATCGAGCGGCCGGCGCAAAGTCGCCACCACGTAGGCGCCGGTGCCCCAGTCGTTGCCGACGGGGATCTTGACCTGCGCTGTACCTTCCTTGACGTCGACGGTCTGCGTCGTCAGCAGGCGATCGCCCAGCACGTTGATGGTGAGCTTGCCGGCGCTACGCACGTTCACCGACACCGTCATGGTGTCGCCGGAGGCGTATTGCGGCTTGTCGATCGAGGTCTCCAGAAGGTCGGGTGTGTCGGCGCTGCCGTCCGAATACCAGCCGACATCGAACTGCACCGACGTCACCGGACCGTCCGCGTCGTTCGACTTCACGTCCAGCCGGTAGCGTCCCGGCCGTGGGTTCAGCGAAATGCGCGACGGCTTGTCGGCGGTAATGGTGAGATCGCCGTCAGCGACGCGCGAGGTCGACTTGACCGGCTCGTACTCCCAGTAATTGTTCTGGCGATACCACTGGTAGCGCGACTCCGTCTTGAGGAGCTCATAGCGCAGTCCGTCGCGCTGCAGCGTCTTGCCCTCCGGCGAGACGAACACCACGTCGAACTCGGCCTTGTCGCCCTCGGCAACGTTTCTGTCGCCGAACAGCGGCTTGACGCCAAGCATCGCGGCCGCGGGTGCGACCGGCAGCACGAGCTTGCGCTCGACGGCGCGGCCGCCCGTCTCCGCCATGCGCACGAAGATCTGCGCCTCCTGCGGCCGGGTCGAAGCCGGCTGCTTGTCCAGCGTGACCGGGAAGGTCGCGACGCCGTTGGCGTCGGCCTCGGGGAGGTTTTCGAGCGGCGTGCGCTCGTTGCTGGTGCTCTCCTCGTCGGCAACGCCGAACTGGTAGCCGGCAAAGCCCGGCCGCTCGTCGGCTGGCGCCACCAGCATGTCGCCTTCGAGCTGCAGGCCCGAGGCCGGCGCGCCATAGAGGAAATGGCCGTCGACCTTCAGTTCGACCGGAGCATTCGCCTTGATCAGCTTGTCCTTGGACGTGAGATCGAATTCGATCCGATCCGGGACGTAATCCTCGACCATGAAAGTGGTCTCGCCGACCGACGCGCCCTTCGGGTCGGTGAAGGCGCGCACCCGCCAGGTCCCGGTCGGGACCGCGGAGTTGAGCGGAACCGAGAGCGTGCGGCCGCCGGCGCCCTGGTCGGACAGCACGGCGCGGCGGAATTCGACGCCGTCGGGGCGCTCGATCACCAGCGTCAGCGGCCCGCCGGTCACGGCATTGCCCTGCCCGTCGCGCAACAGCGCAGTCAGGTACACGGTCTCGTTGGATCGGTAGACGCCACGCTCGGCATAGACGAAGGCATCGGCGCCGGCCGGCACCGCGCGTCCCGCCACGCCGCGATCGGTGAGATCGAAGGCGCTGGTCTTGAGGCTGAGGAAGGCATAGTCGGTCTTCTCGCCGTTGACCGTCAAAAGCGCCGGCGACAGCCCGCCCTCGCCGCGCGCCAGCCCCGCCTCGAACAGCACATGGCCGGCATCGTCGGTCTTGCGGGTCGCCAGAATCTCGTTGTTGCGGGCGACCAGCCGCACCTCGGCTTTGCCGACCGGATCGGTCGAGGCCAGCGAATTGATGAAGACGTGGATGCCGTCATTGCCGGAATAGGCTGTGACGCCGAGATCCGAGACGATGAACCACTGCGTCGCGAGCTGGGAATCGTCGTCGCTGCCCGGCCCCTTGGCCGCGGCGGTCATCACGTACACGCCGGGCTGGAGATCGCCGAGTGCCTGGTCGACCGGGAATGCGGTGGTGACGTCCTGGTTCAGCGTCATCGCGGTCGCGAGCTCGCCGGACCACACCTTTACGCCGCGCTCGCCGCCGAGATCGGAGAGCTGGTAGCGCGACAGCGTTTTCTGAAAATCGCTGTCGACGACCGTGTTGATCAGGTTGCGGTCACCGATCCGGAACACGTTGATGTTGACTGCCGGCGTATTGACGCTGACCACGGGAATGCCGCGCTGGCCGGTCCGCGGCAGCACATAGGCGCGGCTGGTGAACCGCACAAAGGGCTTGCGGTCGCGCACATAGATGTTGAACTCGGCCGATTTCGGCAGCCCTTCCTTCACCGTTGACGGCAGGCCGGCGCGTAAGTTGACGTTGTAGCGTTCGCCATGCTTGAGGCCATCGACGCAGAGCTGCTTGCCCTCGGCCGACAGCGCCGGCTTGTCCTGCCCTGCGAGCGCCAGGAACGGCGCGAAGTCGGTACGCTTGGCCAATTCCTCGGAGAACTGGAAGCAGGCGCGCGGGCTCGCCGAGTCGGAATCGACGGTGTAATCGAGCAGCCGGAAGCCATGCTCGTCCCGCAGCTTCTCGTAACTCCCGCGGACGTCGGCAACCTCCCGCATGTCGAGCGACAGCCGCAGCGCATCCAGCGCCGGCCGGAACAAATGCCGCTCGGAGAGCGACTTGCCGAGCACCGCGAGCGCATCCGCCTCCTCGCCCGCATTGCCGGCGCGCATGTAAGCTATGTAAGCGGCGGTCGAGGCGCGCTCGAGCAGAAAAGTCTGCTCGCTCGAGCTCTTCGGCGCGATCTGGAAGATCACCTTCGCAAGGCGCAGCCAGTTGCCGGCATCCTCAGGCGTGGTGGCGGCGATCTGGCCGAGGATGGAAAGACCGCTGCGGCCATCGTTGCGCCGGAAGGCGGCATCCGCGTCGGTGCGCAGGGTCGCGTTGGTCTTGGCGACCGGCCCTGCCTCGCTCTTGATCTGGGCCTCCAGCTTGATCGCGGCATCAGCGAGATCGTCGCGCTTGAAGGCCTTGTCGGCGGCCTGCGCCGATACCAGGCCGAGCGCCAGCGTTGCGCAGATTGTGACGGCGCGAACCAAACCGATCATGATGGACTCCCGGGAGCGCGGACAAGCGCCGCGTATGCGATGAAATGCGCGGAAAGGTGACAGACTCAAGGCGATGGAACCAGAATAGCAAAACGTCGCATGCGCCATTGGCAAGCAAGCCCGAGTGGGCCTCCGAAGTGCCGCCCCTGGCGCCGCCTCAGCCTATGGCAGCACCGGACAAAATCAGCCGGTGGACCGGGTCCCGAACGCGAGTGCGACGTCTGGAGCGTCGCTGGGCAGAACGGGACGAGAAGAGTCCATCGCTTCGCTTGGTCGCGCGACCGGGGAAAACGGTTCGATCCGGACTTGGCGGACGTGCGGATTTTTCATATTTGGCGTGCTAAGACGTCGCCGGGCCCCATCCCCCGGGGCTGTCCAGACGGTCCCGTAGCTCAACTGGATAGAGTAGCGGATTTCTACTCCGCGGGTTGCAGGTTCGAGTCCTGCCGGGATCGCCAACCTTGAACGCAGCTCTTGCGATTTCAATCGCTTAGGCTCCGGTTTGTAAATCAGGGTCAGCACGGTTTGTAACTCGCTGTTCAGGTTTTGGCCTTCGCGCCCCTTAACTTGGTGAGAGCCGCGTCGGCCAGTCGTTCCTGCTCCACCTCGTCGAGGTATTCCTGCAACTGTTGAAGCGAGCTGTGACCGCTCACGTTCATCATTTCGGAGCCGGTACATCCGGCATGCGCCAGCGCGCGCAGCGCCGCCTTGCGCAGACCGTGCGCGCGGTAATTTCGAACCCTGCCGTCGTCGCATACGACCGGCTGCAATCCGGCCTCCTTGCACCAATCAGCGAACTTGTTGCCGAATGCCGCCGCGGACGCGAACGGCCGACCGTACGCGGTGAGCAGAAATGGCATCGCGTCGCTCTTCGGCATCGCGTCGAGCGCCGCCCGCAGCTCCGGCATGATGGAGATCGTCAGCCTCTTGCCGGTGCTGCGCCGGGTTTTTTGCGGACACCATGACAGCTTGGCATCGCGATTGATGTGCTGATGGCCAAGCACATGCGCGTCCTGCCGCCGCCCCGCAACGTTGAGCAGAAGCTCAAGCGCCAGTCGCGCCGTCGTGCCAATCGGGTGGTGCTCGCGATACTGAGTCACATGAGGCTCGAGCCATGTCATGTGGCCCATGCTCTTTCCTGCCCTGACGATCTCGATGTCTTGCGCTGGATCGTCGGAGCGCAAGTTCATTTTTTTGCCGAACTTCATCAGCCCCCGGATCGCCTTAAGCCAGTTTTTCTGCACGTTCGGCTTCTTTGGCGCGAGCATATTGGAGAGATGATGCGACCGGATCCCTGAGAATCGCTTCTCACCGTCCTCTGTGCGCCACCGCTCCAGGATGGCGCGGCGGTTGCTCTGGGTCACAGCAGCGAGACCGATCTTGAAATCCGGACTCGCGTAGTACACAACGATGGCTGCGTCGAGCGTTCCGGCCTGAGTGCGGCTTTCGCCAATCGTGGGAGGCGCCGCTTTGCATTCCCCTAGTGCAGTCTGACAAGCCTCCATAAATTCGTCGGAACCGGGCAACCCCGGCAACGGAACCGGTTTACGTCCGGGCGGCCGAAAGTAATGTCGCATTTTGCCGTGGCGATCACGGAAGCTGTTGACGCGCCAAAGCTCAATGCTGGCCATATTTCTCATCCCACTCGTCGGTCTCGTTCATTCCGTTTTCGCTGGTGCCCTCGTCGGCACCATTGACATTCTGGATCTGGAACTTGATCTTGAGACAGTCGCCTTCGATCTCGAGGGATTCGGCTTTCTGGCCGGCAGCTTCGATGGCACGCAGCGCCCGTTTCACGTCGTTCTCGCGGAAGCTAGAGGGCGCACGGCCCATCAGATGGTCTTCCCCCGGTGCTTCGGGCTCGTCATCCTGGCTGAGGCCGCCAAACAATCCTGCCGCTCTTGCCGCTCAAACGGCGACATGCGCGCTATGGGCGTCCAAGGCATTCTGGTCTATTGCGCGGACTGCCGCTGCCGCCATAACGTTGCTCTGACCGCTGGTCAGTGGCCGGATGATCTGAGGCTATCGGACCTCGAGCCGCGATTTGTGTGCAAGGCCTGCGGGCGACGCGGTGCCAAGATCCGACTGGACTTCAATTGGAACGCGCCAGCACAGTCGGCGATGGGGTATCGAAACACGACACGACCGAGGGGTGGGGGCGACCTTTCGAAGATCCGATCAAGGTAGATGGGCGCAAGCTGGTGACGCTGCGGCCATCCGCCGGCCGGTCGAGATCGAGTTGAGGGCGAAAAGTGAACCACTCCGCCGGCTTGCACGTCGCAAGCGCCTGCCCTTTCCGATTGATAATTTTGAATGCTCGTATCAGCGGTGCCGCGGACCGCCGTGCACATTCGGAGAGTGGGCCGTGATCAGGTTTTTGTGCTTCCGGGCCGCCGCTTCGGCCTCGCGAGCAAGTCGTTCAGCCTTTAACCGCTCGCGGTTTGCATGAAACGCCGCTTGGATGCGTTCATACTCGGACATCGCTACTTTGGCATCAGTTTCCTTGAAGACCCTTTGCGCCTCACGTTGGGCGGCAGTGGGCAGCTTCCATCCGTAATTTTTGTGAGCGGTCATTCCCTCCTCCTTCGGTGATAGCCGTGGGAGCTTGTTGGGTCCGACCGTGAAAGTCTCTTCCTGTTTTTCAGTTACCGCAATCGAATATTTGCCAGTCGTTGCCGCGCTGGCCATAGATCCGCCCAGCTGGCTCACGGTCACCTGCAACGGGATTCCGGTCCATCACTTCGCGCAGCGCGCGCACAGAGGCCGATTACGAGGCTTGGCGCCGGCAGCGCGACAGGACGGCCTGGAACGATCGAATGCACGACCTGGTTCTGCCACTTCCACACAGCGGCCAGAAGGGATTGCACGCTGATTCTGCGGCGAGGTAATCACCAATCCCACACTAGATTCTCATATTCGCTCTTTCCACCGCCTGGCGGCTGCATGAAGCTCACCGCCGATCGTCTCTTCGCCAACCCTGAAGCCGCAGCGCGCAAGATGGTCGAGATCGCCGCCGGCATCGAGCCCGTCCAGGACGACCGCATTCACATCGAGAAGATCAACGCGCCATTCCTCTACGCGGGTGGGGTTTCCATCAAAAACCCAGTCTACCCATGGTTCGCGATTTCGTGCTCGCGTCTGAAGGACGCTGCGCGACGTCGATCTGGCCGCGCTGCCACATGCCTCAACGACCTTCGTCCACGACCTAGCCGGCAGGCTCCGATGCAGCAAATGTGCTAAGGCCGGTCATCGCCCCGCCGCCCCCTATTCCAGCTCGCGCAGCGGCCACGCCACGCCGGAGACGTGATCATGTGCAATCTCTACTCGATGACTAAGAACGTCGACGCGATCCGGCGGCTGTTCAACGCTCTCAACAGTCGCGTCGGCAACCTGCCCTCGATGCCGGGCATCTTTCCTGACTACCCTGCGCCGATCGTTCGCAATGCACCCGACAGGCGAGAGATCGTCATCGCAAGGTGGGGCATGCCGTCATCGCAACGGGCGCTGATGGACGCCACGAAGAAGCGCGCGCAGAAGCTAGAAGCGAAGGGCCAGACTGTCGATTTCAAGGAGTTGCTGCGCATGGAGCCGGACAGCGGCACGACCAATATCCGCAACGTCAACAGCGCACATTGGAAGCGATGGCTTGCACCTGACAACCGCTGCCTGGTGCCGCTTACGTCGTTTTCCGAGTACGACACGATCGACGGCAAGAAGGTCCCGGTGTGGTTCGCACAGGACGAGACCCGCCCCCTGCTCGCCTTCGCTGGCATCTGGACGAACTGGACCAGCGTGCGCAAGGTCAAGGAAGGTGAAGTAACCGCCGACGTGTTCGGCTTCCTTACAAGCGATCCCAACGCCGAGGTGAAACGCGTCCACCCGAAGGCAATGCCGGTCATCCTGACGACCGCGGAGGAACGCGACGTGTGGATGCGCGCCTCGTGGGACGAAGCCAAAGCGCTGCAGCGGTCCCTCCCCGACGGCGCGCTCAAGATCGTCGCCACCGGCGAGAAGGAAGATCCCTTCCCGGCTGCTTAGCTGACTACCCAGCGCCCGATGAGCGCTCAGATAGGAGACCGGCCGTAGTTTCCCGGCCGTCTGCGTTCTTCAGCCGTTAAACTATACCGGCTATAGGGGCAGGATGAGCCAAGACGCTGATCCGCGAACCGAGGCCGAAGAGGCGATGCGCTGCGCCGTAGCCGCTACCTGCCCGGTCGACCGTTTGAAATGGTTGCGTGTTGCTCTGGCGTGGCAGGACCTTGCCCGGGCGGAAGCTCAATGTCCGAAACAACGCCGTGCATCCGCTGCATGAAAGCTCACCGCCGAACGTCCCTTCGCCAACCCAGAAGCCGCAGCGCGCAAGCTGGTCGAGCTCGCTGCAAGGATCGAACCAGTGCAGGACGGTCGCATCCACATCGAGAGGATCAACGCCCCATTCTTCTGCTCGCTTAAAGCCACCGGCCCGGAGTTCGGTGCGGGCATCAAGGTAGCAGTCGAGCGTGGCTGGCTCGAGCTGTACGAGAGTCGAACCTATGTGCGGCTTTTGAAGACAGAACCAGCCAACCGATAACAAGCCCCCGTTCGATCTTCTTTGGTTCTCAGCGGACACAACCTGAATGTGCTTTGTCGGTTGTAAAAGAACAAAACGTGTCAGCTCTCGCTCGCCTGCATGCGGTGTTGCTTAAATCCGCAGAAGCAGATTAAGACATCTCGTTCCTGCCTATCTTTCCCGACATAGTGATTTCGGTGCGAACGGCGGCGGCCGTGCATGTGGACGGCCCTGGCGTTTCTGCCAGCCCCAAGCGCCGGGGCCGCTCCTCATTTAC
>NZ_AXAS01000008.1:0-97500 GCF_000472925.1 Bradyrhizobium sp. Ec3.3
GGCTCTGGGCTCGGGAATACGGCGATCCGGAAGATTCCAAGATGTTCCCGATCCTGCGCAGCTATTCGCCCTACCATAACATCCAGCCAGGCCGCCGATACCCGGCCATACTGATCGGGACGGCAGAAACTGACGATCGCGTCGCGCCCATGCACAGCTTGAAGTTCGCCGCGCGCCTGCAAGCGTTGGCCGCCACCGATAAGCCGGTGTTGCTCGAGGTGCAGATGAAGGCCGGGCATGGGGCGGGGACAAGGCGATCCTCGGTCGCGAATGAGGCTGCGGATCGGCTCGCCTTTTCGCTCAAGAACCTTTACATGCACCTCCCACCAGGCTTCGGTCGTCCTTAGAGTCTGACTAGTGTGCTAATCGAGAGTCTGATTCGTCATCACGGTGCACTGCCACGCCAAACCCGCGGTTTTATTGAACAGAACGACATCCGATTGACGCCGGATTCCGCCGTGGCATGCTGGTCCTGAGGGCAGAGAAAGCCTGTCTTCGGGGTGTGAGAACCTCTCGGTTAGCGTAACGGTGTCACGTCACGATGCCGCCTTTCGACCCTATGGGCCGGGAGGCGGCGGCGGAGTCTATGCTTAGCATGGGCTCTGGATGTCGAAGCCTCGCGGCCAAAGGCGGTCGCAGTCGTCTAACCGCGACTTCTCAACTCCCGTGCTCGCCAGTGGAAGGTCCCCTTCCTGGTGTCTTTCCGAGCTTTCCGGAAGGGAGTTCTTGTGAAGCGTCTTGTGTGCGTCCTCTTGCTTGTGCTGGCTACCATCGCGAAGAGCGCGGCGGCGGCCGATCAGCCGAAGACCGTTTCACCGAAGAACGACCCACTTGGGGGCATGATCTTCTCCGGCGCCAACCATTGCTGCGTCGGTATCGGCACCGCAAATCCCGCGGCGCATCTGGACGTCTATCAGGGCGAGCTCAAGGTTGGTTCATCCGGCGTCGGATGCGCGGACAAGAACGCAGGCTCGATCCGCTACGCCGACAAGCACTTGCAACTTTGCGACGGAACGAGCTGGCGAAATGTCAGCCTCGATAAGGTTGAATGAAATCTGGTCGCTCAAATAGTCTTATCGGCGTGCTGGCGCTGATCGCTCTGCTCAATCCGGCGCAAAGTCCGGCCCAGCTCGCGACGCCGCCCGGCTTCGCGGTAGGCACCTCAGGTCAGTCGTGCAGCGGTTCGAGCATTCAGTATGGCTGGCCGGACGCCAACGGGCAGATACTGAAATGTTCATCCAATGTCTGGAGCGTTGTCACGCAAACCGCTGGTGCGGGCGGGGCGAACGGCCAAGTGCAGTTCAACAGTTCGAATGCGCTGGCGGGCAACAGCAATCTGTTTTGGGACAATACAAACAACAGGCTGGGCATCGGAACGGCGGCACCGGGCAGCTTGTTGTCCGTAGGAGCAACGAACGCAGTTTCTATCGACAATAGCGGTAATGTCACAATCGCAACGTCCACGGCAGCGACATCGGGAACGCAACAAGTCTCATCGCCAAACCTGGTGCTTTCGTCAAACTATTGGACGGGTTCGTCTTCCGCCGCCAACAATCTGACAATGTCTTGGACCGCCCCCTATGTCGGCAGTATTGGGCCTGTGTTGACATTTTCTCCGTCTGTAAATCTTGGTTCCGGAAATGAAGTGAGGTTTGGCTTTGGAAACACCTTATTGGAGTCGTGGAATATCAACGACAATGAAGGTGCAGCTTTCGGCGAAACGTACAACACGGCCTATTTTGGCCTCAAGAATGTCACCGGTGCAACAAGCGGCGTCATTCCTAATGGTTCGGCCTATGGCTTCCTGGCTTTGAATAGAACCGGCGTTGTGGGCACCGTTCAGCATTCCATGGTCAACACCGCGCCATCGTATCGAAACGTGCTCGACGACGGATCAGCATCAGCAAAAGTCGGCCTCGGCACGACGGCGCCACTGAACAAGCTCGATGTCTCGGGTGGCGAGGTTGTCGGCGCGGGCTATATCGGCACCACCACCGCCCCCTCCAATGGCCTAATTGTGCAGGGGAGCGTCGGGATTGGCACGCAGACAGCGCTGAATGCGCTGGATGTTAACGGCGGCAATATAAGCGTGAATAACGGGGGAATGTATTTCGGCTACGCCAATAGTGGTTCTTATCCGCTTCGTATCGTGGCTCCAAGTTCGGCCTCGGCAAGACTGCAGATCGGCGGCCCGGGCGGCAGCATTCTTTTTGCCAGTAACACTGCATCTACGACTGGGGTTTATGCAAACTCCGGCGCTTTGTCATTGTATAACGGACCTCTTGCTGTCGGCACAACAACAGCTTTGAATATGCTCGACGTCTCTGGCGGTTCGGTCATTGGCGCGGGCTATATCGGCACCACCACCGCGCCCACCAACGGCCTTGTCGTGCAGGGGAATGTGGGGATCGGGACATCTTCGCCAGACATGCTCCTCACTGTCCGAAATGCGGTGAACAATTCCAACTTCGTCCCGGTTCAGGATCTGATCGTAGCGGACACGTCCGGGGCGGGATACGTCGACAAATTCTCCTTTCTCGTTGGCGCAACTGCGGCGCGCGGCGGGGCCATTGAGTTTGGCGAAACCGGTGGCAGCTTTCCAGCCATAGCTGAACAGATGCGTGCTGGCTTGAATGTCTTGGATTTCGCACAGGCCGGTGGGTACCCGATTACATTCAGCACCAACAACTGCAACACGACTTCTTACGGTTATATAAGTTGCTCTGAGAGAATGCGTATTGATGGCTCCGGTAACGTCGGCATCGGGACGACGACGGCGCTGAACAAGCTCGATGTCTCGGGCGGCGAGGTTGTCGGCGCGGGCTTTATCGGGACCACTACGGCCCCTACGAATGGCTTAGCCGTGCAGGGAAACATCGCTGTAGGTACGTCAGCGGCGGCAGCTGCCCTGACCATTGCCTCAGCTCCGGCAATGGCCTTGAGCGTCGTGAACAGCGCCGCAACTTCGCTAGGCGGTATTACCAACAATGCGGTTTTTCGTGCTCAATCAGGCGGCGCAGGCAGCCAGGGCTACGTGTTCACCAGCGACCTGAATTCTGGCATCGGCAATCCGGCAACCGGCAATGTTATTGTTGTCGCCTCCAGCGCCGAGCAAATGCGCGTCAATTCAACTGGCGTCGGCATCGGCACAACAAGCCCGATGAGCAAGTTGCAGGTGAATGCCGGTGAAGTACAGATCGGGTCCTCGGGCGCAAGCTGTACCGCTAACACGGCGGGTGCATTGCGTTACAACAGTGGCTCATTCCTCGTCTGTAATGGCGCAAGCTGGAGCGCGCCGTCTTATGCTGCGGGCGGTTCAGATGGACAGGTTCAGTACAACAGCTCCAATGCTCTCGCCGGCAGCAGTAGTTTCACCTGGGATTATACCAACAACAGGCTCGGCATCGGCACCAACGTTCCGCTCGCCTCACTCGATCTCAGCCGCAAAACTGACGCAGCACTTCTTCCTGTCGGCACGACAGGACAACAACCAACCTGCAACAGCAACACGACAGGAGGCATACGCTACAATTCCTCGACCGGCTATCCGGAATTCTGTTCGGGGTCAGCGTGGATCCCT
Organism: Bradyrhizobium sp. Ec3.3; assembly: GCF_000472925.1. Lineage (GTDB taxonomy): Bacteria > Pseudomonadota > Alphaproteobacteria > Rhizobiales > Xanthobacteraceae > Bradyrhizobium. The sequence continues at coordinate 3,581 of NZ_AXAS01000008.1, forward strand.
TTTAAGGCAACCGGCGCTCCGCCGGGCTCGGGGTACTTCATCATGGACGCGGCAGCCAGCACTTATCTCGGAAATCTCGGCAGTTACAGTGCGGCAGGCGGCAATACGGGCCTTGCGGCAGGCAACGCAATTTGCCTGCATGATTTGACGACCTTTACCAACTGGTGGGGATACGCAACCGCCAATGCCGCCGGTATTCTGGCACCATCGCACGTGTTCGCGTTTTTGTGCGACGGCACCTCGTGTAACACCTTGTCAGCAAACACGACCTACTACGTCGGAAGCAATGGAGACAGCACCGTTGGCGGAGCATCCTTTACGACAGACTCTAGTGGCAATGGTCCTAACAGCAGCATGACCTTTTCTCTTGGTTCAGGCTGGGGATACGTAAATCCGGCCAAATTGATTTATTGGACCGGCCGAGGAACGGGCTCAACCAATACTTGGCCGGCAACCAGTGGTTCATCGACATGTAGCGGCTGGACAGATTCCACAAACGGAAACCCTGGCGTCATCGGCGCTATAAACGGATCCAGCACAGCACGTTGGTCAAACGGCGGTGGTAACTGCGGACAAGGCTATTACCTTGTTTGCTACGTCAATCCGTAGTCGTTTTGTCCGAGAATAAAGAGCAATCCGCGCCGCGAACCAATCCGGCGAATCCGCAGCGGTCAGGATCACCTGCGCAGGCGTCCCGCCTGACCCAACGCTAGTGTCGCAACGAAGTGCCGCAACTGCGAACTTCCAACAATGTCACTAAAACAGATGTGCGGCGTCCATGCGCGTCGTTGCAATAAGTTGATCAATCCTCCTGGACTGCGCCTCCAGTCGCTTTCGAGTTGTCTCGCTTTCGGTCCGGCCAATGAGAAGCCGAATGCATGCGTTTGCGCGTTCAAGGAAGACAATGACGTCACGCAGATCGTTCGCCGTACGAATTCCTTCACTGTGGATCTTCGAAAGCAAGGATGCTGCAAGGCTGATGACTTCGGAAGCTTCCGAATGCGACCGGTCTTGTTCGGACCTGCCTGGGTCGGGTTGAGGAAAGTTCAGGATCGTAGCCATCTAGTCAATAAATCTGAATAGTGTTTAGTCCCGGCATTTGCTGGAGCGGATTAAGTTTGAATCGTTCTCGCTGCGAAGTCCAGCATTTGCAGATGTATTCGTAAGGGGTGAGCCCCTTCAGGGTTTTCAGCCGCCGAGCATAGTTGTAAGCCTTGAACTTTTTCTTCGAAGGCTTGCTGCCCTCGACCTCCGGCAATCGGCTGATGCCGTGTCGCTGGAGGCAACGATGCAGGGATGATCGCGTCAGATGCGGGATGGTCGGCTGGAGCGCATAGAGGCAATCGTCGAGCGGCAGTAGCGTATGCTGCCGGAAAGCGACGATGATCGCCTCCTCCTCGATGGAAAGCACGCTCGATTTGGCTGCCTTGGGACCTGTCGGGAGATCGGCGACGGCCTCGCGCTCCTTCCACTTGGCGACAGTCTTCTGGTTGATCCCGTAGCGCTTGGCGAGCGCTCTCAGGCTCTCTTGACCATTTTGTATTGCTCGACGGACCGCCTCAGTCGTGGTGGCGCAGCCGTGTAAAACTTGTCCCATAGCGCATCCTTCGAATCGTACGATAAGAATGCACCATCAAAGCCCGGGACTAAACACCTAGTAAGCGCCCGTCAAAGTGAGCGACCGGTTTTTTTATCGATTATTCTTCGGTCGCCATGCTGCTCTCTGATTTTGAGGCAGAAGAACTCAAGTAACTGTTCCTCAGTAAGCCAAACATAAAGCGAGTAGTTATTCCGAATCGGAAAAAGTTTCTCGATCCTATCGTGCTCACCTGCTTCGCAGCCTTCTCTCACCCACCACGCCCAAAAATCAGCCGCCTGCAAAGGCAAAAATTTCGAGTCATCTTCAAACCTGGGCGTAGAACCGAATCTTTTCCTAATCTCAGGCTTCATGCTTTCGATCCAGCCATCCCAATTATCTAAGACCCTTCTCTTCTTGCTCGTATTGTCGAAGATAAAGTCAACAGGTTCTTGGGATGGCACCACGCTATGGATCACATCTCTGGTTTCATGGAGTGTTCTCAACAGCCCTTGAAATAAAAGGTCGAAATAGTCTCCCTCATATTTGAACGATATGCCGTCATCGATCAGGATTTTGTTCTGTGCGCTGACGCAGTCTTGATGCTTGATGAAGCAGGACAGTGAAACAGACACATGTTTTGCAATGATTTTGTAGAATGCCCGCACCCGCTCCATTCGTTCGGGATTGGCCGCCATTTGGCTCATTTTGAAATTGAAATTGCCATCCTTGTCCATAGACGAGTACGGGAGCATCTCTTCCCATTCCCGACTAAAATTCGCCCATGCTTCAGCGCTCGCAACATGTCCAGAAAACACGGAACACGAGTCGGACACGCTGTCGTCTATGTAGGCTTGAAAAACCATCGGGAATCTCGCCGCTGATTTGCTCGGGCGCAAACCACTGACCTGAGACCAAACACGATCTGCGGCTGGCGAAACGCCCCAACGATGGGTCAAGATGCTCATCTTAGCCATTCGCGCGGGTACGTAAAGTATAACGTTCCCCAACGCTCTAGCTTACCGAGAGTTTGTCGATATCGGAGGATGGATGGCTTATGGCATCGACAGAAACTACATGTTCCGTCAGTCGCGCACTACATCGATATGATCTTTAAGGGAGCCAAGCCCGGCGACATACCGATCTATCAAATGGACAAGCATATTTTGGTCATCAATCTTAAAGCGGTCCAGACGCAGGGCATCGCGATCCCCGCCTCTCTCGTTCTCCGGGCTGACGAATTGATCGAGTAGGACCGAGCTTCTGCGTGGGGCCGCAAGTGGCTCTTCGCGTCATTTAGCTGTGCTGCAGAATTTTGGTCGCTATGGAGGCATAGCGGACTCTGGCGAGCCGTGCGCTGGCAGATCTATGGGTTCACGGCCTAGATAAACAATAGACTCAAGTAAAAATGACCATGACAAACTGGTCATTGCTTCTTAGACCTCGTTTGGATTGCAATCCGGGACGGGGTCGGACAGAAGGGCGGCTTCCGTCATTGGGCCGACGTTTGCGATTGGAATGAAAAAACACGCGGCAGTGATGGGCTACTCCACGAAATGCTTAGCTATTCAATAAGTGAGGCTGACTTCAGGTGCTGAGCCGCGCGAGCAACGCCTTTGTCAGTACGCCTGCTTTGTAAAGCGAGGATATCAGAAGACGGTGATCAACGTTGATGGCCAAGACCTATTCCCAGTGTCAGGGCCTTCTGCCGAAGCGCTCCCACAGACCTTTTCATCTGTCTCGAGATCCTCGCGACCGGCGTCCTGGTCCTCGAATGCTGCTTCAGCAGCTTTATATCAGCCGCAGTGTAGGCTTTCTTGCGAGGTGGGGTTTTCTTTTTCGCGTTGGCCACATTGTTCTCCTTGAACGGGCGGCCTACATAGCGAGCTCTGCTCGCACAGTCAAACCGCTACGCCGCCAGATCCGGCAGCGTCGTACTCGGCTTAGATTCGCGCACGGCCAGCTCGAAATCCGGTCGTCCCTATTGCGAATGGAGTTTGGTTTTGAGTTCGGCGATTTCGCGATGATCGTCGTCCAGGAGCCTGCGAAGCTCTTTGTCTTCCGCGCGCAGATTGTCGTTGTCGGTCTTGAGCTCGCGGATCGCTTCGATCACGGGGCCGACCAGGCTGTCATATTCAACAGCCATGTCGCCTTCGGGGGTTTTGCTAACGATATTCGGGAAGGTCTCGCTCACATTCTGCGCCGTAACACCCATGTCGTGCTTGCCGTTGGACTTCCAATCGAATTCGATACCCTGCAAAGCAAGAAGCTTGTTCAGTGCATCTTGGATAGGGTGGATGTTCGTTTTCAAACGGGCATCCGAGGTATGATAAAAGGCAGATCCATAAACGGGCCCGGCCGAATAGACACCATAGCTGCTTCCGCCAACCCATATGCCGTAGGGCGAGGCCGGGCTGCCGCCATTGTAGTTGAACATGGCTGCCCATATCGAACTCGTCGGCTCGACATCCATTCTGCTGTACGCATAGGGTGTCGCAACACCGATCCCGAGACTGCCGCTTTGTGTGAGCACCATGACGTCGCTTGCACCCGCGGTCCAAAAATGCAAATCCTGACTGTTTGAGGGTCTGTAGATGACGATATCCTGTCCGTTGGTGTCATCATTGAACGCTAGCGAACTTTGGTTTCCAAATGGCGCTCGAATACGCAGGTAAGTATGAGGGCCAGCCGGATTATAAACGGTCAGCGTGTCAGAGCTTTGAAGCAGGCTGGTTGTCCCGATTAGCACGTTGCCGGCTGGTGATATGACGAAGCCATAATGCCAGAGCGATCCATCCCAATATGCATTGCCGTAGTAATTCTGCATTCCAGGGACGTCCGTGTACGCATTGCCTCTTGCAAAAGTCGACCAGCCCCGGTTACCCGACGAGGCGCCTAGCCACGTGCCGTTGTCCTTGGTGACGAAGTCTATGCTGGCTTGCTGCTCCCCTTGCGTGCCTGGCGTTACGACATTGATATTGCTGTCTGTGTTCCAGGGATCATAAATTTCGAGCGTAGCAAACGGAGATTGCGTTCCGATCCCGACATAACCGTTCGTCCCGATCGTCATATAGACATTGTTGTTGGTGCCCATATAAAGCGGCGTCGTCGCATCAGGCGTATTGATGCCGGTCTGGACGGCCATGGCGGGGCCATTGACGAGAGCCATGGTGATGACGCCGCCGCTGAGCAACAATCGGCGAGCGACCGCGGCAAAGCATGAACTGAAGCGCAACGATGTGATGTGCCGCACGATTGGATCCCCCGCTGAATAAATGCTGATTTTCCTAAAATCTGCCAGCGGATGCCTAACGATTCATTAATTCGGAAAAAAGGCACGTAAAACGGGAAGTTAGGCGCTTTCGCAGAACGCGAAACCGGGCTCTACGCGCTGCGCTTGCCGAGTCTCACGCTTCGTCCCATCCGGGTCACGATCCCTTCTGTAATCCGAAGTCAGACGTCCAGCTTCTTATTGTCGGTTCGCCGACCACCGGTCACGCGACGAATTGCAGACTCTTCGCTGGCATGGCTGCCCCATGCGCCCGCTAAGGGTAGGAGGGTTGCGGCGTCCAAGCGCACCAGCAGCCCTTAGAAAGTCGACATGTTCGCCGCGAAGGACTTAAGGCGGCTGAACTCAGGGCGGCCAAACCGATCGACTTCGGCTTGTCGCGGGGAGAAAATCGATCGCCACCTGCTGCGCTTAGAAGGGCCGGCGTTCATTCGAAAGTGTGGGCTTCAATCGAGTGCTGGATCCGGGTCGAGTGTCACTGGTTTTGCGCCCGGTCGATCGACCCATTGTTTGCCAATATTGTTATAGGTGAAGCTCGTGGCGGTTTCTGGCAGCATGGTCGCATTCCACTTGTTCCATTCGGCGACGAGACGATCGTAGATATCCTTGTGCCGCTCCTTCAGATTGGCGCGCTCCATCGGATCGTCGGCAACGTTGAACAGAAATGTATTGTCGAGAATCTTTAGATATTTCCAGTCCCCGATGCGCGCGGCACGCTGCCAGAGCGCCTTGTAGCGCCAAAACAACCGCCGCTCCACCGGACGCGCGCCCTCCGAAAGCTGTGGCAACAGATTCATCCCGTCCGATGGATAGGCCGGATCTAGTGCTGCCCCGGCTGCGGCAAGCAGCGTCGGAAGCCAGTCCATATTCGCGGTCACCTGCTGGCTAACGAGGCCCGCGGGAATGCGCGCGGGCCAGGAGACGAGCGCAGGAACGCGCAGGCCGCCCTCCAAAAGCTCCGTCTTTCGCCCGCTGAAGGGCCAAGTGTCGGAAAAGCGTTCGCCGCCGTTGTCGCTGGTGAAAATCACGATCGTGTTGCTGGTGAGGCCGTGGTCGTCCAGCGCTTTCAAGACGCGCCCGACCTGATCGTCGAGTGCAAGTATCATTCGCCGATACGTCTCGCTCGAACCGCCGTCAAGGTGGAACAGATTGCGTCCTCCGAGGCGCTCGGCCTCGGCTTGGTCCTCCGGACCTTCCCAAGGCCAATGGGGTGCGCTGAAATGAAGACTAAGGAGAAACCGCTGGTCCGCGCGTGCATAATCTTCAATGACCTTCACTGCCCGATCGCCAAGAAGGGTAGTCATATAGCCGGTTTGAGATACTGGTTGGTCTTCGTCCCAAAGGTCCGGCTTGCCCTCCGTGTCGACGTGGAGGAAGTAGTCAACCGCGCCGCTTCTATAGCCGTAAAAATGGTCATACCCGCTCCTCAAAGGACTAAATTCAGGCAGGTTGCCGAGGCGCCATTTGCCGACCAGCGTCGTGCCGTAACCGACTTTCTTTAGAAGCGACGGCAAAGTCGGATGCTCTGGCGGCACGCCAATGCCCGGTTTTGTGACTATTGTAAGCGGCTCTTCCATTCTCTTCCATTCCGACCCGCAATCTGGCTTGGTACCGGCCTGTTATGATAGCAACGCGCGATGCTGTGCAGACCGGCGAGTTGGCGTACGCTTGGGAAAAACGCGCACCCTGCATGGCAATGCGATCGATGTTCGGCGTCATGAAGTCGCGTCGACCGTTGCATGAAATATCCGCGTAACCCATGTCGTCGGCAATGATGAAAACGATGTTTGGCTTCTGCGGCTCGGGCTGAGCGAGAGAAGCGGAGGAGCCCAACGCCAAGGTAACGCCGCCGGACGCAGCGTTCCGAAGAATTGTTCGTCGCGTGTATATTGGCGTCATAGCTTGCCTCCCTTCTTTGGACTTTCGGCGCGGCTGAAATCATGATCGACGCCCTGAGCCCGTTTTTGAGGATCTTGACCATGTCTGGCTCGCAGACTTGGCCGATCATGTTCTTGGGGAGACTAGAGCCAAGGGATCTCACGTTCGAACAACCGACGCTCTTCAAAATGAATTTATCATTGCAAGACTGCAAAAGCACCCTGGCTTGAGCTTCCGCGCTGCAGTGCACGACTCCGTTGTTGGCCCTTCGCTACATATTGCACCACCATTGGTCGCTAACGGGGCATAGCGGAAATCGACAGGCCGACATCTATTGCAGAGTTCGACGCCCATGCCCCAAAGCTGCCTCAGACGCCCTTTGGTTCTCCGCGTCTGCCCCAGCTCTTTAGTAGCCTCTCGCAAAGCCGAAAAAGTGCTAGTCTCCCGCTATCATAGGCGTGGTCCTTGAGGGGGACACATGCGACGGCGCGATCTTCTTGCAGGGTTGTTGGCTACCACGACGGTGACCGCGCTGCGGGCTGCCGAGTCAAATAGGGTCTATCGGCTCGCATTCGTGTCCTCGGTCGCCGATCTAAGCGAAACCGGTATTTACAAACCGCTCTTTGCCGAGTTGCGTCGACTTGGTTACGTCGAAGGACAGAACTTTGTTGCTGGCCGCTTCTCGGCAAAGGGAGATGCCTCGCGCTACGATACGATCATCCGCGACGCCGTCAGCTCGTCCCCAGATGTCATTCTCATTACAGGGACTATGGAGATGGTCCTTCGTGTCAAAGCGCTGGTTCACTCCATTCCAGCCGTTGCGACGATGGCCGATCCGGTTGCATTTGGGGTCCTCAACAACCTTGCTCGTCCGGAAGGAAACATAACCGGAATCAGTGTGGATGCCGGGATCAAAATCTGGGGCAAGCGGGTCGAGATACTTCTCGAGGCTATTCCGACAGCTCATCGGGTGGGGTATCTTTCCACGGAAGGAGCCTGGAACGGCGGTTACGCTGACGTGGTGCGCGCGGCAGCTCGCAGCTTTTCAGTTAGTGTCGTGGGGCAGCCGATGCGGGCGTTAGAAGAAACCGAGTATCTACGCGCTTTTGATCTTCTCCAACGTGAACAGGCTGATGGTCTGCTCGTCGGTGAAATTGGGAATCACTTGGACCACCGACTTCTAATTGTACACCTCGCAGAAAGGGCTCGCCTCCCAACGCTCTATGCTTACCGGGAGTTTGTCGATATCGGAGGATTGATGGCTTATGGCATCGACAGAAACTACATGTTCCGTCAAGTCGCGCACTACACCGATATGATCTTTAAGGGAGCCAAGCCCGGCGACATACCGATCTATCAAATGGACAAGCACATTTTGGTCATCAATCTTAAAGCGGCCCAGACGCAGGGCATCGCGATCCCCGCCTCTCTCGTTCTCCGGGCTGACGAATTGATCGAGTAGGACGGAGCTTCTGCGTGGGTCCGCAAGTGGGCCCTGAGCGGACGTCGCGTCCAAAACCGATTGACCGCACTTGTTTGAATTCTACGTCGATGCTTTCGCATCCGGCCGCCTCGCGACGAAAACAGTGCCGAAGCATTGCAACACCGTCTCGTGTCTTTGGTTGCGCAGGTAGATTTGACTGCGAAGGATTCCCGTATCCGGTCTCGACTTCGACTCGCGCTTCTCTGAGACGATCGCCTCAAGCTCGAGTTCATCGCCCGGGCGTACTGCGTTTGGCAGCCTCAGCTCATCATAGCCAAGTCCAGCAAGTGAACGGATCGGAGGCTGATATTTGTTTGTTAGAAAGATGAAGATCGCGAACGTGTGGGCGGCAGATGCCGATAGTCCTCCAAAGACGGAACGCGCGGCAGCTTCCTCATCGATATGGAAAGGCCGGGGGTCGTACTGCTTGGCGAACTGAATAATTTCGGCCTTGGAAACAAGATAGGGACCAGCCTTGCGGCTGTCGCCGACTTCAAAATCTTCAAAATATCCGCTAGTCATCTGGTCGATCCTCCACGCACGGGTTGAGAAGGGGACGGCACGAAATGGGCTGATTTTGGACCACTATAGCCCAGTGCTGGTCCAGAATCAGCACGTCCCCTTCTGGCCCTTCGCGTCATTTAGCTGCGCTGTAGAATTTTGGTCGCTATCGAGCGGCTCACTGAGGCCGCGCAGGCGATGAGCGGTATTGTCGAGATGATCAACAACATCACCGCGCAGATCAACCTGCTCGCGCTCAACGCCACGATCGAGTCCGCGCGCGCGGGCGAAGCAGGCCGGGGCTTTGCGGTGGTCGCCTCCGAGGTCAAGAGCCTCGCCAACCAGGCCAAGCAGGCGACCGACAAAATCGCCGCTGAGATTGGTAGCCTCAACGGTATCTCGGGAGACGTTGTCGGTGCGCTGAATTCGATCAAGCAGGCCATCAACAATGTCAGTGAGTATGTGACGTCGACTGCCGCTGCCATCGAGGAGCAGAGCACAGTGACGAACGAGATGTCGACCAGCATGCAGCGCGCCGCTGCGGAGGCGGCAGCGATGACCAGCCGGGCTTGATCGTGAAGGATCGCCAGACCGGCAACATCATCCCCTTCATTCAGCGAAAGCTGCCAAACGGGTCACGATCCCATCGTGCAAGTGCTGATGTGCGTCTCGCCGGAGGCACTCGCTGGAGGGGCTCGCCTTCGGCGAACGCTATTACTGCCCATCCAGTCGGGTGCCTTTTTGAACCGGTCTCGTCGCTGCACTCGTCCCGCGTGCCGGCTTCGCCGTCGCTATGCTCACGCGGCCCGTGCCATTTCAGGTGGGCGATGCGCTGCGCGCACGCTGATTGAGTATCGCTGATGACTTTCCGGACTATACAATTATGAATTGTGTTTATGCTATAAGATGACCACAATGGAGTCGATTGGGGGCGCTACCATATGACATCTATCCTGAGGGAGATGGCTGATGAGGCCATTCTGACTGTCATTCGAGAATGTCGAATTGAAGTGGAGGTTTTGAGGCAGGTTGTTCAGAACGGTAGTTTCGCATCTGCGGTAAGCAGTCTGGATTTAACTGCATCAGAAGTCGAAGAATTGATCGCGAGGCTCGAACGTCTGCTCAATGCTCGAATTCTCTTGCATGACGACGGTCGATTGGCTCTAACTGAGTTGGGATACGCACTATATTGCGAGGCCTTACGAAACCGGGCACTGAGCAGGCGCGACGAGGAAGAAGCTCAAACTTAGTGCCTCCCCACTGAGTCATCGGAAGCAGTTGGTTCACTTCGGTAACCGCGCGTCCGGCCCTGCTGCACTGATGCTCGCTTGGACCGATGAGCATTGGCTAGTTCGAAGCTGGCCAGCCATCACGCAACAGAAGCCTGTAGCCGTACTCGGTCGTCCACTTGGCGCGTTCAAGGTGACTTTCATAGGCTCTCCGCGCGCGAGTCGGTTCGCGCTCGGGATCGATGTGCAGCACACGCCGCATCAATTCACGTTTGGTCTGCTGCTGCTCTGCAAGATCTGACGATAGCCATGCCCGCTCATCCACTGGGCGCGCACCAGATGGCTGTCATAGGCCTGCTTTGCACGTTCAGGCTCACGATCCGGATCGATGCGCAGGACTAACGCTGTTCGCCTGCGCATTTGCGTCGAATTTCCGACTACGCTTTCTCGCCCTCGTCGAATTCGACGCTCGCGAGGCCGACGAGGCGGAGCCATGTGATGATGAAGTCGAGGACGTTGCCGATGTGGCAGAAGAAACGGCGGCATGAAACTCACGACGCTTGCCGAGCCACAGCTGGAATTCGGCACCGATACACACATTTGTCCCCGCACCGGGATCGAGCACTTGGGCGTCTACGACCAGCGGGACAAGTTGCGTCGGACTGAACTGCGGATCGGGGTGGTTGGTCGCTGAGAGGGCATAGACCTGCTCGACGAGTGGCTCGAGAAGTATCGGAATGGGATCGAGCGCAAGCAAGGAGTCCAAGCTTCCACCCAACCTGATGGGGATGGAGGTCAGTGAACCGCACGCTAGGGCTGCTGCCGTCGCGAGGCGGGGTCTGAACGAAGCGTGGATCAAAGGTGCGAGCCGATGAACAAAAACCGGATATGAGCCGCAAGCGTCGGACGAGCGGGCGCCATGAAGGATGCGAAGCGTAGATATTGCCCGAGGCGAATTGGTTGGCGATGAGATTGAGAATACGCCGTCGAGAAACACGCGGCTCCCCTTCTTGAGAACTGAACGTAGTCCCAGTTGGTCCAACTGTGAGATCTTCTGACCTCGTCAGCTTCTCGCAAGCTTGCCCTGCCAAGGTGCGAGCCTAGAACTTTGGATTGCGAGGCAGTTGAGTGAGCGCCTTACGAAATGAACAGTCACTCAAAGGTCGACGTAACCCAAAAGTTCGGCATCCTTCTGACCGATAGGTTGGACTCGGGCTCCTCAAACGATCTCCACCCTCACATCGGAGTATAGTGCTATGCAGCTCAACACCTCTTCGTCATCCGCCAGTGCGGCTCCAGCTCTGTTCGTGCTTGCTCCGGGAACCACGGCCGTGGGTCCTTCCGTGCAGCCGCCCGGCCAGCAAGGCGCCCCCTTCGAGGCCATGTTGTCCAGTCGCGCGCGGGAAGCCAAATCCGAGTTGCCGTTATCTCGTTACGAGGGAGAAAGCGCGTGAGCGTTAGCCTCCCTATTACCCAGAATCAGGCCTAAGCGATACGGCCGCCTTTGAAACGGCGTTGACGGACCTTTTTCTTGGTCCAGACGAAGGGCTCGGCTTGTCGTTGTACGCGCTGACGTAGGCATCTATGTGTTCGTGAAGCTGCTTGAGGCTTGTGAAGGAGGTGCCGCTATCGCTGCAGCATTGGGGGCGAAGAACCTCCGTCGAAGCTCCTCCAGACCAACCGGTTCAACATGAGTACGATCTCCTCAAAGACGCTTCTGCGCAATCGGCCGACGTATTCCGTGGCCAATGCTGATGATCGTCGCGCCCGCTCTCGTTTACCCTTTGTCACGGTCATCGCATCGGCGCTCACCCTGTTCAGTCCCGTTCTTGCTGCCCCTAAGACCAAATTCTGCGCTTCATTAGACGAGACGACAGCATCCTCATCTTTAGACTGCGTCCGGTGGTATTTCGCCTGCCACATGGGAGCGCCGTCTCCGAACCCAGAGCCCCCGTACGACCAATTGCCGTACCCCGAGCGCGCAAGGCTGCGCGCCACCGCTACATTTCTGGTCGCCGAGACCACATGCAAACACTTCAGCTACGCCGAAGCCTGGTCTGCCCTGCAAGCTCACATGCAAGATCCGCCGGAGCCGTCACGCTGACCTCAGCCGTATCCGCAGGGGCAGCAAACCGCAACCGAAGGATAGCATCGACGTCAGGTTTCGCGTCTAGTCCTCAAAACCGCATCACGTGATGCTTCGAATGCAACACCAATTGTGTGAACCGAGAAAATAATTCTACCGAGTGACCCGATAAGGGTGGAACGGTCCTGTCAGCCCGCCGGCGTCGTGTGGTCTCAATCAAGCGCGAAGAGTCCCAATGCCGCACGCCCCTCACGCAGCGTTGCATCCGTTGTCTCGCGCGCACGCTCGGTACCCGCTTTCACAAGGCCCAGCACGTGACCAGGATCCTGCGCCAGAAAACGCGCCGGCGTTCCCGTATCGGCGTCAGTAGCGCTTGCGGCACGTCGTTCAGACGTTTTTTCACGAGGCTGTCGCCCAGACCACCCCGCCTGTAGCGATCCTTGAGAGCGGCGACCGCTCCCTGCTCGTCATCGAACGCATCGAGATAGCTGAAAACGGCATTGCCTTCCACACGGCCGGGGTCGGACGCGCGCACATGGTTGGGGTCGGTGAACATCTGAGAGATCGCAGCGCTGATCTCGTCGGGCGTTGCCGCGAGGGGGGTCGCGTTGCCCTGCGACTTGCTCATCTTGGCCTTGCCATTAACGCCCGGAAGGCGGCCCATGCGTGGGATCAGCGCCTGCGCCTCGGGTAGTACCTCGCGATCAGCCAGGCGATTGATGCGCCGGACAACTTCATTGGTCTGCTCGATCAAGGGCGCCTGATCTTCGCCGACCGGTACGGCGCTCTCTCGCTGGATGGCTGGGACAGCCGCATAACCTACTTCCCGGTGCGTCAGCCGGACGCGAGCCTGCCGGACTACATGCGGTGAACTGAGGAATGGGCTAGAGCCCCTAATAGTGCAGGCCGCGGCGACCCATTGCACGGCGGATATTATTGAGCGTCGTAAGTACGGCGTATCTCTCGCAGGTGCCGGCCTCGAATTCCGCCAGAGCGTGCCGCAGGTTGCCATCGAGATTGCAGAGCTCGTCACGCGTCAGGTGCATCAGTTCGCCTATCGTCCAGAGCAGCATCGTGTCCTCCGTCGCTGGACCGCGCCAATCGCGGCCTTCTGACGAAGGCCCTTGCGACGGAGGAGGCGGGCGCACCCTTGGGCGGAAGCGAAGCGGACGAGCGCTATGCGCTTGCGCCCATCAGCCGAGACCGGTGCGAAAAGGCCGGAGAAAGGACGCGTGGCATGCGTCAGGATGGTGGAAATGATGATGTTCTGGATGGTGCGCGTCCGCTACGCGGAGCGAGCTCTACAAGCTGCGCTTGCCGAGTCTGCGCCTCGGCCCATGCGGGTCACGATCCCATCGCGCAAGATCTGATGAGCGCCTCGCCGGGGGCACTCGGAAAAAGGGGCTCGCCTGCGGCGACCGCTATCACTGCCCCGTTCCCGGGTGCCGCTATTGAACCGGTCTCGTCGCTGCACTCGTTCCGCGTGCCGGCTTCGCCGTCGCTATGCTCACGCGGCCCGGGTGCCATTTCACGGGGGCGATGCGCTTCGCGCACGCCAACGGCACTGCGTGCCGGATCAATTCGGGTACGCCCCGCGAAAAATATGACGGTAGTCGTGCTCGGTCATCCAAAGCGCCAGCGCGATTCAAGGCGCATGGCCTGGGTCATCTGCCGCGTCTTGGACGTCCTCGCGCCTAAGGAACCACTTTCCGTTTTTGCGCTCGACAAGGCCGAGATTCGACTTCATTAGGGAGAGCGTGGTGCTGACCGCATTGCTAAGCTGGGAATCGGTCTTGACGAAAAAGCGGCTATCCGTCGATTTGAGCCAATCCCTAATATCCCTCGCCGACCTTCCGTTCGGAAACTTGGTTAGTTGCTGCAAAATAAGTTTTGCCAGTTTCGGTGGACGGGAAGCTCTCCGTCGCCGCTCTGCTGCCCTGAAAATCCGCACTGCGTCGCTAATGGCCGCCGCGTAACCCTTTTCGTACGCTTCGTCGAGTAAGGTTTTTGCCGCACGTTCGCGGTGGTTAGACAATGGATTTGTTGAATGTGCTTTCATTGAGGTTAGTTTTCCACAATCCTCGGCAGCATTCAAGAATCGTGTTCGGCGCTTCGAGCTCGGCCAATTCATCAGCCGCAACAGCAGCGTTACTCAATTCAACAGCGAGCCACGCCACGCAAAAGTTGCCTGAAACCATTCTCCATCATCCACTTCGCTCGCGCCAAGTGGCTGTCGAAAGCCCGCTGCGCTCGTACTGTTTCGCGCTCGGGATCCATATGCAGCACGAGCTGCGCCACTTCGCGCCAATCGGCCCCTTCCGCGTTCGCATCCAACAAACGCAGATACGTGATCGCATGTTCGCGATCGTAAGGGGTGAGGGCGACCGGATCGGCCGGCGCCGCGTCCGCGACATCAGGATCGGAAGGGATATTTCGCATTTTATTGGGCCTCAAGCGTGGCAGTTGGCCCGCCATTCTGCGCGAATGCCACGCTCCGCATAGTGTCGTTTTCAGCACCACGTGGTGCGCCACCCCGACCACCGACCCGGCCGTCGTAGAAAATCCTGCTCCTGGGACGCGCTGCGCGCGGCATTTCTTTCATTGGCATTTTTCGCCGCTGCTGCGGCAGTCGCTTAGGGGCGCGGCCCCTCGGCGCGGCGCAAGGGCAGGCCCTTCGGGTTTTGGCTCCCTCCACACGCTACGCGTGCGGCCCCTCCCAAAAAACTTGCTGCGCAAGTTCCTTCGGCCCTTGCGCCTTGCACACCGCGCTACTCGCCGCGAGGCAGGGGTTATGGCGGCTTTTTGCCGCGCACAACCCCAGCCACGAAGGAAAACAGCCATGAGCAACCGAAAGACCGTTCCCGCCGAAGCCCGCAACATCGTAATGGTGCCGCTCGGCAAATTGAAGAAGTCGCCGAAGAATGTGCGGAAAGTCCCACATACCGAAAGCGAGATCGCTTCACTTGCCGCCAGCATCGCCACCGTCGGCATGCTGCAATTTCCGGTGATCGAGCCCGAGCTTGGCCCCCAAGAACAAACCGACCGGCAATTTTCTGGTCAATGCCGGTGAGGGCCGACGCCTTGCGCAGTTGCTGCGGGCCAAGCGCAAGGAAATCGCGAAGGACGAGCCGATCCCTTGCGTCGTCGATACCGAACACAACGCGGCCGAGATCAGCCTTGCCGAAAACACCATCCGCAGCAACATGCATCCGGCCGACGAGTTCGAAGCGTTCGCCGAACTGAACCAGAAGGAAGGCATGAGCGCCGAGGATATCGCGGGTCGCTACGGCGTCACCGCAGCCGTGGTCAAGCAGCGGTTGAAGTTGGGAGCCGTCAGTCCGTCCCTGCTCGCTCTCTACCGCGAAGGGGCGATGAACCTCGATCAACTGACCGCCTTCACTATCACCGACGACCATGCCAGGCAGGAACAGGTCTGGGCCGAACTCGGCCGGGACAAGAGCCGTCAGGCCATCCTGCGCGAACTGACCGACGGGCAGGTCGCGGCGAACGACCGGCGCGTCAACTTCATCGGTCTTGAAGCTTATGAGGCAGCGGGTGGCACCGTCATCCGCGATCTGTTCGATGAGGAGGATGGTGGTTATCTGACCGATGCGCCCCTGCTCACCCGCCTTGTGCGCGAGAAGCTTCCGCGCGTCGCCGAAACCGTCACGGCCGAAGGTTGGAAATGGGTGCAGGTTGATGTCGAGTATGATTATCAGCGCACGGCCAGCATGGCGACCATCGATACCGTGCCAAGGCCGCTTAGCGACGAGGAACAGCAGCAGCTCACCGCCTTGCAGGAAGAGCTTGAGCAGATCAGCGTTGAGGCCGAAGAAAACGGTGAAGGCGAAGACACCTACGCCGAGATCGAGCGGCTGGAGACCGAGATCGCCAAGCTCTCCGAAGAAACCTTCCTTCCCGAGGACATCGCCCGCGCCGGTGCGTTCGTTGCGCTGGGCACCAACGGCGAGGCTCGAATCGAACGTGGCTATCTGCGGCCGGAAGACGTCCAGCACAAGGAAGGTGAGGGCGGCGCGGAAGGCAAGACTGCCTCTCCCGCCGTCAAGCAGGCGGAAGGTCTATCGGCGGCCTTGGTCGCCGAACTGAGCGCGCATCGCACGGCCGCCCTGCAAAATGATCTCGCGCAGGCTCCCGACCTCGCACTGATCGCGGTCACCCATGCGCTGGCGGCCAAGGCATTCTATCACTTTGGTGACCTATCGTGCCTCGGGGTGTCGTTGAATGCGACCTCGCTTTCAGGGGCAGCTTCGGGAATCGAGGAGACCGTCGCGGGTCAAGCTATCGCCGAGCGCCACGCCGCATGGGAAGCACGGATGCCCGAGGAGCGGGAAGCCCTCTGGGCGTTCGTCTCTTCCCTCGCCATGGACGACCTGCTGGCCCTGCTCGCCCATTGCGCGTCGCTGTCGCTCGATGCGGTGCAGCGGCCCGGTTCGCATTCGCGTGGGGCCGCGCTAACCCATGCGGATACGCTGGCAAAGGCCATGCCGCATGACATGACGCGCTACTGGCAGCCGACCGTCGCCAATTATCTCGGCCGCGTCAGCAAGGAGCGCATCCTTGAAGCCGTTCGCGAGGGAAGGGGGGAGGACGAGGCCCGGCACATCGCCGGTCTCAAGAAGCAGGCGATGGCCGAGCTTGCCGAGCAGAGTCTGAGCGGCGAGAACTGGCTGCCGCCCCTGCTTCGCATCTCCGTAGAGGAAGCAGCGCAAATCGAGGCATGATTGCCGAGCAGAGAGCCGCACTTCTCGCGGCTCTCTACCTTTTTGGTGGCGACCTATAAGCAATTGTAAAAACGTAGGAAAATCCAATATTCTGGATTTCTGTCAGAAATAGTATTATGTTTCTGACAGGAGATTATCCATGCAGACAATTGCCGAACGCGTCATCGAGCACGCTCATTCACTACCCGAAGGTACCCTCATCAGCGCCAAGGAACTGCTGCACCTTGGAAGCCGGGCAGCCATCGATCAGGCCCTTAAGCGGCTCGAAGATCACAAGGAGCTGATGCGTCTCGGCCGCGGCCTTTATGTGCTGCCCATCAAGACGCGGTTCGGCACGCGGGCACCCGCGCCGGAAAAGGTGGTTGAGCGCCTTGCCGCAAGCCGTGCGGAAACCATCGTTCCGCACGGAGCGGCTGCCGCTAACCGCCTCGGTCTTACAACCCAGGTGCCGACAAAACTGGTCTATTTGACCTCGGGCCGCAATCGCCAATTCAAGCTCGGGGCGCAAACCGTCGAGCTTCACCATGCGCCACAATGGATGCTGCTGCCGACCCAACCTGCGGCTGGGCAGGCTGTGCGGGCTCTCGCATGGCTCGGACAAAAACGTGCGGCCGAAGCCCTGACGATGCTCAAGCAGAAATTACCCGAAAGCACCTTGCAGGAGCTGGTCGCCCTGCGACCCGCTCTGCCCGGCTGGATGTCGAGATCGATCAGCCAGAAGCTGGTGGCCAATGGCTGATCAGCAGCACGAATCCTACCTGGCGCTCTCGCGCGAGGATCGGCTCGGCGTTGCGGCTCAAACTGATCCTGCCCGCAACACGGGGCTCGTTGCCGTCGAGCGTCGCACTACCAAACATTCTCGTGCATCACGGCTAGCGGTTTGCAAGAACCCACCTACAATGCCGGTACGCTGTTTTATCTTGAATGTTGGAGCGTCTAATGTGGGAGCCTCTCACAGCTACCGGCGAGCCGTTGCGTGGGCCGTCTGCGCATGAACGCGTCGAACGCGAGCGCGCCGCCGCCTGGAGCCACTACGGTAATGGCGGGGGTGGCGCGATTGACTATTTTGACGGGTATCGATGGTTTGAGATGGTCTGCCGCCGCATAGGAAAAAAGGCGACGTCCGACGTGCGGGTCGGCTCCGGGCCGGCGTTTTCGGGAAGGGGCTCATGGAGGCTCATTGCACAGCTCCTGCCGTATGATCGAAGCCATTCTTACGGGGACGGCCGGGGCCGCGGCGCGCGGGCGCAGGTTGAGGCGACGGCGTAGGCGCCTCTGGCGGCGCCGGCTCGCCATCGGCCGCCGCATCCGCCTCGGCGAGGCGAGCTTGCTGCACCATGGCCCGCAGATGGCGGCGCGCTTCGGCCATGCTGTAGGTCGAAGGTACCGCTATGTGCTTGAGGACGACGATTGCGGCATCGCACCCGAATATAAAGCCGTCGATCATAAGGGTCGGAACCGCAGTCCACCAATCGGAGTGGATCAGCGAGAATAGCAATTTGATGCGTGTGACCAACGAGTCGTCGCGCGGCACGAAATCCGGCGAGGCCTGAATGGCCATCTCAACATTTGAGGCACGGCTGGCATCGAGAGTTTCTAGAACGCGACGCTTCTCATCGAGGGCCGCCCGGGCCTGCGTCAGCCGGCTCTCATTTGCCGCGAGTTTGGAGGTTGTGGCATCCGAGGCCTTGCGATTGGTCTGCTTGAGCAGCCGATCAACCTCCGGCGACAGAGTGTTCATGACCGCCAGAGCCTGGTCGTACTCCTTCAGCGCCCGCGCATGCTTGCCATCCTCATCTTTCATAGCCTTTTGGGCCGCGCTGGCGTTCTGGACATAGTGCTGCTTGGTCTCCAAGACGCCGATTGCCTGATCGTTGAGGAAGAGGCCGATGAAGTTGGCGAGCACCAGCGCCAGAAGCCCCATCAGGAAGACCCTGATCGACTTACAGGCGCGTGAAACGGAATCCGAGCCGAGCGGTACGTTGACGCCGAACCCGCCGTGGAGGAGCTGCCGCATTCCATCCGGAAACACCGCTGCCCGGATGAAGGCGTAATGGTCGATCAGGCCGATATAGATAGCGAGCAGGATCGCCAGCAGCGTGATCGCGAGGCTCGGACTGCTTCGCAGCAGATTGTGCCCGATAAAGGTCAGTACGATCGCCAGAAGGACAACGTAGAGCAGGAACAGTAGCCCTCGTGCGATCGCCGTGTTGCGCTCGCCTGGCGAGCACTCTGCGATCTGCTTGTCGTCGTCATACGCTGAAACCCGATATGGCAGGTTGAGAAGTGCTTTCACTGATGCCGACTCCGTCCAGGAGCGGCGGGGCTGGTGTACCCGCAGGGAAGAGGACAGTTTTCGGTCCTCCTCGCCTTGGGGCACCAGGTTCGTAACGTCTGTCATGCTGAGTTTCTCTTCTGTTGGAAAAAGGGCGTGACGAGCCGTTCGGCGTCGCAGGAGCGGCGTCGGGCGGCGGCGGGCTAAAGGTCTGCTAGTGGAGGGCGCTGACCGTTCGAGAAAGCTGTCGCGTCGGACGGGACAAGGTCAGCAGGGCAAGTAGGTACAAGCGGTACAAGCTTTGCGCGGTGTGGCAAATTGTCGTAGAAATTACAGTCGCTTAGAAAGTTATGGGAAGCGAGGTTTCGGCAATATTGACCTAAGACGCACGAGCTTTTCGAGGGCTTTGGTCTGCTCGGTCAAATCTTCAGGGGAGGAGAATTTAGTCGATGTCACTTCGCCCCTGATGTTGCGCCAGATCTCGTGCGGCCCCTCCGAAGGGTCTCGGTACGGTTGACCGGCAAAAGCATATGATTCACGAGAACCCCCGTCGCGGAACAAGGTCGTCTCTTGCGGACCCTGCGCGGGGTCGCGATGGCGCTGACCGTGAAAAAAGTAGTTCTCCTGCAGACAACGACCCGTGGCCCGATCCCACTTAATTAATGCCGGGCCATCGAGGCGGTGGTAGTGGCCGTTCCAATAGTAGGTCGCAGTTATTTCATTCCCCAAAGCTTCGATGTACGCGGGGCCCTGGAGAGGATCACGATGCAGAACGTCTTCGCATGTCCACTGCTCAGCGTAATGGCGACCGTCATTTGGAAATGTGTAAGGGCATTTCTCCATATCCGAAATTGTGCGTGTAAGACATTAAAATACAACTAAAGAGCGTGTTAGCCGTAAAAAGCTATTCAGGCCAGAGGCTTGGTATGGTTAAAATCATCAGCAGGCAGGATGGCAGGGCGGCGATGCGCAGAGTAAAGGTCAAGAAAAGCAGTCAGGACAGTGACTTAATTAAGCGCGAAATCCGAACCCTGAGCATTCAGATTTGGGAGCAACTGGGCCCTGACGCCGCCGCTGGATTGGACCCTGGGCCGGCTGGCTAGTTTTAAGCTCGGACTGCGGAAGCTTCCAGGAGTTGGTGTTCCACGGTGGTTCGAGATCTCGGGTGAGGGCAAGCACCAGAATCCGCCAAACAAGACCGAATGGGCCAACTGGCTTGGCATGTCTGATGACCGCTATTTGGAGGAGCGTTCAGAGATATCAGCCTTTATTCAACCCGAGCATTGCGCGCGGCTCGAATATTGCCTGCAGCAACTCGACATCTTGCCCAAGGCCACGAGAACAGAGGTCGAGCACTTCGAACCGTTACAAAATCGGCTTGAAAAGTTGCGGGAGTTCAGCGCGGCACTCGCAAATAAAATCCAAGCTCACGATCCTGACGATCCGCAAGAGATCGAAGCCGAGTTGGTCGCGCAGGATCCTCCGTCAGTTCCTGTGCCGGATCCAGAGCCATCACAGTCTGAGGCGACCCCCGCCGATCCAGACGTCGATCTCCCGCTGACCGATCCGCGCATTGCTATCCCGAAAGAGAAAGGCGTCTTTCCAGCAAGCTTTTGGGCGCGCGCCGAATTCGACACGTTTCAAGGCCGCAAGGACGAGCTCGGCAAGCTGAGGCGCTTCATCGATTGGTGCAACGAGGGCGGCCAGCCTAAACCGTTAGCATGGACGCTCATCACCGCTCGACACGGCGCAGGAAAAACACGTCTCGTTCTGCAATTTTTTCAGGAGCTGGAAGCGAGAGGATTTAGATACGGCTTTCTCGATCCGGCCAATCTGACATCGATCGCGCGTTGGCAGCCAACGCGACCCACTCTCATCGTCGTTGAACATCGGCCAAGTCTAACTGAAGCCACGACCGAATTTCTCCGCGCATTGTCTGCGAAAGCTGAGCGAGCTCCGTTCGCCCACGTCGTACGGTTTATCGTGCTTGGTGATGAGAATGTATCATTGAAGCAGTTCAAGCCTACCGATGGCGGCGAGGTCGCCGCAGCCCCATACTACGATTTCGCTCCCGATGACCGTTCGTCCTGTTCCCTAGGGCCTCTCTCGGACGACGCGCTCCTCGATATAGCTTTAGGCAGGCTTGGCGCTTTCACAGTCGACCCACGCCGTCTACTCCGCGCCATCTATCGGACCACCTTCAATAGAAAGACACCTCAGAAACTCTATCCGACGCCTCTGCTGGCGGCAGCGATGGGCCAGGCCATCGCAGAATTAGCCGAGAGCGGCGGTAAGGTAGACGAGATTGTCGATCGCATAAACGAAGATGAAGTCATCTCGTGGTTTCTCCGTAGCGACCGATCAGGTGCATTTATTGTCGTAAAATCACACTTCACCAGCGGGCTGCGATGGAAGGAAATCGACGAAGCGGAAGTGACACGTTACGAAAACCTGCTGGTTCTCGCCACCATCGTTCGAGGTTAGTCGTTGGCAAGATTATGAGTATGCGTCCAGGCGACGCGTTCGTCCGTTTGCGCTTTTGGATCATGCGTCAAATAGTCGGAAAGCCCCTTGAATGACGAGCCGCTGCCGGAACTCTTCGGAATCATCGCGAATTCCCTCGCGCAATTATTCTTCGAATATCGATGAGCAAGGGTTCGAGATCGGCAGGCAGCGGATCGCCGGTTGCGTGCAGATGGCGCACCATCTGATTGAGATTGTTGCCGAGGCGCGAGAGGTGACTAAGAACCTGTCGTCGCGCGTCTGCATCATGATCTCTCGGAATAACGATGCGACCATCCGACAGCAGAACAGCGCGCCCAAAGTGTACCGGGCGCATTCCAAGCGCTTGCGCCCGCTTTTCAATGCTGGCCAGTTCTCCCGCCGTAAAATACAGCTTGAGTTGTTTATTGCGCGGATCGGGGACACGGGGTCTGACCATTTTTACTTTCCTTGCAGAGCGCATGCGTCCTGGGTTTTTAGGGGCCATACACACCGGCCCCTAAACGAGGTTTCGCGGCCCGCGAAACACAACTCGCTACCTTTTCCGCCAATTTATTCTTTTGACCTTTTCACCTCCATCGGAAGCATTTGTAATTCTCAAACATTCCTAAATCCGTTGGTCGAGAAATCTCGATCATTGACTTGATGTGTTGGGATTACCCGGTCGCGACATTCACTAGCGCAGACTATCAGCTCGAATCCTCGCAACGGATCGCTTTGGAGTGCGTGACGCCAAACGGCGCGCGATTAGCCAGCCGGTAATGACGTCACCGGCTGGCTGGAACTGTTCAGAATTCTTCGGTCATCATGCCAACATCGACCAGAACTTCTTCGAGCTCACTTTTGACCGCAAGAATGTCGGCACGTTCAATGAGGGCAAGTTCGACGATGCAGAGTGGGAAACTCCGCATATCAATATGAGTGACAGCGCCGCTGTGCATCAACCTGAGCGCAGTCCAAAGGGTGCCGTAGATTGTTCGGGCGTATCGGCCACTGCCATCGTGACAGATGAACGCACGAACGCGCCCTGCTGACGGGTCAAAGCAAATGAGCTCGTCATGATGACCGAGCCACCATTTCGTTGTTGGGGGGAATCCGCGCTGGAAGGTAAATACATTGAGCTTGGCGAGCATGGGGTTTCTCCTTGTTCTGATTGGAGGCCGCGACGATGGGCCTCGATGCGGTCGAAGACGGCCGGCGCGGGCGCGCGTCCACTGCCTTCGCAGGGACCCGGAACGACAGAAAATTTGATCCGCCTGCGGGCAATTTTCTGTCGTTCGGGGTGGAAGGCGGTTGACGCATAGGCGCCGCGACCGGACGTATCACCGCATTATCGAGGTCCACGGTTGTGGCCTAGACGTGCAAGGTGAAGCCCCATGCCCGCCAAGCTCAATGGCCTAACTTGTCAATGTTGAACGCCCTTTGGCAGCGGCAAGAAGGAGGTGCCCGTATGAGCACCTCCTTCATTCCTAGGTCCGCCGGACAGCTCCGCGAATATGCTGTGCGCACTCGGCCGCCTTGATATAAATTGAGATCGGACCTTCGGCCTTGAAGTGGAGATCGCGCTCGATCCCGAGACCCAACGGACCGCGGAATTCAGCCAGCTCGGTCAGGCTGACTGTGCCGAACTCGGGAAAGCCCATGCCGAGATCGCACAGGCCCCAGGCCACGGTCTCATCCGACGGGTCAATCTCGGTGAGCAGCCAGGTGGCCGCACCACACGGATTGAAGAGCTTGACGACCGGCTCGAAGTCGATCTCGTTGGGCGTTCCCTTAACGGCCGCCTGACGGCGGCCGTTGTCGAGAAGCTTCGCGCGTTGAGCGGAAGTTAGGAGCTTCATTACGCCTCTCCTTCCGGCTTGCCCGCGGCTTTGTCGTCCTTCGGCTCCAGTAGAACGATACGCCCACCGAGCGGCAGGGCGTCGAGGTCGATCGTCAGACCCTGGCCCTTCTCGTGCGGGAACGCAGCGCCGATCCGGCGGAAGAAGTCTTGTTTGCCCTCGCGTTGCTTGACGCTGTAGGCGATCAGTGTTGGTTGCTTGTTGCTCACGATGTATTCTTTTCGGCTTTGAGACCGCCGGGATGGCAATCTCGATGCCGTTCGAGAACCGATGCGATTGAGCGAAGCGGTCAAAAGCGCGCAGCGCCTTGCCGTAATGGGAGGCAGGCCGTAGGCAGGCACCGTTCGGTTTTGACGGCTGCGCGCGCGTCGGTAGAACGGGCATCATGAGAGATTGACCTTGGCGGCTTTCACGGCCGGAAGGATGAAGGAGGGAATGGGCAACGCCAGCACGTGCCAATGCGTTGAGCAGGCGGCCGGACATCTTCGGCTATCGGCGTGGGGTGGACCCGTGCCACATGCGCCGGGCGATTTCATGCTCTTCGGCGCCGGACACGTCGAGGTACACCGCCGTACTGCGGAGCGACGCGTGGCCAAGCCAGCGCTGAAGGAGGGTCAAGGGCACTTTTGCCCGGATCCGGACGATCGTGAACGAGGCGCTGGCGGTCGCGCTCTATTCGCCGATTGGGCGGCCGTCGATCCCACCGGAGAAGCTGCTGTGGGCAATGCTGTTGGAGGCGTTTTATTCGATCCGCTCCGAGCGGCTTCTGATGGAGCGGTTGGAATATGACCTGTTGTTTCGCTGGTTCGTGGGAATCGGCGTCGACGACACGGCCTGGAACCATTCGGTGTTCTCGAAGAACCGCGACCGGCTGCTGGAAGGCGACATCGCAGCCAAGTTCCTGGCGGCGGTGTTGGCGCAGCCCAAGGTGAAGAAGCTTCTGTCGAGCGATCACTTCTCGGTCGATGGCACACTGATCGAGGCCTGGGCCTCGAAGAAGAGCGTCAAGCCCAAGGATGGCTCGGGCGAGCCGCCGGCGCAAGGCGGCGGGCGCAATGCCGAGGCGGACTTCCACGGCGAGAAACGCTCGAACGACACCCATGCTTCGACTACCGACCCCGATGCAAGGCTCTACCGCAAGGGTAAAGGCAAGGAGACGAAGCTGTGCTTCATCGGGCATGGGCTGATGAAGAACCGCCACGGGCTGCTGGTCGATGCCTGCTTGAAAGTTGCCGACCTCAGCAACCGCAGTCACGGTAACGATGAAGGCGACGCCGCGCATGACCTGCACGGCCTCAACAAATGGCGTCATCGACCATCGCAGCGCCAGCTCTTCTGCGCCTCCAGGATTTTAACCTGTTCCATGGTTCTCTTACGCGCGGATGGGTCGCTAGCTAATGAACGGTGGCTCACTGGCCTCGCCAATTAGTCTAGTTTCCCATCGGAAACAGGCCCCCCAGTGGACCTCCGCGACCAATGCCAAGCGCTCACGCCACTGTACTCAGCACAAACAGCGGTTCGTCGTGTCGGCGATTGCGTATGATTCCCTCCCTGGGCTCCAACGCTTCTCGACACTTTGTCCGCCTGATGGTCACTTCAGACTAGCGGATAACCGCGATTGCTTTCGCAAAGGTTTGGCGGCGATTCCAACGCTGTCCACATGAGCTTGCCACGGATTGAATTTGGCAACATTAGCCAGCCTGATGATAGTTGACTCAAGCCTGCGCGACTCCCTTTATCGGCATTACCTTCTTGGGATTGAGCCAGTGGTCGATCCGATCAGCCCAATGCTGCATCAGCTTCGTGCGCGAGCCGACCAGCGCGAGAGGTCCGTGCTTCTTGTAGAGACCTTCCACAGTCGAATTATCGAGATGCGCGAGCTGCAGCTCGACGACATCGCCATCCCATGCCTTGGCGTCCCTGATCTCTTCGTGGTGAGACAGGGTCGAGAAGGTGGTCCGGAATCCGTGGGCACAATGATCAGTCTTGGTGTCAATGCCAAGCAGCCGCAGGCGCTTGTTGAGCGTGTTGTTCGATAGCGGCGCGTCCTTCGAGCAGGAAAACGCGTACCGGCGATGGCCGGTCAGCTTCTGAACGCTGCGCAGGATCGCGAGTGCCTGCCGTGACAAAGGTACGACATGGTCCCAGCCGGTCTTCATCTTGGCGGCTGGAATAGTCCAGCGTTCGGCATCCCAATCGACCTCGCTCCACTCCATTTCATTGACCATGCCGGGGCGGGGAATGGTTAGCGCATCGAAGCGCAAGGCAAGGCCAACAACGTCGCCAAACCTCGCTCTCGTCCACGGTGCACTGATGAGCTTGAAGATGCGCGTCACATCACGTGGTTCGGTGACGCCGGGGCGCGGCGTCGAAATGTTGGCAATCATCTGTCCCTTCAGGTTGCGAAATGGATTGTGGCCGTCGCCTTCCACATCGGCATAGTCGCAGATTTGCTCACCGATGCTGCGCACGCGGTCGCGCGTTTCCAACTTTCCCTCGACTTCGTATGAACGCATGAAAGCGAGCACGTCTGGACGCTTGATGTCTTGCCTACACAACTTGCCGAAGCGAGCCTTGACGTAGCCGACGCGCAGCTCGAGCACCTCGATCGTCTTGGGGTCGCGCACCGCGACAATTCTGCCGCGTTTGACTTTCTCCACCTTCTTCTTCGCGAGCCACTCGTCGGCCCATTGCCCGAAGGACCGGGCGGCCGACTGCCTATGCTTGTCGAGCTGCTTTTCGGTGCTTGGGTCTTTGCCTTCCTTGAGCAGGTCTTTGGCTTTGTCACGTTCGCGACGCGCGTCGGCGAGTGAGAACGTGCCGCCCTTGCCGTTGCCGTAAGGGCCGATGGAGTACGTTTTCTGCCGACCATGGAAGCGGTAGCCCATTCGCCAGAGCTTGGAGGCAGCGTTGCCGGGATTGTTCTCGTCCGGCGTGACGAAGAGATAGAGACCACCACCGGTCGCGTCGGAAATCTTGGCGGGACTCCACGCGCCTTTGTCGAATTTGGGTCGGGCGGCTCGACAGTCGACGTCGGTCTTGATCTGTTTCGGGGTGGCGCTCGTGCCATCGTTCTTGCCGGCCATCTGCTCATTCCCTTCGTTCGGAAATAGCGAAAGTCACCGTGAACGTTTGTTCTCCCGATACCAACAAAAATACCAACAAATCGGGCGGCTGGGATCGGATGAGAACAAACGGTGACGAACACCGATGTACGCGGAAATGCCTGTTTTTCAAGGGTTTCCGAGCACTGCGCGGACGGTTGCGGACGCTTTAGAACTGGCTTGAACAGCCTAGTTGGTGCCCCTGGCCGGAATCGAACCAGCACTCCTTGCGGAACTCGATTTTGAGTCGAGCGCGTCTACCAGTTCCGCCACAGGGGCCCTCGGTCGGCCCGTGGCTGGGCGTCGCGAAGCCGGCGGACTATAGCCATGGAAAAGACGGGGTCAACCCGCGCCAAAGTGATCCCGCGTGTTCTCGACAGGGGCTTCGACGGAGGCTAGAGGCTAGGTCGATTCCAGACGCCCAGAGGCTGCCGTGACGACGAAAAGTGCTGCAATACCAGCGTTCAGCTCGGCTGCCGCAAGTCCCGCGCTGACGGCTTCGGCGGCCGTCACCCTGATTGCGGCCGCTACCATCGCGGGCGCCTGGTTCTTCCAGCTCGTGCTGGAGATCCTGCCCTGCCCGCTGTGCCTGGAGCAGCGCTACGCCTACTATCTGGCGATCCCGCTCGGCGCGCTCACGGCGCTTGCCGCAAGAGGCGGCGCGCCGCGGCCGCTGCTCCTGGCCGGGCTCGCCGTGCTTGCGTTGGCGACACTGGCCAATGCCGGCCTCGGCACCTACCACGCCGGCGTGGAATGGGGATTTTGGCAGGGCCCGACCGATTGCTCCGGTCCCGTTGTCAACCTCGGCTCGGCCTCCGATCTGCTGTCGCGGCTCGACACGGTGAAGGTGATCCGCTGCGATGAGGTGCAGTGGCGTTTCCTCGGCCTCTCGCTGGCCGGCTACAACGTGCTCATCTCGCTTGCGATGGCGGCGATCGCGGCGTGGGGATTTGTCAAAACCGCGAAAAGCTAATCCCTCATGGTTCGAGACGTGCGCCTCAGGATGAGGATTGGCAGCTAATCATCCACGTCGTCCTGCGTGCGTCCGAACAGATGCACGATGCCCGGGGTTGCGATGGTCACGAACACGAAGCGTGACAGATGATGCGCGCCGACGAAGATCGGGTCGATGTGCAGAGTCAGCGCCAGCGCCAGCATCGCGTCCATCGCACCCGGCGCGAACGCGACGATGACGTCGGAAAATTTCACGTGGGTCGTCAGCGCCACGATCGCGACGAAGATACCGGAGACCGCGATCGCGATCGCGAACGAGCCGAGCGCCGCGTTGATGTGACCGGCAAGGGTCTTGATCTTCATCCGCGCAAAACGGCTGCCGATCAGCGCGCCGATGCCGACCAGCGCCACGCCGCGTACCCAGTTCGGCAGGCCGCCTTCGACCCAACCCGCCCCGTGCAGCACGCTGGAGGCGATCATCGCACCGAACATCCAGCTCGCGGGAAATTTCGCGAGCCGCAACAAAAGCGATAGCGCGAGCGACGCGACGACGAGGATCAGGAGCTCGAACGGCGAGGCGATCGTGGTCGTGAGCGACGGCGCTGCCGCAGGCGCGACACCGCCGATCGCCAGCACCATCGGCAGTGCCGCGGTGAGGATGATCACGCGCATGGTCTGCACCACCGCGATCCCCGGCAGATCGGCGCCGCGTTCGACCGCCAGGATCGTGATCTGCGACAGCGCGCCTGGGCTTCCGGCGAGAAAAGCCGAGGTGCGGTCCCAGCCATGGATGCGTTGCAGGTAGTAGCTCGAGCCGAACGTCGAGCAGAAGGTCGCCAGCGCGAGCAGCCCGATCGTCAGCGGATAGGCGCTGACCTGCTGAATCAGATGACGTGAAACGACGGACCCCAGGGAGATGCCGAGCAGCACCAGCACGGTCTGCGTCAGGATCGGCGGTACCGCGAGCGGGCGGCCGGCGATCGCGGCGATCCCGACCGCGATCATGGCGCCGGATATCAATCCCCCCGGCAGGTTCGCGAACTGGAAGACCAGTCCGCCGACCGCGCCGATGACGAGCGTCTCGACCGCGCTTCTGATCTTGGCGCGGGACGGCGGCTCAATGGGCAGGGAGGCGGTGATCTGTTCCACACCGCCTTATGGCAAATCGGAAAGACGCGCACAATTGCGGCCATGTCATGCCGCAATGCGCGCGCTTCCAGGGGCGAATGTGACGGAATTACTTCGCGGCGGGGGCGGCGGTGCCGGCCTTCGCTTCCTTCATGCACTCGGAGCGGAATTTCTTGCGCTCCTTGCCGTGCAGGCCCTTCGCATCCGCCTGCTTGGAACATTCGAGCGATTCGGCCGAGTGCTGCTTCGGTGCCTTCTTGTCGGTCGTGGTGGCTGCAGTATCGCTCTTTGCGGCGGGCGCCGCGGTCTGCGCGAAGGCGGTGCCGGTGGCGAACAGGGAGGCGAGGGCGACGACGGCGAGGCGCGAGGCGAGGGTCATGTGTTGCACTCTTGGTTGCAAATTGAGAAGGCGGAGAACGTCGGCCCGCATTGCTGAACGCCACATGAATGGAGGGCGCACGGCGATCACTTAATTTTGGCCGCGAAAAGCATCGCTTCCTTGTCCAGTGCCGCCGACACGCTAGGATAGTGATCCCAATTTGCTTCCCCCGGGGCAGATCTAAGGAGGAGACGAGGATGACCAATCAGGCAAAATTGTTCTGCGCAATTGCGGCATCGAGCGTTGCGGCGTTGCTCGCGACCGCGCCGGCCCAGGCGCTGACCACGCAGGAATGCAGCGCCAAGTATCAGGCGGCCAAGAAGGACGGCACGCTTGGTAGCATGAAGTGGAATGATTTCCGGAAAGCCCAGTGCGGTGCGGATGCAAGCCCCGCCGCAGCTCCCGCTGCCGCCGCACCGGCGGCCCCGGCAGTAACTCCCGAGCCTAAGCAGGCGAAGAAGGAAGCTGCTCCGCCCGCAACTGCGGCGCCGGCTGCCACTGGCCCCGCGATCTTCCCGAACGCGGTCGATCCGAAATACAGCAAGGAGACCGCCGGCAAGGCCCGCATGCATACGTGCGTCGACCAGTACAACGCCAACAAGGCGACCAACGGCAATGGCGGCCTGAAGTGGATCCAGAAAGGCGGTGGCTATTACAGCGAATGCACCAAGCGCCTGAAGGGCGCAGCCTAAGCTTTGAAGTAAGATGAGCGGCCGGGGCTATCCTCCGGCCGCTCAGTCGTTCGCCAGCAGCTTCTCGGCCGACTTTGCAATCATCTGTGCCCGCTTGCGCGGGCCACGCTCGACGAAGAGCATGCTCTGGCCGAACACGAAGCAGTAGAACAGGAAGGCCTGCGCATCGGCCTCATCGGCCCCGCGGCCCGCCTTGCGATAGAGTTCCGCGACATGTTTGAGGCGCGCCGCGTCGACGCTCGCCACCGCTGATGCCGCAGTCTCGTCGGCTCTCGCCCATTGCCGGATCGCAAGCTCGATCGCCATCGCGGCCGGGTTCATGCGTTCGGAATAAAGCTGGATCACCGCCTTCAGCCGCTCGCGCGGGCTTTGTCCGCCGAGGCTCGTCTGCTGCGCGATCGCTTCCGTGCGCCCCTCGCGCCAGCGTTCCAGCATTGCGCCAAGCAGCGCGGCGCGGTCGGCGAAGCGGCGGTAGAAGCCGCCTTTGGTGACGCCGAGATTTTTCGCGAGCACCTCGACCCGCACGCCCTCGACCCCAGTGCGGGCAAGCTCCGCGAAGGCCGCCTCGACCCAGACATCGCCTTTGGCATCACTCATGAATTCGCCTCTCACCGAGGTTTGATACGGTGCCGTATTGCTAACCCGCCATGGCCCTGATACGCTACCGTATCAAAAATCAAAAGGCGGGAACGGCGATGCAGGAGGCGACCTATCGCGGCACGGTCTATCCGTGGCAATGCGACCATGTCGGCCACATGAACATCATGTGGTATGTCGGCAAGTTCGACGAGGCCAACTGGAATCTGTTCGCGCGCCTCGGGTTGACGCCGAGCTATCTGCGCACCTCCGGCCGCGGCATGGCCGCAGTGCAGCAGAACATCACCTACAAGCGCGAGCTGCTCGCCGGCGACATCATCGAGGTCCGCAGCATCCTGCTCGAGGTCCGCGAGAAATTGATCCGCTTCCGGCACGACATGACCAACGCCGAGACCGGCGAGATATCAGCAACCTGCGAGATCACCGGCGTGCACATGGACCGCGAGGCCCGCAAGTCGACGCCATTCGACGCCGTGATCCGCGAGACCGCGATGCGGCATCTCGCCGAGCCGGTCATGGCGTGACGATGGCCACTTTCGAGCCGAAGAATCCAGATTTTCGCGCGGCCGCAGCCCGCCTGTTCAACGGGCAGCCGGCGATGCGCACCCTCGGCATCTCGCTCGCGCGCCTTGCGCCGGGCGAGGCGGAGCTGGCGATGGATTATGCGGCCGGCTTCACCCAGCAGAACGGCTTTGTCCATGCCGGCATCATCACCGCAGGCCTCGACAATGCCTGCGGCGTGGCCGCCTTCACGCTGATGCCGCGCGAGGCCGACATCCTCACCGTCGAGTTCAAGACGAACCTGCTCGCGCCGGCGCGGGGCAAGGGCTTCATCTTCAGGGCGGAGGTGGTCAAGCCGGGCCGCACGCTCACCTTCTGCGAGGCCAAGGCCTTCGCGCGGCAGGACGGTGGGACGACGCTGGTTGCGACCATGGCTGCCACGCTGATGGCGCTGGTCCGCCGGGACGCCGCGCAGGCCGGCTCTCCCGCCTGAGCCAGAAGCGGGCGGGATAGCCTGCATTCGGTTTTTTCGGCTGTCATTGCCAGCGGGGCATTCTATATGCTGGTCCGTAACGTTTCTGCGCCTCTGGCCGTAGGAGTACCGACGGGCCGAATTGGGACGGGTTTATGACTGGACTTAAAGATAAACGGACGCGTCGCGAGGCGCTTGCGCTGATCGGAGCCGCCGCGGTGCTCGCAGGCGGTCTCCGGGTTGGCCGCGCCGCGACGGCCGATGACGATACGATCCTGACTGAAGCCGCCGTGCTGCGCGATCCCGACGTGCCCGTGATCGGCAACCGCGACGGTGACATCACCATCGTCGAATGGTCGGACTATCAATGTCCCTACTGCCGCCGCGTCGAGCCGGAGCTGCGCCAGATCGTCCAGGACGACGGCAAGGTCCGGCTGGTGCTGAAGGACTGGCCGATCCTCGGACCCGTCTCGGTGACTGCGGCGCGGCTGGCGCTCGCGGCCAAATTCCAGGACAAGTACAACCAGGCGCATGATGCGATGATGGGCGTGAACTCTCGCCTGACCGAGCCGCGCATCAACGAGCTGCTGGCGGGCGCCGGGGTCGACATGGATCGCCTCAAGCGTGATCTCACCGGCCGCGCCAAGGACATCGACGCGATCCTGAAACGCAACCGCGATCAGGCCGTGGCCTTCGGCTTCAACGGCACGCCGTCCTTCATCGTCGGCAAATTCCGCGTGCCCGGCGTGCTCACCATGGCCGAGTTCGAGCAGGTGATCGCGGACGCGCGCAAGGCCAAGGCGGGCAAAGGCGACTGAGCGCCGCGCAGCAAGACAAGGGCGCCGTCGCGGATGGCGACGGCGCCCTGTCGATGGCTTGCTGAGTGCAAGCCGTTACTTCGACGAAATTCTCACCCAGTCCTTGTGCGCGCGATCAACGAGCGCGTCCCAATCGGCCTTCGCGACGTCCCAGTTGACGATGGTGCGACTGGTCGCGGCGACCTCGCTGTTGGCAGACGTCTGCATCGAATCGTGAATGTAGACGCCGATGCCGAGCAGCAGCGCGCCCAGGATCATTCCAAACAAAACTCTCATAGCGAACCTCCGGTGACCGGCAATAACGTTCAGTGCCTAACAAGAGTTCCCCGTCAGTGCGGCGAGGATAAGGACGACCTGTTCACCCGCCATTCAGCCATTGCAGCAGCTCCGCGTTGATCTCGCGCGGATAGCAATGGCTGAGATCGTCGATCTCGCGATAGGTGACGTCTGCGCCGGCGGCTGACAGGGCAGACTGGGTTTGCCGCGCGACCTGGACTGGAAACATCCAGTCGAGCTTGCCGTGAGTGATGAAAGTCGGCAGGCCCTGCAGGCGCGCGGCGTCCGCCATCTCCGCCATCAGCGGATGGAAGGTCGCCGAGACCGGCGCGAGATGCGTGAAGGGCGAGGCGGCCTCGAGGCCGCTGACATAGCAGAACGTGCCGCCGTCACTCATGCCGGTCAAAAGCAGGCGCGATGGATCGACATTCCACAGGCTGCGGACGGTTTCGAGGATGCGCGCGAGATTCGGCGTATCGGCGTCGTCGCCCATCAGCGCCCAGGTCGGCCCCGTCGCGGTCGGCGCGATCAGGATCGCACCGATGCTGCGCGCATCGCGCAGCCAGCTCCACAGGAAGCCGCGGCCATTGCCGCTGCCGCCATGCAGCGCCATCACCAGCGGCCAGGACCGCTCGGGCGTGTAATATTCCGGCACGTAGAGCGAGTAGCCGCCGCGGCTGCCGGGTTCGTTGTTACGATGGAAGATGCCGGTCTGCCCGGTGGGAGCCGCGGCCAGCCGGCCCAGGAGATTCTCGTCCGCGCGCATCTCGGCGTTGAGAAAGAAGCTGCTCACCGGCGGAAATTTTTGAGCAAGCGGATAGAGCGCTTCCTGCGCACGCGGCACGTGCCGCAGCGCGCGGAAGACGGCGACGAGATCACCATTGCCGGTTTGAACCGTCCGCAGGCCAACGAATGCGCCGAGCGTTTCCTCGCATGCGCGATCAAGCGAGCTTCGCATGTCGGCAAAGGCGTCTGGCCATTCGGAAAGCTGCGACCGCGCGGCCTGCAACGTCTCGTCCGGCGTGCCGATCGCAGACATGACGGAGTCGAAGGCTGGCGGGTGCAAATGCCGCGCGACGAAGCCGAGCGCGTTCAACGCATCGAGCAGCGGCGGCAGCACGGCCACGATGTCATCGACCACGGCCTCGCTCATCGGCTCGCGTTCCTGTCCGGCTTTGGCGCAGCCTTAATCAGTGCAGCCTCGGTGCCTTCAACAGCTTCATGCGGTCGGTCGAGGTCACCGTCACGTCGAAGGTGACGCCTTCGTGGTGCACCGTCAGCGGCACATCGACGCCCGCCGTGCCGAGCGACCACAGTTTGCGATAGAAGCCCGTCTGGCTGGTCACCTTCTCGCCATCGACGGCCAGGATGACGTCGCCGGTCTTGAGCTCGGCGCGCGCCGCTGGCCCGTTCGAGGAGATGCCGATGATCACCACGCGGCGATCGATCTCGGTCGAAAACAACCCGAGCCACGGCCGTGCCGGCTTGTTGACGCGGCCGAATTTACGCAAATCGTCCAGGATCGGCGTGAGCAGATCGATCGGCACGACCATGTTGACGTGCTCGGCCTTGCCATCGCGTTCGCGCTCGAGTTGCAGCGAGCCGATCCCGATCAGCTCGCCGCGATCGTTGAACAGCCCCGTGCCACCCCAGTTCGGATGGGCAGGATAGGTGAAGATCGCTTCATCCAGGAGATATTCCCAGTAGCCGGCGAATTCCTGTTTGGCCACGATCTGGCTCGCGACCGATCGCGTGCGCCCGCCGGCACCGCCGACCACGACGCGGTCGCCGGTTCTGGTCGCGGCCGACGAGCCGAGCGGAACTGGCGCGAGGTCGAGCTTGCCGAGCGCCTGCACCAGGCCGAAGCCGGTGACCTGGTCGAAACCCAGCACATGGCCTTCCATCACGCGTCCGTCGCCGAGATGCAGCCATACGGCTTCCGCCTCGGTAATGAGGTAGCCGATGGTCAGCACCAGTCCGTCATCGATCACGATGCCATTGCCGGCGCGCTCGGTGCCGAGCGTCTCGGCGCTGAAGGCATCCGCCGGGATGATGGAATGCAGGCCGACGACGGAGGAGAGCACACGGTCGAGATCGAATCCGTAGTCACCGGCACGCGGCTGATGTGCCGGCGGCACTCTCCATTCGGTCAGAGCGGGCATGGAGTTCTCTCCTTGCGAGTCTCTTGGCCTGGGCGTTCCAGCATTTGCGGCAACGAGCAAGGCGCGAAGTACGGTCAATGTAAGCCTCGAAGGGCTGTCTTGAAAGACCGTCGGAACAGACGGCCAACGCGAATTGATGAAATTGGTGTCACAACTCGCGTGCCGCTTCGGCCGCATGGCAGGTGTCCCGGCCGGTGCTAGGCGGGCTGGAGCGAAGCTGCTAACCATTGCCGCTTCTCGTTTTGACCAAGGGATCACGGACCGAAAGCATGGACAACCGCAGCGATATCTGGCGTGGCATTGATACGATCAAGGCGCGTTTCATCGACTTGAGCGACAAGGTCTGGGGAACGCCGGAGGTGTGCTACACCGAGGCGCGCTCCGCCGCCGAGCATCTTGCCGAGCTGCGGCATCAGGGCTTCCGCATCACCGAGAATGTCGCTGATATTCCGACCGCGCTGATAGGCGAGTGGGGCGAGGGCGGTCCGGTCATCGCTTTCATGGGCGAATATGACGCGTTGCCGGGTCTCAGCCAGGAGGCGGGCGTCGCGGAGCACCGTCCGGTCGAGACCGGCGGCCATGGTCACGGTTGCGGTCACAATCTGCTCGGCTCTGCCGCGCTGCTAGCGGCGACGGCGGTGAAGGACTGGCTCGCCGAGCACAAGGTACCCGGCCGCGTGCGTTATTACGGCTGCCCGGCAGAAGAAGGCGGCGCGGCCAAGGCCTTCATGGTGCGCTCCGGCGCGTTCGAGGACGCCGACATCGCGATCACCTGGCATCCGCACAGCTTCTGGGAAGTGGCGGTGACGCCGTCGCTCGCCAACACGCGTGCCGATTTCATCTTCACCGGCCGCACCTCGCATGCGGCGGCTTCGCCGCATCTGGGTCGCTCCGCACTCGACGCGGTCGAATTGATGAACGTCGGCGTCAACTACATGCGCGAGCACATGCCGAGCGACGCGCGCGTTCATTATGCGCTGCTCGACACCGGCGGCATCGCGCCGAACGTGGTGCAGGCCCATGCCCGCGTGCGCTACTCCATTCGCGCCCGGGATCTGCCCGGCATGAATGAACTCGTCGAGCGCGTGAGCAAGATCGCGCAGGGCGCTGCCCTGATGACCGAGACCAAGGTGGAGATGAAGATCATTTCCGCCGTCTCCAACATCCTGCCCAATGCGCCGCTGGAGCAGGCGCTGCACCGGGTCATGGAAGAGCTCGGACCGCCGCATTTCGACGATGCCGACAAGAATTTCGCCGGCCAGATTCGCGCAACGCTGAGCGACAAGGATATCGCGTCGGTCTATTACGCGATCGGCATGGAGCCGACGGAGCGGCCGCTCGCCGACTTCCTGGTGCCGCTCGATGCCAAGCGCAATCCGCTGGTCGGCTCGACCGACGTCGGTGACGTAAGCTGGGTGGTGCCGACGGTGCAGGTCCATGCACCGACGGTTGCAATCGGCACGCCGTTCCACACCTGGCAGGTGGTGGCGCAGGGCAAGAGCCCGCACGCCCACAAGGCGATGGTGCAGGCCGCCAAGGCGATGGCCGGTCTCGGCATCAAGGCGCTGACGGAGCCCGAGCTGATCAAGGAAGCGAAAGCGGACCTGAAGAAGCGCACGGCAAAGACACCTTATGTCTGTCCGCTGCCTGATCATGTTGCGCCACCGCTGGATATGTCCGTGGCGTAGAATTCTGTCTCGTTACTTCGTCTGATCTGCCGAACAAATTTTCCGCAGTGCAACGTTGATAAGCGGGCGTTTTGCTGCCGAATTGCCGAACGGTTGGGCGGCGGAACAGAGTTTTGCCCAAGAGACAGCCAGAAGACCGTTTGCATACACACGGTCGCAGTTGACGTACGCCCCATTCGGTGTGCCATCTACCGCCAGCAAACCCGGCGGCCGCTCTTGCGGCCGCCTGCATCCATTTCGGAACCAGACGGGGGACAACCATGCTGGACAAGAAACTGCGCGCAATGATCGACAAGGTGGCGGACGGCCGGATGGATCGCCGCGCCTTCATTCAGCGCATGGCCGCTGTCGGCCTGACCGCCCCGCTGGCCAACCAGATCCTCGCGCTCGGCGGCGTCGCCATGGCCGAGGGTCCCTCGACCTACAAGCCCACCAAGCGCGGTGGCGGCGGCGCACTGAAGCTGCTGTGGTGGCAGGGCCCGACCCTGCTCAACCCGCATTTCGCGACCGGCACCAAGGACCAGGACGGCTCGCGCCTGTTCTATGAACCGCTCGCCTGCTGGGATCCCGACGGCAACATGAAGCTGGTGCTCGCCGCCGAGATCCCCTCGATCCAGAACGGCGGTCTCGCCGCCGACGGCAAGTCGGTGACCTGGAAGCTCAAGCCCGGCGTCAAATGGCATGACGGCAAGCCGTTCACCGCCGACGACGTCGTGTTCAACTGGGAATATGCCAAGGATCCCGCGACGGCGGCGACCAGCATTGCCGTCTATCGCGATATCACGGTGGAGAAGGTCGACGATCTCACGGTCCGTATCCTGTTTCCCAAGCCGACCCCGTTCTGGGCCGACGCCTTCGTCGGCGCTGCGGTCGGACCGATCATCCCCAAGCATTTGTTTGAGGCGTACAAGGGCGCCAAATCCCGTGAAGCGCCGAACAACCTCTCGCCGGTTGGCACCGGCCCGTACAAGTTCATCGAGTTCAAGCCGGGCGATCTCGTGCGCGGCGAGCTCAATCCCGACTATCACATGCCGAACCGTCCCTATTTCGACACGCTCGAGATGAAGGGCGGCGGCGATGCCGTCTCGGCGGCGCGTGCCGTCATCCAGACCGGCGAATATGATTTCGGTTACAACATCCAGGTCGAAGACGACGTGCTGCTTCGCCTGGAGAAGGGCGGCAAGGGCAAGGCGGTCTACGCTGTCGGCGGCGATACCGAGTTCATCGTGCTGAACTCCACCGATCCCAACACCGAGGTGGACGGCGAGCGCTCCTCGATGAAGACCAAGCATCCGCTGTTCTCGGATCCCGCGGTGCGCAAGGCACTGACGATGCTGGTCGACCGCGAGGCGGTCAAAAAGGCGATCTACGGCCGCGCCGGACGGACCACCGCGAACTTCCTCAACGGTCCCGAAAAGTTCGTGTCGAAGAACAACACCTGGGAATTTAATATCGAGAAGGCGGCGAAGGTCCTCGACGACGCCGGCTGGAAGCCCGGTGCGGACGGCATTCGCGAGAAGGACGGCAAGAAGCTGAAGCTCCTCTACCAGACCTCGATCAACGGCCCGCGCCAGAAGACCCAGGCCATCGTCAAGCAGGCCTGCCAGAAGGCCGGTATCGACGTCGAGCTGAAATCGGTCGTCGCCTCCGTGTTCTTCTCCTCCGACGTCGGCAATCCCGACACCTATCCGAAGTTCTATGCGGATATGGAGATGTTCCAGATCCCGATGAGCCAGCCCGACCCGGCCCAACACATGCGCCGCTACATCTCGAGCAACGTCGCCACCAAGGAGAACAAGTGGCAGGGTCCCAACTTCACGCGTTGGGCCAACAAGGACTACGACGCGATCATCGAAGCCGCGGAAGGCGAGATGGATCCGATCAAGCGCGCGGAGCTCTACATCAAGGCCAATGATCTCCTGATCAAGGAGGTCGTCTTCATCCCCGTGCAGCATCGCCTCAAGGTGGAAGCCGCCGCCAATAACCTCGTGTGTATCGTCAGCGGCTGGGCCAACGAAACCGACAACCTGTTCGACTGGTACCGGGAGGTATGAGCGCGGGGCGTAGACGGGGTCTTTCCCTATGAGTCAGTATGTCCTGCGTCGCGTCTTGATCGCCATTCCGAGCCTGCTCGGCATCTCGCTCGTGTTGTTCGTGGTGCTGGCGCTTGCTCCGGGCGATCCGTTCTCGGAGCTGGCGACCAATCCGAACGTGCCGGCCGAAGTCGCAGCCTCCCTTCGGGCGAAGTTCGGCCTCGATGATCCGATCTATCTTCGCTACCTGCACTGGATCTCGGCCATGGCGCATGGCGACTGGGGCTTCTCCTTCGTCAGTCGGATGAACGTCGACCAGCTCATCCTCCAGCGCCTGCCGGCGACGCTCTACGTGGTCGGCTCGGCGCAGATCCTGGCGCTCCTGATCGCCATACCCGTCGGCGTCTACGCGGCGACCAAGCCATATTCGCTGTTCGACCAGATCGCCAACACGCTCGCCTTCGTCGGCTTCTCGCTGCCGACCTTCTTTACCGGCATCCTGTTCATCCTGATCTTCTCGGTCACGCTGGACTGGCTGCCCCTGGTCTACACCACCGATGTCAAGGGGACCGGGATCCACTGGGTGCTCGAGATGATCCGGCAGGCGATTATGCCTGTGGCGGTGCTCGGCCTGTTCCAGGCGGCTTCCATGACGCGCTTCGTGCGCTCGGCGATGCTCGATGTGATCCGGCTCGATTACGTCACCACCGCCCGCGCCAAGGGGCTCGGACAGGCCAAGGTGATCGTCAAGCACGTGATGCGCAACGCGATGATCCCGGTCGTCACGCTCATTGCGTTGCAGATGCCGGCCGTGTTCGGCGGCGCCATCGTCACCGAGCAGATCTTCCGCATCCCCGGCATCGGCTCGCTGCTCATTTCCTCCATCCTCGCCAACGACACGCCGGTGGTGATGGCCGTCACCTTCGTCTTCGCGTGCCTCGTTGTGCTGTTCAATCTCATCGCGGACGTCCTGTATGGCTGGCTTGACCCTCGCATCTCCCTCCGCTGAGACGGCCACCGAGCGGGCCGCCTACTCGCCCTGGCGCGAGACGTGGCGGCGTTTTCGCCGCCATCGGCTCGCCGTGCTCAGCGCGTTCCTGCTGCTGCTCCTGATCCTTGCGGTGCTGGTCGGCCCGTTGCTCTGGCGGGTCAAGATCAACGATATCGACATCGTGG
Organism: Bradyrhizobium sp. Ec3.3; assembly: GCF_000472925.1. GTDB lineage: Bacteria > Pseudomonadota > Alphaproteobacteria > Rhizobiales > Xanthobacteraceae > Bradyrhizobium. Next base: position 42,963 of record NZ_AXAS01000008.1, read on the forward strand.
CTGGGCTCCAGGGACCCTCGCTCGCCCACCCCTTCGGCACCGACGATCTCGGCCAGGACCTGCTGGCGCGCATGATCTACGGCGGCCGCATCTCGCTTGCGGTGGGCCTTGCCGCGATGCTGGTCTCGGTATTCGTCGGCACGCTGATCGGCGCGCTCGCCGGCATGTCGCGCGGTGCGCTCGGACATGGCCTGATGTGGCTCACCGATCTCTTCCTGTCGCTGCCGCCATTGCCGCTCTTGCTCCTGCTCATCTATCTCTTCCGCGACGGGCTGAAGGCGATGTTCGGCCCCGAAGGCGGCATCTTCATCCTGATCGTGCTCGTGATCGGCGGCCTGCGCTGGATGCCGGTCGCCCGTCTCGTGCGCGCGCAGTTCCTGTCGATCCGCGAGAAGGAATTTGTCGAGGCGGCACGCGCGCTCGGGGCGAGCCCGGTGCGGCAGGTGGTGCGCCACATCCTGCCCAATGCCGTGGGGCCGGTAATCATTGCTGGCACCATCGACGTCGCGGCCGCGATCATCGCGGAATCGACGCTGTCCTTCCTCGGCCTCGGCTTTCCGCCGGATACCCCGACCTGGGGACGGCTGCTCTATGATGCCAAGGATTTTCTCGACATCGGCCCGCACTGGGCGCTCTTTCCGGGCAGCGCGATCTTCATCGCGGTGGTCGCCATCAACTTTATCGGCGACGGCCTGCGTGACGCGCTCGATGCGCGACGGGTGATCTGATGGCGCCGCTGCTCGAAATCAAAGGGCTCAAGACCCACTTTTCGACCGACGACGGCATTTTGCAGGCCGTCGACGGCGTCGACATCTCCATCAACAGGGGCGAGACGCTCTGCGTCGTCGGCGAATCCGGCTGCGGCAAGACCGTGACCGCGATGTCGATCCTGAAGCTGATCGCGATGCCGCCCGGCCGCATTGCGGCCGGCCAGATCATCTTCGAGGGCCGCGATCTCGTGCCGCTGACGAGCAACCAACTGGACGACATCAGGGCCAAGGAGATCGGCTTCATCTTCCAGGAGCCGATGACCTCGCTCAACCCGGTGCTGACCGTCGGCGAGCAGATCGCCGAGAGCCTGCGCCGCCACGAGGCAGTGACCAGGAAGCAGGCGCTCGAGCGCACCATCGAGATGCTGAAGCTGGTGCAGATCCCGAATGCCGAAGGCCGCGTGCACAATTATCCGCATCAGTTCTCCGGCGGCATGCGCCAGCGCGTGATGATCGCGATGGCGCTCGCCTGCAAGCCCAAGCTCGTTATCGCCGATGAACCCACCACCGCGCTTGACGTCACCATCCAGGCGCAGATCCTCGATCTGCTCCAGGACATGAAGGAGCGTTTTGGCATGGCGGTGATGCTGATCACCCATGCCATGGGCGTCGTCGCCGAGACCGCACAGCGCGTCGTCGTGATGTATGCCGGCAAGGTGGTCGAGGAGGCGCTCGTCGACGACCTGTTCGGCGATCCCCGACATCCCTATACGCAAGGCCTGATCCGTTCGATCCCGCGCATCGATCTCGACAGCGAGCACAAGACGCGCCTCGAGGCGATCGGCGGCTCGGTGCCGATCCTGATCAATCCGCCGGTCGGTTGCCGCTTCGCGCCGCGCTGCCGCCACGCCATGAGCATCTGCACCGAGAAGGAGCCGCGTTTGCGCGAAATCGCCCCCGGCCACCGCATGGCCTGTCATCTGGGAGACGCGTCATGAGCGAACCCTTGCTGCGGGTCTCGGGCCTCAAGAAGCATTTTCCTGTGCTCGGCGGCCTGTTGTCACGCCAGGTCGGCAGCGTCTATGCGGTCGACGGCGTGTCGTTCTCGGTCAATCGCGGCGAGACGCTTGGTCTCGTCGGCGAATCCGGCTGCGGCAAGTCCACGACGGGACGCTGCGTGCTGCGCCTGATCGAGCCGACCGACGGCGAGGTGGTGTTCGACGGCCAGGACGTGCGCAAGCTCGGCGGCAATGATCTGCGCGCGATGCGGCGGAACATGCAGCTCGTGTTCCAGGACCCGTTCGCCTCGCTCAATCCGCGCATGACCGTGGGCGCGATCCTCGGCGAGGCCTTCACCATCCATAACCTTGCGTCATCGGCCAAGGAGCGCGAGGAGCGCGTAGCAGGCCTCCTGGTGAAGGTCGGGTTGAAGGCCGAGCACATGCGGCGCTACCCGCACGAATTCTCCGGCGGCCAGCGCCAGCGCATCGTGATTGCACGCGCGCTCGCGGTCGAGCCGAAACTGATCGTCTGCGACGAGCCGGTCTCCGCGCTCGACGTCTCGATCCAGGCGCAGGTGATCAACCTCTTGGAGGATCTCCAGGCCGAGCTGAACCTCACTTATCTCTTCGTCGCGCACGACCTCTCGGTGGTCGAGCACATCTCCGACCGCGTGGCCGTGATGTATCTCGGCCGCATCGTCGAACTCGCGAAAGCGAGCGATCTCTACCGCAACCCGCAGCATCCCTATACCAAGGCGCTGCTCTCGGCCGTGCCGGTGCCCGATCCCAAGCTCAAGCGCAACCGCATCCGCCTCAAGGGCGACGTACCGAGCCCGATGAATCCGCCAAAGGGCTGTCACTTCCACACCCGCTGCCCGATTGCCCAGCCGCGCTGCTCAGAGAGCGCGCCGGAGCTGAAGGAAGGGGCGGGCGGTCACGCCGTGGCGTGTCATCTGGTCTGACGGATGCGCTGAGTCACAGCGGTCCAACGCAAATGCAATGCGTGCACCGGCACGGGATTTCAGCGAATGAATGCGTTCGAGTTAGGCACTTCGATCGATTCTCTACCATTCGTCGACGGAAAGCCAACGCTGTGCGCGGCCTTTTATGTGACCCTTTATTTTGAAGACGGGCACCTCGAAGAAAAGCGCCAAGCCTGTATCGACTTGTTCGAGGATTACTCCAAAATGGGTGGAGAGGCGTTCAAGTGGCGTTGGTGTACTGATCCCAAGAGCCACAGATGGAGGCGTTTTGCACCAGACTATCACCCCCGCTGCTGGCACTTGGAGCTACAGGGAAACGTCTGGCAGTACTGCTATCACTCTGGCGAGACCTACGACAACTGTACGCCTTGGCGAATCTGCGCATTCGGCTATCCATTGTCGGCTCCGGGACACAAGTTGAGTTACTTCAATGCTGCCTGGCCGGTCAGCTGGCTTACAGACTTCTCTTCTTCCAAGGTAGCTACGTTCGTTGAAAATTGGTGCGCGCGTCTTCAGCCGTTGCATGGTAGCGGCGGCATTTGTGTCTTGTCCCCGCTTGACACAACGAGGGAGGCGCAGATGGCACCGCATGTGCGCGGTTTAGCGGGGCGATTTCCAGGTGTGGAGGTCGATTATCCAGCTAGCCATGCGCTTTACCTCCAAGACGGCATCAAGGGCGTCAATTGGCTAACTTGTCTTGGAGAACGCTGGATCGCGAAATTGGGAGGGGTGTCCAATTTCAAGAGCGCTCTAAGTGAGGAGCTGACCCTTCATGAGTATGCAGGCGGCGTGCTAATTCAGGCTGGTGCAATGCCTCAGATCGGGGACGCCTGCCTTCCGCAATACCGGCGGATGTCTCGTCTCCTGAAGCCGGTTCGTGTCCAGGATCATGGTTCCTTTCCCGGATTTGACAAAGAGGCTACCCGAGCGTGGTTCAATCGCTTCGACTAGGTGATACATCGCCCTGAAAATCCTTGGCGGCGTGTCAACTGGCTTGACGAAGCAGCACGCCGGTGAAGGCCTAGAGAAGGTCGTAGTCCGAAAGTGCCTGCCTGAAGGCCTTCGCAGAGGTGTGTCAGAGCTGCGTGCCGTCGCGATTGGCGCGCTTACCGCTTGTCGCGCAGGCCGTAATCCGCAAGTGCCTGCCGGAAAGCCGCTGTCGACGTGTGGTGATGAGCGAACAGGCCTGCTTCCCGCGCGCCGGCGACATTCTCCGCGAGGTCGTCGACGAAAAGAACCGCCTCACGCCTCGCCCGCAGCTCCGACAGGCAAAGGCGGTAGCATCGCGGGTCCGGCTTCGCCGCCTTGAACTGGGCGGAGGTGTAGGAGCTGGCGAACCAGGGAGAAGCCGATCACAGCGATCAGCAGGACGAGGCCAACGACGTAGGTCATTCGCACGGCGGCCGCCCGGCGCCAGGGGGCTAGCACGTCATCCTGCGACTTGCTCGCGAGCACCATCAGGGGGTGTTGGTCGCTTCGTTGATAGTAACTCAAGCGCTGCACGCCATCGAGCGGCGACTTGAAATAGTAGACAGAGGCGGCGGGCCGGCTGCTCCACTGTTTGAACAACGGTGCATTGGACAAGTCACGTCCGACATAGCTTGCGCTCTCGTCGTGGCTGCGCGCCAGCATGATGCCGTCATTGTTGAGCAGCGACGCCGAGCCGTTCGCTCCGACGTCGAATCGCTCATAGAACTTGACGAAATAGGCCACGTCGATCGTGATCAGGGCGACGCCGGCAAAACTGCCGTCAGGATGGTTGAAGCGCCGCGATGCCGTGACGATCCACTGGCCGCCGGAACGGCTCCTGATCGGCCGGCCGATCAGGGTGCTGCGGTCCGTCGAGGCACGATGACGCTGAAAATATTCCCGGTCGCTGTTGTTGAACTTGGAGAAGTCGATCTGCTCGGTCGTGGCGAGCCATCGGCCGGTTTCGTCATAGACGAAGATGCCGCGGATGCGATCCGATGATTTGCGGGTGGGCAGATAGGCCTGGAGCTTTGAAATCGTGTCGGGTCCCGTTCCATCGAGCTCGAGCCGATGGACGAGGCCGACCAGGAGCGTATCGGCAAGCTCGAATGTGTCGTCCGCATGCTGCACTAGCGAGTGGGCGAGATTGGCCACGTCCACTTCGGCATTCCTGAGCTCGGCGTTCCGCGTCTCCCATTCGCGCCAGCCGCTCAAGGCCAGAATGGCGATGCAGATCAGCACCACGAATCCCGCCGCCCAGAACGGCAGGCGGGTTTTGCCGAGTTCGCCACGGCTTGTGGGCATCCGGTTTGCTCCGATTCGGCGCAAACCTCTCACTGTCGCCTTAACGGCTTGTTGCATCATCCGCGCTGATTGCACGGAGTCCGTACTCGAGCGGACGATTCCCCGATGTTTCGACGGATTATCGTGGGGCGACGTTAACCGTGCCGCGGCTCGCGCAGCGGTCGCGCTTTTTGTGCCAGGCTCACGCTTCCAGCGTGAAGCCGACGCGCAGCGTGACCTGGTAGTGTCGGACGGTGCCGTTCTCGATATGGCCGCGCGTCTGCACGACCTCGAACCATTTCATCTCACGGATGGTTTTTGCAGCGCGGCTGATCGCGTTCTGGATCGCGTCCTCGATCGACTTTTCCGACGATCCGACCAGTTCCAGGATCTTGTAGACGTGATCCTTGTCTTGAGCGGGCATGACGAACCTCCATGAGTGGCGGCAGGGCGCAAGTCAGGATTTCCGTCTGTAGAGACTAAACTGCGCCTGAACGAAGTCCAGAGGTGAACTCGGGTGAACGCGCAGCCTGCACGCGGGTTTCTAGTCGGGCACATGGAGGGCATCGCCGAGGGCACTGCGCGGCAGGTGACCCGCGCTGCCGTCATGAACGGCTGCCTCATCGCGCAACAGCCATCGCAGCTGCAGCGCGAGCACGGCCATCAAGGCAAAGCCGGCCATGGCGGGCGCGGCTTGCTGACCCGACGCCTGCGTCGACAGCACGAGCCCATAGGCGCCGGCGAGCAGGATCAGCCCGAACAGGGTGCTGCGTTCGCGCGGCGTCGCGATGCGGGCAAGGTCGGGCAGGGCGAGCGCAAGGCCGATCCCCAGTATCGGCAGGTCGTAGTCGTAGGCGTAGGGGCTGATCATCACCGAGGCCATCGCGGTGACGCCGAGCGCGAAGGCGGGGGAGATCGCGCGATAAGCGCCGAGCACGACTGCTAGCAGCGCAAGGGCCGCGACGCCGACCTGTGCCCAGAAGTCACCCGCAGCCGGAATGCCTGCCGTATGCAGTGCCGCAAAGGCCGAGATCATCCGGAAGAGCTGATAGTGACCTTGATCGAGATAGCTCGCCGATTCCTTCACCGAGCCGATCAGCGCGCTCCAGATTTGCGGTCCGAAGATGAGCGTGCAAACAAGCGAGCTCACCAGGACCACTGTTCCGGCAGCGGCAACCGCAGTCCAGCGGCGCGTCGCCAGCAGATAGACGGCGGCGGCAATCGCAAGGTGCGGCTTGATCACCATCGCGCCGAGCGCAAGGCCTGCAAGCACCGGGCGCTTCTGCAAGGTGAGGCAGAACAGGCCGATCAGCGCACCGGTAAGAAAGCCGTTCTGGCCGCAGCCGATCGTGACCGAGAGCGCGGGAAACGAGATGATCAGGACTTGCACGAGATTCTCGCGAGCGATCGCGCGCAGCGTGACGAGATAGAGCGCGAGCGTTACCGCGGTGAACAACAGATACGCTGCGCCGACCGGCAGCAAAGCGAGCGGCGCAAGCAGCAGGTCGAATTGCGGCGGATAGGTCCAGGGCATCACCCCGGTCGTGCCGCCAGCCGCCTCCCCCTGCATCCTGCCGAAGGTCGCGAGCCGATAGACCTCGCCGACATCGCCGAGCCAGACCCGCTGCGCCACGATGTGAAACGCGTCGAAATCGGCGAGCTCGCGCAAGTGCCAGGGACCGACCCGCGCGAACCAGAACATCTTGACGGCAACGAGCGCCGCCAGCGCTGCGAGGATAACGCGCACATAGATCGCCCGCCGCGACGGCGAGGACTGAATCTGCTCCAGCGCTTCGGCAAGCATGACGATCTCGGGCCCGGCGGCGGCGTGCAGCACCCTGCATCGCCCATCAGGCCCAAGATTGCCGTGCGAGGCTTAAAGGACGGTAACGAACCTGAAAGGATTTTGCGACCGCGAGGCGCGGCCTATCGGCCTTGCGAGCGGGCCTCGCGCGCCAGCCGTTCCGCCCTCAGCCGCTCCATGTTGGAATAGAGCGCCTTCTGCGCAGCCTCATGCTCACGCATGGCCTGCTCCGCGTCAGCCCGTCGTGCCTCATCGCGCGCCCTGCGCTCGTCAGGCGTGAGAATGCGGGGCGGTCGTACCGAATGATCAACTGTCATGGGAACATAACGCACGGCAGGCCGGCGGGTTCCCATTGCCCACCATGCGCTTAAACTAGCGCCAGCGCCCGAAGTCACCGGTCGGATCCTCAGGTTCGCGCTTCTCCGGCCAGAAATCGCCGGTTGGGCCGGCCGGCCCGCGCTCGCGCATCTGCTCCGCTACCTTGCACACCTTTGTCAGCATCGTCTCGGTATTCTTGTGGCCGCTCTTGAGCTGGTCGGTAATCCCCGTCGGAATCCCGCATGTCGTCGCATGCGAATCCACAAATTTGATGAGACCGCTCTCGGCCTGGCTGAAATCCCCGATCAGCTTGCAGGCTTCATCCGGCGGCGCATGCCGATCGCTGGCGGACTTGATCAGCTTGCCTCGCCTTTCGGCCTCTTCGCGCAGGGGAAGAAATTCTTTCCTGCATTCGTCAGCGATCGATGGTGGCTTGATGCCGGACAGTGGCGCGGTTGCGGCTCTCGTGCCGCTCGTGGCCGTGCCGTCCGGCCCGTTCGTCTGCCCGGGTAACGGATCCTGCGCCTGTACGCCAGCCGCGGTAATGGCCAGGATCGCGGAAACTGCAAACGAGTTTATGAGGCTGCGTGAGGTCAACGCCGGTTCTCCGCCAGATGACGCGCGGATCCTACGGATCCAGCTCCGTATCCCAGTAGAGATAGTCGAGCCAGCTATCGTGCAGATAGTTCGGCGGGAAGAGGCGGCCGTTGCGGTGGAGCTGGTGGACGGTCGGCGCGAATGCCGTCTGCCTCGGAAACATCTTTGCCTGTGCCGGCGTCAGATTGCCCTTCCGCAAATTGCAGGGCGAGCAGGCCGCGACCACGTTCTCCCAGGTGGTCTGACCGCCTTTGCTGCGCGGGATGATGTGATCGAAAGTGAGGTCTTCGGGCGAGCCGCAATATTGGCAATTGAAGCGGTCGCGCAGGAAGACGTTGAAACGGGTGAAGGCAGGATGGGTGGTCGGCTTGACGAAGGATTTGAGCGAGACGACGCTCGGCAGCTGCATCTCCAGCGTCGGACTTCGTACCGCCTGGTCGTAATGCGCGACGATGTTGACGCGATCGAGAAACACCGCCTTGATCGCGTCCTGCCACGACCAGAGAGACAGCGGGTAGTAGCTCAGCGGCCGGAAGTCCGCATTCAGCACCAAGACCGGCCAACTGCCTTGCGAGACATGTGCGTTCAAGTAACGCTCCTGGCCTCCATATCGCTGCGAAGCAGCATGTGTTGACATACTACATGCAGCGTGACGGGATTGTGAAGCCCGCTGAGCGACTTATTCAGGCCCGCCGCGCGCCGGAACGCGCTGCAAAAAAGCCGCTTTTCGGGGAAGCGCGACCGCCGCGCGCGTCGTCCGCCCGATCTGCCGTTCCCCGCCGGCGTGCCGCCGATGGCGCTGTTCCAGGACGAGTCGCCGGCGCGCCGCTCCGGGACAACAAGTCGTGATCAGGAAGGTATGCGGCACCGCAGCCCGGGGGACGATGACCTGCCGCTGCGTTCCCAATGACGCGTGGTCAGCGCACCCGCTCCAGCTTCTGTAGGCACCGCGTGGCGCGCACCACCGCCGGCATCTCATCGTTCGGAAAGCTGGTCTTCCAGTCGGTGACGCCGACCTCGCCGACATAGATGTCGCCTTTCGAGTCCAGTGCGATGCCGTGCGGTGCCAAGAACTTGCCGCTCGCGATTCCCGGGCCGTCCTCGCCACCGAGCCGCGCGATGCGCTTTCCCTTGGCATCGACGATCGACAGCCGCGGCCCGAGATTGGGCACCTTGCGGTTGACGGCCATACCGGGCCCGAGTTCGCCGATCACGAAGGTTGGCTGCTTGCCGCCGCAGCAGCACAGCGCACAAGGCCGGTGCAGGTTGTTCCACTGCGTCTCGTATCGTCCGTTGCCGTCGAACACCTGCACGCGGTGGTTCTCGCGGTCGGCGACGTAGACATAACCGTCGGCATCGGCGGCGATGTTGTGAACGATGTTGAACTGCCCGGGATCGGTGCCGGGCTCGCCCCAGCTCATCATCAGCTTGCCGTCTGGCGTGAACTTGTGGACGCGCGCGTTGCCGTAGCCGTCGGAGACGTAGATCTCGCCGTTCGGCGACAGCGCGGTGTGGGTGCAGCGGTGAAACGGATCGCCGCTCATGAACGGCGCAGGCTTCTCGGGGATGCCGATCGTCAGCAGCACCTTGCCGTCGGTCGTGCATTTGCGCACGGTGTGGTCGCCATCATCGGTGCAATAGAGATTGTCGTCGGCGTCGATATGCAGACCGTGCGCGCGGGCAAACAGTCCTTCGCCCCAGCTGCGCAGGAAATTGCCCTCGCGGTCGAGCACCACCATCGGATGGGCGCCGCGGTTGAAGACGTAGATGCGGTCCTTGCTGTCGACCGCGACGGAAGCGACATCCGTGAGCTGCCAGCCATCCGGCAGCTTCGCCCAGTTCTCGACGACACGGTAACGATGCTCGCCCGAGCCGAGTATGGCCGGCATTGGTGTCCTCCCTCTTTTTGTCGCCGTAGCGCTTCCGTTGTACCCATATCGTCATTGCGAGCGAAGCGAAGCAATCCAGTCTGTCTCTGCGAAACGATTCTGGATTGCTTCGTCGCAAGTGCTCCTCGCAATGACGATGGGGCTCAGGTCGTGCGCGCGGGCGTCGCCATGTCCCGCCCCAACATCCCTTGTTCGATCGCCTTGATCTGGAGCGCCAGGAACCTCGAATTGATGCGGCATTGCGCGAGGCTGCCGGCGATGAACCACAGGCCGGGCTGCTTCGTGCGCGCATACATGTTACGCAGCTCAAAACCGTCGCCAAAGCCCCAGATCGGGCCGACGCGATCGGCAACGGCATCGCCGAACAGCTTTCGCACCAGATAGGCTTGCGGCTTGTAGCCGGTCGAGAGCACGATGAGGTCGGCCGGGATGATCCCGCCGTCCTTCGTCCGCGCGCCCTCGGCGACGAAGCTTTCGATGTCCTCGAATTGCCTGAGCCCGACCTCGCCCTTCACGATGAGATCGGAGCAGCCGACGTTGAAATAATAGCCGCCGCCGCGAGTGAGGTATTTGAACTGCCAGCCGGTTCCGCCTTCGCCGAAATCGAGCTTGAAGCCGACGCGAGTGAGACCGTCGAGCAGCTCCTTGTCGAGCGCTTTCGACTGCTCCGTCAGCATCACGTGGGTCTTCTTCGTGAGCGGCGTCGGCATCGAGGTCGCGATCAGGTCGTTGTCCTCGAGCGTGCCCTCGTTGTAGGTCGCGTAGGCGAGCTGTGCCGAGGGTTCGATATTGGTGACCAGCGTCGGCGAGCGCTGCACCAGCGTCACCTCCGCACCGCTGGAGTAGAGATCCTGCGCAATGTCGTGGCCGCTGTTGCCGGTGCCGATGACGATCGCGCGCTTGCCGGTCCAGCTCTCGCCGTCCTCATAGCGGCTGGAATGCACGAGTGGGCCGTTGAAATTTTTCAGGCTCGGAATATCGGGCATGCTCGGGATGCCGCTGACGCCGGTTGCCATCACGACATGGCGCGGATGCATGGTGCGCGTGGTGCCGTCGGCACGGCGTAGCGTGACCGTCCAGCATCCCTTCGCATCGTCGTAGGTGCCGCCCTCGAACTCGGTGCCGGTCCAGTAGTTCAGCTCCATCGCCTCGACGTAAGCCTCGAACCAGTTCGCGAGCTTGTCCTTGGGGATATAGACCGGCCAGTTCGGCGGGAACGGCATGTAGGGCAGGTGATTGACCTGCACCTGGTTGTGCAGCGTGAGCGCGTGATAGCGTTTGCGCCAATTGTCGCCGATGCGTGGCCAGCGGTCGACGATCAGCGTGTCGACGTTCAACTGCTTCAGCCGCGCCGCGATCGCCAGCCCCGCCTGGCCGCCGCCGATCACCAGCACGGCCGGATCGCGATCGGCATAGTCGCCGGACGCTGTGCGCAGATCGAGCCAGTTCGGTCCGCGGAAGTCGCGCGAATAGGCCTGGCCGCGCGGCCGCGTCCGGTTGAGCTGCTCCTCAAATCCCTTCAGCTCCTCAAGCGCGGTGAGCAGCGTCCACGCCTTCAGGCGGTCGCCGTCATCGGCGTCCGGCAGTAGCCGCACGATGCCGCTGCCGCGGCCGACGGCCGTTTCGAACGAGAAGATTGCTTCGATCGTCTTGGTGCCGGCGCGAGTCACCCAGCGTGGCGGCGCGCGGGTCGATGCGATTTCGAAAGAACTCGGCGCAGCTTCGGATGCGAGCGCGCTCAATTCCCGCACGGTCGCATCGCGACCGGCGATCGTTTGCAGGTTCCAGCTGAGCGCGAGCACGTCGCGCCAGTAGCTGTCGGCCAGGAAGAGCTTATGCAGCGCGCCGTGACCCGGGTCGCCAAGCGCCTGCTCGAACTGGTCGAGCCAGGTTTGCGCGGACACAAGAATGTCCTTCGTCCTGTCCAGCATGCGCGACCTCGTGGCCGTCTTCGCGGCGCTTCCTCTCGGGCACGAGGCTATACCGGTTCGGTCCGTACAAAAAGGCAACTATCCGAGCAGCGAGAGCATATGCCCCTGCTCAGGCGGAATACGGCCCTTGAGGGTATCGAGATAAACCCGCCGCACCGCGTCGGCTCCGCGGCTCTCGACCACGGCGATGCACTTTTCGAGCATCGGCGCAAAGCCCGACCACGTCACGCCAAAGCGCTGATCGATTCCGCCCGGGCCCCAGTCCTTCGCACGCTTGCGCAGATGATCCGGCGCGAAGAACCAGCGCGGCTTTGCGCCGGGCAGGGCGCCTTCGTCGGCATCGGTGGCGCGATGCGTCAGGCCGACGCGCACCGAGCACGCCATCCGGTTGCCGAAATGGTGGTGCAGCTCGGCCCGCAACGCGCTGCTGCCGGCCATGTCGACGAAGGCGACCGGCTTATCCGTCGGCAGCGAGCTGAAGCGGTCATAAGTGACGACCTCGTCGTAGCAGGGTAGCGAGCCGACGAAGCCGGCGTTGCCGGCCGAGGTCAGCCCGATCACCCTGCGGCCGCGGCTGTGCAGGAGATGCGCGAGCCCGAACGCGGTCTTGCTGGAGGCGCTCGAGAGCAGCACGCTATGCGCGCCAAAGTCGTCGTTCTCGGCGAGGAAATCGTCGACCAGGAACGACAGCATGAACAGCGGCCGCAGCAGCGCCTGAAGATCGCCCTGATGCCCCGCAAAGTTGGGATCACCGGTGACACGGGAATAGACGTTATAGACCGGCGACACCTGCTTGCGATGCTCTGCGCCGTCGCGAAGAGCGCGCTTGCTGACGTCCGTGGCTTCGATGACGAGATGCGTCGCCATCGGGAAATAGCCGAACAGTCGCTCGCCGACAGCGACGCCAGGGTGTTTCGAGGCGATGACCTCGCCAAAACCCCACACCGGGATGTTGCCGAAGCCGTGCGGCGCCGGAAAGATTTGCCAGTATTTCAGCTCGTCGCCCATCACGGCATAGGTGATGTTGTTGGCGGTGAACGCGAAGCGTTCGACCTTCACCAAAAGCGCATCCGCCGGTAGCGTGGCTGGATCGGGAATTGCGGTCTCGGTCAGCTTGCACTGCTCGAGGTCGTTGCGCGCAACGATGAAGTCGGTCGATGTCATGGTGAAGGTCCCGGCTTTTTCCGTGCCGGCATCTTTTCTTTCACCCGTGAGCGCTTTGCAACAGCAACATTGTTTAAAACGGCGTTCGCCTCGCCGGCGATGACGCCTTCGCGTTTCTTGACCGCGCGATAGTAGCTCCACCACAGATGCGCGGCCGCGCCGCGCAGGGGCCGCCAGGGCTCGGCGAGCGGGGCCATCTGCTTCTCGGTGGGGCGCGTCTTCAGGCCCAGCCCGAGGCGGATGCCTTCTTGGACTGCGAGATCGCCGGCCGGCCAGGCATCGCCATGGCCGAGGCAAAACAGCAGGTAGACGTCGGCGGTCCACGGTCCGATGCCCGGCAGCGCGATCAGCGTGTGATGCGCGGCGTCGGCATCCTCTTCGGCGAGGACGTCGAGATTCAGCCGTTCGGCCGCGAGCTCGCGTGCCAGATGTTTCAGCGTCTTGATCTTGGCTGCCGAAAGGCCGAGCCGTCCCAGCCGGTCGGCGCGTGCGCGGCGCACGGCATCATGGTCGAACGGATCGAAGGCGGCGTTTAGCCGCCCCCAGATCGCGCCGGCGCTCGCGGTCGAGAGCTGCTGGCCGCAGACGATATGGGCAAGCCCGACAAAGCCAGGCTCACGCCGCCGCAGGCTCGGCATGCCCGCGATCTCCAGCACCGGCTTCAGCCGGGTATCGCGCTTCACCAGCGCCTCAACGGCCTCTTCGAGATCGGACTGGGTTTCGAGGTGGATGGTCATGAAGACACCGGATCGCAGCGATGCGGACTAAGCGTCCTGTGGACGGTTCGGAACGATGAGACTAAGACCATATCACCTTGATTTCGGACGCGCCGGATGAGTTTGAGAAACATTCCTGCCGAGATGATCGGCGAGAAAGTCGCCTTGATCGATGCCATGCTCGGTCGCATCGTCGACGAACATCGCGTTTTCTTGCCCCTCGCCATCGAAAGCGGTAGCCGGGCATGGGGCTTTTCGTCTCCTGACAGCGACTACGACTGTCGCTTCGTCTTCGTGCGTCGCGCCGTCGATCATGTTACGCCATGGACCTCGCGTGACGTCATTGAGCTCCCGCTTGAAGGAGACCTCGATGCCAATGGGTGGGACTTGCGCAAGGCGCTTCAGCTCTTGCTGAAGGGCAATGCGGTGATTGTCGAGTGGCTGCGCTCGCCGGTCATTTACTGCGGGCAGGCCTGGTTTCGCGATGATTTTCTGGAGTTTGCTCGCCAGGCGGCGAGCCGGGAGGCGATTGGCCGTCACTATCTTCATCTTGGCGAGCGTCAGCGACGCGTATACTTCGGCGATGGAACGAGCGTTGCGCAAAAGAAGATCTTCTATGCACTTCGGCCCGCGGCCGCCTTGCGATGGTTGCGCATGCATCCGACCGAGGCTGTCGCGCCAATGCATTTTCCGACGCTCATGGCAGAGTGTGAGCCGCCGAGCGATTTGAGGGCGGAGGTCGTCGATCTGATGGATCGCAAGGCGGTCACGCGCGAGCTCGGCGTAGCGCCTCTGTCACGCGTGGTAGCTGGCTTCATCGATTCAGAGTTCGAGCTTGCCCGTGGTGTATTCGAGGGCGGCGGGGTCGGTGCATCGGAACAAATGATCCTTAGGGCGGAGCAGTTCTATCGCGGTGTGGTCGAGCGACTCGAGCGGGAGAGCGGCACGATTGATCCGTTTCGGCCCGCCTGATGCCACCCGTTTTCCGATTCGCCCCGAGCCCAAATGGCTATCTCCATCTCGGCCACGCCCTTTCCGCCCTGCTCAATTTCGATCGCGCGCGCGAGACGGGCGGGCGCTTCCTGCTGCGCATCGAGGACATCGACAGGGCGCGCTGCCGGGTAGAGTTCGAGGCGGCGATCTACGAAGACCTCGCCTGGCTCGGGATCGCCTGGGAGATGCCGGTGCGGCGGCAGTCTGATCATTTTGAGGCCTACCGCGTGGCGCTGGACCAGCTCACCGCGCTTGGCCTCGTCTATCCCGCCTTCGAAAGCCGCGCTGAGATCGCAAGGCTGGTGACGCAGCGCGAGGCCGATCAGCCGTGGCCGCGCGATCCGGATGGCGCGCCGCTTTATCCGGGCACTGCGAAATCGCTCTCCGCCGCCGAGCGTGCGCGGCTGATCTCGTCCGGCGCGCCCTATGCGCTGCGGCTCGACATGGCCGCCGCTTGCCGCCGCGTAACGGACCTCATGTGGCATGAGGACGGCGAGGGGCCCGCGGGCGAGCAGGGCAGCATTCCTGCCCAACCGCAGGCCTGGGGCGACGTCATCCTCGCACGCAAGGAGACGCCGACCAGCTATCACATCTCGGTCGTCGTCGACGATGCGTTGCAAGAGGTGAGCGAGGTGGTGCGCGGTCAGGACCTGTTTCATGCCACCTCGGTCCACCGCCTGCTCCAGCAACTGCTCGGCCTGCCCGCGCCCGCCTACCGCCACCACCGGCTGATACGCGACGAGGGCGGGCAAAAGCTTTCCAAATCGACCCGCGCCACCGGTTTGCGCGACTTGCGCGCGGCGGGAGCGCTGCCTGCCGACATTCGCGCTTTGGTGGGATTACGTTAAGTTTCTCTGGGGTTTAGCAAAACGCCTCAGTGACTCCCTGGGCCCCGCCGTGCCATGCTGACTGCGAGCCGGGGTTCAAGGGGAAACATGGCGGCGAAAACGCGCATCGCGCGCACCACGCGGTCGTCAAAGCGGCGGTTGCCCAAGACGGGCGCCAAGACGCCGGTTAAGACGCGCGTTAAGCCGCATGCCGCACGAAAGCGCAGCCCAAAGACGAGTGCAAAACCTGTCGCGGCGGACATGGTTCAGGCGGCGCTTGCCGCCTTTGCCCATGAGGTTCGCACCCCCCTGACCGGAATCCTTGCGATCAGCGATCTCCTGGCGACCTCCGACCTCGGCGAGCGCGAGCGTCGCTGGGCCGATACCATCAAGGCCGGCGCGGAGCATCTGGCGAGCCTTGCCACGTTGTTCGTCGATGCCGCCAAGACAGGGAAAAATGGTGGCGGTGGCCTCGGTCAGGATCTGTTCGACCTGCGAGCGCTGGCGCGCGCCGCCGGCGACTCGCTCGCCGGCCGGGCGGCCGCCAAGGGGTTGCAGGCCCGGGTCGATATCTCGCCAAAGCTCCCCGCGCTGGTGGTTGGTGATCCCGTCCGCCTGCGCGCGGCGCTGGAGAATCTGATCGACAATGCCGTGAAGTTCACCGAGCAGGGCGGGATCGCTCTCTCCGTCGCGCCATGGCCGATCGCCAAGGACAGGATCAAGGGGAAAGCCAAAGACAAGGCCAGGACCGGCGTCGCATTCGCGGTGTCCGACAGCGGCATCGGGCTGACCATGGCCGAGATCAAGCGCCTGTTCCGTCCGTTCTCGCAGGCCAATGTCACCATCGCCTCGCGCTTCGGCGGCGCCGGGCTCGGGCTGTCATCGGTGAAGCAGCTTGCGCGCGCGATGGGCGGCGACATCACGGTCGCGCCGCGGCGCGGCGGCGGCGCCACCTTCACATTGACGGTGTCCCTGACCTCGGCCGAGGCGGAGAAATCCACCAAGTCAGGGGCGCACGACGGTCGCGGGGAGAATGCGCCGGCGGGCTTGCGCGTGCTCAGCGTCGAGGACAATCCGTTCGGCCGCGTCGTGCTCAACACCATACTGACCGAACTCGGCCATCATGCCGAGTTCATCGGCCGTGGCGAGGACGCGGAAAACCGCCTGGCGCAAGGCGGCTTCGACGCGGTGCTAATGGACATGGTGCTGCCGGGCATCGACGGCATCGAGGCGATCAAGCGCATCCGCACGATGTGTCCGCCGCTCGGTCAGATCCCGATCATCGGCATTTCCGGCCGCGGCGAGGACGAGACGGCCTCGCGCGAGGCCGGTGCCGACGCCTTCCTGGTCAAGCCCGTGTCTCCGCGTGCGCTAGCGACTGCGCTGCTTGAAGCGACACGCCGTGAGGAAGCCGCGACTTGATGATCGCGGCGTTGAGCTCGCCGCCATAGACGAAGATCGCGGCGATGAAATACAGAAACACCAGCGCGATGATCACGGAGGCGAGCCCCGCATACATCGTCACGTAGTTGTTGGCGAAGCGCGCCAGATATTGCCCGAACACGATGCCTGAGACGACCGACCCCACGATGGTGAAGACGATGCCGGGCAGGATCTGGAGAAACTTCCGCCGTCCCGCCGGCACCCAGGCATGCAGGATCAATAGCGCCACGATCAGCGCGCCGATGGTGATGCCATAACGCACCCAGGTCAGGATGCTTTCGTTGGACTCGACGAACAGCGGGATGTGGCGCCGCGCCGCCTCGATGATCAGAGGGCCGAGCACGATCAGGAAGGCCATGGCGAGCGCGGCGAAGGCCGCGACCAGCGTGTAGGCGATCGATTCCAGCCGCAGCCAGTACCAGCGCCGCATCTCGACCACCGCGTAGGCGCGGTTGAGCGCGACCCGTAAGGCCTCGACGCCGTTCGAGGCGAAATAGACCGACAGCACCGCGCCGATCGTCAGCACGTCGGTGCGGGTCGTGGTCAGAACGTCGTGGATCTCGCCGGACAATGTGTCGGCAACCTGCTTGGGCCAGACCTGGAGCATCAGCCCGGCGGCCTGGTCGGCGAGCTCCTTGGAGCCGAAGAAGCCCGCCAGCGAGGTCAGCACGATCAGGAACGGGAACAGCGCCATCAGGCTGGACAGTGCGATATGGCTCGCGATCGCCCAGCCGTCGTCGGCGAGGAACGTGTAGAACGCGTCCATCACGACGAGGTAGAGGTAGCGGATCTGCCTCACGGCGTACCCCGGCGCTGCTCTGCTCTCTCTTCCCGCAAGCGGCGAGAGGCGAAGTCTGCGGGCTGGCTCAAATCGATAATCATCCGCTTAGCTTCTGATATTATTGGCCTAAAAGCCAGATCGCGCCGCGATGGCGCAGCCGCAAACACAATGTTATCTACCCCTAATGGCATCCTTCCTGAGTTCTTTCATCCTGCCGGTGGCTGTCGGCGCCGTGGCGCTAGTGCTGCTGCTCGGTCTCGTCAACATGATGCGCGGCGGCTCGCCGAACACCTCGCAGAGGCTGATGCGGCTGCGCGTACTGTTTCAGTTCGTGGCGATCGTCATCGCCATGCTCGCGGTCTGGGCGATGGGCCGCTAGAGCATGATCCGGAAAAGTGTGCAGCGGTTTTCCGATAAGATCATGCTCAAACATTGAGAGCCGGCGGCTGGAGAGGCAAACATGGTCGTTCTCAACCGTATCTACACCCGTACCGGTGACGACGGCACGACCGCGCTCGGCTCCGGCGAGCGCCGTCCGAAATATGATCTGCGGATCGAGGCCTATGGCACCGTCGACGAGACCAATGCCGCGATCGGCGTTGTGCGATTGCACGTCAAGGACTGGCCGGAGCTCGATGCGATGCTCGGCCGGATCCAGAACGACCTGTTCGATCTCGGCGCCGATCTCGCGGTGCCCGAGCGTGAAGGCAAAGCCGAACGGTTGCGGGTGGTGGCAAGTCAGGTCGAGCGGCTCGAGCGCGACATCGACGCGCTGAACGACAAGCTCGCCCCGCTCACCTCCTTCGTGCTGCCGGGCGGAACCCCGGCGGCCGCCCATCTCCATGTCGCGCGCACGATATGCCGCAGGGCGGAACGCGTGATGGTGGAACTCGCTGCAAAGCCGGACGAGCCGGTCGGAGCGGCTGGCATCCAATATATGAACCGGCTATCGGATTTCCTGTTTGTCGCGAGCCGCGCGGCCAATCATAATGGCGCCGGCGACGTGCTCTGGGTGCCGGGCCAGAACCGCTAAGCAAACCGCCAAGATTGGCTCGCAAAGCCAACTTTTGGGCCTCCGCGCGCGTTGACCGGACTGGGCCGGGCCATTAGGTTCCGCGCCAGTTGATAACCCCCCTCAAGAATTCAAGTGAAAGAGGATCGATGAAGGTCTTAGTGCCGGTAAAGCGGGTGGTCGATTACAACGTCAAGGTCCGCGTCAAGGGCGATGGATCGGGCGTTGAACTCGCCAACGTCAAGATGTCGATGAACCCATTCGACGAAATCGCGGTCGAGGAAGCGCTGCGCCTGAAGGAAGGCGGCAAGGCCACCGAGGTCGTGGTGGTGTCCATTGGACCGGCGCAGGCGTCGGAGACGATCCGCACCGGTCTTGCCATGGGCGCCGACCGCGGCATCCTGGTGAAGGCGGACGGCAATGTGGAGCCGTTGGCGGTCGCCAAGATCCTGAAGAAGGTCGCCGAGGAAGAGCAGCCGGGCTTGATCATTCTGGGCAAGCAGGCGATCGACGACGACAGCAACCAGACCGGCCAGATGCTGGCCGCTCTGCTTGGCTGGTCGCAGGCGACGTTTGCCTCCAAGCTCGAGGTCGAAGGCAGCGACTTCAAGGTCACCCGCGAGGTCGATGGCGGCCTGCAGACGGTGAAGCTGAAGGGACCGGCGATCGTCACCACCGATCTCCGTCTCAACGAGCCGCGTTATGCCTCGCTGCCCAACATCATGAAGGCGAAGAAGAAGCCGATCGCGGAGAAGACCGTCGCCGATTACGGCGTCGATGTCACCGCGCGCCTTGAAGTTCTCAAGACGACGGAGCCACCGGGCCGCAAGGCCGGCGTCAAGGTCAAGGACGTCGCCGAGCTGGTGTCGAAACTCAAGAACGAAGCCGGGGTGCTCTGATGACGACGCTTCTGATTGCTGAACACGACAATGCGTCGCTGAAGGACGCTACCAACAAGGCCCTGACGGCGGCCGCCGCCCTCGGCGCCGACGTCGACGTGCTGGTGGCCGGCCAGAACGCCAAGGGCGCGGCGGACGCCGCCGCGAAGCTCGCAGGCGTGAAGAAGGTGCTGCTCGCCGACGGCGAGGCTTACGCGCACGATCTCGCCGAGCCGCTGGCCGCGCTGATCGTCTCGCTGGCATCCGGCTATGACGCGATCGTCGCGCCCGCGACCTCGCGCTTCAAGAACGTGATGCCGCGCGTCGCGGCGCTGCTCGACGTCATGCAGGTCTCGGAGATCATCAAGGTTGTCGCGCCCGACACCTTCGAGCGTCCGATCTATGCCGGCAACGCCATCCAGACGGTGAAGTCGAAGGACGCCAAGAAGGTCATCACGGTGCGCACCTCGACCTTCGCCGCCGCACCGGCCGGTGGCAGCGCGAGCGTCGAGAGCATCGCGGCGGCGGCCGATCCGGCCCTGTCGTCCTTCGTCGGCGAGGAAGTCGCCAAGAGCGACCGTCCCGAGCTGACCTCGGCGAAAATCATCGTGTCCGGTGGCCGCGCCATGCAAAGCCGGGAAAACTTCGCAAAATACATCGAGCCGCTCGCCGACAAGCTGGGCGCCGGTGTCGGTGCCTCGCGCGCGGCGGTCGACGCGGGCTATGCGCCGAACGACTGGCAGGTCGGCCAGACCGGCAAGGTCGTGGCCCCCGAGCTCTACGTCGCCGTCGGCATTTCCGGCGCGATCCAGCATCTCGCCGGCATGAAGGACTCCAAGGTGATCGTCGCGATCAACAAGGACGAGGACGCGCCGATCTTCCAGGTCGCCGACTACGGCCTGGTTGCCGACCTCTACCAGGCGGTTCCTGAGCTCACGGCCGAACTCGGCAAGCTCGGCAAGTAAAACACCGTAAAAACACCGGCCGGATGTCCCAACTCCGGCCGGTGTTTCATTTCTGAGGCGGTTTCTTTCGCGGGGGCACGCGGAAGGGCGCGATCCAATCTAGGTTTCGAGCCCGGGTTCTGATTAAATCGGACCCTCGGCTCACGGGGGATAGGCAGGGCGCGGCATCCGCGCCGTTCCGGTGGATGACATTATGGCAGAGATCAAGAAGGTCGGCGTGATCGGCGCGGGGCAGATGGGCAATGGCATTGCCCATGTCGCGGCGCTGGCCGGTTTCGACGTGGTGCTCAACGACATCTCGGCCGACCGTTTGAAGTCGGGTATGGCCACCATCAACGGCAATCTGTCGCGCCAGGTCTCCAAGAAGGCCGTCAGCGAGGACGACAAGGCCAAGGCGCTGTCGCGCATCACCCTCGCCGAGAAGCTCGATGACCTCGCCGACTGCGACCTCGTGATCGAGACCGCGGTCGAGAAGGAGGAGGTCAAGCGCAAGATTTTCCACGAGCTTTGCGCCGTTCTGAAGCCCGAAGCGATCGTCGCCTCCGACACCTCCACGATCTCGATCACCCGTCTGGCCGCGGCCACCGACCGCCCCGAGCGCTTCATCGGCATTCATTTCATGAATCCGGTGCCTTTGATGGAGCTGGTCGAACTGATCCGCGGCATCGCCACCGATGACTCCACCTTCGAGGCCTCCAAGGCATTCGTCGCCAAGCTCGGCAAGCAGGTCGCGGTCTCCGAGGATTTCCCGGCCTTCATCGTCAACCGCATTCTGCTGCCGATGATCAACGAGGCGATCTACACGCTCTATGAAGGTGTCGGAAACGTCGAGGCGATCGACGCGGCGATGAAGCTGGGCGCGCATCATCCGATGGGCCCGCTGGAGCTGGCCGATTTCATCGGCCTCGATACCTGCCTCTCAATCATGCAGGTGCTGCATGAGGGGCTGGCCGACTCAAAATACCGCCCGTGCCCGCTGCTGGTGAAATACGTCGAAGCCGGCTGGCTCGGCCGCAAGACGCAGCGCGGCTTCTACGACTACCGCGGCGCCAAGCCGGTCCCGACGCGGTAAGCCGGTCCATTCAACAGGTCCGCTTCGCGCTTGACGGCCCCGCTCACCTCTCGTTAACCCCTCGCGCCTAGGCTGCCGCCGTACGAGGGTCTGCGTATGGACATGATGGCCATGGTCAGCAGCATGCTGACCGCTCAGCAAGGCGCGTTGCAGTCGAACATCGCGGCGACCGTGACGAAGCAGAACATGGATGCGGAGAAATCCGCCGTCCTGACCCTGCTCGGCGCCAGCCAGCCCTCGCTCGCCAATGTCGGCGCCGGCATCGGCAACAATCTCAACGTCACAGCTTAAAGCGACGCGGCGGCCGGCTTCATTGCCGCCTGGATCAGCCCCAGCGCGTCGTCGCTGGACCATTCTGCGGGGCCGGCGATCGTGGCGATCTCGCAGCCTTGCGGGTCGACCAGCACCGAGGTCGGCATGCCCAGTGCCCGGCCTATGGCTTTAAGATCCTGAAAGGTCTTGGCTTTCTGGTCACTGAAGTAGCCGAGGCGGGTGATGCCGGCCTCTTTCAGGAAGTTTTTGGGCTTCTCGGGGTCGCGGGTGTCGATATTGATTGCCACCACCTGGAAATTCTCGCTGCCCAGCGTGACCTGGAGCCCTTCCAGCGCCGGCATCTCCTTGCGGCAGGGCACGCACCAGGTCGCCCAGAGGTTCACCAGCACCGTCTTGCCGCGGAAATCGGACAGCTTTTTCGGCTTGCCCTCGGCGTCCTCGAAGGCGAGGTCCGGCAGCTTCAACGGCGCGGTCGCCATGGTCAGCGCGGCCACCTCGCCGTGGGCGAGCGGCGCGATCCTATTGGCGGTCTGGACCGCGGCGCGGCAGACCGGATCGCCCGCTGGCCCCCGCTTCAGGCCCAACCCGTACAGCGCGGCAAAGCCGACCAGGCCCCCGACCGCCACGGTGGCGATCACGAGGGGGATCCGGCGCGTGGCAGAGCGCGCTTTCCGCTGGTCGAGCATATCGTTGGGGTCGAGCATATCGTTTGTCATCCGGTCGCAGATATGGCTATCAGGGGCCTCTTAATACGGCTGGCAGCAGTCAGCAAACGTGCGGCACGGCCGCAGCAAGCGAGAAGCAAGGCGTGAGCAGGGGATCATGAGCAACAAGATGTGGGGCGGCCGGTTCTCGGAACGTCCCGATGAGATCATGGAGGAAATCAACGTCTCCATCGACGTCGATCGTCACCTCTTCGCCCAGGACATTGCCGCGTCCAAGGCCCATGCCGCGATGCTCGCTACGCAGGGCATCATCACGGCCTCTGATGCGAAAAATATCGGCAAGGGTCTAGACACGATTTTGTCAGAGATCGGCAAGGGAGGCTTCGAGTTCAAGCGCGCGCTCGAGGACATCCATATGAATGTCGAGAGCCGTCTGTCCGAGCTGATCGGCCCCGCCGCCGGCCGCCTGCACACCGCGCGGTCGCGCAACGACCAGGTCGCGACCGACTTCCGCCTGTTCGTCCGCGACATCATCGACGAGACGGATGCCGCACTCGCCGCGTTCCAAGAGGCGCTGGTGGAACGCGCGATGGAACATGCCGGGACCGTGATGCCTGGCTTCACGCATTTGCAGACCGCGCAGCCCGTCACCTTCGGCCACCACCTGCTCGCCTATGTCGAGATGGCCGCGCGCGATCGCGGCCGCTTCCAGGATGCCCGCAAGCGGCTGAATGAATCTCCGCTGGGTGCCGCAGCGCTCGCCGGTACCTCGTTCCCGATCGACCGCCACGCCACTGCAAAAGCGCTTGCCTTCGACCGGCCGATGGCGAATTCGCTCGATGCGGTCTCCGACCGCGACTTCGTGCTGGAGACGCTGTCGGCGGCCTCGATCTGCGCCGTGCACATGTCGCGCTTTGCGGAAGAAATCGTGATCTGGACCTCGCCGCTCGTGGGCCTCATCCGCCTCAGCGACAAGTTCACCACCGGCTCGTCGATCATGCCGCAGAAGCGCAATCCTGACGCCGCCGAGCTCGTGCGCGCCAAGACGGGGCGCGTCATCGGTGCGCTCAATGGCCTCCTGATCGTGATGAAGGGCCTGCCGCTCGCCTATCAAAAGGACATGCAGGAGGACAAGCAGGGCGCGATGGAAGGCTTTGCCGCGCTGTCGCTCGCGATCCGCGCCATGACCGGCATGGTCCGCGACCTCGTGCCGGATGAAGCGAAGATGAAGGCGGCCGCGGGCGAAGGCTATGCCACCGCGACTGATCTTGCCGACTGGCTGGTGCGGACGCTGAAGATGCCGTTCCGCGAGGCCCATCACGTCACCGGCCGGATCGTGGCAAAGGCCGCGAGCGACGGCGTCGCGCTCCACGAGCTCCCGCTCAAGGAGATGCAGGCGATCGAGCCAAAAATCACCAAGGATGTGCTCGGCGTGCTCTCGGTCGAATCGTCGGTGAAGAGCCGCACCAGCTTTGGCGGCACGGCGCCGAAGAACGTGACGGCGCAGGCCAAGGCCTGGGCGAAGCGCTTGGAAAAAGAGCGAAAATCTGGCTGAGAGCAAAATTTCGCTTGTTTTTCATGGTCATCCGGCTCTCGCCAGAGCGAGCCAATCTCTGTATGGTGCGGCCCGCGTAGTGGGGATCTCGTCGTGACGTCAAAGTTTCGCCCGACCGGCTCGGGGTGGGTCATCATTGTCTTGAGCCTGAGCGCGTTGGCGCTGGCCGGCTGCGGCCGCAAGGGTCCGCTGGACCTGCCGCCGACCGCGTCCAGTGCGTCCACGGCGAATGTCGCCCCGGCGCCCACCGATACTGAGACCGAGGCCCAGAAGACGCCGAGC
Organism: Bradyrhizobium sp. Ec3.3; assembly: GCF_000472925.1. Lineage (GTDB taxonomy): Bacteria > Pseudomonadota > Alphaproteobacteria > Rhizobiales > Xanthobacteraceae > Bradyrhizobium. Next base: position 67,075 of record NZ_AXAS01000008.1, read on the forward strand.
GTGTTCAATCCCACCTACGGCGCGGATGCCGCGCCCGCCGCTGCCAAGGGCAAGAAGAAATCGTTTGTCCTCGATCCGCTGCTGGACGAAAAGCCCGGCAGATGAGCCGGGATGACTGAGCGAACGCCATGAACCATTTCGACTACCGCAACGGCGTCCTGCACGCCGAAGCGGTGAACCTTTCCGATCTCGCCGCGAGCGTCGGCACGCCCTTCTATTGCTACTCGACCGCGACGCTCGAGCGGCACTATCGCGTCTTCGCCGATGCCTTCGCCGGCGAGAAGGTGCTGGTCTGCTACGCCATGAAGGCGAACTCCAACCAGTCGGTGCTGCGCACGCTGGCCAAGCTGGGGGCGGGTGCCGACGTGGTCTCGGGCGGCGAGTTGAAGCGTGCGCTTGCTGCCGGCATCCCCCCAAGCAAGATCCTGTTCTCCGGCGTCGGCAAGACCGAGACCGAGCTGCGCGCCGCGCTTGCCGCCGACATTCTCTGCATCAATGTCGAATCCGAGCCTGAGCTCGAGCTGTTGTCTCGCCTTGCCAGCGAGATGGGCAGGACCGCGCGCATCTCCGTGCGCGTCAATCCGGATGTCGATGCCGGCACGCACGCAAAAATCTCCACCGGCAAGTCCGAGAACAAGTTCGGCATCCCGATCGTCCACGCCCGACAGGTGTATGCACGGGCAGCGAAGCTGCCCGGCATCGAGGTGACCGGCACCGACGTGCATATCGGCAGCCAGATCACCGATCTGTCCAAGATGGAGATCGCGTTCCGCATCCTCGCCGAATTCGTTCAGACGCTGCGCGCCGATGGCCACAACATCTCGCATGTCGATTTCGGCGGTGGCCTCGGCATTCCCTATTACATGGACCGCGAGGCGCCGCCCGCGCCCGACGCCTATGCCGCGATGGTCAGGCGCATCACGCACAATCTCGGCTGCACGCTGATGTTCGAGCCGGGCCGCATGATCGTCGGCAATGCCGGCATCCTGGTCACCAAGGTGATCTACGTGAAGCACGGCGACGGCAAGAATTTCGTCATCATCGACGCCGCGATGAACGACCTGATCCGTCCGACGCTCTATGAGGCCCATCACGACATCCTGCCGGTTGCGCAGCCCGCCGCCGGCGCGCCGACGATTCTGGCCGACGTCGTGGGGCCCGTCTGCGAGACCGGCGATTACCTCGCGCTCGATCGCACGCTGCCGACGCCGAAGCCGGGCGATCTCCTCGCCATCATGACCTCAGGCGCCTACGGCGCCGTGCAGGCCGGCACCTACAACACGCGGCCGCTGGTGCCGGAGGTGCTGGTCAAGGGCGACCAGTATGCGGTGGTGCGTCCCCGCATCGATGTCGAGCAGCTCATCGCCATGGATACGCCCGCGCCATGGCTGTGAGGCTGTCGTAGCGAAAACCCTCAAAACAACCCCATGCAAAGTCGCCTGGGGGTTTCCAATCTTACGCACGGTCACAGCGCGGAAACGTTTGGTGTGTCGGGCAAATCTGCGGCGATCGCCGCGAAGGCTATGTCTTCCCGCCGACCACCACCCCGGCCCTCTTCTCGATCGGCTTGATCGCCGCGGTGAAATCCGAACCCGCGCCTTCCTCGCTGATGACGGTCTCCCAGAGACGCCCGACCGCGTCCGCGACCTCCATCGACAGGCCGAGCTGCTTCATCTCCTCGAGCGCCAGGCGCACGTCCTTCACCATCAGCCCGGTGGCGAAGCCGAAGTCGAAGCTGCGCGGCAGCACCGAGCGCGGAAACTTGTCGCGGCTTGCGGTGTTCATGCCCGAGCCCGCATTGATGACGTCGATCATCACGGCGGGATCGAGCCCGGCCTTCACGCCCATCACCACCGCTTCCGATGTCGCCACGATCGCGGTCGCCGAAAGGAAATTGTTGGCGAGCTTCATGGTCTGAGCCGCGCCCGGCTTCTCGCCGATGAAAAACACCTTTCCGATCACGCCGAGCGCGGCCTTGATGGTCTCGAAGTCGCTCCTGGGACCTGAGACCATCACAGCCAGCGTGCCTTTCTCGGCACCGGCGACGCCGCCCGAAACGGGGCTGTCGATCTGCACGATGTTGCGCGTCGCCAGCAGGCCGTGAATCCTGACCGCCATCTGCGAGCCGACGGTCGACAGATCGACGAAGCGTTTGACGCGCTTGCCGTCGATCACGCCGTTGGCGCCGGTTGCGACGTCGAGCGAAGCCTGCAGCGACGGCAGGCTCGCCAGCACGGTCTCGACCCGGTCGGCAACGTCCTTCGGCGACGTTGCCACCATTGCGCCGCGCGCCACCAGCGTGTCGAGGACCTCTTTCCGCGTATCGAACGCAACGAGCCGATGCCCCGCCTCGATCAGCCGCCGCGCCATCGGAAAGCCCATGTTTCCGAGGCCGATGAATCCGATGTCCATGGTGTTTCCTTGTGTTTGTTGTTCTAAGTGCGGAGCGCCAAGTATTCAGTGTCGTCCCCGCGAAAGCGAGGACCCAACCCCAGGGAGGAGTCGTGGTGCGAAGTGCTAACTCCGAGTCCCCGCAACCACATCTGCTTGTGTTGATGGGTCCCGGGCTCGCGCGGAGCCTGTCATCGGGCCGCGCTTTGCGCGGACCCGGTGGCGCGCCCCGGGACGACGAGTGAGGGACCTCACGCCTTGCCATCGATCTCCGCAAACACCTCGCGCGCGATGCGAAAACTGTCGACCGCGGCCGGCATGCCGCCGTAGATTGCGACCTGCATCAGGATCTCGCGGATTTCGTCGCGGGTGACGCCATTGGTCAGCGCGCCCTTCAGGTGCGCGCGGAACTCGTGCTGGCGGTTGAGGATCGCGATCATGGCGATGTTGAGCATGCTGCGGGTCTTGCGCGGCAGCTCCTCACGGCCCCACACTGTGCCCCAGCAATATTCGTTGAGCATCTCCTGGAACGGCCGGTTGAAGTCGTCGACGTTCTTCAGGGCATTGTTGACATAGGCCTCGCCCAGCACTGCTTTGCGAACTTCCAGCCCTTTGTCGTGCATCTTCTTGTCCATGGCGTTCCTTTTATCTTGCCTGACGGATGGTGGCCGAACCTACGGTGCCGAACACAACCAGTCACTCCTTCGTGTTATGCACCGCTCGGGTGCGGGGTCCCGTAGAGGAACGGGTGCCTCACTGCTGCCGTTGTGGTAGGGTGTTGTTCCGGGCAACCTGGAGAGCTGATTGAACGGCGTCACCCCCGACCCATCAGACCCGATCCGCGATGGCAACGCTTTATCGCGGCTGAAGCTGGCGCAGGCCCTCAAGCGGGCCACATATGCGATCGCCTGGGAGCGCGCCTGGCCGCATCTGGCGCGGTTCTTGACCGTTGTCGGACTGTTTCTGGTGGTATCCTGGGCTGGCCTCTGGCTGGCGCTGCCCTTCATCGCCCGCGCGATCGGACTTGGCCTGTTTGCCGTCGCGGCGCTCGCCGCCCTGTTCCCGTTGATTCGCTTCCGCTGGCCAAGTCGCGAGCAGGGGCTGAGCCGGCTGGACAACGGCTCCGGCATCCGCCACCGCCCGGCGACGACGCTCACCGACACCTTGAGCACGCAGGATCCGGTCTCGCAGGCGCTGTGGCAGGCGCAGCGCGAGCGCACGCTGGCCTCGCTCAAGCGCATCCGCGCCGGATTGCCGCATCCGCGGCTCGCCATCCACGACCCCTGGGCGTTGCGCGCGCTGGTCGTGGTGATGCTGGTTGCGACCTTCTTCGCCGCCGGCGACGAGCGCGCCATGCGTATGGGCGCCGCGTTCGACTGGAACGGCGTGCTGGCGCCGACGAATATCCGCGTCGACGCCTGGGTCACCCCGCCGGTCTACACCTCCAAGCCGCCGATCATCCTGTCGGCCGCCAACAAGGAGGCCGCGGCGCTTCCCGCGAGCGGTCCGCTCGCCGTTCCGGCCGGCTCGACGCTGATCGTGCGCTCCTCCGGCGGCAGCCTCGATGTCGTGGTCTCCGGCGGCCTCAAGGAAGTTGCGCCGAACGAACAGGCTCCGAAGGGCACCAACGAGAAGCATTTTGCCATCGCGAGCGACGGCACGGCGCATGTCCGCGCGCCCTCCGGCCAGCCGCAATGGAAGTTCGCGGCGACGCCCGACCGGCCGCCGACGATTTCGCTGGCCAAGGATCCCGAACGTCAGGCCAGAGGCGCGCTGCAGCTCTCCTACAAGATCGAGGATGATTACGGCGTCACCGGCGCCGAGGCGCAATTCGCCGTGCGTCCGTCCGAGGCGCAGAAGCCCGACGAGCAGAAGGCCGCGCCCCGGCCGCTGTTCCAGCCGCCGCAATTCGCACTCGTGCTGCCGAACGCGCGCACCCGCAACGGCCTCGGCCAGACCGTCAAGGACCTCAGCGAGGATCCCTATGCCGGCGCCGACGTCGCGCTGACATTGACCGCCAAGGACGAGGCGGGCAATGAGGCGAAGAGCGACCCCTTCAACATGCGCCTGCCCGAGCGTCTCTTCACCAAGCCGCTGGCGCGCGCGCTGATCGAGCAGCGCCGCATCCTGGCGCTCGATGCCAACAAGAACTCCGACGTGTATGTCGCGCTCGATGCGCTGATGATTGCGCCGGAATTGTTCACGCCCGAAACCGGGCAATATCTCGGGCTCTACACCGTCGCGAGGCAGCTCGAGGCTGCCCGCACCGACGACTCGCTGCGCGAGGTCGTTGCGAGCCTCTGGGCGCTCGCGGTGACGATCGAGGACGGCAACATCACCGATGTCGACAAGGCGCTGCGGGCGGCGCAGGACGCGCTCAAGCAGGCGCTGGAGCGCGGCGCGAGCGACGAGGAGATCAAGAAGCTCACCCAGGATCTGCGTCAGGCGCTGGACAATTTCATGCGCCAGCTCGCCGAGCAGTTCCGCAACAATCCGCAGCAGCTCGCCCGTCCGCTTGATCCCAACACGAAGATCATGCGCCAGCAGGATCTCAACAACATGATCGACCGCATGGAGCGCCTGTCGCGTTCCGGCGACAAGGATGCGGCCAAGCAGTTGCTCGACCAGCTCCAGCAGATGCTGGAGGGCTTGCAGATGGCGCAGCCGGGCCAGAGCGGCGAGAGCGACATGGAGCAGGCGCTCAACGAGCTCGGCGACATGATCCGCAAGCAGCAGCAATTGCGCGACAAGACCTTCAAGCAGGGCCAGGATTCCCGGCGCGACCGCATGCGCGGCAAGCAGGGTCAGCAGGGCGATCAGTCGATGTCCGACCTGCAGCAGGACCAGCAGGCGCTGCGCGACCGCTTGAAGAAACTCCAGGATGAGCTTCAGAAGCGCGGCCTCGCGCAGAACGGCCAAAAGGGTCAGAAGGGCCAGAAAGGCCAAAAGGGTCAGCAAGGCGAGCAGGGACAACCGGGCCAGCAGGGCCAGGGCGGCGATGAGGATGCCGACCAGGGCGATGATGACGGCGGTCTCGATGCTGCCGACAACGCCATGGGCGATGCCGGCTCCAAGCTTGGCGAAGGCAATGCCGATGGTGCCGTGGACTCGCAAGGCAAGGCGCTCGATGCGATGCGCAAGGGTGCGCAGAAGATGGCCGAGGCCATGCAGCAGGGCGACGGCGATGGCCAGGGCGATGGCCCCGGCAATCGCGCCGGCCGCCAGCAGAGCGGTGGTAACCAGACCGACCCGCTCGGCCGGCCCTTGCACGGCCGCGAGTTCAGCGACGACTACACGGTGAAGATCCCCGGCGAGATCGACGTCCAGCGCGCCCGCCGCATCCTCGAAGAGCTCCGCCGCCGCCTGGGCGACCCCTCGCGCCCGCAGATCGAGCTCGACTATCTCGAGCGGCTGCTGAAGGATTTTTGAGAGGATCAGTTTTCGCCGGTCGCGCTACGTATATTGACGCACGATGTCTTCCCCAAGGTCGTCCTGGCGAAAGCCAGGACCCATCACCCCAGGGAGTAGTTTGGCGAAGACTCGTCGTCCGGTACTGCTATCGATCCCACGGAGAGATCACGCAGTATGGGTCCTGGCCTTCGCCAGGACGACACCGTGCATGTGGGACCGGACTCGTGTCACTGCGGCAGGAACGCTGCGGGTGAGCAGCGCCCTTACCCCTTCTTCGCCGCGAGCGCGTCGGCGACTGCGGTGCGAATATCCGCCACCGAAAATGGCTTCGTCACCACGTCGTGCACCAGCGCATCCAGGTTCGACGCGCGCTCGCGCTGATCGGCGAAACCCGTCATCAGCAAGATCGTCAGGTCCGGAAAATCGCGCGCGGCCGAGAGTGCGAGCGCGATGCCGTCCATCACGGGCATCTGGATGTCGGTGAGCAGAAGGTCGAACGCGCCGTCCTCGCGCGTCAGGATCTCCAGCGCTTCGGCGCCGTCCTGTGCGGTGACGGTCTGGTGGCCGTCCATGGCGATGGCACGCGCCACCAGCGTGCGCATGGACTCCTCGTCATCGGCGATCAGCACCTTTGGCATCGGGCCAAACCTTTGCGGAAACGGGCAGCGCCGGTTACGCGCTGCCGCCGGCGATGTCACGCCGGTTGAAGAAACGAATATCGATATTGCGGCCTTCAGGTGGCGGCGAGGCGAGGCGCGACTTGAAGAGGGCGCGCTCGCCGGGATGCAGCACGGTCTGCTCCAGCACCGCGTTCCAGGCGTAGATCTCGGCGCCTTGCGCGTCGCGCACGGCGAAGCGCAGGCGGGGAATGTCGACCGCCTTACGGGTCTCGCCGACGATCGCGCCCTCGATCACCAGCACCTGCTTGCCGTCCACGGTCTCCGAAGTCACCTTGACGTCCCTGAAGGCGAGGCCGCGCAGGTTCACCTCGATGCCGATCATCTTGTAGAACGCCGCGGTCTGCGGCAGCAGCCGGACCATGTCGGCGCGCCAGACCAAAAGCGCTACGGCCAGCGCGCCCATGGCAGCGCAGGTCGGCAGGCCGAAAGAGGATCTTCGCGGCTGCCGGCTCACCGGACGAGCGACCCGGGCCCGGCGACGGAACAACCCGCGGAACCAGGACTGATGCGGCTCTCCGGCCAATTCGTCGTCGGAGGCCTCGGCCTCCGACCAGTCGTCGTCCTTGGTCTCCTCGGTAGGCCAGTCACTGGCGATCGAAGGGCTGTCGACCACCGGCGTGTCGGCGGCCTCCTCGCGGGCGTCGGTGTTCCACTGCTCCGCGAGATCGGACCGGTCCTCGGGGTGGCTCGCCGCGGCCATGGCCGCCACCTGCACTTCCTCGACGGCGTCCTCGGGCCGTGCCACCCAGGTCTCCTTGCAGCGGGAGCAGCGCACGGTGCGCCCATTCACCCCAAGGCTTGCGAGCTTGATGGCGTAGGATGTCGTACAATGGGGGCATACGATGTGCATGGACCAGCCTCGGCGATGACCCAGCCGTAGCGGAACCGGGCTCATTCAATGCTACAAGGCGACCGTTAACGAATCGGAAACCATAACGGCCGCACAAGGCTTTCATCGCATGCGGCAGAGTTTTGCGGCGTGCGCCGCGCCCCACCTCGAACGGAGCTGAGCCTTGGTTCGGTTCGAAAATGTCGGATTGCGTTACGGTCTGGGGCCGGAGATTCTGCGCGACCTGAGCTTCCAGATCCCGGCGCACTCCTTCCAGTTCCTCACCGGGCCCTCCGGCGCCGGCAAGACCTCGCTGCTGCGCCTCTTGTTCCTGTCGCTGCGGCCGACCCGCGGCCTCGTCAACCTGTTCGGCCACGACATCTCGCTGCTCGGCAAGGACGAGATCGCCGACTTGCGCAAGCGCATCGGCATCGTGCTGCAGGATTTTCGCCTGCTCGACCACATGACGACCTATGAGAACGTCGCGCTGCCGTTCCGCGTGATGGGCCGCAGCGAATCCAGCTACCGCAAGGAGGTCATCGATCTGCTCCGCTGGGTCGGTCTCGGCGAGCGCATGGACGCGCTGCCGCCGATCCTGTCGGGCGGCGAGAAGCAGCGCGCGGCGATCGCGCGCGCGGTGATCTCGCGGCCGCAGCTCCTGCTCGCGGACGAGCCGACCGGCAGCGTCGATCCGACGCTTGGTCGGCGCCTGCTGCGGCTCTTCATCGAATTGAACAAGTCCGGTACCGCCGTCATCATCGCGACCCACGATATCGGGTTGATGGACCAGTACGAGGCGCGCCGGCTCGTGCTGCACCAGGGACGGTTGCACGTCTATGAATAGGACCGACGAGCGCGGCGTCTTCGTCGACCTCGGACAGGAGCGTCCGCAGGTCCCGCCGAAAGCGCGCAACATGTCGCCGATCGTGCCGCGCGCCTCGATCCATGGCCGCGCGCTGGTTGCGGTCGTCGCGATCATGACCTTCCTTGCCTCGATGACCACGGGCATGGTGCTCTTGGTGAGCGCGTCGGCGGCCGAATGGCAGTCAAATGTCGCGAGCGAAATCACCATCCAGGTCCGCCCCCAGGCCGGGCGCGACATCGAGCGTGACACCACTGCCGTGACGGAAGCGATGCGCGCGCAGGCTGGCATCGTCGAGGTCAAGCCGTTCAGCAAGGACGAATCCGGCAAGCTGCTCGAGCCCTGGCTCGGCACCGGCCTATCGATGGACGACCTTCCGGTGCCGCGCATGATCATCGCCCGCGTGCAGCCGGGCACAACGCTCGATCTCGCCGCCTTGCGCAGCCGCGTGGCGCAGATCGCTCCAAGCGCGAGCGTCGACGATCACCGCGCCTGGATCGAGCGCATGCGCTCGATGACCAATGCCACCGTGCTCGCCGGCCTCGGCATCCTCGCGCTCGTCATCGTCGCGACCATCATCTCGGTGTCGTTCGCAACGCGCGGGGCGATGGCCGCCAACCGCCCGATCGTCGAGGTCCTGCATTTCGTCGGCGCCGGCGACCGCTACATCGCCAACCGCTTCCTGCGGCATTTCCTCCGCCTCGGCCTCGAAGGTGGCGTGATCGGCGGCGGCATCGCCATGCTGGTGTTCGGCTTCTCCGAGTCGATCGCCGGCTGGTTCTCCGGCACGCCGGTCGGCGACCAATTTGCCGCCCTGCTCGGCACCTTCTCATTGCGGCCGTCGGGTTACGTCGTGCTCGCGGTGCAGGCGGTCCTGATCGGCGCGATCACGGCGGTGGCGTCGCGCCAGACGCTGTTCGCGACGCTGAACGATGTCGAATAGGGCGCGGCGCGTCAAACCGGACTCCACTTCATCCAAAAACGTTCTAAAATTGCCAGGGGAAGGGACTGCCACATCATATGACCTCGCCGACCGACGATCGATCGCCGAAGTTGCCGCGCGGCTGGCTACGCGCGACCGTCGTGTCGGCGCTCGCGATCGCCTTCGTCGGCGCCGCGGCGGGTTTCGTCGCGTTCCTGTCCCAGATGCGCGGCGCCGAGCTGGCGCCGGACCGCAAGGCGGACGGCATCGTGGTCCTGACCGGCGGATCGTCGCGGGTGTCGGATGCGATGGAGCTGCTCGCTGCGGGCTACGGCCGGAGGCTCCTGATCTCGGGCGTGCACCCGACCTCTACGGTCAGCGATATCTCGCGGACCCTGCCGGAGAACCAAACCTACATGCGCTGCTGCGTCGATCTCGATCGCTATGCGGTCTCGACCCGCGGCAATGCCGCTGAGACGCGGCGCTGGGCGCATGAGCGTGGGTTCAAGTCGTTGATCGTGGTGACCTCGAACTATCACATGCCGCGCGCGCTGGTGGAATTCTCGCACGCGATGCCGGAGATCGCGCTGATCCCGTTTGCGGTGGTCGGCGACAAGTGGCGCGATGAGCCGTGGTGGACCTCGTCCTCGACGCTGCGGCTGCTGTTGTCGGAATATGTCAAATACATCGCCGCCGAGCTGCGCGTGCGGCTCGAGGATTTCGGGATTGACGTTTCGCCTGAAGTGTCGGAGCAGCCTCCTGGCGTGCAGCCGAAACGGCCCGCCACCGCACAGGCCAATTAGGATCGTTGATGTTCTTGCTCTTCCTGCGTTCGCTCGTTTTCAACGTGCTGTTCTACGCCGTCCTGGTGTTCTGGGCGATCATCGCGCTGCCGACCTTCCTGATGTCGCCGCGCGCGATGCTGACGGTCGCCGAATGGTGGGCGAACTCGACGCTGTTTCTGATGCGGGTGATCTGCAACATCAAGGTGGAATTCAGGGGCGTGGAGAAGATCCCGGCGGGGCCGCTGGTGATCGCGTCAAAGCACCAGTCGTTCTGGGAGACGTTCGGGCTGCTGCACTTCTTCGACCGGCCGATCTTCATCCTCAAGCGCCAGCTCATGCACATTCCGGTGTTCGGTCAGTTCCTGGGCAAGACCGGCATGATCGCGATCGATCGCAGCGCCGGCGTCAAGGCGCTCCTGGACATGACGCGGCGGGCGCGCGATGCGGTGCGCTCCGGCCGCCAGCTCGTGATCTTCCCGGAAGGCACCCGCCGCGCGCCCGGCGCGCCGCCGGACTACAAGACGGGCTTTGCCCAGATCTATTCGGCCTGCGGCGTGCCGTGCCTGCCGATCGCGCTCAACTCCGGGCTGTTCTGGCCGCGCCGCACCTTCATGCGCTATCCCGGCACGCTGGTGGTGGAATTCCTGGATCCGCTGCCGCCGGGCCTGCCGAAGGACGAGTACATCGCGCGCGTGCGCGGCGCGATCGAGGAGGCCACGGCGCGCATCGTCGAAGCCGGACGGAAGGAGCAGGAGCAGCTCATCGGCAGTGCGCCGAGCTACGTGCCTTCTCGCAGCTAGCGCTCGTCGCGCTCGTTGGTGGGAGCCGGATCATGCAGGGAATGCGCATCGTTGTGCAGGAGAGTCGCAAGCTGATGCAGCTGCGTATCGCGAAAACCTTCGGCCTCGATCGCCTTCACCGTCGCGGTGACGTAGTCGCGATTGGCGCCGGATTGGCCGTGACCCTGCAGCACGTGGCGGTGCTGCTGGGCAAGCGACAGGCGTCCCGCATATTGCACATGGCCGCGATCGACAACGTAGGCGAGCGCACTGACACGCTGCCGCGCGTCATTCTCCAGCCACACCGAGCGCATGACCTCGCGATAGACCGAGGTAACCTGCTCGCGCTCGCGCAAGTAAGCGACCACATCGGCACGGCTCTTCGCAGCGACGCGGAAGGCGATGCCGCGGCAGGCGCCGCCGCGGTCGAGCCCGAGCACGAGGCCCGGCTTCTCCGGCGTGCCGCGATGGACGAAGGAATAGACGCAGAGCGCGCGATGCTCGCCGACCAGGCGCGCGGGCACGCGTTCCTCGAATTCGAAGCCCGGGCGCCACATCAGCGAGCCATAGCCGAACACCCAGAGGTCGCCGGTGGTCGTCGTGACGGAGGGGAGGGTATTTTCGGACATGTTTGGCACCGCTACCAGACCCCGCCGTCCAGGCGAAGCGAATTCTCCACCTTTTGCAGCAAGCTAACCTCGCTTACATTTGCCATCATCTGGGGTCAAAGGGTCGCCGCATGTCCGATATGACCGTTGCCGCCAGGCGGCGCCCCCGCTGGGGCCTTTTCATCGCGCCCATCCTCCTCTTGATTCTCGCCGTCGCCTGGAGCGGCTTCTGGTTCTATGCCGCTTCCCAGGCCGAAGTGGCTGCCGACGCGTGGCGCGCCCAGGAGGCCAAGTCAGGCCGTATCTATGATTGCGCCAAGCGCTCGATCGCCGGCTTCCCGTTCCGCTTCGAGGTGCAATGTTCCGGTGCCAGCGTCTCGCTGGTCTCGCAGACCGCGAGCAAGACGCCGTTCACGGCCAAGCTCGACAACATCCTGGTCGTTGCCCAGGTCTATGATCCCAAGCTCGTGATCGCCGAATTCACCGCACCGGCGACGCTGACCGACGGCGTTACGCAGACGTCCTTCGTGGTGAACTGGAGCAAGGGCCGCAGCAGCGTGGTGGGCCTGCCGGCCGTGCCGGATCACGCCTCGATCGTGTTCGACGATCCCGCCATCAATCGCGTCGACGGCTCGGTGCAGGTACCGGTTGCCAAGGCCAGGCAGGTGGAGCTGCACGGACGTCTCGCCGAGGGATCCTCGCGCGACAATCCCATCATCGAAACCGTGCTCGAGATCGCGCAAGGCAGCATCCAGGGGGTGCATCCGCTGCTCGCCGAGCCGTTCGAAGCGGACGTGCGTTCGAAGATCACGGGGCTGAAAGATTTTGCGCCAAAGCCGTGGCCGCAGCGTTTCCGCGAGCTGCAGGCCGCCGGCGGCCATATCGAGATCGTACAGTCGCGTATTCAGCAGGGCGAGTTGATCGCGGTCGCGGCCGGCACGCTCGGCATCTCGGCCAACGGCCGCCTCGACGGTGAATTGCAGATGACGGTGACGGGCCTCGAGCGCGTGATCCCCGCACTTGGCATCGACAAAATGTTGGAAGAGGGCGTGCCGCAGGCAACCCTTGACCGCGTCGCGCCGGGCGTGAAGTCGCAGGACCTCAACAACCTCTTCGGCGCGCTCGACCGCGCCATCCCCGGCCTCGGCAAGGTCGTGAAGCAGAACGCCAATGTCGGCGTTGCCGCAGGCATCAACGCGCTCGGCACCGAAAGCATGCTGGAAGGCAAGAAGGCGCGCAGCTTCCCGCTTCGCTTCGCCGATGGCGCCGTGATGCTCGGCGCGCTGAAGGTCGCGCAGCTCCCGCCGCTGTATTGATTTCCCGTCATTGCGAGCCACCGGGTCCGCGCGTAGCGCGGCCCGATGACAGGCTCCGCGAAGCAATCCAGAAAGCCTCCGCGGAGGTAGTCTGGATTGCCTCGTCGCTTCGCTCCTCGCAATGACGGAGGAGAGATTTGTGACCTACTGCTTCGTCAGCGGCGGATGCGGACGGCCGAAATCCGGCGCCGCCGAATCCTGGCCGATCTCGACGATGCCGCGGCGGATGGCGCGGGTGCGGGTGAAGTGGTCGAACAATGCCTCGCCGTCACCGCGACGGATCGCGCGCGTGAGTTTTGCGAGGTCCTCGTTGAAGGTGCCGAGCATCTCCAGCACGGCCTCCTTGTTGGCGAGGAAGACGTCGCGCCACATCGTCGGATCGGACGCCGCGATGCGCGTGAAGTCGCGAAAGCCGCCGGCGGAGAACTTGATCACCTCGGACTCCGTCACCTGTTGCAGCTCGTCGGCGGTGCCGACGATGGTGTAGGCGATCAGATGGGGCAGATGGCTGGTGATCGCGAGCACGAGATCGTGATGATCTGGTGTCATGATCTCGACCTTGGCGCCGAGCGCGGCCCAGAACGCGCGCAATCGATCGACGGCGGCTGCGTCGACGCCCTCGGGTGGCGTGAGGATGCACCAGCGATTGATGAACAACTCGGCGAAGCCGGAATCCGGGCCCGAATGCTCGGTGCCCGCGACAGGATGCGCGGGGACAAAATGAATGCCCTGCGGGAGGTGCGGCGCCATGTCCCTGACGATCGCGCCCTTGACCGAGCCGACGTCGGAGATGATCGCGCCCGGCTTCAGATGCGCAGCGATCTCCTGCGCCACGGGGCCGCAGGCGCCGACGGGAATGCAGAGGATGACGAGGTCGGCGTCCTTCACTGCCTCGATATTGGTTGCGACCACGTGATCGACGATGCCGAGCTCGGCGACGCGCGCCCGCGTCCCCTCCGAGCGCGCCGTGGTGACGATCTCATTGGCAAGGCCCTGGAGCTTCGCGGCTCGCGCGATCGAGCCGCCGATCAGGCCGAAGCCGATCAGTGCGACGCGCTGGAAGTGCGGGGCGACGCTCATTTGCCCCCCATGAAGTCGCGCAGGCCTTCGACCACGAGGCGATTGGCTTCCTCGGTGCCGATCGTCATGCGCAGTGAATGGGGCAGGCCGTAGTTCTTCAGTGCGCGCAGCACCAGTCCCCGTTTGGTCAGGAAGGCGTCGGCTTCATCCGAGGTCCTGCCCTTGTCGGCCGGGAAATGGATCAGCACGAAGTTGGCTACGCTCGGCGTCACCTTCAGCCCGAGCTTGCCGATCTCCTCGGTCAGCCAGTTGCGCCAGGTCTCGGTGAATTGCTTCGACATCTGCTGATGCGCGGCGTCCTCGATCGCGGCGACCGCGGCATACATCGCCGGCGTCGAGACATTGAACGGACCGCGGATGCGGTTCACCGCATCGATGATGTGCGCAGGACCGAACATCCAGCCGACGCGCAGCGCGGCGAGGCCGTGGATCTTGGAGAAGGTGTGCGTCACGACCGTGTTCTCGGTGGTCGCGACCAGCTCGATCCCCATCTCGTAGTCGTTGCGAGACACGTAGTCGCAATAGGCGGCGTCGAGCACGAGCAGCACGTGCGACGGCAGGCCGGCCCGCAGGCGCTTGACCTCGTCGAACGGCAGATAGGTGCCGGTCGGATTGTTGGGGTTGGCGAGCCAGACGAGCTTGGTGCGCGGCGTCACCGCTTTCAGGATGGCGTCGACGTCGGCGGTGAAGTTCGCCTCCGCCGCCACGATGTTCCTGGCACCGTTCGCCATGGTCGCGATCGGGTAGACCAGGAAGCCGTGGGTGGTGGAGATCGCTTCATCGCCCCGGCTGAGATAGGTGTGGGCGAGCAGATTGAGGATCTCGTCCGAGCCGGCGCCGCAGATGATGCGGTCGGGATCGAGACCATAGATGCGGCCGATCGCTTCGCGCAGCACGCGCGAGGTGCCTTCCGGATAGTCCTCCAGATGCGTCGCCACATGCGTGAACGCCTCGATCGCCTTGGGCGAGGGCCCGAACGGCGTCTCGTTCGCCGACAGCTTGAACACCTTGCGGCCCGGCTCCGGCACCGGGCTCTTGCCGGGCGTATAGGGCGCAATATCGAGAATGCCGGGATTCGGCACGGGGCGGGACATCGTCTACTCCGGAAAGGATGCGGGGCGGCCTCAAGCCACGTCAGATCTGGCCGTCCCGGTCGGGGGCACCGTATAGCGCGTTGCGTGGCCGCCGACGAGAGCCGACGAGCGGACCGAGGCGCCGGCGCGGATCAGGGCCATTTTGATCTTCTCGAAGCCGATGCCAGTCTCCGACACCAGCAGCGCAGCGCCGTCGAAGGCGGTATCGGGCACCGCGACGATGTCGGCGAGCGGCGCCAGCGCCCTCGCCGTGTCGGCGTTCCAGCCGGACACGCGCACGCTCCAGGTCTGGACCTCCGTGACCATGGCATCGTCGGCGACACGCGAGATCACGAAGACGGGCAGCGCGGCCGGATGGTCGGCGCGCTCGAGGAAGGGCAGCCGCGCGATGATTTTCGGCGCGCCCTCGGCCTCGAGCTCGCTCCACCATGGCGTGCGGCTCGAGATCGCCGAGACCAGAGCCAAATCACCCTTCGATTTCGCCAACGCCTCGACGGCGGCCTGTGCGCTGAAATGCGGCACATAGGGCGTCGTGAAGCCGAAATGGAATCGCGCCGAATCTCGCATCGCGGACTCGCCGACCGAGACGTCGGCATGCACCGAGAACGGCGCCTGCACATAAGTGAAGGTCGAGATGATGACGCGCCAGATGCTCTCGATCGTGTCGAGCGGCAGGATGCCGCGATGGCGCTCGACGAGGCGGCGCATCATGCTGGCCTCGCGCGCCGGCCGGAAGGCCGAGCCGACCTCCTGCGTCTGCTTCGCCTGGATCAGGCGATCGATGATGTCGCCGCGCTGCATCAGCAGGCGATGCACTTCCTCGTCGATCGCATCGATCTCCTTGCGCAATTCCTGGAGCGATGGTGGCGCGGGCGGACGCTGGGACATATCTGTCGGTCTGTCAGGGGCTCGTGAAAGGCGGATCGGCCGGGCCGGATCCGCCGGCGCTATGGGTCTTGATTAGGCAGGATGGACGCCGAAAGCAAAGAGAAATGGCGGCCATTTCGCCTGACATCGCAGGGCCTCATTTGGTTAATCGGCGCCTCGGCTTGACGAATAGCGCGCCAGCAACTAGTTTTTGCCTGTTCCGTGGTCATTTGAGCCGGCCGGCTTGCAGCCACGTTAAAAAACTCGCTAAACAGGCCGGGGACGCATCCGATCCCGGCCGAACCTATCGTTCAGGCCGGGTTTTTTATGGCCTGATGTCAGCGGCGGCTTGAGGGCCGTCGCCAACGAGGTCGATGGTCAGATGGTTGGCGTCACGACGGTACCGAGCCCAGCGATCGCCGAGGAGCGCTCGCACGAGGCGGATCATCCGAGCTCGCAGGTTGCGCATTTCGGCGCGGACCAGCCGTTGTCGCTCGATTGCGGGATCGACCTCAGCCCGTTCCAGATCGCCTACCAGACCTATGGCGAGCTCAACGCCGAGCGCTCCAACGCCGTGCTGATCTGCCATGCGCTGACCGGCGACCAGCATGTCGCAAATGTGCACCCCGTCACCGGCAAGCCCGGATGGTGGGAGACCCTGGTCGGGCCGGGCCGTCCTCTTGATCCTCAACGCTACTTCATCATCTGCGCCAACGTCATCGGCGGCTGCATGGGGTCGACGGGACCTGCCTCGCTCAATCCGGCGACGGGCAAGGTGTGGGGCCTGGATTTTCCGATCATCACCATCCCCGACATGGTGCGCGCGCAGGCGATGCTGATCGATCGCCTCGGCATCGAGACGCTGTTTGCGGTGGTCGGCGGCTCGATGGGCGGCATGCAGGTGCTGCAATGGACCGCGGCCTATCCTGAGCGCGTGTTCTCCGCGCTCGCGATCGCCTGCTCGACGCGGCACTCCGCGCAGAACATCGCCTTCCACGAGCTCGGCCGCCAGGCCGTGATGGCCGATCCCGACTGGCACAATGGCCGCTATGCCGATCACGGCATCCATCCGCATCGCGGGCTCGCGGTGGCACGGATGGCTGCGCACATCACCTACCTCTCGGATGCGGCGCTACACCGCAAGTTCGGCCGGCGCATGCAGGACCGCGAGCTGCCGACGTTCTCGTTCGATGCGGATTTCCAGGTCGAGAGCTATCTGCGCTATCAGGGCTCGTCCTTCGTCGAGCGTTTCGATGCCAACAGCTATCTCTATCTGACACGGGCGATGGACTATTTCGACATCGCCGGCGACCATGACGGCGTGCTGGCGAAGGCGTTTGCCGGCGTCAAGACGCGCTTCTGCGTGGTGTCCTTCACCAGCGACTGGCTGTTCCCGACCTCGGAATCGCGCGCGCTGGTGCACGCGCTCAACGCGTCGAGCGCGCGGGTGTCGTTCGCCGAGATCGAGACCGATCGCGGCCACGACGCCTTCCTGCTCGACGTCCCCGAATTCTTCGATATCTCCCGTGCGTTCCTACAATCGGCGGGCAAGGCGCGCGGCCTCAACGGCAAGGGCAGCTGACGATGTCTGTGCAAGAAGTGCTGCCGCTCGACGGCCTTGCGGCTGAACAGGAAGGTCACTACCGCGCCGATCATCTGCTGGTTGCGGAGATGGTCAGGCGCGGCTCGAAGGTGCTCGACGTCGGCTGTGGCGACGGCGACCTGCTGCAGCTCCTGGAAAACCGCGGCATCGACGGCCGCGGCATCGAGCTGTCGCGCGAGGGCGTCAACCGCTGCGTCGCCAAGGGGCTCGCGGTGGTGCAGGGCGACGCCGACACCGACCTCGTCAACTATCCCGACGACGCCTTCGACTACGTCATCCTATCGCAGACGCTCCAGGCGACGCGGCAGCCGAGGGTGGTGCTGGAAAATCTCCTGCGCATCGGCCACCGCGCGATCGTGTCGTTCCCGAACTTCGGTTACTGGAAGATGCGCCTGCAGCTCCTGATCGGCGGCCATATGCCGCGCACGGAGAATCTGCCCGCGACCTGGTACGACACCGCCAACATCCATTTCTGCACCATCAAGGATTTCGTCCAGCTCTGCGACGAGATCGGCGTGAAGATGGAGCGCGCGGAAGCGCTCGATCTCTACGGCCGCCCGTTGCGGCTCAGATTGCCGTGGTGGGTGTGGAATCTGTTCGGCGAACAGGGCGTGTTTCTGCTGAGCCGCGGCGGTGGGAAGTAAAATCAGCTGACCCTCACCCTGAGGAGCGCGCTCTTGGCGCGCGTCTCGAAGGGCGAGGCCACTGGCGGGGCCTTCATCCTTCGAGACGCGCGTTCCGCGCTCCTCAGGATGAGGGGCTGATGCTTACACCTCGTCATTGCGAGCGCAGCGAAGCAATCCAGAGTCTTTCCGCGGAGGGATTCTGGATTGCTTCGCTGCGCTCGCAATGACGGAATATAGGATGATGCCTTCGCTAATTCGCAGCCACTGACCTCGGATCGCGCACCGGCCAGCGCCCCGCTTCCACCAGCGTGACGAACCGCTCCACCGTTTCGTTGAACAGCGCGGGCTCCTCGAGATTGAGGACATGGCCTGACTTCGGAAACATCGCGAGCCCTGCGGCCAGCAGATGCTTCTTCAGGAACAGGCTCGGCCCGACGCAGGGGTCATCCTCGTCGCCGCAGATGATCAGCGCTGGCGTCGCCACGCGTCTGATCGCATCCGTCATGGAGTAGATCGAGGGGCGGCCGCCCTGGAAGCCGCGCATGGTGTTGGCCGAGCCCCTGGCATCGTGCCGTGCCAGCGCGGCATAGAAATCAGCGTGGCCGCGCGGGTCCTTCACCAGAAACGGAATCCGGCTCGGCGCATCGCGCGTGACCTTGGCGACCTCGAGAGAGCCGAGTGTCTCGAATTGCTCGGCATTGGCGCGGCACTGCTTGCGCCAGGCTTCGAGATTGTCGAGCTCCGAACCGGAGCCGACGCCCGCGAGCGTCATCGACAGCGCGCGCCCCGGCGCGTTGAGGCCGATCTGCAGCGAGGAATATGCGCCCATCGAGAGACCGACGAGATGTGCGCGATCGATCGAGAGATGGTCGAGCACCGCGAGTGCATCGGTGTAAAAGTGCTTGTAGGTGTAGACCTCGGCCGATGCCGGCACGTCCGACGGCGCATAGCCGCGCGCGGAATAGGTGATGCAGCGGTGGCCGCGCGAGAAGTAGCGCATCTGCGGCTCCCAATTGGAGTAGTCGGCCGCGAACTCGTGCAGGAAGATGATCGGCGTGCCGTGGCCCGCTTCCTCGAAATAGATGCGGACATCATCCCTGGTCGTGGCGTGGGGCATTAACCGTTTCCCTCTTTCTGGGCCGTCGCGTTAAGCATCGCAGTTAATGCTGTGGGCAGCAATGCGGCAGCATCAGACCAGCATCGACACAGGGTCATCGCGGAAATTCCCTGAAGCGAATTTCTGCAATGCCGCATTGTGCCTTGCTCTTGCCACATCTGGACTTTCATACGACGCGCGGATGTCGGCCACCGCACGGGCCGATGGGAATTGGGGGTGTCAACGAAGGATGAAGAATGTTTGAGTTGTTTGCGTTCGGCCGGCTGCGTCACGTCATCGCGCTGGCTCTCTTCTCCGCGGCGTTCGCCGCATCTATCTCTCCAGCATCGGCACGGTCTCATCGTCACAGCGCAGAGCGGCACGCTTACGTGCATCACGCCGCGCACCATGCCGGCAGGTATCATCACTATCGCCACGCGCGCTCATCGCGCTTCGAGCGCGGCGCCGCGCAGTTGGAGGCGAGCGGCTTCGCCAACACCCAGGCCAGCTATGACCCGAGCGCCAACACCGGCGGCATGGCGGGCGACTTCGGCGGTGGCTCGGGCCTCGTCTCCGAGGCGCGCCGCTATCTCGGCGGCAATCCGACCGGCCGCGGCAGTCTGTGGTGCGCGCGCTTCATGAACATGGTGCTCGAGCACACCGGCCATAAGGGCTCCGGCTCCGACATGGCGAGCTCGTTCGCGCATTACGGAACGCGTGTCTCCGGTCCGCAGGTCGGCGCGATTGCGGTAATGTCGCGCGGCCGCGGCGGCCATGTCGGCATCATCACCGGCATCGACGCCAAGGGCAATCCGATCATGATCTCCGGCAATAACGGCAATCGCGTCCGCGAGGCACCGATCTCGCGCGGCCGGATCTATGCCTATGTGATGCCGAACTGATCGATCGTCCCGGCACATTTTCGAACCTGCCGTCGAGCTCGCGCGACCCTAAGGAGACGCGGGCTCGGCGGTTACCTCCGTCCGCCCTGCGGATCACGGGGTGTACATGGTGTTCGAGAAAGTGACGCGGGCCGTCTTCGACGAGCTTCTGGCGAACGATGGATCGGCAAGGTTTCGGCGGGAGCTTGCCCGTTACGATCTGGGGTCGGACCCACCTGCGCGGGATGATTGTGCCGTGCTTCGCGGGCCGCTCGCAGCATCCGACTTCGTCGACGTGCCGGCCTTCAACACGCTGGTGATGGGCGATCTGACCGTCGACGGCCTGGTCGATCTGGGGAACGCAGGCGCGTTTGATGAAGGCGGGATGTTCGTCGTGCTCGGCAACGTCGCCTGCACGGTGTTCTCGACGGGGTTTGCCAAGGGGACGTTCATTGACGGCAATCTCGAAGCCGACTCGTTGATCCTGAACGCCTTCGATGACTCCGCGTTGGTGGTGATGGGAAACCTGCGGACCTATTTCTTCTACGGCCGGGACATCTGGGCGGAGGTCGGCGGCAAGGCCGAGATGCACTACGGCGACGGTTATTGCCTGCCGATCGGCTATACCAGTGCCGGTGCCGAGGCGATCGAACCGTTGCATGATCGTGCGACGTCGCTACGCCGGCTCAATCTCGACAATACGGACTATATCGAGCCTCACCGCTTCCTGGACCTGATCAGTAGCGGGCGACCAGTTTTCAAGTGAGGCAAGCAGAACTAACGTTCGTCATTGCGTGGAGCGTAGTTGTAGGGTGAGCGAAGCCACTTGTCCGCGTAGCTCGTAGAGCGAAGGCGGAAACGTGCCCATCACTTCTGCCTGCGTGGAGTGATGGTGGGCAGGGCGCGAGAGCGCCTTTGCCCACCGTACGGCAGCTCACACCAGCTTCGGCTCTTCCATCGCGAGCCGATCGCCGATGGCGATCTCGCCATCTGCGATGACCTCGGCATAGATGCCGCAATCCATGTGGCCGAGATGGCGCGACAGCGTCGGCGGGATTTCGAGATCGCGTTCCGCGGTCACAGGATCGACATTCGTCGCCGCGCAGCGCTTGATGCGCTTGACCACCTTCAGCCGCGCATTGCCGATCGCCAGCGTGTGGCCGAGGAGGTCGAGCTCGGACCAGGCCGGCCAGCCCTGAACGTAGAGGTTGCCGCGGAAGCGCAGGGGATGGACGGCAACGCCGCCCAGCATCTTCTCGATTGCATGGACACTGCCGAGATTGATGATGGAGACGACTTTGCTAGCGACATCCGAAAAGTTGTGGTCGCGGCCGGACAGCACTTTTGGCGGCCCGCGCAGCTCGCTCTGGAAATTGCCGGTGAAGTAGGTCTCGATCGCAGCGCGCCCGCTTGCCGTTTCCAGGTCGCCGCTGGCGACGACCTGGCCGTCCTTGCGGATGGTCAAAAGATTGGTCGCGTCCTCAAAGCGGCTGTTGAGGCCGGCCAGGCGCTCATTGCGCATCAGCATCAGGAACTGGGTCTTGGGCATCCATTGCGGCGCCTCCGGATCGAAGCCGCTCGGGCCGTTCTCGATGGCATAGCGGCGGTCGGCGGGCAGGGTCTGGCCGACCCGCAAGGCGACGCGGGACAGGGGCTCGGGCGTGAGGCCTTTGACCGGATAGCGGTAAAGGCCCGTGATCGCGGCAGTCGGGCTGGTCATCATGGCGACTAGTTAACGGATTCCATCTGCTGGCGCCAAGCGGGGCATTTGGCTCACAAATTTGTCGTGCACGAATTTGTGAAGAAGCCTCTTCCGTTCCCGTGACTTGGTTCCCACATCTGCGTCAGGCCGGCGCCAGCGTCGGCTGCTAACGACCGCTTGCTGCTTGAGAAACGTCAATGTGGCCAGCGGAAACCCAATGAAGATGCCATCTGGAGTGCCTTAGAGGGCTCCGGGGGCAGGCCGAGGGAAAGACAAAATGAACATTGAAAAGTACACCGAACGCTCCAGGGGCTTCATCCAGTCCGCGCAATCGCTCGCGATGCGCGAGGGGCACCAGCAGTTTTCGACTCTCCACCTCCTGAAGGTCCTCCTCGACGACAATGAGGGCCTGGCTGCCGGCCTGATCGACCGTGCCGGCGGCAATTCCCGGGCGATTTTGAAGGCGACCGAGGAGGCCCTGAACAAGGTGCCGAAGGTCAGTGGCGGCGGCGCCGGGCAGATCTATCTGGCGCCCGAGCTCGCCCGCACGTTTGATGCTGCCGAAAAGGCCGGCGAAAAGGCCGGCGACAGCTTCGTCACGGTCGAGCGCCTGCTGCTCGGGCTCGCGCTCGAAAAGAGCAGCGAGGCCGGCACGATCCTCAACAAGGGCGGCGTGACCCCGCAAAACCTCAACGCCGCGATCGAGGCGCTGCGCAAGGGCCGCACCGCCGACAGCGCGACCGCCGAGAACGCCTATGACGCGCTGAAGAAATACGCCCGCGATCTCACGCAGGCCGCGCGCGACGGCAAGCTCGACCCGGTGATCGGGCGCGACGAGGAGATCCGCCGCACCATCCAGGTGCTGTCCCGCCGCACCAAGAACAATCCCGTGCTGATCGGCGAGCCCGGCGTCGGCAAGACCGCCATCGTCGAGGGCCTGGCGCTGCGCATCGTCAACGGCGACGTGCCGGAAAGCCTCAAGGACAAGAAGCTGCTCTCGCTCGACCTCGGCGCGCTGATTGCCGGCGCAAAATACCGCGGCGAGTTCGAGGAGCGGCTGAAGGCCGTGCTCCAGGAGGTGACCGCGACCGAAGGCACCTTCATCCTGTTCATCGACGAGATGCACACGCTGATCGGCGCCGGCAAGGCCGACGGCGCGATGGATGCGTCCAACCTGCTCAAGCCGGCGCTTGCCCGCGGCGAGCTGCACTGCATCGGCGCGACCACGCTCGATGAGTACCAGAAGCACGTCGAGAAGGATGCGGCGCTGGCGCGGCGATTCCAGCCGATCTTCGTCAGCGAGCCCTCGGTCGAGGATACCATCTCGATCCTGCGCGGGCTGAAGGACAAGTACGAGCAGCACCACGGCGTGCGGATCACCGATTCCGCGCTGGTGGCGGCGACGACGCTGTCCAACCGCTACATCACCGATCGCTTCCTGCCGGACAAGGCGATCGACCTCATGGACGAGGCCGCCGCGCGGCTGAAGATGCAGGTCGATTCCAAGCCCGAGGAACTGGATTCGCTGGATCGCGAGATCATCCGGCTCAAGATCGAGCAGGAAGCGCTGAAGAAGGAAAGCGATATCGGCTCCAAGAGCCGCCTCCAGGCGCTGGAGAAGGAGCTCGCCGATCTGGAGGAAAAATCGGCGGCGCTGACGGCGCGCTGGAGCGCGGAGAAGAACAAGCTCTCCAACGCCCAGAAGCTCAAGGCCGAGCTCGATGCCCTGCGCGTCGAGCTTGCCAATGCGCAGCGGCGCGGCGAATTCCAGCGCGCCGGTGAGCTGGCCTATGGCCGGATCCCGGAGCTGGAGAAGAAGCTCGCCGATATCGAGGCGCGCGAGGGCTCAGGCGAGATGATGGAGGAGGCGGTCACCGCCAACCACATCGCGCAGGTGGTCTCGCGCTGGACCGGCGTACCCGTCGACAAGATGCTGGAGGGCGAGAAGGAAAAGCTCCTCAAGATGGAGGAGGCGCTCGGCCAGCGTGTCGTCGGCCAGAGCGAGGCCGTGCATGCGGTCGCAACCGCCGTTCGCCGCTCGCGTGCGGGCTTGCAGGATCCGAACCGGCCGATCGGCTCGTTCATGTTCTTAGGCCCCACCGGCGTCGGCAAGACCGAGCTGACCAAGGCGCTCGCCGAGTATCTGTTCAACGACGAGACCGCGATGGTCCGCCTCGACATGTCCGAATACATGGAGAAGCACTCGGTCTCGCGGCTGATCGGCGCGCCTCCGGGCTATGTCGGCTACGACGAGGGCGGCGCGCTCACCGAAGCGGTGCGGCGCCGGCCTTACCAGGTGGTGCTGTTCGACGAGATCGAGAAGGCGCATCCTGATGTGTTCAACGTCCTGTTGCAGGTGCTCGACGACGGCCGCCTCACCGACGGCCAGGGCCGTACCGTCGATTTCCGCAACACGCTGATCATCATGACCTCGAACCTCGGTTCGGAATTCCTGGTGAATCAACCGGAGGGCGAAGACACCTCTGCCGTGCGTGAGCACGTGATGGGAACGGTTCGGGCGCATTTCAGGCCGGAGTTCCTCAACCGCGTCGACGAGATCATCCTGTTCCATCGCCTGCAGAAGAGCGAGATGGGCCGGATCGTCGAGATCCAGTTCGCCCGACTGCAGAAGCTGCTCACCGATCGCAAGATCGCGCTGACGCTGGATGGTGCAGGCCGCGACTGGCTCGCTGCCAAGGGCTGGGATCCGGCCTACGGCGCGCGGCCGCTGAAGCGGGTGATCCAGCGTTACCTCCAGGATCCGCTCGCCGAGATGATCCTGGCCGGTGACGTGAAGGACGGCGACACTGTTGCGATCTCCACCGAGGGCAACGTGCTGACCTTCAACGGCAAGGCGCAGCAGACGGCCGAGATCGCCCAGTTCGAGGCGCCGGTGCCGAAGAGGAAGTTGAACTGATCGTCCTGTTGCCTCAAACAACAAACCGCCCCGGAGAGGTCGTCCTCTCCGGGGCGAATTTGTTTTGTCAGATCCGACTGGCTAGCTGGCTGCAGACACGGCGCCCGGATTGGCCGGGCCTTGCTCGTCGTCGTCCTGTTCGAGTTCCGACAGGATATCCACCAGCTCGCGCACGCGGCCCTGTGCCAGAGGCCGCAGGTCGTTGATCATGGGCTCGTCATTGGCGAGCCAGGCCTGGGCTTCGGCGAGTTCTTCGATGGTCGCCCCGGTTCCGATGATCTGGGCGATGGTGACGTCATCAGCCCCGCTGACGGCCTTGGTGACGTCTTCGCGTGAGAGGCGCCGCATGGTTGGTCCTCCTCTGGCTCAACGGCTCAAACAGGTCGCGCGGGTCAATCGAGACGCCGCCGATCAGTTCCACAACTGGGGACGTAGGACGGAACCCGGCCGTGAAAAGGCCGGTCTCGAGAAAAATTACCGGTTGGTGACTTCGCGATTAGTGACTTAGCGGTTAGTGACCTGGAGCGGGCCGCCGGTCGCATCCGAGATGCGGGCGATGCCGCTCGAGCGGTTGCTCATCATCGCCTCGATGCGGTCGCGCTCCTTTTCGAAGCCCGCCATGATCGGCCCTTCGAGCGAGCGACCGCGCGGCAGCTTGACGCGCATCGGGTCGACGAAGCGGCCGTTGACCAGGATTTCGTAGTGAACGTGGGGTCCGGTCGACTGGCCGGTCGAGCCGACGAAGCCGATCACCTGGCCTTGCCGCACCTGCTTGCCGGGCTCCATGCCCTTCGCGAACGCCGACATGTGGCCGTAGGCGGTCTCGTAGCCGTTGTTGTGCTTGATGCGGACGTACTTGCCGTAGCCGCCTTCGAGCTGGGCCTTCTCGATCACGCCGTTGCCGGCGGCGAAGATTGGTGTGCCGTAGGCGGTGGCCCAGTCGACGCCGGTGTGCATCTTTACGTAGCCGAGGATCGGGTGGCGGCGGCCGCCGAAGCCGGAGCGCATGATGGCGCTGTTGACGGGCTTGCGGACCAGGAACTTCTTCGCGCTCTTGCCGGTCTCGTCGTAGTAGTCGACGACGCCGTCGTCGGGGCTCTGGAAGCGGTAGTATTTCTTGGTCTCGCCGCCGACCGTGAGGGAAGCGAACAGCACCTCGCTCTTGTCGGCCGCCGCCGTGCCCTCGTCCTCGCCGGCGTAGAAGACGTCGAAGGAATCGCCCGGCTGCACCTTGCGCTGGAAATCGACATCGTAGGAGTAGATCTTGATCATGTCGTCGATGACCGGCATCGGCACTTTGTTGCGCATCGCGGTCTCGTAGATGCTCTGGTAGAGCCGGACGCCGGTGCCGTCGTCGTCGTCATCGTCGTCGCTGTTGGCATTCGCGGCCGCGTCGGCGACGGTGTTCATGCTTGAGACGTCGACCGCGATGTATTTGCCGAGATCCGACAGCGCTGCGATCGCCTCGACCATGGTGTCGTTGGCGACGACGACGCGGAATGGCTGGAGTCGGGCACCGGCGCTTGCGGGCGCCATCAGGATGCGAAGCTTCTCGCCTTCCTTCAGGCCGCCGTCGCGGCCGCGCGGGCCGAGCGTCGCGGATATCGCCTTGATTTCCTCTTGTGTCGCGCCGAGATCGCGCAGCACGGAGGCGACCGAGTCGCCCTTCTTGACGAGGTGCACGCGCTCGCCGTTGGGATTGCCGCCGGTGATCTGTTCCTTGGTCTTCGGCAGCAGCGTGACGTTTTCCGGCACCACGCGCGTCTCGAAGCCGGCATAGGGGTCCGCCGAGGGCGCCTCGGTGGCGTAGGCCATCTTCATGTCGGACGGGCCGGTCGCGCCTGAGACGTCGGCGGTGGCGTTGGCGAGCGCGGCATAACGGACGCCGCCGTTGCCACGCCAGTTGGCGGCATCGCGAACCCGCATCAGGATGTCGTCGAGCGCCACCACCGCGGAAATCTTGGCTTTGGGCAGCACCGGCGACAGGTCCTTGGTGACAAAGGACACTTCGGCGTCGGGCTCGACCGCCTCGGGATTGTTGGGATCGTCGGATGCGGTCTTCGGGTCGGCGCCGACATCGGTCAGAAGGCGCTGGGCATTGAACGGCGGGATCTTGGCCGAAAGATCGCTCGCCGTCATCGAGAGGTTGCCGGCGATGCGGACGAAGGGCCGCACCCGCATCACGTCGCGGTTGCCGACGCGGGCCACCGTCGAGACGCGCACCACGTTGCGCGAGGCCGTGGATTCACTGGGCGGCGGCAGGCGGTCGCTCTTGTGCACGGTGGCGGCGCGATCATTGGCGCCGAATGCGCCGCGCAGCACGCCTTCGACACGCTCCGGCACCTTGGCGAAGGTCAACTCGCCGTCGAGCGAAGCGAAAACGGCGCCGCCGATCAAGGCCGCGCCGCAGAGTCCGGTCAGAATCGTGCCGCTGAACCACTGTACGGAGACGCGGCGGCGATCGATCACGGCAGCTTCGGAACCATCGACGGAAAGCGGCGGCTCGTGGCCGAGATCGATGATCCCGGTCTCACGCCCATAACCCCCGCGTGGCGCCCTATGGTTCAACCCAAGTCCCCCAATATCACCGACATGCGCGAAGCCTGTTCCCGCGCCTTGCCGTCGTCGCCCTCTTCAAGGGGGATCTTCGGAAAAGGCACGCCGCTTGAAGACGCTCGTCAGCCAAAAGGCCCTCGAGGGGCCGGCCGAACTCACGAACAGCGAAGCGGATGAAGGTCTCTCGATGTCTCTCGAATGTCCCGGGAAGGCAGCTGCATCTTTCAGATCGCCTCCCCTTGACCAGTGTAAATCGCCGGCAGCCCCCACAGGCACCCAGCGATTCAAGCTTGTGTCATACCAGAACGCCCCGGGATTGTGGCTCTAGTACGGCGCCAAATCCTGAAAAAGTTTGACGATTGAGCCGGGCGCGAGCTGCCCGCCGGGCGCGCTCCTTGGAGCCCCTTCGGAACTCAAATTTTTTCTCTCGCAGGCCAAACTTTTTTTCCCGATTTTCTCCGAACGCGTCGCCCGAGGCCGACGCGCCCGTCGCGTAAGCCTCGGAAATCACCGCACTTTTTCCGCAGTGCACACAGGCTTTGGCCGTGCGACGATTTGTTGACAATACCCGTTGACAGCGCCGAGGGGAGGGGCCTATAAGCACGACCACTGAGCGCGGCGCCGCCGGGTCACTGACCAAGGCGAGCGAACGCGCCACTGATGCTCCTCACCTTGTTGAGTGCACAACAGCCGACACAAATCGGTTGGAGTCATTCATCGTCGGTAAGGGTGTCGGAACCCTTCCTCCCAGGAAGGTTGGGACCTCTCCGGTCCCGGGCTGTTTGACAAGTGAAGATGAAGAAAGAGAAACGTGGACGGCGGAGTCCTTGCGGGTCTCGCTTCTGAAAAGCTTCGGCTTTTCTGATCGAGACCGGACGAAAGACTTCGGCGGTACACGTTTCAAAGGTAACACCATGGCCTCTTCATTGAGGTCAGTTCGCAAGCGATGTGAATCGCTTCGCGAGTATGGTGGGACCTCGTCAAACGTTGTGATCAGCCGGTTCAAAGTTCAAGTCCAACTTGAGAGTTTGATCCTGGCTCAGAGCGAACGCTGGCGGCAGGCTTAACACATGCAAGTCGAGCGGGTGTAGCAATACATCAGCGGCAGACGGGTGAGTAACGCGTGGGAACGTACCTTTTGGTTCGGAACAACACAGGGAAACTTGTGCTAATACCGGATAAGCCCTTACGGGGAAAGATTTATCGCCGAAAGATCGGCCCGCGTCTGATTAGCTAGTTGGTGAGGTAACGGCTCACCAAGGCGACGATCAGTAGCTGGTCTGAGAGGATGATCAGCCACATTGGGACTGAGACACGGCCCAAACTCCTACGGGAGGCAGCAGTGGGGAATATTGGACAATGGGGGCAACCCTGATCCAGCCATGCCGCGTGAGTGATGAAGGCCCTAGGGTTGTAAAGCTCTTTTGTGCGGGAAGATAATGACGGTACCGCAAGAATAAGCCCCGGCTAACTTCGTGCCAGCAGCCGCGGTAATACGAAGGGGGCTAGCGTTGCTCGGAATCACTGGGCGTAAAGGGTGCGTAGGCGGGTCTTTAAGTCAGGGGTGAAATCCTGGAGCTCAACTCCAGAACTGCCTTTGATACTGAAGATCTTGAGTTCGGGAGAGGTGAGTGGAACTGCGAGTGTAGAGGTGAAATTCGTAGATATTCGCAAGAACACCAGTGGCGAAGGCGGCTCACTGGCCCGATACTGACGCTGAGGCACGAAAGCGTGGGGAGCAAACAGGATTAGATACCCTGGTAGTCCACGCCGTAAACGATGAATGCCAGCCGTTAGTGGGTTTACTCACTAGTGGCGCAGCTAACGCTTTAAGCATTCCGCCTGGGGAGTACGGTCGCAAGATTAAAACTCAAAGGAATTGACGGGGGCCCGCACAAGCGGTGGAGCATGTGGTTTAATTCGACGCAACGCGCAGAACCTTACCAGCCCTTGACATGTCCAGGACCGGTCGCAGAGACGTGACCTTCTCTTCGGAGCCTGGAACACAGGTGCTGCATGGCTGTCGTCAGCTCGTGTCGTGAGATGTTGGGTTAAGTCCCGCAACGAGCGCAACCCCCGTCCTTAGTTGCTACCATTTAGTTGAGCACTCTAAGGAGACTGCCGGTGATAAGCCGCGAGGAAGGTGGGGATGACGTCAAGTCCTCATGGCCCTTACGGGCTGGGCTACACACGTGCTACAATGGCGGTGACAATGGGAAGCGAAGACGCAAGTCCTAGCAAATCTCAAAAAGCCGTCTCAGTTCGGATTGGGCTCTGCAACTCGAGCCCATGAAGTTGGAATCGCTAGTAATCGTGGATCAGCACGCCACGGTGAATACGTTCCCGGGCCTTGTACACACCGCCCGTCACACCATGGGAGTTGGCTTTACCTGAAGACGGTGCGCTAACCAGCAATGGAGGCAGCCGGCCACGGTAGGGTCAGCGACTGGGGTGAAGTCGTAACAAGGTAGCCGTAGGGGAACCTGCGGCTGGATCACCTCCTTTCTAAGGATGGTCCTTCAGAGAGCTCACGCTCACTATCGGACCGTTTTAGAAACATCAGGGGCCAACAGATCGCCAGATCGTTGAGCTCCATTGGCGGGATTTCGCCGTCTTCGTTTCTCTTTCTTCGCGGACGAACACGCGCCAGGGGCTGCGCTGTACGATTGGCGCTTGCCGCCGGTCGCACGCGAGCAAGACCCTAATCCTCGTTAGGATATGCGTTAGGGGCTTGTAGCTCAGTTGGTTAGAGCGCGCGCTTGATAAGCGTGAGGTCGGAAGTTCAAGTCTTCCCAGGCCCACCACTTTGATCGAGTGTAGGCATTCGTCTTCTGGTTACGGGGCCATAGCTCAGCTGGGAGAGCGCGTGCTTTGCAAGCATGAGGTCGTCGGTTCGATCCCGTCTGGCTCCACCAGATGGTTTGATTGCCGGCGCTGCTTGTACCTGGGTCTTGCACCTAAATCGTCCGCGAAACATCACTTCGCGCCCACTAGTCCGGATGGACAGTGAGGTTGCGTGATTTCTGACATCGTAAAGAGGAGATCGATCCGAGTTGGGTCGTGCAGCAAATCGTTGCGCGGGCCTTCATTATCTCCGGATCATTTCGGCGCTCGCTTTCAACCGTGAGGTTGGCTGCGAGTTGTAAATGATCCTTTTAGCGAAGCTTGACCGCCTCGCTATCGGAACGATCTTACGAAGCAAGCTGGTCTTTCTAGTCAATGTCCGGCTGCACGTAGCATTCATCGAGGGTGCGCGCCTTAGAGATTTAGGTCTCTTGGCAATCGTGCAGACAACATTCTGCCGAGTGTGTGGACATTGATAATGAGAGCAATCAAGTGCCTTAAGGGTGTTCGGTGGATGCCTTGGCGCTGAGAGGCGATGAAGGACGTGCTACGCTGCGATAAGCCGTGGGGAGCTGCG
>NZ_AXAS01000008.1:102500-235426 GCF_000472925.1 Bradyrhizobium sp. Ec3.3
CAGCGCGTTCCACTTGTCGAGGTTCATGACGTTGTGGCCCTGGCCGGTGCCTTCCCACCAGCCGGGATAGTAGTAGAATTTCGCGACCTTGACGAAGCCGAGCTTCTCGTCGTCATAGGGGCCGACCCATTCCGCAGCATCGATGGTGCCCTTCTCGAGCGCCGGATAGATGTCGCCGCCCGCGATCTGCTGCGGCACGCCGCCGACCTTGGCGATGATCGTGCCCGCGAAACCGCCGACGCGGAATTTCAACCCTTGCAGATCGGCCATCGACTTGATCTCCTTCCGGAACCAGCCGCCCATCTGGGCGCCGGTCGAGCCGGTCGGGATGCCGATCGCATTGTGCTCCTTCAGCAGATTGTTGAGCAGGTCCTGGCCGCCGCCCCACAACAGCCAGGAGATGTGCTGGCGCGTGTTGAGCCCGAACGGCAGCGAGGTGCCGAACGTGAACGCAGGGTTCTTGCCCCAGTAGTAGTAGAGCGCCGTGTTGCCGATCTCGACTGTGCCGTTCGACACGGCGTCGAGCACCTGGAGGCCCGGGACGATTTCGCCGGCGGCGAAGGGTTGGATCTGGAAGTGATTGTCGGTGATCTCGGCGACG
The DNA here is from genome assembly GCF_000472925.1 of Bradyrhizobium sp. Ec3.3. Classification (GTDB taxonomy): domain Bacteria; phylum Pseudomonadota; class Alphaproteobacteria; order Rhizobiales; family Xanthobacteraceae; genus Bradyrhizobium. The sequence goes on from NZ_AXAS01000008.1 coordinate 103,102, forward strand.
CGCTTGCAGAAATATTCGCAGCCGCCATAGAGCGTATCGAGCGCCTTCGGCCAGCTTGCCGCCAGCCGCCACCTCACGTCCGGCATCGACTGTGCGATGGCCGGCGCAGCAATCGTGCTCGCGGCAAGGCCAAGACCGCCCGCCGTCAGAAACTTACGACGTTCCATGCGTTTCCCCTCTGTTGTAGTCGAATGCTCGACGAGGGATCGCGACCTTGTTGTCGCTTGTTGTTCGCCGGCAGCCGACGCTTCTTTTTGTCCGAACTCTGTCAGGCCCGGATCGCAGTCAGGATGACGAAAGGGAAACCGCAAATCAAGGCCGCCGCCCTCAGCCGTTCGACGTGTGGTTGATCAATGCTGCGCTGCGAACGCAGCCTCCATGGCCTTGCGGATCCTGACCGTCTCGTTATTGGCGTCGAATTCGACGTCGCTCCAGCGCACCACCTGGCCATGCGCGACGTCTTGTCTCAGCTTGACCCTGTGGGCAAGGCCGATCGGCAGCGCGCCGATCTTCAGGCTGCTTGCTGCCGGCATCAGCTTGCCCCACACGGTATAGCCGCCTTCCCCGTCAAGCATCTCGCCCCCGCGAAGATTGCGCTTGGCGACCGCCGCGACGTCGCCGCGGAAGCCTGTCGCTTGACCAGTGGGCTCGCCGCGCAGCGCCGCCGACAGGATCGAGATGTTCAGTTCCAGTCCGATCAGATGATAGGGCTTGTACATTGCGGCATAACGGCCGCTCGCGTCGGTCTTCAGGCCGTACTGCCTGAAGCAATCCGCGGCGTAATCGTTCGGCGCCTCCAGCACGACATAGACGCCCCAGCGCAAATCGCGAAACACCGGCCGGCCGTCACGCTCGAGCGATGACACAACTTCGACCACGCCTGATCGCTCCAATGCACCACCCTTGTCGCGCGGTCGCATGATGTGCGGGAGGTCGTCGACGCCGCATGGGGGAAACAGCAGCCCATCCGTCGGTACATCGAGCGTGCAGGCATTGGCGATCGCCGCCATCTCGATCGCCGACTTGGTGCCGTCGAGAAAGGAATTGAACATCTGCGGATTCATCCCGGCCGACTGCGCGTCGCCCGCAGTGAGGCCGTAATGCTGCCAGACGCCATCGGGCGTTACGTCGTGATAGGACGGCAGGTATTTGGTGCCCTTGCCGGCCGCGACCACACGAAAGCCGGTAGCGCGCGCCCAGTCGACCATCTCGGCCGTCAGCGCCGGCTGATCGCCATAGGCGAGCGAGTAGACGACACCCGCTTTTCGCGCTTCCTGTGCCAGCAGTGGGCCCGCCAGCACGTCGGCTTCGACATTGACCATCACGATGTGCTTGCCGGCCGCGATCGCCGCACGCGCGTGGCGGATGCCGACGGCGGGATTGCCGGTCGCCTCGACCACGACGTCGATCGGGCCATTCATCGCGCGCACGCCGTCATCGGTGAAGCTGGTCGCCGCGATGCGTTCGGCGTCCCAACCCACCGTCCGGCACGCCTCGCGCGCACGGTCGCGGTCGAGATCGACGATGACGGGCACCTCCAGCCCCGGCACATGCGGCACCTGCGACAGGAACATCGAGCCGAACTTGCCGGCGCCGATCAGCGCCACGCGCACCGGCTTGCCGGCGGCAGCGCGGGCCTGGAGGAGGGAGAAGAGGTTCATGGGGAATATCCGATCAAGTATCGTGTCCAGGACGCGGTGCAGCGTGAAACGCTGCTCCGCAGAGCCGGGACCCAGAAAGAGAAGTGCGAGTGGCATGGGCCCCGGCTCAGCAGCGCACCGCTTGCGCGCTGCGCTGCGTCCGGGGCTCGAGACCTATCTATTCCGCCGCCTGCCGCGGCGCACGTGCGAGCCGCAGCAGCGCGTCGTCGTCGACCGTCCTGATCGGCGCAAAATCGCGGTGCGCGATGTACTCCGGCCGCGTCGGCTTGCGGATGTAGTTCGAGACCGCGTTCAGCGTCAGGTACACGATCTTGCGCGGGTAGGGCGTGATGTTGCCGCTCGAGCCGTGCACGAGATTGCCGTGGAACATCAGCATGCCTCCTGGCTTGCCGGTCGGCGCGACGATGCCGCCCTGCTTGACGAGGCGCGTCACGGTTTCCTCGTCCAGCGTCCACAGCGGATAGGAGGTGGTTGCAAGATCGTGCGAGGCCTCCAAGTCGCCGGCATTCTGGCTGCGCGGCACCAGCATCAGGGGACCGTTGATCGGCATCACCTCGTCGAGGAAGATCGCGATGTTCATCGCGCGCGGCTCGGGCATGCCGTCGTCGCGCTTCCAGGTGCCGTAGTCCTGGTGCCACTGCCAGACGTCGCCGGTGAAAGCCGACTTCGCGTTGATCTTGAACTGGTGCATGTAGACCGGCTCGCCGAACACCTGCTCGACCGGCTCGATCATGCGCGGATGCCTGCCAAGCACGCCGAAAGCCTGGTTGTAGAGATGCGCGGCGAAGGCCGTGCGCGGCGCGCCACTCTTCTCGCGCCAGACCTCGGGCCGGTCAGTGTCGTAGATGCCGACCGCCTCGCGCGCGAGGAAATCGACCTCCTCTTGGGCAAACAGCTCGGGGAGGAACAGCCAGCCCTCGCGATGGAAGAACTCCGATTGCTCCTGGCTCAGTTTCATGGGTGCATCCTTCGTTGATTATTATAGTTGTCATTCCGGGGCACGCGAAGCGTGAACCCGGAATCTCGAGATTCCCCGTTGCGCAATTGCGCATCTGAGGTCTGGTCCTTCGGACCATCCCGGAATGACGGCGCGAATTGCTACGCGGCTTCCTCCGTCGCTCTCAATCTCTCCTCGGTCATTCGTCCGGCCGTCTGCGCATGCGCAAGCGCGGCGCGCTCCGCCGCTTTGGCTTCACCGGCCAGAATGTGTCCGGCAATCGTCGCGTGCTCGGCCCAGGCGCTCTCGCGATAGTCGAGCTCGGACAGCACGGTCGCCATCGAGCGGCGCATATGCGGCCATTGCGGCGCGATCGTCTCCTCGATCACGGGATTGCCGGCGAGGTGATAGATCGCGCGGTGAAACTCGACGTCGAGCGCGATCAGTTCGTTCAATGACGTCTTGCGGTTGATGGCGCGTCCGGCGCGCAACGCGGCCGCAAGCCGCTCGCGTCCCGCGGCATCGCGCGCGATGCGTTCGGCGGCGAGCCGCGCTGCCAGCGCATCAATGGCGCTGCGCACCTCGTAGAGCTGGCGAATGCGCGTGGGATCGAGTTGAGTGACTTCGAACCCGCGCCGGCCGCTATCCGCGACGAGACCTTGCCGATGCAACAGATGCAGCGCATGCGACACCGGCTGGCGCGACACGCCGAGCTTGTCAGCCAGTTCGTTCTGTCGGATGCGTTGACCGGGCTGCAAGGTGCGATCCGTGATCGCCTCCAGGATGCGCGCATAGACCTGGTCGATCAGATTGGGCAGCGGGTCGAGCGGGATCACGCCGGCGGCTCCTTTCGGAATACGGAATTCCGTATGCGAAACTATCGCGGGAGGAGCGGGGGCGTCAAGCGGGCCGTAGATCATCATTTCTGGCGGACTAATCTATTGAAGATGCTTGACTTTTTATCCCTCCCACAGGCGGGGTGGGGTGAAGCCGCTACTTCTTCCCCTGCTCGATCAGCATGCGCGTCATCAGATAGAGCCGCGGCACGATCGAATTGGTGTCGATGTACTCGTCGCGGGCGTGATAGCCGAAGCCGGCAAGGCCAAAGCTTTCGACCACGACCGCCTTGCCACTGCGATTGGCATAGCCGGCGTCGGTCCCCCCACCCGTCATCTCGGCGATGTCGAGCTTGCGACCGAGCTCCGCGTAGATCGCCTGTCCCTCCTGTGCGAGCGCGCGGCCGCGCTCGCCGGCAACGAAGGGCGGACGTCCCGGCACGATCGACACCGTCGTCTCGGTGTCGGGCACAAGCTTGTTCTTGATCTTCTCGTCGAGCGCGGCCTGGAGCTTGGCAATGCCGTCGGAAACGGTGAGGCGGATGTCGGCGCCGGCCTCGGCATCTTCCGGAATCTGGTTGCGCACGGTGCCGGCCTTCGACGTCGTCCAGTTGAGCTGCGTGCCGGGGATGGATTTCGCGACATCCTGGGTTTGCAGCAGCTGGTGCGAAAGCTCGATCAGCGCGTTACGGCCGCGGTCCGGCGCCGCGCCGGCATGCGAGGCGCGTCCCTTCACCTTGATCGTTCCAGTCGCGGTGCCGCTGGCACCCAGCAGCAGTGAATCGTTCTGCGCCGGCGGCGAGGCGGCCGTCGGCTCGCACGACAGCACCACGTCATGCTGATCGGCGAGCTCTGAGATGAATTCGCCCGAGCCGATCGAGCCGACCTCCTCGTCCGGATTGAGGGAGACCGTGAGCGTGGCGTAGTCGCGCCAGCCTGTGTCTTTCAGGATCTTGAGCGTGTGCAGGATCACGGCGATGCCGCCCTTGTCATCGGCAATGCCGGGTCCGAAGATCTTGGTGCCATCGGCATGGTACGGCTCAGTCGCGAGAATGCCGCGCTGATACACCGTATCCATATGCCCGATCAGCATCAGCTTGCGCTTGCCGGTGCCCTCGAAGGTGCCGACGACGATATCGGCGCCGGCGCCTGCCGTGGTCTTCTGCCGCCGCGTCGTCGCGCCCAGCGCTTTCAACCGCGCTTCGGTGAAGTCCGCCATCTTCGCGAGCCCCTCGACATCGCTGCTGCCGCTCTCGATCATCACCATATCGTGCAGCGTCTCGATCAGCGGCGCCTTTTCCTGCTCGGCGGCGGCCTTCAGCTTCTCGTCGGCGGCCGTGAGCGCCGTGGCGTTGGCGCTCACAAGGACGAGCAGGGATACGGCGAGGAGGGGAACGAGGCGGAGTGTCATCGAGCTGTCCTTCTGCGTCTCGCGCGCCGGCACCGCGCGCGATTGCCAGTCAGCTTAGCATCGCCGCCGCATCGACTCCAAGACGCGTTGCGCCCTACTTCTCCAGCACCTCCACGTCCAATGCGCCGATCGCTTCTGGATTGGCGATCGCCTCGATCCCGGCGATCCTGTCGCCTTTGAAAGTGACGCGCAGCGCGATCCGCAAATGCCCACCGAGGATGACAGCAACACCCATTTTGCCATCGACGAGTGCGGGCCGTGCAGCCTGGGCGCGTCCCCTAAACGTCTCGGCGACAGCCGTGGCGCCGCGGATCTCCGGCAGCGAGCCGAGTCGCACCGCGGCCTCATCGGCGCGCACGACGACGTCGGGATCGAGCACGGCGAGCAGTCCCTCGAAATTACCCTCGCGCGAGGCGGCCAGAAACGCATCGACGATCGTCCGCTGCCGGGAAAAATCCGCATCCGGCACCGGCGCGCCCTGCACACGGCGCCTGGCGCGGCTCGCGAGCTGGCGCGATGCATCCACCGAGCGACCGACGATCGGCGCGATCTCTTCGAAGGGAACGGCGAACATGTCATGCAGCACGAAGGCGAGCCGCTCTGCCGGTTGCAGCGTCTCCAGCACCACGAGGAGCGCGGCGCCGACGGAATCGGCCATCTCGGCCTCGCGCTCACGCGCATCGTCGACCGGCTCCGGCACGTCCGGGCCGATCGGATCCTCGCGGCGCGATTTGCGTGCGCGGAGCATGTCGAGGCAGATGCGCGCAACAACGGTGGTCAGCCAGCCCCGCAAATTCGCGACATCCGAGGTGTCGCTGCGGCTGAGCCGCAGCCATGTCTCCTGCACGGCGTCGTCGACCTCGCCGCGCGTGCCCAGCATCCGGTAAGCGACGCTGCGCAAATGGTCCCGATTGGCCTCGAATTGCCGGGCTAGAAAATTTTCTTCAGTCATCGGTCACATCCCCTGGTCGTGGTCCGTCATGCCCATGACGAGACAAATTCGGCCGATGTGACCGGATCCGTCGAAATTCCTCTCACCGGAACTTCCGGCTTCGAAATGGAGACACGACATGATGCACGCACGTATGAATCATCCGGTCATGGTCCTGCCTGAGGCCATGAAGGCGATGCAGGCGCTGAACGAGGTGAACAAGCAGGGACTGCCGGAAAAACTCCTGGAACTCGTGCACCTGCGCGCCAGCCAGATCAATGGCTGCAGCGTCTGTGTCGATATGCATCCCAAGCTCGCCCGCAAGGCTGGCGAGACCGATGAGCGGCTGTTCGCGGTCTCGGCCTGGCGCGATACGCCCTATTTCACCGAAGCAGAGCGCGCCGCGCTGGCACTCACTGAGGCGGTCACGCGTCTTGCGGATCGGGCAGACCCCGTTCCGGATGCGATCTGGAACGAGGCTGCCAAGCATTTCGACGAGCGCGAGCTTGCGACCCTGATCCTCTCGATCGCCACGATCAATGTCTGGAACCGCCTGAACGCGACAATCAAGATGCCGGTCGGCGTGTGGAAGGTGTAGCGAGGCGAGCACCGGTCTTCCTTCTCCCCTTGCGGGAGAAGGTGGCGCGAAGCGCCGGATGAGGGGTTACATCCGCGAATTCACTTTAAGAGATGTATGCGCGGAGCGAGACCCCTCACCCGTCTCGCCGCCGCGTTCCGCGCCGTCGATCCACCCTCTCCCGCAAGGGGAGAGGGGAAGAGAACTACCCCTCCAAGAACTCGCTCACCACCTTGCCATACTCGTGCGGCGCCTGTTCGAACATCCAGTGGCCGGCATTCGCGATCACCGCCGTCTTCGCGCCGGCGATGTGCTCGGCCAGCACGCGCCAGATCACCGACAGGCTGCCGGTCGTCGCGCCGCCGCCGATCAGTAGCGTCGGCGTCGTGATCGCCTGCGCGTCGGCCAGCATGTAGGGCTTGCGCTGCTCGTTGAGCTGGCCGAGGAAGGTGACGACGTTGTCGCGCAGTTGCTGTTTCGCGGCCGCCGGCACGCGCCGCCAGGTGCCGTCGCCCTCGATGCCCTCATAGAAATTCCGGAGCGCGCCTTCGACGTCGCCGGCATGGATCATCTCGACCGAGAGCGCCGTGCGCGCGGCGAGCGGTGGATGGGCGGGCATGTCTGCCGGGACTGGCAGGCTTGCATCGAGATCGCCGCCGGGCTCGGCGAGCACCAGCTTGCGCAACAGGTCAGGCCGCGCCTGCGCCACGCGAAACGCGATGTGCCCGCCGCGCGAATGCCCCATCAGATCGACCGACGCGTGCCCGATTCTTTCGATGAAGCCGATGACGTCGGCGACATGCTGGGCCATCTTGTAGTCCTCGCCGGCGCCGTTCCAGTGCTCGGGAAAGAAATGCCGCAGGCTGACCGCGATCACGCGATGCCTTTTCGAGAGCGGGCCGAGCACCGAATACCAGGTGCGGAAATCGCCGAGCGTGCCGTGCACGCAGACCAGCGGCAAGCCTTCTCCGACCTCGAGATAGGCCATGTCGTATCCGTTGACGTGAACAGTCTGCATGATCAGCCCGCCAGAAAATCCAGCACCACGTCCGAATATTTTTGTGGCGCCTGCTCGAACATCGGATGCGTCGTGTTCGCGATGATCGCCGTCCTGGAGTAGGGCACATGCGCTGCGAGCGCGTGCAGCACTTTCGGCAGCAGGCCTTTGGTCCGGGCACCGAGGATGAACAGCGTCGGCATCAGAATCGACTCCGCATCGGCCTTTGAAAATGGCGGGCGGTTATCCCTGACCTGGCCGATCAGAGTATACGCGTTGTCGCGCAGATTCTGCTTCACCATCGCCGGCAGCCGCGGCCAGGTGCCGGGTCCCTCCAGCGTATCCACGAACACGGCGAGGCCGCCATCGACGTCGCCGGCCGCGATCTTCTCCGCGGAGGCCGTGAAACGCGCCAGCAGCGGCGAGGGACCGCCGGTGTAATCCGGATCAAGGCTCGCATCGAGTTCGCCGCCGGGCTCGGCGAGAATCAGCCGGCGCAGCAGATCCGGCCGCGCCTGCGCGACACGAAAGCAGATGTGCCCACCGCGGGAATGGCCCATCAGGTCGACGGGACCGGTATCGAGCTTCTCGATGAAGGCGATGACGTCGTCGACATGCTGCGCAATGGAATAGGTGTCGCCGACACCGTCCCATTGCGCCGGGAAGAAGTGCCGCAGGCTGACGCAGATCAGCCGGTGCCGCTGCGACAGCGGTCCGAGCACGCTGCCCCAGACCCGGAAATCGTTGAGCGAACCGTGCACGCAGACTAGCGGCGGTCCCGCCCTGGCTTCGCCCACGTCGAGATAGGGCATATCATATCCGTTGACGTGAAGGCTCTGCATGAAGGCTCTCGAAAGGCGCGGGGAACTCCTGTGCAAGATTCCCGGAAACCGGGTGGATCGCAACTATTTCCAAGCCTACATTTCGCGGGAAGATCACAAGCGGGGGCCTGCGACGAGGAAGAGCCCAGGAACCTAGTCATGACTGACCAGCATTTCGTCCTGTTCGAGACCAAAATCGGCCTGTGTGCCATCGCCTGGGGCCCGCGCGGCATCAACGGCGTGCAACTGCCGATGGGCGGCGAGGACAAGATCCGCACCCGCATCCACCAGCGTCACGCTGATGCCAGCGAGGCCCAGCCGACGGCCGAGGTGAAGCAGGCGATCGACCGCATCGTCAAGCTGCTCGATGGCGAGCCGGATGATCTCACCGACATTCCGCTCGATCTCGATGGTGTTCCCGACTTCAACCGCGGCGTCTACGAGATCGCCCGCACCATCCCGCCCGGCAAGACCATGACCTATGGTGATATCGCCAAGCGACTCGGCGGTGTCGAATTGTCGCGCGAGGTCGGCCAGGCGCTCGGCCGCAACCCGTGCCCGATCGTCGTCCCCTGCCACCGCGTGCTCGCCGCCGGCAACAAGCCCGGCGGCTTCTCCGCCAATGGCGGCGTGGTGACGAAGCTGAAAATGCTCGAGATCGAAGGCGCGCTGGTCAACCACACGCCGAGCTTGTTTGATTGAGCTCTGGCCTTTTCCCTCTCCCCGTTCTTACGGGGAGAGGGTTGGGGTGAGGGGCTGTCTCCGCAAATTCGACGACCGTTGGACTCGCGGAGAGTCCCCCTCACCCGCCGCGCGTTCCGCGCGTCGGCCTCTCCCCGCAGGCGGGGAGAGGCGAAGCAAGCGCTCACACCGCCGCGCAGACGAACGCGTTGCCCTTGCGGCGGATCTTGCCGCTCGACGGCGAGGGGAAATGCGCGGTGCAGCACAGCGTATCGGTGTCGCAATAGCGCTCCAGGAAACTGCGCCGGGTTTTCGCCGCCTGCGCCTGGTCGACGTCGAACTTGATCGACAGCTCCGGATAGAGCGTCTGGAGCGGCGAGTGCATGAGATCGCCGGAGAACACGGCGTCGTCCTTGCCGCGGCCGAAGGTGAAGGCGACGTGGCCGGGCGTGTGACCCGGCGTCGGCAGGATGCGAACATGATCGCCGATCTGATGGTCGTTGCTGACCAGCTCATGGCGTTTGGCTTCGACCACCGGCAGCACGCTGTCGACGAAAGGCGGCACGGGCGCCTTCGCGTTCTGCTCGGACCAGTAGTCGAACTCCTGCCTGGCGAACAGATAGCGCGCCTTGGGGAAGGTCGGCACCCAGCGGCCGTTCTCCAACCACGTATTCCAGCCGACGTGATCGACATGCAGATGCGTGCACATCACAAAGTCGATGTCATCGACCGAGACACCGGCGTCGCCCAGCGCACGCAAATACGTATCGTCGGTCTTCATGTGCCAGGCCGGCCGCTGCGGGCGTGGCTTGTCGTTGCCGACGCAGCTATCGATCAGGATGGTGTGATGCGGTGTCTTCACCACATAGGACTGGAAGCAGAGCATCAGCACATCGTTGTCGTCGAGCGCTTTCGCCTGCTTCATCCACGCCCGGTTCTCGGCCAGCACCTCCGGTGTCAGCCCGGGCAAGAACTCCAGCGCTGCGAAGAAGGGGGCTTCCTGCTCGATGACGCGATGGATGGTGAGATCGCCGACCGAGAATGTGAGGCTCATGCTAGCTTCTCCTGGTATCAATGCGCGTCGCGCACGGATGGAATGACGATATTGGAAAGGATGTCGATCGCCGCCAGGCCTTCCTTCGGCTGACCGTACTGCGCAGCAGTGGTCATCATGACGAGATCAAGCTCGGGCACGATGAAAATGCGTTGCCCGCCCCAGCCAAACGCGCCGACCCACTTGATTTCCTTGTAGCCGGCGAGCGAGCGACCCATCCACCATTGATAGCCGTAGAACAGCGTACTGCCAAAATAGCCGATCGCCTGGAAGCGCGGCGCGATCGATTGCGCGATCCACTCTGCCGAGACGATCTGCTGGCCGTTCCACTGCCCGCGATTGAGCACGAGCTGGCCGACCTTCGCCGCATCGCGCGGCCGTAGGCGGAGGCCGGCGGCAGCTGCGACCTTGCCGTTCTTCGGATAGGCCTTCCACTCGAGGTCGGTGACGCCGAGCGGCTGAAACAGCGCCTCGCGCGCGAAAGCTTCCAGCGGCTTTCCCGAGACGCGCTCGATGATGTTGCCGAGTAGATCGGTCCCGCCACCATTGTAGGTCCACAGCGTATCCGGTGGCGCGGCGACAGGTCGTGACAGCACATAGCCGATCGGATCCGGCTCGAAGCCGAGATGCGGCTCGTCGTTCTTGGGATCGGTCCAGGCCCGCGCCTCGTCCCATTTGATGCCGGAGGACATCGTGAGCAGATGGCGTAGCGTGATGGTTTCCCACCCGGCCTGCTTCTCGGCCTGGTAGTCGGGGAAAAATTTCAGCACGGGCTCATCGGCGCTGGCGATCAGCTTGCGGTCGATAGCGATGCCAACCAGTAGCGACGTCACGCTCTTTGATGCTGAGCGCATGTCGTGCTTGGTGGTGGCCGTGAACTCGTGTTGGCCTTCCGGCTGTCCCCAGGGTTGGTCGTAGCCTGGAAAATATTGCTCGAAGACGAGCTTGCCGTGACGCGCGACGACGACCGAATGGACTGCGGTAGCCCGTTGCTCGAGCCGCGCGGCGATGCCGCAGAGCAGCGTGCCATCCATGCCGACGCTATCGGGCGACGCGGTCACCCAGCCATCGTCGATCGACGATGGCGAACCGCAGGCAAGGTTTCTTTGTTCAGGCGCCATGCCGTCAGCTCGCACATGACTCGCTGAGACGATCAACGCGAGCGCGAGGCTCGCGCCGAGAATTGTGAGGCGGGGAGAACGGTCGCGCATCGTCATTCGCCCCGCATGTCTTGTTACGCCGGCGGCGGCACCGAGATCTTCACGGAGGGCCGCTCCAGCATCTTCTGATGGAAAGCGTCGAGCTTCGGATAGGCCTTGCGCCAGCCGCAGTCGGCGAAACGGAAGTCGGCATAGCCGAGCACGCAGACGAGGCCGATCTGCGAGATGTCGAACGAACCGTTCAGGACTTCGGGGCGGTTCTCGAACCGCGCCATGCCGGTCCAGGCCCGGTTCCAGTGGTCGTCCGACCATGCCTGCCATTGCAGGCCCTGCGGCCGCACCATCCTCTCGTAGCGGCACAGCAGCATGGAATCGAGCATGCCGTTGATCAGCGAATGATCGGTCTTGGCCGACCAGCGGCGCGGGCCGTAATCCGGGATCAGATTGCCGCCGGCGAGCTCGTTGAGATATTCGACGATGACGTAGGAATCGAGGATCACCTCGCCATTGTCGGTGATCAGCACTGGCAGCTTCTTCAGCGGCGTGATGCGCGAATAGTCCTCATTCGCCTGCCCCGGCGCGACGGTTGCGGGGACGAACTCGATCTTGTCGACGAGCCCAAGCTCGATCGCGGCGATGCGCACCTTGCGCGCGAAGGGCGAGGCCTCGGAGAAGGTGAGTTTCATTTCAATGTCCTAGGGCGGATGCGGCAGTTCAAGTTCGTCATTACGAGCGAAGCAATCCAGATTGTCTCCGCGGAAATAGTCTGGATTGCTTCGTCGCTTTGCTCCTCGCAATGACGGTGTGGCAGCGGTCGAGACCGTTGCCTACGCCGCGACGATCTCCTGGCGCTGCTCGCCGAGGCCTTCGATGCCGAGCGCGACGACGTCGCCGACATTGAGGTAGGTCGGCGGCTTCATGCCCATGCCGACGCCGGGCGGCGTGCCGGTCGTGATGATGTCGCCGGGCAGCAGCGTCATGAACTGCGAGACATAGGAGACGCACTTGGCCATGGTGAAGATCATGGTCGCGGTCGAGCCGGTCTGGCGGCGCTGGCCGTTGACGTCGAGCCACATCGACAGGTTCTGCACGTCCTTGATCTCGTCCTTGGTGGCGAGCCACGGTCCGAGCGGACCGAACGTGTCATGCGACTTGCCCTTGGTCCACTGACCCAGGCGCTCGGTCTGGAAGTGGCGCTCGGAGACGTCGTTGCAGACGCAATAGCCGGCGACGTAATTGAGCGCGTCGGCTTCAGAGACGTATTTGGCGCGGGTACCGATGATCGCGGCAATCTCGACCTCCCAGTCGAGCTTGGTCGAGCCGCGCGGCTTCTCGACCGGATCGTTCGGGCCGGAAAGCGCGGTGTTGGCCTTCATGAAGATGATCGGCTCAGTCGGGATCGCGGCGCCGGTCTCCTTGGCGTGGTCGCTGTAGTTGAGGCCGATCGCGACGAATTTCGAGATCCCGGTGACGGGGGCGCCGAACCGCGACTTGCCCGCGACGGCCGGCAGCGAGGCCGGATCGAGCGCTGCGAGCTTCTTCAGGGACTCCGGCGAATAGGCCTCGCCGGTCAGGTCCTTCACATGGGCCGAGAGGTCGCGCAGCTGGCCGGATTTGTCGATCAGCCCGGGCTTTTCTGCACCTTTTTCACCATAACGAACAAGCTTCATTCTCGTCTCTCCCTAGGATGGACTGGTCGGTTAAATAGCTTCATGGAACAGGGCGGCGGGAATTTCAACCGCCTATGGGCCCGTGCATTGCAGCCCTCTCAATTCGGATGATCGCAGGGTGGGTTAGCGAAGCGTGACCCACCTCTTTCGCTTTGCGCTGAGGCAGACAATGGTGGGTTACGGCTAGCGGACTGCGCTTCGCGCAGCCGCGGGGCTAACCCACCCTACGATTGTAACGCCACGAACTTGAACGCGTCTCCGTCGCGCTTGATGTGTCCGCCGGAGAAATGCCCGCCGATCACCAGCGTCGCGGTATCGGCGAAACGCGAGAACAAATCGCGCCGCGTCCTGGCTGATTGTTGCGGGTCGGAATCCACCGTCGAACACCAGTCGAGATGCGCCATCTGGCAGGGGTGGTGGGCGGCATCGCCGGCGAGCAACGCCTGCTCGCCGCCGGAGCGGATCAGGACGCTCATGTGGCCCGGGCTGTGGCCGGGAGTCGGGATCATGCTGATCTCCTCGCACAGCTGGTGGTCGCTCGGGATCAGCTCAGCAAGGCCGGCGTCCACGATGGGTTTCACGGAATCGGTGAACACGGCCGCCTTGTCCGGTTCGGTCGAGTGGTCGCGCCAATACTCGTATTCCGTTCTGCCGAAAACGTAGCGGGCGTTCGGGAAACTCGGCACCCATTGGCCGCCATCGAGCCTCGTGTTCCAGCCGACATGATCGACATGGAGATGCGTGCACAGCACCGTATCGATGCTATCTGGCGCAAAGCCCGCCGTCGTCATCATCTCCAGAAACGGCGTGTTGCGGTTGTTCCAGGTCGGGACGTTGCGGCCCTGCTTGTCGTTGCCGAGGCCGGTGTCGACGACGATGCGGCGCGACGGCGTCTCTACCACCAGCGAATGGATCGACATCTTCAGCCGGCCCTGCTCGGTGGCGAAATGCGGGATCAGCCAGGGCAGTTTTCGGATTTCCTCATTGCTTGCCAGCGGCAGGATGAAGCGCGTCGAGCCGACCGTCTCCATTTCCACGAATTTGGTGATCCTGACCTGGCCTACCGTCCACCGCATCCGGCGCGTCCTCTTGTTCTGGTTGGAGCGGACATTGCGGGTTTCCGCCAGCCGCCGCAATGGATCATCCGCTGTGATGCGGCGTTATCGGGGGAACCCAGGAGGGAGCCATGCCGGAGCTAGCGATTTCCGCCGAGAAAGTCGCCTTCTTGATCGAGAAGGCGCGCGAGTACGACGTCAAGGAGACCGACTCCGATCCGGACTCGGGGTCAAATCCAACGGATGACGATGCGATCGACGTGCTGCAGGACAACGGCTCCGATCCGGTCGGCCGCGAGATTACAAGCTTCATTGCCGCCCTGAACGAGGACGAGCAGATCGATCTCGTCGCGTTGATGTGGCTCGGGCGTGGCGATGGTGGACCGGACGATTGGGAGGATCTACGTGCCCGTGCCGTCGAGGCGCGCACCGAGTATCAAAATCCCCGGCGAGAAACCGCACACTATCTCTTGGGTGAGCCGATGCTGGGCGATCTGCTCGCCGATGGCCTCGACGCGTTCGGCGTCGACTGGACCGACGAGCGCTCGAGCGCGGATTCGTCAGGCTTCAGCGAGCGCGACGAGGACGAGCCGACGAAGCGGCGGTGATCGAAGTCCCTTCTCCCCTTGTGGGAGAAGGTGGCGCGAAGCGCCGGATGAGGGGTTGTCTCCGCGAACTCACATGATGCAGTCTGACTCGTGGAGAGAGACCCCTCACCCGCCTCGCTTCGCGAGGCACCCTCTCCCACAAGGGGAGAGGGCAAGAGAGCCTACATCGTCCCGGGGAACGCACCGCCGTCGAGCAAGATGTTCTGCCCGGTGATGAAGCCGGCCTTGGCGCCGCATAGGAAGGCGCAGGCGTAGCCGAACTCGCCGGGATCGCCGAAGCGGCCGGCGGGATTGAGCTTTGCGCGCTCGGCCAGAAGCTGCTCCGGCGTGATGCCGCGCTTGTCGGCTTCGGCCTTCGCCGTGCCGCGCAGGCGATCGGTCTCGAAGGGGCCCGGCAGCAGGGCATTGATGGTGACGTTGTTGATCACCGTCTTGCGCGACAGGCCGGCGACGAAGCCGGTAAGGCCGGCGCGTGCGCCGTTGGAGAGGCCCAGGATCTCGATCGGCGCCTTCACGGCGGCCGAGGTGATGTTGACGATGCGGCCGAACTTGCGCGCCATCATGCCGTCGACCGTCGCCTTGATCAGCTCGATCGGGGTCAGCATGTTGGCATCGATCGCCTTGATCCAGTCGTCGCGGGTCCAGTTGCGGAAATCGCCGGGCGGCGGGCCGCCGGCATTGTTGATCAGGATGTCCGGATCGGGGCAGGCCTTCAGCACGGCCTCGCGCCCGGCCGGCGTCGTGATGTCGCCGACGATCTCGGTGACCGTCACGCCCGGGTTGGCCTTCCGGATCTCCTCGGCCGTTGCCTTCAGCGCGTCCGCGCCGCGCGCGGTCAGCGTGACATGCACGCCCTCGTTGGCGAGCGCCATGGCGCAGGCGCGCCCGAGGCCCTTGCTGGATGCGCAGACGATGGCGCGGCGACCTTTGATCCCAAGATCCACTGTTTCACTCCGTAATGTCAGGCAGGTTTTGTTGGCACCACTGTAGCCAACCTCAGTCCCGTTGATAAGAGACGGGCTGTAGCCAAAATGCATGGCGCGCCCGCGGAAGAAGGTCACGCCGCGTCAGATGGGCCGCTCCCTCTTGATGCGATCGATGGCGGCCGCGGCTTCAGGCGGCAGGGACTTGAATCCCATCTGTCCGGCAGCGGAGAACAGCGGGCGCAATTGCGAGCCGACGAGGAACGGCGGCTGCCGGTTGGCAGGCACTAATTGATCGAAGACCAGGACCAGCGTTGTCGCGACGAGGCCGACCCGCACGGCTCCGAGCGCTGCGCCGCCTATGCGGTCTCCGCGCCCGGCTTCGCCGACTGCATCGTCCAGCGCGGCGCGGCCGAGATGTCCAAGCGCCATGCCGGTTGCGACGAAAACGCCGAAGAACAACACCCAGCCCTGAAGCAGAGGCGAAGCGCTCTCACCGACCACGTGGGGTGCGATGAGCGACACCATCCAGATGGAGATCGGTGCAGCCAGGAGATAGGCCAGGATGGTCATCGCACTGCGCAGCAGACCGGTCCTGAAGCCGAATCCTATCGCCACAGCCAGCGCTGCATAGACTGCGAGATCGAAACTGTTCATGAGCTGCGCCCTGCCTGCATGGAACGAGTGAACGGCAAACCCATCATTCCGGTTTCAGATCACTAAAATCGTCTGTATCTGTGCGGGGGGGACACCCTGGAACCTTGCCATGTCAGACGTATTCGACGTCAGTAAAGAAACCATCCTCATTACCGGCGCGAGCCAGGGCCTGGGGCGCCAGTTTGCGCGCGTGCTCGCCGCGCACGGCGCCGCCGTCGTGCTCGCCGCGCGCCAGACGAACAAGCTCAAGGCGCTCGAAGCGGAGATTCGCGGCAAGGGCGGCCGCGCTGCGGCGATCGCGCTCGATGTCACCGATACGGGGTCGATCGCCAAATCGGTCGATGCCGCGGAGGCGGCGCTCGGTCCCATCACCGTGCTGATCAACAATGCGGGGATCGCGATCGAGAAGCTCGCGACCGAGCAGACGGAAGCGGACTGGGATGCCGTGGTCGGCGCCAATCTCAAGGGCGCCTATTTCCTTAGCATCGAGCTGGCGCGACGAATGATCGCACGCAAGCAGTCAGGCAATATCGTCAACATCGCCTCCGTGCTCGGCACCGGCGTGTTGAAAGCGGTCTCGCCTTACGCCATCTCCAAGGCCGGCATGATCCAGGCGACGAGAGCGATGGCGCTGGAGCTTGCGGGGCAAAACATCCGCGTCAACGCGCTGGCGCCGGGCTATATCGACACCGAGATGAACCACGATTTCTGGTCGACGCCGGCAGGCGAGCGCCTGGCCAAGCGCATCCCCCAGCGCCGCGTCGGCGCCGAGTCCGATCTCGACGGAGCGGTCCTGCTGCTGGCCTCAAAGGCCTCGCGCTACATGACGGGCAGCGTGGTGACGGTGGACGGCGGGTTTCTGCTGAGTTGATTCTTCTTCGCCTCTCTCCGCCCGCGGGGAGAGGCGAATTGCATCGAAGATGCAATCCGGGTGAAGGGGAACCTCCGCGAGCCGTCTGTTGTTGTGATCGCGGAAGCAGCCCCTCACCCCAACTCTCCCAGCGCGAGCGAAGCTCGTCGCGCCCCCGTAAGAACGGGGAGAGGGAGAGCAGTTCGTCACCGCATCTCCGCCCTGATCATATCCGCGGCCTTCTCGCCGATCATGATGGTCGGTGCGTTGGTGTTGCCGCCGATCAGCGTCGGCATGATCGAGGCATCGACGACGCGCAGGGCCTCGAGGCCATGCAGCCTGAGCTTCGGATCGACCACGGCGAGCGGATCGGTGCCCATCTTGCAGGTGCCGACGGGGTGATAGACCGTGTCCACGCGGGCGCGCAGAATGTTGCGGATGTCGTCGTCGGTGCGCACGTTGGCGGTGAAGACGTCCTTCTGCTGGAGCGCGCGCAGCGCCGGCGCCTCCATCAGGCGGCGCGTGGTCTTGAAGCCGGCGACCATGCTCTCGAGATCTTCTTCCTCGCCGAGAAAATTCGGATCGATCAGCGGGGCCTGCATAGCATCACTGCTTGCAAGCGACACGCTGCCGCGGCTCTTCGGCCTGAGCAGGCAGACATGGCAGGAGAAGCCGGTGCCGCCGTGGCGCTTGCGGCCGTGGTCGTCGACCATGGCCATGCCGAAATGCAGCTGGATGTCGGGAATGTCGAGATCGGGCCGCGTCTTCAGGAAGCCGCCGCATTCGGCGAAGTTGGAGGTGAGGGGGCCTCGCCGCTCCTTGCGATATTGCAGGATGGCGCGGATCAGGCGCGGCATGCCCTTCAGCGAGATGCCGGCAAAATTCGGGTTGTCGGACATGTAGCCGAAAATGAAGTCAGGATGGTCCTGAAGGTTCTGGCCGACGCCCGGTAAATGATGCACGTTCGCGATGCCGTGCTCACGAAGCGCGGCTGTATCGCCGACGCCTGACAGCATGAGCAGGTGAGGCGACTGGAACGCTCCGGCGGCCAAGATCACCTCGCGTCGCGCGCGCAGCTGCTTCAACTCCTTGCCCTGCCGGTATTCGACGCCGACAGCACGCTTGCCCTCGAACAGGATCCGCATCGCATGCGCCCCTGTCTCGACGCGCAAATTCGCGCGCCTGTTCATGTGGGGATGAACATAGGCACGCGCCGCGCTCCAGCGCTCGCCGTTCTTCTGCGTCACCTGGTAGATGCCGAGGCCTTCATGATCGTCGGCGTTGAAATCCTCGCGGATGCGGAATTGCGCTTCCTGCGCGGCCTGCAAGAAGGTCTGCTGGACCGGATTGCCGGAGCGCAAGCGATTGACCGCGAGCGGGCCGCCCTTGCCGTGATATTCGCCGCCGAAATCGGCGTTGTCTTCCGAGCGTTTGAAATAGGGCAGCACGTCGGCATACGCCCAGCCGGTGTTGCCGAGCGAGGCCCAGTGGTTGTAGTCCCAGCGGTGGCCGCGGATATAGACCATGGCGTTGATCGCGGAGGAGCCGCCGAGCCCCTTGCCGCGCGGCTGATAGCCGATGCGGCCGTTCAGCCCCTTCTGCGGCACGGTGTCGAAGGCCCAGTTGTTGACGGTGCCTGCCACCATCAGCACCAGCGCGCCGGGCGTGGTGACGACCCAGTTGTCGCAACGGCCGCCGGCATCGAGCAGCGCGACCGAGGTCTGCCCGTCCTCTGAGAGCCGTCCCGCCACCGCGCAGCCGCCTGAGCCCGCGCCCACGACGACGAAATCGAATGTGTCAGTCATTGTTGTTCCCCCTGCAGTTTTCTTTTCCTTGTCATTCCCGGGCGATGCGAAGCATCGAGCTATGATGCGAAATTGCGCATCTGAGAATCCATTCATCCGCGTCACGTGTTGCGAAATGGATTCCGGGCGCGCGCTACGCGTGCCCCGGAATGACGATGCGGGCCTCAGCTTGCTGAAGGCCCTAAAGCCCGATTCGCCCGACTGGCGCCGCTGCCGGAGGCGCCGACGACGCCCATCGGCTGGTTGACATGGCGTTTCCCCGTTATCTTGTTGCCACAGGCTGGCCCTTTGCGGAACTTATGGCAAGTGCTGGCTTTTTCGGCCCGTTACGGGTGCATTTGGCCTGTCATAAAGTCGAAAAAAACGTCCCGCCGGGCCTTTCCAAAGCGGACGGCGGTTGATACATAGCCCTCGCACCCGACGGGCTTTGCCTCGGGGTTGCCTTCCAAGGAAGCCTTTGGGACGCGAAAGCAAGCCACGCCACGCGCGCTGGTCCGCATTCACCGTCTCAGGTCGTCTTCGGGGGGCGTTGCAAAAGTTTAACGCGGGGTGGAGCAGCCCGGTAGCTCGTCAGGCTCATAACCTGAAGGTCATAGGTTCAAATCCTATCCCCGCAACCAAGTTCGGACTTTGCCGGTTCCGATGTGAAAATGGCCCGCTTTCCAAGCGGGCCATTTTTGTTTTGACCGACAGGCGGCTTGGAGCGTGCCGTTAGTTACGCCTCGAGGTCAGACGAGATGGTCTCAAGCGAAATGTCGTTGCGTCGCTGCCAGAAGGGCGCGTCGGGAAAGCGACGTTCGGATGCATACATTGCGCGCTGCGTGGCCAGGTAGGATGCGATCCCCTCCAGAAACTGTCGCTCGTAGCGCCGGGATGCCGTTGTGTCCCCCGCCAGCGCACCGGCTACACTCTCGGCAGCCTGAATGCCGCTCCACAGCGCGATAGCAAGGCCATTCGCTCCCAGCGGATCGAGCGCAGTCGCGGCATCGCCCGCCCGGACAATGCGATGGTCGATCATCCCTGACATGGTGGTGGTGCTCGCCGGCGCGAACTTGAGCTGCGCGCACGCAGCCACGTCGATCCCCAGGCTCGTCACGCGTGCCGAGATCGCATGAGTGTGCGAAACCATGTCGGCCCACAAGGTCATGTCCTTGCGCAGGCCCGCCGGGAGCAAGTCCGAATCCGTAAAGAAGCAGAGCAGGATGCGGCCACCTGGCAGCATGGACATGTACCACCATCCCGCCGCCACAGCCTCGACAAGCGTCGCCGGCACGGCTTCGACATCTTGCTCGAGCTCGAAAATGCCATAGCAGGCCACGAGCTTGTCCAGACGGCGAAGCGGCGCTTCGCCCCCGGATGTGACCGAGGCGCGGCCGGAGCAATCGATCACGAACTCGGCTTCGATCGAGGAGCCATCGGCAAGATCGACAACGACGTGGTCCGGTGCCCGCGAGAGCCGTCGGGCCTCGGCGCATTGCCGCGCGAGGCCGTCGGCGTCGAGCGTCCGGGCCATGCGGGTCTCTAACCGCTGCCGGTCGATATGCCAGCCCGACGCTCCCTCCTGGTGAAACGCATTCCGCCGCAATATGGCGCTGCCCCACACCGAATAGCGCCCCTGACAGGCGATCGCAGTCTCCGCGTCGAGCAAGCCAAGCCAGCCGAGACTCTCGAGATGGGGAGAGGCGCGAAATGAAAGCGTTTCGCCGCGATTGGCGACGTCATGACCGGGCGCAATGAGAAGCGGACGGCATCCCCGCCTGAGCAGGGTGCGGGCACAGGCCATCCCTGCCATTCCCGCGCCCAGGATCGCGACCTGGTGCATGCGCGCCTAGGTGCGGTCTTTGATCGCGGAAAGATCCAGTGTGCCGCGCTGCACTTCGACGAAGACGTCCTTGGGAATGCCCGGGACGTCCTTCGGTCCGACGCGGCGCACGACGACGCCCATTTGCGTCCATAGCGCGATCATTCGCCGCAATCCGTCGGTGTAGCTGGCCTCGACATGCAGGCCGATGCCGGCCGCACCGCGCGACCAGGCAACCCGCGCGTGATAGAAGCGCAGCCGCTCTTCCGCCGAGAGGTCCGCGCGCATCATCTGCTTGTAGAAACCTTCCGGCAGGACGTCGACGGGAAGCAGCGCAGGCCACCACACCGGTGTCGGGAAACCGTCGGCCGTCAGCACGGACTGGCAGCTGAATGCATCGCCCTGCCAGGGAACGCCCATCCATCGCGTGAGATCGCCCGGCGCCTGCGGCCCCACCGGTGCGCCATCGTTCTTCCGATCGGGATGACCGGCGAAGACATTCTGCGGGTTGAGCTGCAATCCGACATCCTGCACGAGGCTCTTCCGCGTCGAGATCGCGATGCGGAAGGGGAGCGGAGTTTCCGTCGTGGACCGATACAGCGCGGCATGGCG
The DNA here is from genome assembly GCF_000472925.1 of Bradyrhizobium sp. Ec3.3. Taxonomy (GTDB): domain Bacteria; phylum Pseudomonadota; class Alphaproteobacteria; order Rhizobiales; family Xanthobacteraceae; genus Bradyrhizobium. The sequence continues at coordinate 124,149 of NZ_AXAS01000008.1, forward strand.
GATCGGCCATGTGATCTCGACGCCCGGATGGAATGCACCACCCGAGCAGGCATCCAATGCCGCACGCGTGAGCGCCTCCGGCCGGAGCGACAATGGCATGTCGTCGAGCTTCTCGACCGCGTTGGCGGCCGCGTCGTTGAGGTCGTCGGTGAATTCGCCTTTGGCCCAGCGGATCAGGATCTGGTACTGGGTCGGCGTCAGCGTGAGCCAGCCGGTCGGGCTTCCCGGGAAGTTGACGCCATCCCCGAGCATCGGAGGCAGCGCGTCGGAGCGCCGGTCTTCGCCGCCGGGCTTGCGGAATGCGGCCAGAACCTTTTCGCGCGCGGGACGCGCTTTCTCCGCGGGGTCCGCAAGCGACTGGACGACGGCGGGATCGGACAGGTCGTCGAGATCGGTCCAGGCCTTGCTGAGATAGGATGCCTGTACGATCCATTGCATCATGCCGGCGCGCCGCAGGATCGGAAGCACGTCCCGGCGGAACGACACCGCAGCGGACAGTGGCTTCAGGTGTCCGGACGCGATCATCGCTTCCCGTGCCGCGTCGTAGAGGCTGACGATCGGCTCGATCTGCGGCGCGAATTTCGGACCGCAGCAGACCACCCAGGCCGGCTCGCAGGCCATGTCCGCGCCGCCGAGGCGGACGCTGGCCTTCACCCAGCCGTCACACCAGTCGTCATGCCACCCGTCATTGTTGGTGAAGTCGCGCACCGGATTCTGCGGCAGGGCAGAATTGGAGATGCCGTCGGCAGGAAAAACCAAGAGCCGCCCGGCCTCGTCGGTGCGCAGATGACCGAGCGTCACCGGCATCGTCTTCCAGAACTTACCCGCCATGCGATAGGCCGCGTCACGGCCGTCGGCGTTCTTCGAAGCACCGTCGATCCGGACGGGACCGGCGTCGATCACCAGCATTTCTTCGCGGTGGGCCGGCTCGATGGCGGCATTGCGCAACGCGCCGGGAATGCCCGGCGCATTGTCGCCGCCGTCCATTGCGTTCGAATAGCCGTACCAGGCCGCCTTGCTGTTCGCCACATAAACGGTCCATCGCAGGCCGTCAGCCTCGCCGAGCTCGCGCACGACGCGTCCCTGATCGTCATAGCCGTACACGCGAAAGCGCTGGACCTGCTTCTTGATGCGGCTCGGTCCCTGCTTGAATCCGCCCGCAGGCTCGTTCATCAGGCCCGGCACTTCAGGCGCGAGGAACCATTCATCGCCATTGCCGACGCGCGAAAAGCCGATCGCCGGGAAAATCGCCGCGCGCACGATGGCTGTTCCGGCAGGCGCCTGCGCCTGCGCCAGCGCCGGCAACACGGCCGCCCTGAAAAGCGCAGGCGCTGCAAAACCGACGGCGGATGCGCTGATCAGGAAGTCACGGCGTTTCATGAGCGAATGTCTCCGGTTGATGACCCACGAAGATTCATGGAGCGATCACTAGGTAGAAATCTTTAACGCGTGGTTGTCTCGCGTTGCAGCTCTCCAAAGAAGCAACCTTGGGTGCCTTCCGTCGCGCACCAGAGCTTTCTTGTTGCCGAATGTTGCTGGCGGCCCCGCCCGCCAAGAGCAGTCACCTATCGGACATCTTTAGGACACTCATTTTTTGGAGTACCCAGCCGTATCGAAAACCAATGGCGCAGGGAGTACGGAGCGTTGGTACGAATTGGCTGTTACAGGCGGCAGATAGGAGCGGCGGTCCTTGGCTGTCTGCTGCTGGCATCGTCGCATGCGAGCGCAACAATCGATGGTCTTGCCGGGACCTGGTCCGGGAACGGTTCCATGAAGCTCTCGGAAGGGGGCCGCGAACGAATTCGCTGCAAGGCAAGCTACGTGGTCAAGAAGCCCGAAAAATCCATGAACTTCGAGCTGAAATGCGCGAGCGATGCCTACAAGATGCTGCTGTCCGCCCAGATCGAGCAGGACGGCTCCACGATTTCGGGCAACTGGTTTGAAAGCGAGTATCGCCAGGGCGGCAAGATCACCGGGAAGAGCTCGGATGGACTTGTCGAAGCAAGGATCGAAGGCAACACCGTCGCCGCTTTCGTGACCATTCGAACCAAGGCCAACCATCAGTCCTTCGCGCTGGAATCGCCGGGCGCCTGGGCCTCCGAAGTTTCCGTCGAGCTGGACCGGGTCAGCAACTGAACTGGGAGCCGTCGCGCGCCCGCTGCTCCCGGTGTTGATCGCGGGATGCCTTACCCCACCACCTGCGCCCTCGCGTCCCCCTGTGCGGGGAACGCGCACGACCCTGCACGCCGTCGCCCCGGACGTTTTGCCGCAAGTGATCCAGTTCACACCTGCTGTGACGGTCCTTGCTGTACCCTAAGGTTGCATTTGTAGAACGCCCATTTCGAGCAAGGCCTTAAGTCGCACGGGCTGGATTGCCCACGCGGCGCGCAGTTTTTTAAACGAGCGCATCCCCTGTCTCGGGTCCGTGCCGTGGCTGACGAGCAGGCGATGGAGGGGGCAGCATGAGCGAATCGACCGCCCAGCAGCGCGTAAACTGGAAGACCTTCGAGTGCAACCAGCACGCGATGGTCCGCATCTCCTTCGGTCCCGACGAGATCCTCGTCGCGCCCCCGACGGCTGACGCCTGGCAGGCGCTGGCGATGGTGCTAGCGGCCAATGGCTACAACATCAGGACGACCGATACCGACAGCTACAATTGCCGCGCCATTACCGGCGGCAGCGAGAAAAGCCTGCACGCCTACGGCATTGCACTCGACGTCAACTGGACGACGAACCCGTACAAGGAGACCTCGGACCAGCGCAAGGTCCGCTTTTCCGACCAGCCGACGCAGGATCTGCGCGCCCAGGACGTCAAGCGCAACCTTGCCGACACCGACATGACCCAGGCCATGATCGACGATGTGCTTGCGATCAGGACGGTCAACAAGAAGCGGGTGTTCGAGTGGGGCGGCAACTGGATCAACATCAAGGACACCATGCATTTCGAGATCGACGTGAAACCCGACGATCTCGCGACGGGCATCGACTGGAGCTCCGTGAAGGGGCTAGTCAATGGCCGGCCGGTGCCAGGACGGCTGATGGAAACGCGCGGCGGCGGGACGCCCCTGCAAGGCGACATCGCACTCGGAAACTTCGAGAAGGTGCACGCCCTGATCGAGAAATGGGAGGGCGGCTACACCAACCATCCGCGCGATCCCGGCGGCCCGACCAACATGGGCATTACGCAGAAGGACCTGTCGGCCTGGCGGCACGCGCCGGTCACCGCCGATGACGTGCGAAACCTCACGCGGGACGAAGCGCTGCAGATCTTCCGCGCCAACTACTGGACGCCGGTGCATGGCGACGAGATCCCGCTGCCGGCCGCCCAGGTCGTCTACAACACGGCCGTGCTGAGCGGGACGACGCGCGGCATCCGTTTGCTGCAGCAGACGCTGGCCCGTGGGCAGAATGGGCTCGCTCTGGACGGACACATGAATTCGCCCACCATAGATGCCTGCCTTGCCGCCGATCAGAAAATGCTCGTCGAGGACTATTGCTCGGCTTACGAATCCTATCTGCGCAGCCTTCCCATCTTCGACACGTTCGGCCGCGGCTGGCTCAACCGGCTCAATGAGATCCGGCAGACCGCGCTCGGATGGGCGGAAGCGCCAGAGGTCGGTCTGGACGTCGTGCCGCAGCGGGAGCTGCAGACGACGCCCGTCCTGGGGGCGACCGAACTCAGGTTCGGCGACAAGGGCACGCTGGTCGAGGGCCTGCAGCGCAAGCTGACGGAGCTTGGCTATCCGCTGGGCGAGATCGACGGCCAGTTCGGCACGCTGACGCGCGAGGCGCTGCTGGCGTTCCAGGCCGACAACAACGTTTCTCCGACCGGCGTCCTCGATCCGGCCACCCAGGTCGCGTTCGCCCGGCCGCAGCCGCGACCGCTCTCGCGCGATCGCCTCTCGGCGACATCAGACGATCTGCGGGCGAGCGGCTCGCAGACGATCAAGGCCGCTGACAGCACCAAGATCACCGGCTGGATCTCCTCGATCCTCGGCGCGCTCGGCATCGGCAACAGCGCCGCGGTCCAGGTGATCAACAACAACGTTGCGACGCCCCCGGCGCCTAATCTTTCCCAATTCCTGGCGGAAGTGCAGAAGCTGTTGACGTCACCGCAGCTGCGTGCCGATCCGGCGAACACCCAGCAGGTGCTCGATGCCGCCAAGCAGCTGCAGAATTTCAACGTCAAGCAGCTGCTGTCGCCGGAAAATATCCAGATCCTCGACAATCTCCGCGGACTGATCCCCGCCAATGTCATCAGCTCAAATCCGGCACTCGCCAATTTCTTTCAGATCGTCGACGGCGCGCACGGGTTCACCCAGTTCCATACCATCTTCGACGCCTTGCCCGGGATGTTCGCCAACGACTCGACGCTTCAGCTCTTGTCGAAGGGACTGGCGGCCGTGGCCGGCAGCGTGATCCCGGGCTTCGGCGGATCGCTGGCGACGCTCGCGATTGGCCTTGCCGCCAACTACTTCAGCAATCGCGTCATTGAGGCCCGCACGCGCGACCACGTCACGGGCGCCAACACGAACCGATGACCATGAACGACACTCACCCAGACCCTCATGTGTCGGCCGCAACGGCCAATCCGTCCAACTCGGGGGCGAGCCATGATCATTGACACCAACATGCGGACAACTCCGCGTCTGGCTTCCCTCAAGCAGAACGGCGTCGATACCATCATCCGCTATTATTGCCACAACACGCGGCAGCCCGAAAAACGGCTGACGCCCGACGAAGCCGACGCCATCATTCGCGCAGGGCTGAAGCTCGCCGTCGTCTACCAGGGCGCCGGCGATTCCGCGGCATCGTTCTCGCAGGATGCGGGTGCCAAGGACGGCGCCTACGCGCGCGACTATGCGGTCAACGTCATCGGTCAACCCGCAGGTTCAGCGATTTACTTCGCCGTCGACTATGACGCTTCGGATGCGGACATCCGCACGCGCATCGTTCCTTATTTTAACGCGGTTCGGCAGGCCTTGAAGGGCGGGGCGGGCGACGCCTCCTATCAGGTCGGCGTCTACGGCAGCGGCGCGGTGTGCCAGGCGTTGCTGCAGGCCGGATTGGTGTCCTACACCTGGGTTTCCCAATCCGGCGGTTTCAACGGCACTGCCGCGTTCCTCCGCTCCGGGCAATGGAATCTGCATCAGCGCCTGCCTTCGACGCTATACGGCCTGAGCGTCGACCCGAATGATCCCAATCCGCAACGGCCGCAGTTCGGCGCGTTCAATCAACTCGCGACGGGCGCGCCTGCGCCCGCAAACATCGGCGTGGCCAGCAATTACGCGCCGCTGCCATCCATCAGCGCGACGTTCGTGCAGCAGCAACTGCAGCGTCTCAACTACCCACCGGGTGCGATCGACGGCGACTACGGGCCGCTGACGCGCGCGGCGCTGCTCGCGTTCCAGGCCGACAACAATCTGCCGCTGACAGGAGTGGCGGATGCTGCGACCGCCGCTGCATTCGAGACCGCGCGTCCGCGTGCGCTCGATCCCGCGCGCGTGCGGGCGACGGCCGACGATCTGCGCGAGATGGGCTCTCAGACCGTCAAGCAGGCGGACCATACCAAGACAGCAGGGTGGATCGCGTCGATCCTCGGTGTGCTCGGCATCGGCAACAGCGGCATCGTCGAGATGGCGAATTCGGCAGGCGCGCCGGTTACGCCCGCGCCAACCGGACAATTGCCGCAAGGCTTGTTCAAGTTTCTGGGCGACCTGCAGGTATTCCTGTCGTCGGGACAGCCGGCCGACAAGCTCGAGCCGATCAAGGAAGGCCTCCGCCAGCTACAAGCCGTCGACCTGAAGAACCTGATCACCCCGGAAAACGCCAATGTGCTGCAGCAGCTGAAGGTGCTGATTCCGCCGGACGTGCTCACGAAGAACCCTGACCTCACCAAGGTCCTCCAGCTGGCCGACGTCGCGCGCCAGGCCAGGCCGCAATTGCAGACGGTGTTCGACATGCTGCCCAGCTTCTTCACCGATGGCACCGCCTTGCAGGTCCTGGCGAAGGGCGCGGCCGTGGCTGCATCGTCGATGATTCCCGGTTTTGGCGGCAGCCTCGCCGCGCTCGGCATCGGCCTTGCCGCCAACTATTTCGGCAACAAGATCATCCAGGCTCGCGTCGCGGATCACCAGACCGGCGCCAACAGGAGGCTGTAGCGGTGGTCGCGGGACGCGACACCGCGACAACACGCTCTCCGGAGACGATTTTGTCTTGAGTCCGCACCGGAGTTCCGTCGAGTCCGAGCCGGGCCGTTCACTCGCTCTTATGATGCCGCGCATCGAGGGAGCGAGGAGAACGTTTGTCGCATCTTAAGTTTTCGACCGATGCCTTCGCCGACAACGACAAGATCGAGGCGTGGCGCGAGGTGTTCGGCCGCTCGGTCGTCAAGATGGAGATGGACCCGGCGCGGGGCGAGCCCTTCCGCAGCGAAGCGCAAATTCATGCCCTGCCCGGTGTCACCATGGCTTCGATCAGCAGCTCCGCCAATCGGGTGATGCGCACGCCGAGCCTGGTTGCGGACGGCAGCGACGATTTCGTCTTTGCCCTGATGACCCATGGCGAGGCGACGATCAGCCAGCGTGGGCGCGAGGTGGTTTTTCGCAAGGGCGAAGCGGTGCTCTGGTCCAATGCTTCGGTTGGAAGCTGCGACTACGCGATGCCGATCGATTTCGTGGCGCTCGTCGTTCCGCGCGTGCTGATCCCTGTTGCCGATGTCGACGACGCCTTGATGCGCCCGTTGCCGGCGGATCTGGCGCCGATGCGTCTTCTCCGTAACTATCTCGCGCTTCTACAGGAAGGGCACCTTGAGGCCTCGACACCGCACCTCAGGGCGGCGTGCGCTACTCATTTGCAGGATCTGGTTGGGTTGGCGGTAGGCGCGACGCGCGAAGCGGCAGATATCGCCAGCGGACGCGGCGTTCGCGCGGCGCGCCTCAAGGCGCTCAAAGCGGATATCACCGCGAATATCATGCAGCGCGACCTCTCCGCGGAAACGCTCGCTCTGCGGCATGGCATTTCGCCGGCCTACATCCGCAAGCTGTTCGACAATGACGGCACCAGCCTCAGCCATTTCGTTCTGATGCAACGGCTGAGCCGCGCCTATCGCATGCTGGTCGATCCCACCTTCGTCGATCGGCAGATCAGCGTCATCGCCTTCGAATGCGGCTTCGGCGACCTGTCCTATTTCAACCGATCCTTTCGCCGCTACTACGGCGCGACGCCGTCGGACATCCGAACGCGGCCGGCGCGCAACGGCTTCGTCCCTTGACGCCCCAGTCCGTGTGGTCGTTCCGCAACACACGCCGCGAACCCGGCGATGTGTAGCGCGCAAGCCTAGTCGTTGTTCGATCCGGTCCAAGCCCGCCTGCGTGTTGCCGACTATCGTTCTTGCGGAACACCAATTCGCCGGATTCGCCAAACGCTTCCACCAACAAGTTCGCCCGAGAGTCTGCATAATGATCAACTTCGCTTGCGCCAAATCCATTCGACCCGACGGCCTCCGTGGCGTGTTGCCGGCATTCGCCGCCACGGTACGACTCGGGCGCGTCCCGACGTTCGCCGCTCCGTTCCTGTTATCGGCGGCCGCAATGGTCGCGATCCCCGCAAGGCCGGCGTTCGCCGCCTGCGTGCAGTCGGGCAGCACCGTGAGCTGTGACGGCGCGAGCACCACCGGCTTCGGTACCGGCGTTGAAAACAACCTGACCGTGACGGTCCAGTCGAACGCCTCGATCACGATCGGCCCGGCGCAGCCCGCGATCAACGTCGCCGACGGCAACACCGTGCTCAACAGCGGGAGCATCACGATCGGCGACTTCAGCGCGGGCATGCAGGGCGTAAGGAACAACACCTTCACCAATGCCGGCACGATAACGATTGGCTCCACCTCGTGGGGGATGGTCGGGTTCACCGACAACAACGTCCTCACCAATACCGGCACGATCACCTCCACGGGGGTCAACACCATCGGCATCTACGCTGCAGGCACCGGCAACACGGTGAGCAATTCCGGCGCCATCACCCTGACCGGCGCTCTCTCGACCGGCATCTGGGCCAGCGATATCAATACCATCCTGAACTCCGGCACCATCACGGTCGGCGGCAGCAACGGCGCCCACAGTGCCGGTGTCATCCTGACGATGAACAACAATTTTACCAACACCGGCTCGATCACGGCCGCAGGGACGAGCAGCACAGGTGTCTTGGTTGCGGGTGACGGGAACAGCGTGACCAACAGCGGGACGATCGTCGCAACCGGCACCCACGGCTTCGGGGTCCGCATTGACGGCAACGGCAATACGCTCGTCAACACCGGCACCATCAAGGGGGGCTCGAATGGCCATTCGCTGTTCTCCCCCGGGACCACCGGCAACGTCATCACCAACAACGGCACACTCGACGGCGCCATGTTCTTCCTGGGCGCCGGCACCAGCAACAGCTTGACCAACAACGGGCTGATCACCATCACCGATGCGGCGATGGTGCTTGGGCAAGGCAACATCGCGTTCGGCGGCGCGTTCACGCAGACGGCGCAGGGCACGCTGGCGCTCCGCGTCGACAATGCGGGCAACAGCGATGGCCTGCTTGCCAATTCCGCCCAGCTCGGCGGCACCTTGCGTGCGGTGTTGCAGCCCGGCCTGTATGGCTCGTCGACCACCTATACGAACGTCGTGCAGAGCGGCACTTCGGTTGCTGGGCAATTTTCGAGCGTCATCTCGTCCTCGGCCTTCTTCACGGCGGCTGCGACCTACAGCACCAACTCCGTCGACCTGACCCTGACGCGTCAGGGGTTCGGCGCGGTTGCGGGTGAAACGGCCAACCAGCGTGCGGTCGGCAATGCGCTCGAGGCCGGCTATTCGCCGTCGCTCACGGGCGCCACCGCGACGTTCTATTCGCAGCTCCTCCAGGCCGGCTCGGTCCGCGTGCTCGACCAGCTTTCGGGCGAGGGCACCAGCGGCACCCAGAACACGGCCTTTGCCGCCGGCAGCATGTTCGGCCGGACCATGGACGACCAGATGGACGCGTGGCGCACCGGTCATCGCGGCGAGGCCGCAGGCAGCGGCGCGCTCGGCTACGCCTCGGAGCGGCCGGTCACCTCGGTCTTCAACGCGCTGAAGGCGCCGCCGCTGGTCGAGCCGCAATGGCACGCCTGGGCGTCGGGCTTCGGCGCCGGTCAGTCGCTGTCGGGCGATGCGGCGGTCGGCAGCGCAAGCTTCAGCGACCGCGTCGCGGGCGGCTCGATCGGCGTCGATCATCTCCTCAATCCGGACCTGCTGGTCGGCATCGCCGCCGGCGGCTCCAGTGCGACCTTCAGCGTCGACGATCGTGCCACCTCGGGCAGGCTCGATGGCGCCCATGTCGGCGGCTATGCGATGCAGCGGTTCGGCGCTGCTTACGTCTCGGCGCAACTCGCCTACAGCCACTTCAACAACTCCACCACGCGCACCATCACCGGCATCGGTGCGGACGAGATCGCCAAGGGATCGTTCGGCAGCGACCAACTCGGCGGGCGCCTGGAGATCGGCCGCACCTATGATTTCAGCCAGGTGTCAATGACGCCGTTCGCGGCCGTGCAGGCCGCGCGGCTGTGGCAGGCGGCCTATACCGAAACCAGCACCGCCGGGACCGCGCCGGGCGTCCTCGGATTGAGCTACACCTCGCGCTTCGTCTCCTCGCTGCCGGTGTTCCTCGGCACCAAGTTCGACGGCCGCTTCAATGTCGGCAACGGCATGATGTGGATGCCGTTCGCCAACGTGGCCTGGGTGCACGAATTCTCGCCGACCCGCGACGTCACGGCATCGTTGATCACGTTGCAGGCCCCGGCGTTCACCGTCGAAGGCGCGCGCGCGGCGTCCGACGCCGGTCGGGTCGAACTCGGATCGCGCCTCGCCCTCAACCGCTGGTCGGAACTGTCCGCACGCTTCACAGGCGAGTTTTCGAGCGCAGGTCAGAGCTATGCCGGCATGGGCGCGCTCAAGGTGAGCTGGTGAGCATGGAGAGACGGGTACTCGGCGTCGCCTGTGGCGGCCAGTTCGCGAGAAGCGCGACCGACCAGAGCGTGAAGGGCACGTTTGCGGTGAGGTTCTGATGAGGATCGGTGAGGGCAACCACCGGCGATGCGGCCTCCACCAATCCAAACGACGAATTTGCTCCCGGGACGACTGTGCGCGCTCCGGCCAATTTTGCCATCCGACGGCTGCTTCGGCCGCAAGACTTGGGAATGACCGATGAGAACGAGAAACGACGCGATGCAGATCAAGACGGTGTACCTGACGAAGCCGAACTCCGGGCAGTGGGCTGGGCGATCTTTGACGCTAGCCGCTTCTTTTTCTCTCACGGTGGCCGCTGCGGTCACAATCTCGACCGGCCCAGTCGCAGCCGCCTGCGTGCAGTCCGGCAGCACCGTGAGCTGTGACGGCGCGAGCACCACCGGCTTCGGTACCGGCGTTGAAAACAACCTGACCGTGACGGTCCAGTCGAACGCCTCGATCACGGTCGGCCCGGCGCAGCCCGCGATCTACGTCGCCGACGGCAACACCGTGCTCAACAGCGGCAGCATCACGAGCGTGGGCTTCACGGGCATGGAGGGCCTCAACAACAACACCTTCACCAACGCCGGCACGATAGCGATAGGCTCCAACTCATGGGCGATGGCCGCGTTAGGCACCAACAACGTCTTCACCAATACCGGTACGATCACCTCCACGGGGGTCAGCGCCATCGGCATCGAAGGCCGCGCCGGCAACACGGTGAGCAATTCCGGCACCATCACCCTGACCGGCGCGGCATCGGACGGCATCAGGGCCACCAACACCGATACTATCGTGAACTCCGGCACTATCACGGTCGGAGGCAGCAACGGCGCCAACAGTATCGGGCTCTTCTTGGCGTCGAACAACAACCTTACCAACACCGGCTCGATCACGGCCGCCGGGATGAGCAGCATAGGTGTCCTAGTTGGGGCCAGCGGCAATACCGTGACCAACAGCGGCGCCATCAAGGGGGGCTCGAACGGCTATTCGCTGTTCTCCCCCGGGTCCATCGGCAACGTCGTCACCAATAACGGCACGCTCGACGGCGCCATTTTCTTCCTGGGCCCCGGCACCAGCAACAGCTTGACCAACAACGGGCTGATCACCATCACCGATGCGGCGACGGCGCTTGGGCAAGGCAACATCCTCTTCGGCGGCGCGTTCACGCAGACGGCGCAGGGCACGCTGGCGCTCCGCGTCGACAGTGCGGGCAACAGCGACGGTCTGCTTGCCAATTCCGCCCAGCTCGGCGGCACCTTGCGTGCGGTGGTGCAGGCGGGGCTCTACCAGACGACGACGACCTATGCCGGCGTCGTGCAGAGCTCAGGCCCCGTGACCGGGCAGTTCGCGAGCGTCACCGCATCGTCGGTCTTCTTCACCGCCGCCGCGACCTACAACGCCAGCTCCGTCGACCTGACCCTGACGCGTCAGGGATTCGGCGCGGTGGCCGGCGAAACCGCGAACCAGCGCGCGGTCGGCAACGCGCTCGAGGCCGGCTATTCGCCGTCGCTCACGGGCGCCGCCGCGACGCTCTATTCGCAGCTCCTCCCTGCCGGTTCGTTGGGCGTGCTCGACAAGCTCTCGGGTGAGGGCACCAGCGGCACCCAGAACACTGCCTTTGCCGCCGGCAGCATGTTCGGCCAGACCATGGACGTCCAGATGGACGCGTGGCGCACCGGCCACCGCGGCGACGTTACGGGCGCCGGTGCGCTCGGCTACGCCGCGGAATCGCCGACGACCTCGGCCTTCAACGCGCTGAAGGCGCCGCCGCTTGCTCAGCCGCAATGGAATGCCTGGGCGTCTGGCTTCGGCGCCGGCCAGTCGCTCTCGGGCAATGCGACGGTTGGCAGTGCAGGCTTCAGCGACCGCGTCGCGGGTGGCTCCATCGGGGTCGATCATCTCCTCAATCCCGACCTGCTGGTCGGCATCGCCGCCGGCGGCTCGAGTGCGACCTTCAGCGTCGATGATCGTGCCACCTCGGGCAGGCTCGACGGCGCCCATGTCGGCGCCTATGCGATGCAGCGCTTCGGCGCGACTTACGTCTCGGCGCAGCTCGCCTACAGCCACTTCAACAACGCCACCACGCGCACCATCACCGGCATCGGGGCTGATGAGACCGCCAAGGGCTCGTTCGGCAGCGACCAACTCGGCGGGCGGCTCGAGGTCGGCCGCACCTACGATTTCACCCGTGTCTCGGTGACGCCGTATGCGGCGATTCAGGCCGCGCAACTTTGGCAGGCTGGCTATACCGAGACCAGCGTCACCGGCACCGGCGTGCTTGGCCTGAGCTACGCCTCGCGCACCGTGTCCTCGCTGCCGGTGTTCCTCGGCACCAAGTTCGACGGCCGCTTCAATGTCGGCAACGGCATGATGTGGATGCCATTCGCAAACGTCGCCTGGGTGCACGAATTCTCGCCGACCCGCGACGTCACGGCATCGTTGATCACGTTGCAGGCCCTGGCGTTCACTGTCGAAGGCGCGCGCGCGGCATCCGATGCTGGCCGGGTCGAAGTCGGCTCGCGCCTCGCCCTCAACCACTGGTCGGAACTGTCCGCACGTTTCACCGGCGAGTTCTCCAGGGTCGGCCAGAGCTACGCCGGCATGGGCGCGCTCAAGGTGAGCTGGTGAGCATGGAGAGACGGGTACGCAACTGCAGCGATAGGGGGTGGTCGTGTTGTTTCCTACTGAACGAGAGCTCGAATTTCTCGCCAGCCTGAAAAGGATTTGGCTGAGTCTATATCGGGAGGAGTGCGAACGGATGACCGCGTGCGGGACGCTCGGCTGGCGTCACGCGTTCGGCGACACTACGCCGCTGTCGACCGTCGCCTTCCAGGGCGGCTCCGCCTTCACGGTTGCCGGCGTGCCGATCGCGCGCGAAGCCGCGCTCGTCGAAGCCGGGCTCGATCTCGCCATCACCCCGACCGCGACGTTCGGGGGCGCCTTCGCGGGGAGAGCGACCGGCCAGAGCGTCAAGGGCACACTTGCGATCAGGTTCTGATTCGGATCGGTGAGGGCGTCAATCAGGACCGTTTGCTGGCGACGGCCGCTTCGGCGGCGAGTGGGGGAAATTGATGAAATCGAGAAGTGACGCGGCGCGGATGAAGACTGAGCAACTGCCGGCATTCATCGCCAAAGCGCGATCTGAGCGCGCCCCAACGCTCGCCTCTTTGTTGTTGCTGTCAGCAGCCGTAACGGTCGCGATCCCCGCAAGGCGGGCGGTCGCCGCCTGTGTGCAGTCGGGCAGCACCGTCACCTGTGATGGCGCGAGCAGCACCGGATTCGGCACGGGCACCGAGAACAGTCTGGCGCTGACAGTCCAGCCGACTGCCTCGATCACGGTGGGCAACGGACAGACGGCGATCAATCTCGGCAGCGGCAACACCGCGATCAACAGTGGCACCATCGCCGTTGGCGACGGTAGTCTCGGCATGCAGGGTCTAGACAGCAACAACTTTACCAACACCGGTACGATGACGGTGGGTGCCGGTTCTACCGCCATATTTGCGCTCGGAAATAACAACGCTCTCTCCAATACGGGGATGATCAACGCGACGGCGCAAGGCGCCACCGGTGTCGGGGCCGCCGGGAGTGGCAATACGATCACCAATTCCGGCACCATCACGCTCACCGGAGTGGGGTCTTACGGTATCGTCACGAACGGCGGTGACATCATCCAGAATTCGGGTGGCATCACGGTAGGCAGCAACACCGGCTTCAACGCGACGGGCGTCGCCCTGCAGACCGACGACACACTCATCAACAAGGGCACCATCACCGCACTCGGCAAGGATGGACGCGGCGTCATCGTCTGGAACGTCAATACGACGGTGACGAACAATGGCACGATCCATGCGCCCGGCACCAACGGAGCTGCGGTGGAGATTGAAGGCATCAACGATATCATCACCAACAACGGTACGATCAGGGGCGGTCGGAACGGCTATTCGCTGTTCTCCTCCGCGACCGCCGGCACCACCATCACCAATAACGGCACGCTGGACGGACAGCTTTTTCTCTTGGGCGGTGGTGGCGTCAGCCTGACCAATTCCGGGTTGATCACGATCAGCGACCCGGGAACGCCGCTCATACCGGCCATCTTCTACGTCGGCGGCACGTTTACCCAGACCGCACAGGGCACGCTGACGCTGCGCGTCGACAATGCAGGCCTTCGTGACGGGCTCTTGACCGACGGCCAGGTCAAGCTCGACGGCACCTTGCGTGCGGTGCTCCAGCCGGGGCTCTATCAGTCGTCGACCACCTACACCGACGTGGTCCAGACCATCACCTCGGTCACCGGCCAGTTTGCCAGCGTCACCTCGTCGTCGGTCTTCTTCACCGCAGCCGCGACCTATAACGCCGCCTCCGTCGACTTGACCCTGACCCGCCTGGCCTTCGGCGCGGTCGCGGGCGAGACCGCGAACCAGCGTGCGGTCGGCAATGCGCTCGAAGCCGGCTATTCGCCAGCACTGACGGGCGCGGCCGCGACGCTCTATTCACAACTGCTCCCGGCCGGCTCGGTGAGGGTGCTCGACCAGCTCTCGGGCGAGGGTACGGGCGGCGCGCAAAATACCGCCTTCGCCGCCGGCTCCCTGTTCGGCCAGACCATGGACGGCCAGATGGACGCGTGGCGCACCGGTCATCGCGGCGAGGCCGCAGGTAGCGGCGCGCTCGGCTACGCCACGGAACGGCCGGTGACCTCGGCGTTCAACGCGCTGAAGGCGCCGCCGCTTGCGCAGCCACAATGGAATGTCTGGGCGTCGGGCTTCGGCGCCGGTCAGTCGCTCACCGGCGACGCAACGGCTGGTATCGCGGGCTTTCGCGATCGCGCCGCGGGCGGTGCGGCCGGCGTCGATCATCTCCTCAATCCCGACCTCCTGGTCGGCATCGCCGTCGGTGGCTCCAGCGCGACGTTCAACGTCGACGATCGCGCCACCTCCGGCCGGGTCGATGGCGCCCATGTCGGCGGCTATGCGATGCAGAAATTCGGCGCGACTTACGTCTCGGCGCAACTCGCCTACAGCCACTTCAACAACGCCACGACGCGAACGATCACCGGCATTGGTGCCGACGAGATCGCCAAGGGCTCGTTCGGCAGCGACCAGCTCGGTGGGCGGCTCGAGATCGGCCGCACCTATGACTTCAGCCGCGTGTCGGTCACGCCGTTCGCAGCCGTGCAGGCGGCGCGGTTGTGGCAGGCGGCCTATACCGAAACCAGCACCGCCGGGACCGGAACGGGCGTCCTCGGCTTGAGCTACGCGTCGCACAACGTCTCCTCGCTGCCGGTCTTCCTCGGCACCAAGTTCGACGGCCGCTTCAACGTCGGCAACGGCATGGTCTGGATGCCGTTCGCAAACGTGGCCTGGGTGCATGAGTTCTCGCCGACCCGCGACGTCACGGCGTCGCTGATCGCGGTGCCGACCCCGGCGTTCACCGTTGAAGGTGCGCGCGCGGCGTCCGACGCCGGCCGGGTCGAAGTCGGCTCGCGCCTCGCCCTCAGCCACTGGTCGGAACTGTCCGCCCGCTTCACCGGCGAATTTGCGAAGGGCAGCCAGAGCTACGCCGGCACGGGGTCGCTAAAAGTGAGCTGGTAAGCGGCGTCCGCGTCCGGGCACTCGTGGAGAGACGATGGCGCCTCTAGCGAGCGCCAAGTCTATCGCA
Source organism: Bradyrhizobium sp. Ec3.3 (assembly GCF_000472925.1). Lineage (GTDB taxonomy): Bacteria > Pseudomonadota > Alphaproteobacteria > Rhizobiales > Xanthobacteraceae > Bradyrhizobium. Next base: position 139,841 of record NZ_AXAS01000008.1, read on the forward strand.
GTGGTTGTGATGCTGGAGGCCCCCTTTCACAAGGGCAGGGGCCACCGTGTTTAGAACCTTTCGGATTGCTGCCGCGGCGCTCGCTTTCGCGGCGGTCGTCGGCAGCAATATTCTTGCGGAACTCATGAACAACTATCTCGCGTGCAGCCTCGGCCTTGTCGCCTCATTCATCGTCTGGCGACGAGTCGAGCTCAGCTTCATGAACCGCGCCCATCGCGAGATGGCCCGCCTCCACGGTGCCGACTGGAACGACAAGGACAGTGAGCGACTTTAAGGCCGGCACGCGCAGATCATCGCCGGCGCGGAGGCAACACCCTCAGGAGGTCTCTCGGCTGCGCCGCGTCTCGCCCCGTATTTCCGACGGGGACGCGCCGTAAGCGCGGCGGAAGGTTCGGTTGAAGTAGGAGAGATCGTTGAAGCCGGTATCGCGGGCGATGCTGCTGACCGGGCGATCGATGAAGCGGCGATCGGTCAGCATCCGATACGCTGCAGTTAGCCGATGGGTGAGGACGAATTCAGTGAATGTCGTTCCCTCGGTCTCGAACAGCTTGCGAACATAGACGGTGGAGATGCCGGTGTCGGCAGCCACCGTGCTCAGCGTCAAATCGCGCCGGCCGATGTCAGCGACGATCCGCTGCTTGATGCTTCGCAGCCGCGCGGCCGCCACTCCACGCGTCTGCGCCACCTCCGCGCCTTCTGTTCCGGCGCCCAGCATGAGCGCGCTGAGATCGATCAGGTGGAGCCCGACTGAGCGGCGCGCCTCGGGAGATGTAAGCGCAATATCCTCCCTGAGGATCCCGGCGTAGCCGAGAAACAATCTCAGCTGGGGGCTTGCTCGATCGATCGGCTTGCCTACGGCGTCGTCGAGATTCGGAACCAACGGTGCGATCAGGGATCGGCTGATCCGCAGGTGGACGATACTGGTCGCGGTATGGCCGATCCCGGTCCCGGCGAACCCGTTCGACGTCAGTGCAGCTTCTCCCGCTCGCAGTGTGGCCTCGTGACCGTTCTGCCGATAGGTGGCGACGCCGCTTTGGACGAACACGAGCACCGGATCGTCGTTGTCGATCATGCTCGCGGTATGGCGGCAGGTCATCGCAGACATCTGCGACGTTGTGATCGAGAGCCCCGGTAAGGCGCGCAGATTCATCTCCACGTCGAACGGCACCTCCTTCAGCGGGTCCATCTCCAGCTTCAGGACGTTGCGACCAAACAGCTCGCAAAAGGCTTCGGTGCGTTCGCGGTCGGCAAATGAGCGACTGGATATGGTGATCTGGTCGAATTCGGCGGCGCTGGCCAAGACGGCCTCCAGGTTACGCGAATACTGGCGCACCCTTGTCGCACGAAAGCCGGAGCATGTTCAAATGCCATGGAGATCGATTCTACCATCGCGGCTGCTCGCTGCGCACGGGGGGCAGCGTAGCTCGAGAGGCTAGGACTTAACGATACTCGACTGGGACCAAACGCTATTCGCCGTCTGCTTCGCAGCGGCCGGCGCGAACAAACCTGCGCTGCGCGCTGATTTCAATGGCAATTTCGAACCGGCCGCAACATAGTCGCGACCAATCGCCGCGCAGAATAATCGGGGCGGACATCCGCTGCGAGCGGCATTCGGTATTCATTCAACATCGAAATCCACATGCAGAACTGCGACACCAACGATCTCTCGATCATGGACTTCTCGACCGACGCGTTCCCGGAGCGCGACCGACAGGAGGCCTTTTGCGAGAGCGTCGCCCGTTCGCTGCTCAAGCTGGACGTCAGTCCGCTCCACGATCTGCCGCTCGCCGCGACCATGTCATTCCGTGCGCTGCCGGGGCTCGGCCTCTCGACAGGTCGGCTGTCGCCGATCCACTGCCGTCATCTGTCCGCTCAAACGGACAACGACGATTTCGTGCTGGTGGTGAGCTGGACAGGTGGGTGCAGCGTGCTGCAGGGGAATCAGGAAACGGAGCTCCACAACGGGCAGGCGACGTTGACGGCCAACGGTGTGCGTGGTGAAGTTTGGAGCGCGAGTTCAACAGCGTCCGATTATCTGAATTTGCGGCTGTCGCGCAGTTTGCTCGAACCCCGGCTTTCCGATTTCAGCACGGCCCTGGCGCGGCCGATCGGCGCGGATACCCCGGCCTTGCGCTTGTTGCTCGGATACTGCCGCATCCTGAACGACGAGAAGGCGCGCTTCACGGCGGAACTCGGTAGCGCGGTCGCCACGCATATTCACGACCTCGTCGCGCTGGCAGTCGGCGCGAGTCGGGACGGCACGGAAATCGCCCGGCGCGGTGTCGCAGCCGCGAGGCTGCATGCCGTCAAGGCCGACATTCGCGCGCATCTCGCCGATCCTAAGCTGTCGGTTGCGGTCGTAGCCGCCCGTCACCGCGTGACGCCGCGTTACATCCACCGGCTGTTCGAACTCGACGGCACGACGTTTTCCGAGTTCGCCCTGACGCTGCGGCTGACGCACGCCGACGGGATGTTGCGCGACGCTCGCTTTCTGGATCGCACGATCAGCACGATCGCCTTCGACTGCGGATTTAGCGACCTGTCCTACTTCAATCGGACCTTCAAGCGCTTCTACAACGCCACGCCGTCGGACATTCGCCGAACGGTGCGGTGGACAGAGTGACGCCGGCACTTCAATCGACTTCCACACATTCAATCATCGGCGATGATGCAATATTGCCCTTGATCTGCCCGACGCGTCAAGCGATTTCGTAAAATCCGTATCTCCTCACGCCGGCGGCCGTTCTACTTTGCATGGGGTTGTTTTCGACATTTAGTTTTGAGCCGGTCTTGCCCCGCGCAGGCTGGCGAGCAGGTCTTGCGACGGCCAGCAATCGACGGTCAGGCCCGCGCGCTGCTGGTACTGTCCGATCGCCCGCCTTGTGACCGTGCCCAGCCGGCCATCGATCGCATCGGAATAATAGCCGCCTCTAGCGAGCTGCGTCTGGATCGCTGCGACCTCGCTGTTGCGCAACGGTTTGAGCTTGGCCCAGGGCTTTTCGAACGGGGCGCCGCCCGCGATGAGGTCGGCGAGATGCCCGACGAACAGTGCATAGACGTCGGACTGGTTGTAGCTGCGGATCGCCTGGAAGTTGGCGAAGGCGAGGAAGGCCGGACCGTAAACGCCGGCAGGCATGACCAGTTGCGCCTGGTCTTGCAGCATGCCGGTGGCGACGGCGGCATCAGTGGCCGGCGTGACGCCGAGCTTCAGCCAGGCTTGGAGCGGCCGCTTGATGTCGGGCGAACTCTCCACGCAGCTTACCGTCTCCGGCAGACGAACCTCGAAACCCCATCGCTTGCCGCGCTGCCAGCCATAGTCGCGAAGCTGCTTGGCACCCGAGGCGAGCGCGTCGGGGATCGAGCGCTCGAGATCGATCTTGCCGTCGCCGTCGCCGTCGGCCGCGAATTTGAGGAAATCCGACGGCTCGAACTGGGTGTGGCCCATCGCCCCCGTATAGGAGCCCTTCGCATCCATGCTGATGGTGCCCTGCTGGACGAGATCGAGCGCGATCAGGAGCTCGCTCCGGAACAGGTCCTTGCGACGGCCGAGATAGGCCTGCGTCACCAGCGCCTGGAACACGGGATGGCGCTGCACTTCAGTGCCGTAATCGGTCTCGCGGCCCCAGATCGCAATGACGACGTTGCCGGGGACGCCGTAGTCGGCCTCGATGCGCGCGAGCAGGCTGCGGTAGGTCTGGAAATGCCGCGCGCCTGTGCTGGCCAGCCCTGTGAGCTGTTGCCGGGGCAGGTAGTCCGCCGGCAGCTTCACGAATTCGGCCTGCTCCTTCACGGGGCGGCCGGGGATGACGAGATCCGGCAGATTAAGGTCGAGCTGGACATTGGTCGCGCGGTCGAACACCGCCTGCCTCACGCCGCGCGCCTTCGCCTCCTGCCAGAGCTGCGCGCGCCACGCGTCGAAGGCGGGGTCGGCGCGAGCCTCCAGCGCCTGCATCAGCACGACGAGCGCGATTGTCCCTGGGATCAATGTGCGCTGCAAAATGTCCACGAGGCCTCTCACGCGACCACCAGTCCCACCGCCAGCGCCAAGCCGCAGAGATAGGTAAACAATGCGCCGGCAAAGCGTGCCGGGTTGGGCCGGTTGAGCGACTTGCCCCACAGCAGCCCGGCGGCAAGGGAAAAGCGCGCGATCGTCGCCACCACGATCGTCACGATGATCCAGCTTGGGGCCGGGCGCGTTGCGAACCAGAGAAACATCGCCGCGAAGAACGGCGCGTATTCGGCCGTGTTGGCATGCGCCCGCACCGCGCGGTGAATGGGGTCGGTGGGGCCGAGATCATGGCCGATGCTGCGCCTGAACCTGCCGCGCAGGATCGAGACATAAAACCCGAGGCCAAACAGCAGCAGCCCGAGCAAGGCGGTACAGATGATAGCGATGTTCATTGCGTGTATCCCCCAAAGAATTGAGCCGGAAGAAGATCAGATCACGGCGCCGCGGGAAAGCCCGGCCGGCCGATCCGATCGCCCCTCTCCCTGACAAACCTCCTTTTCCGCGGTGCCGATGTCCGCTACCCTTAGCTGCTAGCCACCGGGTTAGGTGGCGTAGCCGCGTCAATTTCAGCATTGATTGATTTGGGCGGCCTATCTGCCGCGAGACTGTGCTTAAGACTGTCCTTGGAAAACGGGGCGGAGCCATGATCAACCGGGATTCGGCAGCTCTCTTGTCTCCCATCGAGCGCGACCTGCGGCTCGATCTGTTCCGCGGCATCGGCTTGTGGATGATCTTCCTCGATCACATCCCGCATGACGTCGTGTCGTGGCTGACCTTGCGCAATTACGGCTTCAGCGACGCCGCCGAGTTCTTCGTCTTCATCTCCGGCTATCTCGTCGGCTGGATCTACGCGCCGATCGTGCGGGGCGGCTTCTTCCTTGCGGCACTCAAGCGTCTCTGGAAACGCACGGCCGAACTGTACGTCGCCCACATCATGCTGTTCCTGCTGTTCACCGCCCAGATCGCGCGCACCGCGCGGCGGTTCGACAACCCGATGTATGAGCACGAGTTCAATGTGTTCAATTTCCTGGCGCATCCGGACGAGCTGATCGGCCAGGCGATCCTGTTGAAGTACAAGCCGGTCAATCTCGACGTGCTGCCGCTCTACATCACGCTGGTGTTCGCTTCCCCCTTCATCGTGTGGTGCCTCGTGCGGCGTCCGAACCTCACGTTGCTGGCGTCCGCAGTGCTCTACGTGCTGTCGCGCTGGTTCGACTGGAACGTCGCGTCCTATCCGCCCGGTACGACCTGGTACTTCAATCCCTTCTGCTGGCAGCTGATGTTCGTGTTCGCGGCCTGGTGCGGTTCCGGCGAGGTGGACAAGATCGCGAAATGGGTGTGGTCGAAGTCCGTGATGGGTCTCGCGGCCGCCTGGATCGCGTTTGCGTTCCTGATCGTGATGACCTGGCACGTTCACACGCTCGAGGCGATGATCCCGAAGTGGATGATCAAGGCGATCTACCCGATCGACAAGACCGACCTCGACATGCTGCGCTTCACGCACTTCCTGGCGCTGGCGATCTGGGTCACGCAGCTCGTGCCGCGCCACTGGAAGGCGCTTCACACGAAATGGCTGCGCCCGGTCATCCTGTGCGGGCAGCACTCGCTGCCGATCTTCTGCCTCGGCGTGTTCCTGTCGTTCTCCGCGCACTGGATCCTGACCCAATATACCAAGGGCGTGTGGGAGCAGCTCGCCGTCTCCTTCGCCGGCATCGCTATCATGATCGGCGTTGGCTGGCTGTTCGACCGGGCGAAACAAATTCCGGACCTGTTCGTGGACGTGATCGAGGTCGAGGACGAGGAGCCCGAGTCGGTGCCCGATCTCGACAAGAAAGCCACCGTGGTCGCGGCCAGCGCCGGCAGTTGAGAGGCCATCACGGCGTGCCTTGCCGAATTCTCATGGCGACATCTCATGGAGAGGTTCATGTTGAGAGGCTGGTTGACGATCGCGGGCACCTTGCTGTTCCTCACCTGCACCGCAGCTGCGCAGGCGCCGTCGCCCGAGGCGATGACCGCGGCGCGCAAGCTCGTGACCACCATGAAGCTGGCGGAGCAATACCGCGCGCTCCTGCCGCAGCTCCTGCTCAAGCTGCGGCCCGTTCTGTCGCAGGACAGGCCGGAGATCGAGCGCGACTTCGACGCCGTGACGGCGACGAGCTCGAACATCTACGCGCCGTTCGTCGACCAGATGATCGATCAGATCGCCGCCGTCTATGCCACCACCTTCACGGTGGACGAGCTGCGCCAGATCGAGGCCTTCTACGCCCAGCCGGCGGGGCGGAAGCTCTTGGAGAAATCGGATGCACTTACGCAGGCGAGCGCGCTGATCGCCCAGGACGTCACCCGCAAGGCCGCCGACGAATTGAAGCAGCGCCTGACCGAGGCTCTGCGCCAGAAGGGGCACAAGCTCTGAGCCTGCCGTGGAGGCTCAATCGCGCGAAAACGACTTGCGTTAAGGCGTCAGGACGGCCCGCAATGCTCGATGCGTGCCCGTCTGCGCGAAATTGACCGGAAACGCCGTTGAAATTATAGCTTCCCCTCAAGACCGAACGAACAACAGAACGACGGGAGGCAAACGTGACCGACGACATCGCAGCGACAATCTCCAAAGCGCGCGAGCATTCCATCGCCGATCTTCTGCGTCGCTCCGCTGGCCGTGAACCGCACAAGCCCGCGATTTCCTGCGGCGGCGTGAAGTGGACCTTTGCCGAGCTGGACGCGATCTGCAACCGCCTGGCGCGCGGGCTCGATGGCCTCGGCGTCAGGAAGGGCGATCGTCTGGCGGTGTTGTCGCGCAATTCCCACGCCTTTGCCGCGCTGCGCTTTGCGGTAGCGCGGATCGGCGCGGTGCTGGTGCCGATCAACTTCATGCTCAATCCGGACGAGATCAATTTCATTCTGAGGAATTCGGGCGCAAAGGTGCTTGCGACCGGCCCGGATTTCGTCGAGCCCGCGCGCGCCGCAAGTGCCAGGGATTGCGCGGTGGAGAAGCTGATCTGGCTGCCGGGCGAGGATCCGGCGTCACCGCCCGCGGGGCTCACCACGTTCGACGATCTCCTGCATTCCGACGGTTCCTTCTATGAGGCCTCCGTCGATGCCCGCGATCTTGCCCAGATCATCTACACCAGCGGCACGGAATCGCTGCCCAAGGGCGCGATGCTGACCCATGAAGCCGTGATGTGGCAGTATGTGAGCTGCATCATCGATGGTGGCATGAGCGCTCATGACAACGTGCTGCACGCGCTGCCGCTCTATCATTGCGCCCAGCTCGATGTCTTCCTGGGCCCGCAGATCTATCTCGGCGCCTCCGGCGTGATCACGGGCAAGCCGACCGCCGACAACATCCTGGCGCTGATCGCGGCTCACGGGATTACCGCCTTTTTCGCACCGCCGACGATCTGGATCGCGATGCTGCGCTCGCCCCATTTCGACAAGACCGATCTGTCCAGCTTGCAAAAGGGCTATTACGGCGCCTCGATCATGCCGGTGGAGGTGCTGCTCGAATTGCAGCGCCGCCTGCCGAACGTCAAATTCTGGAATTTCTACGGCCAGACCGAGATCGCACCGCTCGCCACCGTGCTGCAGCCCGAAGATCAGCTGCGCAAGGCCGGCTCGGCCGGCAAGCCGACGATCAATGTCGAGACGCGCGTGGTCAACACGGCGATGGAAAATGTCGGGGTTGGTGAGGTCGGCGAGATCGTGCACCGCTCGCCGCATCTTCTGTCCGGCTATTACAACGACCCCGTGAAGACCGCAGCGGCATTTTCCGGCGGCTGGTTTCATTCCGGCGACCTCGCGACCGTCGATGCCGAGGGCTACATCACCGTCGTCGACCGCGTAAAGGACATGATCAAGACCGGCGGCGAGAACGTCGCGAGCCGCGAGGTCGAGGAGATGGTCTACCGCATTCCCGCGGTGTCGGAGGTCGCGGTGGTCGGGCTGCCCGATCCGCGCTGGATCGAGGCGGTCACCGCGATCATCGTGGTCAAGACCGGCGAGACGCTGGACGAAGAGACGGTCATCAAGCATTGCGCGGGCTCGATGGCGCATTTCAAGGTGCCCAAGCGCGTCGTGTTCGTCGACAGCCTGCCGAAGAATCCGAGCGGCAAGCTGCTCAAGCGCGAGCTGCGCCAGCGCTTCGTCGGCGGCAACACGCTCGACAAGGCTATCCAGAAGAATTTCGGGACGTAGTTCGTCGCGGCCCCGTAAGAACGGGGAGAGGGAAGAGAAAAAGCTCAATACTTCTTCATGGCCGCGCCGAACGCCAGCCACAGCGCCGTCGACGCCAGCCCGAAGCCGCCGAGCAGGAGGAAGGTCGGGCCGTAGCCGATCCATTCTGCGATCCAGCCGCCGAGCGCAGGGCTGAGGCTCGCGCCGACGCCCTGCACGGTGATGACGGCGCCCTGACCGAGATTGATGCGGCCGGTGCCGTTGAGCGAGCGCGCGACCACGCCGGGCACGGCGACGGTCTGCAATCCCGTGCCGATGCCGTCGAGCAACTGCACCGGCACCACGCCCCACCATCCCGTGAGGAAGAAGGCGAGCACGCCGCGGATGGGCAGGAACATGAAGGAGACCAGGACCACCGGCCAGTAGTTGCGCTTGCTCGCGACCTTCATGGCGATCAGCGACGTCGCGACCATCACGCCTTGCGCGATCACCACGGTGGTTGCGACAAAGCTCGGCCCGTTGGCCTGGTCTTCGGCGAGGCGGCAAGGCCATAGAGCGGCACGATCGCGGCATTGCCGAGATGGAAGATGGCGAGCGCCAGCGCCAGCACGAGCAGCGGTTTGTGCCTGAGTAGCATCGTCATCGCATCCGGCGGAGCCTTGGAGTCGTCCTCCTTGCTGCCGCGCGCGACACGGTCGTCGATCGATTTCGCCGGGATCATCAGCACGCAGGCGATCGCGATGGCGCCGAATGCCGCCGCCAGCACGAACACGGAGACATAGCCGTAGCTGTAGCCGAGCCAGCCCGACAGCGCCGCGCCGACCATGTTGCCGGCATGGTTGAACGCCTGGTTGCGGCCGTTCAGCGCATTGAAGCCCTTCTGCTTGGCGATGCCGAGCGTGATGCCGGTCACCGCCGGCACGATGGCGGCGCTCGCCAGCGACTGCGCGACTTGCGAGAACGTCACCGCCCAGAAATTCTGCGAGATCAGGATGATCGCGGAGGCGAGGACGACGCAGACGCCGGGGATCACCACCCAAAGGCGCTTGTTGCGGCTGGCGTCGATGAAGCCGCCGACCGGCGTCGTGATCAGCATGCCCGCGACGTTGCCGATGGTCATGGCGGTGCCGATCAGCCCGCTCGCCCAGCCGCGATCCTGGAGGAACACGCCGATGAACGGTCCGATGCCCGACTGCATGTCGGCCATGAAGAAGTTGAGCGCGAAGAGGGGCCAGAGACGGGGTGAGGAGGGGGACCGCGATGTCATCGATACGTCAAGCGTGGTCTCAGCCGAATTCGTGTTGGCGGGGTTGCCTTGATCTTGTGTGGACCAAAACGTAACGGATGGTGATCCCGTTGGTTCCAGCCGCTCTTGCGGAGGAGCGATCTGCACGTCACATCTTTGGTCGTTGCTGACGGATGTCTTTCCTGGAGTACGCCATGCCACTCTGGACCTGCGAAACCTGCGGCGCGCAATTTCCCTCGAGCGAAAAGCCGCCAACCTCATGTCCGATCTGCGAGGACGAGCGCCAGTTCGTGAACTGGAAAGGGCAAACCTTCCTATCCTGCGAGGCGCTGGCGCGGCGTTGCCGCGTGGTATGGCGGGACGATCTCGGCCTGACCGGCCTGTCGCTCGAGCCGAGCTTTGCCATCGGTCAGCGGGCGCTGCTCGTTCCGGACGGCAGCGCCTTCGTGATGTGGGACTGCGTTCCGCTCGCAACCGCTGAAGCGATCGCGCATGTCAGATCGCTCGGCGGGCTGAAGGCGATCGCGATCTCGCATCCGCACTACTATGGCGCGCTCGCCGATTGGAGCGAAGCCTTCAGCGCGCCCGTTTATCTCCATGCCGACGACCGCCAATGGGTGACGCGGCCGCATCGCGCCATCGAACACTGGAGCGGCGATAGTCACCGGCTCTCGGATGGCATCACCCTGTTGCGCAGCGGCGGCCATTTCGCCGGCGCCACCATGCTGCACTGGACGCGTGGTGCCGACGGCAAGGGTGCGCTGCTCACCGGCGACATCGCGCAGGTGACGATGGACCGCCGCTTCGTCAGCTTCATGTATTCCTATCCGAACTACGCGCCGCTAAACGCGGCTGCGGTGCGGCGGATTGCGGCCTCCGTGGCGCCGCTCGCCTTCGATCGCATCTACGGCGCCTGGTGGGGCCGCAGTATCGCCGACGGCGCCAAGGCAGCCTTCGATGCGTCGGTGGCGCGCTATCTCGCCGCCATCGCCTGACGAACGTCGCCTAGGCCCGCTGCCGCAGGGCTGCGGGCAGGTCCTGCCGCCTGGACCAGGAGATGTAGTAGGCCACAGCCGCGATTGCCGCGAGGCCCAACAGGCTGACCAGGACCTGCATTGCGACGAGATTGGGTCCCGTAATCAGGATGAGGTGCGCGGCAAAGGATAGGAACACGCTGACGCAGAATACCGCGAGCCATTCCTCGCCGCTCCGGATCACCGGTTGCAGCGACTTCCATTGCAACGCCGGATGATCTGCCGGCACCAGATACGTCGCGAGGAAGGCCAGCGCTAGGAAATGCAGCACGCGATGCGGCGCGAGGTTTTCCTTGTCGGGCGCGAAGATGTCGAGCACGGCATCCGGCAGATAGGCGGAGAGCGCCGGCGAATGCCGCGCCAGCGTGACCGCCATCGCGAACACCAGATAAGCGCCTGCCAGCGCGCGCAGCCAGGACATGCCGTGCAGCGCGCGGGCAGGCGCGCCGGTCACCGCGAACCAGCCGCCCAGCACCATCAGCATCTGCCAGCAGAACGGATTGAAGGTCCATTCGCTGTCCGGAGAGATCCGGAACGTCCAGCCGAAATACCTCGCCGCGAAGTACACCGCGATCGATGCGAGCAGCGTCAGCTGCGGGCGGCGGAGCAGGCCCCACAGCGCCAGCGGAAAGAACGCCATGAGGGGGATCATCAATTGCAGCAGGTCGAGGTTGAGCGGCTCTTCCTGGAGCACTAGCCCGCGCACCAGGATGCGCAGGGGATGCTCGAGAATGCCCGAGATATTGTACTCGTGGATGATCTCCGGCGCGGTCGATTGCGAGGCGACGTAGGCGATGGCGTCGATATAGATCACGAACAGCACGACGTAGGCCGCATAGAGCCGCCAGACGCGACCGAAGATGCGGGTTGCCGCGACGACGAAGCCGCGCTCCAGCGCGATCTTGCCGTGGATGATCGTAACGCCATAGCCTACCACGAACACGAACAGGTCGGCGGCGCCGCTGAAGCCGAAATTGCGCAAGGTCAGCAGATTCGCAACATTGTTCGGAACGTGGTCGAGGAAGATCGACCAGTTGGCAATCCCGAGCGTGAGATAAAGCCTGGCATCGTGGGTATGTGCGGCGAGGGCCGCCTTGACGGACGGTTTCATTAAAAATTATCAGTTGGAATCAGGGGCGACGCTTGTAACGGCTAGCATTGCACGATCCGAGTAGCGTTTCCGTGAACGGAGATGGTCTTTACCCTCTTCCTTTGTGGGGGAGGGTGCCTCGCGAAGTGAGGTCATCCGCCTTGACTTCGGCAGGGCGCCTTTCCTCACAAGGGGAGAAGGAGGAAATGCCCCATCACAACCTCTTGATCTGCCGCGCCCGTGCGCTATATCCCGGTTTTCCTCATCCAGTTTCGATCGGGTAAACGCATGACGACGTCAGATACGGCTGTGCATTCGCAGCCCTTCCAGGCCGAGGTGTCCGAGCTCCTGCACCTGATGGTGCACTCCGTCTACTCAGAGACCGACATCTTCCTGCGCGAGCTCATTTCCAACGCGTCGGATGCCTGCGACAAGCTCCGCTATGAGGCGATCGAGACCCCGGCGCTGCTCGGCGAGGGCGATGCCCCCAAGATCCGCATCATCCCCAACAAGCAGGACGGCACGCTGACCATCGCCGACAACGGCATCGGCATGGAGCGGCAGGAACTGATCGACCATCTCGGCACAATCGCCCGTTCGGGCACCAAGGCTTTCGTGGCGAAGCTCAAGGAGGCCAAGGATGGGCTTGGCCTGATCGGCCAGTTCGGTGTCGGCTTCTATTCCGCCTTCATGGTTGCGGACAGGATCCTCGTCGTCAGCCGCAGGGCCGGCGAGAGCGACGTCTGGACCTGGAGCTCGTCGGGCGGCTCCGGTTTCGAGATCGCGCACGCGGGCGAGGAAGATGCCGCGCGCGTGACGCGTGGCACCGAGATTGTGCTGCACCTGAAGGAAGATGCGAAGAAATATCTGGAAGACTACGAGATCCAGCGCATCGTCTCCGCCTATTCCGACAACATCCTCTTTCCCGTCGAGCTCGTGCCGGCAGAAGGCGAGCCGCGCCAGATCAATTCGGCGAGCGCGCTGTGGCAGCGGTCGAAATCGGAGCTTTCGGCTGACGACTACAAGAAGGCCTATCAGCAGATCGCCACCGCCTTCGATGATCCCGCGATGACGCTGCACTACCGCGCCGAGGGCCGCTATTCCTACGCCGTGCTCCTGTTCGCACCGTCGACGAAACCGTTCGACCTGTTCGAGCCGTCGCGCAAGGGCAGGGTCAAGCTTTATGTCCGGCGCGTCTTCATCACCGATGACGCCGATCTGTTGCCGGGGTACTTGCGCTTCATCCGCGGCGTCGTCGACAGCGAGGACCTGCCGCTCAACATTTCGCGCGAGATGCTGCAAAACAACCCGCAGCTCGCGCAGATCCGCAAGGCGGTCGCCACCCGCGCCGTCTCGGAGCTCGAAAGCCTCGCCGAGAAGGACGCGGAGAACTTTGCGAAGATCTGGGAGGCCTTCGGCGCGGTGCTGAAGGAAGGCATCTACGAGGACTTCGAGCGCCGCGAGAAGCTTTTGGCGCTGTCGCGCTTCACGACGACCTCGGGCGAGAAGCGCTCGCTGAAGGACGTCGTCGCCGACTTCAAGCCGAACCAGACCGAGATCTATTATCTCGTCGGCGACAGCATCGAGCGGCTGAAGTCCAGTCCGCGCCTGGAGGCGGCGGCTGCGCGCGGCCTCGAGGTGCTGCTGCTCACCGATCCAGTCGATGCCTTCTGGACCTCGATGCCGATGTCGTTCGACGGTAAGCCGCTGAAGTCGCTGGGCCAGGGCGATCTCAATCTCGACCTGATCCCGCGCGTCGACGAGGAGACGAAGGAGGAGCCGGCCGCTGATGAAGCCGCCACCATCGCGCTGATCAAGGGCTCCCTCAACGAGCGCGTGAGCGACGTGAAGGCCTCGACGCGTCTCACCAGCTCCGCATCCTGCCTCGTCGCTGACAGCCAAGGTCCGAGCCGCGAGCTCGAGCGCATCCTGGCGCAGCAGAACCGCGGCGAGCGCTCGAGGCCAATCCTCGAGGTCAATCTGCGCCATCCGCTGGTGACAGCAATCACCAGGGCGCCGGCCGGTTCGACGGTGATCGATGATCTCTGCCTGCTGTTGCTGGAGCAGGCCCAGATCCTCGACGGCGAATTGCCGGAAGACCCGTCAGCCTTCGCCGCAAGGCTGAACCGCCTGGTGCTAAAGGGGCTGGGTGGGTAGGCGAAGCAAGCTGCTCCCACAAGACACGTCATTGCGAGGAGCGAAGCGACGAAGCAATCCAGGCTGCCTCCGCGGAGGCGATCCTGGATTCCTTTGCTGCGCTCGCAATGACGAAGACTGTGGCGTCGTCCTCGCTCACTCCGCCGCGTCCTTCTGCTCGTCCCTCTCGGCGTCTGCCTGTGGCTTCGGCTTCTTCGCCATCCAGCGTGAGAGCAAATTGGAGAAGCGGTCGAGATAGAGATAGACGACCGGCGTCGTGAACAGCGTGAGTGCCTGGCTGACCAGGAGGCCGCCGACCATGGCATAGCCGAGCGGCTGGCGGATCTCCGCGCCGGTGCCGGTTCCGAGCATCAAGGGCACGCCGCCGAGCAGCGCCGCCATCGTCGTCATCATGATCGGGCGGAAGCGCAGCACCGCCGCCTGGCGGATCGACTGCTCCGGCGTCAGATGCTGCTCGCGCTCCGCGGCGATCGCGAAATCCACCATCATGATGCCGTTCTTCTTGACGATGCCGATCAGGAGGATGATTCCGATCAAGGCGATCAGGCTGAAGTCGAAGCCGAAGATCATCAGGATGGCGATTGCGCCGACGCCGGCCGAGGGCAGCGTGGAGAGAATGGTCAAGGGATGGATGTAGCTCTCGTAGAGCACGCCCAGGATCAGGTAGACCACGACGAGCGCGGCCAGGATCAGCAGCGGCACGGTACCGAGCGATTGCTGGAACGCCTGCGCGGTGCCCTGGAAGCTCGTTGCCAGCGTCGGCGGCGCGCGCATCTCGCTCACGGTTTGCGAAACCGCGTCGGTCGCCTGCCCGAGCGCGACGTCCTCGGCGAGGTTGAAGCTGATCGTCACCGCCGGAAACTGGCCCTGATGGGCGATCGCGAGCGGCCGCACCGGCACATTGGTCCAGCTGCAAAAGACTGAAAGCGGCACCTGTTCGCCCGTCAGCGGCGACCGGATGTAGAGCTTGTCGAGCGTATCCAGCTTGCCCTGCAGCTCCGGCGTGATCTCGAGGATCACGTGATAGCTGTTGGTCTGGGTGAAATATTGCGTGACCTGGCGCTGGCCGAATGCGTCATAGAGCGTGTCGTCGATCAGTTGCGGCTGGATCCCGTAGCGCGCGGCGGTATCGCGATTGATGGTGAGCTGAAGCGTCGTGCCTTCGGTTTGCTGGTCGGTCGCGACGTCGCGAAGCTGCGGCAGCGTTTTCATCGCGTCCAGGATCCTTGGGGCCCATGCGTTCAGCTCGGCGAGATTGGCGTCCTGGAGCGTGAACTCGAACTGGGTGCGCGTCGCACGGCCGCCGAGCCGCACGTCCTGCGAGGCCTGCATATAGAGGCGGGCGCCCTCGACCTCCGCAAGCTTCGGCCGCAGTCGCGCGATGATCTGCTGCGCGTTGACATCGCGCTCGTCCCGCGGCTTCAACGTGATGTACATGCGCCCGGAATTCAGCGCGGTGCCGCCGCCGCCGATGAACATCGCGATCGAATCGACGGCGGGATCGGCCTGCACGATCGCGTTGAGCTCCTCCTGCCGCCGCTTCATCTCCGTGAACGAGATGTCCTGCGGCATCTCGGAGACTGCGGTCAGGAAGCCGTTGTCCTGCTGCGGGAAGAATCCCTTCGGGATCAGGATGAAGAGGTAGACCGACAGTGCGACCGTGGCGAAGAAGATGCAGAGCGTGATGAAGCTGTGCTTGAGCGCGACGTCGAGCCCGCGCTCATAGGCGCCGAGCAGGCGCTCGAACATCCGCTCGCTCCACTGATAGACCCGGCCATGCCGCGCCTCGTGATCGGCGCGCAGGAAGCGCGAAGCCATCATTGGGGTGAGCGTCAGCGACACCACCAGCGAGACGAAGATCGCCATTGCCAGCGTCACGGCGAACTCGCGGAACAGCCGGCCGATGATGCCGCCCATGAGCAGCAGGGGGATCAGCACGGCGATCAGCGAGATGCTGATCGAGACGATGGTGAACCCGATCTCCGCCGCTCCCTTGTAGGCGGCAGCCAGCGGTCGCTCGCCGTGCTCGACGTAGCGGGTGATGTTCTCGAGCATCACGATCGCATCGTCCACCACGAATCCGACCGCGATCGTCAGCGCCATCAGGGAGAGATTGTCCAACGAATAGCCGAACACCCACATCAGCGAGCAGGCGCCCAGCAGTGCCAGCGGCACGGTCACGGCCGGGATGATCGTGGCCCAGAAGCTGCGCAGGAAGAGAAAGATCACCATCACCACCAGCGCAATGGTGATCAGGAGCGTGATCTGCACATCCTCGACCGCTGCGCGGATGGTGGTGGTACGATCGCTGATGATCTTGATGGCGATCGCCGGCGGGATCGCCGCCACCAGCCGCGGCAATTGCGCCTTGATGCGGTCGACGGTGTCGATGACATTGGCGCCGGGCTGCTTGAAGATGACGAGAAACACGCCGCGCTTGCCGTCGGCCCACGCCGCCGTCTTCATGTCCTCAGGACCGGCCACCGCCTCGCCGATGTCGCGGACCCGCAAGGGAGCGCCATTGCGATAGGCAATGATCACATCCTGCCAGGCCGCGGCTTCGAGCAGCTGGTCGTTGGCGTAGATGGTGTAGGCGCGCCGCGTGCCGTCAATGTTTCCCTTCGGACTGTCGGTGGTGGTGATCGCGATCTGGCCGCGCACGTCCTCCAGCGACAGGCCCTTGGCGACGAGTTTTGCCGGGTCGACCTGGATCCGCACCGACGGCTTCTGCTGTCCTCCGACGAAGACCTGCGCCACCCCGGAGATCTGGCTGATCTGCTGGGCAAGCTGGGCGTCGGTGCGGTCGCTGACGGTGGTCAGCGGCAGCGTGTCCGACGTCGCCGACAGGATCATGATCGGCGAATCCGCCGGGTTGACTTTGCGATAGGTCGGGGGCGAAGGCAGGTTCTTCGGCAATTGGCCGCTCGCCGCGTTGATCGCGGCCTGGACATCGTTGGCGGCGGCGTCGATCTGGCGGTTGAGATCGAACTGGATGGTGATCGAGGCCGAGCCTAGTGAGCTCGTCGATGTCATTTGTGCGATGCCGGGGATCTGCGCGAGCTGGCGCTCGAGCGGCTGCGCCACCGAGGAGGCCATCGTCTCGGGGCTGCCGCCGGGGAGCGATGCGGAAAGCTGGATGGTCGGAAAGTCGACCTGCGGCAGCGGTGCAACCGGCAGCAGTGGATAAGCCACCAGGCCGACGAACAGGATACCCGCCATCAGCAGCGAGGTGCCGATCGGGTAACGAATGAACAGAGACGAGAAGCTCTCTTGCATGCCCTGAAACCATCGACTGGCCAGCGCATCTTCTCCTCGCGAAAAGCGGAGTCGCGCCCGAGAGCCCGAGCGCGAATGTGCGTTTCCTTCAGCCCATATGTTGATCGCCCCGAGCCATCGGCGGTTCGGGGGCCGGCGTTGTGAGAACAAGATTAGTCCCTTCGCGCCGGCTTGCGAATGGAATCCTGCGAGGGATCATGCGACCTTTGTCGAACAGGGGCGACCTGCAGATATGCGCTTTCTGCAGGTCAAGAGAGGTCAGCTTGTCTGCTCTTTCGAACGTGCGTCACAAGCGGGAGAGGTATGTTCCGGGACGGTCGCCTCCGCCGCCGCGTTGTGCCATATCGAACCGGCGCGACGCCCGTCGTCGTCGCCGATTCGAGGAATTTCCGATGCGCAAAGCACTCCTGACCGTCATCGCGATCGCCACTCTGCAGGCAGCGACGCCTGCCAGTGCCCAGCGCTACGACCCGCGCTATCCGGTGTGCATGCACGTCTACACGGGAGGCTTCCGCGGCGGCGGCAGCGACTGGTTCGACTGCTCGTTCACGTCGCTGGAGCAGTGCCGCGCCACGGCCTCGGGCCTTTCCGCGTCCTGCGACCTCAATCCCTACTACGCCTACGACCAGCCGCAGCCGCGCCGGCGCTATAAGCAGGCTTACTAGCGCCATCATCGGCGCGCCCGAGCGCCGCAATGTGTGCGGCGCAGCGTTCACCGCTCGCCCGGCCACCATTCCGAGCGCGGATCGCGCACGGAGATCTTCGTGGTGCGCAGCGCCACGAGATGGCTACGCTTGTAGGGAAACCCTGACAGTTCCGAGCATTGCCGGCAGCGCATGTAACGTTCGAGCTCGTGGATCGGCGTCGACTTCCGGCGCCTGATGATGTCGAGCGCCACGGTCTGGTGCGTCTCGCAGCCGAGGCACTTCACCTCGAGATAGCAATATCCGGCGTTCAGCGCGTCACCCAGCGTCGGGGATGGCTGCGCCGGCCCCTGAAACGACAGCATCCGCTTGTTCCAGGCCTCGCAGGCGAGGCGGTCGGCCTCTTTCCGTGCCGCCGCCGCCCGCTCCGCCGCCGCGCGAACGGATGCGCCGTAGATTCGCTCGCGAGATTTGTTGCCCATGGCGCGAGACAATGCGCGCGCAGGAGAGGCAAGGGCAAGCCGCTAGGGATTGCGGGTGTGGATGCTGCGGACGCAAGCCGCTGTTGCGCGCGGCTGCCGCCGTTACTCCTTCTTCGCCCCCGACAACTGCACCACCTTGCGCCAGCGCGCGGTCTCCTCCGTCAGCATGCTGCCGAACTCGTCTGCATTGCCGTGCAGCACCATCGCGCCGAGCTCGGCGATGCGGCTCCTGATCTCGCTGTCGGACAGCGCCGCGTCGATCTCGCGGTTCAAGAGATCGATGATCTCGCGCGGCGTATCCTGCGGCGCGCCGACGCCGTAGAAGGACGACGTCTCGTAATCTGGCAGCGTATCCGCGATCGGCGGCACGTCGGGCAGGATGTCGGAGCGTTCGCGCGTCGTGACGCCGAGTGCGCGCAGCTTGCCGGCCCGCACCAGCTCGAAGGACGAGGTGACGTTGTCGAACATGCCGTGCACCTGGCCGCTCATCACGTCGGTCAATCCGGGCGCGGAGCCGCGATAAGGCACGTGGGTGAACTGCACGCGGGCAAGCGCCTTGAACAATTCGCCGGACAGATGCAGCGAGGTGCCGATGCCGGAGGAAGCGATCGAGAGCATGCCCGGATTTGCCCGAGCGTAGAGGGTGAAGTCCGAAACGGTTCGCACCGGCAGATCGTTATTGACGACCAGCACCAGCGGAATACGTGCCACGCCCGCAACCGGTGCGATGGACTTGGCGAAATCATAGGGCAGTGCCGGATCGAAGGACGCGTTGATCGCGTTCGCGGTCGACGTCAGCAGCAGCGTGTAGCCATCGGGTGCCGAGGCAATCACGGCCTGCGTGCCGATATTGCTGCCGGCGCCGGGCTTGTTCTCGACCACGAAGGTCTGGCCGAGCCGCTCGGACAGGCGCTGGCAGATCAGCCGCGACAGCACGTCGGTCGCGCCGCCGGGCGCGTAAGGAACCACCCATTTCACGCTGCGCGAGGGATAGGAGGGATTGCCGAGGGCAAATGCGCGAGGGGCGGCGAGGCTTGCAGCGGCACAGGCGGCCGCGCTGAGAAAGTTGCGTTTGGTGATCATTATTATTGCCTCAATGCGAGGAAACTACCGGTGCGAACCACAGCTCGCCCGCACGCCTGAAATCGATATCGCAAGAATTGCTCCTCGCCGCACGCCGTTCCCGCCGGCTTGGTAAAGGATGACTAGAGTTAATCGCGGACTAACCGCGTTTTACCTTGTCTCTTAACACCTGGTCAGGGGCTCGCGGTTTATAGCTACCTTGACGGACGAGCGACCAGCCGAAAGACATCAACAACATGAACACCGGCGTCATCGAGCAGGCGAAACCTTCGCGCGCGCCCTCGGCCTCAAAGATCTGGCTGAAGGCGATCGAGCTCACCGCGCGCATCGAGACGCTGCCGGGCCGGCTGTTCGCCGATGTCGTCGAGGATTGGGCGAGGCGCCAGCCGGATCACGCGGCGCTCGTCACGGACGACGAAACGATCAGTTACGATCAGCTCGCAAAACGCATCAACCGCTATGTGCGCTGGGCGCGCTCGGTCGGCCTCGCGAAGGGCGACACCGTCGGTATGATCATGCCGAATGGTGTCGACTATGTCGCTGCCTGGCTCGGCATCAGCCGGATCGGCGCCGTCGTCGCCCTGATCAACACCAGGCTGATCGGGCAATCGCTCGCGCATTGCATCGATGTCGCAAAGCCGTCCCACCTCATCGTCGCGCACGATCTCACCGAGGCGCTTGCGGATGCCAGGCCGCACCTGAATTCGGCGGCAAAGATCTGGACCCATGGCGATGCGCGCAGCGAGCGCTCGATCGATGTGGCGCTGGCCGCGCTCGGCGACGGCCCGCTCTCGCAGGACGAGCACGGCGACGTCACGATCAATGATCGCGCGCTGCTGATCTATACCTCGGGCACCACGGGCCTGCCGAAGGCCGCCAGCATCAGCCATCGCCGTATCCTCAACTGGGGTTTTTGGTTCGCAGGGTTGACCGGTGCGACGCCGCAGGACCGGCTCTATGACTGCCTGCCGCTGTTTCATTCCGTCGGCGGTATCGTCGCGCCCTGCAGCATGCTTGCCGCCGGCGGCTCGGTGGTGATCGCGGAGAAATTCTCGGCGACGAATTTCTGGCCCGACATCGTCCGCCACGACTGCACGCTGTTCCAGTATATCGGCGAGCTCTGCCGCTACCTCCTGAAGTCGCCGCCGTCGGAATACGAGAACCGGCACCGCCTGCGGCTCGTCTGCGGCAACGGCCTGCGCGGCGACATCTGGGAGGATTTCCAGGCGCGCTTCGCGCTCCCCCGTATCCTCGAATTCTACGCGGCGACCGAAGGTAATTTCTCGCTGTTCAACGTCGAGGGCAGGCCGGGTGCGATCGGCCGCATTCCGCCGCTGCTCGCGCATCGTTTCCCGGCGGCGATCGTCAAGCTCGATCCTGATGCCGGCGTACCCTTGCGCAATGCCGACGGCCTCTGTGTCGCCTGCGCACGCGGCGAGGCGGGCGAAGCCATCGGCCGCATCGGCTCCGCCGATGAAGGCGGAGGCCGTTTCGAGGGCTATACCGACGCCGGCGAGACAGAGAAGAAGATCTTGCGAAATGTCTTCGCTCACGGCGATGCCTGGTTCCGCACCGGCGACCTGATGCAGCTCGACGACAAGGGCTTCTTTCATTTCGTCGACCGCATCGGCGACACGTTCCGCTGGAAGGGCGAAAACGTCGCGACGTCAGAGGTCAACGACGCCGTGCGTGATTGCACCGGCGTGGTCGACGCAACGACCTACGGCGTCAGCATACCCGGCACTGACGGCCGTGCCGGCATGAGCGCGATTGTGGTCAACGAGGGCTTTGATCTCGCCACACTCGCGGGCCATCTCGCCGCGCGTCTGCCTCCTTATGCCCGTCCCGTCTTCATCCGCATCTCGCACGAGCTCGATGCGACCGAGACCTTCAAGCAGAAAAAGAACCAGCTCGCGCGCGAAGGATTTGATCCCGGCGCGATCACCGATCCGCTGTACGTGATGGAACCGAAGTTGGGGGCCTACATTGCGCTGGATCAGCAGGTTCATGCGCAGATCGTCGACGGATCGATCAGGCTCTAACGTATGAATGAATATGCCTCCACGCTAATAGTGCGCTCCCTCCCCCCTTGCGGCCCCTTGCGGGGGGAGGGTCAGGGAGAACGGTAGCCCCAGGGAGGATGCCAGACGCCTGCGGATCGCCGGCAATAGAGCGCTCGCGCGCCTACACCGAGGGAGCGTGCCGTGTGGCACCTCCCTCCCTGCCGCTCCACCGCAAGGGGGGAGGGAATGAGAGAAGGTGCTCACCTCATGTCGGTCACTGCAAAATTGACAGCGGACTTCGACGCTGGAATCTGCAAAAACAGAGATAGGTCCAATTTTATCTGAATTGTCCAAGAAGCCATTTACTTCTGTCCGGTAAACCACGGAGCAACGGGAGGCGGGCACTCCGCCGAAGACGACCAAACGACAACAAACACGAAGCGAGCGCAGCCATGTCGGTAAGGTTAAAGGTCACTGAAGCGATCAAGCAGATTGCCAGGGAGCAGCACGTCACGCTGCCGGAGCTGACGGACGACCTGTCGCTGCATGAGACGGGTTTCGACTCGCTCGCCTTCGCAATCCTGGTCGCGCGCCTCGAGGACGAGATCGGCGTCGATCCCTTCACGATTTCCGAGGACGCTGCCTTCCCCGCGACCGTCGGCGATTTCGTGCGGGCCTACGAAAATGTCCCCGCGTGAGATCCTTGCACTCCGCGACTATCTCGGCGCGGAGCTGAAGGGACGGACGCTGTCGGATGCGCATCATCTGGCGTCGCTGACCGACGTGCTGTCGCAGACGGTCCTGGGCGGTCGTCTCGGCGAGTTGTCCGGCCGGTCGGTGCTGCTGAAACTGTCGGACCAGCTCAAATCCGGCCTTGCCATGATCGAGATCGACGGCATCGCCCGTCGCATGCTCTTGTGCCCGCCGGATCTCAATCCCGCGTATCTCGATGCGCTGATTGCGGACGCGGAGATCGACGCTGTCGTGACCGACGAGCCGGAATTCTGGAAAGACAGCGCGATCCCGCTCGTCGTGATCGCGCAACTGCAGCTCACGCCGGCCGCGCCTGCGAAGACCGAGTGCGCAACCGAATGGCTGATGCTGACCTCGGGCACCTCTGGCGTGCCGAAGATCGCAGCGCATACGCTGGAAGCGCTGACCGGCGCGATCCGGGCCGAGGCGCCTGCGCGCGGTCCCGCGCCGGTCTGGGCTACTTTCTACGACATCCGCCGCTATGGCGGCCTCCAGATTTTCCTGCGCGGGATCCTTTCCGGCGGCTCGATGGTGCTGTCGGACGCACATGAGGTCCTCGCGGACCATGTCGCGCGGCTGAACGCGCGCGGTGTCTCGCACATTTCCGGCACGCCCTCGCGTTGGCGCAAGCTCCTGATGAGCGGTTCGGTCGCGCAATTTGCGCCGCGCTATGTCCGCCTCTCCGGCGAGATCGCCGACCAGGCCGTGCTCGACGGCCTGAAGGCGGCATTCCCCGGCTCCTCGATCGGCCATGCCTATGCCTCGACGGAGGCCGGCGTCGGCTTTGCCGTCAATGACGGGCTCGAAGGTTTCCCCGCCGATTATATCGGCGTGAACCCAAACGGCGTCGAGATGAAGATCGTCGACGGCTCGCTGCGCATCAGGTCGAAGCGCACCGCGCACGCCTATATCGGCCGCAATGCCGGCAAGCTCGCCGAGGATGACGGCTTCGTCGACACCGGTGACATGATCGAGCTGCGCGGTGACCGCTATCATTTCGTCGGCCGCCGCGGCGGCATCATCAATATCGGCGGGCTGAAGGTTCATCCCGAGGAGATCGAGGCGGTCATCAACCGTCATCCGGACGTGCGGATGTCGCGCGCGAAATCGCGGAAGAGCCCGATCACCGGCGGCATCGTCGTGGCCGACGTGATCCTTGCCGACGGCACCGATCCGGCGCGGGCGAAGGAAATCCGCGAGCAGATCCTGGACCAGTGCCGGGCGCAGCTTGCCTCACACAAGGTGCCGGCGGTGATCCGCATCGTCGAGACGCTCGACGTCACTCCGGCCGGAAAGCTGGCGCGCACCGATGCATAACGTCCTCATCACCGGCGGCAGCCGTGGCATTGGCCTTGCGATCGCGACGCGGCTCGTGGGCGCCGGTTACAACGTGATCGCGGTGGCGCGGCGCGAGACCGAGGAACTCGCGGCCGCGGTGCGCACGTCGGAGAAGCGTCTGCATTTCCGTGCCTGCGACCTCGCGGTGATCGACGCGATCCCGGCTTTCGCAAAGCTGGTGCGCGACGAGTTCGGTACGATCTATGGCCTCGTCAACAATGCCGGCCTCGGCACCGAGGGGCTACTCGCGACCATGCACAATTCCGAGATCGAGGCACTGGTGCAGCTCAACGTGCTGTCGCCGATCATCCTCACCAAATATATCGCGCGGCACATGATGGCGGATGGCGCAGGCCGCATCATCAACATCTCCTCGATCATCGCCTCCACGGGCTATAACGGCCTGTCGGTCTATGGCGCGACAAAGGCGGCGGCGACCGGTTTCACGAAATCGCTGGCGCGCGAGGTCGGCAAGCTCGGCATCACCGTGAATGCGATCGCGCCCGGCTTCATCGACACCGAGCTGACGCATAATCTCTCCGACGAAGGCCGCAAGCGCATCGCCGGGCGCAGCGCGCTGCGCCGCTTGCCGGAGACTGACGACGTCGCGCGGATGGTCGAGTATCTGCTCGGCGAGGGCGGACGCAACGTCACGGGAACGGTGTTCACGATCGATGCTGGAAATACCGCTTAGAGCATGATCCGGAAAAGTGTGCAGCGGTTTTCCGAAAGATCATGCTCAAACTAGAATAGGGAACTTTCAGCGCCACAATTGAGTTGATCGGGCTCAATTTCATTTCCGCGCATTTGGTTCTAAGATGCCCCGCAATCGGTTGTGTTACGTCAATCGATCTGCCCTAATCGACAGGGAGCAGTGCATGACCGCATCGAACCTTCCGCGGGTGTCAGCGCAGTCATCTCAAGCAAGAGAGAGCGTCAGTAACTGCAAGCCGATGTCGCATCAGAATTCCGGCGATCACGGCTACGAAATGTATCCGCAGCAATTTGTCCGGCTTGTCGGCTGCCATGATGTGCACGCGCCCTCGGCGGCGGAGAAGGAGAAGCTGCACTAGCGCTTTTGTGCGCTCGTCTCAGCCCTTGCGCTTCGGCAGATCGATCCGTTCATTTGAAAATTCCGGCGGGCCTTCGGTGAGGCGGCGAATGCGCCGTTCGCGCTCCTCTGCCGGCAATGCGGGGTCGAGCAATTGATCGAGCTGCCTCGCCGCGCGCTCCTCGATCTCGATGTGATCGCGCGTGATCGTGCCGTGGACGATGGGGACCGCGCCCGCAGCCTTCAGGCCGAGCATAACCAGCTGGCAGATCGCATCCGAGCGCGCGATCTGGTGGACCTCGGCCCAGGCATCGACTGCGGCGGTCAGGTCTTCCGACATTCGCACCGCGCTGACGGCATCGAGCCCCGTACGCCTGCGCACGGGAGCTGCGGAATCCTTCTTGCCGGTATCAGCCACCCTGATCGTCCCGTGAGCAAGCCTTCAGACGTTTTAATTGTAAGCGCTCCCGGCGGCAGCCGGTTTGATGCCGGTCAATGACAGCCTGCGGCATTGCAGCGCGGTCCCGGCTTGTTGTCCGGCCCCGTTTCAGCCAATGATCGCCAGGGCTCGTCATCGGCGAACCCGGATCAATTCTGCAACGTATCTCCTCTTCGAAGCTCACCAGCCATCCGGCCTCAGGCGATGACAGCAGGCGTCCCCTTCTACGGCAGCATCTCCGTCTTCCGCGGCTTTACCAGCCTGATGGATCCCTCCCTCTATTCACCGCTGCCGGATGACTGGACCATCGGGGTGGCCGACATCGTCGATTCCACCAAGGCGATTGCGGCGCAGCGCTACAAGGCGGTCAACATGGCCGGTGCTGCGGTGATCGCCGCCGTCACCAACGCGCTGGAGGGCAGGGAATTCCCCTTCGTGTTCGGAGGAGACGGCGCGAGCTTTGCGGTTGCGCCCGGCGACCTCGATCGTGCCCGCGACGCGCTGGCGGCAACGGCGACCTGGGTCAGGCAGGATCTCGATCTGAAGATGCGCGTCGCGCTGGTGCCGGTCAGCGCGATCCGCAGCGTAGGCCTGGACGTGCGCGTCGCGCGCTTCGGGCCGTCGGCCAACCTGTCCTATGCGATGTTCTCCGGCGGAGGTTTGGGGTGGGCCGAAGCCGCGATGAAGCGCGGCGAGTTCGCCGTTGCCGAGGCGCCCGACGGGACGCAGCCAGATCTGTCCGGCCTGTCCTGTCGGTTCGAGGAGATCCCGGCCTCGCGCGGGCTCATCCTGTCCGTGCTGGTGGTGCCGGCGCGCGGTGCCGATCCGTCTGCCTTCCGCAAGGTGATCGAGGACGTCCTCCATCTCGTCGAGCGCAGTCCAGATGCGGGGCGGCCGGTGCCGCCGCAGGGCCCGCCGCTGAAATGGCCGCCGCAGGGGCTCGACTATGAGGCGCGTGCGAGGCGCGGCGGCTCGCTGCTCAAGCGCCGCATCAGCGTGCTGGCCTATACACTGTTCGCCTATTTGATCGTGCGCTTCGACATCAAGGTCGGCGGCTTCGTGCCCAAAACCTATACGCGGCAGGTCGTCGAGAACTCGGACTTCCGCAAATATGACGACGGCCTGCGCATGATCCTCGACTGCACGCCGGAGCTCGAGCGCGACCTGAGCGATCGGCTTGCAGCGGCGGCGAAGAGCGGCATCGTGCGCTACGGCCTGCACCGGCAGGATGCGGCAATGATGACCTGCTTCACGCCCTCGGCGCTGCGGAGCGACCACGTCCACTTCATCGACGGCGCGCGCGGCGGCTATGCGTCGGCGGCAACGGCGTTGAAGGCGACGGCGTGACGCCATTCTCGTACCCCGGACGCAGCGCAGCACCGAAAGCGCGTTCACGCGCGTCTTCGACGCGCTATGGTGATGCGCTGCAGGGCCGGGGCCCATAAGCATGTGGGTCCCGGCTCTGCGCAGCGTCACTGCGTGCCGCAGTGCTTCCGGGACATGAGAGATCAGCTCAGCGGCCCACGCGCGTCCAGGTCTCGCCGCCGCACAAGGCACCGACACAGCCTTCGACGCGGAGCGTATCAGTGCCGGTGACGGAGATATTGCTCGCATACATGCTGCCGTCATCAGCGTTGTAGATCTGCCCCGACCATTTGTTGGGACCGGTGGCCTGCATGCCGTTGAATAGCGGCAAGCCGATCAGCGGGCGCCTGGCGAGCGCGGGATTTGGATTCTTGCTGTCGCTCGCGGGCTGGCCGGTTGCGGTGTCGTAGGGCTCCTTCAGCCAGACGATGACGCCGCAGATGCCGCCGCCACATTTGCTGACCTTGACGCGCGCGTCGCCCGCCTGCGTCAGCCAGGTCCCGCTCGCATCCGCGCTCTGCGCGCGTGCCGAGGGCGCACCGAACAGCGCAGCAGAGAGAACGATGAAAACAGCGAATCTGCAAATCATGAGAAGCCCCGAAAATGGAGGCGTCTCCATAGCAGCAAATCGCCATCATGCAACGCGCGGCTGCATCACATTCCTGCGTTCATTTGCCCCAGCGCGCAAGGGCAACGGACGTTGCGGTGGACAGTCCGAATACCGTCATGGCGCCGCCGATCAGGGCGAACAGCGTCCAGGCGGGCGCCTGGGCAGCCGTGAGCGCGACGCCGCCGACGGCAACGATCAGGAGTCGCGCGGTTGACGCAAGCACCGGGCCTCCGACACGCGCGGCACCTTGCGAGGAGAAATACAGCGAAACGCCGACGCCGAAGAACACGAAGGCCGGCCCCGCCCAGTGGAAATAGCTGTGCGCAGCGGCGGTGACGCCGGCATCGCGGGTGAAGAGCGAGACCCAGATCGCCGGATCGAGCGCGACGGTCACGCCGATCAGCCCGACTGTGAGGCCCGCGGCTGCGGCCGCCGTCCACGCGACGCGCCGCGCGCGCTGCAACTGTCCGGCGCCGATCGCCATGCCGACCATCGGCACCGAGGCAATGCCGAAGGCGAAGGTGATCGGGATCAGCAAGAATTCCAGTCGTGAGCCGATGCCATAGCCAGCGAGCATCTCGGTGCCGAAGCTTGCGAGAATTTTCGTGAAGATCAGGATTGTGAGCACAGTCTGCAGCGGCGACAGGCAGGCCACCGCGCCGACCTTGAGGATGTCGAGGAACATGCCGCGCTCGAACCGGAATGCGCCAAAATTCAGCGGCAGGCGGCTGAGACCCGCGAGCAGATACCAGACGAAGAAAATGGCCGCGAGCATGAAGGCGATGAGCTGGCCGGAGGCAACGCCGCGCATACCGAGTTGCGGCACGCCGAACAGGCCGAGCCCCAGCGTGCCGCCGACCACGACCTGCACCAGGCTGGTGCCGATCAGCGTCATCGAGGGCAGGCGCATGTCGCCGGTGCCGCGGATCACGGATGCGAGCGTGTTGACCAGCCAGATCGCGATCGCGCCGGAAAACAGCACCTGCGAATAATTGCAGGCTTCTTCGAGGACATTGCCGCCTCCGCCGAGCAGCGTGAAGAAGCTGCGGCCGAAGACCAGCATCATCACGGTGAAGAACAGCCCGCCGCAAATGCCGATGATGGCGGCGTGCACCGCCAGTATCGCGGCGCGATCCCGGTCGCCCGCGCCGAGCGCCCGGCTGATCGCAGACGACACGCCGCCACCCATCGCGCCCGCGCTCATCATCTGCGTCAGCATCGCGAAGGGAAACACCAGCGCGATCGCGGCGAGCGGAATCGTGCCGAGCCGGCCGATATAGGAGGTCTCGGCGATCGCAACCAGTGTGCTGCCGACCATCGCGATCATGTTGGGGATCGCCAGCCGCAACAGTGTCGGCAGGATCGGCGCGGTCAAAAGGCTGGCTATGGGCGACGTCATCGGGGCACGCGACGGTGCGGCGTCTATGGGGGCGTCGATCGTCATGCGTCACCGGACGAAATTAAATGATGGTCAACATACTACAAGGCAGGCATCGTCCGCGCCAGCCCTCCGTTCACGCAGGGCTCACCACGGCAGGCCGCATAGGTCGATGGTGCCCAGGCGCGGCGCGCGGACGATGTCGAAGACGAACGGCGCCGTGCAGTCGAAGCGGATCCGTCCCTCCGGCTGCTCGCAATAGACATCGCCGGTGAAAGGATGCCAGTTACGAGCCTGGTAGAACGCGAAATTATGTGGCTCGCAGAACAGGAGCGCGAAGCGGACTGCCTCGTTGGCGCGCATGGTGTGAATAGCGGCATCGATTGCGAGCGTCGCGTAGCCGCGTCCACGGCAGTCCTCGCGAGTCACGACGCCGCCGATGCCGCCAATATGGACCTTGCGGCCGTTCCAGGTGATGGTGCGGAAGTAGATGCCTACATGACAGGCAAGCCCACCCTCGGGCGCCTCGATCAACACGCGAAGCTCGGTATTGGCCCATTTGATGTGGCCCCAGGGCCGCTTCTCTACGGCATCGCGCGGCCAGACTGCCTTGAACAGCGGATCGGCGATCGGCCACGAGGCGTCGCCGTTCAAGATGTCGATCTCGATGCTCATGGGTCCGCCTTTGCTAACTCCGCGCGAGGATGCATTCGTTCTCTCTTAAACGCTTCAAAGGCAATGATATTTTACGCCCCGTCCACGAGCCTGGTTGCGGGCCTGATCTTGTGCGTGAGTTTGGGCAATGAGGCCATGCCGTCGCATCAGGCGTTTTCGCAAATTCTAAGGTATTTAACGGCGCAGGAACCTTCTATAAGGGGTGACCGTTAGAACACGTTCCCCACCCAGTTGCGGACAACAAGCCATGACCTTTACGCTCCCCCCTCTCCCTTACGCCTATGACGCCCTCGGCCAGTACATGTCGAAGGAAACGCTGGAATATCACCACGACAAGCATCATCAGGCCTATGTCACCAACGGCAACAACGCGCTCAAGGGGACCGAATGGGAAGGCAAGTCCCTTGAGGAGATCGTGAAGGGCTCCTTCGGGAAGAACCCGGCGGTCTTCAACAATGCCGGCCAGCACTACAACCACATCCACTTCTGGAGCTGGATGAAGCCCAATGGCGGCGGCACCAAGCTGCCCGGCAAGCTCGAGAAGAAGATCAATGAGGACCTCGGCGGCTTCGACAAGTTCAAGGCGGACTTCCAGGCCGCCGGCGTCGGCCAGTTCGGCTCCGGCTGGTGCTGGCTCCAGGTCAAGAACGGCAAGCTCGAGATCTCCAAGACGGCGAACGGCGAGAATCCGCTGGTGCATGGCGCCACGCCGATCCTCGGCTGCGACGTCTGGGAGCACTCCTACTACATCGACTACCGCAACCGCCGCCCCGACTATCTGAAGGCTTTCGTCGAGAACCTCGTGAACTGGGAATACGTGGAGTCGCTGTTCGACAAGGCGTGAGATAGCAACTCGTGTCATTCCGGGGCGATGCGCAGCATCGAACCCGGAATCTCGAGATTCCGGGTTCGCACTTCGTGCCCCCTGAATGACAGAAACAACGAAAGGGCGGTCGCGTCTTGCGACCGCCTTTTTGCTGCGCGGAATTTGCCTCCGCCTCGCATAGCCCTGCGCGGGGCGCGCATCGCCCCCGCCATCACTGTGTTTGCATCGCGTCAGTGGCGCCCTTAAGCAGAACGGGCATCCCCTCGATCCGACCCGAGCCCGTTGTCAGAACCTTTCCCGAACAATCCGGCGCCTGCCGAGGACGCAGAGTCCGAGCCGCGGCCGGGGCGCATCCGCAAGCCGATCGGCTGGTCGACCATCATCATCGCGGTGCTCGTGGCGGTGAGCGCGGCGCTGGTCTGGCGGCGTGACGGCACCGAAGGCGTCCTCGACATTCTCACTCACGATCTCTCGCTGTTTGGCGGCATCCTGCCGCGCGTGCTCGCCGGCTGCCTGCTCGGGGCCTTCATCTCGGAGATCCTGCCGCACGAGAAGGTGTCGCGCTCGCTCGGGCCGAACTCCGGCCTGATGGGCCTTTTGATGGGCACCGCCTTCGGCGCGATCCTGCCGGGCGGGCCGTTTACCGCCTATCCGGTGGCGAGCGCGCTGCTCGCGGTCGGTGCCGATTTCGGCGCCACCATCGCCATGGTCGTGAGCTGGACCCTAATCGGCTATGGCCGGGCGGTCGCCTGGGAAATCCCCATCATGGGCACGGATTTCACGCTGTGGCGGATCGTGATCTCGCTGCCGCTGCCGGTGCTCGCCGGCGCGCTCGGTCGCTTCGTCTATGTCCGGCTCTATCCGAAGCGTGATGCAGAGGACGACGAGACGTGAGCGCCGCACTCCTCATCGATATCCTGTTGTGGGGCTCGGTGCTCGGCGTCGGCCTGCTCGCCTTCCGCCGTGGCAAACCCGTGTTCAAGGCCTCGCTGCGCGAGGGGTCGATGGATTTCATCAACATCGTGCCGCGGATCGCGCTGGGCGTGATCGGCTCCGGCTACATCGCCGCGATCATCCCGCAGGAGGTGATTACCGGCTGGCTCGGCCCCGATAGCGGTTGGCTCGGGGTGGCCACCGCTGTGGTCGCCGGCGCTGCCACGCCCGGCGGCCCCGTGATCGGCTTCTCCATCGGCACAGTGGCGCTGAAGTCCGGCGGCGGCGTGCCGCAGGTGGTCGCCTATGTCGTCGCCTGGGCGCTGTTCGCCTTCCAGCGGGTGATCCTGTGGGAAATCCCCTTCATGCCGGCCCGTTTCGTCTGGTTCCGCTGCGCCGTCTCGGTGCCTTTCCCGTTCGTGGCGGCGGCCATCGCCATGGTGATCGGCAAGCCGTGAGAGGACTTGAACGTTTTGGGACGTCATTCCGGGGCGATGCGAAGCATCGAGCCCGGAATCTCGAGATTCCGGGTTCGGCTCTTTGAGCCGCCCCGGAATGACAGCATTCCGGGCGTGGACAGGGGTAATGTTATAATATAACGTTCCCGGATGGTCCCCGCCGCGTCCCACGCCCATCATCACGACCATTCCCATGACCACGCCCATGCCCATGGGCATGACCATACGCACGCCCACGTCCACGATCCCCTGGCGCCGCACCCGGCCCAGGCCGCGCCCTGGTCGATCCTGCGCATGACCATGGCGGGCCGCCTGGCAGCGGCGCTTGCCGTCTGCGCGGTGCTCTGGGGCATGGTCTTTCTGGCGATGAGGTGACCATGGCGGCGCTCGGTTTCCACAATGTCACCCTCGGCTATGACCGGCACCCGGCGGTCCATCACCTCAAGGGCGAGATCGTGCCTGGGGCGCTGGTCGCGGTGATCGGCCCGAACGGCGCCGGCAAGTCGACGCTGCTGCGCGGCATCGTTGGCATCCTGAAGCCCCTCGCAGGCAGCATTCATCTCGGCGGGATCGATCAGCGCGATATCGCCTATCTGCCGCAGACCGCCGACATCGACCGCAGCTTCCCGATCTCGGTGTTCGATTTCGTCGGCACGGGCCTGTGGCGTGGGATCGGCCTGTTCGGCGGCATCGGCAAAGCGGCGCGCGAGAGGATCCTGCGCGCGATCGCCGCCGTCGGGCTGAACGGTTTTGAGAATCGCCCGATCGGCACGCTCTCCGGCGGGCAGATGCAGCGCGTGCTGTTCGCGCGCGTGCTGCTCCAGGATGCTGCGCTCATCGTGCTCGATGAGCCCTTCAACGCGATCGACAGCAAGACCACGGCCGATCTGCTCGCCCTGGTGACGCGCTGGCATGGCGAGGGCCGCACCGTGCTCGCCGCGCTCCACGACATGGAGATGGTGCGGGCGCACTTCCCGCAAACGCTGTTGCTCGCGCGCGGTCCGGTGGCCTGGGGCGCGACCGCCGAGGTGCTGACGGCGGAGAACCTCATGGTCGCGATGCGGATGTGCGAAGCGTTCGACGACAGCGCGGCGGCCTGCGCCGACGATGACGAGCGCTCGCAGGCGGCATGACGCACGATGTATGACGCGCTGATCGGCCCCTTCACCGAATTCGAATTCATGCGGCGCGCGCTCGCTGCCGTGATCGCGCTTTCGCTTGCGGGCGCGCCGATCGGCGTATTCCTGATGCTGCGGCGGATGAGCCTCGTCGGCGATGCCATGGCGCATGCGATCCTCCCCGGTGCCGCGATCGGCTTCCTGCTCTCCGGCCTCAATCTGTTCGCGATGACTGCCGGCGGCCTGATCGCAGGCTTTGCGGTCGCCATCCTCGCCGGCGTCGTCGCGCGCTCGACGGGCCTGAAGGAGGACGCCTCGCTCGCGACCTTTTATCTGGCTTCGCTCGCGCTGGGCGTCACCATCGTCTCGATCAAGGGCACCAATATCGACCTCTTGCACGTGCTGTTCGGCAACATCCTCGCCATGGACGACCAGACGCTGCTGGTCGTCGCCTTCAATGCCACGGTCACGCTGCTCGTGCTCGCGGTGATCTACCGCCCGCTGGTGATCGAGAGCGTCGACCCGCTGTTCCTGCGCACCGTGAGCCGTGCCGGGGGACCAGCGCATCTCGCTTTCCTCGCCCTCGTCGTCATCAACCTCGTCAATGGCTTTCAGGCGCTCGGCACCCTGCTTGCGGTCGGCCTGATGATCATGCCCGCCGGCATCGCGCGGTTCTGGTCGCGCGATCTCACCGCGATGATCTCTATCGCCGTCATCGCAGCAGGGGTCTCGGGCTATGCCGGGCTCGTGCTGTCGTTCCAGACGCGGATACCCTCAGGGCCGGCGATCATCCTGGTGGCGACCGCGTTCTACGTCGTCTCCGTGCTGTTCGGCAGCGTCGGCGGCCTGGTCCGGCAGATGTTTCCCGGCCGGCATCTGGAGGCGTGATGCGCCGCTTCCTGCTCCTCGTCGTTGCATCCCTCTTGATCACCTCACCGCTTCAAGCGGCGGAGCGGCTCAATGTGGTCGCGAGCTTCTCGATCCTCGCCGATTTTGCCCGCAATATCGGCGGCGATCGCATCAACCTCACCACGCTGGTCGGCGCCGACAGCGACGTCCATGTCTACACGCCGGCGCCGGGGGATGCGAAGCGGATCGCGGACGCGAAACTCGTCATCGTCAACGGGCTTGGTCTCGAGGGCTGGCTGCCGCGGCTGGTGCAGTCCTCGGGCAGCAAGGCGACCGTCGTGACGGCGAGCGCCGGCATCGCGCCGCTCAAGCTCGGCTCGGATTCCGATCCGCATGCCTGGCAATCGATCCCCAACGCGAAAGCCTATGTGACCAACATCGCCGCCGCGCTGGCCGCGGCCGCGCCTGAGGATGCGGAAGTTTTCCGTAGGCAAGCCAAGGCCTATCTGGAAAAGCTCGAAACGCTCGACCGCGAGGTGCGCGAGGCCATCGCAAAAATTCCCCCCGAGCGGCGCAAGGTGATCTCGACCCACGATGCCTTCGGCTATTTCGCTGCCGAATACGGTATCCAGTTCATCGCTCCGCTCGGCGTCTCCACCGAAACCGAGCCCAGCGCCCGCGATATCGCCGGCATCATCGGGCAGATCCGGGCCCAAAAAATCCCGGCCGTGTTCCTCGAAAATATCAGCGACGACCGGCTGATCCGTCGGATCGCCGCGGAGACCGGCTCCAAGGTCGGCGGGACCCTGATTTCCGACGGTTTGACGGGCGAAAAGGGGTCCGCCCCCACTTACATTGACATGGTCAGGCACAATATAAAGGCCCTGACCAGCGCGCTTGACCACTAGGGCAGGGGCCACCCCGCCTCGCGTCGCGCGAAAAAGCCCGATGTCGGAGTAGTTATGTCTGAAGTGACCTCCCCCAAGATTCCCGTGACCGTGCTGACCGGCTATCTCGGGGCCGGCAAGACCACGCTTTTGAACCGCATTTTGTCGGAGAACCACGGCAAGAAATACGCCGTCATCGTCAACGAATTCGGCGAGATCGGCATCGACAACGACCTCATCATCGGCGCCGATGAGGAAGTGTTCGAGATGAACAATGGCTGCATCTGCTGCACCGTGCGCGGCGACCTCGTGCGCATCATGGACGGCCTGATGAAGCGCAAGGGCAAGTTCGACGCCATCATCGTCGAGACCACGGGTCTTGCGGACCCTGCGCCGGTCGCCCAGACCTTCTTCGTCGACGAGGACGTGCAGAAGAACGCGCGTCTCGATGCGGTCGTGACGGTGGCCGATGCCAAATGGCTGTCCGACCGGTTGAAGGACGCGCCCGAGGCCAAGAACCAGATCGCGTTTGCCGACGTCATCGTGTTGAACAAGACCGACCTCGTCTCCAAGGGTGAGCTCGCCGAGGTCGAGGCCCGCATCCGCGGCATCAACCCCTATGCGAAGCTGCACCGCACCGAGCGCTGCTCGGTAGCCTTGGCTGACGTGCTCGACCGCGGCGCCTTCGACCTCGACCGCATTCTCGATATCGAGCCGGACTTTCTGGAGGCCGATGATCATGACCACGACCATGATCATCACCACCATCACGGCCACGACCATCATCACCACCATGATCACGGCCATGGCCTGAAGCACTATCACGACGAGGAGATGCAGTCGCTTGCGCTCAAGACCGACAAGCCGCTCGATCCCAACGTGTTCATGCCCTGGCTGCAGAACCTCGTGCAGGTGGAGGGTCAGAAGATCCTGCGCTCCAAGGGCATCCTCGCCTTCCACAACGATGACGACCGCTACGTCTTCCAGGGCGTCCACATGATGCTGGAGGGCAACCACCAGCGGAAGTGGAAGGAGGGCGAGCCGCGCGAGAGTCGTCTCGTCTTCATCGGTCGCGAATTGCCGGAACAGGCGATCCGCGAGGGTTTCGAGAGCTGCATCGTCTCGTGATGAAAGAGTTTACGCCAGCTCCCGATTCACCCTCGATCGTCTCGGTCACCGACCGCGTCAAGCCGGTCGCGCTCGGGATGGCCGTGACGTCGGTGCATTTTCTTGGCCCGCGCGCCGCCTTCGTCGGCGGCGAGGAGAACGTCGCATTAGTCGACGCGAGCGGTGAAATCAATATGGTCGCCGTCCACGGCGGTGGCATTCTGTCCACGGCCAGCGATGGCAAGCGCCTCATTATGGGTGGCGACGACGGCAAGGTCGTCTCGCTCGACGGCAAGGGCGAGGTGACGCTGCTCGCGACCGATCCCAAGCGGCGCTGGATCGATGCGGTGGCGCTGCATCCCGACGGCGCCTTCGCCTGGTCGGCCGGCAAGTTCGCCTTCGTCAAGAGCGGCAAGCTAGAGGAGAAGTCGATCGAGGTGCCCTCGACCGTCGGCGGCCTTGCATTTGCGCCGAAGGGCCTGCGACTTGCCATCGCGCATTACAACGGCGCGACGCTGTGGTTTCCGAACATGGCGGGATCTGCCGAATTCCTGCCCTGGGCCGGCTCGCATCTCGCCGTCACCTTCAGCCCGGACAACAAGTTTCTGGTCACCGCGATGCACGAGCCTGCGCTGCATGGCTGGCGGCTCGCCGATAACAGGCATATGCGCATGACCGGCTATCCCGGCCGCGTCCGCTCGATGTCCTGGAGCGCCGGCGGCAAGGCACTGGCGACGTCGGGCGCCGATACCGTGATCCTGTGGCCGTTCGCGAGCAAGGACGGCCCGATGGGCAAGGAGCCCGCGATGCTCGCGCCCCTGCAGGCGCGCGTTTCGGTCGTCGCCTGTCATCCGAAGAACGACATCTTTGCCGCCGGCTACAGCGACGGCACCGTGCTGATGGTGCGGCTGGAGGACGGCGCGGAGATTCTGGTCCGCCGCAACGGCACCGCGCCGGTCGCGGCGCTCGCCTGGAACGCCAAAGGTACGCTGCTTGCATTCGCCGACGAGACCGGCGATGGAGGGCTGCTCGAGCTTTGAGTGGGATGGGTCTTGGCGAAATCGACGCCGCGGCTCGCTTCACCTCTCCCGCTTGCGGGAGAGGTCGCGCCGAAGGCGCGGGTGAGGGCTCTCTCCGCATCGGGGTTCTCGATTGCGGTGACACCCTCACCCCAACCCTCTCCCGCAAGCGGGAGAGGGAGCGCACCTGCTTCTTGGCGCGCAGCTAGACCACGTTTACCGCCGCGAGGGGCCATGCGGTTTCTGACGACCTTCCAGCTTGCTGACTTCCTCGACACGCTGATCAGCCTGTTCACGGCCTTCGTGCTGGGAACGCTGATCGGTGCCGAGCGGCAATATCGCCAGCGCACCGCGGGCCTGCGCACCAACGTGCTGGTCGCAGTCGGTGCCGCTGCGTTCGTCGATCTCGCCATGCACCTGACGGGTGCCGACGGCGCGGTCCGCGTCATCTCCTACGTCGTCTCCGGCATCGGCTTCCTTGGCGCCGGTGTCATCATGAAGCAGGGCATGGACGTGCGCGGGCTGAACACCGCGGCGACGCTCTGGGCCTCGGCCGCCGTGGGCTCCTGCGCCGGCGCCGACCTGGTCGCGCAGGCCGTCGCACTCACGGTGTTCATCATCGCGGGCAACACGCTGCTGCGCCCCCTGGTAAACGCGATCAACCGCATCCCGCTGAACGAGAAGGCACTGGAGGCGACCTACTACTTCAAGGTCGCGGTCACGACGGAAGCCTTGCCCGACATGCGCGACCGCATCGTCGACAAGCTCGAAGCTGCGAAATATCCCGTGGCGGATGTCGAGGTCGCCGAGATCGGCGACGACATCCTGGAAATCGTCGCAAAGCTGGTCGCGACCGCCGTCGATCCGAACGAGCTGAACGCCGTGGCGGTCGACATGCAGCGCCAGTCCGGCGTCCGGCACGCCACCTGGGAAGTCAGCACGACGGACTGAACGCGGTGCTTCCACAGGTTCCCTGCGGCGACATCGCGCGGAACTGCGGTCGGGCCATTTCGTTGATGCTGCGAACGAATTCGCGGGTAGCGTTATGGCCGGCAAGCAAGACAAGCTCAGATTTCACCGGGATCTCTTGATCGCCTGTTTCCTGTTCGGAGCGGGCGTCCTGATCTCCGGCCTGTCGCTGGCGCAGATCCGGGCCGAGAGCCGGATGCAGACCGCCCAGGCCACGCCGCCGCTGCAGGGTACGCCGGCGCCGGATGATCACAGCAGGACGCCTGCGCAATCAAAGCCGGGCGGCGAACGCCCCACCACCCCGGCGCCTGAGCCCGCGCACCCGGATCCGCAGACCCAGGGTGCCGCCAAGCCGGTGTTGCCACAGGCGCCAGCCGAGAAGATCGCCCCGCCGATCAAGGAGCCGCCGCTCAAGGAGAAGTAGTAGGCGTTATCCACGTCCTCGGTGTCATCACCCGCGAAGGCGGGCATCCAGTATTCCAGAGACAGCAAGAGGATACGGAGAGGCCGCGGCGTACTGGATGCCCCGCCTTCGCGAGGGCATGACAGCGTGTTGGGGGCAGAACAGGCCCAGCCAGCCGTCACCGGCTACTTTGCATGGGGTTGTTTTCGACATTTTTGATGCCCCGCCTTGGCAGGGCATCACGCTGGCGCGCCGTCAGCGCACCAGAATATTCCGGAACTGCCAGGGATCGCTCGTATCGATGTCTTCCGGAAACAGTCCCGGACGATCCGTCAGCGGCGTCCAGTCGGTGTAGAAACCCTTCACCGGGCCGAGATACGGCATCTGGATTTCCAGCAGACGATCGAAATCCATCTCGTCGGCTTCGACGATGCCTTCGTTCGGGTTTTCCAGCGCCCACACCATGCCGCCGAGCACGGCGGAGGTCACTTGCAGGCCGGTGGCGTTCTGATACGGCGCGAGTTTGCGGGTCTCTTCGATGGAGAGCTGCGAGCCGTACCAGTAGGCATTGTTGTCATGGCCGAACAGCAGCACGCCGAGTTCGTCGATGCCATCGACGATTTCATTCTCGTCGAGGATGTGGTGCTTTTCCTGCATCTTCGCGGCGCGGCCGAACATTTCATGCAGCGACAGCACGGCATCGTCGGCCGGATGATAGGCATAGTGGCAGGTCGGCCGATAGATCGCCGTGCCCGATGCGTCACGCACCGTGAAGTAATCGGAGATCGAGATCGATTCGTTGTGGGTGACGAGGAAGCCATACTGCGCGCCGCGGGTCGGGCACCAGGTGCGCACGCGCGTGTTGGCGCCGGGCTGCATCAGATAGATGGCGGCGCCGCAGCCGGCTTCGTGGGTACGCGCATTCTCGGGCATCCATTTTTCGTGGGTGCCCCAACCGAGTTCGGACGGCTGCACGCCTTCCGACAGGAAGCCTTCCACCGACCAGGTGTTGACGAAGACATCAGGCTCTTTCGGCGACTTGGAGCGCTGGGTGTCGCGTTCGGCGATGTGGATGCCCTTGACGCCAGCCTGCCGCATCAAGTCCGCCCATTCGGCTTTGGTCTTCGGCTTGGGGGCATTGAGCTTCAGGTCGGCGGCGACATTGAGTAGCGCCTGCTTGACGAAAAACGAGACCATGCCGGGATTGGCGCCACAGCAGGAGATGGCCGTCGTCGAGCGCGCGGCGCGCGCCTTCTTGGCGGCCAGCGTCACTTCGCGAAGGGCGTAGTTGGAGCGCGCTTCGGGACCCTTCGAGGCATCGAAATAGAAGCCGAGCCAGGGCTCGTTGACGGTGTCGATATAGAGAGCGCCGAGTTCGTTGCAGAGCTCCATGATGTCGGTCGAGCCGGTATCGACCGAGAGATTGACGCAAAAGCCCTGGCCGCCGCCTTCAGTGAGCAGCGGGGTCAGCAAGTCGCGATAATTGTCCTTGGTCACGCCCTTCTGGATGAACCTGACATTGTGCTTCTCGCAATGTGCCTTGCGGCCCTCGTCCTTGGGATCGATCACGGTGATGCGCGACTTGTCGTAATCGAGGTGCCGCTCGATCATCGGCAACGTGCCTTTGCCGATGGAGCCGAAGCCGACCATGACGATGGGACCGGTAATCTTCGCGTAGATCTGCGAGGGGGGGCTCATGGGATGGTTTCTCCGGAACGTGCTGGCGGACAAAGGGTGAGGGTGGATCAGGCGCTGCGGCGCTTGGCGGTCACTTCGATCTCGACCTTCATCTCGGGCTTGTAGAGCGCCGAGACGGCGAGAAGCGTGGCGGCCGGGCGGATGTCGCCGAGGACTTCCCCGCAGACGGCGAAATGGGCATCGGCATCCTTGATGTCGGTGAGGTAGTAGGTCACGCGGACGATGTCGGCCATCTCGAATCCGCCCTCCTTTAGGGCGGCCTCGATGGTCTTGAAGCAGTTGCGTGACTGGCTCGTGACATCTGATGGCATCGTCATGGTCGTGTAGTCGTAGCCGGTGGTTCCGGCGACGAAGGCGAACTCGCCGTCGATCACGGCGCGGCTGTAGCCGGCGGTCTTCTCGAAAGGCGAGCCGGTGGAAATCAGGCGACGGGACATCTGTTCGACCTCGACTGAAGGGGTGTGTTTCGCGGGGTTAAAGGGCCTTTCGAGGCCCTGCGCAACCCCCGAGAAGGCGGTGAAGGGAGCTCAGCGGGACTGCTGCGTCGTAGCTTGCGACGGCGGCGGCGAGCCGCTCCACCGCCGCACCAGGATGTCCCTGGCGATCATGATCGCGATCAGGACGAACAGCACCGATGTGATCAGGCTGCGCAGGCGCGGGCGGGCATCGCCGCTGGATGCGGCCGGGGTCTTCGCCATGATGGACGTCCCCTTTTAGGCCGCGTGCGCGTGCAGACGCGCTGCCCGCCGTTTGGGCAGCGTTGCGCCGGTCGGAACGATCATCCCGGCCGCGTCGTCCAGTGCGCCCGCCTGGAATTCGAGGCCGAGCAGCCGCTCGCGCTCGAACGGGCCGGGCAGCGAGAGCGCGCCGGTCTTCTCGGCCGAGAAGCCGAAGCGGGCGTAATACGGGGCATCGCCGAGCAGGATCACGGCGGCATGCCCGCGCGCCCGGGCGGCGGCCAGCGCTTGATGCATCAGCGCGGCGCCGATCCCGAGCTCGCGGCAGGCAGGATCGACCGCGAGCGGTCCGAGGACCAGAGCGGGCCTGCCTCCGGCGCTGACGTGCCACAGCCGCACGGTTCCCACGAGCTTCCCCTCGCGCATCGCCGACAGGGCAAGGCCTGCGGCAGGTGCACGTCCGTCGCGCAGGCGCTGGCAGGTGCGGCCGTGGCGGTTCTCGCCAAAGCAGGCATCGAGCAGCGCTTCACGCATCGCAACGTCGGCAGCACGCTCCGCACGGATCGCGAACGGAG
Source organism: Bradyrhizobium sp. Ec3.3 (assembly GCF_000472925.1). Taxonomy (GTDB): domain Bacteria; phylum Pseudomonadota; class Alphaproteobacteria; order Rhizobiales; family Xanthobacteraceae; genus Bradyrhizobium. The sequence continues at coordinate 180,163 of NZ_AXAS01000008.1, forward strand.
CGGCTTTCGAGATGAGGGCGACCTGTGGCTTCCGAAGAGCAGTCATGACACGTCAGTCCTCGCTTGGAGCCGCGGACATGCGTCCACGAGCACAAGCGTCGTCAGAAATCGCAATATCAGGGAAGGGAGCCGGCAAGCCGGCCCCCGGTTTATCAGGCCTCGAAAGCGAGGCGGATCAGATGTGATACGTCTTCAACGGCGGGATGCCGTTGAACGCCACCGACGAGTAGGTCGACGTATAGGCCCCGGTCCCTTCGATCAGCACCTTGTCGCCGATCTCGAGCGTCACCGGGAGCGGATACGGGCTCTTCTCGTACAGCACGTCGGCGGAATCGCAGGTCGGGCCCGCGAGCACGCACGGCGTCATGTCCGCCCCGTCATGCGGAGTGCGGATGGCGTAGCGGATCGACTCGTCCATGGTCTCGGCGAGACCGCCGAACTTGCCGATGTCGAGATAGACCCAGCGCACCTCGTCCTCGTCGCTCTTCTTCGAGATGAGCACGACCTCGGACTCGATCACCCCAGCGTTGCCCACCATGCCGCGACCCGGCTCGATGATGGTCTCGGGGATCTGGTTGCCGAAGTGCTTGCGCAGCGCGCGGAAGATCGACCGGCCATAGGTCACTACCGGCGGCACGTCCTTCAGGTACTTGGTCGGGAAGCCCCCGCCCATGTTGACCATCGAGAGGTTGATGCCGCGCTCGGCGCAGTCGCGGAACACCTGCGAGGCCATCGCCAGCGCACGGTCCCACGCCTTCACCTTGCGCTGCTGCGAGCCGACATGGAAGGAGATGCCGCACGGCTCCAGGCCCAGACGCTTGGCGAGGTCGAGCACCTCGACCGCCATCTCCGGGTCGCAGCCGAACTTGCGCGACAGCGGCCACTCGGCGCCGGCGCAGTCATAGAGGATGCGGCAGAACACCTTCGCAGCTGGGGCGGCGCGGGCGACCTTCTCCACCTCGGCAGCGCAATCGACCGCGAACAGCCGAATGCCGAGCGCGAAGGCGCGCGCGATGTCGCGCTCCTTCTTGATCGTGTTGCCGAAAGAGATGCGGTCGGGCGTCGCACCCGCGGCCAGCGCCATCTCGATCTCGGCGACGGTTGCGGTGTCGAAGCAGGAGCCCATGGACGCCAGCAGCGCCAGCACTTCCGGCGCGGGGTTCGCCTTGACGGCATAGAACACGCGGCTGTCGGGCAGCGCCTTGGCAAAGCTCTGGTAATTGTCGCGCACGACCTCGAGGTCGACGACGAGGCACGGCTCGGTGTCGAGGCCCTCGCTGCGGCGGTTGCGCAGGAAATCCCTGATGCGATCGGTCATAGCACCCTCCAAACGGCCCCAGCGACGGAGCCCGTTCAAAATGTTCTCGGACAGGGGTGCTTTGGCGCTGCCGCACGATGGAGACGCGACAGGGCCGAGAACCCGAGACCGAATTGTGCTGCCGTGGATTGGTTGGGAATTTTCCCGCCCGCTCACCTGGCAATGAAGGACAAGCCTTTTCAGTAGCCCGCGCCGGCGTTGGAATGCCGGTAGAGACCAAAAAAGCCCGATCCGTCGTTGCTTTAAGTCGCGTCCCCCGTTGAGAACGAGGTGCGCCGGTTCGCCTCCGGCTGCCAGTCACGGTTGCAAAGAGCAAAGTCACCTTCGACTAGGCATCTCTTTGAGAGAGATGCTGGACACTCCGGGTTTGCTTCAGTCTTCCGACTTCTGCACTTCCGAAGAGCCCCTCGGCTTCTTCACCCCTTGGCGGCTGTCCGGCCTCTTGTCCGGATACCTACCGACTGACACACGACCACAGGCACGTGCGAAATTGGGCAAGAACGCACATAAGCGTTTTGACTCTGCTTCGCAAGAAATTTTTTAGGCTGAGAGCAGAATTGCCTAACGACTGCTTGCGCTGTGATGCGCGAGCGACGCTGAAGATGAACGGCTGTTAAGTTTGCGCGCGCTGCGAAGCGTGTCGTGCTCGCGCGCGTCGCCTCACGCGCGCTTCGTGAACGGCTCGACGCGTTGAGCCGCGCGGATGAACGCGGTCATGACGAGCACGCCGAGTGCGAACAGCACGGCCTGCACGATGTGCGCGCCGGTGTCGTCGAGCCCGAACAGAATTGCGAGCGCCCAGCCGCCGGCAAACGCCGCGCCGAACACCTCGGCGCCGATCAGGATGGCGGCGCTGATGACAGTGATGACGCTCGGCCAGACGATCCGGCGGGAGGAGGAGGCAGGCGCGTTCATGAGCTTTAGATCCGTGGTCTTTGAGGGCCGCAATCTCCCCGAAAAGGGGCCCGGGAGCAAGGCCAAATGGCGCAAAAAAGCCCCATCGCGTGCTATAGCTGGCTGCAACAAACCCAGCTCAAAAAAACGGGACAAGTCATGTCAGAACCCAGCGAAAATACCGGCGCCGCGCCGGCCGAGACGAACCCGCTTCTGAAGGCCTGGGTGACGCCATTCGCAACCCCGCCGTTTGACGAGATCAGCCCGGAGCACTTCCTGCCGGCCTTCGAGCAGGCCTTCGCCGATCACTCCGCGGAGATCGCGGCGATCGTCCACGATCCGGCAGCCCCCGACTTCGCCAACACCATCACGGCGCTCGAGCGCTCCGGCAAGCTGCTCAACAAGGTCTCGGCCGTGTTCTACGACCTCGTCTCCGCGCACTCCAATCCGGCGATCCTGGAGATCGACAAGGAGGTCTCCTTGCGGATGGCGCGGCACTGGAATCCGATCATGATGAACGCGGTGCTGTTCGGCCGCATCGCCCAGCTCCACGAGAATCGCACCAGCCTCAATCTGACGCCGGAGCAGCTGCGCCTGCTCGAGCGCACCTACACCCGCTTCCACCGCGCCGGCGCCGGCCTCTCCGAAGAGGCCAAGGCGCGCATGGCCGAGATCAACGAGAAGCTCGCCCAGCTCGGCACCAGCTTCAGCCATCATCTGCTCGGTGACGAGCAGGAGTGGTTCATGGAGCTCGGCGAGGACGACCGCCAGGGCCTGCCCGAGAGCTTCGTCGCGGCCGCCAAGGCTGCGGCAGAAGATCGCGGCATGGCCGGCAAGGCCATCGTCACCCTGTCGCGCTCCTCGGTCGAGCCATTCCTGAAGGGCTCGGCGCGGCGCGACCTGCGCGAGAAGGTCTACAAGGCCTTCACCGCGCGGGGCGACAATGGCAACGCCAACGACAACAACGAGACCATCGTCGAGATCCTGAAGCTGCGCGAGGAGAGCGCCAATCTCCTGGGCTATCCGACCTTCGCCGCCTACCGGCTCGAGGATTCGATGGCCAAGACGCCGGACGCGGTGCGGGTCCTGTTGGAGCGGGTCTGGAAGCCCGCGCGGGCGCGCGCGCTCGCCGATCGCGACGAGATGCAGGCGCTGATCACGACCGAGGGCGGTAATTTCCAGCTCGCGCCCTGGGACTGGCGGTACTACGCCGAAAAGCTGCGCCTCCAGCGCGCCAATTTCGACGACGCCGCGATCAAGCCATTCTTGACGCTCGATCACATGATCGCGGCGGCCTTCGACTGCGCCACGCGCCTGTTCGGCATCACCTTCGAGGAGCGCAAGGATGTCCCGGCCTGGCACCCGGACGTCCGCGTCTGGGAGGTGAAGGACCGGGACGGCAAGCACAAGGCGCTGTTCTATGGTGACTACTACGCCCGGCCATCAAAGCGCTCCGGTGCCTGGATGACGTCGCTGCGCGACCAGCAGAAGCTCGACGTCGAGACCGCGCCGCTCGTCATCAATGTCTGCAACTTCGCCAAGGGAGCCGGCGGGGAGCCCTCGCTGCTGTCGCCCGACGATGCCCGCACCCTGTTCCACGAATTCGGCCACGGCCTGCACGGCATGCTCTCCAACGTGACCTATCCGTCGCTGTCGGGCACCTCCGTGTTCACCGACTTCGTCGAGCTGCCCTCCCAGCTCTATGAGCACTGGCAGGAGCGGCCGGAGGTGCTGCAACAGTTCGCCCGCCACTATCAGACCGGCGAGCCGCTGCCCGACGACCTGCTCCAGCGCTTCCTCGCGGCGCGCAAGTTCAACCAGGGCTTTGCCACCGTCGAATTCGTCTCCTCGGCACTTCTCGACCTCGAATTCCACACCCAGCCGGCGGCGGCCGCGCAGGACGTGCGCGCCTTCGAGAGACAAGAGCTCGAGAAGATCGGCATGCCCGGGGAGATCGCGATGCGGCACCGGCCCACGCAATTTGGCCACATCTTCTCCGGCGACCACTATGCTGCCGGCTATTACAGTTACATGTGGTCGGAGGTGATGGACGCTGACGCCTTCGGCGCCTTCGAGGAGGCCGGCAACATCTTCGATCCGGCGGTGGCAAAGCGCCTGCACGACGACATCTACTCCACCGGTGGATCGGTCGATCCGGAAGCCGCCTACGAGGCCTTCCGTGGCCGGCCGCCCGAGCCGGATGCGCTGCTGCGCCGGCGCGGCCTGCTCGACGCCGCGCAGGCGGCCTGATGGGCATGCGCGCCCTGTTCGGATGGCTGCTCGCCGCTGGCCTCTCGCTTGCGGCGGGGGTGGCGCAGGCGCATCCGCACGTCTGGATCACCGCGACCAGCGAGTTGATCTACGCGCCCGACGGCTCGATCACCGGTGTCCGCCACGCCTGGACTTTCGACGACATGTTCTCGGCCTATGCGACCCAGGGGCTCGAGGGCAAGACCAAGGGCAGCTACACGCGCGAGGAACTGGCTCCGCTCGCCCAGACCAATGTCGAGTCGCTGAAGGAATATGCCTACTTCACCTTCGCCAAGGCCGACGGCAAGAAGGAGCGCTTCAATGAGCCGGTCGACTATTTCCTCGACTACAGGGACACCGTGCTGACCCTGCACTTCACGCTGCCGCTGAAGACGCCGCTGAAGCCGAAACAGCTCGTGCTGGAGGTGTTCGACCGCTCCTTCTTCATCGACTTCCAGATGGCCAAGGACAACCCGGTCAGGCTGGTCGGCGCGCCCGCCGGCTGCCAGATGAAGCTGGAGCGGCCGAATGACGGCACCGCGAGCGCCCAGAAGCTCAACGAGCAGACCTTCATGAACGGCGAAAACTCGAACTTCGGCATGATGTTCGCCAACAAGATCACCGTGGATTGCCCGTGACCTCTTTCCTTCGTTCTCCGCTTGCGCGTGCACTCGGCACCGGCGCGGCCGTCCTTGTCGCGGTCTGGGCCGTCGATGCAGCGCTTCATGATCTCTTCGCGCAAAACCCCTTCGGCGGGCCGCGCCCCGCGCCCGAGCCGGAGGCCGGCGGCATCATCGGCTGGCTGCTGGCCAAGCAGTCGGAATTTTACCGCGAGATGTCTGCAACTATCCGCGCCGCGAAATCCGACGGTTCGGTGTGGACGCTGCTCGCGATCTCCTTTGCCTACGGCATCTTCCATGCCGCCGGCCCCGGCCACGGCAAGGCGGTGATCTCCTCCTACCTCGTCGCCAACCAGGAAACGGCACGGCGCGGCATCGTGTTGTCCTTTGCCTCGGCGCTGATGCAGTCGCTGGTCGCGGTCCTCATCGTCGGCATCGCGGCCTGGGCGCTGAACGCGACCGCCAAGACCATGTGCAGCGCCGAGAAGGTGATCGAGATCGCCAGCTACGCCCTGATCGCGGCGTTTGGGCTCCGCCTCGTCTGGGTCAAGGGCGGCGCCTTCATCCGCGCACTCCAGGCCTCTCAGCCGGTGCCCGCGATAGCCGGCGTGCCGCATCACCACGATCATCACGGCCACCATCACAATCATCATGACGAGCATGGTCATGGTCACGACCACCATGACCATCACCACCACGGCCATGGCCACGCGCATGCCCACGACCAGGTCCATGGCGAGCATTGCGGCCACTCCCATGGCCCCACGCCGGGCGAGCTTGCCGGCCCCGGCGGCTGGCGGCGTGGCCTCGCGGCAATCCTCACCGTCGGCATCCGCCCCTGCTCGGGCGCGATCCTGGTGCTGGTGTTCGCGCTCGCCCAGGGACTGTTCTGGGCCGGCATCGCCGCGACCTTCCTGATGGGGCTCGGCACCGCGATCACGGTCGCGACCATTGCGGTCATCGCCGTCTCCGCCAAGGACGTCGCCCGGCGCCTGAGCGCCGGCCGCGACGGCGGCGGCGCGCTCTTCATGCGCGGCATCGAATTCGCGGCCGCCGGCCTCGTGCTGCTGTTCGGCGCAGGCCTGCTGCTGGGCTACCTCGCCGCCGAACGCACGACGTGTTTTTGAGATGCACTCTTTTTCCCTCTCCCCTTGTGGGAGAGGGTGGCTCGGCGCTGCGAAGCAGCGGCGAGACGGGTGAGGGGTCTCTCTCTCCACGCATGAATCACTCAACCTGAACGCGCGGAGATAGCCCCTCATCCGGCGCGTCGCGCCACCTTCTCCCGCAAGGGGAGAAGGGAAGAGAGAAGTCACACCGGCAGAAACCGCTTCAGGGCGGGCATGAAGAAGATCGCGACATTGATCGCAAAACCGATGCTCCAGAGGATCGACCGCAGCGTCGGACGGTTGCCGAGATAGGTGAAGACGTAGGCGACCCGCACGATCAGGAAGAGCGCGGCGAGCTCATCGACCAGGCGCTGCGGGGAATCGCGGAATTCGGCGAGCAGCACGGCAATCGCGAAGAACGGGAAGGTCTCGATGCCGTTCTGGTGCGCGCCCAGCGCGCGCTGCGAGATGGCATCCTCATAGAAGGCCGGGTCGCGCGGTTTCGAATTGTCGAAACGACCGAACCTGATCCATTTGATCGAGGCGATCGTCGCAAGATAGAGCAGCAGCGCTCCAAATATGCACCATTCCGCGAGCGTCATGGTTCCTTCCCCCTGCACCCCCGAAACCCTAGCGAAGTCGGCCCAATCTTGACAAGTTCGGCCCAACGCGCGAACCCGTTGGGCCATGACGCGCGTTCTCCCGATCGACACATCGAAGGCCACCGCAGCTCCGGCCGCTTCGCGTGTCGGCGTGCTGCTCGTCAATCTCGGAACGCCCGACACCGCGGATGCCCCGGGCGTGCGCGTCTACCTCAAGGAATTCCTGAGCGATCCCCGCGTCATCGAGGACCAGGGCCTGGTCTGGCAGTTCGTGCTGAACGGCATCATCCTGCGCAGCCGGCCGCGCAGCAAGGCGCTCGACTATCAGAAGATCTGGAACACCGAGAAGAACGAGTCGCCGCTCAAGACCATTACCCGCTCGCAGGCCGACAAGCTCGCCGCCGCACTCGCCGACCGCGCGCATGTCGTGGTGGACTGGGCGATGCGCTACGGCAACCCGTCGATCAAGTCCGGCATCGATGAGCTGGTCGCGCAAGGTTGCGACCGGATCCTGGCGGTGCCGCTCTATCCGCAATATTCCGCCTCGACCTCGGCGACCGTCTGCGACGAGGTGTTTCGCGTTCTCGCCCGCCTGCGCGCGCAGCCGACGCTGCGGGTGACGCCGCCTTACTACGAGGACGAGGCCTATATCGAGGCGCTCGCGACCTCGATTGAGGCGAGCCTGGCGAGCTTGCCGTTCAAGCCGGAGCTGATCGTCGCCTCCTTCCACGGCATGCCGAAATCCTATGTCGACAAGGGCGATCCCTACGAGAGCCACTGCGTGGCGACGACCGAGGCGCTGCGCCGCCGGCTCGGCATGGACGCCTCAAAGCTGCTGCTCACCTTCCAGTCGCGCTTCGGTAATGACGAGTGGCTTCAGCCCTATACGGACGCGACCATGAAGCGCCTGGCGCAGCAAGGCGTGCGCCGCATCGCGGTGGTGACGCCGGGCTTTGCCGCCGACTGCCTGGAGACGCTGGAGGAGATCGCGCAGGAGAATGCCGAGATCTTCAAGCACGGTGGCGGCGAGGCGTTTGCCGCGATCCCCTGCCTCAACGACAGCGAGCCCGGCATGGACGTGATCCGCACCCTTGTGCTACGCGAGCTGCAGGGCTGGATCTGAGGGGCGCCCCATGAAGCGGCGCGAGGTTCTGGCACTTCTCGGCTGCGCCGCGCTGCTGCCGCTGCCGGCGGTGGCGCAGCCGGCGCCGGCCGGGCTGCGCCGGCTCGGCGTGCTCACAGTGACGGCAGCCGATGACGCGATCGGGCAGATGCGCGCGACGATCCTGACCGATGCGCTGGCTACACTTGGCTGGAAGGAGCAGGACAATCTGCGGATCGAATGGCGCCATGGCGGCGGCGATCGGGCGCTGATCGCGCGGCAGGCCGGCGAGCTGCTTGCGCTCAATCCCGACATCCTGCTCGCCATCGGCACGCCGTCGGTCGTGGAATTGCGCAAGCGCGCCGCGGCAACGCCGATCGTGTTCGCCGTCGTCACGGATCCCGTTGGCCAGGGTTTTGTCAAAACCCTTTCGCATCCGGGCGGCAACATCACCGGTTTCACCGACTATGACGGGCCGATGGCCGGCAAATGGCTGGAGATGCTGACGCAGATCACGCCGAAAGTCTCCCGCATCGCCGTGGTCTACAATCCATCCACGGCGCCTTTCGCCGGCCTCATGCTGCCCGCGATCGAACAGGCGGCCCGCTCGCTCGGCGTGTCGGTCGACCCAGTGCCGGTCCATGACGCGGCCTCGATCGCGGCGCTCGCGGCCCGCAAGGGCGAAGGCCTGCTCGTCCTGCCCGATTTCTTCACGCTGGCGAATCGCGCGCGCCTCCAGGCGGCGGTCGCCGAGGCACGCATCCCTGCGGTCTACTGGAGCCGGACCTTCGTCGATGAGGGCGGCCTGATGTCGTACAGCACCGATAGCGCCGAGCAGGTGCGGCGCGCCGCCGCCTATATCGACCGCATATTGAAGGGCGCAAGGCCTGCCGATCTTCCGGTGCAAAACCCGACCAAATTCGAGCTTGCGATCAACTTGCGGACTGCACGAACGCTCGGCGTCACCATCCCGCCGGCGCTGCTTGCGATCGCCGACGAGGTCATCGAGTAGCAGGCGCATCCGTTGGGGTGGCCCGGCCGCCTTTCAAGAGCCTCGCCGCCAATACTTAATGGCCGTCGTTCCGGCTTCGTGCGTCTTGTGAAATGATCGCCGCAGGCCGACGTAAAGAGTGCCGCTGAACCGGTCGGGACGGGAATCCGACCAATGAACGGCGCGGGAAACGCCTTTTCCCGCCTTGGAGGACCTATGAGCGGTTTCGATATTTTTGCTATTGCACTGGTGTTTCTCGTCATCGTCACGCTGCTTGCCGGTGTGAAGACGGTGCCTCAGGGCTACGACTGGACCATCGAGCGGTTCGGCAAATACACCCAGACGCTGTCGCCCGGGCTCAACCTGATCGTGCCCTATTTCGATCGCGTCGGGCGCAAGATGAACATGATGGAGCAGGTGATCGACATTCCCGAGCAGGAGGTGATCACCAAGGACAACGCGACGGTGAGCGTGGACGGCGTTGCCTTCTACCAGGTGTTTGATGCTGCGAAGGCGAGCTACGAGGTCGCCAACCTCAACAACGCGATCACGGTCCTGACCATGACCAACATCCGCTCGGTGATGGGCTCGATGGATCTCGACCAGGTGCTGTCGCATCGCGACGAAATAAACGAGCGTCTGCTGCGTGTCGTCGACGCCGCGGTCTCGCCCTGGGGCGTCAAGGTCAACCGCATCGAGATCAAGGACATCGTGCCGCCGGCGGATCTCGTCGAGGCCATGGGCCGGCAGATGAAGGCCGAGCGCGTCAAGCGCGCCGACATTCTGGCCGCCGAAGGCCAGCGGCAGTCCGAGATCCTGCGCGCCGAGGGCGCCAAGCAGGGCCAGATCCTGCAGGCTGAAGGCCGCCGGGAGGCCGCATTCCGCGACGCCGAAGCGCGCGAGCGCCTCGCGGAGGCCGAGGCCAAGGCGACGCTGATGGTGTCGGAGGCGATCGCCAAGGGCGACGTCGCCTCATTGAACTATTTTATCGCCGACAAATATATCAAGGCGTTCGGGCAATTTGCGGAGGCCCCGAACCAGAAGATCATCATGCTGCCGATGGAAGCCGTGAGCCTGCTTGGCTCGCTGGCCGGCATCGGCGAGATCGCCAAGGCGACCTTCGGCGAGAGCGCGGCGTCCGCATCCGCCGCCGCCCGCCGCGGCTCGGTGCCGCCGGCGGGAAGCTCGCCGCCGGTAGTGCCGCCGCAGCAATAAGATAACCCAGAGGTCGTGTCATGACCGACATGTTCGTCACCCTCGGCACCTGGAACTGGCTGATCTTCGGCTTCATCCTGATGGCGCTGGAGGTATTCGCGCCGGGCGTGTTCCTGTTCTGGCTCGGGCTCGCTGCGCTGCTGGTCGGGCTGGTCTCGTTCGTCGCCCATCCCGCCTGGCAGGCGCAGCTCGTGATGTTCGCGCTGTTCGCCGCCGCCGCAGTCCCGCTATGGCGGCGCCTCGCGCGCGGCAGGATCGACACCAGCGCGAGCCCGCACCTCAACAAGCGCACCGAGGCGCTTCTGGGCCGCGAGTTCACGTTGGAGAAGCCGATCATCGATGGAAGCGGCACCGTGCGCATCGGCGACACCGTCTGGCGCGTCGCCGGCCCCGATACACCAGCCGGGACGCGGGTGAAGGTGGTGCAGGTCGACGGCGCGAACCTGACGGTGGCAGCGGCGTAGCTCCTCTTACCCTCCTCCCTTGCGGGGGAGGGTGGATCGCCGCGGAGCGGCGAGACGGGTGAGGGGTCGCTCTCCGCGTGTGCTTCTCGCGATCGAGTTTGTGGATGCAACCCCTCATCCGGCGCTTCGCGCGACCTTTTCCCACAAGGGGCGAAGGGAGGTTGAGGTGCGCGGCTGTTCGAATTCTACTTCCTCCACCTTTCCGCAAACCGGTGCAGCGGCATGAAGGTCTCGCACAATTCCCGCCCGAGCGGCGTCAGGCTGTAGCCCCCGGCATCTCCGAGCTCCACGAAGCCCGCCTCGCGCAACTCCGTGAGCCGGGCTTGTAGCACCGTGGGGGATGCCTCGTCACAGGCGCTGCGGAGCGCGCGGGAGGTGAGGGGAGCGCCGCGCAATTCCCAGAGGATCCGCAGACTCCAGCGTTTCCCCAAGAGGTCCAGCAGGGCCATGATCGGCCGGCCCGTGCGCGAGCCGCGTACGCTGCGTTGCCCTGCCAGTCTCGCCATGTCGCCCGCCCCCCTTGCGCGCTGCTACGGATAGTGTAGCGTATCGCTACAAGTATTGTAGCAGAGGGATCGGCCATGTCACAGACGATGTCGCGCATCGCGCCGCTGGATCCGCCTTATCCGCCCGAGATCGATGAGCAGTTCAACCGCATCATGCGCGGCGCGCCACCCCTGATGCTGTTCCGGGTGATGGCGGGACACAAGCGCGCCTGGGACAAGTTCCGTGCCGGCAGCCTCCTGGATCCGGGGCCGCTGTCGTTGCGCGAGCGCGAGATCGTCATCGACCGCACCTGCGCGCTGAACACATGCGAATATGAATGGGGCGTGCATGTCGCGATCTTCGCGGGAGCCGCGGGTCTCACGGATGAACAGGTCCGCGCCACCGCTCATGGCGAGGCGACTTCAGCCTGCTGGTCTACGGCCGAGCAGGCGCTGATCGCGGCCGTCGATGCCTTGCATCACCGCGCAACGCTTGATGACGTGGAGTTTGCCGCGCTCGCAGCGCATTACGACGACGCCCAGATTTTGGAGATCATGATGCTGTGCGGGGTCTATCGGACGGTGTCGTATCTGGCGAACGGGCTGAGATTGCCGCTGGAGGAGAAGGCGGCGCGATTTCCGGCGAACTAAGCGTCTCAGAATCTCTCCGCGGTGACAGTCTGGATTGGTTCGCTGCGCTCGCAATGACGGAGAGGAGGCAGGCAGTGCGCGCCCTACATCCTCCGTGTCATTTCGCGGCGCGCCTCTTGGCGCGAGCCCCGAATCCATTTCGCCACGGGTCACGCGGATGAATGGATCCCGGGCTCATCGCTGCGCGATGCCCCGGGATGACGAGAGTTGGCTTAAGCCACGCCGGCCCGCAACAGATCGTGCAGGTGCACGATGCCGACCGGCTTGCTCGCTTCGGCCACGATCAGCGTCGTGATCTTGCGCGTGTTCAGCACCTCAATCATCTCGGTCGCGAGCATGGAGGGCGGCACGGTCTTCGGCTGCTTCGTCATGATGTCGTCGACCGTCGCGGTCAGCAGATCCGGCCGCATGTGCCGGCGCAAATCGCCGTCGGTGATGATGCCGGCGATCTCGCCCGTACTGCTCACGATGCAGACGCACCCCAAACCCTTGGCCGACATCTCGACTACCGCTTCCGACATCTTCGTGCCGACCGGCTTGACGGGGATCTCCGTGCCGGTGCGCATGTAGTCGCGGACGAATTTCAGCATCGCGCCGAGCTTTCCGCCGGGGTGGAAATGCGCGAACTCCAGCGCCGTGAAGCCGCGGCCTTCGAGCAGCGCGATCGCGATGGCATCGCCGATCGCGGCCTGCATCAACGTCGAGGTGGTCGGCGCCAGATTGTGCGGGCAGGCTTCGCGCGCCTTGGGCAGCTCGATCACGATATCGGCGGCCTGTCCGAGCGCGGAGCCTGCGTTCGACGTCACCGCGATCATGGGAATCGCAAAGCGCGCCGAGTAATTCACGAGGTTCTTCATCTCCGGCTGCTCGCCGGACCAGGACAGCGCCATGATGACGTCGTCGGTGGTGATCATGCCGAGGTCGCCATGGCCGGCTTCGGCGGCGTGGACGAAGAAGGCGGGCGTGCCGGTCGAGGCGAGCGTCGCTGCGATCTTGCGCGCCATGTGCCCGGACTTGCCGAGCCCGGTGACGACGACGCGCCCCTTGGCGTTGCGGATCTTGTCGATCGCCGCTGTGAAGCTCGCCCCTAGCGGCCCCTTCAGCGCGGTTGCGAGCGCGCCGATGCCGCCGCTCTCCGTCTCCAGCGTGCGCAGCGCGGATTCGATGTCGGAGGAGGCGGGGCCGGATGATGGGGTCATCAGCGGTTTCGAGCTCGGCATGTTTTGATCCAGGGAAGAGGGGCAAACCCGGTTTGCGCGTGGCCGCTTGCTTAGCACGGCCGCGGCGGGGAGGCGACGTGAGGAGGTCCGCCCTCAACGGGTCATTAACCATAATTGTTTTAACTCCATTAACGATGGTTCCCGCGTCCCCCGCGGAAGCCGTCGCGGAAGTGTCGGAATTCGTTGGAGTTTTTTCCATCGTGGGGTCGCCTCCAGGCAGGAGCCGGAGCAAGCGCGCGCACGTCTTGCGCGCCGTCTTGCCATGCCTTGCGCTGACCATGCTGGAGCGCGCGCCCGCCGCCGCCCAGAGCCTCACACCGGACCTCTTCAATCCGAACCGCGGCGGCTTCGTCTCGCCGGACACGCTCCCCACGCGGCGCACGGCCACGACGACGTTCGCGCAGCCCCCGTCGGATGGCTTGCCGGCGCTGCCCGATCCCGGCGCCGATCCGCGCAAGAGCAAGGACACACCGGCGCCCTCGCGCGTCGGCCAGGTGCCGACCTATGGCCTGCCCGCCGCCAATGGCTCTGGCGCCTCGGGCTATGACTCGCTCAATCGCAAGCGGCAGCAGCCAAAGCTTTATCCGGGGCAGCCGAAGCCGAAACGCGCGCCCGGTCCCGGCACCCCGGCTCCGGCCGCGACGTCCGCACCAGGCATCGGCCTGCCGCGCATCGCGCCGCCGCCGTCGGAGACCGCCAACAAGACGCCGGTGCCGGCGGCGATGGCCGGCACCGTGCCCGGCCAGCCGCTGCGCCGGCGCCTCAAGCTCGACGATGATCCCTTCGGCCCCGTCGGCGATTATGCCGGCAGCTTCCTGATCAAGGGCGCGCTCGAGCTCTCCGGCGGCTATGACACCAATCCGGCGCGCCTCAACAAGCCGATCGGCTCGCCGCTCTATGTCGTGGCACACGAGCTCGTCGTGATGTCCGACTGGGAGCGCCACGCGCTGGTCGCGGACCTGCGCGGATCCTTCACCGGCTATGGCAACCAGTTGCCTGCGACGATCGACGGCGTCGCCTCGCCCGCGCCCGTCGAGATCAACCGCCCGGATTTCACCGGCCACATCGACGGCCGCATCGACGTCGACCGCGATCTCAGGCTGACTTCGGAGCTCCGCCTGCGGCTTGCCACCGACAATCCCGGTAGCCCGAACATCCAGGCGGGACTTCAGAGATATCCGATCTACGCCACCTACGGCACGACACTCGGCGTCGACCAGACCTTCAATCGTTTCGAGGTCGCCGCCGGTGCCACGGTCGACCGCACGGCGTACACCAACTCCAAGCTCACCGACGGCACGGTTTCCAGCAACGACGACCGCGACTTCAACCAGTATGGTGGTGTGGGGCGCTTCTCCTACGATCTCAAGCCGGGCCTGAAGCCATTCCTGGAGATCGAGGGCGACACCCGCGTGCACGACCAGGCTGCCGACCGCAATGGCTATTTGCGCGATTCAAACGGTGGCTACGCCAAGGTCGGCACGTCCTTCGAGTTCTCGCGCATCCTCACCGGCGAAATCTCGATCGGCTACGCCGCGCGCAACTATGTCGATCCAAGGCTCAGCCAGCTCAGCGGCTTCCTGACCACGGGCTCGCTGGTCTGGAACGCGAGCGGACTGACCACCGTGAGATTCAATTCCGACACTCAGATCCAGGAGACGACGCTTGTGGGCTCCCCGGGCATCCTGGTGCGCACTTACGCCGTTGAAGTCGATCACGACTTCCGTCGTTGGCTGACCGGCATCGGCAAGTTCACCTACGGCACGTATGACTACCAGGAGAATGTGCGTAAGGACAAAACGTACTCGATCGAAGGCGATCTCATCTACAAGCTCAACCGCAACCTCTGGGTCAAAGGTACCCTGCGCCACGACATCCTGAATTCGAACGTCCCGCTGTCGAGCTCGCAGGCGACCGTGGTGATGCTGGGGGTGAGGTTGCAGAATTGACGTGAAGGAAGAGTGATTGTATTGGCGGACACGTGCCCGCTACGCACTCCGCCGTCATGCCTCGCCAAGGCAGGGTATCCAGTACGCCGCGGCTGATCCGTATACGTTTGACGTCTCTGGAATACCGGATCGCCCGCTCCAGTGCGCAATTGCGCACAAGGCGGGCGATGACAGTCTCACATGTGGCAGCCAGCTCGCGAAAACTTATCGCGGCAAATCCGTCTTCCCCATCAGGAACGTGTCGATCGACCGCGCGCAGAGGCGTCCCTCGCGGATCGCCCACACCACCAGCGACTGGCCGCGGCGCATGTCGCCGGCGGAGAACACGTTGGGGCGAGAGGTCTGGTAGTCGAGCGTGTTCGCCTTGACGTTGCCGCGCGGGTCGAGGTCGACCGAGAGCAGCTTCAAGAGGCCCTCGTGCACGGGGTGCACGAAACCCATGGCGAGCAGCACGAGCTCGGCATCGAGCTCGAATTCGGTGCCGGCCATCGGCTTGAACTTGTCGTCGACGCGCACGCAGTGCAGCTTCTTGACCTTGCCGTTCTCGCCGGAAAACTTCTGCGTCAGCACGGCATATTCGCGGATTGCGCCTTCAGCTTGGCTCGAGGACGTCCGCATCTTGAGCGGCCAGTTCGGCCAGGTCAGGCCCTTGTTCTCGCGCTCGGGCGGCGCCGGCATGATCTCGAGCTGGGTCACGGACTTGGCGCCCTGGCGCAGCGAGGTGCCGATGCAGTCGCTGCCGGTATCGCCGCCGCCGATGACGACGACATGCTTGCCGCCGGCGAGGATGTCGGTGACGCCGTTCAAAGGCTCCTCGGAGTTGCGGCGGTTCTGCTGCGGCAGGAAGTCCATCGCGTATTGGATGCCGTCGAGGTCGCGGCCAGGGATCGGCAGGTCGCGCGGCGCTTCCGCACCGCCGGTCAGCGCGATGGCGTCGTACTCGTTGAGCATCTCGCGCGGATCGACGTTGCCGGCGGCACCGACATGGCTGTTGTAGTGGAAGGTGACGCCCTCCGCCTCCATCTGCGCGACGCGGCGGTCGATGATGTCCTTTTCCATCTTGAAGTCGGGAATGCCATAACGCAGAAGGCCGCCGGCCTTGGCGTACTTCTCGTAGAGATGCACGTCATGACCGGCGCGTGCCAACTGCTGTGCGCAGGCCATGCCGGCCGGACCCGAGCCGATCACCGCGACCTTCTTGCCGGTCTTCTCGGTGTTGATCTCCGGCTTCAGCCAGCCGTTCTCCCAGGCGCGGTCAACGATCGCGCACTCGATGGTCTTGATGGTGACCGGGTTGTCGTCGATGTTGAGCGTGCAGGAGGCTTCGCACGGCGCCGGGCAGATGCGGCCGGTGAACTCCGGGAAATTGTTGGTCGAATGCAGGTTGCGCGAAGCCTCTTCCCAGTTGCCCTGGTAGACGAGGTCGTTGAAGTCGGGGATCTGGTTGTTGACCGGACAGCCGGGCGTGCCCGGCGCGACCGAACCGGTGCCGTGGCAATAGGGAATGCCGCAATTCATGCAGCGCGCGGCCTGGTCGCGCGTTTCCTTCTCCGAGAGCGGAACGACGAATTCCTTGAAATGCTTCAAGCGCTCGGCGACCGGGGTGTACTTGCGATCATACCGTTCGATTTCGAGAAAGCCCGTGATCTTGCCCATTAAACCCGTAGTCCCTGCCGCTTCGTTTTTCATTTCGAACCCCATTCCTGAGGAACGCGGAATACGCGTCTCGAAGGATGACGGCCCGGATGGAGGCCTCATGGTTCGAGACGGCGCTTTCGCGCCGCCTCTGCCCACGAGGGGTTAGACTTACGCGCCGATCGCGATTTTCGGCTCGGCGTCCGCGTTGGCCTGCATTTCGCGCAGTGCACGCCGGTACTCGACCGGCATCACCTTGCGGAATTTGGGCAGCCATTCCTTCCAGTTCGCGAGGATCTCGATCGCGCGCCTGGAGCCGGTCGCCTTTTCATGGCGCGAGATCAGGACGTGCAAGCGCTCGACGTCGGAATCGAGCAGGTTCTCGAACACGTCGACCCGGCCATGCGCCTCGAGATCACCGGAGTGGTTGTAGGTGCCGGCGTTGATCAGTTCCTCCGACAGCACCGGCTCGAGCTCGACCATCGAGAGATTGCAGAGCTTGTCGAAATCGCCGGCCTCGTCGAGCACATAGGCGATGCCGCCGGACATGCCGGCCGCGAAGTTGCGCCCGGTCTTGCCGAGCACGACCACGATGCCGCCAGTCATGTATTCGCAGCAATGATCGCCCGCGCCCTCGACCACCGCCACGGCGCCCGAATTGCGCACGGCAAAACGTTCGCCGGCGATGCCGCGGAAGTAGCACTCGCCTTCGATCGCGCCGTACATCACGGTGTTGCCGACGATGATGCTCTCTTCCGGCACGATACCGCCGTTGCGCGGCGGCTTGACGATGATCTTGCCGCCCGACAGGCCCTTACCGACATAGTCGTTGCCTTCACCCTCGAGCTCGAAGGTGACGCCGTGGGCGAGCCACGCGCCAAAGGCCTGGCCGGCGGTGCCCTTGAGGCTGACATGGATCGTGTCATGCGGCAGTCCTGCATGGCCGTAGATCTTGGCCACCGCGCCCGACAGCATCGCGCCGGCGGAACGATCGGTGTTGTTGATCTCGGCCTCGATCTTCACGGGCGCGCCGCGGTCGAGCGCGGGCGTCGCGTTCTCGATCAGCTTGCGATCGAGCACGGCCTCCAGATGATGGTTCTGGCGCTCCGAGTGATAGATCTTCTGGCCCTTCTCTTCCTTCTGCTTGACGAACAGCTTCGAGAAGTCGAGGCCCTTGGCTTTCCAATGCGCGACCAGGCGGGTCTGGTCGAGCATCTGGGTCTGGCCGACCATCTCGTTGAAGTTGCGGAAGCCGAGGCTCGCCATGATCTCGCGAACCTCTTCGGCGACGAAGAAGAAGTAGTTGATCACGTGCTCGGGCTGGCCGGTGAAGCGCTTGCGCAGGACGGGGTCTTGCGTGGCGACCCCGACCGGGCAGGTGTTGAGATGGCACTTGCGCATCATGATGCAGCCGGCCGCAATCAGCGGCGCGGTCGCAAAGCCGAACTCGTCGGCGCCGAGTAGCGCACCGATCACGACGTCGCGTCCGGTGCGGAAGCCGCCGTCGACCTGGACCGCGATGCGGCTGCGCAGCCGCTCGCGCACCAGCGTCTGGTGGGTTTCGGCGAGGCCGATCTCCCAGGGCGAGCCTGCATGCTTGATCGAGGTCAGCGGCGATGCACCAGTGCCGCCCTCGAAGCCCGCGATGGTGACATGGTCGGCGCGCGCCTTGGCAACGCCCGCGGCCACCGTGCCGACGCCGATCTCCGAGACGAGCTTGACCGAGACGTCGCCCGTCGGGTTAACGTTCTTGAGGTCGTAGATGAGCTGCGCCAGGTCCTCGATCGAGTAGATGTCATGGTGCGGCGGCGGCGAGATCAGGCCGACGCCCGGCGTCGAATGCCGGACTTTTGCGATCGTCGCGTCGACCTTGTGGCCGGGCAACTGGCCGCCTTCGCCGGGCTTGGCGCCCTGCGCCATCTTGATCTGCATCATGTCGGAGTTGACGAGATATTCCGTCGTCACGCCGAACCGGCCCGAGGCGACCTGCTTGATCGCCGAGCGCATGCTGTCGCCGTTCGGCAGCGGCTTGAAGCGGTCAGCTTCTTCGCCGCCTTCGCCGGTGTTCGACTTGCCGCCGATCCGGTTCATGGCGATCGCAAGCGTCGTATGCGCCTCACGCGAGATCGAGCCGAAGCTCATTGCACCCGTGGCGAAACGCCTGACAATGTCCTTGGCCGGCTCGACCTGGTCGAGCGGCACGGGCTTGCGCTTCTCTTCTTCCGCGCTCTTGATCCGGAACAGGCCGCGCAGCGTCAACAGGCGCTCCGACTGCTCGTTGAGGATCTTCGCGAAGGCGCGATAGCGCTCCTGCGAATTGCCGCGGGCGGCGTGCTGGAGCAGCGACACCGATTCGGCCGTCCACGCGTGGTCCTCGCCGCGGGTGCGGTAGGCATATTCGCCGCCGACATCGAGCGCGGTCTTGTAGACCAGCGCCTCGCCGAACGCGTCGGCATGGCGGCGCACGGCCTCTTCCGCGATCTCGGCCAGACCCACGCCCTCGATGCGGGTGTGGGTGCCGGCGAAGAACTTGGACACGAAGTCCGCCTTCAGACCGACCGCGTCAAAGATCTGGGCGCCGCAATAGGACTGGTAGGTCGAGATGCCCATCTTGGACATCACCTTCAGCAGGCCCTTGCCGATCGACTTGATGTAGCGCTTGACGATCTCGTAGTCGTCGAGCGGGCCGGGCAGGCGGTCCTTCATCGCGATGATGGTCTCGAACGCGAGGTAGGGATTGATCGCCTCCGCGCCGTAACCGGCAAGGCAGGCGAAGTGATGCACCTCGCGCGGCTCGCCGGATTCGACGACGAGGCCGACCGAGGTGCGCAGGCCGGTGCGGATCAGATGATGATGCACGGCGGCGCAGGCCAGCAGCGAGGGGATCGGCACGCGGTCCGTGCCGACCATGCGGTCGGACAGGATGATGATGTTGACGCCTTCGCGCACCGCGGCTTCCGCACGCGCGCAGAGTTCGTCGAGCACCTGGTCCATGCCGGCCGCGCCGAGGCCGGCATGGAAGGTGGTGTCGAGCGTGCGCGACTTGAAGTGGGTATCGCCGAGATCGGCGATCGAGCGGATCTTTTCGAGATCCGCGTCGGTCAGGATCGGCTGGCGCACTTCGAGGCGCTTGGTGGTGGCGAGGCCCTGCAGATCGAACAAGTTCGGCCGCGGTCCGATGATCGAGACCAGGCTCATCACCAGCTCCTCGCGGATCGGGTCGATCGGCGGGTTAGTGACCTGCGCAAAGTTCTGCTTGAAGTAGGTGAACAGCGGCTTGGGCTTGGCAGACAGCGCCGAGACCGGCGTGTCGTTGCCCATCGAGCCCGTGGCTTCCTCGCCGGTGGAGGCCATCGGCGTCATCAGGATCGTGATGTCTTCCTGGCTGTAGCCGAACGCCTGCTGCCGGTCGAGCAGCGACAGGTTCGAGCGCACGCCGGTGGTCGGCGCCTTCGGCAGCTCCTCCAGCACGATCTGGGTGCGGTCGAGCCACTCCTTGTAGGGATGGCTCTTGGCAAGCTCAGCCTTGATCTCGTCGTCGGGAATGAGGCGACCCTGGTCGAGGTCGACCAGCAGCATCTTGCCCGGCTGGAGCCGCCACTTGGTGACGATCTGGTCCTCCGGAATCTTCAAGACGCCCATTTCGGACGCCATCACGATGCGGTCGTCCTTGGTCACGAGATAGCGCGCGGGCCGCAGGCCGTTGCGGTCGAGCGTGGCGCCGATCTGGCGGCCGTCGGTGAAGGCGATCGCGGCCGGGCCGTCCCACGGCTCCATCAGGGCGGCGTGATATTCGTAGAAGGCGCGGCGCTTCTCATCCATCAGGGGATTGCCGGCCCACGCCTCCGGAATCATCATCATGACGGCATGCGGCAGCGAGTAACCGCCCTGCACCAGGAATTCGAGCGCGTTGTCGAAGCAGGCGGTGTCGCTCTGCCCTTCATAGGAGATCGGCCAGAGGCGGCTGATGTCCTTGCCGTAGAGCTCGGAGCTCACGGAAGCCTGACGCGCCGCCATCCAGTTGACGTTGCCGCGCAGCGTGTTGATCTCGCCGTTATGCGCGATCATCCGGTAGGGATGCGCCAGTGACCAGGTCGGGAAGGTGTTGGTCGAGAAGCGCTGGTGCACGAGCGCGAGCGCGCTCTCGAAATCTTTCTCGTGCAGGTCGGGATAGTACTTGCCGAGCTGGTCGGCGAGGAACATGCCCTTGTAGATCACGGTGCGGCAGGACATCGAGCAGGGGTAATAGCCCGCGAGGCCGCGGTCGCGGCGCTGGTAAATCGCCTGCGAGATCGACTTGCGCAGGATGTAGAGCCGGCGCTCGAACTCCTCGTCGGTCTTGGCGGCGCCGTTGCGGCCGATGAAGACCTGCATGTGGTTCGGCTCGGTCGGCTTCACGGTGACACCGAGCGAGGAGTTGTCGGTCGGCACGTCGCGCCAGCCGAGCAGCTTCAACCCTTCGGCCTTGATCTGATCGGTGATGATGCTCTTGATGACGTTGCGCCAGGCGCTGTCGCGCGGCATGAACAGCGCGCCGATGGCGTATTCACCCGGAGCGGGCAGCGAGAAGCCGAGCTCCTTGGCCTTGCGGGTGAAGAAGGCGTGCGGGATCTGCACGAGGATGCCGGCACCGTCGCCGAAGCGCGGATCGGCGCCGACCGCGCCGCGATGCTCGAGGTTGCAGAGGATGCTGAGCGCGTCCGAGACGATCTGGTGCGACTTCTTGCCCTTGATGTTGGCGATAAAGCCGACGCCGCAGGAATCCTTTTCCAGGGTCGGATCGTACAGGCCTTCGGCCGGCGGGCGGTACGTGTGCTTTTCAAGCGGACGATCAGTCGTTTTCGAGGCGACCGTCGCCGACAGCTCTTCTGCCACGATGTTTGCGCGCTCGAATTGCGACCCGTTCATTGTTCCGTCCTCTTCATGCGGCAAGCTGTCTCACCGCCATCTTCGGCGCACCTTGGGCGTACCGCGGCACCCGCTCTTTGGGCCACCGCTCGTCCGTTGCGAGCCGCATTTTCTTAAATTCAGGCCTGGGCGTTCCACGTCCCCGAGAACGGCTTTAGCCTGCAACTTCTTGGCGCTCGAGAGCGCCGCTTTGCGTTGCAATCCCTGTGCCGGGATCACAAGCGGAATTAAGACAGCTTTCCTGTCCTAACCATCACCTTGCCAAAATTTTGTCTAGCACACAAGCACGCAAAAGTCCCGATTCCCAAGGTGTCAATCACGCGCTTTCCCGCATCAGGTCCGCCCCGGATTTAAGGCAAACGCGCCGCGATCCGGCCCTGAGGGCGTCGGAATCCCGGGGGAAGCTTCGGATCAGCCCTTCGAAAGGCGCGCCATGGCTGAACAAGCGAAAGAGCGCATGCCGTCCGCGGGCCTGACAGGAGCGTTTCGACCATGAAGTTGTTCACAGGATGGGTGGCTACCGCCGCATGCGTGCTGGCGGTATCTGCTGCCGACGCGCAGGTGCTGGGGAACGGAGGGCTCCGCGGGCCCGCCACTACCGTCTCGGATTTCGACGGGCCCTATGGCCCGCCGGAGGCGCCGCCGCCGTCGCGTGCCTATGGTTACGGCTATGAATATGAGCGCCCGCCCGTCCCGGCGCTGCTGCCGGCAACCGAGGTCTACGCCGTGCTGCGTGAAAACGGCTTCTCGCCGTTGGGCATCCCGCGCCTGCGTGGGCTGGTCTACACCATCGCCGTGATCGACCGCCGCGGCGACGACGGCCGGCTTGTGATCGACGCCCGTGACGGGCGGATTTTGCGCTTCATGCCGGCCTTCGGCCCCGGCTTCGGCATGGGGCCGGCCTATGACGAAGGTGCGGTAGCACCTTACGGGCCGCAGGGCGCGCTGCCGCCGCCGACTGTGATCCGCAGCGCCGCGCCGCGGCCACCGGCTCCGATCCCGCATGTCGCAAGCCGCACCGTTCCGATTCCGAAGGCCGCCCCGCTACGCGGCGAGACTCCGGTGGCCGCCGCCAAGCCGGCAGCATCCGAGCCCGCGTCGCAGCAGGTTCAGGCGCCCCGGGCTCGGGCCGAAGCCTCGCAGCAGGCCGCAGCCGTGCAGGCCAAGCCCAGCGAGGCCGCGCCGCAAGCAAGCGCGCCGACAGTCGGCCAGACCAAGCCCGTCCCGACCATCTTGCCGACCCAGGACATGCCGGCCGCGCAGGGATTGGAGTAGGCGACGAGGCGCGCAGTTGAACGGTCGCTTGATGCGAAAACTGCGCGCCACACTCACGGCTTCGTCCCGGACTTCGCCGGGACGACTTGGGGGGAGAACCGAGCGAGACGAAAGGCGCCAGGAAAATCCTGGCGCCTTTTGCGTTCAATCGCGTTGCGCACTCAGCTCTGCCCGTATCCGGCCGCTTGCAGGATCAGATTCGCCACCTCCTTCGGACGCGACACCAGCGACAGGTGGCCGGCGTCGAGTTCGACGGTGGTCGCGTGCATGCGCTTGGCGAGGAAACGTTGCAGGTCGGGGTTGATGGTGTCGTCGTTCTTCGACACCGCATACCAGCTCGGCTTCGCATGCCACGCGGCGTCCGTCGTGCGGCCGGCGAAGATCGAGGCCGCCGTCGGCCACTGCACGGCGTAGAGCTCCTTGGCCTTCTCCGGCGTAACGCCGTTGGCAAAATATTTCAGGAACGCGTCCCCGGAGAGTTTTGTGAAGCCGTCGCGCTCGACGATGCCGGCGCGCACCGGGCCGGTCGGGAATTGCTTCGACAGCGCCACGAAATCCTCGTTCGCATCCGGCGCTCGCGCGGCGATGTAGACGAGCCCGGTCACCTTTGGATCGGTGCCGACCTGGCTGATCACGGTGCCGCCCCAGGAATGCGCGACCAGAACCGTCGGGCCGTCCTGTTCGGCCAGCGCGCGCTCTGTGGCCTCGACGGATTCGGAGAGCGACGTAAGCGGGTTCTGCACGGCCGTGACATGCAATCCTGCCGCCTGCAAGATCGGGATGACCTCGGACCAGCTCGAACCATCAGCCCAGGCGCCATGCACCAGCACGACATTCTTCGCCTTCACCGGCGCCGTCGATTGCGCGTAGGCGAGGGTGATGGGCGCGGCCAACAGGCTCGCTGCGACTAACAGGGTACGCCAAACTTTCATGGTCGATCTCCGTCTGTCTTGTTCGATGCCAGGAAGGACGGACTGCGCCGCAGCCTCGTTACGCCGCTTCACCGCTCTGTGATGCAGTGCAAACAGGACAAACAAAAACGCCCCGGGGCACCGGGGCGTTTTCGCAACTTGAAAGTCGAATGTGATGGACGCCTTAGGCGGCGGCCTTCTCGCCCTCGATCACCTGCGTGGCCTGCGCGCTGGCGTTGATCGCGATCTGGCGCGGCTTCTTGGCCTCGGGAATCTCGCGCACGAGGTCGACATGGAGCAGACCGTTCTCGAGCGAGGCGTCCTTCACCTGCACGAAATCGGCAAGCTGGAAGGCGCGCTCGAAGGCGCGTGCGGCGATACCGCGATAGAGCACTTCGGACTTGCTGTTCTCATTGGCGACTTTCTCGCCCTTGATCGTCAGCGTGTTTTCCTTCGCGACGATGGATAGCTCGTCCTTGGAGAAGCCGGAGACCGCAACCGTGATGCGGTAGGAGTTCTCGCCGGTGCGCTCGATGTTGTAGGGGGGATAGCCGGGGCTGCCGTCCGAGGTCGTCTGGTCGAGCAGGTTGAAGAGACGGTCGAAGCCGACGGTGGAGCGATAGAAGGGAGTCAGGTCGTAGGTACGCATGGTTAGTCCTCCATTGAGCGACTGATCTGGTAACCCGCCCGCCAATCGGGCCGGGCTTTAGTCTGTGTGCAGCCTGATGCTCGGGTTCCCGAAGCACTGGTAGCGGCCTGCACGAAAATGATATGGGTGGGGTGAAACAGCGTTCAAGAGGGCGATAGCAGCGCCTTTTCGGCGCTCCCGCCCCTTGATTCCTGGCATTTCCTGCCCATGACGCTGGTCTCGATTCCCGCCAATCCCGTTCCCGAAAACGTCGTCAGCGGCACCATCAAGACGCCCGACGGCGCCGAGCTGCGCTTTGCGCGCTGGGCGCCGCCTGCGGGGCGCAAGGGCACGGTCTGCGTCTTCACCGGCCGTAGCGAGCAGATCGAAAAATACTTCGAGACGGTGCGGGATCTGCGCGATCGCGGCTTTGCGGTGGCGATGATCGACTGGCGCGGGCAGGGCCATTCCTCGCGCCGCCTGCGCGATCCACGCAAGGGCTATGTACGGTCCTTCTCCGACTTCGAGATCGACGTCGAGACCTTCGTGCAGCAGGTGGTGCTGCCGGATTGCCCGCCGCCCTTCTTCGCGCTCGCCCACTCCATGGGCGGCGCGGTGATGCTCAGGGTTGCACATTCCGGCAAGCGCTGGTTCGACCGCATGGTGCTGTCGGCGCCGATGATCGATCTGCCGGGCCGCGCCACCTCGTTTCCGTCGCGGGCCTTGCTCAGGACAATGCGGCTGCTCGGGCAGGGTGGCCGCTACATTCCCGGCGGCAACGACCGCATCACCGGCATGGATCCCTTCATCAACAATCCCCTGACCAGCGATCCCGTGCGCTACGCGCGCAATGCCGCCCTCCTCGAGGAGGATCCGACGCTCGGCCTTGCCTCGCCAACGGTCGCCTGGGCCGACACCGCGTGCCGTGCGATGCACACCTTTAAGGGCATGTCTTATCCGTCCGAGATCCGCCAGCCGATCCTGATGCTGGCGGCCTCCAACGACAGCATCGTTTCCACCGCCGCGATCGAGGAGTTCGCCTATCACTTGCGCGCCGGCTCTCACCTCGTGATCGCCGGTGCAAAGCACGAGATCCTCCAGGAGCAGGACCGTTACCGCTCCCAGTTCTGGGCGGCCTTCGATGCCTTCGTCCCCGGCACGCCGCTGTTCGGGTGAGGGGCGGGCGGTACGCTCCCACGTCCCGCTTGGGGGGCGAGGGAAGAAGGCGCGCTACAGCGTCTTCAGATACTCGATCAGGTCGTAGCGCTCTTGCTCTTTGAGCACGCGGCCGATGGTGCCGTCCTTGCCGGGACCCGGCGTGCCATCGAACGAGTGGCCGGCATTGCTGTTGCCGAACAGCTCGGTGCCGTCAGACGCTCGCGTCGAGAAACGCGACTGCCCGGTCTTGCAGCTCTCGCCGTCGACGACCGCGAATCCGACCTGTTTCGGATCGTAGTCGCGACCACCACCCATGCAGAACGATTTGGGGCGCTCGGCCGCGGGGCTCAGCATCCAGTAGAGCGAGGGCACCGATCCGTTGTGCAGGTAAGGCGCGGTGGCCCAGACGCCGTTGAGTGGGCGCGCGCGATACCAGGGCGGCGGCTCCTTTTTATCGGGCGGCTGCGGACCGGGGTTCGGGCAGTTCTTGCGCTTACCCCACCAGGCCTCCTGAACCTTCGGGTCGATCTTCGCATCGTCCATCGCCTTGCGGCTGACGATGTCGACGAGCACCATCAGGCCGAGCGAGTACGGCATATCGGTCGAAGAGACATCCGGCAGGTTGCAGCTCCACCAGGCATTGAGTTTTTGCGTGGGATCGAGCTTGAGAAAGCCCGGCACCTGAACCGTTCGCGTCGCCAGCACACTGGCCTGAGCGGGATCGGTCCCCATGCCTTTGACGCCTTTCTGGACCTCGTTCAGGAATTTGTCGCTGCCGATGGTCTCCCAGCGCGTCGGGGTCCAAATGCTCTGGTCCGGAAATTCGGCGTCGAACACGGGATCGTTGACCGGCCCGAGATGGCACTCGGCGCAGATCTGCGCGTAGAGCTTACGGCCGTTCTTGACGCGGTCACCATCGATCTTCCAGGCATCATCGCCGAAGATGTCCGACGGCCATTTCGGTGATGTCAGTCCCGAGAGCTGCTTTTTCGGATAGGGCGCCGACCCCTTCAGCAGATCCTCGATCCAGTTTAGATTCTTGATGTCCATCGACGAGCGGAACAGCGTGTCCTTGGGTGTATTGTCGGACAGATTGAGCAGCGCGGTCACGCCGAGCGCCTCGCCGGCGTTGCGGATCAGCGGTTGTTCGATGGAAGCGTCATATTGCGCGAATTTGAGCCAGGGCACGGTCCAGATCGGCGGGAAGCTGACCGGCGCGTCCTTGGCATGGAGATTCTTCTCGAAGCCGCTGAGGCCGCTGAGCGCCATGTCCTGGGAGAAGACCTGGTTGCCGATGCGGTTGAGCGCGTCGAGACGGCCGTATCCTTCCTCCGTGTCCTGCTGCTGCTCTTCCCGCTTCGTCTTCTCGTTGAACCTCGTCTTGCCGTCGATGGTCTTCTTGTAGGTCTTCTCCCAGTCGATCAGGAACGTGCTGATCGCACGCAGCTTCTGCTTCAGCGCATCGCGATCCGCATCGCTGGCGGAGGGTCCGAGCACACGGTCGGCGAAGCGCGTAAAGCGGCCCGGCACGAGGAGCGTGTAGGCGATCGACAGGCCGGTCGTGATCTCGAGCTTCCTCAGGTCGGTCATCGCCGGGCCGCCGTCGAAGCGGATGTCGATGCCTTTGTAGTGGATCTGGCCAGTGTGGCAGGCGGCGCAGGTCAGGCCGATCCGGTCCTCACCGATTTGGCCGGTCGTGGGATCGGGCACACCGGTCATGCGCGCAAAGCCGACGGGCAGGCCGTCGACGTTTTCAGCCTGGGTGCCCCAGTCAACCGGGGGATCCCAAAGCCGCGCCGGCACCGGCTTCGTCTTGTCGTAGACGTTGGCATAGCCGAACCGGCGCAGCGTGGTGTCGTCGGTGTTGATCGTCTGTGGGCTGGGGATGAAGCCGAAGCGCTGCAGATGGTCGCTGTCATGCAGCATCCCGGGTTTTGCGAAAAAATGAAGCCGCGGCTGCTCCAGCGCCATGAACCAGCGATAGGGCACCGGGAAGGTCGCGGTGCCCTGGCTTGCGTGATGAAACCAGTGTCGGTCCTCGAGCGCCCAGTTTTGCTCGAGCCAGTACGCGGCCCGGGGTTCGACGTGCTCCGGCAATGGCGGCGCCACCAGGTCCCCGAGGATGCCGGGCAGCATCGGCTGGAATTGATCGGGAAAACGCAGCGCCACGACGCCAAAGACGAGGAGCGCGGCGACGAGTCCGCCGGCAACGCGGAATATGAGCGAGGGCGGCGTGACCGGCTGGCTGACGACCCGCTGGGTGATCCTGTCAGGAAATTTGCGCTCGTTGAACAATGTCCTCACCTCGGCCACGCTGAGATAGCGGTCGTCACCCTGACCCTTGCCCATGATCTTGAGCAGGATCGGCCATTCGAACTTCATCAGGATCGGGTAGTACCAGCGCGATTGATTGCCGGCGCGCTTGAGATTGTCGTCCATGAAGGTCTGGATTTGCGAGGCGTTGAGCCCAGTCTCGGTGCCGCCGTCGGGATCGGCGTAGGTGCTGCCGAAACTTGCGAGCCGCGCGATCTCGTCCTCGTTGACGCTCCCGTCGACGCCGAGGATGCGCGAGCCGGCACCGAGCTTGTCGAGCGGGCCGCCGCGCAGCCTATTGAGCTGCGCGCCCCAGAAGATGCTTTGCAGGATGTGACAGGCGCCGTTGGCGATCAGTGCAACGCCTCGGACCTGGATGCGGGCCGAGGTCTTCTTCAGCCCGGTCTCGCCGCTCGCATTCGCGATCGTTTGCGATAGCGTGCGGAGCGGGACGGTCCCGCCATCGACAAAGCCTTGGCCAACGAGGCCGCGCAGGAACGGACAGGGATTGTTCGGCGAGACCTGGATCGAGGGGTCGAGGGGGGGCTTCGAAGCGGGGTCATGCATGGCCCAAAATCCTGAAAATAGCGAATCGTGAAAAGCAGACGCGCCGATAGAGCGCGGAAAATCCTAACAAAGATAAAGCGCTGGACCGGCAGCTTATGCTACTACAGCGTGCAACGAAGTGTGGCCGAATTCGCTGTCCTGTCAACAGAAGCGCGCGTGACGGCGCCGCCCTGTTGCGGTTTGCGCTCTTAGGAATCGGCGGCGCGTTTGACGTCGCTCTGGACGAGGCTGAGCTTGACGAGCGGGACGCCCGCCTTCAGGAGCCCTTCGCGGTAATGGGCGAGGTCCGAAGCCTGCTTCCAGTGAAAATTCCTCAGGTGCCGCTCGACCGTCAGGCTCGGGTAGTTGCTCATCAGCACCTCGGCCGCCTCAGTGGCTTCTTCGGCCCGTCCGAGCTGCGCCAGTGCCGCGGCGCGGATCGCGAGCGCCTGCATGTGGTTCGGATTGATGTAGAGCTGCTCCCGCGCCCACGACAACGTCGCGTCGTATTGGCCCAACATATAATGGCTGAACGCGTTCAGCGCCGCCCATTGGTAGCGCGGATCGCTGTTGCCGCGCTGCGCCGCCATCGAGAACAGCTCGATCGCCTGGCGATGCTCGCCGATGACGAAGTGGCAGATGCCGAGCACGCCGCGCGCGCCCATGTCGTAGGGGTTGAGCGCGACCGCGCGCTTGGCGGCGTCCATCGCGGCCTCGTAATGCCCGTCCTGCGCATGAACCCAGGACAGGATCGAGAATGCGAAAGAGGAGCGCGGGTCGAGCCGGACACTGGTCTCGGCCAGATGCATCGCCGCGACCCACATCTCGCGCGAGCCCTTGACCCAGCCGAACTGGATGCTCTGGAGCTGGATCGTGGCGAGATAGGCATGCGCGATCGACAGCTTGGGATCGAGCGAGATCGCTTCCTTGAACAGCGCGATGGCGGTGTCGAAGTCCTCCTTGGTCTGCCGGTAGTAGTGTGACAGCCCCTTCAGGAAGCGGTCCCAGGCGGTGACGTCGTTGGTCTGGCGCGCTGGAGCGGAGGCTTCCGCACGGAAAATTTCGGTCGCGATCGCAGCCGACAGGTTGGTCGTGATCTCGTCCTGCATGGCGAAGAGGTCGCCGATGTCGCGGTCGTAGCGGCCGGTCCAGAGCTGCTCGCCGGTCTCCGGCGCGATCAGCTCGGCCGTGACGCGGATCTTGCTGCCGGCGCGCCGCACCGAACCCTGGATCAAGTAGGTCGCGTCGATCTCGCGCGCGATCAGCCGGGTCGAGAGGTTCCTGCCCTTGAAGGCGAAGGTCGAGTTGCGGCTGAGCACGCGATAGAAGGATTGCAGGGCCAGCGCGTGAATCAGATCCTCGGTGAGGCCGTCGGAGAAATATTCGTCGCCGGCGTCGCTCAAATTGGCAAAGGGCAGCACGCCCACGATAGCGGTGCGATATTGCTGCGGCAGCGCCGAGACCTCTTTGGTCTGCGCCACCTGAGCGGACGTGCCGTCCGGCGTCCAGGTGAAGACGCCGATCGGCTCCTTGATGTTCTTGAAGCGGTGCGTCCCGGCGTTGGCCAGCGGCATGTTGAGGTGCTTGCCGGCCTCGCCAAAGGCCTTGGCCGAGATTGCGAACCCGCCGGGGCTCGCCACCGATTCGAGGCGGACGGCGATGTTGACGTCGTCGCCGAACACCTCGTCCTCGTCGGCGATGATGTCGCCCATGTGGATCCCGAGTCGGAACTGCATGGCGCGGTCGGCGGGCAGGTGGTCGTTGCGCTCCGCCATCAGGAGTTGCATCGCGATCGCGGCTTCGGTCGCGCCGACGATGCTGGGGAATTCCAGCAGGAAGCCGTCGCCGGTGTTCTTCACGACGCGGCCTCCATGATTGAGGATAATGGGATGGATCGCACTGCGATGGGCCTTGAAGGCGGCATGGGTGCCGGCCTCGTCAGTGCCCATCATGCGCGAATAGCCGGCGACGTCGGCGCAGACGATGGCGGCCAGGCGTCTCTCCATATTCTCGCGGGCTCCAAGGGATCGGGAACCGGCCACCGGCGTGACGGTCTTCCGCGAATCCGTGCATTTCCAGAACCTACCCCTTATAGAGCACGCGCAGGCAAGCGGAAGTATGATCCGCATTGCAATTTCGTTGCAAATCCTAGGCAAATCCGGTGGTGGACGCAGCTCGCCGAACCGACTAAGCCGGCCGCTTGGGTGGCCTTCAGGGACGCGAGACATGCTCGGCATTCACGAACTCTGGCTCTTCGTCCTGTCGGGCGTGGCCCTCAACATCACGCCGGGACCGGATACGGTCTATGTCATCGGCCGCAGCATGCAATTGGGCTGGCGCGGCGGCGCCGCGGCGGCGTTCGGCATCAGTTGCGGCTGCTTATTCCACGTCACGGGCGCGGCAATCGGTCTCTCCGCACTGCTGATGGCCTCGTCCACCGCGTTTTCGGTCGTGAAGCTGGTGGGTGCTGCCTATCTCGTGCTGACCGGTTTGCAGATGCTGTGGTCGCGGCCGGTGCTCGCGGGTTCCCTGACGGGCGAGGATGGGCGGACGCCGCTGCGGCGAGTCTTCCTCCAGGGCGTCTTCACCAACGCGCTCAATCCCAAGGTCGCGCTGTTCTTCCTGGCCTTCCTGCCGCAATTCGTCGCAGTCGATGCCCCGCACAAGCCGCTCGCCTTCCTGACGCTCGGCCTGATCTTCATCTGCACGGGCACTTTGTGGTCGCTGTTCCTGGCGGCGTTTGCCGCGAAGGCTGCGCTGCGGCTCCGGCGGTCCGACGGAATCATCGCCTGGATCAACCGCGCGCTCGGCGGGCTCTTCGTCTATCTCGGCTTCCGCGTTGCGATGCTGGAAGCGCGCTAAATAAACTCTTTCAGCAGCGCGCTGCCGGCGAGGTAGAGTCCGAGCAGGACCATCGCGATCAAAAACCAGCGGCGAAACGTCTCGGCCGGCATCTTCGAGCGCAGCGACTGGCCGATGAACATGCCGGCAAAGGCGCAGGCCATGGCGACGATGCCCGGCACGGCGTTGGCTGGTGTCAGTAGTCCGCCCGCGGTGAGGTTGAAGGCGAGCGCGAGCGTTGCGACCGTGAAGAACACGCCGAGCGCCTGCACCAACTCGTCCTTCTCCATGCCGATCGCCTGCATGAACGGCATCGATGGAATCACCTGCACGCCGGTCGAGGCCGAGATCACGCCGGTGACGACGCCGACGGCGCCGCCGACCCATTTCTCGTTCCTTGGCGCGACACGAAACTGGAACTTGTTCAGCCCGACGATCGCGTAGATCACCAGCAGCAGGCCGAGCACCACAGAGCCGTAGCGCGCATAGGGGCCGGTCAGCGCGCCGGCATTGAGCCAGCTCCCGATCACGGTGCCGAGCATCAGCGGCCACAGCCGGCGGAGGATGTCGAGCAAATGAGGGCCGACGAAAGTCTGCCAGATGTTGGTGATGATTGCCGGCACGATGACGATGGCGATCGCCCGGCCCGGCGCCATGGTCACTGCGAGCAGGCCCATCGACACGGTTGGCAGGCCGAGCCCGATCACGCCCTTGACGAATCCGGCAGTCAGGAAGACGGCGGCAATGAGAATGATGAGCGGGTCGATCATGCCGGCCACATTGACCGATCGGTGGAGAAGGCACAATCTGGAGGTTACGGAGACAGCCTTCGCCTAGGACGAAGGCTAAAGGAGATTTGTCCCGTGCGATTCGACCTTGTTGACCTCCAGCTCTTCATCGCGGTGGCGGACCAGCGCAGCATCACCCGCGGCGCCGAGCGCTCGCATCTGGCGCTGGCCTCCGCAAGCGCACGGATCAAGGGCCTGGAGGACGCGTTCGGCGTAGCGCTTCTGAAGCGCGGACGGCGCGGCGTGGAATTGACCGCCGCGGGCGAAAGCCTGCTCGATCATGCGCGGCTCGTCATCCACCAGGTCGAGGCAATGCGCGGCGATCTCGCGGGCTTTGCCAGCGGCGTGCGTGCGAGCGTGCTGTTGCTCGCCAACACGTCGGGGCTGTCGGAGCACCTGCCGCGGGCGCTCGCAACTTTCCTGCGCGAGCATCCCGACATCAACGTCGACGTGGAGGAGCGCGAGAGCGCCGATATCGCGACCGCGATCGCGAGCGGCGCTGCCGATCTCGGCTTCGCCGCCGAGCACGCTTTGCCCGACAGCATCGAGCGATTCCTGTTCAGCGAGGACCGGCTAACCCTCGTGGCCGCCCGGCGCAGCGAGCTCGGTAGTCGCCGCCAGATCGATTTCCAGGAAGTGGCGGATCGCGATTTCGTCGGCCTGACGGCATCGACCGCGTTGCAGGTTCATATCGCGCGGCATGCGGCGAAGCTCGGCGCGCGTCTGCGCGTCCGTGCCCGCTTGCGCGATTTCGATGCGATCTGCCAGATGGTCGCTGCCGATGTCGGGGTCGCCGTCGTTCCGGAGACTGCGGCGAAGCGCTGCGCGCGATCGATGCCGATCGTGGCGATCCGGATCCGCGACGGTTGGGCCAATCGGAGGTTGACGATCTGCGCCCGAAGCTTCAAGGCATTGCCTCGCCCGGCCAAGCAACTGGTCGAGTACCTTCGCGCCGCAGTTCAGAGGTGAGACCATATGTTGAAGGTGTGGGGACGACGCAGCTCGTTCAATGTGCAGAAAGTGATGTGGCTGATCGGCGAACTCGATCTCGCCCACGAGCACATCAATGCCGGCGGCTCCTTTGGCGGCCTCGATGCGCCGGAATTTCTGGCGATGAATCCGCACGGCCGTGTTCCGGTCATCGATGATGGCGGGACGATCGTCTGGGAATCGCATGCCATCCTTCGCTATCTCGCGGCGCGCCACGGGGCGGAACGCTTTTGGTCGGAGGATCCGGCCGTGCGGGCGCGCGTCGACGGCTGGATGGACTGGTCGCAGACTGCGCTACAGCCGGATTTTCTCAACGGCGTGTTCTGGGGTTTCTTCCGCACGCCCGAGGACCAGCGCAATTGGCCGGCAATCCGCGCAGCCCTTGCGCGCTGCGTGCAGCATTTCACCAAGCTGGAACGGCTCCTCGAACAGCGATCGTTCCTGCTCGGTGCGGAGTTGTCGCTTGCCGACATCACGGCCGGCACGTCGCTCTACCGCTATTTCGAACTGGAGATCGAGCGCCCCGCGCTGCCGGCGGTCGAGCGCTGGTACCGCACACTGCAGGAGCGGGCGGCGTTTCGCACGCATGTGATGATTCCGTTTGGGGAATTGCGCGGCCGTCTCGCCTATTAGAGCATGATCCGGAAAAGTGTGAAGCGGTTTTCCCTCGCGACAAACGCGGAACGCGTTTTGCGCGGAGATCATGCTAAAACAATAAGCCAAAGCGCGATGACTATTCACATCGCGCTTTAGCGTCACTTCGCCGTCTCGACGCCGGCGTCCTTGATCACCTTGGCCCATTTCGCGGTCTCGTCCGCGATGAATGTGCGGAAATGCTCGGGGCTATCGCCGATCAGCGTCGCGCCTTGGGCGGCGAGCTTCTCCTTCACCGCTGCATCAGTCATCGCTTGCGTTGCGAGGCGGTGCAGCTTGTCGACGATCTCTTTCGGCGTGCCCTTCGGCGCCACCATGCCGTACCAGTTCTCGATCCGCAGGTCCGGAAAACCCGCTTCTGCCGTGGTCGGCACCTCGGGCGCGGTGGGCGCGCGGTCGGGCGAGCCGACGGCGATGGGTTTCAAGGCGCCTGCCTTGATCTGCGGCAGCAGCACGGGGAGATCGAGGAAGGTCATTTGCACCTGCTGGCCCAGGAGATCGTTCACCGCGGGCGCCGCGCCGCGATAGGGCACGTGGACGATGTCGATTTTCGCCGTCAGCTTGAACAATTCGCCGGCAAGATGCGGCAGGCTGCCGGGCCCAGAGGAGGCGAAGTTGAGCTTGCCCGCTTGAGCCTTCGCGAGCGCGACCAGCTCACTCATGTTCTGCGCCGGCACGTTGGTGGCGACGACCAGCATCTCCGGCACGGTTGCGACCAGCGTGACCGGCGTCAGGTCGGCGAGCGTGTCATAGGCGACCTTCTCCATGCTCGGGCTGATCGCGAGCGCGCCCGCGCTGGAGATCGCGATGGTGTAGCCGTCGGGAGCGGCCTTTGCGGCGGCGTCGGTGCCGAGTACGCCGCCCTGGCCGCCGCGATTGTCGATCACGACCGGCTGGCCACAGATTTCAGACATGCGCTGGCCGATCACGCGGGCGATGATGTCGTTGGGGCCGCCGGCCGGGAACGGAACGATCAGCTTGATCGGCTTGGCGGGGAAATCCTCGGCCATCGCCAGCGACGGCAGGAGCAGCAGCAATCCCAATAGCAATTGAGAGAGAAGCCTGCGTGAGACGGTCATGCAAGCCTCCGCTCGCTTTGTTATTGGTTGAGGAGTTTTAGCGCTTCTTCGTGCACGCGGGGATCACCGGCGGCGATGATACGGCCGCCGCCTTGCGCCGGCTTGCCTTCCCAGGTGGTGACGATGCCGCCGGCACCGGTGACGATCGGGATCAGCGCAGCGATGTCGTAAGGCTTCAGTTCGGTCTCGACCACGAGGTCGACGTGGCCGGCGGCCAGCATGCAATAGGAGTAGCAGTCGCCGCCATAGCGCGACAGCCGCGCGCCCTTTTCGATGCGGCCGAAGGTGGCGCGGTCGCGCTCGTTCATCAGAAGCGGGCTCGTGGTGTAGGTCGTAGCCTCTGCAAGCGAGGCGCAGCGGCGGACCTGCAGGCGGCGCTCGCCGGAGGGACCTTTATAATTGGCCGAGCCGTTGTCGCCGGAAAACCGCTCGCCGATGAAGGGTTGGTGCATCATGCCGAACACCGGCGCGCCCCTGTACAAGAGTGCGATCAGCGTGCCCCAGATCGGAAAGCCGCCGATGAAGGATTTCGTGCCGTCGATCGGGTCGAGCACCCAGACGTAGTCGGCGTCCTCACGCTCATTGCCGAATTCCTCGCCGACGATGCCGTGCTGGGGGAAATTGGCCTTGATCAGCCGCCGCATCACCGCCTCCGCGGCGCGGTCGGCCTCGGTGACGGGATCGAAATCCTTGGTCTTGCTCTTGTCGTCGATGGACAGGGAGGTGCGGAAGAACGGCAAAATGGTTTCGCCGGAGGCGGTGGCAAGCCGTCCGATGAAGGCTGAGAAATCGATCACCGTCACAGGCCTGTCCCTTGAACCCGAAAGCCAAACGAATGCTGGTTATTGCCTAGCTCAAATCGAGAGGCTCGGGCAGCGCTGTCTTGAATTGCACCCTGGTATTTTGGATGCAGTCGCCCGGTCGCCCTGTCGAGCCATCCGCTGGCCAAATATCGATCACGGGCTTGAGAGCTTAGTTCCGGGCCTGCCTCGTTGGTATGCAAACGATAATCAACCCATTGAAATTCCTTATCAAAGAAACTGAATCCGGGTTTCTGCGGAGACATTGGAGCCCTGTGTTTTTTGCATGGGAAACGGCTCAAAAGCCCTTGCACTTTGTGCAGCGCAGTCGCATATTGTTGCGGTGCGGTAGCGCCTCGCGTTACCGCTGCCCTCCTTGGGCGTTTCCTCCCTAGACTTGGGCCGCTTGCTCATAACAAGCGGCCCTTTTTTCTTGCCCGCATTCTGCGTCCATCACTTTCGTTTCGATGCGCGCATGAACGCGAAGCGAAAATCGGATCGCGTGTTGATGTGGCCGCCGTCGCGACCTGCGATAGGCGCGAAAAATATTGCCGCTTATTCGGCCGCAGCCTGGAACGGGCCGAGATCGCCGAACGGAATGGTCGTGGCGAGCACGTCCGACAGTATAGCGAAATCTGCCGCGACCTGGTCGAAGCGCGGGCCGCGCTCGCGCCGGCGCTCGTCCATATAGATCGCGCGGTTGAGCTCGAGCTGCACCGCATGCAGGCCGCTCGCCGGATTGCCGTAGTGCTCGGTGATGAAGCCGCCGGCATAGGGCTTGTTGCGGCCGACCGAATAGCCGAGCCCGCTCAATGTCTCCTCGACCCGGTCGGGAAGCAGCGGCGTGCAGCTCGTGCCGTAGCGGTCGCCGATCACGACGTCGGGCCGGCGCGGCTCGTCTCTGCTGACGCCGACCGAGGGCATGGAGTGGCAGTCGACCACCATCACGGTGCCGAACATCTGGTGCACCTTGTTGATCAGGCGCCTCAGCGCGCGGTGATACGGCTTGTAGAGCGTCTCGATTCGCGCCAGCGCGTCGTCGACCGCGATCCGCTCGCGATAGATCTCCTGGCCATCGCCGACGACGCGCGGGATGGTGCCGAGCCCGCCGGCAACGCGCATCGAGCGGGTATTGGCAAAGCTCGGCAGCCGGCCGGAGAACATCCGCGGGTCGAGCTCGTAGGGCTCTCTGTTCACGTCGACATAGGAGCGCGGGAAATTGACGCGCACGACCGGAAAGCCGCGCGCGCTCAAGTGCCCGATCAGCTCGTCCATGAAGGAATCTTCCGAGCGGCGGAGCGTCGGCAGGTCGATGCGCGAGGCCGCCAAAAAATCGTCCGGATAGATCGAGCCGGAATGGGGCGAGTTGAAGATGATCGGCGCCCGCCACTCGATGGGCTCGATAATCTCGAACGGTGGCGACGAGTCGCCGTCAAACCGGGTCATCTTGGTCAGTTTCGTCCCTCTATATCCGCGACAATCCGGATTGGACTCGAACAGGCCGGCAAAGCGAGGCTCTTATGTGCGGTCATTGTCAGGAATCGCAACCATTCTGCCAAGTGAAAAGTACGGGTGCCGCGCTGGAACGTGTCTTAACCGTGAAGCATCGCGTGTGCGGGGCCCGATTGATTCGTGCCCCATTCCGGTTCACAAAGAGCATGCCGTGTGCGGCCGAGGGACGCATTTTTCACCTGAAATTTACCCTCTGTCGGGCTTAGTGAAGTCCAGTGTGTACCCCCGGGGATTCGACGTTTCCTGCCATGACAAAAATCCTGCTCGCCGAAGACGACAACGACATGCGCCGCTTCCTGGTCAAGGCGCTGGAAAACGCCGGCTTTCAGGTCTCCTCCCACGACAACGGCATGTCGGCCTATCAACGGCTGCGGGAAGAGCCGTTCGAGATGCTGCTGACCGATATCGTGATGCCAGAGATGGACGGCATCGAGCTCGCCCGCCGCGCCTCGGAACTCGACCCCGACATCAAGATCATGTTCATCACCGGTTTCGCCGCCGTGGCCCTGAACTCGGATTCGGAGGCCCCCAAGAACGCCAAGGTCCTGTCCAAACCGGTTCATTTGCGGGAATTGGTGAGCGAAGTGAACAAGATGCTGGCGGCCTAAATCGGTCGCCTTCCGTCCTTGCGCGCGCTCCCCTGAGCCGTTATAGGGACCCCACCCGACTTTTGGACATCTAGGGCACGTAGCTCAGCGGGAGAGCACTACCTTGACATGGTAGGGGTCACAGGTTCGATCCCTGTCGTGCCCACCACGCTTCAGACCGCCATCTGATTTAATTGAACTTTTTGCTCGATTTCCCGCACCTAGGTTCTCGGTGAGGGAATAGACGTTCGCTCTATGGTCCATCGAGCCGGTCATCCGTTCGAGCTTTGCAACACCCCCATATGCGAGTTTCTTGCGGTTGGCCTTCTTCGTGTAATGGCTCGCCATCCGACGGTCGGTCCACCCGAAGATCGCATCGAGTTCGGCCTCGGTCGCGCCGTTTTCGGCCGCGACGGTGGCTGCCGCCTTGCGCAGCCCGTGCGCTGATCGGTTCATCAGGCCAGCAGCGACGCACTTTTCTTTGAACAGGTTGCCGATGCTCTCCTTGGTCATCGGCTTGCCGTGCCGAGTCGCGATGTAGGTCTCGGTTCCGATTGGCCCGGCCTCCAGCGTCCTGCGCAGGACATCGAGCATCGGGAAGGTGACCTCGATGGTCTCATCTCCCTTTTCGAGGCGCTTCGTGATGATCGGAACGGTGACCTTCTCGACTTTTCCATCCGGTCCAATTCGCTCTTGCACCTGCTCCGTGACGTCGGCAGGGCCGAACGACGCTGCGTCACCACGCCGAAAGCCGGTGAAGAGGTAGACGTCGATCATGATGCGCTCGCGTGTGCCGAGTGGCCAGCGCTTGTAGTAGCGGCGCACGTCGGCATCAGACCATGTGACAAAGCCTTCGGTCTTCGCCGGTTTCGGTGTTTTGATCCCTTCGGTCGGATCGGCCTGCAGGATCTTTTGCGCAACCGCCCAAACGAACATCCGCCTCATTGTGGTGAGAAAGTGCCGAGCAGCGGACGGATTCTGAGCGCGCCGCCCAAGCCCGTCGATGATGTGCTGCTTCTGGATCGCGGCGGGCTTCTTGTTGCCGTTTGCCTCCAGCACATGCATCATGAGGTTATTGCGCTGCTTGTGAGTGCTCGCCTTCATCTCGCGCCAATCCGGCGCTTTCGCTTTGTACTCCTCCCACAGCCATTTGAGGCTACCGTTGAAAACCTTGGCGGTAGTCTCGTTGGGGTCGATGGCGAGGCACGGCCTATTAAACATATCCGCCACTGCGATGTCGTAGTTGCGGTTAAACTCAACTGACCCGTACTCACCGCGAATGCGAGTGCGTTTGCCACCCACGTCCTTGTTGCGAACATACCAAACCGTCCTGCCGTGACGGTTGGTTTCCTTGTGAAGGTAGGGCTTGCGAGGACGGGGCATGGAACGAATCAAAGCACGAAATGCTCTTCAGGCTCAACAGCCTCATCGGTCTCTTGCACCGCAGTGGATTTGAGCAAGTTAACGATGATCGTGCCGTCTGGCTTGATCTGGAGCGATGCAGCGCCAGCCGCCTTCGCAGCGCGGATTGCCCGCGCCACGTCGCCTTGGGTAAATCGGGCGGGGCGCCGGCTCATTAAAACCCCTTCCATTTGTCGATCGGTCCAGATGCTTTCCGCCAGTGAGCCGGCTCCGCGAACCGGCGTCTTTTGATTTGCGATCGCTTCGTTGGGCCTAGCACATACGTGCGCTGCACGCCGTCGGCTTTGCGCATGCGTGGGGTTGTCCTCGTGGGTCTCGTTGCTGCAGCATGGTAGCTGCCTTCGAGTGCAGTCAAATCAGAGTTGCCCGCCACCGCATCGATATCAAACGTCCTCGCGGGCGTCGGCATGCCACGGTCGTTGCGATGACGCATCGTCGCACGCGGGATTTCCGCACTACGTGGCGACCCAAATGCCTCGATCCGAGTCATTTCGTCCTTGCCGCGCATGCCTCCGCCCTGAATCATAATCAGTCTGAGCGAATAAGATCGTAGGCCGCTCCAGCAAGAAAGAAGTCAGGTGCACAGGTCCGGCTCCTGGGTAGCCGTGGCGTACAAATAGGACGAACCGGTTCGGTTGGCTCTACTCGTCACCGGACTTCATCGAACTCGCCTTTCGGTCGCCATCCGACTGGATCTGTGATCCAGCGGTTGATGTCGGATTCATGCCAGCCGGTCCCGTTGGCGCTGATTTTCAGCTGAGCCGGGAACGTGCCCTCGGCGATCTTACGGTAGATGGTGGACCGAGACAGTCCGGTCCGGGAAAGAACGGTTTTCAAGCGGATGATCCGGTCTGGTTCGCGCATGGCCGCACTGCCTCCTGCTGGCTGTTTCTGACGCCTTCTGAGAGCAGAGAGGGGGGCGCTCGCAGCGCGCAACAGAGTGCTTCGCGTCGCCGTGCTGTCGCGTAGAGCCGGTGGAAAAAAGGATAGATCAAATTCCGAGGCCCCGGCCTCTTCCAAGATCGAGGCCGTGAGTGAAGGCCAGTTCGAGACCGAGCCGCCGGCCCGAATCGAAGGCGATGCCGAGCTCTCTCTTGCGGTTGGCGAGGAGGGATTCGAATTGCGGTCGCGTTCGAGGCTTCTCGCCATATCACCCATTGCCGACCGCGTGGCCCGGTAGCCAGACATGTCGCCTGCCTGATATTGGCTCAGGCGGGTTTCGTCGAGCTCCTGCCAGCGTTCCACAAAGCGGTCGGCGCGGCGGCCTGGATTGATGCGCATTTCGGTCTCGAGTTGGAGGGCGCGGACAGCGCGGTTGAGCCGGCCGGATGCAGCTTCGCGGGCAAGCTCGGGATTCTTCTTGTAGGCGGCTTCGGCATCGACCGAGCCGTA
Organism: Bradyrhizobium sp. Ec3.3; assembly: GCF_000472925.1. Lineage (GTDB taxonomy): Bacteria > Pseudomonadota > Alphaproteobacteria > Rhizobiales > Xanthobacteraceae > Bradyrhizobium. Next base: position 220,469 of record NZ_AXAS01000008.1, read on the forward strand.
GGGCCGCAAGCCCTCGAAGACCCGCCGGGCCTTGTTTAATTCTTTCACCTGCTCGGGACTTGCCTTGCCGCCCATCTCCTGTGCCGTGAAGATCGCATCCACGGCGCGGGCGTGCCGCACCAGAGCCTTCGTTCGCAGGCGACGCGCTTCCGCTTCCGGGTCTACGGCCACCCTCCTTTCCGGCGCTTCGATTTCGCGCCGCTCGACTGCCGCACCACTCCTTTCCCTTATCGGCGTGTCCCGTTCCGGCCGCTGCCCGCTATCTCGGCCGGGCACACTTTCGGGCGGGCGCATGCCGTCGAACATGCCGCGCAACTTCTCCGGCACGACCTTGCGCACGATCTCGGCCACACGCTCGCGGAAGGTGATCCCACGCCGCTCGGCGTAGCTTTGTGCCGGATCGGCGCGTTCGTAGTCGGATGCCATGTCCTTGGCGCGGTCGCGCGACAGGGTGCGGACAAGCCGTCCCTCGCCGGCAAAATCGTCGCGGCCATAGTGCAGGTCCATACCGTCGCGGTGCCGCGACAGGGCGACATAGCTGCCATGGGCATCCATGCCCGGCGTCGCCAGCACAAGGGTGCGGTCCACGGTCATGCCCTGCGCCTTGTGGATGGTCGCGGCATAGCCATGGTCGATCTTGTTGTAGTCTTTGAAGTCGAAGCGAACGGATTGGCCATCGTCGGTCTGCACGGTCATGGATTGCGCGTTGACCTGCTCGATGGTGCCGAGCGTGCCGTTCTTCACGCCAAGGCTACGCTCGTTCTGCAGGAACATCACGCGATCGCCGCTGGCGAAGTGGCGCGCGCCGCGTTCGACCGCCAGGCGCACGTCATCCCCCAGATCACCGGCAGCCCGCATCCGCTCCCGGGCAGCTTCGTTAAGGGCGCGAACCTCGTCGTTGGTGTGCGTGAGAATGATCCGGCTGCGCTCCGGCGCCGCCTGGCGATCGCGATCCCAGCGCTCGATCAGATCGTTGCTCGCCTGGTCGCGGGTTCGGGCTTCATGCACCATGCCCTGGGAGCGATAAGCCTCCAGCGCGTCGCCCGTCCTGCCGCTCGCCAGATCGCGCGTGGCATCGCGCTGCCAGTCCTCGCGCTGACGGCGCACTTCGCTGATTTCCACGCCGCCGTGGCGCTCGTAAATGGACCGGAATGCCGCGCCCGCCTCGATTGCTTGCAACTGCCTGGGATCGCCGACCAGCGCGACTTTCGCGCCGGCCTCTGCCGCATGGGACAGCACGCGCTCCAACTGACGCGTGCCGACCATGCCCGCCTCGTCCACAACCAGGACGTCGCGCGCGGTGAGCAGGTCGCGGCCCTGTCCCCACCCATGCTCCATGCTGGCGATGGTGCGCGACGCGATGCCCGATCCGCTTTCGAGATTTTCTGCCGCGATGCCGGAGAGCGCCACGCCCTGGACCTCGTAGCCCGCGGCTTCCCAGGCCTCCCGCGCCACGCCCAGCATTGCGCTCTTGCCGGTCCCGGCGTGGCCGACCACCATCCCGAGATCTGCCCCTTCCGTGACATGCGCCAGCGCGTCGGCCTGCTCGGTCGACAGGACAAGGCTGCGGGCTTCCGCACGCGCCAGCGCCGCTTCGCGATCCCTGTCACGCACCTGATGGCGATTCCTTTCGGCCATCAGTTCGGCGACTCGGTGCAGGCGATGTTCCGCCTCGATCATCGCGCGCGTGGTGAAGCGATCTTCGCCCCGTCTATCGCTGCCAAGTTCGATCAGATCCGGGGCGCCGCGCATCGCGCCCATGACTTCGTTGAACTGCTCGATCCCATCGCTGTGCCGGTGCGCAAACTTCGCCATGTCGCGCTGCGTGAAGGTCGATTGCTGATGCGTGATCGCGTCCAATGCGAGGGAAGGATCGGTGATGATCCGCGTTCCATTGGCGCGCGCGATCTCGCGGTGCAATTCGGCCCGGTCCGCCTCTGTCCCTCCGCTCTCGATGCCCCGGTCCTCAATCCGTTTGGCGGGCGCGCCGATCTGGCTTTGCGGCTCAAGCGCGAGGCCCTGTGCCTCAAAACTCCGATGGTCGATGCGGGCGTCGATGTCGAGCTCGGCAAGCCGCTCATTGGCGATCTCGGCCCAGCGTTCACGCCAGCGCTCCACCATCTCCGTGCGGTTCCAGTCCCGTGCCTTCTGGCCAAAACCGTTCTCGTCCACCGCGCGCATGGTCAGCATGACATGGGCATGGGGCTTGGGCATGCCGTCCTCGGTCACGTCCCAATGCACATTGAGATCGGCGATCATGCCCCGATCGACGAACTCGCGGCGAACGAAGTCGCGGCCGAGTTCGATGCCTTGCGCCTGTGTCATCTCGCGCGGGATGGCGAACTCCACCTCGCGGGCAAGCTGCGCGTCCTTCCTGATCTCGAGCGCCTCGACATCGTTCCACAGCCGTTCGCGGTCGCTCCATGCCCCCGGCGCATTCTCCGGCAACATCACCTCGGAATGGACGACGCCGCGCTTTCCGGAAAAGTCATGGCTGCGGTCCAGGCGCTCATCGCGCAGCCGCGAGCCGGAGCGGTAGGCGGCTGACGCCACAGCGCTCGAGCCGGACTTGCGCCCAATGACCTTGACGTGAAGATGATAGATCGCCATCGCGATCAGATCATTGACACGGCGAAGCGCACGTCGGAACGACGTATAAGCGCGCCCTTCCTCGAAAAATTCTCGGGAGGGACTACCGCGTCCCAGACCGTCCTGACGACCTTACAACATTGTGCCGGCTGCTCGACTATCATTCTCCATCGACACACATGGAGACGAGGATGCGCAAGCCAAGGGACTTTGACGCGGAACTGAAGGCGCTTGGGGACAAGGCGCGGAACCTCAAGAGCCGCAAGGTGCAGCAGCTTGGTGAACTGGTGATCGCCGTTGGAGCTGACACCCTTAGCGCCAATGAACTGGCGGGCGCGCTGATCGTGCTGGCCGAGACGAAGGACGCCGCAAAGAGGGAGGCATGGTTCAAGCGCGGGGCCGCGTTCTTTCAGGGACGGTCGCGGCGAAATGCACCGACACCTGACCGCGACACTGGTAGCGCTCCAGCGCAACCGGGCGGCACGCGACCGCCATCAGGCGGCAAGGGCGCGACATGACATGCGCACATGGCAAGTCGAGCACCGGAAGCGGACGCGGCACCTCATCGAACTCGGCGGTCTCGTCGTCAAGGCCGGGATTGTCGAACTGACCGGCGACGACCGCGCCACGATATATGGCGCGTTGCTCTGGATGGGCGACAAGCTCAAAAGCGATGAGCACGAGCATGCGCGGGCACTGTGGAACGCAAAGGGAAAACAGGCTTTCGAAGCGGACCAGCGATGATCTTCGGGTAGATCGGACCTCACCGAGACCGGACCAAACCGACGCGATTGACCGAGAGCAGACCTCGAACGCATTTTTCGGGCTCAGGTTCCCACGGGAGCTATCCGAGTGGAGGCTGGAGCGATACCATCTCCGGCCGCAACTTAGGTCGGGGAGTAACGGCGATGAACAAGCCCGAAACCGGCGAAGCGCCCGAAGCCGCTCACGGCCGTTCAGATTTGCAAGAGAATCTGGTCGAGGTTCTTCGGCAGCAGGCGGCCATCTCGGCTGTGCTGCGCGCTATTGCCAATTCACCACACGACTTGCAGCCCATATTCGACACCATCCTCGATAGCGGGAGACGGCTCTCCCGAGCTGATACGGGTGCCTTCCGTCTTGTCGAGGAAGCAGGCTTCCGTCTCGTTGCGGAAGTGAGCCCCGATGTGTTGGAGGAGATTCCGCCGCCAGTGGTACACGGCAGCTTTCATGATCGCCTCATCGCCAGCAAATCGCCGTTCCAGATCCCCGACGTCGCCGCACATGAACTCTAACAGTGGTCGAGTGAGCGCTGCGGAGTCCGAGTTTGCCTTGCCCTCCTGACCCGAACGCGTCGACCCTTTCGGCAGCCTGAGTTCGTTTGGAAGATGCAAACCAGATGGCGGCAGATTTGTTTAGTGGAGAGTACTGGTCGGGTTTCGCACGATAGCAGCTCCCCAGGCCCTGAGTACGATCTCCAGTATCGTCGCGTTCGCTATCCCATGTCGCCCCTTCGATCTCATGGGGTACAGGTTATGCCTCGACGTGCTTACGATGAATGGCAAGACAACTAGACCGAGGAAGCGTCCCGAGGAGTTGATGCTTGCCGGGTCCGCTCGAAGGGCGCAGGTGTCGCCAGGCCCTGCTTTAACGGCGCATGCCATCCAAGTGTCCGGATCTCCCAATCGGAGCCGTCCAATTCGAAAACCGGAGCCGATATCGTCTTTATGGCGTCGAAAGCTGCTTCGATCAGGACCGAGTGCTCAAGGTAACGCTGCTTGAGCGTTCCCCGGAGCGATCGCAGCTCGGCCAGAACCGGCTTACAAATGTCTGGGTTGCCCAGAGCTATTGCCGACAGTCCGTAAAGGGCATCGAAGACTTTGATCGGATGCGTCGCTCGCGACGCCAGGTTCACATAGTTTTCGACCGCCTTATGTCCGAAAGCCATGGCGGAGTGCGCCGCGCAAACGGCCAACCATAACGTCCGTTCGCGCAGCAACGGGAAGGTCGGTGTCCACGTCCCCCATGAGACCTTTGCTGCCATATCGGACAGCCAGGAACCAGCGGCGGGCTCCGATGACAAAAGCGTCATATTCGCCATCGCATGCATGGTCACCCAATATTGGGCCAGACGCGCGTTGAGTTCCTCGCTGTCCAAGTTCGCATGTTGCAGGATGTGGGGTCTTGCGACATCCAGCAGACCGCCGATTCTTGTCGCGCAGCGATACGCCACATGTTCAATCAGGGCAGACCACTGAGACAGCTTGGTGAACTGTTCGCGTGATGGAAGCCCGCGGGCATCCGCAATCGGCCCAATTTGCTCACTCGCCTTTTGCAGAGATCTGGTCCGCGAATATGCCGCTTCGACTTTGTTGCTAAGCGACCGGTATTCCTGCGACGCCGGTCCCATGTAGTCGACCCACGGCGTCCCTTCATGTCTCTCGCGTCGCGCGCGAACTCGGCCCTTCCCGGGCTGATCATGCTTGCGGTGATCAGCCGTAGCCGCACAGTCCAACGATTTTCTCGTGCCCGCGACAGATGGTGAATTTGCTTACCCAAGGAGCGAGCCGATGCTAAGTTCGCAATCTATGAATGCTATATTGACCGGACCCTACTGGAGATGTTCATGACAGCTCGTCGCTCTGTACGGCTACTTCTGATTGCCGTCGCGTGGCTGCTCTTAGCGGCATTGCCCGGGGCTCACCTGGCTGCTCAGCACCTTTCTGAGGGCGTCCGCTGCACACCTATGAACGAGCGTACGGGCGAACTGGGATGCTGGATCATAACAGATCAACCTCTCGGGCAGATCGGTAAATCGGAAACGTTCTGGCACCTCGACATTTACCCCACTCGAGCGGACGCGGAGCGCGCCAGACAACCGGGTGGAGCGGTTGTGGAGACCTTTGGCAAATTCTGGCTGCTAAGCATCGAAGACAAGAACTGGCGGCCCATTGGGGGCGAACACCTCGCTGACATCGGCCCACTTCCTGTTAAGGCAGGGGAGGCGTACTCAGCTCAGTACATGGAGGCGATTTTCACTCCCGGAATGACCTCCTCGGCGCATTTCCATTCCGGTCCAGAGGCTTGGTACACCCTGAGCGGCGAGACCTGCCTGGAGACCCCACAAGGCAAGCAAGTCGGCCGGGCGGGCGGGGAGTATGTAATTGTGCCGGGAGGACCGCCTATGCACCTTACCGCGACCGGCACCGAGACGCGCCGCGCGCTGGTATTGATCCTTCACGAAACATCTAAGCCGCCGTCCACCCTTGTGCACGATTGGACGCCGAAGGGACTTTGCAAGCAGTAGGAATTCGCGTTGACGCGTGGCGGCGTTCAATGCACGAGCACGCGTCCGACCCAGCAATTATCGTTCAGCGAACAAGAGCGACTTCCGCTCGTGGCCTCTTCGCGACATATTGCACCGCCACGCATCGTCGGTCGCTAACGGGGCACAGCGGAAATCATCGGCCGACGTCTGTTGCAGAGGGCGACGCTCGTGACCCATCTCGGACATCTCGCCAAGAAGACTCCTCCAGCCCGAGTCGCGTTGGTGCGGATGCCGCCTGACCCTTTGCTGATCCAACGGCGAGCCGAGTCCGCGCTCTATGGCAGGCGAATTGGAGGCAAAACCGCAAAGACCAGCATGGCGATAGCAAGGATCGCCACAACGTAACCGAGGTCGGTGTTAAGCCGAGCAAGCGGGTCGTAGGGAGGTTCGGTCATCTCCGAAACGATGCGATTATCCAGCCCACTCGGAGCGCCGGGCGTAAGCAAAGCTCTTTCCGATCGCCTTGAGGCCGCTCTCCGTGTGAAAAACATGTACAGCAAATAGCCGTCGATCAAAAATGTGAGGGCCAGAACGACATAGGCCCAGGGACTTTGTACCAAATTCAGTTCGATCAATACGCGGGAGAAACCGAATCCCACGACCCACGCATCAAAGCTCATGCACATCCGACGAAACGTCTCCGCATCCAGATGGCGGATGACATAGGCTCCGAGCGGTACGCCAACCGCAACGCAGGGAACAAGCACCCATAAGATGCTCCCGCTTTCAGCCGTAAATAGGCCAAGCTGGTAATAGACGATGGCGGTCACGCTCGACTCGGCCACGCGAACCAATGCAAGGCCGGCCCGGAACTCGGTTTTGACCAGACCTTGGTTGTTGAACAACATCGCCAGCGGTGGTCCCGAGATGGTGGTGACCGAATACAGGATGCCCAGCGCAGTTCCAAAGGGAAGACCGACCCACCATGTCTGACGAATTGGTCTCCGAAAACCGGCTGCCTGAATCAGGATGAGGGGCAGAATGAGTGCGTATGTCGCGAGTTTGATCCAGCCCGGCTGAACAGTAGTGAGAACCAAGGCTCCTATTCCGATGCCGGGCAGGAGCCCGGTGATGATTGGAAATACCCTTTTCCATACAGCTGCCACGCCGTCCAAATTGATGGATAGAACGTAGAAGTTCGTGACGACCTCGACCAGGACGACGGCGGGATTCAGGATGCGGTTTGCATAGAAAACGAGAGCCACCGGAACGGTGAGCGAGGAAAACCCATAGCCGAGCGCGCCATTTACGAAGGCTGCAAGAAAAGCGATGCCAGCGAGAACGATCACCGCAGTATCCAGAGGAGGCATCGTTGGCTCCGCCATACGGGCAATGGTCATCCGCCGAGGCGACCGACCTTTATCCTACCACTCCCAACGGTCTGTTTGCAGTTGGAACCTGCCGGACCTACGAAGTCCGCTCCCTTGAGCCATCTGGCGGCTTTACCAGAAGTCATAGCGTTCGCCTGTAGCCGAACAACCTGTGCCGGGCTGCTGAAGCTACGGGCCGGTGCGCCTAGGAGCACCGGCCCACCCTGTTTAGGGCCGCCTCGTTTGCCGCCACTATCTTCTCGAATGTCACCTGTTGGCCCATCGCGACAGTTCGGTGCCGGCGAAGTTTGGTCGCGACCGGACCAGAGCGGACATCGATCAACGCCCCCTCGTAGAAACACCATCTGCCGTAACCTCGGTGGCGGCCGCGGCTTTAGCTCTCGATTTTTGAAGTCGCCCGGCCGAACTTTTCAGAACCGTAGGTTGGCCCAAGACGGGGCCCAAAACGCGTGTGCGCCCATCGAGGCTTAGTGAACCAATTCTTTGATGGCGAGGTTGGAGATTTGGCGCGGGTCCTGAACGCCACGCTGCCCAATCTGGACTATCTTCTCCGCGATCAGTTTCGCGATTGGGTCATCCCGATCCTTCACCGCGAGAGCGCGTAAGGTCACCTCGTACGCCGCCGCGAGCACACAGGCTCGCGCCAGCCGCTGGCCCCGCAACATTGGATAAATGGCCATGACAGTCCCAGACTTGACCTAACTATTCCGGGATCGGCCAATTATGACGTGTGCAGTCTATGACGGCGTTCACATAAGTTAGAGCGGGCTAGGCGCTGTGGGTGATGATCCAGTGCGCAAGGCCTCCCCAGCCCAGCGCGGTAACCATCAGCAGAGTTGCAGGCCATACGGTCTCCGCCGTCATGCGCTCTTGCGGGCCTCGTGTGGCCTTCGTTCTCCAATGGCTTCCGCTAGAATGCCCCGTGTGCCCTACAGGAAGCGAGTTCGCGTAGTGGCGCGAGAGGTTTCCATCGTGCATAATCCTCCTTGCGAACGGGATCGCGTGCCATGGCCGAAGCGCATCCACCCCGGGTCGGACGCAGGTTAGCAGCCATAGTCGCGGCTGACGTGGCGGGCTACTCGCGACTAATGGGCCTCGACGAGGTCGGCACCGCCCGCACCCTCCGCGAACACCGCAAGGTTACCGACGCCCTCGTGGCAAAGCATGGCGGTCGCCTCGTGAAGACCATGGGTGACGGCGTGTTGCTTGAGTTTCCCTCGGTGGTCGATGCGGTCGAATGCGCCGTGGCTGTGCAAGCTGTGATGGCCCAGAGGAACGAAGGGGTGCCGCATGACCGGCGTATGCTCTTCAGGATTGGGATCAACCTCGGGGACATCCTGATTGAGGACGAAGACATCCTCGGGGACGGCGTCAACATCGCTGCTAGGCTGGAGGCCATCGCGGAGCCGGGTGGCATCTGCCTCTCGTCTTCTGCCTACGACCAAGTTCGCGGCAAGGTGCCGGTCGATTTCACTGATCTTGGCGAGCAGAGCCTCAAGAACATCGCCCGTCCGATACGTGCCTATGTGGTTGGTCTGAGCGAGAATGCTCATCAAACCGCCCCGCTGCCATCTTCAACTCCACGTCTGTCCATCGTGGTGCTGCCGTTTGCGAATATCGGCGGCGATCCCGAGCAAGAGTACTTCGTGGATGGGGTGACCGAGAGCCTAACCACGGACTTATCGCGCATCAATGGTGCGTTCGTGATTGCGCGCAACACCGCGTTCACGTTTAAGGGCAAAGCAGTAGACGTAAAGAAGCTGGGACGCGAGCTAAATGTCCGGTATTTGCTCGAAGGCTCGGTGCAGCGCGGGGGAAATCGATTTCGGGTGAACGTTCAGTTGATTGACGCCGAGACCGGTAATCAACTTTGGGCGGAGCGCTTCGACAAGCCGGTCGCCGACCTGTTCGACATACAGGATGAAATCGTTTCAAGGCTGGCTAACACACTCGATGCTCAGCTCACTACTGCTGAGGCGCGGCGAGCAGAGCGTTCACCGCAGCCTGATGCGATGGACTTGTGTTTCCAGGGCAGTGCTTGCCTGCACAGGGGGCTGACTGACGGCCACCTGAAGCAAGCACATAATTTCTTTGAACGTGCCTTGTCGCTCGATCCTGAGTGCATCGAAGCGCTCGTTGGCACCGCAACGGTACATCTCAACAGAGGCGCTAACTTTTCTGGCGACGACCGGATCAATCCCCTTGCAACAGCCGAGGCTACCCTGATCAAAGCTGTCTCCGTAGCGCCATACCACGCAGTGGCCCATATGCAGCTTGGTGCCGTGTACATTTTCACGAACCGCTCGGCGCAAGGGATCGCAGAATGCGAGCAGGCTTTGGTGCTAGATCGAAACTTGGCCAGCGCTCATGCCTGGATTGGTCTCGCCAAGCATATTCTTGATCGCCCAGCGGAGACCGAGAACCATGTTCGTGAAGCGCTACGTCTCTCTCCAAGCGACGTCTTTGCCTATCGGTGGATGATGTGGGCCGGCATCGCGAATGTTAACCTCAACGCCCATGCTAAGGCCGTTACCTGGCTCCGCCGTAGTATCGACGCTAACCGCAATTTCCCGCTTGCGAATTTCCACCTCGCTTGCGCGCTTGCACTGCTTGGCTCGATTGAAGAGGCGCAGGCCGCTGCGAAGGCCGGGCTTGCACTCAATCCAAGCTTCAGTATTCGCCGGTTTCAACTCCAGGCACCGGGGGACAATCCGACTTTCCTCGCGAAGCGCGAACGGTTCTATGAGGGTATGCGTATCGCTGGTGTGCCCGAAGGCTGACGTCGTCAGGTTGACGTGGCGGGCACCCGGTTACACTAGTCGCCAAGGTTTGCATTGAGGCTTGCATGTCAGACCCTATGGCAGTCAGCCGACGCCTCGTCGCAGTCTTCGCAGCAGATGTTGAAGGCTACAGCCGCCTCATGGGCGCTGACGAGGTCGGCACGCTCCAAGGACTGACCAAACGCCGTGCGATCCTCGATAAGCTCATTGGGGACCACAGGGGCCGCATAGCGAACACGGCGGGCGATAGCGTTTTAGCGGAGTTCGGAAGCGCGGTTGACGCCGTGCAGTGCGCGGTGGAAGTGCAAACCGCTTTGGCCGAGGCGAACGCTGGTGTCCCGACCGACAAGCGCATCAATTTCCGCATCGGGGTTCATATCGGTGACGTAATGATACGCGCTGGTGACCTCTTCGGCGACGGTGTGAACATTGCCGCGCGGCTACAGTCCATCGCAGCACCGGGGAGCGTGTGCATCTCCGGCGCGACTTACGATCAGGTGCGCAAGGTCCTCCCGGTGACCTTTGTGGACCTTGGTGTTCAGCAGGTGAAGAACATTCAAGAGCCAATCAGGGCATATCAGGTGAATGCGCCGGCTGAAGCGCGAGAGGCTCATGCGCGTGTCGCTGAGACTGAGAGCCCGCCTCCGTTGCCTGACAAGCCTTCCATCGCCGTGCTGCCGTTCGAGAACATGAGCGGTGATCCCGAACAGGAATACTTCGCGGATGGGATGGTTGAGGAGATCATAACGGCGCTGTCGCGGTTCAAATGGCTCTTCGTGATCGCACGCAATTCAAGCTTTACGTTCAAAGGCAAAGCCGTCGATGTGAAAGAGGTCGGACATAGGCTTGGCGTACGCTATGTCCTTGAGGGGGCTGTGCGCAGGGCGTCGGGGAAGGTTCGCATTACCGGCCAATTGATTGATGCGGTGACGGGCGCACACATTTGGGCAGATAGGTTCGAGCGTGACCTGACGGACGTCTTTGCTCTCCAAGACGAGGTCACGGTCGCCGTTGTCTCAGCCATCCAGCCAAAATTACTTCAAACAGAAATTGGACTAGCGGCGCGGCGGCGACCGGAGAACCTCACCGCCTATGATTTTTTTCTCCGAGCCATGCAGCAGTTTTACATGACGACCCGTGAAGGGGTGGCCGAGGCAATAAGGCTGGCTCATCGCGCTTTAGAGTTGGACACCCGGTTCGGATTTGTCGCGGGTCTGGCAGGTGTCTGTCACATGAACAACGTCCTTTGGGGCTATGCTATCGATCCTCAATTCGACCGCAAGGAAGCGGTTCGGCTTCTTCGCTTGGCATTGAGCCTCGACGCTGGTGATCCAGAAACGTTAGCATGGGCTTGCCTAATCTCGGCGTACATGGTCGGCGATTGCGAAAGCGAGATCGAAATGGCAGACCGAGCGGTCGCGCTCAACCCCAATTCATATTGGGCGTGGACGTGCAGAGGCTGGGTCCATAAATGTGCGGGGCTACCGGAGGAAGCGGTTCGCAGCTTTGAACGCGCCATTCGCATGAGCCCGGTAGACCCGCTGCTATACCAGCCGTTTGCTGGGATAGGGATGGGCTTGATTGAGCTTGGTCGCTTTGACGAGGCCATCGTCGCAGGGAAGAAAGCCCAACGTCAGAATCCCTCATTTTCCCCAGCTCACCGCTGCCTCGCATCCGCTTTCGCCCATCTCGGACGTGACGCCGAAGCGCGTGAGGCGGCGGCGCGTTTGCTTGAGGTCGATCCCGCCTTTACAATATCTTCGTGGATCGCTCGGGGTGGGCAATCAAACGCGAAGCTGATGATTGAGGGGCTTCGGAAAGCGGGGTTGCCCGAATGAACCCTGTGTGCCGCCTCGTTCCCTGTGGCGAACACGCGGCTCGGTGAACTTCGGCGGCGGCCACCGCTTCGTGCGTTGATCTATCTCAAACATCCGTACGTCCGATCAAGATTTCTCTTTTGTCCAAGCTTGTAGTTTGATCGCCACTCATCAATAGGGCAGAAACATGCGTGACGTTCTCAGCGTGATTACCTCTGCTTTTTTGGCCCTCGCGGTCTGGACGGCCACGGTAAATCCATCGCAAGCAGAGACGGGCACCGTTCGTGTTGTCTTCGGCGCGGCTGGCGTTGTCGCGGGCGTTGGTAGTGGTGAGGGCACGCTAACATTCCAAGGGAAGACTTATCCGTTCACGATTTCCGGTGCGAGTTTTGGAGCCACGCTGGCGCTAAGCGTCAGTGAGTATGAAGGGCGAGTGCTGAACTTACGTACTCCCGGTGATTTAGCCGGCAACTATATTGCGGTCGGAGCCGGTGGTGCCATCGCGGGTGGAATAGGCGTCGCGCGGTTGCGAAACGCGAAAGGAGTTATCATGGTCGTTCGCGGCCCTAAGCTGGGTGCGGGGCTCTCGGTCGCCTTGGCTCGCGTCACCATTACCATGAGGTGACAACAGTCCACATCTTTGCGCCTAGGCGACACCGTCGCAGAACTGTGAGGGCGAGCGCCCTGTGGTGAACACGCGGCCCTGTGAACCTCGGCGGCGGCGTTCTTTCCAAGTCGACCACGTGGAGTCCGAGGCCGGGGCTGAACGCACATGAGGCACTCAGTTGCAGCCTTACGCCTGCATGGCCCCGTGAACCGCACGCGCACTGCTACCGTGACCTTCGCCGCCGCCGCCCTTGAAGCGAAGGAAGCTTGAAGTCGCACTGGGGCTTGATGTCAAAAAGGGTCCCATGTCGCCGGATGGGACCCAAACTTTCGCGTGTAGTCTCGTGCTACTTCGCTCGGCCTCAAGCGGAGTAGATCATCCACAAGCCGGCGATGAGAAGCGGGAATGCGGCCCTCGCGGATCCGAGCGCCGTTAGAAGAGTCGAGAGCAGCACCAATAGTGTCCCAAGGGCTGACATTATTGTCCTCCTTACGCGCGCTCAAGGATGTTCGCGACCGACTGTGCGTACCACTGGCCACCTCGGGCCGTGGGGATACCCCGCGCATTCAGCGCCTCAGCGATTTGCCGCAACGTGCTCGCACCGGCCTTTTGGGCCTCGCGGATGATCGGCAGTACATTCGCCGCGTATCGGTCAGCCTCGGCCTTCACGGCTTCCACGGCGCTCCTGCGGGCCGCGTGGAGCTTGGGGTTGCCTAGGGTGACCCCGCGGGCCTTTGCGGCCGATAGCGCTTGCCGGGTGCGCGTGGAGATGAGCGCACGTTCCTTCTCAGCCAGGGCGGCGAACAGGTGCAAGACGAAGGGGTCAACGTCAGGGCCCAATTCAGCGACCACGAAGGGCACCTTGTGGGCCATGAGGCCTGAGATGAAGTGAACGTCACGGCTAAGCCGGTCGAGCTTCGCGACACCCACATGGCACCTGAGTTTCCGCGCGGCAGCCAAGGCGGCCTTGAGCTGGGGCCTGCGGTCGAGTGCATCGGCGCCCTTGCCGGTCTCTACCTCCACGAACTCACGGACTACTTCGTATCCCTCGGCGATTGCGAAGTGGGCGAGGGCGTGCCGCTGTGCCTCAATGCCCAAGCCTGAGCGTCCCTGAGCCGAGGTGGATACGCGGATGTAGGTGATGAGGGGGGCCGTAGACATGCCGAAGGTCTCCGAACCGGTTGTTTTATACAAACGGACTTTTGGAATCCCTGCGATTCACTTTTGCATAGGTAGTAGGGCGGAGCAGCAGCATGTTCATAGAAGCTGTGGGTTAAGAAGAGGCACGCTGCTCTACTGCCCAATGCTGTCAACAGGCTAAGTTGCCGACATAGAACGCGATCCTTAGAGTGCAAAAGAAGCGAACAGGAATGGTGGGGCGATGAACTGGCTTGCTTCTCTTGCTGCGATTGCGTCTCTATTGGGGTGCCTTGGTGCATCTCCTGCCGCTTACGCCATCACCGGCCGAGCAACTCCCGGCAATCCATTCGATGACGCATACCACGTTGTGTCCATCGTAGATGACGCCCGGACGACCTGCACAGGAATCGCTCTCTCGAAATCCGTGGTATTGACCACTGCTCACTGCGCGGCGCCTGGTATCGCTCGTCAAGTAATCGCAATTGATTCTAAACGTATCAACATACGAGTGAAATCGAGCTTTGCCTCACCCGACTTCGATGCCACGGCAATGAGAGAGCATCGCGCAACAGTCGATCTGGGCCTTTTGCTGCTCGAGTTTCCTCTACCTCTCTTTGTTTACACACCAATGATCGCTCCAATTCCGAACGTTGGGGACCAATCGGTCGTGGTTGGCTACGGAGCCGATGAGGTCGGCCAAGTTGCTCTCAGGAGCGCCTCGCTTCAAGTGTCGGCGGCTGGCCAGCTCCTCATCGGTCAGCGCTTCCAGCACGCACAATGTCGCGTAACGCGTCGGCGTCCCACTGCCCTCGGCCCAAGATCGCCTGCTGGCGCCACGGCCCTGGATCGCCGGCCGCTTCTGCCCGCATCCACCCCGTCTTGCGCGGCTCGTGGCCCAACGGTCCGTCGAGAAACTGCCACGCCGAGGCCGCGACCCGCTCCCGCGTAAACAGCGGACGAATGCGTTGCTTGGCATCTCGCAACGACGAAGCCCACAGCGTCAGCGTATCTTCAACCGACGCACCACCAATCATCAGATCCCGAATCATGGTTCGCGGCCGACGAAAGTCATCGTATTGCTCGGCGGCGTCGATTTCTGGTCGAACGGCATCCATCTCAACGTCATTGAGGCGAGCAACGACCCGGCCAAGGAATCCTGGCGCAACATAAACGCGATCGACGATCTGGTCCTCGAGATTCTCAATACCATGTCCCATCTCGTCATCGCCGGATTGCGCGGCAATGCTGGTGCTGGTGGCGCTATGCTGGCGCTAGCGGCGGATCGCATCTATTCGGCCTCGGGAGTCGTCCTCAACCCGCATTACAGAGGTATGGGCGAGCTTTATGGATCGGAATATTGGACATACTTGCTGCCAAAGAGAGTGGG
>NZ_AXAS01000065.1 GCF_000472925.1 Bradyrhizobium sp. Ec3.3
ACTTCGCTACGGCGTTGAGGTAGGATTGCTGCGTCGCCGGTGACAGATTGCGGACCGTCATGTCCTCGATCATGCGGCGGCGAAGTGGGCTGATCTCAGCCATCGGAAAACCTCCTGTCTGAAGGGTTGGGCTTTGAAAACCCGCAATCCTCTCAGACAGGAGGCAATCCTTGCTATGGCTCCCTACATGCCGCGACAGCGGCTTCGTTCAATCCCAAATCGATTCAACCTAACCCCATCCCGCTTTAGGCAATTGAAGAGCTCCCTGTTGAGGTGCGGGCGTGAAGTCATCTTAAATCGCGCCCATCTTCACACAAATTGCGTAGGCAATCACAAACGCTGGCAAGAATAAGAAAAACCATACGAGGCCGTTCGGCTCGCGATGCGATGCGAACTCACGGTTTGCATCAGTCTCTTGGCCATGCGGGACGATTGAGTAGAGCTGACTTGGACGCCTTCGCCTGGCTGCCTTCCGTAGGAGTTGCTTCACGGCGGTTTCATGCTCGATTTCTCGATCGGACATCCGCGCGTTACCTCCTAGCCAACCATCCAAAGCGCGGAAACGACCGCGTATAGAAACAATCCGGCTACAATAGCCAGACCAATCAAGCGGCGTTCTGGCAAATCCGTTGACGGTCCTCGCCGCCAGCCACCTTAACAGCGCGTGCAAAGCAGACGGCGGGGGCGACGCCGGAGCCGCCCGCTCTTAGAGCGCCCATCCGAGCGCAACGCCACCATATCGGGAAAAAATGGCAACCGGGAAACCATCTTTGGGTATCCCCACCACAATGGGTTGCACCTGCGAGCAGACGATGCCGATCTACTGCTTCTCTGCGGGGGCGTCACTGGGCGGTTCAGCCGGCGAGGCGGGCAGCGGAGCTTCCGGCGCAGCAGTACAGTCGCCCGCCCATAGCTTAGTGCCCCTGACCGTGCCAACCAACTTGCAACCCATCGGGGCTTGCTGCTTTGCCTGAACTGGCTGCCTTTTAGCGGCTCTCGGCGGAGCAGTTTGAGCGAACGCGCTGGTCGTAAGCAGTAGCGCGACAAGTCCGATTAGCGGCTTCATGGTCCGTCCCCAGAGCTTATTTCGCCTTCGCCTTCAGCCCGATATCGACGAGCCGCCGGATCGCCTCAGGCCGTCCGGGAAGGTCGTCCTGAACTCGGCGCCAATCATCCAGCGGCTTTGCCAGTTCTGGCTGCAGCCGCACCAGCACCGCCTCGCCGGCTTCGGAAGGTCTCTTCTTTGCTGATTTCGTGATATCACGAGATTTGCGCATATCTCATGATATCATGAAAGCAAACCGGGGCAATGCGGGCACCTCGCTCCGGCTCTAACATCGATCACTTCAAAGGCTTTTCAAATGACCGACGCTGATAGTGTATCTACCACGCAAAGGCCCGCCGCGGCCACATCACGGCGCCAGTTCTTCACGCGAGCCGCTTCGGCGGTGGCGGCTAGCCTTATCCAGCCAAACCCACCCAAACAATAAGAATGCGAAAAAGCCGAATTCTGCTCCGTCGGGCAAAGCACTGATTAGATCCCTCTGTCGGACATCGGCCTTATAGACCCAAGCAGATGAATTCGCTGGAGAATTCGGAAAATAGGGGTTTGTAAACGATAAACCAACTGTCCGGCCTTATCCTGAAGGCAAGTCGTGGTGCGTTGTTGCGGTTGACGGGCCGATTTAGGCCTTAGCCTCGACAGTGCGTTGCGGATTTAACGTGGGCCAGCAAGGTCCAGGCAGGCGTTGGACATGACAGGAGGTTGAGGTGTCCGATTCGGATTTGGTCGAGATCGCCAAGCGAAGTGCTGAGTTCAGGAAAGATTATGGTCCCAACCGTGGCGGGCTGCTGACGGCCTAGATGGCCCACGTTGCGACTCGTCGTCAACCCGTTGTGGGGATGGGGTGGATTGTTGCTTTGTCCAGCGTCATCTTTAGCGTGTGGAAGTTTTGGCACTCCTAAGGGCTGCACATGAAAGTGTTTGGGGCCTGGCAATCAGACCATGACGTAAGGATCTCTCGCTTCGCGATCCGCGAGGCGCTGAAGCAGGCCATAATCCATCTCAAGGAAGAAGCTGATATTGACGAGCCGCCGGAGGAGGCGAGGCGAAGGGATATCCATCTCGACCACGACACCGACGGTGTAACTGGGATGCCCCCGGTTGGTGAGACCATATTCTAAAAGATCGCTGCCGCTGCTGCCGCTGCTGCCGCTGCCGCTGCTGTCGCTGCTGTCGCTGTGTGTGATGTGACGCCGGTAGGATCGCTGCCTTTTACTAGCGTCTTCTGGGCAGAGAGTATCGGATCGTCAACGATGCGCCGAAGCCCTTCTTGGGTCTTGTGACGATCTTGTCCTCAGAGGCGATCTGCTCATCGTACATAGCTCGGCAGCATGAAGGCATCTGATGGTTGGATCCCGGATAGCCACCTAGCTGTCGATGGAGTGTCCCTGAATTCAAATCCAATGATCGAGAGCCGCGCAGTTCGGCCTCGCGCAGGTGCTTCCGGATTTCGTCGCGAAACTGCTCTTTTGTTGCCAAGCAACCCTCCTGTCCTCGATGCTCTGGGAATGCAAAACGTACGTCGACCAAACGCAAGGCTGCGTGGAGCCCTAATACAGTTCCGGCCTCTTCCTGATCCTTTCAAATTCCGCCAGAGCTGGCTTGAGCTGGGGCAGAGCGTCGAAGGTGATCTTAAGCTCGAACTTTTGAGCGCCATTCCTGAGCGCCTCTGTATTTCGACTCCATTGAAGGTAAAGATCGTCGATCACGCGAACCATGCTCGCAGCAATGCCACGAAACGAGTCTTTTAGTTCGTAGAAGGCCGAAGGCACCTCAGCAGCACATAGGTCCGTTTCAAACTCCAAAAATCGCCGACAATTGTGAAACAGCGAGTTCACCGCGCTAAGTATCGCGATTGCATTCCCATTCATTCCAGGCTGACCGAGCGCATCCATCAAGTCCTTGTCGATGCATGCTTTGATACTTGCTATCGCGGAAGAGAGTTCACTGCACTCACTACCAACCCAACGGAAGAACTCGCGGCCCGTGAAGAGCTTCCTCGGAACAATGCTCGCCAACTTATCGCACTCGATCTCTAATGGCTGTAGTTTCGACCTAAGCAACTCCTCCACAAGCAAGAACTCCCACAGCTTTCCATGGTTCATCGCAAAAGCACGGGCGGCTTCCGTCTCGTGTGCGTATGCTTCACCAACCTCTACGGTGGCAGCGCCGCGAGCTTGCTGAGGCGCGAAAGTCAAAGGCGGCGTATGAGAATTATCGGGCGTGACGGAAGCGGCAGGGTAGTCAGCACGCATCGCGATGACGGCCGACGCAAATCCCTCAGAAGCATCGACGCGCGTGCAATGTATGCGTTCGTTCAATCCGCTGGCCGACTTGAAGTCGATTTCACCATATAGACAGATGGGGAGCTTGCGGTTGTTGCTAAACCTGCGATCTGGTCCGCCATTTCGATTTACGAAACGCCACGTTTCGGCGACCACATGAGCATCACTCGGCGCGGCGCCGTCCTCAATGAAGCGGGTCGCCCTAGAGACTATCTCAACGTCATTGTAGCGGAATGCAGCTACTCTAGCTCCCGCAATCACAAGAATGGCGTCTGGCGTAAAATATATAGTCTGATTTCCGAGGGTCACTTGCAGAAACTCGACATTGCATTTGACGAGCGACGGGGTGGCTCTCCTTAGTGAAATTAGCTTTCGCTCCACGGTTTTTGAAACACCGGCATTTCTCTTCCAATCTGCTTCCGCCCTCTCCAACGGAATTCTCCAAATGCGGCTGCACGCAGACAAAGCGCCGAATGCCCGTCCTAAAGCCTCGAAATGCTCCGCCGCATCACTAGAAAGATCGTAGTGGAGCGAAATCGTGTTTGATTGTAGGCCGTGAACCGCGATCGCGCCCAGAATAATCGCGGCGCCTGCCGTGACCAGAACCGCTATTGGCGATGCAACTGGGGGCGAACTGACGATCGAGAGTGCGCCGACCGCGAATAGCGCCACCAGCACGCCGATGAGTGCTTTATATAGTTGCCACCTTGATCTGCTTGCGTTCAGCGCTTCCGCAATATCGATAGTGGAGCTGGCTACCAATTGCTCAATTGGCGCACTAGAAATGACAGTGGCGCTCCGGTCTAAGCTCGTCGCTTCGTTCGGCCCCGGGTTTGGCAACGCGCCATTGGGAAGTGATGTGCGGTTGGCGGACGAGTAAGCTTGATATGCTGTCCACGAAATTCCCGATCCGGGCAGTCCGACCGTGGTTCTCGTGCCATGCGGGCCGATGGTGAAATGGGCATCTCTAACCCCGAGTGAGACGCTGGCTCCACTGCCGCTCAAGTTTAAGCGAACGCCTTGGATGATCTTAAAGCTCTGGCGAAACCTGAAAAATCCCATGCCACGCTCCAGAAACATAGAAGTCGTCTTCTGCACGTTCATCGCGCGTATAGGTCGCGGCAACGAGCAGCCCCATTGTGAGGCCTTTGGCCTAGGCCGTTAGAAACCGAGGATCACCCGTAGCCCAACCGAAATGAACGGTGCGTCCACTTGGCAGCCTCTTGCTCACCAGTGGCTGATGGTCTGCGATTAAACCAAGGAGATCGAGAAATGCAGCATAGGCATCAAACCATTTCCCGTCGGGCGAGAATGAATGTACAATCATCGCCGCATCGTCGGTCTTAAATCGCTCAGCCTCTAGGATAGCGGACGCCGTGCGGTGAAATAGTTGATAGTGGGCCTCATCCGGAGGTGGGCATCTCGCGCCGATCAAATCACAAAGGAACGCGAGCCGCTGCTGCTTTCCGGGAGACGGGTCCAGGTACCAATCTTTGATAGTAGGTCCGAAGGACTCATCGACCTTGCCCTCGACTGCGACGGCGATGGTGCGATTGTTTGCCTTTATCAGAGCGAACACATCCGTCTGGCTTTCTCTGCCAGCATCGTCGAGCGGGACCTTGTGCTCGGGGATTGCAATCAGCAGCTCGCTGTCCGAGCCGAATAGCGCAGCGATTTCTGGCGGCAATCCCTCTGCGGCTTCCCAAGAATTCGCGACCGTTCGTGCAGAATAGCCTATGCGCCAATGCTTAATGGGATCAGCGAGGAGCGCTTGCCAACTTTGTACGCCTGCCGTTGGTACGTAAGTCTTTCGCATCGCGCTTCCCCTTCAAAGTTCTCCACGCTTGCAGTTCGCTCCGAGATTGTGAAGGTGACGAACGGAGTACCCCGCCTCCTCCATTGGAGGTAGGGACTGGCGCCGTCTTAGGCCGTGACAGAAGCCATTAGCGACCGGCAGGGTACGGCCGCCTGCGCCGACGACTTTCTCTATCGATGAGATCGGCAGGATGACGCAGCTTATGCCGATCGTGGGCCGCCTGACATCTCGCCGTTTTCCCGCGCCATATCGGATAGAACGAAGCAATGCTGCGGGTTCACCCCAAGAAACGCACGATACGAACGCAAGGGCATGCCGAATGACATTCCTCCCAATCGGGCTGATCGCTGGCCGGGCTGACGCAGTAGACCATGCGTTGTAGTAAACCATGTGTTCCATGTCAGCTTGCGCAGTCCCTCAGACGTGCGAAGGATACGAAGTGGTCCGGGAGTTCGTGAGGAGGCCGAAAGGAGGGTCCGGCGGGATCCCCTCACCCAGTTGCCGAACCGTTTCGCCTTCAACGAATGCCTCGAAGCTGCCCTCAGCCGGTTGGCTCGCTCGGGCCGACACTTTCGTTCTTCTCAGATGAATGTAAGGGCTTTTCGGCGACAGTTGGCGACATCCATTTCCGCTCTACACTCTTGGTTCTTCCGAGTGCACCGATTACAACGGAGACGTTACGCGACTATCTTGAGGATATGACCGCCTCGCACGGCTTGTCGGCAAGCACTGTTCGGCGGCGCATTGCTTGCCTGCGCTCCTTTTTCCGCTATCTCGAAGATGAGCAAGTCTCAGCCGATCCATTTCCGGGATGGCGTTTAAAACTTCCTCGCCGAAGGCGCCTTCCGCGCGCACTGTCGCGTGACGAGGCGGGTCAGCTTCTCTCATCGAGCCAACTCACTGGAAAGGATATCGGGCAGAAGCTGACACTTTCGCGCGGAATTGAACTTCGGCCGTTGGTTGCCGCGGGCATTCGTGTTGGCGAACTTTGTAAAATTGTGGACGAGTGACGTTTGGCAAGATGGGTCGGCACTGCGTATTCGTGGCAAGGGATCGCGCGATCGGTTGGTTTATGTTGCTGATTCTAACTTGCGCCGGCAGTTGACGAAGTTGGTATACTCGCGGCTACTCGGGCAGCCAGGACCTCTCTTTGTCAACCGATGGGGAACAGCGCTTAAACCACATTCCGTTCGCTCGAAGCTGCGGCTCGTTGGCAGGCAAGCCGGCATAAAGCGCCGCGTAACCCCCCATATGTTGCGTCACACCGCTGCGACCCTTCTCATCGAAAATGGAGTGGACATCAGAGTCGTTCAGAAATTATTGGGACACTCGAGCATTGCGATCACGGAAATCTACACCCACGTTTCGGATGAAACCCTTCGAAAGACTCTTGAGCGGGCGAACGTGCTCGGGGCTCTCGCGGCCTGATACTGCACGACGAGCATGATTCGTCGTGGCAGGCAGGCGCGCGGAAGTCTCCCTTGGGGGGCGAACCGACAAAATCTCTCCATCGTCGACGTACTCGCAGTCGATCGTCCGAACATGAGTGCGTTCTCGGATTTGGTCAGGCGTGTAGCGACTCTTTGCTCAAAAGGTCAATGATCCGCTCGGCGATGGCCTCCTCCTCGATCTTGATTCCGGTCTTAATCATGGCCGTGGTGAGATCTGCATCCCATGAAGCGATGACGGGCCGTCCGCTGAGTGGCATTGCGCGCTGTGGAGCACTTTTGGCGGCGGCAACGTAGTTCGCCGCTGAGAAATGCCACGGTACGGCGCCGTATTTCGCAATCACGTAGTTGGCGATCGTAATCCCTGGCCAATCGTAGTCGCCATGATATCGCAGGTCTGCCCCCGATTCCTTGAGTTGTTTGAGAATGGTCCGCTGAGCGGCACCGAGATGGCCGTCGACGCAAACGACGGGAGGGCAGGCGGTCCCGAGTTGGTCGGCGAGGATTGCGACGAGATTCGGATTCTCGCACACCAAAATGGATCTGCTCGCCACCGTCCATTCCGGCGGCCGCCGTGCGAGAAGCCGCAGTGATGCGTATTGTGGTTCTCCTGGCGAGACTGGCGATCCGCTGCACGGCACATTCAAGAACAGGGCAGGCCTGGCGAGTTCGTTCACCAGGATGCCGACCGCAGCCCATGTATCGCGGTCATCGCCTGTGTCGGTCGAGGAGCGGCTTCGAAGGACGGCCAGCGTGAGAGTGGCGACCGGGCGGGCGCTGTCCAGTCCATGAGCGTCTCCGAGATGCTCCGCCGCGATTTGAGCGCGCGGTACTCCCGCAGCGGGAAGCCGTCTGAGGATGTCTTCGGTTTGTCCGCAGATAAGGGACGCGGATTCCGGTTGATTGCCTGATAAGCGCTTCAGGACGCCAAAGTTGAGCGGCGAGGCCAAATAGGCAATCAGATCGGCGTGCGAGCAGCCGGCCAGAACGGCCGCCCAACTGTCGCGAATCCTATTCAATTCAGTTTCGCGGTGGATGATCGGACCGTCAAGAAGTTCGAGCGCAGTTCGAAGGGATGGTGCGATACCGGCGTCGGAGAGCGCTCGGTCGACTGCGCTGACGTCGATGGAGATTGAAGCCGCCACGCCGCCTTTGCGGCCGACCAGGGACGCGAGTGCGGCGCGTTCCGCTTCATTCAGCTTGCCTACCTGGATCGATGGGAGTTTGCCGTCGGCCGGTCCGAGCTCGTAGCGCCTGCGCAGCCGCGCGCGCAGATCGGAAAGCTCCGCGCCGCCGAGGAGCCGGACCAGGCGTTGGTCTATGGCCGACGTCATGCGCTACGGTTCAACATCAGCCGCGCCGGTTCTTCCATCCTTGAACGCGTCTTTCCGTTCCATCGCCAGCGGGAGACGTGAATTGCGTCGAACTTGTCGTGTCTCTGGAGTTGGCAGATCGCGACGCCCGGCAGCGTCTTGTAGCAGGCCCATTCGCGTTCGCTCGTGATAACGAAGTCCAGATCGAACTCGTGGATTAGGCCCATGCAGTGCGCCCGGACGCCGTCGTCGATGCCGGCGTACGCTTCATCCAACAGGACAAGGCGCGGCCGGGTGCTGTGCTCGTCGCCGTAGAAGCTTGCGACGGCTGCGAACATGGGAATGGTGAGACCCAACGCACGTTCGCCGCCGGAGGCAGGCTGAGAAATGGAAATCCACCTGCCCATTGCATTGCGCTCGACGACGAAGCGGTGCCACTGGCGATAGTCGAGGGCGGCGGAGAGCTGCTCGCGGAGACTGCTGCCGCCAGACTCTTCGGCCTTCAGCCGCTCTTCTTCGATGCGTCGCTGCAGCATGGCCCCGATGGCTTGCCTGTCATTTTCGGTCCACAGATCCGCGTTCGTCTTGAGGAGACGTTTGCGGGCGTCCTCCAGATCGGCGGGAGCACCTTGCGCTTCAGTGAGCGGGATCCACCTTAGGCGGAAATAGGTGCCCGTTGAGGTCGGGCGTTTCTCGATCTCTGCGTTGACCCTTTCGACATATTGTTCGGCCTCCTGAATGAGATTGCGGATTTGGACGGACATCTCCGATTGGAGGTGGTCCTCCAGAATCTTCGTCTCGCTTTCGGTGAGAAGGGTTCGGCGCTGCGTGATCTCGGTGTCGACCTGGGCAAGGACCTCGGCGGGAGACAGTCCGGTCTTGTTCTGGACGGCGATGGTGACCACTAGGCCGAATCCGTCGACATTGTTACTGTAGGGGACGTATCCTAGTTGAGCGAGTGCATTCTGGAGATCGACGAACTCACTGTAGATTTTGGACTGCAGGCTGTCCCACTCGTTATCGCGGATGTCGCTGAGCGCCTGATTCAGTTCTGCGGCAAGCCCCCGCGTCTCGTCGACCGTCCATGTCCGGCCGGTGTCGGGGAACGCTACGTTGGGGGCGCCGGCGGCCATCAGGCCTGTTGCTGCGAGCGTTTGCAGATTGCTTGCCGCTCGCTGCCGCTCCTCTACGCGCGTCGCCAAAGCTTGGGTCGCAGTTTCGTGCGCACCGACGGCCTGGGTATGGACGGCCACCGCCGAGAGTCGGCGCCCGTCCGTGCTGTCCACGTCGGCCTTGGCATCATCGAGACGCTTTTGCGCGTCAATGAGGCGGCGTTCCCACTGTTCGGAGGTTGCTCCCACACTTTCCTTGAGAGCATCGTATACGGCGCGCGCGGATGTCGCCGATATCGCCGCGGCTTTGACGTCTTCTACTGCGGCATGATGGCGGCTCCGGGCGGTTTCCGCACGCTCGCTAGTGTCTTGAAGGTTCTGCGCGGAGCGGATGGAATTCGAGCAATGTTCGACGACCACGAGGTGGGCTTCGCTGAGGCTATCGCAGGTAATCCGGGCCTGTTCGAGAGCCCGCTTGTCGCACGGAAGAGCGGTGTCGAGCGCCGCCTGCTCGGCGGACTCACTGCACGCTTTCAGAGCCTGTCGTGCGACCGCTGTACCGTTTGCCCTTGCTCCGACGTTTTCAGTGGCCCGGTGTAGATCGTTGGTTGCCGAGCGCACGGTGTCGTGCGACTTGCGGAGATTGGTGTCCGGCGGGCAGGTCCTCTCGACCTGTTCGATGGCCTCCGTCGTGGCGGCATTGCTCGTGATGGCGGTTTCGAGATCGGCAAGTTGCTCGCCCAGAGCGGCCGCGGTGGCCTCAAGCGTTTCGATCTTTTTCAGTCTGGCTCTCTCCCGAGCGGAATGGCCAATGTACGTGGCGCGGGATTTCTCCCATGTGCCCGAGAGTGCGCCGAGGCGGAAGTGGCCGGCCGGCGATACCCACATCTCGGCGCCGTCGTCGGTGTCGGTACAGGAGACTGCGCACAGAAAAGTCTCGACGGCATCCTGGAGCGACGGCTCGCTACAGTGAACAAGCCAGTCGGCGAGGGTCCTGCCGGTGACCAAGGGCCTCGAAACAAGCGACACGTCATGCTCGGTCTCGCCGATGAACATCCTGCCGTCGGGGAGGATCCAAGCGTCGAGAAGTCCGGATGCCTCAAGTGCGGCTTCGAGGCCAGCCCGAACGCCGTCGTCGGCCTCCGATACAAAGTCGACGGCCTGCCACAAGGCTTGGCCCGGGCGGTCCTTGCGATCGGCGTTGCGTGTGTACGGGATGTGAGGACGCTCGAATGAGCCGGTTTGCAGATCCGCGATCTGCTTTGCCGCGGATTCCAGTTCAGCGCGTACCGCAGCCTTCTGATGTCTCAGCGTGGCCAGCGCGCCGGTCAGCCGTTTGTATGCAAGTCGGCACTCGGCTATGAGCTCGCGCGCGGCAGGGTTTTCGCCTTCGAGCGAGTGAGCCCATTCGACGAGGGCATCCACGGCGTCCTCGGTCGCTATTGCCATGAGATGTCCGCAGCCGCCGAGATGGCGGCGCCACGCCGCACCGAGAGCGTCGATCTCACCGTTCAGCGCATTCTCGGCGGCAACAAGAGCCTTGCCGGCTTCGTCAAGCAGACCACGGGCCGCATTCTCATCGCGCTCCGCGTTCGCCAGCGCCGAAATCTTGTTGTCGACTTCGCGAAGCAGCTCGACAACAGCATCGATGCTGCTTCTGCGGCCCCTGATCGCGATCAGTAGATTACCACGCTCGGATTGGAGAGAGGTCTGCCCATTGCGCACAAGTTCGTTCGGCCACATGGAGTAGGACTTCGCATGCTCAAACTGTGCGACCATGCCGACGGATCTGGCGAGATCGAGCGCCTTGCTTCGATTGACGGCAAGCGTTTCCATCGCCCGGTCAAGGTCGGCCCCCGCCGTTTGCTGGCGTTCGGACTCCGTCGTCAGATCTGCAGCCGCCGTTGCGGAGCGTTTCTCGGCTGCAGTCAACCGCCCCTCGGCCTCTTCCGCCAGGTTCCGTTTGGTCGCAAGATCTGCCGCCTTGAGGCCGTCGGGATGTTGAAGGATGCCCTTGTATGCCGCATCCGCCGCCTCGGCTTCGCGTTTCGCGGCGATGTTGGCGGTTTCGGCCGCTGTCGATTCATGAAGCGCAGAGGCCAATTGCGCGGCGGCTTTGTTCACCTCCGCGCTTGCTTCTTCGAACTTGGTTCTTGCGGTACGGACCTCGCGCGCAAACGTACGAATCCGCGCGCCTGCGTAGCGGCGGTAGGTTCGCTCGAATTTTCCGATCGCGGCGTGGGCCAGTTCATAGGATTTGAGCTGGCTGCGATCCTCTTCAAGGCGGCTCATGGCTTCCGCGATGGTGTCGATCATTTCGGCCGCGACCGGAGGTAGGGCGGCAGTCAGGGCGTTGGAAAGACGCGTCTCGTCGGGGGTCTTTGTGAGCTGCGGATGGCGAAGCTGAATGAGGGTGTCGACCAGGATGCGGTAACGTTCCTCTCCAAGTTGGAAAAGTCTTTGGTCCACGGCACGGCGGTAGTCGTCGGCGCGGTCGAAGAAGTGTCCGCCTTTGTTGGACAGCTCATCCTTCAGCTGCGTTCGGCGAAGCACGGCTCTTTCAGGCGTGATGAACGAGCAATCCTGACCGACACGGCTTCCGTCGATGATGAAGAACCAGCTTTCCACGTTCGCGCGGTCTTCGACCGCTTCCAGTCCGCGCGCAAGCGTGACGAACTGGTTGTTGTCTTCCTCGTCGACGCGCCCGAACTCGACCCATACATATCCGACGCGGCGCTTGTGCCTCCCCATGAGGAGATTCCACGCCATCTTCTTGGTTCGATCGCCATCCGGCTCGACGCGGAACGGGCTCAGATTGGCATCGAAGAGGAATGGTAGCGTGAGTGCCAAAAGCTTGGACTTGCCGGCACCGTTGTTGCCCCGATACACGATGTGTCCGTCGATGAACCAGAATTCCTCCACGTCATAGAAAAATATCTCCACGACGCCGGTCCGCAAAGGCTGCCAGCGCTTTTTGCCGGGAAGCGGCAGGACGGGACCGGTGCTTTGTGGGTTGAAAGGAAGAACGGAGTTCATTCGTCGGCCTCCTCGGAAACGTCGGGCAGCCGATCGTTGTCATCGCGATGCTTGATATCCGGGTCGCCCAGTTTGTAGCGAGAAAGCGCCGGCAGAACCCCGATGCTGTCGCCTTCGATGGTGATGAGCTTGAGTTGACTGAGACGGTGGATGGCAATCGCCGTCAGCTCCCGGGCGCCGGCTTCGCCCTGGGCGCTGCGCCGCCAATATCGGCCGTACCGCTCGGCCGATTCGGCCACGAACCTTTCGATTCGCAGGCGATCGGGAACGCCGCCGCCGGCATGTGCCAGGTGGTCTGCCACAAGGAGCGTGACGTGAGCATCGGTGCCGTCTGCCGGCATCGCGACGTCGCTGCAGTTGCCGTCCGGATCGCAAAGTGCAAGGCCCTCGGAACGGAGTTCGACGACAAGGCCGGTGCCAAGCGCGAGGCGGTTGGCCATCGCGCCGCGCTGATTGATGAAGTACTGCATGTCGGCCTCGTCAACTGTGCCGTCGTACACAACGGGATCGTCGAGAAGGCGCCTCGAGATACGGTGCCGGCTGACATCGCGGCGGGCCTCGTCGGTCTCTGGCTGAATTTCTGCCGTGATGGCCGAGATCCGATCGATGGTTGTCCTCGGTGCATCGTTCTCAGGCCACGTGGATGGCCCACGAACGCATGCAAGAATGCTCGCAAGCGGCCCGCGATTAACATCGTAGAGGACGTCGCGGGACCGATCTTCCGACTGCCCGGACTTGACGAACGACTCGGCGTCTCCATCGATGGCATTGAGTACGCCGAGTTCGCCGAGCGCGACGCAGGCCGATGCAAGGTTGCGTCGGTCGTGGATGTCTGCCATGTCGAGAATGAAACCGCGGCTGAGGAGATCGGTATCCTTTGAAAGGGACAGGATTTGGTCACCCAGGGCGGAAAGGGTGATCTGTGGGTCGCTCCGCGCGAGCACCGCGCACACCAGACAGAAGATCGCGTAGCGCCTGCGGTTGAAACTTGCCCATCCTCGCGTTGGATCGCTTGTATCGCTCGGACGTTTCCACAGTCTGGCGTAGT
The DNA here is from genome assembly GCF_000472925.1 of Bradyrhizobium sp. Ec3.3. Taxonomy (GTDB): domain Bacteria; phylum Pseudomonadota; class Alphaproteobacteria; order Rhizobiales; family Xanthobacteraceae; genus Bradyrhizobium. Next base: position 13,122 of record NZ_AXAS01000065.1, read on the forward strand.
CGCGCTCTACTCGCAGCGGCCATCCTGCCTCGCGGGCGAACCACTCCCTGAGGTACGCGGAGTGACGTCGCACCAAACGGAGAGCCTCTCTTGCTTCCGCGGTTGTGGGCGTCAGTAACGGGCGCATCAGGAGCGCGCGAACGGCCTCCCTGCGCTCGGCGTGCTCCTGCGTCTCCTGCTGGCGCAGGATCTCGCGTCCACCAGGGCGGCCGGTCTGAACGGGTGCTTCACTCCGCGTGGACGAGGCGGCGCTCATGCGGCATCCGTCGGTGTGATGGTGATGCGGTGGTCGCGGCCGCAAAACACGCCGTCTTCGGTGACGATTTCGGCTTTCGTGTCCGCGTCGAGCGGTTCAAGCCGGATGAGATAAAGACCGTCGTTGGACTGGATCTCGGTGACGCCATCGTTGCCGGCGGCCTTGGTCGCGATGGCTTCGCCCAAGAGATCGAGGAAAAATCGGAACTCATGCGAGCTTAGACGCCAGAGCTCCGAGAGGAGCAGGGGACACCCTGTTGCAAATTTTTGTCTGGCTGCCTCGATCTGCGCATGCTCTTCACCGACCTGCGCTTCGAGCTTCTTGCGTCCGGCGCTTCGATCATGAACGTGCGGGAGCCGTCCGCGGGGCATGCTGTAGCCGGTCTCGCGGAGCCGCAGCGGAACGACGATGGACGGCGCCTTATGCCACGGAATGACACCGGTAACGTCAGCAGCGGCGGTGTTTTCGGCGTAGTGACGCGCTGGGTTGAGCGCAAACGCGGCTCGCGCAAGTCGGTGAGCGTCTTCGTCGCCGTCGCAGTCGAGGAACCAGTGAGCAAGGCTCTTGAAGTCGGCCGAGCGGTCGCTGCGGCCGCTTCGGCGTTCGTTGATCGCGATGATTGCTGCAAGCAGTTGCGGAATCGCGGCGCGGGCGCGACTTCTGAGCTGTTCGCTCTGGGACCGCTCGCCGTTCGACCCGCCGACGAACCACATGCGCAGGCCCTGCCACCGCTCGTCCCACATCTTCAGTTCCGCTTCGTGGGCCGCCAGCTCTTCGCCCGGAGGGGCGTTGCGTGCCTGGCGGCGGGCCACCGACTGGAGCATCGCGTCGATACGCAACTGAAGGGCATTGATGTCTTCGGAAATCGCGCCGCTTCGGCTGACCAAGTCGCCAACGAATTGGCGAATGTACTCGATGAGACGCTGCTTGTAGTTCAGCACAGCATCCACGTCGCCGTCCTGCAAATCGACACCGCGGAGGACGCCGGCCATGAAAGCTCGCGCGGTCTCGGCCATGTTGTTGAACACGGTCATCAGACCGTTGAGGGTCTCGTAGATCTTGGCGACGTCAGGATCGTTGCTTCGGCCGAGTTGGATCAGCGTGAGGAGGCTCTTGCCGATGTCTTCAAGCGCGACCGTCTGCAGTTCGCCGCGGCGCTGCATTTCCCTCGCGAAGGCGCTGAGCGCCATCTCGACGGAGACGCCGCCCTTCGAAAGCCGGTAGAGCATACGGCGGCGATAGAACCCGCTCAACGAGGTAACGCGCGAATTGTCGGCCTGGCAGTCGAGATTGCCCCACTCGGTCAGCTTGTCGAGGATGGCGTCCAGTTCGGACGCGGTCGGCGGCTCGCCCAGCCACTTTGCTTGCGCGAGAATCTCGGAAGGCCGGACGTAAAGCAGCAGTTGACGCTCTGCTGCTGCGCACACATCCAGGACGCACCGGTACAGCGCCGCATTATCAGCGGTGACGTGACGGAAAAGGTCCTGATGCGTGGCGATCTCGAATTGACCGCTCATACATGCCCCATAACCACTTGAAATACCTCGCAATGGTGGCCTGGTGAGCGGCGTCCGTCAAAGCAAATCGGCTGTAGACGACCGCTAAACACAGGAGGCCGAACGTTTGCCCGTTCGGTGATGCCATGGTTTGGCACGGACGTTCTGTTGGCGACGGCTACCCATGGTTGTTTGCGCCGATCTCCCAGGAGTCATTTGAGCCGCACCCCGCAAGTGGCATTTGGCCAGCGCGATCGCGGCTGCTGGTTCTTGACCAAAGACGACCAATGAATATAATGTTCCTGTTATGTTCTGTTACCATCGAAGATGCATGTTCCTGCCCGCGGCAGGGTGGCCACGCTCCGTCCAGGGATGTGACCGGAAACACTTAACCACTCATCGGTAGACTAGTGATCAGCCTTAAAACCCTGCCGGGGTCGCCGAATCCTGTGAAATCAGGGCCGGGTCGAATACGCTCGTGCCAACCTAACGAGACACCTGCGCCTGGCTGGTGCTCATCAAGCAGTCGCCGATCTCGTCGTAGATCCCGATTGGATTGCACGACAGTCAGGCGGTCATGCGCTTGATCCGGGAAACTACGCTCGCGACATCGATGAAGCGTGGAGCGCGGCCCACGAGGCGAACCTGAAGGTTGCAGATGATGTCGGGCTCATACCAGCTCTAGCGCCCACCGTTTGGTCCCTTTTGTGGCGCAGCGCTCTAGTAAGTCAGGTCCGGGACCTCCCGCCGAGCGCTTGGGCACTTGCAGTCAGGATAGGTGCCGTATCCCCCGCCAGAGCGTTGCGCTCTGCAATAAGCGTTGGCGACGCCGATACGCGAGCCATCCGCTTGACCGTTCTCGCTCCGCTATTTCAGGGGCAGGCACTCGATGAGTTGCTCGATTTCTCGTTAGGAGCCGTTCCGCTCCCGTACGGGACAAATTCTTCAGATGATGCTGCTCTCGCCAAGTACGAGTATGTTCTGATCGCTGCGCTAAGTGGCTCCGAAGCGAAGCGGTTGGTTCGACGGTGCTTGAGGGATGCACCACGCATCAAAGACTACGGGCGTTGGTTGCTGTTGAAGGCGCTGTTGCCGTATGTGGATTTCGAACAGCTCAGGCCGGTCCGGGCGCTCATTGGTGAGGTTGCCGACGAAGGTCGCGAGGACTGGGAGCGCGCAACTACTTTTGGCGCCTACGTTGCCGAAGGGATTCGACGCGGCGATATGGCCGGCCTGCAGGAGGCCATGTCGCTTCCTCGCGATCGGCTGGCTTGGTGGGCCGCGGCCGGCGCCTTGTTGAACCTGCGCAAGGAGGGAATAGAATTTGACAAGAACTTGTCGCTCTTCGACGAGATAAAAAGAGCGGAAGAGGAGATTGAAGATTGGTTGTTCAGACTGGAGGTCATGACGGTGCTTGCGAGTGCGGTACCTGGGGGTGTGATCTGGCCCAAGCCGCGGCTTCAAACTAAGGCCAGTCGCGGAATTGATCGACCCCGCTTGTTCGATAGCGCGACGCATGATTGTCTTGGCGACTGAGTCTTTGTCGTGCGACGCATTGAGCCGGCGCTCGATTGGTTGGTGCAAGAATTTAGAGCGCATTACATCAGGAGTTCTCGTATGAGATCTCCGCAGGCGTGAAGCGGGCCCAGGGGCAACTTGAAACGACAAGAGGGCGGCGGCGTCCCGACCCGCTCACCCGAGTAACGCCGGATTTGCGAAAATGGTTTGAGGCCGAGCCCTGGCGGACCGGTAGTGAAATGTTCTCTCGGTTGCAGGTTGAATATCCCGGAGCCATCCGAACAAGCTTCTTCGAACGCTTCAGCGCCGCGTGAAATCTTGGCGCAGCGAGCAAGCAAACGCATTGCTATTCGTCCCCTCGGAGAAGACGTCGTCGTCGTACGAGGTCACAATACCCCAGTGATAGCCAGGAACCAGCGGAGGAGGCCGGGCGCTCCGAAACCCTGGCCAACTCCGCACCCGGCCTCCTCCTCACCCAAACCGGGAGCAAAAATAAAGAAGGCAACCGAGCGTACTCGGGAGCATCACTACGTGAGGCAAATACGCACTCTCACTTTGATTGCCGCGCCGCACAGCAGGCGCAGCGCAGAATATCGACGTTGAATCGGAGGAGGATGGCTCTTTGATACCCGGGTCAGCGCTGCGGCGGATCGGGCGTACTGACGGGGCGAGCCCGCGGCAGCCGTTGGATCATATCCGGCGCACCCAGAGCAATCACAGCCAGAAGGCCCAGCAAAACTGCAGCCGCCGTCAAGTAGGCTTTTTAGTGCCGAGGCCACAACGGCTGGAAATGCCCCGGCGTGTGCAGAATGTGCACCAGTCGACCTTCTTGGCCCAGGACAGGATGCACGGTCAGCCTGCCACTCGCATTTGCCTCGATGGCTTGAATGCGCAGGCCAAAATGGTTGGCCAGCATGACCCCGACACCTGCAGCGCTGTAAAGGTCGATGTAGCCATGCGGATCGACCGCGCGGACTTGAACCAGGTTGTTCCGCAACAGCTGAGCCTGTTGCTGAAGCTGCCGAGTCTGCCGCGTTTCGTAGTCCTGACGCCTCGTGTTGTGGGCAAATTGAAGAACCGTGTCCAGCAGGCAATTCAGTCCTTGGCCGCTGGCCTGCCCCACGTCGGCATTGACGAGCCCCAAAAGCGCTTCGAGCGTGTACCCCAACGGTCCAACAGGCAAGTCAGCCAGCGATGCCCCCGCGAGTGCCTGTGCCGGCGCCTGGTGATGTGCGGCGAACGGTACGCCGAATCCGGCGGCGCTGTGCTCGTCGTAGCCGGAAGTGCTGGCGTGCTGCCACGGATCGCTTTCGTCGAAATGACGCTCCCCATAACCGATGGGCATCTCTGATGGTCCCGTGCTTTCGGCATGGCTGGTGCCACCCCAGCCCTGCGCGCCAGTCGGTCGCATGTCGCCGGTTTGGTAACCAGGCGCGTTCCACGATTCAGCGCCGTGTGCGTAGCTATGCTCCTGCCAATCATCGATCTCGTCGCATCCAGGCGGTATCGAGATGTTGCGGACGGCTAGCCAAGCCTCGTGCGTGACCTTGCGTCGTAGCGCGAGCGGTGCGCCCTGCAGGAGCATCTCCTGAGCGCGCTTGTAAACATCGTGATAGCGCTCCTTCAGCTCAAAGGTCTCGGCCGTGTGGAACTGGATCTCCCACGGTGCACAAGCCGGGCTGCGGAGGGTGACGCTCACCGCGCTGAACGCTTCGTTCCTCTTGTTGAAGTGGTTGGTTAGCGCCGTCCTGGCATGCCCCAGCTGGTCCAGCGTCGCGAGAATACGGCGGCACCCCTCGGTGAAGTCCTGCGGCGCAAGCACCACGCTGTAGCGCAGGGCATCGTTGACAGCAGCAACGGCCTCTTCGAGGGTCTTGTTCCTGGCTGCCATCAGCGAATCGAGTTTTGCGCGCAGCGAGCCCTTGGATTTCTGCCGGTGTTTCAGGCCGGCGAGATCAGCCCGAAAGGTGGACACGACCTGCTTCAGCATTGGCGTGATTTCGCGTTCCATCTGCTGCGCACGTTCGAACAATGCTCCTGCGGCTTGCGCGACCTGTGCTCGAGATGTTTTGCCAAGCCGCTCAACAGGTGCTGGCGGCGGGGTCAGCATGCCTGCTTGCTCAAGCAATTGCACGGCGTTATGCATGACGCCTGCAGCCATGGTTGGCATGCGTTGCAACACAGACTTGGCCTGGTCGGGATCGAAGCGGTTGAGGCGCATCGCACGGGCCGTCTCCTTGCCGTGAGGCACATTGCGTACACGATCAGGGAACCTGGTTTCCTGGCGTTCGCATGCCTCGATCACCTTGGAGAATAACGCCGTGCCGGTATCGGACTTCAGCGCGTCGGTGCCGACCTTGATTGCGATGGTGAAGAGGTTGCGCATCGTCAGCTCCGGCTCACCGGGGACCAACCCGGGCTGCCCATCGGGGAACTGCTCGTGCGACAGCCGGCACACCGGGTAGTTGTCCAGGATGGCGTGGATGCGTGCCGGAGTGTCGATGGCCTCGACGTAGGCTTGTGCCAAGTCCGGGAATCGTTGGGCCAGCGCTGCGGAAACTTCGGCAGGCCCCGATGCCATGGGCTGCCCCGAGGCCTGGTAACGCCGCAAGACCTCCCCATACAGCAGCATGGCCGCCTCGCGCGCCTCGGGCATGTGCGCGCGGCCGATCGCCTGGTACGCCTGCATCGCCAATGGATGCAGCGCCTGCGGGTCGGGCTGTGCGCTCTCGAGAACGGAGGTCAGGCTGTTTCGCAGCGACCGTTCGACGCCATCGTACGTGCCGAACATCATGCTGTGCGCCATCGCCTCGCGCAGGTCGCCGGGCTGCGACAGGAAGCGCGTTGCCAGAGTGCTGGCCGTGCCCATCAGCTTGCGTCCGCGCTGCTCGGCCAAGATCTCGGACGCACGCCCCGGTCGGTAGTGCCCACTGTCAGCGTCGAATGCTGGCGTGGCCGTCTTCGGCGGCTTGAAGGAACGGGGCTGGCCGCGCCGCGCGGCGCGCTCGTCCATCACGCGCTCGATCAGCGTCGCCAGCTTCGGGTAGCCCGCATACACGAAGGCATCATCGCCGTCACAATCCATGTTGCGCTTGCGCAGTTCATCGATCGGCAACGCTCCCAGCCGACCGGGCTGCACGATCTCCTTGACGCGCAGGCTGCCGGTGCTGAGCATGTCGCTCGCGGTGGCAGCGCGGTCGCGCCCGTCGGTCCAGCGCGACAAGGTCTTCAGGTCCTCCTTCGAGCACACCAGGTCCATGTTCTCGTGCGCGGGCGACCAGCACCCCTTGGGTGGGATGATGAGCATGCCCTTGCTGTGCAGCATCTCGGCATCCTCGCCCGAGTGGTCGTTGAAGCCGGTGTAGCTGTACTGGATGGCAAAGCACCTCGATAGGAAGTGAGCTGTTGCATCCCCCTGGGCTGTGGTGGCGACTCGGTGCTCGGGCACCGGCAGCAGGTTCTCCTTGTCGTACGGCGGCTTGCCGAGCAGCAGCGCGCCGCCTGCCCCGTCGAAGGCGGCGCTGCGCTGGCTCGGCAGATGCAAATTGTTGTCGGCGGACGGCACGGCACGTATCTTCTGACCAGCATAGCCGCCGCTGACGGTCAGGTCATAGAGCATTACCGAATCGATGCCGAGGCCCGCCTGTCCGGCAGCAGAAGTTCCTTGCTGCCGGGCCAGGTTGTGCAGGCGGTGCTGCATTGCTTGATGCGCTTCCGCGATAGCTTCCACGTCGTATGGGAAGTGCTGCAGTGCCTGCGGTGCCAGCCTCTTGAGCTCGCTCTCTTCGGCCACGAGCTTGCGTTGCTCTTCGTCGGCATTGCCTCTGCGCACTGCCACCCACGCCTCGTAGTGCTTGCGGACCGCGGGAATGCGCATGGCCACCTCGAACTTGAGGAAGCCGCAGCCGTCATTGGGGCACAGGGCGATGTACTGGCCGCCTGGTCCGGCCAGCTTGAACGGGTGCTGCGGCCCTGGCACATCGTCGATGAAGCCCATGCGCAGCGTGCCCTCGACCACGTGGTCGCTCGGCACCATCTCCAGCAGCGCACGTTGCATCCGCGACCAGTCCTCGCGCTGCGGTGCGAGTTTTGCGGCAAGCTGCATCAGAGCGCTGCCGGGGGCCGTGTCGGCATAGCGAACCGCCGGCAGCATCGACGCCGCCGCCCTGTCGCCGGACAGGATACCGGACGCCCGTTGCTGGCCGCCTCGGCTCAAACGGCTGCCGCCGAACAGATCGAAGCGCCACGGCTCGCCCAGGAAATCGAAGGTGCGCGCCAGCATGAACGCGGACAGCGAACCGGGCAGTTGCACCTCCACCAGGGGCAGACCGGTCAGGCGCGCAAACAGCGAGTACGGCTTGCTCTCGTCCTCCATGTTGCTTTTCAGCATCTTTCCCTGCATGTCCACCACGACGTGCCTGGTGTCCCCTGCGCCAGGGGCCGGCGCCTGGGGTCGCCCGGGCCGCGTTCGCATGCTTTGATGCACGTCCTGCACGCTGAACTCGGTGGGCTCATGGATTCGCCTGAGCTGCTCGAAGTGCGAGAGCATGTGCAGGTCCAGCGCATTCAGCACTTCATCGCCGGCTTCGATCTGCGCGATCAGGTTCCAGCTCATTTGCCCGAGGTCCGACTCGATGGCCTCGCGTGTGCGCTCGAGCGTCTCTGTGACCCAGGCGGTCAGCTCCTCACGGTGAGCTCGCACGGCCGAACGTTGCCCCTCGACATTGCGCGGCTTCCACTGCCTGCTCACCACTGCATAGGTCTTGAGCACCTGATAGAAGGTCAGTGCCGGGCAGCGTGTGGAGTGCTGCTCGCCGTCGGGCGCAGCGCTCGCAACAGTGGCTGGGTCATCGGTTTGCTGTCCCTGCAGAAAACGATCGATCTTGCGCGCGACGATCGGCTGCATCTGATCGAAGACAGACAGTGCCAGGCGGTGATGGCGCGAGAGTTCCTGGCTGCGTGCCAGGGGCAGCAGGCCCAGGCACAGGTTACCCACCGATTCAAGGTCCGTCTCGCGCAAGTCCGTTTCGCGGCACAGGTTTGCCACCCTGTTCAAGGCCGGCACGGCGAGCGGCCGCATGTCGCGTTGCAGTTGTTCAATGACCATCGCCTTGAAGATCATGGCGATGTCCTGGGCCTGCGCCGTCTCGAAGTGATCCCGATGCAGATCGAGGTGCGCGGCCAGCCCCTGAAGCTTCGCGCGCGCCAGCGCTTGAACCTCCGCCTCGTCGTCCGCATCCACTGCTGAGTGGGACAGCTGCGACAAGCCGTTGCTGACCTGCGCCAGCGCGGCCATGTTGAAATCGCGCCACGGAAGGTCAGTCCCACCCGCTCGATCAGCCAGAGCAATCGACGCCCAGCGCCAGTCCGGCGCGTGGGCCGACCCGCGCAGTGCGTTGAGCGACATGGCGACTTCTTGCGCGTTCATCCCCTGCAGCAACGTGTCCTCGCTCACGACCCGTTCGGCCAGGCGTCCGGTTGCATCCAGGCAGACTTCGTTGGCGGGCCACTTGCTCAGGGCGTTGAGCATGTTGGCGACATGTTGTGCGTCCGTATCATCGACCAAGGACGCCTCGCCTGCGATTCGCTTGGCCAGGCATTGGGCCGCGTCCCGGCAGATCCGGCTGTCGGGCCACTTGCTGAGCGCGTTGAGTGAGTGGGCGACATCTCGCGCGTTCATCTCCTGCAGCAACGCGTCGTCGCGCGTGATCCGTTCGGCCAGGCGCCTGCCTGCCTTCTTGCACGAACGGTTCTCGGGCAACTTGCTCAGGGCGTTGAGCAAGTTGGCAAGATGGCGTTCGTCCATGTCCTCGAGCAGGGGCGCATCATTGGCGATTCGCTCGGCCATGAAACTGGAAGTCAGCTGCAAGACGGGACTATCCCGCCACTTGCTCAGGGCGTTGAACGCGCTGGCAACCGCTTCGGCGTTCATCTCCTGCAGCAACGCATCGTCGCTCGCGATCCGTTCGCCCAAGCGCTCGCCGGCAATTCGGCAAGCGGGGCTGCCGGGCCACTTGCTCAGCGCGTTGAGCGAGTTGGTGACATTTTGTGCGTCCATGTCCCGCACCAGGCCCGCATCACTTGCGATTCGTTCAGCCAGACCTTCACAGGCGTTCTGACAGGCGGGACTGTCGGGCCACTTGCTCAGTGCGTTGAGCGAGTTGGCGAGCGCTTGCCCCCCCATCTCCCAGGTCAAGTCTGCATCGTGTGCGATTCGCTCGGCGAGATGTTCGACAGCGCGGTGGCAATCTGAATTGCCTGACCACTTGCTCATCGCGTTGAGCACGAGGCTGCCCCCTTGTGCCGTCAGGTCTCGGTCCAGCCGCTCACGCAGCAGCACGCGTGCCAGGCGAGCCACGGCCTGCTCGCAGCGATCGCTGCTGGTGTTCTTCGAGAAAGCGTTCGCAAGCAACGCCAGGTTCTTGCCACTCAACTCCGGCAGGCTGTCGTGTTCCAGCACCTCACCGGCGATCCAAGCTACGGCTTGCATGCACGTGGTTCTCCGCGGGTGCTTGCTAAGCTGGCTGCCCAGGCGCACGAGGTGTTGCAGCGGGGCATCTACGAACCAGTCGGTCTTGACCAAGTAGTGTGCGGCCAAATCCGTGCAGCGTTCCAGATCCCGTCGGTACTGATCGCTTTGTGGAGAAGCGGCGGAGCGGCTCAGCATCTGGAAGTACCTGTCAAGCCATCCCGCATTCTTCCCTGGCGTCGCACCGCCGTCGAGAAATGGTAGAGCCGAGCCGTACCCATTGCGCTCTGCCAACACGTTATCGCGGGCCATCTCTATGCACGCTTGAGGATGCCGCACGTGATGTTCTTGCGGCAGGTCGGGTTGCGCAGCAAGGCGCAGCTGCTCCCGTTGATACCGACGCAGCTGACGGAGTTGCTCGATCTCATGACGGCGCAGACCTCGCTCGCATTCCGTCAGCTGTTCCGTCGTTGGCCCGGCGTCTGCTGGGGCTTTTCGCGCAACCTGCGACATGCGGGACGCGGTGCTGCCGTGATGGACGGGCTCATGCGTGGTGACCTCCCGCTCCGCCGCGGACGTGCGGCGCGTAGTTTCCCTGAAATCTTCAAGGCTCTCTTCCGCCTCACCACGGTTGCGCTTGACGAAATCGATGCGAATTTCCGAAGAGATCATATCGGACGCCGAGCCAGCGGACGACTCTCCGCGACGCCCCGACCCGAAAGCTTTGCCGAGCTTTGACTTAACACGCGAAAACAGTCCACGGCTTTTGTTATCCTTCGTCCGCGCCGCAGGGGGCGCTTCTGATGGCGCGGTGTAGCGCGCGCTGTCGAACAGCCCGCCGCGCAAATCAGACTGCGAGGGCCTGGCAGCCGAGCCACGGTGAGCCCGAGGAACATCTACGCTTAATCGCGGATCGCCGACCCAATTGTCCTGCAGGTTGGACCCTGGCGGCATCCGCATCGAGCCGCCGACGCCAGTGCGCCGGATACTCCGATGCCGCTCTGCGGGGGGCGCATCAGGCGAATTAGCCTCTGCGGGGGCAGCATCAGCGGAACTGACTCGCAACCCACTCAGCTGCTCTTCAAAGTTCGATTGTTCAGCATGCACGTTCGCGGAGCGCTCCGTTGCCATCTGCTCCGTGTACCATCTGCTCCAATCTCCATGGTCCGGAAAGAAGCCACCTCTATTAGACTCCACGCTCCTCTCCTTCGCTTTGGAATAGGGTATGCAACCCGCACTTCACGCGTATTCCTGCCCCACTTAAGAGACACATAGAAGTTCACCATCCAGACCAAACAAGGAATATCACGCCGACGATTGCTTAAGATGGGCTCGGCTTGAACGAAATCGCTCTCGTTCTCCGCTGGGTGTGCGGCAAATTCCTCGTCGACGTCTGGAAGTCGTCTTCCATAACTCCGGATCCTTCGAACCAGCGCTTTGTCTCGGTGTAGCCGACTGCTTCATATCGATCAGAGGGACACGCTGCGAGTGCGTCATCATCGCCACTGTCGTCTCGTTCGATCTCGGGATCCTCGATAGCCGCACCGGCGCTACACTGGTCCATGTAGCCAGCAACACTGCCGCGAATTGCAAGCATTGACGGGCCTCATATCTGCGAATGGCCGTTCATCATGGACAACGCCGAAGGAACGCGCAGGGTGAGAACTTTGCCTGGAAGGAGATGTCGATGCTTGCGATTTTAAGGTCCGGCGCATCCCCTTGTTCGAACCAGATCCGATCAGCTCTGGATCATGCCGAAACGGGATGCCGCTCAATTGCAACGTTCGCCGCGTCAATCGTCTCTTATTCGACTGGCCCGCCCTCGACATCTATCCCGAACTCCGACTCGGGCAGGCGCTGGTGGACTTGGACAAAAGATGATTGGGCGGAACGCGACAGCCGCGGCATCGTAGCTCTTGGTCAGCGGCATCAGAGCGAAACCGAAGAGCAGGGGCAACATCGTCACGCCAAACGTCCTGAAGGCCACCCAGGCATCCGTGGTCTGGGTTCGCCAGATGACCTCGTTCAAGATCGTCATGCCTGCGAAGAAGATCACCCAGCGAAAGGTAAGGACACGCCAGCCCTGCGGGCTCAGATTGAGGATGCGATCCAATGTCACCACCATGAAGGAGCGGCCGAACAAAAGTCCGCCACCGAGAATCGTCGAAAGCAGTCCGCTGACGATGGTTGCCTCGACCTTGATGAACGTATCCTCATGCAAAGCCAACGTCAGCGTACCGAACGCTAGCACGCTGACGCTGGTGATCAGCATGCGGCCCTTCACCACGAGGGATGCGATCCCTGTCAAGACGGTCACGACCATGAATGTGGCGGTAGCAGCGAAAAGGCGGAATTTGCGTTCACAGCATAGAAGACGATCAGCGGGCCGGGTTCGGTGGCGAAGTTGAGCACCGTATGCGGTTGGTCTTCTCCATCGCCTGCGTTGACTACCATCCTCGACCCTTTTTACGTGCTCGGGAAACGCTAAGGCGCAGAATGTACAATTTGACGCTGCGTGAGCATCAAGCCCCTTCGAAGGCTATCCTCTCATGGCATGCTTGCGGTAGCCGCAGCCTCGGTTCGGCACGCCGCTTGCTTCGTTCAAGGCGGCATCTCCAAGTCGCCCGATGATGTAGAGGTCTATTAATGCGCGTTTATTTACGTCAGCTTGTTGTCAGCTCGTTCTGGCTCGCTGCCAAAGATTCCTGACGGGCGCTCCCCCGAAATTCCTCTAGCCTGGTTTCTGTCGCGAAACGCTCGGATTGAATGGTGGTGATCCAAATTATCTCTACAGAGCAGGCACAAAATGCCAGTAGAGGACGTCATCGGCAAGCCGCCGGGCCCGGAGAGCTTGCTTGCGTTTCATCCGCAAGAATGAATCAGCAGCAACCAACGTCAACTTGCAATTCCGTCCGACCTTGCGGTTTTCAGCCCACCGGCCGATTCTATTCCAAGGCTCACCGGACCGAATTTTGCGCCGGAAAGTAGCTAAGCTAGGGATCTGGAGCTTTCGTCTGCTGTGTGACCAGGGCTCTGACGGATCGAGCAGCCAGGCGTCTAGTCGAATGGATTGTCGTGAGCTGATGGACCAAAGATTGGAATCGACGGGCAGAAGGAGGGTAATGCTCGGCTCGGTGCTCGACGCGGCGCTCCCATTCGGTCAGCTCTACGTCAGACAAGACCGATATAGGTGGCCGAGCCGGCATGACTTTCGAAGTCGTGAGAGCAGGCAGCCCAGTCCCTCTAAATCGGGAGTTGGATTATGAGGGGCATTGACGAGCGCGGGAATTCGCTCGGTTCGGAACGCGCCAACGAAGGTGGGGACGCCGACGGCTCTCGCGCAGGAGCGGCGCGTGCCCCCGGCGAAGAGACCCGATCATTCGATTCTGCTGTGGAGCGGATTCGCTCTGAGCTTCAGGATTCAGGCGCTTCCAGATCGCGTATCGCGCAACCCGCCAGCGGTGCGGACCGGTTTGCCGGTCCCCCTATCGGCGCGCATCGTATCCTTCGCGCTGCGCTGCAGGGCGCAATGGGTGGAAGCCGTCGTCGTTTCCGCTCCTTGCCGGAATCCAGTTCGTCGCGTTCCGATGAGGAGCTCTGGCGTGACGATCCGGCGGCCGGAAGCTCGCAAACAAGCGCGCGCCCGCAGCACACGCAATCCGTCTCCAATCGGCGTGGCGGACCAGAAGGAGGGCGCGTGCACGATGTGCCATCGCAGGTCGTCCAGGGTTCAGGCTCGCAGCGACCCTGTCGACCTGACAGTGGCGCACCACGTGGCGAGGCGGACTCCTTGCCCTCGGATGGCGAGCCGTGGCGCGCCGATCGAACGGCCGAAAGCTCGCAAAGAGCGGCGCTTCCGCCGGATACGCAATCCGTGCCCGAGCGAAGTGGCAGGCTAGGAAGGTGGCGCATGGGCGATGTGCCTGCGCAGCCAATCCCGCGTGACGGCTCGGAATCGCAACATGGATCTTACAGAGGCGCGCCAAATCGGGAAGCAAGTCTGTCGCGTTCGGATGGCGGTCGGTGGCACGCCCATCGAGCGGCCGAAAGTTCGCAAAGAGTCGCGCTGCCGGCACATCGCCAATCCGTCTCCGACCCAAGTGATGTACCAGAAAGGCCGCGTATCAACCATGCGACTGTGCAGAACGTCCAAGCCGCAATATCGGAAAGGCATTTTAGGCGTTCAGATAAACTGAATGCGGCGCTAAGAGAAATCGCCAGAGCTCGCAACATCGGTATTTTCTCACGTAAAGTGGTGCATCACAACGGGGAGCTGAAGGGGAAGGACCTTTCAGAATTTCTGCAAACCGCAGCTGGCCATTTTGATGCTCGGTTTGTGGCGCAGTTGGAAGAAAATATCCGATCGTCATGGGGGTACGCCACGACTTGCAACGCGGTGAGCCGGGACGCGGGAGGTCAGGCCGGCATAAGAGCTTGTCGAGCCCTAGCGGCTCAGGTATCGCGGCTTGACAAGGCGCTCTTGACGCAGGTCGACCCTCGGGCCTTTTCCCTTTTCGCATCATCGTTTGGTCGGCATCCCCGGGCAACGGAATGCCGCGACGGAACGGTCAAAATCGCAGAATTTTGTCGCGATGAAAGCGGGATACTTCAGAAAGCCGAAAGTCAAGGTCTGGCATTACTGGCGAACGGCTTCAGCAAGTGGCCGGAAGAGGCGACCTGTCGCGACGCCACAATCGCAATCGCGGGTGCGATCCCTCGCCACGTCTCCGATTCTACACCGCAGCACCTGGCGAATTTTACACCGCAGCACCTGGCGAACCTGGTGAACGGTTTCAGCAAGTGGCCGCAAGCGGCGGACTGTGGCGATGCCACAGTTGCAATCGCTGGTGAGATCCGTCGCCGTCAGCTCTCCGATTTTACATCGCAGGACCTGGCGATCATGGTGAACGGTTTCAGCAAATGGCCGGAAGCGGCCGATTGTGGCGAGGCCATCGTCGCAATCGCGAGTGAGATCCGTCGCCGCGGGCTCCTCGATTTTACACCGCAGNACCTGGCGAACCTGGTGAACGGTTTCAGCAAATGGCCGGAAGCGGCGGATTGTGGCGAGGCCATCGTCGCAATCGCGAGTGAGATCCGTCGCCGCGGGCTCCTCGATTTTACACCGCAGCACCTGGCGAACCTGGTGAACGGCTTCAGCAAGTGGCCGGAAGCGGCGACCTGTCGCGAGGCCGCAATCGCCATCGCCGGTGAGGTACGTCGTCGCCCGCTCTCCGATTTTACTCCGCAGCACCTGGCAAGCCTGGTCAATGGTTTCAGCAAATGGCCGGAAGCGACGGACTGTCGCGAGGCCACCGTCGCCATCGCCGGTGAGATCAGTTGCCGCGACCTCTCCGATTTTACTCAGCAGCACCTGGCGAACCTGGTGAACGGTTTCAGCAAATGGTCGGACGAGGCGGCCTGCCGCGAGGCCGTCGTCGCCATCGCCGGTGCGGTGCCTCTCAACCAGCTCTCCGATTTCAATTCGCAGGAACTGACGAACCTGGTGAACGGCATTAGCAGGTGGCCGGACGAGGCGGCGTGCCACCAGGCAGTAGTAGACATCGCGCGCAATCTCGGTACGAGAGGCCGGCGCTTCGGTGTTTTCACAACGCCTGAGCTCAGCATGATTGCCAATGCCCTCGGGCGAAGTGTCATGAGGGCGGAGGACACTGGACAGATCACACAGACCGCTCTGCTGAACGATCGGCTCCATCAGCTGGCGCACCACCTTCACTATGCGACGGAT
The DNA here is from genome assembly GCF_000472925.1 of Bradyrhizobium sp. Ec3.3. Lineage (GTDB taxonomy): Bacteria > Pseudomonadota > Alphaproteobacteria > Rhizobiales > Xanthobacteraceae > Bradyrhizobium. Next base: position 28,607 of record NZ_AXAS01000065.1, read on the forward strand.
CGCCTGGAGCAGGCCAATGTTCTGAGCATCGCGACCATTTTCAAGGTGCTGGGTAAGGCCAGGCTATTCGACGAACTCGGTTCGCTCGCGCCCACAGGCCTGGGTCGGCTCGAGGAGTTGCGTCGTCACCCCGGTTTTGCCACCGAGAACAACCTCGAAACCGTAGGCAATCTGTGCGTAGCTCTGCTGCCGCTGGCCCGCAGCTCGCAGAAGCCGCTGCGCTGGCACCGCAGACAGGCTCTGGGCTTGCTGAACGATCTGCAATCAGTCGTGGAGCAGAAGATCGAGGCGCATCTGGCAGCAAGCGATGCGGAGCGGACCCGTGGACCACTGGCGACCCGCTGCCCCGCGCTGTCGATCTATCAGGTGCTCAAGGCGCGTGCGAGTCTGGAGACTCTGTACCGACGGCCGTATGTCGAGGGCAAGAGGTCCGATTTGTGGATGAGGCAGCAAGAGCTGCGGCGCGGGACCAGGCAGATCCTGGCCGGCGCGCGCGACCTCATCCAAAGCGATCTGTCCAATATGAGCTGGAATCTGATCGCGCAGATCGAGGCGGAAAGCCCGGTCGATGTGCTCGACGCGCTGATGGTGCAGGATGCGGAAAGGATCAAGGCGCAACATTCTGCGTCCATCTTCGACGTCCATCAGGTGTTGCGAACCATGGATCACGAGCCGAGGCCGCCGCAGGGGGAAGCGGGACTGATGCAGTTGCCGGTGGTGGACCTGCAGGGACGGCGAGTGGCCACGGAGCCCGAGACACGGTATTCGATTTTTCATCGCCTGACCTCGGGGGCGTTGCCGGTGGTCGCGGTGCAACTGCCGGCAAGGCCGAGCGCCTTCATGCTGGCGCGCACGGTCACTGTCGAGGGGGTTCCATACCGTATGGACCTGTTCGGCGGCAGCAAGTTAAAACCACCCAAACCGACCGTGTCGCAGATCGCCGCCCGCGCGCCAGGCGAGCAGCCAGCCGCGTCTTCCGGAGGGAAGCTGCTGGCCATTCCCTATGCCGACACCGCACCCGGCACGGCGTTCGAGCAGCTGTCACGCGCCTGGGCGCCTTTCAAAGAGGCCTATTATTACACTCAGCGCAGGGGGTTTGCAGCACCACCGGCGATCAAAGATCTCGGGCCTCACGACTATGCGCTGGAGGGCACCTTCAACCTGTTGCTGCTGCCGGACCGCGCTGCCACCGAGGAGCATCCCTTCCAGCTGATTGGGCCGCAAGGCCCGATTGCCCTGCGCCCCCATGACGGCTGTGGCTTCATCAAGGCCTCGCTGGCCGAGCGTATGCCAGCGGTTCGCCGGGCCGGCCATCGGGAAGGTGCCGATCGGATGCATGCCTTCGGTGAGGGAAGGCGATCATCGCTGCCGGCCTCCGCGCTGCACCATTATCCGCGCAGCGCGCAGGTGGCGGATGAGGCGCGCGAGAAGGCCATGAATTGGCTTGAACACAGGCAAGAGGAAAAGCTGACGTCTGAAGAGCTGTTTCGCACCGTGACGGCCGGACACATCGACGGTCCCGGCGCAGTCGCCGTACCGTCCGATGATGGCTGCCTTCATGTGCCGACGCTCAAAAGCGACACCTTGACGGGAACGAGTGGCGTGCTGCTCGGGCGGTCCCCCTATGACAAGCCCAACTTGCGCCCGTTCGAAGCCGAGCGAGTGAGGTCGGCGGTTGATGGCGATTCGACTGCCGCGTTCCTGGATCAGTGCGTGGCCATGCAATACAGTTTTAACGTCGCCCAAAAGTCAGCCGAGCACTTGTCAGCTGACGATCCGACGTTTTTTGCCAAAGGCATTCTGATCGTGGTGCCGGACGAGATGTGGCCGGCCAACCACGCCGGCCACGGCCTGGTCATGTCTGCCGAGGACGTCAAGTCCCATTCGAACTGGACCAAGCGCAAGGACCGCGTAGCGGAGGACACGCCGGTCGACTGCGTCGGCATCCTCCAGGCGACCGAGCTGTTCGCCCCGGGCTCGTTGGTGGCCGTTCCGATCGGTGAACAGAAGAAGCTTGACGGTGACTTCGACGGGGACACCGCCATTGTCATCGCCGACCGGCCGCAGCTTTATGAGCATGTCCGGCAGTTCGATCAGGTCGTGCATGCGCGCGGACTTCGCTCGCTCAAGCCGCCAAAGTCGCATACCCCGGCAATTGAGGGCGAGAGCTACCACTTCAGTCGCGCCAGCCAGATCCTCGCTGCGACACAGGATGTCTTGGAAATCTATAGCTGCCTGCAGCGAGACTTTTTGGCCCAATCGCATGATGCCCGACACTGGTTTGCCGAACGTGCCGTGTTTGGGACTTTCGAGGGCATTCACGACGAGCTCAAGCGGGATATCTGGGCCCTGTTGAACCAGGACCAGGTGCGCGGCCAGGATATCCAGGACAAGCTCGAGCGGGCGAGGGACGAGATCGAGGCTGCAGACCATCCGGTCGCCGGCGAAGTCGCCGAGCTGCTCATTTCCGACCTCGAGGCGTGGGCCGCGAGCGCGGATCAGCAGGTCCTGTCCGAGGGCGTTGAAAGCGAGAGCGACCCAACGCTGACGCTGAGCCCAGCGCTCTCTGAGCTTTTCCCGGAGCTGGCGGAAACCTATCCGGCAACGCCTGACCCACGCCATAGAGTCCAGGCCTTGCTCGACCATTATCCTGCGCGCATCGATCCCCGCCCGGATGGTTACAACGCGGACGACCTCCTACAAAGCGCAACCAACCTCCTGAGCCTCGGCATCAAAGTCGGGACCGACGCCTATAAATCAGACACGGGTGCTCGCATCTTCATGAAGAAGGGCCAAACGCTTCAGCGGCTCCTGCAACGGACGCCAGGTCTGCAGTCCGTGCCCTACAGCAAGGGACTGGCGGCGACCCTCAACCAGGGCAGGTTCGATGCCGATGCGACCTTGGAGGATCTGAAGGACAATCCCACGCTGGCGGCTTCAATCATGGAAGCCTCGATCAAGCTTGCGGTGGAGAAGCAGATTCTGCCCGCCTCCTCTGGCCGACAGCCTGCCGCTGAGGATTCCGCCGTGACCGTCACGCTGACCCGCTCCGAGGCCTCGGAGCGCGCCCAAATGGAGGCTGACCGCGCTCAGGCCAAAGAGGAGAAAATCACCGCAACGACACTCTGGGTTGTTGGAATCCTCAGGAAAGCAACCGTCCAGGTGAATATGCCCCATCTCGATCGCAGGTTGAGATCAGAGAGCTCCATCAGGGATCAGCTCACCGGCATGAGCGTCCCATCCGGCAGCGTCGCACAGCTGATCGGCAACGCCGTCCGCCATGTCTTCGAAGTCCCTGACATGGATTTTACCCGCGCCTTCAAGACGGCCATGCTGGCGTTCGAGGAGCGGGGCTACGCCGAGGTCAGCACGACCAACTGGTTCAGGATGCGCAATCCGACCTTTGTCGGCATCAAAACCGTGCTCGCCACCCCGGAGGATTACCGCTTCGAGGTGGAGTTCCACACGCCAGACAGCTACCAGGCCAAGATTGACAATCACGATACCTACAAGCAGCTGGATAAGCTTCGCAAGCAAGCGAGCGGCGATGCGCTGGAGCAAGGTAAGGCGCAGGCGCTCACTCAGAGCGTGCGAGCCGTCTGCAAGGAGGTCGCCATCCCCGATGGCGCCAGGAACATCCCCCATTGGGGCGGTGAAGCGGGTCTCAGAGGCGCCGCCAGCGCAGCCTTTGGACTGCGCGCTGCCGAAGAACAAAAAAGAAGGCCAGAGAGGTCGGGCATTGCAAAAGAGATTGTCGCTGCTCTCGGTGCGCGGCCCATCGTGCTCGTCGGCCTGCCCGGCGCCGGCAAATCCACCATCGGCCGGTATCTCGCAAGACGACTGGGGCTGCCCTTCATCGATTCCGACAGACAGATCGAGCAGGCCACCGACATGTCGATATCGAAGATTTTCGATGCCAAAGGCCCGCAGTGGTTCAGGGACAGCGAGGCAAGCGCGATCGCGCAGTGCGTCGAGAAAGGGAACGTTGTCCTGGCAACCGGCGGCGGGGCGTTCGAGCGCGAGGAAACGCGGCGCCTCATCCAGGACAAGGCGGTGTCGATCTGGCTCGACACCAACCGAGATGAGATATGGAAGCGCCTTGCAAAGGACACCAGCCGTCCGTTGCTGCGCATCGACAAGGCGGAGGATAGCGACGTCGCCGAGAGCTCCAACACGTCGGCCATCAAGAAGCTGCGCTTCGAGGAACTCGTCGCGCAGCGCACGCCCCACTATCGCCAAGCCGATCTCACCGTCGTTCCGCGCGAGAAGCGGGACAACAAGAACGCAGATGCATGCGTGCGGGCGCTGCACACCTACCTTTGCGAGCAGGGCGCTCCGGACCAGAAACGCCCTGAAGATCAACGAGAGGCAATCCGCAGGGGATAGCGGCCCGCCGGCTACTAATCACAACGCATTAGCATTCTCCCTCTCTCACACGTATCGGTATCCAGATTCAAGCCCGACTGCATGACGCGGCTCGTTTGCCGAGCTGATCAACCTCACATTCGGTCGCCACCTATCGCGGCTGCACCAATATCCCGCTTGCGGCGGGCGGGGCTCAAGACGACGAGACCATTCTCTCTGAAACGGCATTTAGGGCCCGTTGATCATTTACCGAATCGGATTTTTCCGTTCGGGGGATTCCCAAGGTGACTCGCAGCTCATATAGAATCGCAGGGTGATTGACGATGCGGCGATCAAATTGCGCTATGCAGCGACGCGCGGCGATCCGACGGCGCCGCTGCTGTGGACCGCCAAGAGCCTGCGCAACCTGGCCGCCGGGCTTCGTGAGCTTGGCCATCGTATTGGTCACAATGTGGTGGCCGATCTTTTGCGCGATCTGGGGTACAGCCTTCAAGCCAACCGCAAGATCCGCGGGGGGGCGAACCATCCCGACCGCAATGCCCAGTTTGGGTACATCAATAGAAACGTGAAGCAAGCCCTGGCCGCGCGGGAGGGAGCCGGCGATCTCGGTCGATACCAAGAAGAAGGAGCTGGTCGGCGATTTCAAGAATGGCGGCCGCGAGTACCGTCAGAAGGGTCAGCCCGAGCCGGTGCGTGTGCACGACTTCATCATCCCGGAGCGCGGTCGAGCGGCGCCCTACGGCGTCTATAACATTGCCGACAATGCCGGCTGGGTGAGTGTCGGCATCGACAAAGACACGGCAAGCTTCGCGGTCAACTCCATTCGCCGCTGGTGGCAGACGATGGGGCGCGCGCGCTATCCGCACGCGACAAAACTTCTGATCACCGCCGATTGCGGCGGCAGCAACGGTGCCCGCGTCCGCCTTTGGAAGCGCGAGCTGCAAAACCTGGCCAATGAACTCGGCATTGCCGTCACGGTCTGCCATCCGCCGCCCGGCACCAGCAAATGGAACAAGATCGAGCATCGCCTGTTCTCGTTCATCACACAGAATTGGCACGGCAAGCCACTCGCAGCCACCAAACCATCGTCCAACTGATCGCCGCCACGACCACCGATACAGGCCTAAAGGTGCAATCCGAGATCGACCCCAACACCTATCCGGCAGGCATCAAAGTCACTGATGACGAAATGGACGCCATCAACATCCTCCGCCATAAATTCCACGGCGACTGGAACTACACCATCAGGCCGCAAACCTCAGTTCGCAGCGATAGTTCCTGAACAAGCCCTAAAGACCAAGCAGGCTCAACGCGCAACCGCGCTTGCCGAACTCAGCGACCCGAAGACGATCCCTGATCTGCCGAAATCGTTGACGCGCATGAAATGACCAGCGTGTCGGCGTTGGGTTGGCCGGAGCAGAAAACTTGCGCTCGATCAACTTTACGGTTCATCATCAAGAAAATAATGCATCAGAGGGCGAGTTTTATACGTCTTCCCATCTCGAACTTTCTCGAGGAGTGCGACTGCTTCCTTCGAGTACTTATGACAAACAGTTCTCACGCCGCCTTTCACAGCACAATAGTAGCGATTATCCGTCTGCGTTATGTTTATGCCCTTTTCGGTCTTGATCCGCTCGATCAATTGCCTCGCGCTATGCCAAGCCCGCCTTTGGAGTCAAAGTCTGGCTGGCTCTCTTTCGTTGGAGTCAAAGTCTGGCTGGGCTTCGTATCGGGCGACCAACCATTGTTCCATTATGACCTTGATCCCAAGCTCTTTTTCCGTCTCCGCCCTTGTTGCGTTGAGAGCAGCGACCGCTTGCGTAAGATCGACGAACGACCCCTGCAAGGTAGTGTTCGGAAGAGTAAACAGCGCATCGTTATGGTCCAAAATCCATGGAGACCATCCGTGCTCGATAGCATTAACGACGAAGTTTTCGTGCGCGTCTGGTTTGGTCTCTTTCAAATCGCACGAGGCAATAAATCTCGGCATCGTGTTGCTCCGCTCCGCGGCGCACGCGTGGACCGGAGGCAGCGCGAGCAGGACTCGGCGTCGGGAAGCACATCGACGCTTTCCCTACCGCGCTCGCGCTGCCAGTTAAGTTGGCGGCGATGACTCGGCGCTCGCGTTGGACCATGAAAGCGCTGTCCCTACCACACGCCGCAAACTTCGGTGGCCAGCCTTCGTCCTTGGACTGACCAACTTGGTCCCCCGAGAGGCTCAATTCTCAAGGGTGCGAGCAAGGAGTATCGCGGAGAAGTGCTGCAAGCACCTACCAGGATTGGTTGGTACCGATGTCATGTGGCCTGGGGCAAATGCGCCATGGCGACTGAATTAGCTTCGATTTTTGATGTGATTGAGCATCACCGCGAGCTTTCCGCGCAATACGATGCCGCGGTATCCATATCCGCCAAACTAGTCTAGTCACGTGAATCCAAAAGTTCGTCACATAATGTCTGCTGAGCTTTGTGACAGAAGTCGGCGATGTCTCGTTTTGTAACCAGAGCGAACTGGCGTAGACCTGCTGCGCGAGTTCGATCGCATAGGCGCCGTTAAAAAGGCGCTTGAGACCGCAACCGGTGGCGAAGCGCGCGGAAGCACCCCCGTGGAGATGCGAACGCTCATCCGGTCTGAGATCGTGAAATGGTCGAAGATCATTGATGAAGCAGGCATAGCTCGCATCGATTGAGGGCAGTTCGTAGCAATCCTTATCGTCCATCATCGGCGAATCATCACCGACGATGTTGACTCTTGCCTTTCGTCGCGAGATTCCCGGTTGCGGGGAAGGCCGGCGTCGCCACGGCGACGCACATTCTCGATTATTTAATATCTATTTGTAATAATTTGATCGTGTGGCCCATTGGAGCTTCGTCCCGGAGAGGGGGATGCTCTTCATGCCGGCGATTGAGGACGTCATGACCATGCTATTCCGGAGCGCGGACTTGCTTCTTGCCGCGATAGCGCTCGGCGCGGTGCCTATCGCCAATCGCGATCCGTCATCTTCCGGCTTTTGGCTCGGCCTTGCGATGGCGTCGGTCGCAGTCATCGGGGCACGATTTTGGAACAAGAGGGACAATATCCCTTTGGACGAGGATCGTCTTGCGATCAGTGCCTTTTCCACCATCGTGGACGGGGTAGCGGTGTTCGACAAGCAGGGCTGCCTGACCGCGAATGACGCGGCGGCACGAATTCTCGGCTTGAAGAGCGGGCGCGATATGGTCGGCCTTCAATTGAGCGCCATCTCCCTCGACCCCCAGCCCAATGGCAAGAGCGTCGGTCAGTGCTTCGCGGAAACCGCAGCCGTCGTCGCCAAAAACGGAAGCGCGACGTTCGAATGGTGGCTTCGCCGGACGGATGGAACTCCTGTTCCGATCAGAGCCGGCCTGGTGCCCGCCACGTGCAGGGGCAAGCAGATCAACATCTGTTCCTGGCAGGACATCTCGGCCCTGGTCGAGATGCGTGACGAGCGCAAGCGAACGATAAATGCGCTGGCCGATGATCTTGACAGGAGCGTCATGGGAGTTGTCGAAGCGGTCTCGTCACAGGCCGCCGAACTCAACCACGCGGCGGGCTCTCTGTCGTCCTTGGCCGAGCAGAATGAAGGCGAAGCAAAGGCAGTTGCACTCTGTTCCGAGCAGGCGTCGGTAAGCGTCCAGTCCATGTCCTCTGCAGCGACGGAATTGTCTTCCGCCATACGGGAAATTGGTCGCCAGGTTGAAGATTCCGCTGCGGTCACACGGGCCGCAGTCACGGAAGCAGGCCGGGTGGACCGCATCATGAGTGAGCTTGCGACCGCTTCACAGAAGATCGGCGACGTGGTCAATCTGATAAACGCTATCGCAAGCCAGACCAACCTGCTTGCCTTGAACGCGACGATAGAAGCGGCCCGGGCGGGTGAAGCCGGCAAGGGGTTCGCGGTCGTCGCTCAGGAGGTGAAAGCTCTAGCAAGTCAGACCGGCAAAGCGACGGACGAAATCGCCGTGCAAGTCGGATCTGTTCAGTCCGCCTCTCGTGAGGCGGTCGAGGCCATCAAAGCCATTTCGGTCACAATCAACAAGATCAGCGGCATCGCATCGGCCATCGCTTCGGCCGTCGAAGAACAGGGGACCGCCACCACGCTCATTGCCCGGAACGTCCAACAGGCCTCAGACAGCGTCGACCAGGTAAGCGGAAGAATTGCGACTGTCACCCGGGCGTCCACAGAGACTGAAGAGGCCTCGAACCAGGTCGTCAATGCCGCGCTGCATCTCTCTCAACATTCGGCGCGGCTCAAAAGTGACGTTAGCGACCTCGTTCTCAAGATGAGGGCGGCGTAGAAAGCGTTCCCCGACCTTAGTTAGGTCGCGATGGAACTTCTGGAGGTCCACGCCCTTACCGCCTCACGGCGAGTTCTGATCGTCGGTTGCTCCACCCGCGCCACTTGGCGTACGCCCGAACAACTCCGGGCCGCAGCCGACAGGGGGACGACGCAAATCACGGCATGGATGAAGCTCCTCCCATTGTTTGATGACGATGGCACCCCTGAGTGTAATGGGAAGAGCCTCGCGCAATGGCGCCCTCTGATCTAGGGCTTGAAGATATCTTTGGTCGAAATATCGACCTTCACGTTTATTAGCTTTGATAACTTGGAGAAGAGGCTTTCGCTCGGTCTGATTTTCAGCTTCTGTCGAAGCACTCGACCTTCGTCGGTGATCACCTCTTCGATTTCCCCCTCCGCGATATAGCCGTGGCCTTTCAATTCCTCCAACGCCTCGCCAAGCGTTGCTGTGTCCCGAAATATCTCGGATGGTCCGATCGGTGACCGAGCTTCGGGGCCTCCCGTGCTGCTTCGATAAGGCTTCCCCTCACTAATCGCAACGGCCACCTGTTCGCATTGCGCAGCTTCTTCACTTCGTCCCTGGCCGCGAGCCTACGGCCATCAAGCATGCACCCAGGTCTTGCGCGTTCCCGTGAAGAATGCGCCAGATAGGTCACCGCATGCTTGTGGTCATACGGCGTCAAGATGTCATCCGCCAGAACCTGGTCGGCAACATCCAGCCGGGCAGAGACGCAGGTCCACGATGACCGTGACGAATCCGGCCAGGGCGTGCCGCGAACGCCGGACGCAATCCAAGGCGTTTCGCGTATCGACTTGCTACGGTGATGCGACGTCTTCGGGACGTGTGTGCCAGCAGCCGACGAAATGGAGAGCCGGGGGTTTCGGAGGCGCCGTAAGGTTGCGCACTGCACTGGGCCTCTTTGCCATGCAATAAAGATGGACTGCGTGACGACGTTGTTCGAAACGTCGTCACGCAGTTTAGTTATGTCATTTACGATTCTTCGTGTTCGAGAGCTTCTCGCCTGCGCCGCCCTTGGCCGCCTCGCCACCAGCTGACGACAATTTCGACTTGTCGCCGCTAGCGAAAGTGAAGGTGTCGGCCCCGGCACTGATGCCATTCCATACCACCGGCTCGGCGAGCGAAAGCAGCCAAAGGCCCTGAAAGCCCGACGCAGCATTGAGCTGTCCGGTCCACACGGTAGTCGAGCCGCAGCCTACGAAGTTGACTGAAAAGCTGATCGCCATGCCGTTATTGGTCTGGGCGAGCCAGCCTGTCATGGCCTGGGGCGCGCCTTCATCGCAGCTATTGCTCGCGTTGTTGGTATAGGTGCCGGAAATCGCGCCTGTGCTCTGGTTGTAGCTGTTGACCGCTAGGGTCGAGCCGTATTGGTTGGTCCAGGTCCAGAGGGGTTGCGCCTTCGCCGGTCCCGCCAGTAGCAGCCCGAGGCAAGCCGCGCCGATCCATTTCGCCAATTTCCAGTTTGCTTGAGACATTGCCGACTCCATATCGCTCCAGAAGCGGAGCTGGCTGCTTATAAACGTGACCACCCGCAATTTAAACGAGTATTATATTTAGATTGCTCTAATAGATAGAGCTGTGAACGGCCGCTCTCTTAGACCTCAGTTCGATGAAGGAGGGGACCCGCGGTAACCGGAACAGCGAGAGACCGCATCGCCGCACCGGTGTTGCCGTGCTCTTGCAGCTGCCGTGCCATCAATGGACCGGATGCCATCGCCTTCGAGATCCTCCCAGGCCATGAGGATCATCCATTGTGGTCCGGCAATGCCGAGCTCTCTGGCCGTGTGCCAGCGAAGCTCGCAGAGATGCACGTGCCGCTCGCCAAAAGGAGACGCAATCCTGCCCACACCTATGCCGGCGCAATCGGCAACCCGGCCGCCTGTATCGACTTCTACATAGGCGGACAGGAAGCGAAGCGCATCTTGGACCGAGGCGCGGGCCCGGCAGGCCTTCTTAGAAACCTTAGATGGTGGGCTGATCGTCTCCGAGTTCTCGTCATTTGGTCAAAAGCCCCAACGTGCGCGGCCTTATAACAACGGGCGTGAAACCTGCCGAGAAACGAATTTCGTTCTGCGAATATTTCTCAAGCGTGACGGACTTTCAGTCTCACTATGCGAACGCGTCTTTGTGTCACATACCAAGTTTGGTGGGTGCGGCTACCGCCGAAAAGTACAAGCCATTCTGTCTTCCAAAAACCAGTGCTTCGTTGGCCTTGGAAGCTGCCCTCTCGAAACGAAGCTGTCGGTGCACCGAGCGGCGGAATGAGCACATTTATCTTGCCGGTCAGGGCGGGCCTCGGTGGCGCGTCGTTGTTCGAGCCTGCACGCCGTGTTTGGTACCGCCCCGCGGCGCACGCGTGACACCGTCGAGTCCAGTCGGGTTGTCAGGCCGTACATCGGCGATCACCTTCAAGTTGATCGAAGGCCCGGGGTAAACCGCAGATCAGACGGGGAAGGATGACTTGTGAATCTCGTTGTCGTGTCTAATCGGGTTGCCTCTGGCGACGCCAATGAACCCAAGACAGGAGGGCTTGAGACGGCGCTACTTCCCATGGTGCAACAATCCGGAGCAATTTGGGTAGGGCCCTCGCGCTTATCGGAGGTTGGCCGAAATAAGAATCCGTCCGTCACGGAACTCGGCGGAGGTAGGCTCGTGAGGGTCGATCTGCCTGCTGAGGATTATCGACGCTATTATGAGGGCTTTGCCAACTCGGCACTATGGCCGGCATTACATTCGCTGACAGACAAGATCTCCTTCTCGGATCGCGATTATGAGAGCTATCGCAAAATTAACGCCTTCATGGCGGACGCGCTGTTCGACTACAGGGACCGCGACGCGTTCTGGGTGCACGATTATCATTTTCTCTCGCTTGGCGCTGAGCTGCGTGATCGGAGCGTCGACCGGCCAATCGGCTTCTTCCTGCACACGCCATGGCCGGCGCCCAACGTGCAGCTGGTGCCGCATCATCGCGAACTGACCGAGTTGATGCTTGCGTACGATGTGATCGGCTTCCAGACCGACGAGGACCGGCAGAATTTCCTTGCCTGTGTCCTTGCCGATCTCCAGCTCACGCCCAGCGAAGATGGCGTCGTAACCTCACCTGGTCGAGGCGTGACGAGGTGCCAAGTGTTCCCGATAGGCATAGATACAGACAAATTTGCACAGCACGCTGCAGACGCGGACGCGAATGCCGATGTCGCGTCGCTATTGGACGGTCTCGATCGCGAGAAGCTTGCCGTCGGTGTCGACCGGCTCGACTACACCAAGGGTCTCGACAATCGCGTACGGGCTTTCGGGTGCCTTTTAGGAAAAGAGCCGCGCAGTGTCTCGCTGTTGCAGATCGCCACTTCCTCACGATCCAGCATCCCGAGCTACAGAGACTATCAGAACGATGTTATGTCTCTTGTCGAAGACGTCAATGCGCGCCATGGCGCGGACGGATGGAAACCGATCCGCTACGAGACGACGCCGGCCAGCCAGGCCGTACTCGCGGGTCTCTACCGCGCCTCACGTGTTGGGGTGGTGACGCCGCTGCGTGACGGGATGAATCTGGTGGCGAAAGAATATGTCGCCGCGCAGGATCCCCGCGATCCCGGCGTGCTGGTTCTGTCGAAATTTGCTGGCGCGGCCAAGGAACTCGATGCCGCACTGCTCGTCGATCCCAACGACGTCGAAGGTATGTCCGAGACGATTTCGAAGGCGATCAAGATGCCGCAGCCCGACCGCATCTGGCGCTGGCAAGACATGATGGCGAAGCTTCGAGCCTATCCCATCACGCAATGGACCGCGGACTTCATTGCGGAGCTGGAGAAAATTCGGACCGAGAAGCTTGGGGGACAGAGCCCGCGCGATGTGCGGCAGCTCAGCGGTTCGAAACGGAAGGCCGAATTTCAACTACCCGGCGGTGCGAGCCATTTGGACCCGCCGCATTTGTCACGTCCGGCGTTCGGTGTGCGCGCCAGGAGGCTAGATTATGACTTCACGCACATCGTCGGCTTGGGCTGGAATCACCGTCCTCAACCGGCTCCGGATGTCCTGCTCGGCGTGCTGAATAGAGTGGACGCTTTCCCGACGCCGGTCCTGCCGACGACAGATTTTTACATCCACGGTCATCCCTACATGGCGCAGTTGGTTGGAGGGATGAGGGAGATGACCCCTAACAATCCGCGGGGTATCAACGTTATCCTCATACCTCGATTTAAGGGCGGCTGAACGGCGCCTGGACCGCAAACCGTCCCTATGGGTTTAACGGCCGTAGCTTAAGCACTCTGGCTGGTCGACGGGTAGGCCAAATCTCGAGCCGAAGGAATCGGTTGTGATTTCTTGCTGAGCATCTTCTTCGCGAGGACTCGTTAACTCCATTGCGGTGACGAGATAGCCGTCGCGCCAGCTGCAGCCAACGGCAACCGAAGGTCGCTCGGAAATAGTTCTTCATCGGCGCGACCCCAGGGGCGCGATGGACCGGCAGGCAGCCGGCAATCATCCGCTCGGGCTCGGCCGCGTCCCCGTGATCGGAGCTTGGATCAATGCTCTCGACGGACCAGCGAGGCACCACCAGGATAGGTTGCGATTTTAAATCAGCGCCCCCGCAAGGGCCCGCGCTGGCGAAGCTAGTCCGTGCGTTCATCTTGCAAGATATCCTTGGCCCCTTTAGCGCTTCCTAATCTTCCGGGTCCGCATGATCAAACCAAGAGCCTGGAGGATAGGCGGCGATCCGCTTGGCAAAAAACGACCGCGGCTCCCAGGTTTGTCCTTCGCTCTTCTCGAAAACGATGACTCCGCCACGGGTCAGATAGATAGGCCCTGGAATATTGCAGTTCACCATGATCAGAATGCGCCACAGATTGCTTTTTGCGGCATCTTTGTCATCGGTCTTTTGCAGGTAGTCGAGCCCGACCGGATCGCTGATAGTGCACCGGCCGTGCCGCAGAAGATCGCCCAACCTGCCTTGAGCGGTCATCACAAAGTTGAAGTTGACGGGATCATGCAGAAAGCGGAGGTTCACCGCGCGTTCGCCTTCTGCGACTTCGGTGGCGATCAGCGAGAGTGCGAATGCCTTCCAACCCAATTCTATCGGCTTTGCATAGGGCGATTCAACCTTGAGCGTTCCATCGGAGGCAACTTTCCAGGTAATGGCATATTCGGCTGCCTTTTGGTTCCGACATTTGACCCACGAAAAGAACACGTACTCGCTGCCGTCATTCGCTTGAGCGACTCCCCATCTCCTCGGAACGAAATGCGCCACCTTCGAGACATTGGCGATGATTTGCTCGACAGTCTCGCCGTCCTGCGCTCGCCAAGTTGACTTGACGTTGTCGATAAGTGTGATCTTGTCCGCACAGGCACTGCCGCTCGTGACGGCCAGTTCCCCCAGGTACGCCAGCACTAGACAGAGACAGAACCAAAGCACGCGCCTTTCAGTCTTTTTCTTCATCATCGCGCCTTGGCCCTAATCTTCGTCAGTTCGATGTCAAGCTCGTCTTCTGCTGCAGCTCGAACCCGCCAAACCGAATGCAGCGTAGTTTAGCCTGCGACCGGAGCGATTCCGGCCACCATTGGATCAATCTGTATTCCCGAAAAGATCCGCGATGCCACCTACCAGGAATGGTTGGGCGCATATTCCGAATCGTTCAGTGCAGGCGAGTGCGAAGTTTTGGACGAAGAGGGAGATTCAGTCACCGGACTGATTTTGGCCTAATTGGGCTTTGATTAAGACTCGGTCACGAAGTACGCGAAGTGCAAAAGTATTTCGGATCGTTGCCATGTACTTTCATGTTCTATCCGACCGGCGGCGTCGAAGCGGGATCGACGGCTTCATCGAGTTGCGTGACGACGGGACGGGCGAGGTCGGCAACCTGCTCCAGCAGGTCCAGGACAAGGCCACCGAGCGCGAACGCCTGCAGGTGGAGATCGAGAAAACGTTCGAATTCGCGTGCGCCGACGCTGACATCGAATACTGGACCAAAGGCAAGGCCCCTGTCCTGCTGATCGTCGTGGCTCTGAAGACGCGGAAGGCCTACTGGAAATCGCTCAAGGAGTGGTTTGCGGATCCGCGCAGTGTCGTCTTCGAGGAGGCGAACCTACCAACACTAAGAGGTCTCCCGATGGGGCGATCTGAGTACAATAGAAACGGTGCTTGGTGGCAGGGTGGCAGGATGAAGCCGCCACAAAGACCGCACATGCCCAGAGGCGAGGACTACACATGCGTCAGAATTATCTTTTCGGAATGAGGCAAGCCGCGAGGCAAGCAAAGGCACTCCAAATTCCCGAAATCGCCGCTATCGAGTTTGGCGTCGCTGGCGGTAAGGGACTGCTGCTGATGGAACAAGTCGCCGAGAGTCTTGAGGCTGAAACGGGAGTTCGCTTCCGACTCTACGGCTTCGATCTGGAAACTGGCTTGCCACCCTCTGACGATTACCGAGATCTGCCATACGTCTGGCGCGCCGGTTTTTACAAAATGGATAGGGCTAAATTGGAGCCTCAATTAAAACGCGCTACCCTTATAATTGGCAACGTCGGCGAGACGGTTCTGACGTTTATCGAACGCTATTCGCCACCTGTTATCGGCTTTGTATCTTTCGACCTCGACCTCTATACAAGTACTAAACTGGCACTAAACCTTTTCAACTCGGCTGCATCCCACTTTCTACCACGGACGTTCTGCCACTTTGACGATATCGCCAGTGGTCTTGATGAAATACACTGCGAATGGGTTGGGGAACTTCTGGCAATCCGGGAGTTTAACGATGCTCACGCAGCGCGGAAAATCGCAAAGATAAACGGTCTGTCTTGGAATTTTGGCGCACCAGAGCAGTGGCAGGACCATACTTTTGTGTTCCACCTCTTCGATCACCCCACCTACAAGCAATACATCGATGAGCGGACGGACCGGCAACTGCCCCTACCAGATCGGCTTGAGTATCGGGCGTGAGCGAGACTACGGATTAGCTTCAGACCGATATCGAGGCGCTGCAGGCGCTGGTTGCGGCGGCACGCGCGGAGCGCGACGCGGCGATCGCAAAGTGCGACGCTGCGATCGTCGAACGCGACCAGGCGCTGTCGCAAATGGATCGCCTTCAGAATCTCTTGCGCCAGCTGCAACGCGCGCAGTTCGGTCGCCGCTCGGAGAAGCTCGATCCTGAGCAGCTGCAGCTGGCGATCGAAGACATCGAGCAGGCCATTGCCAGCGACGAGGCGGCTCAGGACCGGAAGGACACGGTAGGCGCACGCCAGCGCGCTGAACGGCGTCGGGCCAGCCGTGGTGCGCTTCGGGCCCGTCTGCCGCATATCGACGTCGCGATTGCCCCGGATGACCTTGCCCCCAAGTTTTATCGATGATCCAAGCTTCGATCTCTCCGTGGCGTTCGATGCTCGGCAGCACTAACTCACGGACCTTGGCCAACACTTGCTGGTCCGACCAGTCGCCTTGACCGACAAAATGCAACAACGACTGGTGCTGCGCTGCTGTCCGCTCAGGAGCCGTGATGGCCGCCATCGGCTCGTCTTGAGGCGCTGTGTGAGGTGATGAAAAAGAGGAAGCGCCCTTGACGTTTGTGGGGGACGAGTGGTGTTGAACGACGATGTCGTTGCAGCGGGAAGCTTCACAACTTTGCGCATAGCAGCTCTTCAAACTGATAGCTCGGGCGGGATGCACGAGCGATCGCTCAACGTCGGAGTTCGAATGGGGTTTTACGCTTTGATGCCTGTCGCCCGGTTTTCCACAGATGTTTGCAGTGGGCGGCGCGCTACCAGCTTCGCCGTTGATCCGCGATCAGCTGCATCCAACGCTCGGAGCGCATTTTGGGCCGAAGCGATCAGATCAGACCGCGCCCTCATGATTCCCGGGGCGCGGATGAGAGCAGTGCCACAAGCAACGCCGGCAGAAAGGACCGAGATAAGTGACCTTACCTCCCAATCAGAAATACTATCGTGGCCATTAACATGGTGACCCCGATACCAGGGGCAACGAGCCAGAAGGTCTCATTCTTCGTTTCGAAACATTGACGGGCGATATGCCATTTCGACAGCAGCACGACCGAGCATCGAGACATTTGCTTGTGATGGCGATCCAGCCGCGCCCGCAGCATCTCCATGCCGTTCGAGGAGACAGACACAACCCAGGCGAATTTCCGCACCGCGCGCTCGCCGAATGTCTGCATTGGCTCACGAACGGCAATGCTCTGAGCGAACGGAGGATTTCTGCTTGGCCACGATAACGACATGTGTGCCTCTAACGCCCTAGAAGCCCCGCCCCACAAGGCTGGGAGCCACGCTACCGCGAACAGCGCGCCACTACGCAACATGCGTTTTCCGCCGGTTCTTATAAATTCGGCGGGGCGGTCAAATCTCACGGGGCTGGAATCCATTGTCCCTCGGCGACCTTCACGACGTTGCATAAGACAATTTCAAAGCGCTTGACCACGAGCTGTTGCAATTCGATGTGGCGGGTGTCGCGGAACTCTTCCGCCAGCGGAATGTCCTGCCAGCCGAATTTTGGCGTACCCATGTCGACGGTGTAGAGATCCGTTGCCGGGCCCTGCCAGCAATAGAGGAGGCCGGCGCGCGTCTCGAACGTCGCCGCGGTCTGGCTGGTCTCCTCGAAGATGCGCCGCACCACGCAACGCATGCCGTTGCCGCAAGCGCCGGCTTCAGAGCCGTCATTATTGTAGATGCGGACGAAGGCTTCGGTGCCCGCCAACCGCGGTTTGTGAAGCACCATCAGCTGGTCGTAGGGAACGCCGCACACAGACCCCACCAGGCGCACATCGTCGGACGTCAGCGGGGCAGCGGAATCGCGCATGTCGATGACAACAATCTCGTTGCCGATGCCGTTCATCTTGGCAAATGCGCGATTGGCGAGCATGCTCATAGCAGTACCCGTTTTCCCACCTGCCATGGAGAACTCCCTATTGGCCGCGCTTTCACCGGCGGATCCCAGTTAGCAGGTTCTTCCCACGTAAAGCGCTCATTTGCGTGGGTGAGCGAGAGAGAAATCTGCGATATCTAGGTGAAATTGTAGCGCAGTCATCAGATCAAGGGCGGTATCTTTGATGAACTTGGTCAGCAGAATTCGATCACCATTGGACTCGACCATGATGATCGCCCGCAAGCCCCTCGAAGTGCCACGCGCGTTTCTGGCGGACATGCGGGCCTACTTTCGGGCGACCTCCGAACGGAAGCGCGACGAAATTGCTTCGGACCAGTTGGGTTTAATTCGTACTTCCGGTAGGGCGACAAGAAGATGGGGCTAAGCGACGTGCGGAACCTGTTCGAACTGATGCGGGACGAGATTGAAAAGTAAAAATCGCCGTCCTCTTAGGAAAGGCGATCGCATTCCGCGGGCCGGGAGGCCTGCACGGCCAGAACAAGACCCGTCGGATCTAGCGCGAATTGGGCCTGCAATTGCGCAACAAATCGCCCAAGCGCCGGGTCAAGGCCAAGCTGCGCGATGATCGCAGGCCGGCGACGCGATCGAACGAGACCTGGGCGATGGACTTTGTGCATGATCAGCTAGCGACCGGCGGCAAGCTCCGGGTTCTCACGGTCATTGACATCTTCTCCCGCTTCTCGCCGGCGCTGGTGCCGCGGTTCACCTTCCGCGGCACCGACGTCGTGGCGGTATTGGAAAGGGTTTGCAATGAAGTGGGATTCCCGGCGACGATCCGCGTCGATCAAGGCAGCGAGTTTGTGTCGCGCGATCTTGACCTTTGGGCCTATCAGCGCGGCGTCACACTGGACTTCTCACGGCCCGGCAGGCCAACCGACAACGCGTTCATCGAAGCCTTCAATGGGCGCTTCCGGGCCGAATGCCTCAACGCCCATTGGTTCCTCAGCCTTGCGGATGCACAGGAAAAAGTGGAGACTTGGCGCAGATACTACCACTACTCTGGCAGTTTAGTTTTGCCTGGGTCGACGAGGAGTTTCTCACAGTGCGGGCATCGCCGGGGTGGAGGCTGAGCGAAGAGCTCGAGGATGGCTTGCCTGACGGCCGGCATGCTCGGCTGTGGCGGTGGTCCCGCGATTCTTTTTTTTTCGTCCCGCTGCTTTAAGGCGGCGGGATTGGAGGAAGGCGTAGGCGATCATGGTCATCAAGGCGTGTCGGTGTAAGCCCGTCCAGGATCTCCCTTCGAA
>NZ_AXAS01000066.1 GCF_000472925.1 Bradyrhizobium sp. Ec3.3
CGCCTCCGTTCCGGAACTCGGCCGGATCGACAACAAAGCGGCTGCGGCCCTGATTGGAGTGGCTCCGTTCGTCCACAAGAGTGGGACCATGGCTGCTCCCGCACGCATCCATGGTGGCCGAGCGGCCGTACGCCATATCCTCTACATGGCCGCCATCGCAGCCAGCAGGCACAACCCTGTCCTGCGACCCTTCTACGAGCGGCTGATCGCAAAGGGCAAACCCGCCAAGCTCGCCCTGATCGCCGTCCTGCGCCGCCTCGTCGTCTTCGCCAACGCCGTCCTCAAGTCAGGTCAGCCCTGGAAAGGAGCTGCCATTGCTTGACAACCGACACGGTAGATCCCGGTACGTTCGTCTGGTTTCCCGAGGGGATGGTGCAATCGCATGGTGCGACGGAAACGGACGATGTGACTTTTCTCTTCATTACCAACAAAGCCTTCGATATCCACTTCACCCATCTTGAAGGCGAACCGATGCCTTCTTGATGGTTTATCGGAACTCGGATTCGAACCCTCTCCCGTGATGGTAATAGCTGAAGCGGGCTGAGTAATCGAACAGGTTCTGCCCACGGAGCTCGGGCTATGGCTCTTCTGACGCCCTGGTCCGGCCGCACGTCCGCTTTGCGCCGAAAACTGCCGCGCCTGCAATTGGGTCCCCTCCTTGCAAGTCGAGCGAAGAGCACAACCTCGTGACGGACAAGATCAGCACGTGAATCGCAGGCGAGTGCCCTGCCCTTGCGAGGTTCAGGCGTGGGAGTTCTGCGGAAGTCAGATCTTTCGAGGCCGCCCACTGCCCTCTATAGATTTTTCTTGATCTCCCGGTGCACACGTCGTGCACACGTCATCCTCTAACCAATTGAAAAACTTGAACTCTCGCTCCAATCCATCACGGGCCAATTTGAGCTAATTCCAGCCAATAGTCTCAAAGCAGGTCCCATCGACAATCAAGCGTCAGAAAGCATCATGCGTTGAAACTGCCGTCGCGGAAACCTTGAGCGAGCGCCAGCACCACGTCTTCCGCCAAGCGAGCTGCAATGAGACCCCAGTCGACAGCTCGCTAGACAGCCTTTGTGAGTGCACCATCGACGATGAGGTTGGTGCCAGAGATGCGGCTTGCGACCGGGCTCGCCAAAAATACCACGCCGGCGGCGACTTCCTGCGGCGTGCCCATACGCCCGGTCGGATTGAGCGACATCGCTGTCTTGTAAAGATCAGGCATGCCGCGCTCGATATTCTGCCAGATACCACCTTCGAAGTATGTGTTGCCTGGCGACACGGCGTTGACGCGAATTCCCTTGGCGATCAGCTGATTGCTTAGACCCTTGGCGTAGTGGATCAAGGCCGCCTTGAAGGCGCCATACGAACCGGCGGCAAAGTCGACCTCGAAGCCCGACACGCTGGACACGATGATGATCGACGCCGATTTCGACTTTTCCAGATAGGGCAGCGCGGCCGCGACCGAATTGACGGTATGCATCATGTCGGTGCGGAACGATTTCTCCCAGGTCTCGGGCGTATCGCCAACCGCCAGCGCGCTGACGTTGCAGACGATGGTATCGATGCCGCCAAGTTCGGCGGCGGCCCCTTCGATCCAATCCTTCAGCGCATCCGGGTCGGCGACATCAACCGCTCTGCCCCACGACTTGCCACCTTTCGTCGAGAGGCTCTTCACGACGTTGCCAACTTCGTCAGCATTGCGTGCGCAGATCGCGACGTTGGCGCCTTCGGCCGCAAATAGCTCGGCGATCGCCAGCCCAATGCCCTTGCTGCCACCGGTTACGAGCGCGCTCTTTCCCTTTAATCCAAGATCCATGGTCGCCTCCGTTGCTGGTGTGACGGCCTGCTCGCATGTCGGCAGGCCGCCTCGATCCGGTCACATCTTCTTCCAGTCGCCGGCACCTTCGAACGCCGCGGCGGCGCGATAGATCGTCGGCTCGTCAAAATACTTGCCGATCAACATCAGACCGACCGGCAGACCGTTGCTCATGCCGCAGGGAAGACTCATCGCTGGATGTCCGGTGGCGTTGAACGGCGCAGTATTGGGAACCATTTCAAACGCACGTTGGATATAAAGTTCGCGTGGCGCGTCCGCCGGCGGCAGCGGCGTCGCCTTCATCGGCAGGGTCGGCATCAGCAACAGATCGTATTTGGCCAAAGCCTCGTCATAGGATGCGCGCAGCTTGCGGTTCAAATTCTGGGCCTTGGCATAAAAGTGGCCGCGGTAGTGTTTGGTGAAATATTGACCGAGCAGCATCGTGATCTTGAGGCTGTCGGACAATTCGTCGGCGCGATGCTTCCAGGCGGAGTGGGCGTCAAGCAGCGTGGTGTTGTAGAGACCGCGCCAGTTTGTCCCCATGCCGTTGCCCTTCATCATGAACTCGGTGGCGCCTTCGGCGGCGATCGGTAGCCAGATCGCCGGTGCAACGAGGTGCATCGGGACCGAGACTTCCTCGACGGTAGCGCCGAGCTTGCGAAACAACTCGGCGGCCGCCTTAACCTTGGCGTCGACGTCTGGCTCCGAACTTGGATGCCCAAATCCTTTCCTCACGATGCCAACACGGAATCCCCTGACGCCGCCGTCTATCTCGTCGCTGTACTTTCCGACCTTGAGTGCGCCCTGCCTAGGATCAAGTCCGTCGGCCCCTGCCAGCACCTCCAGGAGCAGCGCGTTGTCGCGCACGTTGTTCGTCATCGGGCCGGTGTGATCGATCGTGAGTTCGATCGGCATCACGCCCGTATAAGGTACGAGGCCATAGGTAGCCTTCATGCCGTAAATGCCGCTGAAGGCGGCCGGAATGCGGATCGAGCCGCCCTGATCGCCGCCGATTGCCATATCGGCCTCACCGGTCGCCACCACCACCGCGCTGCCTGAGGACGAACCACCGGCGGAGTATCCCATCTTGTGCGGATTGTGCACGGGACCGGCCGCACAGGTGTGGCTACCGCCGGAGAAGCAGAAATATTCGCAATGCACCTTGCCCACGATAGTGCCGCCGGCGTCGAGCATACGGGTAACGATGGTGGCATCAGTATCGGGGATGTAGCCTTCCAGCGTCGATGCGCCGTTCATCATCGGAACGCCGGCGAGTGAGATGTTGTCCTTGAGCGCGATCTTCTTGCCAGCGAGCTTGCCGTTCGGGGCACCCTTGATCTCGGTCTTGATGTACCAGGCGTTGAATTTGTTTTCTTCGCCCTCGGGGCGATAGCCAGGCGTGCGCGGATACTTCACCACCGGCACATAGTCCGGCATGGCATCGACCGCATCGTAGGCCGCGTAATTCGCCTGCATTAACGCATCGTAGGATTTGAGCTCTGCATCACCCATGTGCATGCCAAGGTCCTCGGCGACGCTGCGCAGCTGATCGAGTGTGGGTCTCCTGACTGCCATGGCTTGATTCTCCCTCTGATCATGCCCGCATGCGGCGGGCTTACGTTGCGATACCGACAAATTCTCCGACGAGGCTTGCGTCGCCGAGTTCGCCTGGCTCCACTTCCCGGGTAATCGCGCCCTTCTGGATAATCAGGATGCGCTGCGACAGCGCAGCAATGAAGTCCAGATTCTGCTCGACTAAGATCATGGTGAGCCCGCTTCTGGCCCGCAGCCGCTGCAGTGTTTCGACGATCTCGTCGATGATCGAGGGCTGAATGCCTTCCGTCGGCTCGTCGAGCAGGATTAGCCGCGGGTCGCCGCAAAGGCAGCGCGCGATCGCCAGCAATTGCTGCTCGCCGCCCGACAGCGCGCCGCCGGGGCGATCGAGCAACGAATTCAGGCGGGGGAATTCCTCCAGTACGCTCGCGATGATGTCTTCTTCCGCGCGGTCCTGCGTATTGCAACCCATGCGCAGATTCTCGTAGACGGTGAGCCCGGGGAAGATCTCCCGGCCCTGCGGCACGTAGCCGAGACCGAGCCGCGCGCGCCGATAGGGTTCGATCGCCGTGACGTCGTCATGGCCGAACATCACGCGACCGCTGGTCGCCGGCAAAAACCCCATCAGCGCCTTGAGCAGCGTGGTCTTGCCCATGCCATTGTGACCGAGAATGCCGATGAATTCGCCCTCATTGACGGAGAAGCTTACCCCATTGAGGATCGGAATCCGGCCATATCCTGTTCGCAGTCCCTGTACATCGAGCATCATGCGGCCGCCTGTTTGCCCAGATAGATGTCGCGCACCTGCGGATTGCGCATGATGTTCTCAACGGTGTCTTCGACTAACACGCTGCCCTGATTGAATACCGTGACC
Organism: Bradyrhizobium sp. Ec3.3; assembly: GCF_000472925.1. GTDB lineage: Bacteria > Pseudomonadota > Alphaproteobacteria > Rhizobiales > Xanthobacteraceae > Bradyrhizobium. Next base: position 4,239 of record NZ_AXAS01000066.1, read on the forward strand.
TGCTTGGCGATCATGCGGATGAACTGCATGTCGTGCTCGACGACGATCAGCGCCTTGGTGCGGTTGATCTCGCGTACCAATTCGGCCGTCTTGTTGACCTCCTCGTGGGTCATGCCGGCGGCGGGCTCGTCGAGCAGGATCAATTTGGGATCGGTCGCCAGCACCAGCCCAAGTTCGACCCATTGCCGCTGCCCATGGGCCAGCTGGCCGACCAGGCGTTCGGCGGCTTCCGTCAGGCCGACCCTCGCCAGCATCTCGTCGACGACGCGCCTCGCCTCATCGCGCGAATGAAGGCGGTTTGCTGCAAGCCAGATATTTTCACGGACCGAAAGGCCATCGAAGACGCTCGGCACCTGGGTCTTGATGCCGATGCCGAGCCGGGCGATGTCGTGGGCGTGCGCGTGCGAAATGTCTTGGCCGCGGAACAGCACCCGGCCATGGGTCGGCTCCAGTTGCCCGGTCAGCATCTTGAAGAACGTGCTCTTGCCTGCGCCGTTGGGGCCGATCAGGCAGCGCAGTTCGCCTTCGGCCAGCGAGAAATTGACGTGCAGCACGGCGCGAACGCCGCCGAAATGCATGCTGAGATCCTGGGTCTGAAGCAGCGGCGCGGCCATCAACCCTCCTCCGCCCGCTTAGGCTGTAGCCGCTTCGCCTCTTTGCCACGCGACGCGAGTAGCGATTGGCCGATATCGCCGAGCGTCGGCACCAGTCCTTTGGGCACCAGCAGCACGAACGCAATCAGGATAATGCCGAAGATCAGCGGCGCGTTGGCAAAGATCTTGGCCCACCAGTCCGAACCGCCGCTGGGCTGGTTGGCGCCGAGCGCGGTCGTGAGCCATTGAATGCCGATGCACCCGACGATCGGCCCGATCAGCGTGCCGCGCCCGCCGACGATAACCCAGATGATGATCTGCGCGGATTGGGCGAGACCGAAGATCGTGGGACTGACGAAGTTGCCCCAATTGGCGAACAGGCACCCGGCAAATCCGGCCAGCGCACCACCAATGGTGAATGTCGCGAGCTTGTAGGCGCGCGGATCATAGCCAAGCAGTTCAGCACGCCGTTCGTTTTCCCGGATGCCGACGATGATGCGGCCGAACCGGCTCGCCAGCAGCAGGCGCAATCCGAAATAGGTCGCGAGCAATGCGGCGGTCGCCAGATAGAACATGCCTTCGAGATCAATCGGCGCACGCTTGTTGCCGGGCACATTCAACGGCGGGATCCCGGGAATGCCGTTGAAGCCGCCGAGTCGTGCCGAGCCGATATGGAATTCCGGTCCCGCAGTCGAGTTAATGGAATTGAACAGGATCAGCGTCACGGTCAGCGTAATGACGCCGAGATAGACGTCGCTGATGCGCCCGTAGAACATGAAATAGCCGAGCAGCGCCGCGAACGCGGCCGGCACGATGACGGCAAGCAGCAGCGGGACCGTGCTCTCGCCGATGTTGAACATCGCGATCGCATAGGTATACGCGCCCAGCCCGAAGAACGCGGATTGGCCGAAACAAAGTATGCCGCCATACCCCCAGATCAGAGCGAGGCTCAGCGCCAGTATCGCCATGATCATGTAGACCGTGAACTCGAGCACGACGTCGAGTTCGAAGAAACGCGGTACCAGCACCAGGAACGCAATGCCGATCACGCCGACGAGGCCAAGGCCGATCAGATTGAGCGCGCGGGCGTTCACAGGCCTCTCCGGAAGAAGCGGCCGGTGATGCCTTGCGGCAGCAGGCGGATCAGAATGATCGCGGCCGCGAGCAACGCGACTTCACCGAAAACCGGCGTGGTGACGAAGGTCGCGATCTGGTTGATGCTGCCGAACAGCGCCGACGCCGACACCGTGCCGCTGAGGATCGCGGCGCCGCCGCCGATCACCGTGATGAAGGATTTGGCGACATAGGCAACGCCGATGGTAGGGAATACACCGGAGACCGGCGCCAGCACGGCGCCGGCAAGTCCCGACAGCGCCGCGCCGAGACCGAAGGTGATGGCGTAAACGCGGGGCGGATTGACACCAAGCGCCGAGGCCATGTTGGCGTTTTGCATCGTGCCGCGGGCGATCAGGCCAAGCCGCGTCCAGCGCATCACGACGAAGATCACAGCCAGCACTACGGCCGCGACGGTGATCACGAACAGCGTGTAGGCGCTGGTGCGGTAGGCGCCGATCTGGAAGCTGCCGAGCGGCGCTGAGATGCCGACAGTGGTATTGCCGAAGATCGCCGTGGTCAGCCCGACCAGGAACAGGCTGAGACCCCAGGTAGCCAGCATGGTGTCGATCATGCGACCATAGAGAAAACGGATAATGGTCCGCTCGACGACGACGCCGATGAGGCCGACCACGATCGGTGCCACCACCAGCATTGCGATCCAGATGCTGATGCCGTGGCTGGTGGCGACGATTGCCGCATATCCGCCGAGCATCAGGAATTCGCCATGCGCGAGATTGATGACGCGCATCATGCCGAAGATGATCGCCAGCCCGACGCTGATTAGCGCCAGGCTGGCTATCGCATACAGGACCTGGATTGCCAGAAGAACAGCGAGATCCACGTTCACCTTTCCGAAACAGAATTGAGAGCCGGTCCGGTCTCAAATCTTGATCACGTATTGCTGGTTGTCGGTCGGGTTCTTGATGAGGTCGCAGACAGCTGCGGTATCGGCGGGCTTCTGCTGGGCAAAATCTTCCAGCACCTTGAGCTTCTTGTCGGCGACTTCGGCGATGTGCACGTCGAGCACGCAATGGTGCGTCGGCGGATCGATGGTGACCTTGCCGGAAGGCGCATCGATGCTGATCCCGGTCTCCAGGGCTTCGATGACCTTCATCCGATCGACGCTGCCGGCCTTCTTGACCGCTTCCGCCCACAGCCGGAACCCCTGATAGGTACCCATCGCGAGTTCGGTGATGTTCGGATAGTCGGTGCCGAAGCGCTTGTGGAAACTCGCCACGAAACTCTCGTTGACGGGGTTCTTCAGGTCCTGGAAATAGTTGTAGCAGATCAGCATGCCGTTGCATTCATCGGGCGACAGCACGATGTGCTCGTTGCCGACCGCAAACGTAGTCGATGCCATCGGAATGCTCTTGCGCATGCCCGCGGCCGCCCATTGGCGGTAGAACGAGATGTGCGCGCCACCGACCAGTGCCGACCAGACGAAATCCGGCTTGGCCGCCTGGATTTTGGAGATGGTCGGACCGAAATTGGTGACGTCGAGCGGGAAAAAGTCAATCGAGGACACCTCGCCGCCATTTTCGGTGACGTATTTTTTCACCCATTGCGATGTGATCTGCCCGTAATTGTAGTCGGCCGCGACGACGTAGACCTTCTTGCCCCATTTCTTCATGGCATGAGGCACCAGCTTTTCCACCGTCTGCGCCGGGGTCACGCCGGTGTCGAACTGGTTGCGGTCGCAGACACCGCCTTCATACTGCGTATTGTAGAAATACAGCGTCTTGAACTTGTCGAGCACCGGCCGGATCACTTCGCGCGACGCCGAGGTGATACCGCCATGGACGACCGCGACCTTGTCCTTCAGGGCCGCCTGCTGCGCGAACTGGGTGTAGAGTTGCATGTTCGACTGTGTGTCATAGTTGATCAGCTTGACCTGCCGGCCCAAGAGGCCGCCCGCCGCGTTGGCTTCCTCGATCGCAAGCGTCAACGCGTCGACCATCGGCTTGCCGTAGATGTCGAGGCCGCCGGAGAGATCGTGAATGCTGGCGACGTTGATCGGATCTTCCGCCCATGCGCTGGAGGAAAACATCCCCGCGGCAGCGATCGCAGCGGTACTCTGCAAGAACGTTCTGCGATTCACCCTCATAGCGCTAGTCCTCCTCGCGGTTGCCGATGCTTCATGAAGTCAGGTATTTTTTCAGAATTGACGCGCCCATCGTGTATTTTGGGTCAACCATGTTGCCGAGCCGGATTCGTCCAGCCTGGCTGAGCAGCATGTAGGCATCGATCTCGTCGAAGCCGTACTCCGCGCCCATCCAGCGGACCAGTTCGCGATAGGCGATGCGCGCCGCATCTTCCAGCGGCCGGGCGCTGCCTATCGTCATCAGAAACTCCCTGGTCTCGAGCCGCGGCCAGGCAAAGCTCCAGCCCTTGATGACGTCGATCTGCATCGTCACGGTGGCGCGCTGTTCGATCGCAACGCCCGACAATTCGCCGTCGCCCTGGACGGCATGGCAATCGCCGACATACAGAAACCCGCCTTTGACATGCACGGGGAAATAAAGGATCGCGCCCGGCGCAACATCCGGCAGGTCCATATTGCCGCCGTGATAATCGGGCTGCAGCGACGAAATCGCCTCGATCTCGGGCGAGATCCCGATGGTACCGATGAACGGCTGGTAAGGCAGCGTGATCTTGTCGCTCCAGCGCACTCCGCCCTTGTCGACATGCATCACCCTGACCCGTTCGGGTAACGGCGGATTGAGTAACGCGGTCGACGCCGTTCCGACCAAGCCGCCGAATTCCGGAATGATGCAGGTCTTGCCGGCCGGCTGCGCGCCACGGGTCTCTACGGCATGAATGTGCACAGCGAGGCAATCACCCTTCTCGATGCCGTTGACGGCAATCGGGCCGCATTGCGGGTTGAGGAAGGGAAACCGCAGCTTCGCGGTCGGGCTGTCCTTCTCGCTGGTGATGACGCCGCCAAAGGCATCCTCGGTCTCGACGGCGACGACATCGCCGGGGTCGACGGTGAGAACGGGTTTTGTGTAGGGACCGTAGACGTAGTGGAAAGTGCCCTGCTTCTCGATCGTGAGTTCGTGGTGCTTGCCGGCCTGCCCCTTGGCGAGGCCGCGCTTTGCCATGATCGATGTGCTCAGCCAGGTGTCGTCGGTCATCGCGATAACCTCGAAAGCAATCGGCACGACAAAACGCATGCCAGCGTCGGATTTGGCTCGTTCAATTTGATTTCCAGTCTACGGCGGTTTCGATCGCCCGCGCCAACCGTATCAGCGTCGCTTCCTCGAAGTGACGCCCGACCAGCATCAGGCCTACCGGCAAACCATCTACGCGGCCGCATGGCACGGTGAAAGCGGGATGTCCCGAAACATCGAACGAACAGGTATTCGCCTGCATATTGAGGGCGACGTCGATCACGGTGTTCAGCGGCGCATCGGGCGGCGGAATCGGCGTTGCAGTGAAGGGAATGGTCGGCATAACAAGCGCGTCGAACTTTTTCAGCGCGTCGTCGTAGGCCCGCCGCAGCAGCACCCGCAGGTTCTGCGCCTTGGAATGATAGCGCCCGTGATAATGCCGGTGCATGTATTCGCCGAGCATCAGCACCAGTTTCACCGTCGGCGATACGTCGTTGATCCGCGTCCCCATGCCGCGCGCAAGCGCCTCCTGCATCGAGAGCGGGTAGTAGCCTTGGACGTTGTTACCGACGCCAAAACCCTTCAGCATCATCTCGGCAGCGCCTTCCAGGATGACGCCGCTCCAGACATGCGGTCCGTCGAGATGCCAGGCGATCGAGACCTCCTCGCTTTCGACTCCCGCTTTATCCAGCGCCGCAATGGTTTGCCGCACCTTCTCATTGACCGCGGGATCGCTCTCGGAATGGCCAAACCCCTCGTGCAGGACGCCGATGCTCAGTCCTCTCGCCGGATCGCCGAGCGCCGCCATATAGTCTCCAGTGCGCGCGGCAATGGTCCGGGTATCCCAACCGTCATGACCGGCGATAGCCGTCAGCAGCCGCGCAACGTCTTCGACCGAAGCGCACATGGGACCGCAATGATCAACCGAGTAGCTGATCGGCATCGAGCCCGTGGTCGGCACTAGGCCCCAGGTCGGCTTCAGGCCATAAACGCCGCACCAGCTTGATGGCGTTCTGATCGAGCCACCCTGGTCGCCGCCGAGCGCCATCGGTACTTCACCCGATGCCACCAGCGCGGCGCTCCCGCCGGACGAGCCGCCAGCGCTGTGAGCCGGATTGTGCGGGTTGCGGATCACGCCGCCGGCGCAGGTATGGCTTGCGCCTGAAAAGCAGAGATCCTCGCACGCAGCCTTGCCTGCGATGGTGCCACCGGCGTCGAGAATCCGCGTCACGACGGTGGCGTCGATTTCGGGAACATAACCTTCGAGCAGCGCCGAACCATTCATCATCGGCACGCCGGCGACGCAGATGTTATCCTTGATCGCGATCGTTTTGCCGCTCAACAACCCCTCTGCGCCGGTGCGGATATTCGTCTTCCAGTACCAGGCCCCGAAGGGATTTTCGGATGCCGTGGGCCGATAACCCGGCGAACGTGGCGCGATCGGCGCCAGCGCCGGCGGCACCAACTCGTCCAGCCGGCCGTAGGAAGCCAACGGCCCCTTGAAGGCCTGCTGAAACGCAGCAATCTCGTCAGCAGTAAGGACGAGACCAAAGTTGGACCCTAGATCGTCGATCTGCTCCAGCGTCGGAAGGCGAACCGCCATGCTCCACCCTTGGCCTATTTCGCGTGTTTGCCAGACAAAACGAAAAAAGCCATCCGCGGCCCAAAAGGCCCCGAATGGCATCAATGCCGCTGCTATCGATGGTCGCGTAGGTTGCGTTGCAGAACGAAACTCGGAAGTCTTCACTCAGACGTCATCGGCCGTGCGAAAACATTTTCGTCATGCACGCATTCACGTACCGCGATATTGTGTATTAGCGTTGCCGACCTTGTCAATGCGAGGCTAGCGTCTTTTTTATGCTGACAGCACGAATGACGCGCAGTGCGGATTGACGATACAAGGAAGCAAAGCCTACTTTCTCGCGAGAAGATTGTTGCCGCACAGGGCCCAGCTTCTTCATGACCAAGTCGTCCATCCCTCTCGGCCTCGTATTTTCCCAATCGGGACCTTACGCCATGATGGCCGGCGAGATGCGCAAGAGCGCGTTGATGGCGGTCGACGAAATCAATCAAAGCGCCGAGTTCGATTTCACATTCACGCCTCGCTTGCGCGATCCCGGCGGGGTGGTCGCCGGCTATCACACCGCATGCGCCGACCTCATTCGCGAAGATCAGGTTAGCCATATCGTCGGGTGCTACACCTCGGCCTCACGCAAGCAGGTTATTCCGATCGTCGAACGGACCGAACGGCTGCTCTGGCATCCAGCGCGCTATGAAGGGTTCGAAAGCAGTGACAACGTCATCTACGTCGGTGCCGCGCCCAACCAGCACGTCGTGCCTCTAGTCCGCCATATGCTGGACCACATCTCGACGGACGTATTCTGCATCGGGTCGAACTACATCTGGACCTGGGAAATGAACCGCGTCATTCGCGAAATCGTAAGCAGCGCAGGAGGCCGTATCCTTGCCGAACGCCTGCTGGAACTCGGCGAGACGGCCGTGGACCACATCGTCAGGGAAGTCATCGACCGGAAACCGCCGGTCGTCTTCAATACGCTGGTTGGTGAGTCCAGCTACGCCTTCATGCGCGCGCTGCACGCTGCTGCGGCGCGTGCTGCTCTCTCGATCCCGATGCTGAGCTGCAGCCTTTGTGAGCCCGAACTTAAGCTGATCGGATCGGCGGCTTCGGTAGGATGTGTCACGTCATCTGCATATTTCGAGAGCATCGAGGGAGCTGAAAATCGCAGCTTTGTGGCGCGGTGGAAGGCACGCCACGGCGCGGACAGCAGCCTTTCCGTCGACGGACAATCGACTTACGTTTGCGTCATGCTGCTCGCCCGCGCCATCCGCCGAGCGGGATCCGCGGACGTCAGCGCCGTGCGGCGCGCTGCGGCAAATCATCGCTACGATTCCCCGCAGGGACCGGTTTGGGTCGATCCCGATAATAACCACTGCTTCCTCACACCACGGTTGGCACGCTCCGCGCCTGGATGTCGGTTCAATATCTTCTGGGAGGCGGATGCCCCCGAGCGTCCCGATCCTTATCTCTCGAACCTTGACCTCACGACGATTGGCACGAGGCTGGAAAAGAGCAATGATACGATGACGAAGCGCTCCGCCCATCTGCGTGTCGTGAAATGACCAAGCCATCGCCCTTCTCTGTTGGCGGCCGTCGCGCTCTCATGGTGATGAGAGATGAGCGCGAGATTTCTATCGTGCGCCGCCAACTTAGCCGCCTCGGTATGGCGATTTCGGAGCACGATCCGGCCGAGCCGCCACCGGCGAACCGGGCCGTTGATGTCATCCTGATGGATGCGGACAGCATTCCCATCAAGTCCGATCAGGCCACCTTGTGGAAAGGCAACGTACCGATCATCGCGCTGATTGGAACGGAAACGCCCAGCCGACTGAAGTGGTTGCTCGATTTGCGGCCGGCCTCTTTTCTCATCAAACCGCTGCGTTCGGCCGGACTTTACACCGCGCTAGTGGTTGCGTTCGATTCAGCGCAGCGAAGGGTTGACGAAGCCATCCACATCGAGAAACTGGAAGACCGCATTCGATCCCGGCGTATTGTGTTCGCCGCCGTTCTGCAGATCATGCGCGGTCACGGCTTGTCGGAGACGGACGCCTTTTCGCTTATTCGACAGACCGCGATGCGGCATCGCACGACGATCGAAGTGTTGAGCGCGGAGATCATTGCGGCCGGTGGAATGCCGAACCGGACTACACGAACTGCATAGCATTAGTTGCTAAAGGCCGACGCACTGCATCAATCTTGGATCGTCACTTCGTGGACTTCTTCAATACGCCAAGAGCTGCCGAGCCCGCGTCTGCAACTCCGTCTGATCGCCGCGACGCTGTCCATCTCCGAAAACTTCAGACTGCTGCCTCCAGCAGTCGCGGATCTACCCCAAGCACCAAACAAAGACGGGCCGCTTCAGAAGGCCCGCTCACATTGGCTGTAACAAGATTTTTCTTGATCTCCCGGTGCACACGTCGCGCACACGCCGCCTTCTAACTATTTGAAAAACCTAAACTCTCACCCCAATCCATCATGGGCCAATTTGGTCCAATTCCAGCCAAGACGATCGGGAGGGATCAATAGTGGTCTACTTTGCCGCCATGAACTGCCCTCCCCGCAACGTCTTACTTTGACCCAAGTCGACATACTTGGGAGTCAGGTCGCTTCGGTTGATGGAACCTATCGGCCGAGCACCTTCTTCACGCGGGCTAGCCCGACGCGAAGGAACGGATCGGAGTGAATGTAGAAATACCGCACGCCCTGCTCGAACCATGATGGCAGTTCATCTGCGGTGACGAGCGTGCCGGCGATCTTGCCTGCCGCCCGGATCGTCTTCACCGCAAATCCAACGCGCTCGATCACGGCCTGCGGACGCGGCTGACCGAATGGCGGGGCTGGCGAAAAGCCCATGTTCTGGGACAGGTCGCCGGGCCCGATGAAGAAGACGTCGACGCCCTCCACCGTGAGCAGCTCATCGATATTGTCGATCGCCAGCGGCGTCTCGATCATGCAAATGGTCAGCCGCTTCTCATGATCGGCGGGGCACGCATAGCGGACCGCGTCAACGATAGCACGCGCCTGATCGGCGGTATCGACCATCGGCACCATCAGGCCGTCGGCGCCCGCATTGAGATAGCGGATCAGGACTGGCCGCTCATGCGAGTGCGGGCGAACGATGGCCGCGCCGCCCGCGCCGCGGATCGCCTGTGCGGTGACGCGCACATCCTCAAAGCTCCAGGTGCCGTGCTCGCAATCGACGAAGATCGCATCCGCGCCGAGCTCGACCAGGCGCACCGCGAGGCCCGACGAGGTGTGGTGCGGCGTGAGCATGGTGACCGCCTCGCCCTTGGCAAGACGCTCGCGTAATTTGGCTCCGTTCATGGGAGATCCTTTTCCTTTAGCTCTTCGGCTTGTCCTTCAACCCCTCGGGCGCACCGACCCAGCGAGCGGTCTCGATGTCCGCGGACGTATCGCGCATGAAAGTCGGGCAGATGTGCAGTTCAGGAATCATGGCGCCCTTCTGCAGGCTGGCGCAGAGCAACACGGCGCGTGCGACATCGTGCGGATCGAGCATCACGGCGCGTTCGCTCTCGAGCGGCGGGCGCGCTCGATTGTCCATGATCGGGGTATCGGTCTCGCCGGGCAGGATGGTCGTCGCGCGGATACCCTGGTTGCGGTAGGTGTTGTGCAGGAAGGTCATGAAATTCTTCACGCCGGCCTTGGCCGCACCATAGGCGGCGCCACCGAGCAGGTTCGGAGTGACGACCGCGAGCGACGACACGGTGATGACCGTGCCTTCCTTCCGAGCGATCATGTCCTCCAGCACGGCCTGGGTCAGATTGAACACCGCGGTGAGATTGACGTTCACCGTCGCGTTCCACTCGGCCTCGCTGATAAAGCGGGCGTTCAGCACCTTGCTGGCGCTGCCGGCATTGTTGACGAGGATGTCGATCGCCCCAACGTTCCGCTTGGCCCAGGCAACTGTCTCCAAAATCGACTCGCGCGACGCCACGTCCAGCACATGGGCGACGGCCTTTCCGCCTGATTTCTCGATCACGCTGACGACGTCCCGCAGCGGATCGATCCGCCGTCCGGTCAGAACAACCGATGCGCCTTCCCCGGCAAGCAGGATCGCGGTCTCGCGTCCGATTCCCGTTCCCGCGCCGGTGACGAGTGCAACCTTTCCGTCGAGGAGACCCATGATACCCCTATTCGGCGGCAGTCGCCGCCACACTGGAGCGTTGATAGCCGTAAATCTGCCTCGCGGCCGCTGGCGTGATCAAGCCTTCGGCGAGGTCGAGCTCGATCGCAACCGCCGCGCGCTCCGATGTCCGTCCCCAACCGCCGCCGCCCGGTGTCTCGACCTCGAGGCGATCGCCGGTCTTCAGTACCACCTTGCCCTTGGGGAAGTGCGGTTCCCCATTTCGGGACACTTTGCCGGTGCTGCCCGACTTCCCGCCGACGACACCGAAGCACGGATGCCGCACGCGCTCGGACGCGAGGTAGATGTTCATCGGGTTGCGCCCGAGATTGCGCAGCACGACGCGCTGGCCGAGGCCGCCGCGGCTCCTGCCGGCGCCCCCGGAGTCCGCAATGAGCTCCTTGCACTCGGTGAGCGCAGGCACCGCGATCTCGAACATTTCGATCGCCGTGACGCGGCAATTGGACGGAAAGCTCAGGGTGTCCAGCCCGTCAAATTCGGCGCGGGCGCCCTGCCCGCCGTGGAAATTCTGCACCGAGCCATACTGCGAACCATCGTCGCGCCGACCCACGCAATTGGCGGCCCAGATCGGCGCACCGCCGCTGTCGCCCATCACCTTGTCAGGCACCACGCCCTCCAGCGCCTTGAAGATCAGAGACGGAATGACATGGCCAATCAAGTTACGCGAGTTGCCCGCGGTCCACTGCTCGGGATTGAGGATGGACCCGAGCGGCGCCTCGTCCGTGATCGGCGTGATGCAACCCTCGTTGTTCGGGGTATCGGGGTCGAGCAGGCATTTCAGCGCGTAGACCGAATGGGCGTAGCGGTAGTTGGTGCGGCAATTGATCGAGTGAAGAATTTGCTCTGATGTGCCCGTGTAGTCGACATGAATGGAATCGTCGCGGATGATCACGGACGCCTTGAGCGTCACGTCGGTGTCATAGCCGTCGAGCAGGACCTCGGCGCTATAGGTGCCGTTCGGCCATTGCCGGATCGCGCGCCGGGTCTGCGCTTCGGAGCGGGTGTGGATCGCGTCGGCCAGCTCGTCGATGCTGTCGAGACCATACTCGTCGAGAAATTTGACCATCTCGCGGCCCATGACGTTGTTGGCCGCGACCATGGATTCGAGATCGCCCATCACCTCGGTCGGCAGGCGAACGGACGCGGCGATGATGTCGAGAACGTCCTGGTTGGGGACGCCGGCCTTGTGCAGCTTCACGATCGGGAAGCGAATGCCCTCTTCGAAGATGTCGCTCGCTTCGGAGTGCAAGGGAGCGCCGCCAATGTCGGGCAGATGCGCGATCGAGCCGGCATAGGCCACGACCTTGCCGTTCTTGAAGATCGGCGTGATCATGGTCACGTCGGGCAGATGGCCGGTGCCGATCTCCGGATCGTTGGTGGCGAGCACGTCGCCTTCCTGGAGCGTCTCGGCCGGGAACTTCGGCAGGAAGTATTTTTGCGCGGCGACCGGCAGCGAGGTGATGAACACCGGGATCGACCAGGTGCACTGCGCCAGCGCGCGGCCGCGGCTGTCGAGCAGCACAGTGACATAGTCATGGTTCTCGCGCACGATCGGCGAGAACGCGGTGCGGCCGAGCACGATGTCGGCCTGATCGGCGATGAAGATCAAGCGATTCCACATCACCTGCAGATTGATCGGATCGTTGAAGTCGGCAGCGTTCGCGGACATGAGGGCGTAGTCCTTAGGCGATGTTGATCACGAGATTGCCGTTGATGTCGACATGCGCCGTGCCGCTCGGCCCGACCACCGCGGTCGACTCGCGCTGCTCGACGATCGCCGGCCCCTGGATCGCTTCGCCGACGGGGAGTTTGTAGTGGTCGTAGACCGGCGTATCGACGAAGCCGCCGGCTTCGCTGAAATAGACCGAGCGGGTGCCCTTGCGGGCCTCGGCGGCGTGGCGGGTGTGCGGCGGCGTGACCTGATCCTTCTCGCCGCTGGAGCGCAGGCGCCAGGTGATCACCTCGACGGACGAGCCCGCGACGGTGCGGCCGAACAGCTCGCAATAGAGCTTGTAGAAATTGGCGAGCAACTCCTCATGGAATTGCTTTGGCGGCAGGCTGCGATCCGGCAGCGCGACCGTGATCTCGTGGCCCTGGCCGACGTGACGCATGTCGACCGTGTAGCTGTTGGTGATGGTCTCCGGCGCAACGCCGGCGGCGCGCACGACCTCAGCCCCTTGGGCCGAGAGATCGCCGAGCAGGCGATCCATCGCGGCAAAGTCCCAATTGTCGACCTGCATCGGGAAGCTCGCGGACAGATCAACCGCGACCGGCGCGATCAAGAGGCCGATTGCCGACGTGACACCGGCGCCGGTCGGGCAGATGATGCGCCTGATGCCGAGCTTGCGCGCGATGCCATAGGCATGCACCGGCCCGGCGCCGCCGAAGGCGACCATCGGCAGGCTGCGTGGATCGACGCCGAGGTCTGTCGCGTGAACCGCCGCGGCCTTGCTCATGGATTCATTGACGAGATCGTGGATGCCGAAGGCGCAGCGAGAAACGCTGACGTCGAGCGAGGCCGCGAGCTTCGTCATCGCGGCGAGCGCGGCGTCCCTCGACACCTTGAACGAGCCGCCGACGAAGGATTCGGTGCCCATATAGCCGAGTAGGATATCGGCGTCCGTGACGGTCGGCTCGGTGCCGCCGCGCTGATAGGCCGCCGGCCCCGGCAACGCCCCCGCCGACCGCGGACCGACGTCGAGCAGGCCGAGCGGATTCTTCGCCGCGATCGAGCCGCCGCCGGCGCCGATCTCGATCATGCGGATCGACTGGATTTTCAGTGGGAAGCCCGAACCCTTTCGAAAGCGGTGATAATGCGCGACCTCGAGGTCGGTGCCGACCGTCGGCTCACCGTTCGGGATCAGGCACAATTTCGCGGTGGTGCCGCCCATATCGAAGGACAGCACGCTGCCTTCGCCGGCGATACGGCCGAACTCAGCGGCGGCGACGGCGCCGGCGGCCGGCCCCGATTCAATCAGTCGCACCGGTAGCTCAGCGGCGCGGCTGCTCGGCACGAGGCCGCCCGACGAGGTCATCCAGAGCACCTGGCGATGGATGCCCCTGGCGCAAAATTCGCGTTCGAGATGGGCGACGTGGCCCGACATCTGCGGTCGCGTATAGGCATTGACGACGGTAGTCGAGGCACGGTCGAACTCGCGAACCTCCGGACAGACCTCGGACGACAACGACACGAAGATATCGGGATCCTCCTCGCGCAGCAGCGCTGCAATGCGCTGCTCGTGATCCGGATATTTATAGGCGTGCAGCAGACAGACGGCGACGGACTTGATGCCTTCCGTACGCAACCGACCGGCGATCTCGCGGACCGTCTCCTCCTCCAGCGCCGTGATGACGTCACCGTCAGCCGAGATCCGCTCGATCGCGCCAAAGCTGTTGGCACGGGTCACCAGCGGATCGGGATACTTCAGATTCAGATCGTAGAGATCGTAGCGCCCCTCGTTGCGGATGCGCAGCATGTCCTGGAAGCCGGCCGTCGAGATGAACCCGGTCTTGACGCCCTTGCGCTCCAGCACGGCATTGGTGACGACGGTGGTGGCACCGAGCACCTGAAGGCTGTCGAGATCGACGACGTCGCCGAACTCGGCGAGCAGTTCGGAAACCCCGCGAACCACGGCCTCGGCCGGGTTGGTTGGCGTGCTCAGCACTTTGTGAAGATGAAGTTCGCCCTTGTCGTCGAGCAGCGCGAAATCGGTGAAGGTGCCGCCGGTATCGAATGCGAGCTTGGCCATCTTTTTCCTCGAAGCGATCGCCTTCACGACGATGCTGATCCGTCGAAATCGCCTGCAGATCGTGCGATCAAATCCACGACGTATTCGAAGGTAGGAAATGCGGTCGCACGCGACCACCACAACTCCGGTCTGCCGCCATAGGTTTTGTTTATGGCTCGACGAAACCGGCGCGATGCAACCGCCGAGCATGGCGAGGCGCGGCACTTTGAAGTGCAAGCGTGTTGTCTAGACGGTCCGGATGCCCTGCGGATGGCTGCGCATCAGCTTCTCGACGACGGTCAGCAGGACTGCGCGCGTGGCAAGCGCCGGCTCCGACAGCGGCAGATGATCGGAGACGCACAAGGAGACAGTCGCCTCGATGGCGGGGCGCACCAGCCGCCGCACCTCGACGCCGGCAAAGCTCGACGCGCTGGCGGCCGCAACCGAGGCCGGCAGGATGGTCGAGCCGAGCCCCTCGGTGACGGCGGCGCCAAGCGCGGAGACGGACTCGATCTCAGAGGTCACATTCGGCGTCACTCGCGCCCGCGCAAGCGATTCATCGATCAGGCGCCGCAAAAAGTGGCCCTGGCTCGGCAGCAGCAGCTTGACGTCGGCCAGCGCCGACAGCGGTAGCGGCTCATCCGCTGGCTTTTTCGCCGCCGGCCCGGCGCGCGAGACAAGATACAGTTCTTCGCGAAACAGCGGTTGCAGCTTGACGCCTTTGATCGGGCCGGAGCCGTAGATCATGGCCATGTCCATCCTGCCGGTCATGATCAGCTCACTCAGTACATGACCAAAGCTGTCATTGATATGGACGATGATCTGCGGATGCAGCGTCGACATCTCCTTCAATATCGGCAGCGACAGCGTGCTCGATGCCGAATAGGTCGCAAGGCCAATCGACACTCGCCCGGCCAGCGCCTTGGTCGATTGATCGATATCGATCTGCGCCTGTTCGATCTGCTTCAGCAGCAACTGGGCGTGGCGATAGAGGATCAGGCCGGCTTCGGTCGGGACGATGCCGTGGTTGGAGCGGAGCAGCAGCTTGTGCTTGAAGTGGCTCTCGAGCGCGGCGATCTGCTGGGAGAGCGCCGGCTGCGCCGTCCGCAACAGGCCGGCGGCGCGCGAGACGCTGCCGGCGTCGACGACTTTGACAAAGCTCTTCAGCTTCCTGAAATCGACGCTCATCTCTGTCGAACGCTATTCCTCAAATCTGTGCCGACACTATCCTTTATCTAGCCCCTTGATTTCAATGAGTTTCTTCCTGGGATCGCCGTTTTCGCTCAGCGCAGGGCGCGGCAGGCCCGCTCGATCCGGTCGCAGGCGTCCTTGATCGCGTCCATCGAGGTCGCGATCGACAGGCGAAAATACGGCGACAGGCCATAGGCCGCGCCCTGCACGGCGGCGACGCCGACTCCGTCAAGCAGATAGAGCACGAAGTCGAGATCGTTCTCGATCACCTTGCCATCTGGCGTGGTCTTGCCGATCACGCCGGCACAGCCGGGATAGAGGTAGAAGGCGCCATCAGGCACGAGGCACGACAGGCCCGGGATCGCATTCAGCCGCGCGCATGCGTAGTCGCGACGTTCCTTGTACAGCTTGACGCTGTCGCGCACGAACGACTGGTCGCTGGTCAGCGCATGAGCCGCTGCCGCCTGGCTGATCGACGACGGACAGGAAGACATCTGCGATTGCAGCTTGTTGATCGCCGCGACCAGCGGCGCGGGGCCGGCGGCATAACCGATCCGCCATCCAGTCATGGCATAGGTTTTGGACACGCCATTGGTCAGCAGAATGCGATCCTTCAAGGCCGGCACCGCAGCCGCCAACGTGGTCGCAGGCTCGTCGCGGTACCAGATTTGGTCGTAGATATCGTCTGACAGCACAAGGACATTGGGATGGCGAAGCAGCACAGCACCGAGCGCCTCGAGGTCGCTGCGGGAATAGGCCGCGCCGGTCGGGTTCGACGGCGCATTGAGGATCAGCCAGCGCGTCTTCGGCGCAATCGCGGCTTCCAGCGCCTCGGCCGTCAACTTGAAGCCCTGGTTCTCCGAGCAGCGAACAATCACGGGCTTGCCGTCATTGGCGATGACCATGTCGGGATAGGACACCCAATAGGGTGCGGGAATGATGACTTCGGCGCCCTCCTCCACGCTCGCCATCAGCGCCAGGAACAGGATCTGCTTGGCGCCGCCGCCGACGCAGATCTCATTGTCCGCATAGTCGAGCCCAAGGCGGCGCTTGTAGTCGGCGATCACAGCCTTGCGCAGCGCAACTGCGCCGTTGACGGCGGTATATTTGGTCTCGCCACGATCGATCGCCTCATGAGCCGCCGTCTTGACGTGATCGGGCGTGTCGAAATCAGGCTCGCCAATCGCCATGTCGACGATGTCGCGGCCGGCGGCCTTCAGCTCGCGCACCCGCGCGGACGCCGCCGTGGTCGGAGATATCTTGATGCGCGAGACGCGCGCGGCCGGCACGAAGATCGTCACTGTGATCGTCCTTTTAGTTTGTTAATCGCGTCAGTGTTCGACGTCGGTCTCACCGCGCATGCGGCCGGTGAGGAAGAGCTCGCCGAGTTCGTCATGGGTGATGTCGGCGGGAAGACCGTCCCAGATCACCTTGCCGAGCCGCAGGATGACGGCGCGCTGAGCCACCGCCATCGCCTTCTTGGTGTTCTGCTCAACCAGCAGGATGGTCTGGCCGGCTGCGTTGATGCGCAAGAGCTCGTCGAACACGATACCGATCGCGGTCGGCGACAGGCCGACCGAGGG
This sequence comes from Bradyrhizobium sp. Ec3.3, assembly GCF_000472925.1. Lineage (GTDB taxonomy): Bacteria > Pseudomonadota > Alphaproteobacteria > Rhizobiales > Xanthobacteraceae > Bradyrhizobium. The sequence goes on from NZ_AXAS01000066.1 coordinate 21,304, forward strand.
CTCGTCGACCAGCAGGATCTTTGGCCGCTGCAGCACGGCCATCGCGACCTCGAGCAATTGCTGCTCGCCGCCGGACATGTTACCGGCGAGCGTATTCCGGCGCGTCTTCAGGATCGGGAACAGATCATAGACATAGTCGCGCTCCGCCTTCACTCTGGCATCGCGCAGTGTGTAGGCGGCCATCTGCAGGTTCTCGTCGACCGTCATCACCGGAAAGTTGCAGCGGCCCTGCGGCACCCAGGAGATTCCCTCGGCCAGGATCGCGCGGGACTTGAAGGCCGAGATGTCCTTGCCCTGCCAGTTGATGCTGCCGCCCTTGACGGTCGTCATGCCGTAGAGCGTCTTGAGCAGCGTCGACTTGCCGGCGCCGTTCGGCCCCATCAGCGCGACGAACTGGCCCTGTGGCACGTCGAGATCGACGCCGTTGAGGATGTCGAGCGAGCCATAGCCGGCGCGCAGACCCTTGATCGAGAGAGAGGGTTCAGCCACCGAGATAGGCCTCCCTTACCGCCTGGTTCTGGACGATTTCGTCGGGTGTTCCCTCCGCAAGCTTGCGGCCCTGGTCGAGCACGACCACGCGCTTGCACAGGCTCGTCACCACGTCGATATTGTGCTCGATGATCAGGAAGCTGACGCCGAAGGAGGTGTTGGCGAGGCGAATGCTCTCGACCACGCGCTCGATTAGCTTTGGATTAATGCCGGCCATCGGCTCGTCGAGCAGAATGAGCTTCGGCTCGGGCATCAGCATCGAGGCGAACTGGATCAGCTTCTGCTGTCCACCGGAGAGCTTGCCCGCGGGCTGGAAGCGCACGTCCCAGAGGCCGGCGATCTTGATCAGCTCGCGCGCCCTCTCCCTTAGGGCCGTGACGCGGTTGCGCGCGGCGGCGCCGATGCCAAAGGTCGACCAGATCCCCGGAAAGGTGAACATCTGGCCGGCGATCACGAGGTTCTCCTCAATATCGAGCGCTGAGAACACCACTGTCTTCTGGAACGAGCGCAGCATGCGCCCTTCGCGGGCTATGTCGTTCAGCGACCAGCCCGTGATGTCCTGGCCATCGAGCTTCACCGCTCCCGCGCTGGGCTTCGCAAGCCCGGTCACGCAGTCGAAGAAGGTCGATTTTCCGGACCCGTTGGGTCCGATCAGCCCGCAGATCTCGCCACGATCGACATGCAGGTCGACGCCGTCGACCGCACGCACGGCGCCGTAGGATTTGCAGAGGCCCGAGATGTCGAGGATCGGCAGCCCGCTCATTTGCGCCTCTCGAGGAATGACCAGAAGCGGCCGATCAAGGGAGCGAACCCGTTCGGGAAGTAGAACACAAGGGCGAGCAGGAAGAAGCCGTAGGCGATCATCCGCAGCTCCGGCGCGACGCGCAGGGCTTCGGTGAGGCCGACGAACAGCAGGCTGCCGAAGATGACGCCCGAGATGGTCCCCGCCCCGCCGCCGAGTACGATGATCAGCATCGTCGTCGAGTAGTACATCTGGAATGTCAGCGGGCTGACCACGGTCAAATAATGCGCATAGAGGCTGCCGCCGAGCCCGGCAAACACGGCGCTGATCATGAAGACGACCAGCTTGTAGTGCCAGGTAGGGATGCCCACGGATTCAGCGAGCGTCTCATTCTCGCGGATCGCGATCATGTTGCGGCCGGCCGGAGAGCGAACGATCAGATAGACGGCCAGGGTTGCCAGCGCAGCGATAGCGAGCACCAGATAGTAGAAGCCGACGGTGCCGGAGACCGTGAACGAAGCCGGCCCCAGTGCGAAGTAAGGCTTTGGTATCGCCGCCAGTCCCATGTCGCCACGCGTCAGGCTGATCCAGTTCTTGGCGATGGCCTGGCCGATAATGACGAAGCCTAACGTGCACATCACGAAGGAGGTGGCGCGCAGCCTCAAGGCGGGGATCCCGAGCGGCAGCGCGATCGCGCCGGTGACGAGGCCGGCGGCGAGGAAATTCAGATAGAACGGCGTACCGAAATGCACCGCCAGCAACGCGGAGGCATAGGCGCCTATGCCGAAGAACGCCGCCTGCGCCAGCGACAACAGGCCGGTGTATCCGAGCAGCAGGTTGAGACCGTGGGCCGGCAGCAGGAAGATCAGGGCGATGATGATCGCGTGCAGCGGGTAATTGCCGAGGAACAGCGGCGCGACACAGGCCAGCGCGACGAGCGCGAAGCCGAAGGGAATGCGGAGATCCGGTCCCCTCCTCACGGCCGGGCTTGCGGCTGATGTCATGGTCTGGTCTCGGACGATCTCGGTCAATGTCACATCCCAGCGATCAGAAGCGCGCCTGCGCGGAGAACAGCCCGTGCGGACGCCACATCAGTACGAGCATCAGGGTCGCAAAGCCGACGGTGTCGCGGAACTGCAGGCCGACATAGGTGGCAACCAGGCTCTCGGCGATGCCAAGGATCATCGCCGCGACGAAGGTGCCGCGGACATTGCCGAGCCCGCCCATGATGATGATCGGCAGCGTCTTGAAGGTGATGAGCTCGCCCATGCCGCCGTAGACGCTCACATTCACCGGCGCAGTTAGCACACCCGACAGCGCCGCAAGGCAGGCGCCGAGGATGAAGGTCCAGAGCGCAACATGGCGGACGTCGATGCCGACCACCGCGCAGCACTCGATGTTCTGCGAGACCGCGCGCATCGCCTTGCCGATCCGGCTGTAGGTCACCATCAGCTCGAGGCCGACGAACACGATGAGGCCGACGATGATGATCAGGATGCGCTGCTCGGCCAGCGTGAAGCCGAACAGGCTTACCGGCTCGATATAACCGCCGGAGAAGAACTTGTAGCTGCCGCCGAACACCAGGATGATGGTGTTCTGCAGGATTAACGCGACGCCGAGCGTTGCTAACACGCCGGCCTCGGCGGGCGCTCCCACGATCCGCTGCATCACGAAGTTGCCCACGACGACGGCGATCACCGCCGTCGCCACCACGCCGATCACGATCGCCGCAGGATAGGGCAGATCGAAATAGTCGATCGCGAACCAGGCCCCGAAGGTGCCGAGCATATAGTATTCGCCATGGGCGAAGTTGATGGCGCGCAGCACGCCGAAGATCATCGTCATGCCGACGGCAACGATCGCATAGACCGATCCAGATACGATGCCGTTAACGATCTGCTCGATGACCGTGTAGAACATGTTGATCCCGTTGCGCTGCCCTATTTCGGATAGTCGATCTCGGCCGAATAGGCTCCCTTGATGACCGGCTTGCCATTCTCGATCTCGAGAAGGATCATCGGCAAGCGCGCCTGGTTGTGATCGTCGAAGGTCACTTCGCCAACCGCGCTCGCATAGTGGATGTTGGACAGCGCGGTGCGGACCTTCTCGCGGTCGATGCTCTGGGCCTGCTCGATCGCCTTGGCCAGCAGGTGCACGGTCTCCCAGTGCACATAGGCGTGGTTATTGGGCGCCTCGCGGAACTCGGCGGTGAACTTCTCGACAAAGGCCTTGCTCTTCTCGGACTCATAGGCCGGAAGCCAGGCCGCCGCCTCGATGGCTCCTTCGAGCGCCTTCGGCGCCGCCTTGATGGAGCTTGCCGTATTGAACTCGGCGTTCCCGATCAGCGGAATCTTGCCGGCGATCCCGACTTCCGTCATCTGGCGCCCGACGATGGGCGTGCTATCGGCATTGCCGTACATGATGATGGCCTGGGCGCCGGAATCGCGGATCTTGGACAGCACGCTGCGGAAATCCACTTCGCCTTCCTTGTAGTAGTCTTCCGTCAGGATCTGGCTCTTGAAACGAGGCAGGTACTTCTTGGTGAACTCAATGGCCGCGCGCCCATAATCGCTGTCGACCGAGAGCACAGCATATTTGGTAAACCCCTTCTTCTCGGCGGCGTATTGCAGCACGATCAAAGCGCGGTTCTCGTCGGTCGGATAGTTGCGGTAGGTCCATTTGAAGCCGCCGACGCCCGCCTTGTAGGTGATCTTCGGATTCGACGACGCCGCATTGAGCAGGAGCACGCCGGCATCCTCGGCCACCGGCTGCATCGCAAGCGTCACCGAGCTCGAGACGTCGCCAATGATGAAGTCGACTTGATCCTGGTCGATCAGCCGCCGCGTCGCCGAGACACCCTCGACCGGCGTCCCCTGGCTGTCACCGGCCATGATGTTGATCTTGCGCCCGCCGACTCCGCCGGCATCGTTGATTTCCTTGGCCGCCATTTGCGCGCCGCGTAGCGAGAAAGCGCCATAGCGGGCATTCGGCCCGCTCATCGGCGCTACGAGGCCGAGCTTGACGGTTCCATCCTCGCTTCGGGCGAAGGCGCTTGAGGAAACGGCTTGCAGTCCAACAAGGGCCGTTCCGATGCAAAATCCCCGCCGGCTCAACTCGATCGTCATGTCCCCGCTCCGTTGCTGCTGCAAATGTGCGTCCTCCAAATTCTGCCACTTCCGTGGTCTTCTTCGATTTTGGCGGCGGCTAGCGGTAAAAAATAGATTTACGTGCGTCAGCTGGGGAAGCACGACTGCGGTCTGCCGCCATAGCGAATTTTTATGGCGGCGCCCCTGCGCTCCGTCGGTTGCCGCGCTCTATGTGCAGCTAGCGTGTGCGAGAGACCGCTAAGAGATATCCGCTTAAGTTAGGTTCGCCCTGTGCTCGCTGCCCACCGGCGGCCTTTTCGCCTTCCGCGCAAGCCAGAGCGAACGGCGCTTCTGCTACTCAGCGCCTCGGCGAAATCGTCGACCAACAAAGTAACCGACGTCCGCCGCTCCAGTGCGGCGCTACCTATATTGGAAGACCTGCTCACGTTATCTGTGATGAGATCTTTCTTGATCTCCCAGTGCACATATCGTGCACACGCCCACTTCCAACCATTTGAAACACCTGAACTCTCGCTCCGCTCCATCATGATGGGCGCAATGGAAAATTTGCGATCTAAGCTTTTCATTTTAGAGAGATATTTCTACTCTCGGCCCTTTGTATGATTGGACCGATTGAGAAATCTGGTTTTGGCCAAGCTTCCGGTGTTGGGCTCTTCTAGGACCATATATGCATGAATTGGAAGCGGAAATCGCCTCTTCGGGTTCTCGGTGCACACGCCGTGCACATGAAGGGGTGTCGCCCAACAGGCGGAGCACCGGAACATCTTTGGCCCTTTGCCAGCCGAAAGCGAGGTTCACCATGATCTCCAACACCATCACCTCGAAGTCCTGGATCAGGCGACATGGCGCGCCGCTCGTTGCTTTTGCCTTGGCCCTCACGCTTTCGGTTTCGACCGTGCATGCCAACGAGGATGCCCACAAGGTCGGCGTGGTGTCCTTTGGCCTTTTTGGCGATCAAGGCGTGTTTCAAAGCGAGGCGATCGGTGCAGCCAAGGTCGTCGCAGATCGTTTCGAAGTTGGCCCGATCGAGGTGCGATACAATTCGAAGAAGGGTGGCAGCGCTACGGCCGAAACGCTGGCCAGGTCGTTACAGGTTGCAGCTGGCCGCCTGGACGCCGAGAACGACGTTTTGTTCTTGATTCTCACCTCGCATGGCTCGCCAGACGGCCTTGCAATCAAGGCTGGGCGGCTTGTGCAAACGCTCACGCCATCCCGTCTCGCCGAGATGCTCGGAAAGACCGGCGTGCGCCACAAGGTGGTGATCATCTCGGCCTGCTACTCTGGAGTCTTCATCCCTCGTCTCGCGAATCCCGATGTCTTGGTCATCACAGCGGCCGACGCCGATCATCCGTCGTTCGGCTGCGAGGACAAGGCGAAGTGGACCTATTTCGGTGACGCCTTCTTCAACGTCGCGCTCCGTCGAGCCGAAAGTCTGAAAGATGCATTTGCCAGTGCGCGCGCGCTCGTCAGGAGGCGAGAGCTGCGTGAGCATTTCGAGCCGTCGAATCCCCTGATGGCAGGTGGCGAAAACGTGCAGCCCTTGCTGGTTGCCCGTCCTTGAAGCGATCGGCCACGCTCGTGATAGCCACGCCAGCTCCCTTCGGCCCCATCGACTAGCTTGCCGTGGACCGTCGCATCATACCTCTGTTGTTGACGTAAAGCGCTTTGAAAGCGGCGTGATCGACCTCGTAGCGATTGCGGTTGGCCTCATTCGGCGCGATTTGAGACACAATCGGGTTAATGCGGTCGATATCCTCCGGCACGAAGATCCCGCACCCTATTCCTGCGAGAAAGGCAGATCCGAGCGCAGCACCCACCGTCTGCCGGCGCACATTCTGACGGACGTCCGCAATGTCGCTAACGCATTGTGTCCAGAGTGGATTCTGCACGCCGCCTCCGGCGGCATAAATGCTTCGAGCCGGCTGTATTTCGGCAAAGCCGTCGAGATTGTGCCGGGTGGCGTGCCCGATTCCCTCGATCAGCGCACGATAGACATCGCCGCGCCGGTGCGCGAGCGTCAGGCCGCAGATCAGTCCCTTGGCCTGCGGATCGTTGATTGGCGTTCGCTCACCACTGAAATAGGGCAGCATCAAAATGCCGTTTGCGCCCGGCGGACTTTTGAGCGCCTCTTCCATCAACGTCTGGAAGGATGAATCCTCGTCGCAAAGTCCGGTCATTTCCTTGCGAAACCATTGGGTGAGACCGCCTCCAGTCGCAAGCCCGCCCATGACGCTCCAGGTGTTCTCGAACAGAAACGGCGCGGCCCAGAAACGGGAGTCGACGACAAGATCGGCATTGACCTGGATGAAGAAGGCCGTAGTGCCATACATGATCATCAGGTCACCCGCCTTTTGCACACCGACGCTGATCGCTTCGCTCGCCGCATCGATGGTGCCAGCGATCACAGCCGTGCCGGCGGCAAGCCCGGTTTCGCGCGCGGCCTCAGAACTCACGTGGCCGATAATCTCCGTTGTCCAGGCTATTTCAGGCAGCCAGTCGACCGGGCAAATCCGTTCGATGGTCTCGTCATGCCAATCTTTGGCGGCAAGGTCGTAGAATGGCGTGTAGCAGGACGCGCCGTAGTGATCGACGACCCACCGTCCCGTCAATCGGTGAACGATAAAGGTAGGACACCCGACGATCCGCGCAGTTTTGCGGAAAGTGTCAGGCTCGTGCTTGGCAAGCCATCGTACCTTCGGGCCGACAGACTGTGTCGTCAGCGGATTGCCGGTTCGGGCCAGCACGGCCGGTGCGCCGAGTTCAGCGTTGAGCTCTTCGATTTCGGCTTCGGCGCGGGTATCCACGCCATACAGGATGGCTGGACGTAGCGGCTTTCCGGCTTCTGTCACAGGCAGCGCACAGGGGCCAATCCCGCTGCACCCGACAGCAGCGATCGCTGCCGGGTTGATCCCACTGTCCACGATCAGCCGCTGGCTCAGCGTGCGAAAGCCCTCCCACCAATCCTGCAGCGCATCATGTTCGGCAAGTCCTGGCCCCGGCACACGCATGTCGTGCTTGCGCTGCGCCGTTGCCCGAATAGTACCGGCCTCATCAAGCAGGACGCCTTTGCTGGAATAACTGCCAATATCGATGCCTAGGAGGTGGCGCATGAATATCTCCTCCGTTCGAAGGAGAAGCCTGCTTTCATATCGCGCAGAGCCAGTGCAAGCAGTGCCGCTATCTGTTCAAGATCGGCAAGGTCGCAGGTTTCGATCGGCGCATGCGTGTAGCGTGTCGGATAGCCGATATCGATGGAGGGAATTCCTTCACCCACGAGCTGAACGTACGAGGAATCGGTCAGGCAGCCGGTGTGAGCGCTGCGCTGGATCGGCATGCCCACACGGCCTGCTGTCTCCACGAGATGATTGAGGAGCGCGGGATGCGCAAGCGTGCCATTGAGCGTGCCGCGCCCGTGGAAGCTGTAGAGGCCAAGCGCCGGGCCGCCGCCAAGCTGCAGTTCGCCGCGCTCCGCGAGATCAGGCGTATCGGAGGCGACCATGATGTCGATCGAAATGGCGGCATCTGGCCCGAGACGCCCGGCCGCAAGCATGGCGCCGCGCAGATTGAACTCCTCCTGGACCGAAAAGACCGCATGCAGCGTTGCGGGAACGGGTTCATCCAGAAGTCTCTGCACGAGGTCCATAAGCGCGGCGCAGCCGGCGCGGTCGTCGATCGCCGTTCCGGACACACGGGTACCGGCCAACCGTTCGAAAGAGGGGCAGTACGTGACGGGCGCACCGATTTCGACGCCGAGGGCGCGCACCTCTTCCGCCGATGTGGCGCCGAGATCGAGGAAGAGCTTGTCATAGCCGAGCACCTGGCCCTTTTCGTCTTGCGGCGTGGCATGGTGTGCCTTGACACCGACGACGCAGGGGATCTGCCTACCGTACTTGTTCATGATCACCAAGCGGAGGCCCGGCAGCACACGTTCGGGCACGCCCCCGAGCCGTTCCACCCGAACGAAACCGTTCGCTTCGATCCGCCGTACCACGAGGCCAAGCTGATCGGTGTGGGCGAAGACCATCACCGATGGAGCAGCGGGGTCTTCCCCCTTCACCGTGAGGGTCAGATTCCCGAACGCATCGCCGTGACTCTCGACGCGGCGGTCGGAAAAAGTGGCCCGGATGTAGTCGCTCACCGGATCTTCGTAGCCGGAAAGACCAGGTATCAGGCAGAGCTCTTTGGTCCATGCCTCGATGCGTGTGAGGCTGCGTTGGTCAATCGTCACTTTGGTCCAATCTGGTCCGGTACCGGACCTCTGCGGGTCAGCGGATCTGGATCGAGCCGGCACCGCTGCCGGATCGGGCGAACATTTCCTAAGCGACCGCGCGCGAGGCAGAGCGGATCGCTTTGACCTTGTCCATGAAGGCCTTGACACGCGCCGGATCGACCGGATTCTCGAAGATGCCGTCGACCTTGAATGTCGATCCCACGACTGCCCCGTCCGAAACGGCGAGCTGGCGTTCGATATTGTCGATCCGGCAACCCGTGTTGCAAAGCACGGCTGTGCCCGGCACGGCCGCTTTGACCGTGGAAAGGACCTGGGTGTCTGTTTCGGCGCCAGCGGTGAGGCCGGATACGCAGATGGCGTCAGGCCGGTTGTTGAACGCGGTCGAGCGGGCGATATCCGCAATCGGGCGATCGCCCAGATAGGCGGCGGCTTCGGGCACGATGTTGAACAAAAGCCTGAGCTTCGGGGCGAGCCTTGCCTTGTGGCGCGCCGTTTCACCGACATTGGTATTCCACAGCCCGAAATCGCTGGCGTACACCCCGCTCATGATCTCGCGGATGAAGCTTGCTCCGGTAGCGGCTGCAAGATCGATCGAAGCAATGGGATCCCACAAGACGTTGACACCAAACGGCACCTTGATGAAGCGCATGAGCTCGCCGATGACGCGTGCCATGGCCACGGTGGTTTCGGGACGTACCTTGGTCAGGTAAGGAAGGCTGAACTCGTTGGAAAACATTACAGCGTCGGCACCGCCGTTCTGAAGATGGTCGAGATCGGCTTGGGCCATTTCGACCACTCTCCTCATCCCGCCGGCCGCATCATATCCGGGATCGCCCGGCAATGCCTGCAAGTGACACATGGCGATGATCGGCTTGTCGACATGAAAGGTTTCCTTGAGCCACTGCATGAGCGTGTCCTCTTTCGATCTTTATTCGGCCAAAGCATTTCCCTGCGGCACAGCATGGCGAAAGATGGCCCCTCACCTTGATCTGCCGTAGATGGACGTCGGCCAAGACCATCCTACCATATGCGTCAGGCTCTCAACGCTCCCTCGGTTCGGCGGGCCGAGACAACGGAATGCGTTCGTTCCTCTTGCCTCATTCTAATCGATAATGGCCACGAGTTCGTCGAGAGGCCCCGCTGTTTGTCCCGTCCCTGCTAGCTGCGGCCTGACGGCAGTTCGGTCATCATGCACGATTGGCGACGCAGGCAAGCATGGTTTGATTAGTCCGCTTTGCGAAAGGCCGCCGATCCGCGTGTGGCGCTTCGCATTGAAGGCTTGCTGTCGGCCTTTGCTGCGCTTGAGGTCTGGACCCATCTCCTCGGACGCCTTTCGTCAATCATGGCGCTTATTGACAGCGGCAACAGCAGGACCTAGCCTGCCCTGGTATACTAGGTATACCAATGTCCCCTCAGCTCAAACGATCGCGTCTCTTTGAGCAGGTTGTCGATATCCTCGAGCAGAGGATACGCGATCGGGAATTGGTGGCTGGTGCCGAGCTGCCATCGGAGCGTCAGCTCATGGCGGAATTTGGCGTTGGCCGGACAGCCATCCGCGAGGCATTGTTTCATCTGCAGCGCGCAGGGCTCGTCGATCTCCGGGCGGGTTCGCGGGCACGGGTCACAGCGCCCAATGCTGAAGTCGTTATGACGTCGCTGTCGAGCAGTGCCAAATATCTGCTCTCCGACGATGACGGCGTCCGTCATTTCCAAGATGCGCGTGCCCTCTTTGAGACTGGCCTGGCACGTGATGCCGCACGCAACGCCACAGCAAAGGATATCCGTTACCTGAGCGATGCGCTTGACGCGAACTACAAGTCCATTGGTGACGTTCAACGCTTTGAGGACTCGGATATAACATTTCACTACGCGATCGCTACGATCCCCAAGAATCCCATCTATGTGGTCATGCACCGAGCCATCATCGATTGGCTCGTCGACCAAAGGCGTGTGACGCTCAGCTATCCCGGCCAGAACCGCGTCGCCTTCGACGCGCATGTCGCGATCTTCGAAGCGATCAAGGCACACGATCCGGAACTTGCCGATGCCCGCATGCGCTCGCACCTCGATCAGGTTGGCAAGCTCTACTGGAAGGTCCGGAGGGCGGGCAAATGAACGGTTTGCGGACAGGACCAGCGCCAACCTGATCGCGAACAAGAACGTCGAATGGGTTTGATCTCAACTCCGAGGGATCGAACAACAGACGCCAAACGGGAGGATGAACAATGGCTCGTGCCGGACTTAAGCAAATGACCCGCACGCCAGAGGCCAAGCTTGGTCATTTCATCGTCGAGTTTGCCACTCCTGGAATTGGCCATATCCTCAAACAAGCGGGTTGCGATTTCGCACTTTTCGACCTGGAGCATTCGGGCTTCGGTTTCGAAACAGTCAAGAGTGCTGCACGCTATTTTGAAGCCGCAGGGTTGCCGGCCATCGTCCGTGTGCCTTCAAAGGAATATCACCACATTGCGCGCGCCTGCGACGCTGGAGCGGAAGGGATCATGATCCCGATGGTTAGCACAGCCGCAGAAGCAGAGGCCGTCGTTAGTTGCATGAAATATTATCCGGACGGGCGACGTGGCGTCGCCTTGAGTATTGCGCATGATGCCTATGGGCAGGGCCCGGTACCCGAGAAGCTTGCGGCTGCCAACGAACGGACAACGCTGTTCTGCCAAATCGAGACGGCTGAAGGCGCCGAAAATGCCGACGGGATTGCCGCCGTCGATGGCGTCGACTGCCTGTGGGTCGGCCATTTCGACCTGTCAGTATCGCTTGGCATCCCCGGCCAGTTCGACCATCCGAGATTTCTGAAGGCGGTCGAGCAGACGATTGCGGCCGCCAAGAAGCACAAGAAAGCACTCGGCCGCCTGGTACCAACTACCGAGGTCGGCATATCGCTCTACAAGCAAGGCTTCGATTTCTGCTGCTATTCGGGTGACGTGTGGGTGCTTCGGGATGCGCTGACGGCCGCAATCACCACCTTGCGGAAGGGATGCATGACATGAACGCGCCATTCCGTGTTGCCCTTTCAGGTGACTTCAGGAAGCCCGACGGCTCGGCCGTCTACCCCGATTTCGATCTGAAGCCTCTGCTGGAGACCCCCGGCGTGGAAATGGCCTATCTGGATAACGCCAACCCTCTGCGCAGCAGCGATCTTGAAGGCTTCGACGCACTTATCCTGCTGGCTCACCGCTTTGCGCCCGAAAGCGCCCCCAAAAACGGCAGGCTCAGCATCATAGCCCGCTTTGGCGTCGGCTATGACACGGTGGATGTGCCAACCTGTACCGCCGCAGACATCGCGTTGGCGATCACGCCGGACGGCGTGCGCCGCCCTGTCGCAGTGTCGATCATGACCTTCATTCTGGCACTCGCCGGAAAGCTGATGGTGAAGGATAAGCTTACCCGGCAAGGTCCGCCGGGTTTTGCCGCCCGTGGCGAGCATATGGGCTTTGGCCTGGTCGGCAGGGTGCTCGGTTCGATCGGTATCGGCAATATCGGAGCCGAACTGTTCCGGCTCGCCAAGCCGTTCGACATGAGGTTCATCGCTCATGATCCATTTGCGGATTCCAAGCTGGCGGCCGCGCTGGGAGTCGAACTCGTCGGTCTCGACGACCTCTTCGCCCGCGCCGACATCGTTACGGTGAACTGTCCACTGACGGCCGAGACACGCCATCTCGTGAACGCAGACCGCCTCGCCCTGATGAAGAAGACCGCCTTCTTCATCAACACTGCGCGCGGACCAATTGTCGATCAAAACGCGCTCACAGACGTTCTGGCGAGAAGGCGGATCGCTGGCGCCGCCCTCGATGTATTCGAGCAGGAGCCGACCGATCCGTCCGATCCGCTGTTCGCACTCGACAACGTCATCGTGACGCCTCACGCACTTTGCTGGACCGATCAGTGCTTCGCCGGAAATGGCGCAGCCGATGTCAGGGCTGTGCTCGACATTCAGCGCGGGCAGATTCCGAGCGGTATCGTCAATCGCGCCGTACTCGAGAAACCGAATTTCCAACGCAAACTGGAGGAGTATCGCCGCCAATTTGCCCATTGAGAATTCCTCGCCGCTAACGAGCGAGGGACATTTGAAAGGCTCTGCCATTCAAGGAACGGGAGGATATAATGATCAATAGACGTGATTTCGGAAAGATTGGTCTGGTCGCCGGCCTCGCCGCAACAATGGGAAGGCCGGCGTGGGCTGCGTCAGCCGCCGACACCGCCGTCAAGGCCGCGCAGCAATACAAGGGGCGCACGATCACGATTGTCTGGGAGGCAGGGCTGCAGTCGCTCGATCCCACTCACTTCTCGGGTCCGAAGTGGAAAGAGCTGACCGGGATGGACGTGAAGGTCGTCGAGGTCGCGACTGCCGAGATGTTCACCAAGATCATGCAGGACTACAAGTCGGGAGCCGGCGCCTATGACGCTCTCAACGTCATACCTGCCTGGATGCCCGATCTTGCCCAGGCCGGCGCGCTCGAGGTCCTCGACCCCTATGTCGAGAAATACGGCTACGCTCCCGAGCTACAGACGATTGCGCCGACCTATCGCGACAACCAGATGAAAGTGGGCGGCAAGATCTACGGCTTCCCCGACGATGGCGACGTTTTCCTGATGTACTATCGGCGCGACCTCTTCGAGGATCCGGCCGTACAGAAGGCCTTCAAGGAGAAGACCGGCAAGGACCTCGCGGTACCGAAGACATGGGCGGATTTCGATGTCGTCGGAGCTGGTCTTACGGCCATCCTAAAAGACAAGGGCATCTACGGCGCCTCCTTCTTCCGGCAGCCTCCTTACGCGATGTACATGTTCGAGGAACGCTTCCGCAATGAGGGCGGCAAGTTCTTCGACGCTGACACCATGAAGGCCACGATCAACTCCGATGTCGGCGTCAAGGTCTTCACCGACATGCGCAACGAGAACAAGTTCATGCCGCCAGGCGTGGAGCAGTTCGGCTTTGTGGAGAACCTCGCGACTTTCCTGCAGGGACAATCGGCCATGACCATCTCCTGGCCACCCTATGGGCGCTGGGCCGAGGGTTATGGTACGGACCAGGAGGCACTGAACTGGGTCCCGAAAACAACTATCGCAGGCAAGGTGGGTTACGCCCTACCGCCGGGAGGACATCCCGAACTCGCTGCAGGCTTTGCCTTGTCGATTTCGTCCACCTCGAAAAACAAGGACGCTGCCTATCTGTTCATCCAGTGGCTCAACAGCGAAGATGTGAGCCGCCAGCGCGTTCAGCTTCCCTATACGCTCCGCGATCCGTTCCGCGACGCGCACTATGCGGATCCTGGCTATCTCGCCCTGTGGCCAAATGCCAAGGACTATCTGGCAGCCTTGAAACAGGCCTCGCAGACGGGTCTTCTCGATCTGTCGCTTCTGCAAACCGACAAATATGAGGAGGTCTTGCGCCAGGCGATTTCAAAGCTGTGGGCGGGCGACGATCCGAAGACGATCCTCGATGCGGCAGCAGCCCAGTGGAACGACATTACGCAGAAGATCGGCGTCGACAAGCAGAAGCCGGTCTATGCGGCCTGGGCCGCTGAGTCCGGCGCCTATCCGAAAACATAAGCACGCCGCTCCCTCTCCCCTCTCCCGCTTTCCAGCGGGAGAGGCTCCGCCCACTGTCGACGACGGCACGAGACCAAAGCGGAACGTATCCCGAATTCAGCCATGGCCGCCATCGCCCATCCCGACCGCAACTTCAAATACTGGCTGATCTTGCCGGCGGTCTTCCTGCTCTTGCTGGTCGGCCTGTTCCCACTGATCTTCTCGCTGGTGGTGAGCTTCATGCGCGTCACCATGCTGGAGACTGACACATCCTTTGCCGGATTGGTGAATTACGTCCAGCTCTTTCATGACGCGAGACTATGGCAGTCGCTCCTCCACACACTGCTTATCATGGTCATAGCCCTGCCCATCGAGCTGCTTCTCGGCCTCGCCATGGCCTACCTGTTCCTCGACCGTATGCCCGGACGACAGCTTCTGGTTTCGCTGCTGGTGCTGCCGACAATCATCTCACCGATCGTCGCCGGCGCCACATGGCGGCTCCTGTTCGATAACCGCTATGGTCCGATCAACCAGATCATTGGCTGGTTCGCTGGCCACCCTGTGCCGGCCCTGTGGACAGTCAATCCCGGACTCGTCTATCCCGCCATCATCTTCTGCGAGATCTGGCAGTGGACACCGTTCATGTTCCTGATCTTGCTCGCCGCCCTTTCCAATGTCGACCGCTCATTAACCGAAGCCGCTGAGATCGACGGAGCGCGCTTCTGGCGCAGCTTCCGCTATGTTGTCCTCCCCGCAATCTTTCCGGTGATGTCGATCGCCATTCTGATCCGTGGCCTCGACCTCTTCCGCATCTTCGACATCATCTGGGCGCTCACGGCGGGCGGTCCCGGCACGATGACCGAGACCATTTCCGTCTACACCTATGTCCAGGGATTCAAGCAGTTCGAGTCGAGCTATACGGCGGCGATCGCCTTCCTTGTCATCGCGCTTCTCACCGTCATCGTGACCTGGGCTATTCGGCGCATGGGGCTGGCAAAATGAAAGGCGCACCGTTTCATCGCCGCAAGGAGACGAAGCTCGTCTTGCGCTATCTCATGGCGGCGTTCCTCGTCGTTATATTTGTCTTTCCGATCTACTGGCTGTTTGCCATTTCGTTCAAGACCCCAGGCGAGATCTTCGCTTTTCCACCGGTGTGGTATCCGAAGAGCATCCAGTTCAACAATTATGCGGTGCTGTTCAAGGATGGCGATGCCAAAACGGTCGGCAACAGCCTGGTACTCTCTTCGGTATCAACCTTCTTCGCCATGATCTTCGGCACCATCGCCGCCTACTCACTGGCGCGCTTCAAGACGGGCGGCGAAAACCTCGGCGTTTGGATTATATCGCAGCGCATGATGCCTCCCGTGGCCATCGCATTTCCGATCTTCCTCTTCTATGTCTGGCTCGGCTGGGTCGATACCTACATCGGGCTCATCATCCTCTATACGGCCTTCAGCCTGCCCTATGTGATCTGGATGATGCGGGGTTATATCGAGGAGATTCCGCTAGAGCTCGAAGAGAGCGCCCTCATCGACGGCTGCAATCGTTGGGAGGTCCTGTGGAAGGTGGTATTCCCGATGGCGCGCTCCGGACTGTTCGCCACCGCGGTCTTCACCTTCGTCTTTTCCTGGAACGACTTTCTGTTTGCACTGGTGCTCACCCGCACCGAGGTCACGACCTACACGGTCCAGGTCACGCATTACTTTGGAGGCCAGTCGAATTTCTGGTCCAAGATCGCCGCGATGTCGGTGCTTGGGACCATTCCTGTATTCATCACCGTCGCAACGCTGCAGCGCTATCTCGTCCGCGGCATATCCATGGGCGCAGTCAAGGGTTAACTCGTGTCGGATCTGAAGATTACCGGACTCCACAAGCACTACGGCACATACCACGCCGTCAAGGGAATCGATCTTGAGGTACCCTCGGGCGAATTCACGGTCCTGGTAGGCCCATCGGGATGCGGAAAATCAACCCTGCTTCGTACCATCGCAGGACTCGAGGAGGCGAGCGCCGGCACAGTCGAAATCGGCGGACAGAACGTCACGTGGGCACGCCCGCGCGATCGCGACATCGCGATGGTGTTCCAGAATTACGCGCTCTATCCCTATCTCAACGTCTATGAAAACATTGCATTTGGCTTGCGGGCGAGGAAAGTTGCGTCCGCCCAGATCGACAAGCGTGTGAAGCGCGCCGCCGACATGCTCGGCATTGCGCAACTTCTTCAGCGCTTTCCGCGTGAGCTTTCTGGCGGTCAACGCCAGCGCGTCGCGATCGGCCGCGCGATCGTGCGCGACGCGCTGCTCTTTTTATTCGATGAACCGCTGAGCAATCTCGATGCCCAGCTTCGCGACGACATGCGGGTTGAAATCAAGCGGCTCCATCAGGAGCTCGGCCGCACCATCATCTACGTGACTCACGACCAGATCGAGGCGATGACGCTCGCTGACCGCATCGCTCTGCTGCGCGACGGCAGGATTGAACAGCTCGGCACGCCGCTCGATTTGTTCGAGCGGCCGGCAACGCGCTTCGTGGCCGGATTCCTCGGCAGCCCGAAGATGAACTTCCTTCCCGCCACCGTCGAGGCCGGAGAGGTAACCCTTCGCGACGGAACCAAGCTGACCCTGCCTACCGGGCGCAAGGCGCCAAACGGTCAAGCCATAATCTTGGGACTCAGGCCCCAGCACATTGCCAAAGCCAGCGCGAGCGCTGCGCCAGGTCACGTGCAGTTGCCGTCGACTATAGAGCTCGTCCAACCGACGGGCTCGCGGGTGCAGGTTAGCATGCCGCTCGGGGGAATCAGCATCACCGCGGAATTCGCGGCTCACGAGGTCACAGCGCCGGGCGAACAGGTTCGTATCGACATCGATATGAACCGCGCCGTTCTGATCGATCCACAAACTGACAAGGTCATTTGAGGGAGCCGCCATGGCCCAGAGGAAGCCGAGCCGCGCAATCAAGCTCTTCGGAACCGAAGCTCTCGAAGGCAAACGTCGCGAATTGACCGCAGGTCCCATCTCGGCTGTCTTCGACAACGGCGCCTTACGCTACATCCGCTATTACGGTGAAGAGATCTTGCGAGGAATTTCTTATATCGCGCGCGACAAGGACTGGGGGACCTATGCTCCGGCAATCGAAGACCTGAAAATCCGCCAGAACAAGGATGGGTTTGCCATCGCCTATCAAGCCATTTGCAAGGACCAAGATCAGGCGATCCGGTATTCCGCCAAGATCGACGCAAACAGCAATGGCACACTGACGTTCTCGGCCGAAGGAACGCCCCTTTCTGACTTCCTCACCAATCGCACAGGGTTTGTGGTGCTGCATCCGCTCGCGGGAACGGTGGGGCGCCCGGTTGAGGTCATCCACACGAATGGAAAGAAAGAGCGGCGCAAATTCCCGAAGCTCATCAGCCCCGGTCAGCCCATCTTCGAAATCCGCTCGCTCAAGCACGAGCCGCTGTCCGGCGTTGCCGTCACCGTTCTGATGGAGGGAAACAAATTCGAGATGGAGGACCATCGAAACTGGATGGATGCCTCCTACAAGACCTATGTATGCTCCCTGCTCGATCCCTGGCCGTACACGCTGGAGAAAGGCAAGAGCTTCAGCCAGTCAATCACCCTCACCATCTCAGGCAAACCGCCGAAATCGAGGCCGAGGACCTCCGCTGCCGATACGACGATAACTCTTGCAGGCACGAAAGGCCGTATTCCGCAAATCGGCCTCGGCGTGCCGATGGGGGAAGCCGCGGCGGCGCTCGAGGCCGTGGACCTGATCGCCGCGGCGAAGCCTCAGTCGCTCGTTTGCCAGATCGATGGACGCGAGCGAGGACAGGAAGAAGCTGCTGCCTGCTACCGCGATCTGTCAAGGCAAACGGGAGCTCCGGTCACACTCGAGATCATTCTTCCGGCCAGGGAGCCGGCCGATAAGGAAGTGGCTGCGATCGCGAGCGCAGCGAATGCCGCGGGGCTCACACCTGCGTCCGTTGTTGTCACCCAGATGCACGATCTCAAATCGTTTCAGCCCAATACAACGAGGCCCTGGGGTCCCACCTACGAGGAAATGGCGACGGCGGCGCGAGCCTCCTTCCCCGATGCCACGCTTGGCGGTGGAATGCTCTCCTATTTCACCGAATTGAACCGCAAACCCGTCCCCCAGGGCGTGTTTGACTTCATCACACATACCGGCTGTCCCATTGTCCATGCCCCAGACGACATCTCGGTCATGGAGACTCTTGAGACTCTTCCGTGGATCTTCGCTTCAGCACGCGCCATTATCGGCAAAGTGTCCTATCACATTGGCCCGACCAGTATTCCATGTCGTGACAACCCCTATGGCGCAGCGGTCGCGCCAAACCCGGACAACAGGCGGATCTGTCTCTCCGATATTGATCCGCGCCAGCGCGGACTCTTTGCCGCCGCATGGAGCCTCGGCTATCTGTCGGCGGCCGCGAGAGCCGGTGTCGACGCCGTGGCCCTCGGCTCTGCCACTGGCGCGCAAGGGATGATCTATCGCAAATTGGCCCATGCCCAACCGTGGTTCGACGGTGGTAACGCCAGACTGCTCCCGATCTATCATGTGATTGCAGGTCTTGCCGGTGCGAGCGGCGCAAGGCGCATCGATACGGATTCGTCTGCACCTCTAAAGCTTGCCGCTCTTGCCCATCGCAACAAGGCCGGCCAAGTGCTTTGGCTTGCCAACCTTTCGAGCGAAACTCAGCACGTGAAGATCAAGGGCTTCGATGGCCCTGCTAGGGTGGATGTTCTCGCCCCGGGAAGCTTTGAAGCGGCCGCGCGCAATCCTGCCTGGCTCGAGAGCGGCCGCACCTTCGTCCGCAGGGTGGGAAGCTTTGAACTTCCGTCCTATGGGGTTGCTCGAATCAAGAGCGGCTGATCCCCCACGGTGCTCGACCGCGTGCCGATCGTCTCACTAAGGTGTCGCGCGACGGCTTTGAAAGCGACTGTCGTACATAGTTCGCAGCGCTGACGGAGAGAGACCAGCCCATGCTTG
Source organism: Bradyrhizobium sp. Ec3.3 (assembly GCF_000472925.1). Lineage (GTDB taxonomy): Bacteria > Pseudomonadota > Alphaproteobacteria > Rhizobiales > Xanthobacteraceae > Bradyrhizobium. The sequence continues at coordinate 40,427 of NZ_AXAS01000066.1, forward strand.
CCCTCGATAGATTTTCCTTGATTTCCCGGTGCACACGCCGCCATCTAACCTATTGAGTCGTTTGTGAAGAACGTTTCTGAGCACCGTTTTACGCAAGGTGTGGTTGCGATAGGTGGCGACAGAGTATCGATAACAGGCCGCGTAAAAGTTTCGCGAGCCAGCGTCGGAGCAGGCTGAAGTTGTAGCCGGCGGCGGCGAGCACGGCGTTGATGCGGTCGCCGTCGCGGCCCTTGAGATGGTTACGGCGCATCCGGTGGTCNCAGTTCTTCACCGGCGAAGAGTTCTTCCAGCACGCCTTTCCGCACGAACCCTCGGACCTCAGCCATTGGCGCAAGCGGCTCGGCGACAAGCTGGAGTTGCTGCTGGCAGAGAGCCTGCGGGTGGCGCACGAAGCCGGCGCGTTACGCAGCCAGGACCTCAAGCGCGTCACTGTCGACACCACGGTGCAGCCGAAGGCCATCACCTTTTCGACCGATGCCAAGCTGTTGCATGCGGCCATCAAGGGGCTCAATCGCCTGGCGAGGAGGCACGGCGTAAGGCTGCGGCAATCCTATTCTCGTGTGGCCAAGGCCGCCGCGATGATGGCGGGACGATACGCCCACGCCAAACAGTTCAGGCGGCATCAGCGGCAGTTGCGCATCCTGCGCAGCCGGCTGGGCCGGATCATTCGCGACATTCGCCGCAAGATCGAGAGCCAGCCGGCGCTGGAGGAGGCGTTCGCCCTTCCGCTCGGCCGGGCCGCGCAGATCCGCTCGCAGCAGCAGCGCCAGCGCGGCTGGAAGCTTTACTCCTTCCATGCCCCGGAGGTGGAGTGCATCAAGGCCGCCGCCCCTTACGAGTTCGGCGTGAAGGCCTCCATCGTCACCAACAACCGCCGTGCTCCCGGCGGCCTGTTCGTGCTGCACGCCCGCTCGCTGCCCGATAATCCCTACGACGGTCATACCCTGCGGGACGTCATTGACTGCACCGAGACACTCACCGGCTGTCCGATCGAGCGGGCCTATGTCGACAAGGGATACCGCGGCCACGACGCACAAAACCCACGGCGCGTCTTCATCTCCGGCCAGAAGCGCGGCGTCTTCGGCATCATCAAGCGCGAGCTGCGCCGCCGCTCCGCCATCGAGCCCATCATCGGGCACATGAAGACCGAAGGTCACCTCGGCCGCTGCCACCTCAAAGGCCGCGTAGGAGACGCCGCCAACGTCATCCTCTCAGCCGTCGGCCACAACTTCCGCCGCATCCTCGCCTGGCTCAGAGAACTCTTGTGCCTCTTCCTCACCCCGTTATGGCGCGCAATCGTCACTCTACACCCGCTCGATTCGGCTTCTTAACGGACGACGAGCTAATCCGACTTAAAATTTATCCGCTCGGCTTCAATAACATGAGGCATGTTTCTCACGTGCGTTTGTATTGATCCAACATATTCTCCAATTAGGCCCAAGAAAAGCATTTGAATTCCGCACGAGAAAGAAATGCCACCGAGAATTGGGGCGAGGCCGAGTTCGAACGAGTTCCGGAATAAAAGCTTGGCGCCAAAATAGCCGAGAGACATAGCCAAACTGACGATCGATATCAGAGAGCCGAGGATAGTCATCAGACGAAACGGCGCTTTGGAATGCTTGGTCACACCCAACATCGCCATGTCATAGAGTGAATAGAAGTTCTGACTGCTAAATCCTCGATTGCGTCTAGGTTGATGGAACGGAACGGTAGCAATCTTATAGCCGATTTCGCAGACGAGCCCACGAAAAAAGGGATAGGGCTCGTCGAGCTTGCGCAGCACATCAATGATAATGCGATCGTAGAGACCCGCGCCCGTCGCGTTCTGTATCAAAGGAGCATCAGAAATACGCGAGATCATCCGATAATAGAGCCTGCGCAGGTGGAATATGACGGGCGATTCCTCACTCGTCGGCTTAACGGCCATGATGGTCTTGTACCCCTCTTCCCACTTAGCGATGAACTGAAGAATCATTTCAGGCGGATCCTGCAGATCAGCAGCGATCAGCACCACGGCGTCGCCCCGAGCCTGCAATACGGCATGAAACGATGAGCGGATATAACCGAAGTTTCGGGTATTTACGATGACCCGAACCCGGACATCGTTCGCTGCAATGCCACGCAAGATTTCCAAAGTTCGGTCAACGGATGCGTTGTCGACGAGGATATGTTCGTAGTCATAGGCGGTGCCAGCCATTACTGTTGCGATACGGCTGCATAGTTCAACGACATTGTCCTGTTCGTTAAACACAGGCGTGACAATGCTGATGGTCTTAGTCATGTGCGTTTGCGCTCCCGCGCGACGAACGTCGAGACAAAGAGGACGGGCGAGATTTGCGCCATGACGGTTCAAATGTGACCAGCAGGTCGTGCGCCTCGGCAATCTCCCGCAACTGAGCAGGATCGTATCCGCTGACAAAAGGCACGCTAAGATTTGACCAGGAGCAAAAAGGACGATGCGCCACGATGGCGCCGGTGGCGAGGATCGCAAAATCGTGCCCCACTTGCCGAAGCTCGCCGACCGAAGGATGGTAATTTCTGACGTCGACCAGAATCGGCTCGGCCCCGACGAAGACGATTTCAAAGAGGCTGGATGTTGGTGATGGTGGCGCCAGCATGTAGCCGGTGCCCCCGGCGCCGAGATATTGTATACTGACCGCGAGCCGCGAGCCCTTGAAGCCCGTGTGCCACCACTTGCCTAAGAACGCGCTCATTTGTCCCACACCTTCCAAGGAGCGCTGCCATCAGCCCAGAGCGCTTCGAGGAACGTCTTGTCGCGCAGAGTATCCATGGGCTGCCAGAAGCCGTGGTGCTGGTAGGCCGAAAGCTGTTGTTGCTCAGCCAAGGCCGCGAGCGGTTCGCGCTCCCAAACAGTGGAGTCATCTACTAGTAGATCAATCACTTTCGGCGAGAGCACGAAGAAGCCGCCATTGATCATCCCTCGATCCCCCCGAGGTTTTTCCGTGAAACTGGCGACGCGCTGATCTGCGCCAAATTCGAGAGCGCCGAAACGGCCAGGGGCATAGGTAGCGGTCAGAGTGGCAAGCGTACCCTGCCGGTGGTGGAAAGCGATCAAAGCGGCTAAGTCTATGTCTCCCACACCGTCGCCATACGTGAAACAGAAGGCCTCATTATCGGTTAGGTATTTGCCAACTCGCTTGAGCCGACCACCTGTCATGGTCTTCTCGCCCGTATCGACCAGCGTCACCTTCCAAGGTTCGGCGCGGTGCTGATGAACCTCCAAGCGATTATTTGTCATGTCGAGGGTGACATCCGACATGTGCAGGGTATAGTTGGCAATGTATTCCTTGATCAGGTAGCCCTTGTAGCCGCAGCAGATAACGAAATCGTTGATGCCATAGTGAGAGTAGATTTTGAGGATGTGCCACAGAATCGGCTTGCCGCCGATCTCGACCATGGGCTTGGGCCGAAGGTGGGTCTCCTCGGAGAGTCGCGTTCCGAGACCACCCGCAAGGATCACAGCTTTCACCATTGGCTCCATTTCTGGCAATGCGCGCGTTGTCGCCTTGCTTCATGTCAGGATTGCTTCGCCAACGTGGCGGACCGTACAACTTTGAAGGTCTGGCGCACGAGCCCTTGCGAGTCGGCTAACAGTAACCCGATCTTCACCGTAAAGGCCGATTGGATCCTTAGTTTGTAGTAGTTGTGGCTCGGCAGTATCACGGTTTGAAAGGCAACTAACGCCCGGCTAGCGATTCCTGCCGAAAGCATCGTCGTATGCGCCCAGCACCCCGTCCAGAGCCGCCGGATCACAAGGAAGCTGAAACTCCAGCCCAGCGCTATAGTGAGCGGGACGTTCGCTATGCCAAGCACTGCGATGCCGCCATCCGCCCACTGATATGGCCAGTGACAGATGAAACCTAAAAGGAGCGGTGGAATATTGATACCGTAGGCGAATGGGTTGTTGAGCCAGCAACCGTCGTCCCCGAGATCTAGACCGTATCTCCCGAAGTATACCAGCCAAATGAAAGCGATTGTTATGGTTGCGGCGGATAGACCCGGCAAAATCCGATCCAACACTGACAACCTCCTTCCGTTGGCGAGGTGGTTATCTCTTGGCATAGGCCCCTTTCTGCCACCTAATAGAGGAAGCACGTTTGAATGGAACCCAGCCTAGAGAAAGTTCTAACTTACCTGAGCCCCACAATCTCCTCCAAGAATTGGTAGAGACTCTGGTGATTACATGGACCGAGCCGGTGACTATGTTATCGCCCAAGGATGAGGCTTGGCTGTTGCTCGCAGACGGCAGGCTCTGAGGACTGGGCTAGAGATGGCAGTGAAATTCGACGTGAAAGAAACAGAGAGGAAACCCGCGATCGATCTTTATGATCTCGTCGCCGAACTGTTTCCGATTAACCGTAGTCTGACTGGCTCAGGAGTTCGCAAGACACTCGGCATAGTCGCGCGCCACATTGGTCTTGAGATCAATGAAATCAAAAGTGGGACTGCTGTTTTGGACTGGCATGTGCCGATGGAATGGAACATTCGCGGCGGATCAATCACCACATTGGACGGCAGAGTTCTGGTCGACTTCGCCAGCAGCAATCTTCACGTACTGGCGTACAGCAAGCCGGTGCGGGGAGTATTCACTCGTGCCGAACTAGAACGGCACATCCACACCTTGCCTGATCAGCCGGACCTTATTCCGTACAGGACTGGCTATTACGCCGACGATTGGGGCTTCTGCTTGCCTCATAACCTTTGGCAGAGCATGAACGATGAGGTCTATCATGTCGAAATCGACAGCGATCTGTCGCCTGGTTCATTAACTTTTGGCGAGTTTTTCGTTCCAGGCGAAGCAGGGGACGAGGTTTTGCTCAGCTGCCATGTTTGTCATCCCAGCCTCGCAAATGACAATCTTTCGGGAATCGCGCTTATGACTGCTCTGGCCGTGCGGCAGGCGCGGCAAAAACGGCGGCTAGGATATCGATTTCTGTTTCTTCCGGCGACGATCGGGGCCATCATCTGGCTCGCCCGCAATGAACCGGTATTAGTTAACGTCAAACATGGCCTCGTGCTGACATGTTTGGGTGATAGCGGGCGATTTCACTACAAGCGGAGCCGCAAGAGTGCCGCGATCGATCAGGCCATAGCACATGTCCTGAGGCATTCTGGCTTCAGCCACGAGATAATGCCGTTCAATCCCTATGGATATGATGAGCGGCAGTTTTGCTCGCCGGGTTTTAATCTGCCGGTAGGCTGCCTTATGCGCAGCGTACATGGTACGTTCCCTGAATACCATACGTCAGCAGACAACCTGGATTTCGTGAAGGCAGAGGCCCTCGATCAGTCTTACTCGGTGATAGAGACGCTCCTAGACTTGCTCGATGCGAACTGCACATATCAGCGCGTCGAGGGTCGAGGCGAGCCCCAGCTCGGAAGGCGCGGTCTCTACAGAGCGATTGCGGGAGAGCGAGAGGTGGGCGGCGCCACGCAGATGGATCTGTTGTGGTTTCTCAATCTCGCCGACGGGAACCATAGCCTGCTGAAAATGGCAATCCGCGCCGATATTCCCTTTGCTCGGCTTGAGTCCTCGGCTCGAATCGCATTGGACGCAGGGCTCGTCACGCGCGTCCCGAATGATCAAAAACGCATCGAATGATGCACCATCACGCCGCAAGTTCATCTTGGCAAGTGATCAGCTCAATGGCGTGGGGAAGTCAACTGTCCAAGCCGAAAGGATGACGCCGCCTCGACGTTTTCGACCTGGATGTCCTTGTCGACCTGGCCGGCAGCCACGCTCTACCTGCGGGGCATTTTTAGCAATGCGTGATCGTGCAACTCTCGAAACCCGATCTGAACGCGACATGAACGTATCTTGGTTGGCTGCGGCCGACAAGGTTTATTGGGCGAATTCGCCGAAGAATGCAAGTGGCGATGCCCGTTTCAGCGGAGCCGATTTCACCCACTTCAATGAGTAGCGTTGGAACTGCGTCGATGACGTGACGCAGCCCCGTTTGAATCTGCAGATGGGATGCGTTGTATCTCCCCAAAGAGCAAGCAACGGCAAATGTCTTCCCGCAGCGCGCGCTACGCGGCCGCCAGGTCATTGTAGAGTCCTCTAGTCGAGGCCTTCGACTGCCTCCGCTGCTTGGAACAGTCCTGGGAGGACGCCTGCCGCCGCAAGCGGATTTGACACAGGCCGTGTCGACACTTATCGCAGCCATAGCACGATAGCAGCGAGAGTGACGATGGCGCGGTAGGTTCGGGCGATTTTTTGGAGAAGCAGCATTCCACGAGATGGCGCTGGGGATAGAGATCTTTGACGAGCGGATATTTGAGCGCGCGTGATGGGTTCTTGGGGATGACGGCGACCGCCTCTTTGGAGGCGATGTCTTGGCGCAAATTGATCGGCGTCACAGGCTGTATCGGCGATGACGACTTCGGCGGGCAATCCATCGATTAATGCGGCGGCTTGCGGTGCATCCCCCCTCTGGCCTGCGGTGAGCGTGAAGCGGACAGGACACCCCAGGCCGCGAACGGCCTTATGTATCTTGGTGCTCAGACCGCCGCGCGAGCGGCCAAGCGCCTGATCTTCAGACCCCTTTTTTCGCCCCGGCGGCGTGCTGATGCGCCCGGACGATGGTGGAATCGACGATCAGATATTCGAAGTCTGGGTCATCGGACATCGCCTCGAAGATCCGCCATCAAACATTGCTCCATCGGCTGGAGCGCCGGAACACGCTTTTTCCATTCCCCGAACACCTCCGGAAGATCACGCCAGGGAGAGCCCGTGCGCACGATCCAAAGCACACCTTCCACGAACATCCGGTTGTCTCGCCCGATCCAGCCCTTCTGGTCAGGCCGACCGATGATCAACGGCACCATTCGCTCCCAGGCCGCGTCGCTCAACACCAAACGATCCATCACACCCGAGGCCGCCTCCCAAAACTCAAAGGGGAATCCTTAGACACTGCCTGGTCCACGAGATCATTGTACGCGTCGGCGACGAGGCGATCGAGTTTGTGATCCACTAACAGAGTGGCCATCATGAAGCAGTAAAGATCAGCACGCCAGCTGCCCGACAGCACGATCGCTGCGGTCCTCAAACGGGCGGGCAAGTCTAAGGGGTCGTTTGTGAAGAACGTTTCTGAGCACCGTTTTACGCAAGGTGTGGTTGCGATAGGTGGCGACAGAGTATCCATAACAGGCCGCGTAAAAGTTCCGCGAGCCAGCGGCGGAGCAGGCTGAAGTTGTAGCCGGCGGCGGCGAGCACGGCGTTGATGCGGTCGCCGTCGCGGCCCTTGAGATGGTTACGGCGCATCCGGTGGTCGTCCTTGAGATGGCCGATCACAGGCTCGACGGCGGCGCGACGCCGCATCTCGCGACGGATCGCTTTGGTGACACGGCGAACCTGGCCGCTGATCCANACCTTGAACCGGTCGGGATAGTTGTGGCCGCGGTAGCCCTTGTCGCCGTGGATGCGGCGCGCTGCAACACCTGTGAGCTTTTCGAGGTCGGCGATGACGGGACCGAGCGTGTGGCCGTCATAGGGATTGCCGTGCAGGGCCTTGGCATGNAGCACAAACTGCCCGCCTTTGGGCGCGGTGGCAGGCGTGGCAANNGAGACTTTGCAACCAAACTCGTAAGGTGCCCGGGCCTTGCCTTTGCCGATGCACTCCACCTCGGGGGCGTGCAACGAGTAGACCTTGGGACCGCGCTGACGCTGCTCTTGATGGCGAACCCGGTNGGCGAGATCGAGCAGCGGACCAAAGCGATCCTCAAGCGCAGGGTCGCCCTCGATCTTGCGTCTGATGTCACGGATGATGCGGCCAAGCCGGGTGCGCAGGAATTTGAGCTCTCGTCGGGCACGCTTGAACTGGTGGGCATGCGTGTACCGCCCCACCATGATGGCGGCGCGCTTGGCCACGCGCAGATAGCTCTGGCGCAGTTCGACNCTCTCGNGNTTNGCCAAATCGACCAGCTTCTCGATCGCCCGGTGCATAAGCCGCGCATCGCTCGGATGCGCGATCGCCTTCTCCTGGACGGTGGTGTCCACAACGACCCGCTCGAGATCTTTGGTCTCGATCGCCCCAGTTCGATGCGCCACCGAGAG
>NZ_AXAS01000067.1 GCF_000472925.1 Bradyrhizobium sp. Ec3.3
CTGCTCGCCTCAAAAGGTTGCGACATGTGGCGCTCCTTTGGTGTCTTTGGACAGAGCGCCGAGCGTGCCACAAACCCTCGCCGTCCGCCCCGCCCCATAGCATCTTGATCCAATGCTTTTGCCGCCCACTGCTCCACGCTTGATTACCTGAGCGCCCCCTGAGTTTTGCCTTAAAGGCGGCGGCTCAACGGCGAGGTGTTTTCCAATGCTCCGCTTCCGGAGCGATTGACGGTGAGGGCTCCAATTCGCAGAGCCGGTCGATCTGCGTTTTGAGGCGCGCTGGCAATTTCGGCTCTGGTTTCAGCGACGCGCGTAGTCTCTCGCCGATCTCTCGAACGATGGCCCGGCTGTGCACGTAGTCAATGTCGATGCGGTTGCGCATAGCGGAGCCTTTGGATTGGCAATAACGGCACCGCCTCCGCCCCCGCACCCAACCGGGGCAGGCTGGCCCTTCAGAGGAACTGGAGACCGCCGCTTTTGGCTATCTGCGCGAGCGCTTGTATTCAGAGCAGCGGGTCGCTGGCAACGACCTTTGGCTATCCGCGACATGCGCCGTGTTAGTACCGGCGAGCGACGGTCTCATGTTTTTCTAAAGCCTGGCAGGCGCTTTTCGTTCCTTTGATCTCTCTGATCGTGACACGATGTTCCTTCGGACGAGGAACCCGGAATGCGGCGTCGACGCATCCGCTAGACCGCTAAGCGATCGCAGCCATGCACTCGGGGCCAACTGATACACGAACAGTACTCGGGAACTGTTTCTGAGAGTGCCCGGTTAATTCATGGGGCGATGAAGGGGACTATCGCTATGAGGACCGAATATCTCGCTGCGATTGCGATAGCTGTTCTTGCCGCTTGTACCGGGCTGACCACTCTCGGCTCGCTGCCGCCCGGAAAGCAGTCCACGCCGGCCGTCACGCAAGTGGCGGACCGATTAGCTCTGTCCGTAGATCCGTTTTTGATGCGGTCTGGTGGCTAATAGGCGGCGTAACTCGAAATGCATTGGCCGCCGGGTGATGTCGGCGAGCAGAATCGAGTTGCCGATCAGCCCAGGGCGACCGCTTTCGCGTTCATCGAACAATGCTGTAGGCAACCTCGTTCAGTCGTGCCTACGCCGCCGCCCGATCTTCCTTATCCGCCCCGCGCATCACGATCCTGAGCGTCTCATCCGGCAACGACCGTTGCAGCGCCTTCGCCTCATCCCACGGCGCGCGCATCCAGACATCGCGCTCTTCATCAGTCGTCAGGATTACCGGCATGGCCTTCGGATGGATCGGCTCAATCACCGCATTTGGCGTAGTCGTCAGGAAGCCATACACGAGGTGCGGCCCCGGGGATCGGCTTGGATTTCGTCCCTTGAACTCAGTCCAGATGCCTGCGAAGGCCGTAAGCGGTCGGTCATCGTTCAGGCAAACCAGACGACATCCTTCTTCTTTGTCTCAGGGTTCGCCTCAGGCGCGTACTCGGCGAAGCTGTCGAAGGGGACGAGGCAGCGGTTCTCTGGCTTCAACCAGCCGCGCCAATGAGGAGATGACGTGTTGCGGATGTTGGTGACTGGAGGGCCGCCTGAGCGCGGCGGCGGTGGCATGCCCCAGCGCATCAGCGTCATCTCGGTGCCAGCCTCCCTGTTGCGGATCACAGGGGCCGGGTAGTCCGGGAAGACGCCGGGCATCGGCTGCAAGTTGCCGACGTAGCGATTGACCACGCGGAAGAGCGCGAGGATGGCGGCTTGGTTGGTGGTGATGCTGTAGAGGTTGCACATGTAGGTCAGCGGCCCGCCGACGTACTCGACCTAGGTCATCCCTTCCTGGTAGTCCGCAAACTACGGACGTAATACCCTTGTCCCTGAACGGCCGACCTGATCTCGTCGCTAACTCTGAAAACTCATTTTCTGCTCTTCCGCCACTTATGTCTGGAGCTGAGCGTCGGTATCGCAGAGCCTTTGCTTAGAACGAGCAACTCGCGCTTATCATTGCGATAGACATCAAACACCTTTCGCCCCCGCTGATTATATTGGAATAGACATGAAATAAGTTTCGGTCCTAGACGGACCAGACTAATATCTATAAGGGCCGCGCGGGTTGTAATTCTGCAACGCTCGCCGCTTTCTGCTTCACCGCGTTCCGGATTGGGATCGAGCTGATACGCTTCCGGACAGATTGGTCGGCCTAGGCGATGCAACGAGGCCGCGGATATCGTGACCGGCGGGCCGCCAGTGTGCCGCGACGGCGGCATGCCCCAGCGCATCAGCGTCATCTGCTTCCGGCAACCGTGTTGCGGATCACGGGAGCCGGATAGTCGGGAAAGACGCCCGGCATCGGCTGCAAATTGCCGACGTAGCCATTGACCACGTGGAACGGACGCTAAGCATCCTGAATCAGAATGTCGGTCAGGCTCTTTTCGTCGCGCTGTCGCGGCGTCAGATCCAGTCCTGTCAGCAGATCGGCTAGATGACTTGTCATCAGCTCGGCTGCGACGTCGGTGTCGTGGCGGGCGATGGCGTCGACCAGATGATGATGGGCATGGCTTGCACAGATGGTGTCGCGCCGGATCCAGTACAATGCGATTATTAGCGATGAGCGCGTGACGAGGTCGGCGACGATCTCGCACAGGATCGACTGCGACGCGATCTTCGAGACCTCAACATGAAAATTGGCTGACAGCATCAGCGCGTCACTGTCGCGTCCTTCACGCACCGCTTCGTGCTCCTGATCGAGATGGGCGCGCAGCCGCGCCACGTCGTCGGCCGTAGCGCGCGCGGCGGCAAGCGCTGCCGCGCGCGCCTCGACCAGCATGCGCATTTCGAAGATCTCGCGGGCTTCGGTCTGCGAGGGTTGTGCCACGAAGGCGCCGCGGTTCGGCTCCAGGCGCACGAGGCGATCGTGCGCGAGCGCCTGCAGCGCGGACCGGATCACAGTACGGCTCACCGCGTAGATCGAGGCCAGTTCGTCTTCGGGCAACTTGGTGCCGGGCGCCAGCCGATGGGCAAAGATCGCATCCCGCAGACGGGTGTAGGTCGCGGACCACCGCGCCGCTGGTTTCAAGGAGTAGGTCTGTCGGTCTTCGGTCGTGTGCATGGCCTCAGAAGCTGGACGGAGATAGCGAGGTGCAAGGTGCGATTGGATTTGTGCACGCGTTTTCACCGTCATCATATCGCGTGCTTACCTGCAGGTGAAGTGGCGAGCGGGCGGGACGTCATGTCCGGCGCATGCTGTGGCTGCGGAGCTTCCGGCGCGAACGCGGCAAACAGGCCATCATAAGGCTTGACCCGCGGCGCGGCATAGCCGCCACGCTTTGATGTCTTGTGGCCGAGGCTCACCAGGCCTTCAGCGAGTTTCACCGCCGCGCCAACGCCGTCGACGACAGGAAGGCTGTGCTCGCGCGATAGCTCGGCAGCGAGATCGGCCATGCCGGCGCAGCCCAGCACGATCGCTTCGGCTCGGTCCTCGACCACGGCCTTGGCGATCTCGGCCGAGATCCGTTGGCGTGCGTCCGAGCCGGGAATCTCGAGATCGAGCACTGGTATTTCCGATGCTCGTACCCGCGCGCAGCGGCCGGCCAAGCCGTATTTGGTGAGGTTGTGCTCGATTGCTGAGACCGAGCGCGACAACGTCGTCACAACGCTGAAACGACCTGCCAGCAGGCTGGCGATGTGGAAAGCGGCCTCGCCGATGCCGATGACCGGTGCGGCGGTGAGGCAGCGCGCCGCATCCAGCCCAGTGTCGTCGAAACAGGCGATTACATAGGCATCCACATCTGGCGCGGCGTGTATCTGCGCTAGCAGGCCTGGAATCGAGAATACTTCGTCATAGTAACCTTCGATGCTCGGCGGACCGTATGTCGGATTGATAGCCTGGATCGCGGTGCCGGAAGCGGCGGCCGCTTGCGCCGCCACGCCGATCTTTTGCGTCATTGATGCGGTAGTGTTGGGATTGATGACCAGAATGCGCATAAGTGTTTACCTGGGCTCACAATTCTCCGCCAAGATAGAGGGTTTTGATGCGTTCATCGTTGAGTAGCTCAGCCGAAGGCCCGGAGAGCGCGACGGCTCCGGTCGAGAGCGCATAGGCGCGGGCGGATATCTTGAGCGCGATGCGCGAATTCTGCTCGACTAGCAGCACGCTGACCTGCTCGTCGCGATTGATGGCGACGATCGATCGCGCAATGTCCTGCACCAGTTTCGGGGCAATGCCGAGTGAGGGCTCGTCGAGCAGCAGCAGCGTCGGCCGGCTCATCAGTGCGCGGCCGATTACTAGCATCTGCTGCTCGCCGCCGCTCATAGTTCCCGCCGCCTGGCTATAGCGTTCGCGTAGCCGCGGAAAGCGCGTGAGTACCGCCTCGAGCGTGTTGGCGACTTCGGCCTTGTCGTGGCGGGTGAAAGCCCCCATCAGGAGATTGTCCTTCACTGACATCAGCGGAAACGATCGGCGGCCCTCCGGAACCATCGCGATACCCATCTTCACTAGCTCGTCGGGCGGGCGGCCATCGATGCGTTGGCCGCGAAACCGAATTTCGCCCTTGCGGATCTTGCGAAGGCCGGTGATGGCTCGCAAAATCGAGGTCTTTCCCGCGCCGTTGGCGCCGATCAGCGCCACGGTCTCGCCCTCGTTGACCTCGAGCGAGACGTTTCGCAAGGCGTAAACCTGATCGTAATAAAGTTCGACCCCGGAGAAGGTGAGAAGCGGCTCCATCGACTACATCCCGATCGATTCGTCGGCGCTGCCGAGATAGGCCTCGATCACACGCGGGTTTTGCTGGATCTCCGTTGGCGTTCCTTCCGCGATCTTCTCGCCGAAATTCAGCACGACAATGCGGTCGGAAATCTTCATGACGGCGGGCATATCATGCTCCACCAAGAGGATGGTAACGTCGCGATCGCGTACCGCGCGCACCAGCTGGACTGCACGTCGCGTTTCATCATGGTTCATGCCGGCAAAGGGCTCGTCGAGCAGTAGGATTTTAGGGTTAGTGGCAAGTCCGATGGCTATGCCTAGCGCACGTAGATGGCCTTGCGGCAGGGTGTTGGCTAACTGTCCCGCGATCGCGCGCAGACCGAGAAAATCCAGGATCTCATCGGCAGAGCGGGCAAACTCGCGCTCGTCGGCGCGCGCGCTTGTCGAACCGGTGTAGAACCCGAGCAAGCTGGCGCGCGAACGCAAATGGTGGGCGATGATGACGTTGTCGCGCACGCTCATAGTCTTGAATATGGTGGTTTCCTGGAAGGTGCGTACGACGCCGGCACGCGCCACGACGTGAGGGGCCAGACCGGAGATGCGGTTGCCGCGCAAAAGCACTTCGCCATCGCTCGGTCGCATGAACGAGGCGATCAGCTTGAACAGGGTCGACTTGCCGGCGCCGTTCGGCCCAATCACCGAAAGGATCTCGCCCTCGCGCACGGAGAAGGAGATTCCATTCACGGCGACGAGGCCGCCGAAGCGTTTGGTTAGAGATTTGACCTCAAGCAACTCGGCCACGGCTCAGCTCTCCTTCCGCCGCGGCGCAAATAGGCTGAGAATGCCGTTGGGTAGCACCAGCATCAGCGCGATCAGCACCATGGAATAGATCAGCAACTGGAACTCACCCGTCCTGAACAGGAAATCCCAACCGAAATACAACACGAAGGTGCCGACCAAGGGGCCCATCACGTACCCCAAACCGCCGAGGAAACAGTTCAGCATGAAATTTACGGAGTCGGCGACGGCGAAGCTCGACGGATAGATCGATTGCGCGATGGCGACAAACATAGCGCCGCCAATGCCGCCGAGGAACGAGGAAATCGCATAGGCAATGATACGCAACGCGGCGACGTTGACGCCGATTGAGGAGGCCAGCTCTTCATTTTGCTGAAGCGACAGGCAGAGTTGCCCGATGCGAGAATGTACCAGACGATAGACGCCTGCGAATACCAGTACCATCAGCGCCACCGTTACGAAATAGAACGCCTGACGCGGGTTGGCCAGCGTTGCAAAATCCGGCAGTAGCGTGAGGCCGAACAGGCGGATTGCGCCTGGAGGCGGGATGTCGGTGATGCCTTTGGCGCCGTTGGTCAGCGGCACGGCCAGCGCCGCGAGCCGCGCCACCTCCGTCAGGACAAGCGTCACCATCGCGAAATAAACGCCGCGCAGCCGCAGGATCGGCAACCCGATCAGGACGCTGATGCCAGCGCAAAGCAGTCCGGCAAGCGGTAAGCTAAGCCAGAACGAGACGCCACCGGCCGTGACGAGGATCGCCGAAACGTAGCCGCCGAGCAGCGCATAGGCGCCCTGGCCGATGTTGATGCGGCCGATGAAGAAGGTTAGCCACACGCCTGCGCTGGCGATGCTCAGAAGCGCGACAGAGGTCAGGGTATAATAGAGGTCGCTGCGGCCACTGACCGCGATGAGCCAGGGCACGAGGACGAAGGCGACGACCAAAAACAGCGCCAGGGCCGAGACTTTGGATGCGGTGCTCGTCATTGTCAGCCCCATGGTTTGCCCATGAGCCCGTTGGGACGGATACTCAGGAACACCATCAAGGCGGCGAAGATCACCAGATAAGTGACGTCGCCGTAGGCATGCAGTACCGACAGACCCACCGACTCCAGCATGCCGAGAATGAAGCCGCCGGCGATGGCGCCGCCGACCACGCCGGCGCCGCCGATCATCACCATCAGGAAGGCCTTGATCGAGATCGGCCCGCCGATGCCGGAGTTGACGCCGGTAATAGCGACCAGCAAGCCGCCGACCACGCCGGCCAGCATCGCGCCAAGCGCGAATCCGATCATGGAATAGCGATCGACATTGACGCCCATTAGCTGCGCCGCGACGCGGTCCTGGGCCAGCGCCCGCATCGCCCGTCCGGGACGGCTGAACTGCATGTAAGCCATAAAGCTCGCGATCAACACCAGAGCAATGACGCCGACGATGATCTTATCATAAGGGATGATCAGCCAGTCGACGTTGAGCACACCGTTGACGATCTTCGGCACGCCGCGCTGTTTCTCGCCAAACAGCAGCAGGATTACTGCATCGAGGAAAAAGGCTGTACCGGCGGCGAGCAGCATAGTGCTCTCGTCGCGCACGCTACGCCGGATCACGGTGCGGAATAGAAACCGCTCGAACAGGGCGCCGATGATCGCCAGCGTCACGCCCGAACAGGCAAGCGCCACCACGAACGGCAGGTGCAGTTGGCCGTAGACCGTATAGGTGATGAAGCCGCCGAACACGTACATCTGGCCATGCGCAAAGTTCAGCACGTTCATCAGCGCGAAGATCAGCGTCAGGCCGAGCGCGATCAGGGCGTATTGTGCGCCGAGGTAAAGGCCGTTCACGATGACCTGTGTCATGTGCAGTCCCGTTCGAGGAGCGCGCGCAATCCGTTGCGCGCTGCGGCTCGCGTCCGCCGCGGCAAGGGGAGGGGCGAACGACGCCAGCCTTAGGCTGCCGTCGCCCGCACCCGGTCAGAGGTGTCAATCGACGTCGGCGACGAACAGCGTTTCGAACTTTCCGTTCTTGTATTCCGTGACGACGAGTGGCACGGCGAGTTGACGCTTCTGGCCGAAAGAGGTGGTGCCGACGTAGTGAAGCATCTTGTCGCCCTTGACGTAGGGGTTGGGTGCCGAAAATCCGTCAATGGTTTTCTTGTACTCGGCGATATCGTCGATCGCTTTGGGGTTCGCCTTCAGAGTATCGATGATGTATTGGAGGGCGTATACCTTGGTGTTCGACTCATCGTTGTATTCGCCGAACATTTTCGTATAGCGGGCGATGAAGTCATCCATCGCCTTGGAGCGGATCTCTGGGGTCGAAGCGCCGCCGACCGAGATGAAGCCGTTGGCAAGTTCGCCCGCGCCTTCCTCGAGCACCTTGGCATCCTGCGCAGTTTCGGTTGAGAGCAGGCCCTGATAGCCGAGTTCGCGCGCGGCGCGGATCAAGAGTGGCGCGTTGGCCGGGGAGACGCCGGACAGCACCAAGAGATCGGGCTTCAGCTTGACGATCGGCGTCAGCACCGGTGTGAAGTCGCGTGTGTCGTTCTGGTAGGTGTCCTTGTCGGCGACCACTTGGAGGCCAAGCGCGTTGGCCGCCGCGACGCCGCCGTCGCGTTGACTGAGCGGATCGGATTCATTAGCTGCGACGAAGGCGATCGTCTTCACGTTCCTTTTGTCGTGCAGATATTTGTAGATCGCCGGGCCCGATTGATAGTTTGCGACCATGCCGAGCACCGCATTAGCGGCGGGCTTTGTGTAGAGCGCCTTCGGGAAGGCGTAAGGGAAATAGATTATGCCCTTAGCTTCCGCGACGGGGCGTACCGCGGCAGCGCCGTCGTCGACATTCGGCCCCACCACATAGTGGATGCCTTCCTGGGCCATCTTCTCCATGCCGGCAATGGCGCGCTTGGGATCTTTCTGGTCATCGAAGGTGACGATCTTGATGTCGTAGGTGCGATCGCCAATCTTGACGCCACCGGCCTCGTTCCATTGCGCCGCAAGCGTCTGCATCGAGCGTACGTTCGAGGTGCCCCAGGCCGCGGCGGGACCGCTGGTCACGCCGACGAAGCCGATCTTCAATTCGGTGTTTGCCGCCTGCGCGCCGGTCGCCATCAAGCCCAGCAGTGAGGCTCCAATCAGAGCCGATTGCACAGCAGAATACTTCCTGATCATCACACGTCTCCTCCGCTGAATGAGTCAACGCCCGACATTACGGGACCACCCCGTCGCAGGTCTTGGGCTGATCAAACGCGTCCGCCTCACGATTGTCAACAATCTAAATAAATTTTGTGAACAATTTAGGCCAGCTGTAGTATACAATGCTCGCGAGGGGCGCCATGGATGAAGCGTCTCGTTCAACGTTGGGAGCTGAGCCGCTTGTTTGACATTGAGCAGGATTATCCGCGCGATCTCATCGGCTATGGCTGCAGCCGGCCTCAGCCAGCGTGGCCTCGCGAGGCTCGCGTCGCGCTGCAATTTGTCATCAATTATGAGGAAGGCGGTGAGAACTGCGTCCTGCATGGCGATGCTGCATCGGAAGCTTTTCTCTCGGAGATCGTCGGCGCGCAGCCGTGGCCAGGGCAACGGCACGTCAACATGGAGTCGATCTACGAATACGGCTCACGCGTGGGATTTTGGCGGCTGTGGCGGATGTTCACTGAACGTAACATGTCGGTCACGGTCTATGGCGTTGCCTCCGCCATGGCACGCAATCCGCGGGCGGTGGCGGCGATGAACGAGGCCGGCTGGGAGATCGCTAGCCATGGCCTAAAATGGATCGACTATCGCAACCATACGCTGGAAGCGGAACGTGCAGATCTCGACGAGGCGGTGCGGATTCACACGGCGGTAGCTGGCGTACGTCCGCTTGGTCTCTACCAGGGGCGTACCTCAGTGAACACGCTGGCCCTTGGCGCGCTGGAAGGCGGCTTTCTTTATCTTGCCGATGCCTACGCGGATGAGCTGCCCTATTGGCAACTCATTGCAGGTCGTCAGCAACTGATTGTTCCGTATACGTTAGACGCCAACGACATGCGCTTTGCGACGCCGCAGGGTTTCAACAGCGGCGATCAGTTCTTCAGCTACCTCAAGGATTCGTTCGACGTGCTCTACGCCGAAGGCGGTGCAGGCGATGCCGGCATGATGTCGGTGGGGCTGCACTGTCGCCTGGTCGGCCGACCCGGCCGCGCCGCGGCGCTTGCGCGTTTTCTGGACTATGTGCAGGGCCACACCGATGTCTGGGTGGCGACGCGGCTCGACATTGCGCGCCATTGGATCCGCCATCATCCACCCGAGGGTGGCTACGTGCGCGGGCGCATGGGCCCCGCTCTTGTTGCCGAGGTGTTCGGCAATGGCGCAAGCGAATTGCCATAACGTAGTCACCGGAGTCGAACGATGTTAACTCTTCCGGTCGTGGCGCTGACAAAGGCAGAATTTGCGCCCTTCGGTGAAGTCATCGAGACAGACGACGTGACACCGAAGCTGATCAACGAGGGATTTGCCCGGCGCTACGACGATCTGGCCAGGATTGACGTTGCCTCGGAAGGCGGGGACGTCAACGTAAGCCTGTTCATCGGTGCAACAAGACCAACTCCGATCGTCATCAGGCTCATGGAGCGTCATCCCCTCGGCAGCCAGTTGTTCATCCCATTGAACGATATGCCTTGGTTCGTGGTCGTGTGCACAGATCCGCACGATCTTTCGAGCTATCGGGCGTTTGTTGCGTCGGGACGGCAGGGCGTGAACTACGCGCGCAACTGCTGGCACCATCCTCTGCTGGTCGCCCGGGACGCCAGCCCGTTCGTTGTTGTCGATAGAAAGGGGCCGGAGGCTAACCTCGAAGAAATGTGGCTTGAAGAAGCAAGCTGGCTGCGTGTCGTGCCCGATAGAGCAGCGTAAACACGTTTGGGCAACACGACGAAGCAGGGCTAAGACCTCGGCGAACGTCCGCACCAATCATCTTTAAGAGGCATAAGAATGCGGTCTCAAATCTATCACGTGCAAGCAGGAGGACATCCAGCCCAGACCAAGCTTTTGACCGGTCGCGCGGTGTTTACGGACGCCTATGCGGTGATACCCAAAGGCGTAATACGCGACATCGTCGCCAGCTACCTTCCTTACTGGGATAATGCCCGCGTTTGGGTGCTGGCTCGGCCTTTGTCCGGTTTTGCAGAAACCTTCTCCCACTACTTGATCGATGTAGCGTCGGGTGGAGGAAGTGAACGTCCGGAGCCAGATAAGGAAGCGGAAGGCGCGCTGTTCGTCGTTGGAGGCAAGTTGACTTTGACACTCGACGGGGCAGAGCATGCTTTGGAGCCCGGAGGCTTTGTATATCTTCCTCCCAAGTGCCGCTGGAGCGTGAAGAATCGTAGCTCCAATTCGGTGCAATTTCACTGGATCCGGAAGCTATATCAGAGCGTGCCAGGCCTCGCGGCGCCGGAGGCGATCGTCACCAACGAAAGCTCGATCGCGCCAACGCCCATGCCGGACACGGAAGGGCGGTGGGCGACTACGCGCTTCGTCGAGCCTTCGGATGTCAGGCATGACATGCACATCACCATCGTCACTTTCGAGCCTGGCGCGTCGATCCCATTTGAAGAGACGCATGTTATGGAGCACGGGCTCTATGTTCTCGAAGGCAAGGCGGTCTATCGGCTCAACCAGGACTGGGTCGAGGTCGAAGCCGGAGACTACATGTGGCTCCGTGCTTTTTGTCCCCAGGCGTGCTACGCCGGTGGCCCCGGACGATTCCGCTATCTCCTCTACAAGGACGTGAATCGGCATATGGATCTGCGGGCCTTGCGACCAATAGCGCCGTAGGGGGCGATCGCAACGGCGTATGCACCGGGAGTTCATGGGATGGATTGAGGTTGGGCTGAAGCGCTCGGGACGCTGAGACCGGCGTTTCATCCGAGGGGTTCAACCTACGCCCTGATCGAAAATCGATCGAAGGCAGTCAAGGTCTGAGGACGCGGCTTGACAATAGATCTCGATCTGTCTTTTCGAAATGTCTCGGCCGGCGAACGGGTCTATGATCACCACGCCCATTCGGTTCACAACGCCGATGGCTTGCGGATCGCGGCCCTAGTTCGTTCTTAATAAGAGCGTTGATAGGGATGACCGACTTGTGCCGCGACTCCTGTTCTAAGTGTCTATTCGATCAGGATCAGACCAGGGGGGAGTGAATCGTCGTATAGACTGGCCCGATCGGATCGTCCGATCGGAACGAAACCTTTGATTTTTGCGGTCTGCAGCGCAGGAACGCCGGATTTCTCCAGTTTGCTTGCAATCAGGCCGCGCAAAGACATGGGTAGATCCAGACTCCGATCGTCGACAACGCGCGCGGCCCGGAGGAACAGAATCTGCAGGTCGAGCAACTCCGGCGTAGTCCAATCGAAGCGCTGGAAAGCCTGATACGCGTGCTCGACGAGATCGGGCGAGACGACAGTCTCCGGCCCTGCGTAGAGCGGAGTGCGGTTGAGCAGGAGCCCGAGCGCCGCAAGATAAGGAGCGCAGTGCCGCTTAGCCCGTACAAGCGTCACCGCGATGTCGCAGAGGCAACGCACCAGTTCCGCCTTGGTGTCGTGATGGATCAGTTCCAGGGATCCAGCCAGACGCACGAGTTCGTCGGGCGCCCTGCCGCTGCGGATCCTCTCGATCTCTCCGGCCATAAGCCTGGTCTGGCGTTCGCGCGTGAGCCCGCCCGCCACCCGGCGCCAGAGGATGTATTCTTGGCTCTTGATGCGCCGACCAGGAAAACACGGGCCATCATCGTGCACCCGCCACAGGGCATCGATACGAAGGTCGTCCCGGACAACGCCGAAGCCCGGGCGCAGCAGGAATCCAGCCATGATGAGCCAAGCCTCTTCGTGGTCCGCGGAACGTCGTCTGTCGTCCCGCCGCTCCTCAAGCGCCGGCCAAAGGGCGCGCAGCAGGGGCCCGTTCCATTCACCTCTGGCAGATGCGAGGATGCGCTCCATACCCTTGAGGATCGTGGCAGCAGTAATCTTGTTCCTTTTGTTGTTACTGGCAGGCTGGGTGAACACGATCCCGATCTGCCTGCGTGCCGTTTCCAGCGCGTCCGCTGACGCGTTCGGTTCAATCGGAGCGTTTGCCTCCCGCGCCCGCCCCGCACCGGGCGCGCCCGCGACGCCTTGGACGTGCTCGCGCATGTTGAATTCCAGCGGCCAGGACTGCTGGACGGCGGGATCGGCGCTGACGCACGAGATGTGGAGCAACCCCAGTGCGTTCATCCGCGCCGTCAGACCGACGGACAACATCCCGCCCGCTTCCGGACCGGATAGCTCAGCCGTCCTGACGATGGTCTGGAGCGGGGGCAACGCGTGAAATTCGCCTTCGGACCAGGAAACGATGTCTCCGGCCCGGCTGACGCTCTTCCGCGTTGAGGAATAAGCCTGGAAGCGCACCAGCTGATCGGTGCGGAGCTTAAGCCCAAGATCAGTGATCTCAAAAAGCTGCGACGGCGCTGCACCCTGAGGAAGAACGCACACGAGGGGCGGGCGCACAGTCTGGCGATCCGTTGCCTGTATCCCCTCCACTTCGAGAAAGATCGCAGCGGCGGCCCCAGCGGCGATGCGACCCGAACGGTGGTGGAGAAGGGCACCAAATCGCGCGGCTCCGCGCGCCACCGCCAGATCCGGCTCCTCGTTCTCCAGAACCAGGGGTACGAAGCCGTCCTGCCAACCTCTGATCTGCTCGCGGAGTCTTTGTCGCAGGAGCGGCGGTCGGACGGATCCGCCGTTGAACAGGACGGCATCAATGCGCGGGCGATCGTTGAGGAATTCGGCAAGGTGTCGGGTTATCGCGCTGTCGGGAGGATAAGGAAGCCCCCATTCCCTCAGTGCCGCGTGTGTCCGGTACGGCCGCGCCGCCGCGTCGCAGAAGGGAAAAAATCCGTCCAGCAATAGGCTCTCGATTTCCGCCCGCATCACCGTCGCTGTCTGCGAGCCGCCGACCATCCCCGACCCGCGACCGGCCAGTGCAACAACGAACCGCTCATCCGGCGGTCCTGTAGCGGCGAGCGCGAGCTCTTTCAGATGACGGCAGGCGGCGACGAGCTGATCCCATTGCGGGCCGGAAAGCCGGCCGCCCGCCTCAGCAAGCCGCGGCTCCAGGAAATGGGCGACGGCAAGGTCGATATTGTCGCCGCCGAGCAGCGTATGCTCGCTCACCGCGACACGCCTGATGTCAGGGTCCGGCGTTTGCTCGTTCACGCGAACTTCAAAAATGCTGAAATCCGACGTTCCGCCGCCGATATCGATAACCAACACGTGTCGCAGCCCGGCATCGCCGTTGTCGGGCCGCTGCCATAATTCGAGCGCTGGGTCGTGGCTTTCCAGCCAGCAATAGAACGCAGCCTGTGGCTCTTCGAGCAGTCGCACATCACCGGGGAAGCCCGCTTCCTCTGCGGCGGTAATCGTCAGTCGCTGCGCCGCCGCATCGAAGGAAGCCGGGACGGTAACCGTGATGTCTTGATCATCGAACGCAAAGCCGGCCTGGGCAAACCGGCTGTTCCAGATCCCCCGCAGATAGTTCAGAATCAGTGCCGAGGCCCGTACCGGCGAGATTTTCTGCTCACGTGCCAGAACCGTTGATCCCCATGGCAGAAAGGGTGCCAACCGGTCGGCGGCGTGATGACAAAGCCACGACTTCGCGGAATGGACGACCCGTCCGGGCGCTTCGCTTGCCTTTATGCGTGCAAAAAGGCCGACGATCCATTGTCCGGCTCCGACCTCCTCACCGCGGAAATGTGCTGCGACCGCTTCCTCTGGCAGGTACAGGAAAGAAGGTAGCGTTGGCTTCCCGGTCAGACTCGCCAGGCCTTCCCATTGCGGGACGAGAAGGACTTCTGGCGTCCCCTCGCCGACCAGCGGCGCGAATGCGAGTGCGGAGTTGGTCGTGCCGAGATCAATACCGATGGCGAAGCGGGCGCGGTCTTTCGTCAAGAATTACCTCCAGAGGCGGTTCGGCCCCTATTCCGTGCGGACCTGGAACTCAACCTTCCATCGGCGATCGGAGTTCGTGTGCCTCATCCAAAGCTCAAGGATACCAAGTTCGGTGACGACGGGACTGACGCGGACCGGCACCACCTGCCCCATCGGGACGTCCAGGGGCGGGATCGCGACTTCGAGTAGGCCAGCGTCATCAAGGTCACGCTCGGCGTCGGGGAGTATCTGTCCCGGCGTATCGCCGCTTCGTACCGAGGAGGAGAAAAACCGAAACTCCGCCGTGCGGCCGGTGACAAGGCCGAACTCGCGTCCTTCGATCAGCAGTTCCGTGCCTTCCTGCATCCCCTGCGGGACAACACACAATGCCTTCAGCGGCGGCTTGTAGCCCGGAACGGCGGGCATCGACGTTTCCAGGCCGATGTAATAGGAACGCGCCGCGCCGGCCTTAATGCGCACGCCCTTGCCAGTGGCGCGGTGGCGTCCGTAGATCGCGCCGCCGCGTGCGACGGCGAGGTCTGGTTCGAAACCCTCCAATTCGCGGACTGGCCGGCCCCCATTCCAGGACGCCAGCAGCTCAAGCACCCGGGTACGGATTGGCGCGGCCTTGAAAACGCCCCCATTGAACAAGACCGCGGTCGGCATCAGCACCTGCGCGCCAGCCGAAACCTCCACCAGAGCGGCAAGCTTTTCGCTTGCCTTCACGTTCTGCAGACTCCGAGCGAGAAACTGGGCGATATGCTTGCTGACGACGGGGTCGGAAGCATAGGGCAAACCGAATTCCTGCAGCCCTGTCATGCGGCTCTCGCGCGGCAGGTCGTCGACACTGGTTCTAGCGAAAAAACCGTCGACGACAACCTGCTCCAGTGTCTCGCGATCGAGAGTCGTTGAGACAGTTTTGGCAAGCAGGCTGGAGCCGCGCGACGGGACCGCGATCGGCGCCTGCGCCAGCCCGGCATCATCAAACAGCACGATCTTGGCTTTGGAGGCGGCATGCACGAGCGCCAGGAGCTGCCAGGAATCCAGCCGTTTGCCCGCGGCCTCAAGCTTAGCGTTCAGCGCATACGCGAGCGCCAAATCCATATTGTCGCCACCTAGCAGAATGTGCTCGCCGACGCTGACACGCTCAAGCTCCAGCCGCCCTTCGACATCTGTGACCGCGATCAAGCTAAAATCCGCTGTCCCACCACCCACATCGCAGACCAGCACGATGTCGCCATCAGCAATCAGTTTTCGCCAATCTCTGCCCGTCTGCGCCATCCAGGCGTAGAATGCAGCCTGCGGCTCCTCCAGCAATGTGACGTCCTCAAGGCCCGCAGCCTTGGCAGCCTCGGCAGTGAGGCTTCTTGCGACCTCATCGAACGAGGCAGGAACGGTTACAACGATCTCGCCTTCCGCGAGGTCCCAATCCCGGCCCTGCGCCCGCTCGGTATGTAGGACCGCCTCCCTGAGATGTTGGAGGTAATGGCGCGAGCATTCGAGTGGCGAGAGCTTCTCTTCCGCGATGTCGGATCGCCAGGGCAGAATCTGCTGCTTCGGGTCGATATGCGGGTTGGACAGCCAGGATTTGGCGGAGGTCACAACGCGATCAGGCACGAGCGCCCCCCGCTCGCGCGCGAACTGGCCAATGATCACGCGCTCCCCGGCATCATTCCAGGGCAGAGGAAAAGAACTCTCCGGGAACTCCTCGGAGTGCGGAATATAAACGGCGGACGGCAGTGTAAGCATCTCGCCGATTTGATTCGGCCCTACGGTCTGCGCGATTTCGATAATCCTGGTCTCACCACTCTCGAGATCGGCGATCGCGATTGCGCTGTTGCTCGTGCCGAGGTCGATAGCAAGACTGAAACGAGCGCTCATGAAGGGGGTGTCCTGGTTGTCGTGCTGTCAATTCGCGTCAATAGCCGCGCGTGATGGAAAGCACCGGTTGTACGTGATCCGACTCGGCGCCCGGCAGCCGGCCGCTGCGAGCCCGCTTATCTCAGTTCCACCTCCGCCGGAGCGATTGCTGGAAGTCGATCGGTCGAACTCCACAAAACGCGCGGTAGATTCACCGCATCCGTTTTCCAGCCGTGGTGGACAAGCACTCCCGAGAACGGCGCCGGGCCGCTGATCTTGCCCAGCAGTCGGTACTCGTCCGGCGAATAGCCAGCGGCGACCTGCACCGTCGATCCCTCGCTCTCTGCGCGCACGGGGGAGATTCGGAAGTGCTCCAGCAGGGCGGTCTTGCATCCGGCATGGACCACGCGCGCGGCTGCCCCAACCTGTGCGTCATCATGCGCGTTGATGTCCTCCATCAGGAAATCGACCAGCCGGCCCCTTGCCTGCAGCATCGCCAAAAAGCTAACGATCTCGGCGTCTGCCCGGTTTGCGCGAGTCGTAACAGGCATCGGTCGGGCCGCCTCAGCGCCAGCACTTCGGCTATCCCGTGACGGGCCGCGCCAGACCATGATCGCTATCAGCGCGACAAGGCTCAGCGCCACCGCCCCACCCGATAGATACATTTGGAATGCGCTAGCTGCCGGCAGCAATTCCAGAGCGTTCACCACGACCAGGAGCAGGACCACTATAATGGCGATCGCTTTCATCGCATGCATGTTTAGCCGCAGCTCCCTTTTGACCCGCATCAGCGTTGATTGACGCATGTCCCTCAAGGCCTATGCGGCACGCCGCCTGGAACAGGTCAGGCCCGATCTCGCCGCGTCAGCAGAGCGGGCAAACCTTGCCCGCTGTAAAGCGCGGGCGCGGACCCGGTTAGGTTTCCACAACCATCGAGAGGTAAGCAAATCACACTTTGCTGCGGTGCATGAGTCGGGATTTGGCCCTGCGCTGACGTGCCTTCGTCCTCCGCCAATGCCGATTTTGGTGGCAAAGCGGACACCGCCTTATCGAGCGTCCGGTAAGGGCCTTTTATGAGTACGCGCCCCAAGCCACTCTGCGAACCTTGCCTGTCGGGCAAACCACCCGGATGTGCACGCGCCGGGGGCGCGTCGTCCATGCAATCCTTCATATGGCGGACTTGCCGTTAGCTCGTTCGCTCGTATGGAACGTCCCGACGATCGGCATCCTTATGAATGTTGCCGGGCTATTCCTGAAGTGGCGGTCCCGTTCGGCTCGGTCCACAGCCAGCCAACGAGGCCGGCAAGTGCGCTGCAACTCGCGGTCACAAGCATGATCGTGCGCAGCGCGCGTTCAAATGCGGCAACCACCTCTTCATGAATGCCGGACTGTCCGGACATAACGGCATTCAGGGCTTCGTTCGCTTGCGGGGGCGTTGGTCCGACAAGATGATATGAAAAGCTTGCAAACAACGTTGCCCCGAGCGCTGCGACCGCGAGCAGGCCGGCTATTCGCGCGACCGCGTTGTTGACGCCGGAAGCAATACCGGCGTGGACGTTGCCGGCGGCAGCCATCACTGTTGATGTTAGCGGCGGAACCGTGATCGACATGCCGGTGCCCAGCAGGAAGATCGACGGAAACACTCCGACCCAAAAAGGTTGCCTGAGATCGACAACGGCAAGCATCGCCAAGCCGCAGGCCGCGATGATGGGCCCCATCGTGAGCAGCGACCGCGGCCCCAGACGGTCGGTCAGAGTGCCTGCGAAGGATGCGCCGAAACTCATGATCAGGGCAAAAGGCAGCAATGCCGCTCCAGCTTGTGTCGCGGAGTAGCCGCCGAGCCGGATCAAGCCGAACGGTAGATAATAGAGAGCGCCACCGAGCGCGAAGTAGAGTAACAGCGTCAGCGCATTCGTTGCGGAAAAGTTCCGTGATCGGTAGAGCGACAGCGGCATCATCGCCCATTCATGGAGTCGGGCTTCGATCGCGACGAATAAAGCAAGGAATGCAGTTCCCATTCCGAGGGCGGCCAGCACTGTTTTGTCGCGAAATCCCGCCGTCGGAATGGCACTGAGACCCAACGTGATCGTAGCGAGGCCAATCGCGACTGTGACGGCGCCGCTCCAGTCGAGTTGCTTCGCGTGCGGATCGCTGCTCTCGCTGGCGAAGCGAAGCGCAAGTCCGGCCGCGGCAATCGCGAGCGGGACGTTTAGCAGGAAGATCGCCCGCCATGAGACCTGATCGACCAGCCAGCCACCCAGCGGCGGGCCTGCTGCCAACATCAGTGCACCTGCGCCTGCCCATATCCCGATTGCCTGGCTCCGCTCGTGCTCGTCGAAGCTCGCTCCTAACATTGCCAGACTGGCCGGCGTTAACAGGGCGGCGCCAAACCCTTGAACCGCGCGGCTGACGGTGAGGGCCGCAATGTTTGGCGAGAGCCCGCAGGCGACGGAGGCAGCGGTGAAGACCGTAACGCCCAGAACAAAAATCCGGCGTCGACCATAGAGGTCGGCGGCGGAGCCACCGATCAGCACGAGCGCACCCAGCAACAGCATATAGGCGTTGACGATCCACTGTGTTGCTGCCGCATCCGAATGTAACGCCTGTTGGATTGCGGGTAGCGCGATGTTCACTACCGACCCGTCGAGGAACGCCATGCTCGACCCGACTATGGTCGCCGCCAGCGTCAGCCACTTGCATCTTTGCGACAGAGCCCGGTCAAAACAGGTTGTCGCCTGGATGATCCCCGCGTGGCAGGCGGCCGTGTGAATCCAACCATTGGATGCTCGAGAAAGACGGTTGCCGCCGGTGGGGGTGCGCCTTGCGTATACAGTTAGCAATACTCGCCCGTCGCCGCGTCTTGATCTAGTGACAAACCGGAATAGGCTCGCGCCAACCCGTTAGTTCCAAGCCTGGCAGTGCGCTATGGCTAGGGACGCGCCCGACGACTAGGCGCGTCCCAAGTCCAAAGCCGACAATGGGACTTTGGCGAATGACCGCTTTGCGCCACAAGCGCCCGCTCTCGGTCCGATGGATATGCTGAGCACGTCGGGTAGGCCCAAAACCAGGCTCTGTCTTCGGTGCGAAGTTGCGCATTATGGCGTCACAATGGCAGACTAGATCTACTCGCGTTTCATCGTCTAGCTTTGAGCGCCGAATGGACCTCGCCTAACATCATCTCCGTGCTGTGACCACCCGGATGAAGCTTAGTTGGAGGAAGCACTGTGAACGCAAATTGGCCAGACATCCCGTTCGAGAACTGGCGCGAGACATGTTCCGCGCTCCATATGTATTCGCAGGTTGTGGGTAAGTACCGACTTGCACGAACGCCTTGGCTCAACCATTCCTGGCACGCGACCCTCTACGTTAACGCACGTGGGTTGACGACTTCGTTGGTACCGGACGGGGCTGGCATTGAGATCACCCTCGATCTCCGGAAACATGCCGTCATCGGAGAAGCAGCAGACGGGCGCGCGACTGAGCTTCCGTTAGGACCGATGTCTGTGGCTGACTTCTATGCATATTTTCTCGAACTCGTTCGGCGTATTGGGGGCACGCCGGAGCTTCACGACCGACCCAGCGAGGTGCCAGCCCCCATCTCATTTCGCGATGATCGGCAAACGAGGCCCTACGATGCTGCAGCCGTGACAAGGTTCTTCGAGGCGCTCGTGCTCGCCAACAATGTATTCACCCGATTTCGAACCGGTTTCATCGGAAAGGCTAGTCCCGTTCATCTCTTTTGGGGCAGCTTTGATCTAGCGGTCACGCGCTTCTCCGGACGCCCCGCGCCCCTCCATCCGGGTGGCATTCCTTCTTTGCCGGACGAGGTGACCCGCGAGGCATACAGTCATGAAGTCTCGTCGGCAGGTTTTTGGCCGGGCGGCGGCGGCACGGACTTTGCGGCCTTTTACTCCTATGCCTATCCCGCTCCTGCAGATCTTGCGGACGCGAAAGTGATGCCCGATGGAGCCTACTTCGACCGGAAGCTCGGGGAATTTCTCCTGCCTTACGATGTGGTGAGACAATCAGCTGACCCGGAGGTAGCACTGATGGCCTTCCTGGAGAGCACATATCTGGCCGCAGCCGACCTCGGGCATTGGGATCGCAGGGCCCTCGATTGTCCCACCGGCGTAGCCCGCCGACCGCGGCCATTGAGTTAAGGGGCCCAAGGTCCCACAGCTGATGTTCAACTTGAAGACAGCGAAATCGATAAACTCTGAATTACCGGCAAACTTGATCGCTCGCGTCGACGAGGTGGTTGAATAGCTTGGTCGCCATGTCGGCTTCTGGTTCGCTGACCTGCAACCAGATGGCTTCGCTGTCTGGTTTTGAAGTGATTGTGTTGAAAAAGTCGCGCTCGCGAAAGCACCTATAGCGCCAATAAACCAAGTGGCATGACCTGGACGGCCTTTATCTTACTGTTGGTGATGGCGATCGCAGCCTCGAAGTTCGTGCGCCATTCGCTCGCGGTGCTCGCCGCGATAGTGACGATCGTCGCACTGGTCTGGGTTTTGGCGGGGCACCCTCGGGATCCGCCACTTGGAGGCACTCGTTCGAGTTCGACGTCTCGCAGTACTCCATAGGTCGGCCGTGGAATTTTGCGGGGCCAAACCCCTCAGCGGTGCCACGGCAATGGTGTAAGCAGTGGTCGTTAGACTCGATTCGTTTGGCGCGCCCATTACCGCCGAGCACCTCGCCTCGGCATTGAGCCTAAACCACTTATGCCGAGGTCGCCTTTCGGCTCGATCCCGCTCCGGCTCAACGTGCCGGGGATGACCGAAGAAGTCCAGCGCGATCTCTCTACCGAGACAACCTGAGATGCAGCGGGTCGAGCAAGTTTTTCTACAGATTCTCTCCCTCCAGCGAGAATGGTTCAATGAATCCTGCTGAAGCACTGTCTCGAAGATCTGGCAGTCCAATTGCGAAGCTAACATGCGAAACGGAGTCAGTTCGCGAACTGATAAGGTTTCATACGAAACGGAGTCAGTCGGTGGACTGATAAGGATTTCGTTGAAATCTTATCAGTTACTGGCCGGCTGCCGTTGGGTGAGGGCAAACAATCCGGTCGGGGCCTCTGGCTGACTACCAACGCTCACCGCCGATCACCCGGATTAAACGAGTGACCGGCGGTCAGCTGTGGGGCTTTCCCAAGAAGCTTGCGCAGCCGAAGCTGGCGGTCGAGATCGACACGCGTCGGCACAAAAACATATCACACTAAACCGCCGTCGCGGTAGAGCACGACGGCTCGACGCCCGCGTGTAGGGAAGTGGCTCGGGCTCTGCCAGCCTTTAGCTGCGCACGGCTGCGCGGAAGCCGACGAAGCTCAAGGCGCCCGCCACGATGACGGTAATCCAGCTCGCCCAGAACGGCACATCGACGCCATTCAAGGTGACGGACCACCCCATCACAATACGGATCAACTGTAGAAGTGCGATTAGGGCAAAGATGGCGGCGGCAAGTGTGCAAAAGGTTCTTATGGTCATTGCCCGTCTCCGATGGCAGAGGACGTGCTCGTCCCCTGCAGCCAAAATGGGGAGGGACCGGCGCCGCGGCCACTCCCCTCAAGCAGGGAAGTGGCTTAACTGAGCCATTCTCGATGTGTCACACGATCGCCGTTTCGCGGCGCCGCGAGTTGGGATCACTTCCCGCCTTCGGCCCAAATGCGAGGTGCGCAATGTCCGCTTTTTGGTCGCTATCGGGAGAAAAGCGGACGTCGCACGCAATCCGCGGGCGGTGTTACGCGTCAGAAATCTGTATGCGGCAATCAGTGCCACAATGCTCGCAAAAATCAGCAGTGCTCCGATAATTCGACGTTATCAAGACCTTCTCCATTCTGCGCGCATCTGATCGCAGAAGGCGAGCGCGCGCGTTGGTCAAGTCAACAACAGGCTTGCTGTGTCACATGGCATGCGGATTTGCGCTTGGGTAGCCGGCGCGCGGGCTGCACTTGTAATCTATGCGTGAGGATTTGGCGCCTTGCGCGCTTTACGCACCAGTAAGTTCTAGCGATGAAGCCGAAACGGCAAGGGCCTGCGCACTCGGAAGCCCTAGGCAGAGTAGAGGCCGGCTTTTAGTTGCCGAAGGGGCTCACTGTTTGCGCGGAGTGGCGCGGGTGAACCGCCCATTTCAACACAATGGACAAAGTGGAGCGCATTCTGAGAGTGGCGGTAGATCTTATTGCGATTGAACGTGATAAAACATGCGCATGCCGGGAACAGGAAGCGTCGCGCGCACGATCTCTCTGCGGATCCGCCGGTCATTGCCGGCGCGCCGGGTATCGGATGTGTATGCTGAAGATCTGTCCGGACTACGCGATCAGATCGTTCATTTGCAGAGCAAGATAGAGAAGAACGCGCTGCTCGTTTGCGGCAAGCCGAAGGCCCGTCATTCGCTCGATCTTGTCGAGCCGGTAAGCGACGGTTTTCTGGTGGGTGCGAAGTTCTTTTGCCGCAGCTTGCTGGGAACAATTGCACGAAAAGAAAGCCCGCAAAGTCTGCAAAAGGATTTCGCGTTGTGGACTCCTCTCCTCCAAGAGTTTTCCCAAAGTCTCTTTTGCGAACTCGCGAAAGTCGGTGCCGTCACGGATGCCCATTAGAAGCCCGGCGACTCCGACTTCATCGAAACCGACAACGCTGGTCCTCCGACTCTGACGAGCGACATCCAACGCAATATGAGAATCCTTCCATGCTGCAGGCATGAGCATCGGATCGGAGCAAGGTCGGCTTAAACCCACGTACACGAGCGAGCCGGGAACACGTCGCATGATTTCGGCCACGAGGCTCTGGACGAAATCTCTAGGCCGCGCGCCGTCGCAAGTCGAAATAACGATAGCGAGTTCGTTTCCGCGCAATCCCGACAGCTTAGCGATGTTGCGCATCGGTAGGTGATTTGGCGCTTCGGCGACGGAGCGGCGGCGGCTTTCGATCTCTCCGCCGGTTAGGACATTTGAGTTGTCAGGTTTGTCGAGACCGTCGATACGACAGACGGCTACACAATATTCAGCGGGAATTTCAGCATCCAGTTCTATGGCCCGTTGAAGAGCCAGCTGCCGAAGGTGGTCGGCTCCTTCCAAGAGATCCCAAGTCAACGTCGCAAGCTTGTCGCTAAGTGCACGTGCCGCCGCTCTTTCCTTGGTTTGATGAAGCGCGGCGGTAACGCACAGTTCTGTAATAGCGAGCTGTGCGCTCTCGTTCTCGATTTCCGGATCGAGCATGATCGCCCAGCCCAGCTGTTCCGATCCTGCCGTTATGCTCTGAAAGGCGAAGCGCAGTTTCCCGGCAGATATCGTTCTATATCGGGTTTCAGAACCCCGATTTTGCGAAATCCCGATCCGAATGGTGTGGAGAACTCCGTCTGTGGCTGCCGTTCTGGGATGGCAAGCCTGCACATCCAAGTGTTTGTCCAGAACAATAACAGCAGTTCGAAGATGTTGGTGTGCGCATTGCGCAATTTCGGACAGCCCGCCGCCATCTAGAAGGGTGGAGATAAGGCTTTCCTGCAGAGCTGCGGAATTGCGGATGACGTTATACCGCTGCTGGAGTTTGGTATGGGCGTCTTCCAGCTTCTGAGCGGCCAATTCGCGCGCGTCAAGCAGGGCAGCGTTCTCGATCGCAAGAGACGCTAGATTGGCGAGTGTAGCGAGTTCCGCCATGTGTTGAGGTGTAAACGTCGACGGCTTGCGCCGCCAAACCTCGAGGACGCCAATCACCTGTTCCTGGGACATAAGCGGTACCGCTAGAGCGGAACGGACGCGTTCGGCCCGCGCTAGGCTCATGAAGTCACGGCTGATGATCTCGCTTTGAACGTAGTCTTCTATCGAGCATGGCTTGCGTGTTTCGAGGACGCGGCCGCCGACGCCCTGTCCGGACTTCATGCGAAGGCTGGCCGTCTCGGCTGCCAGATTGCCGGTACAGCGCTTCATCACCAATGCATCTTCCTCGAGAAGCATGATGCCGCAGATGTCGGCGGAAAGTCGTGCCTTTGCTTCGTGGGTTATCTGAAGAAAAATCTCCTGAAGATTGCGGCTCTTTAGGATCTTGTTCGCTACGCGCTGAAAGACGCGGATAGCTTCAAGTTTGTCAGGATTGCCGCAGTGGGTCTCGCTCGACGCAATCGCGAGCCTGAACACTTGGGATAAGGTCGCGACATTGTCGCGCAGTGGGCCAGAATCGGTCACTCCTTCGACGAGAAGGGCGACGCTGCCGACCTGGACCGGAACGAAGATCGAGTCATCGAACTGGATTATGTCAGCCAACGCATCTGGAAGACTTTCGATCAGGGCTTCATCGGCGCCATCGTTGAGCTTTTCCCATTCGCGCCAAGCACCTGCCGAACGAACGAGCAGCCGAACCTCGCGAGCAGAAAGAAATTTGCGAAACAAGATGCGAGCTTCGGCAAAGAGCGTCTGTGGTCCGCGATCAGCCGCATTGGCGAGCGTGACAATCGATTCTCTCAATAGCTCGGGCGCAAAGTCCGGATGTCCCTCAAGCATTCCTTTCTGCGCCAGCAGTGCGGTCCTACTCATCGAGCTTTCTCCCGCCGGCACGAGGTACACCGCTTTTGTTCTTATGGGCACGAACGTTTCTTGTGCGATGCAATATTGTCGCCGATCGACTAAGAGCTTGCTCTGCTTGGCCTAATTTGGCAATGGCGGACGAGGATCTCAATCAGACCCGGGGGTCGATGACGGCCTTCATGATCCTCTGAGCCTTAAGATCCGCATAGGCTTGCGAGGCATCGCCAAACCCAATTCTGCGATCGACTACCACCGTTGGATCGAGAGCGCCGGTTGTGATGAGTGACAGGAGCCGGGAGCGGAGGCGGATGGAATCACCAATTGCGAACCCTAGCGTGAGTTCGTTCGCAAAGCCTCTCGCCAGGGGAAACGGCCAAGTCTCAGCCGCATGGGCGCCTACGGAGATGATCCGGCCACGCTTTCGCACTAGGTCAAATGCGGCCGTCAGGGCGGAGGCACTCCCTACGGCCTCAATGATAACATCGGCGCCTTCTCCGTCGGTCAGGCGGGTGATCAAGGCGCGAGCCTCTTGTGGTGATGCAGCGAGGCTGCCGTTGGAGCGGGCGAATTCGCGCCGCGCTTCGCTCGGCTCTACCACGATGACTGCGCCTGCTCCGGCAGCCTGGGCCGACAGGCTGGCAAGCTGACCGACCGTTCCGCCGCCGATGACCGCAACGATTTCACCGGGTGAGAGGGCGCTGCGCTCTACGGCGGCCCAGCCCGTCGCTAAATTGTCGCCGAGCAGGATCGCAGCCTCGTCGGAACAGCCTTTTGGTATTAATCCGAGCGTCGTGTCGGCGTACGGGACCCGTACAAGCTCGGCCTGCGCCCCCGCCAAGGCCGGCCCGAAGGAAGTGCCAGTCCCGAAAAAGGCTCTCTCCGAGCACTCCCAATGGTCGCCTCGGTCGCAACATCGACAATGGCCACAGGCGGCGAAGTCAGACGCCATGACCCTGTCACCAACCTTGAACCGGGTCACAGCACTCCCGATAGTCACGACCTCGCCCACGAATTCGTGGCCGATAACGGCGCCCGGCCGGATGCCTGCGAAATCGCCCGCGATGACATGCAGATCGGTGCCGCAAATGCCGGCTAATTCGACGCGAACCAAGGCATCCCCGGGCAGCTCGAGTCGGGGCGGGGGTACGTCCTCTACCGCAACAGTGCCAGATCCCTGGTAGACGACTGCGCGCATGTCATCCCAGCTCAGAAATGCGTTTGGCGATGCTTCGGGCGGCTTCCGCGAGCGCGGCCTGCTCGTCGGGCCGCAGCGGCAGTTTTACGATTTCCTTCACGCCATCCGTGGCTAGCCGGACCGGCAGACCTATTCGCGTGTCCTCGACACCGTAGGCGCCTGCCGATTGCACGCACGCGGCGATCAGGTCACTGCCGCCTTTCACCATGGCCGCCACCATGGACGCCGCCGATTCAGCTGGCGAAAAATATGCGCTTCCCTTTTGAAGGAGTTTGACGACTTCGGCTCCGGAGTCGCGCGCACGTTCCACGATCGCGGCGAGGCGGTCTTTTGCGATCAATTCCTCCAGTGGCCGACCGCGGACGGTTGCGAGACTCAATGGGATCACCATCTCCGTGCCATGGCTCCCGAGCGCGATCGCGCTGACATCCTGTGGTCGGGCGATACCTTCCAGTGCGATCAGCGAGCAGAAGCGAGCGCTGTCGAGCACGCCCGCCATTCCAATAATCCGGTTGGAGGGAAACCCCGTTCGCCTCGCCATCAGATGGGTCATCTCCTCAAGCGGGTTGGTCACGACGATTGCCACCGAATTGGGGGCATAGCGGCGGATCCCGTCGGCAACGCCGCTGACGATTTCCGCGTTCACGCCGGTCAGGTCGGTTCGGCTCATGCCCGGCTGGCGCGGCCGGCCGGCCGTCATGATGATGTAGCTTGCGCCCTCAAGCGCCGACAGGTCGGTGCTTCCTTCGATCTTGGTCGTAAATCCGCGGAGCGAAGCGCTGTGCCACATGTCGAGCGCAAGCCCGGCAGCAAGTCCGGGAATGATGTCGACAAGCGTGACCCGCGAGAAAAGCGACGTTTCAGCGAGACGGAGAGCCGTCATGGCGCCGACGTGACCCGCGCCGATGACCGCTGCCCGCGGTCGATCATCACGAGTTTTGGTTTCCGACTCTCCTAGAACCCGCATCTTCGGAGGGACCGGTGCGCCACGACGGTAGAGGGCGCCCGACAGCGCTCCGGGTTGAACCGAGCTGGCGCCAGCCGACAATTTTCTTCCGGGCGTGGGCTTGGCTGGTGCTTGAACTATCGCTCGCAAAGCGGGTGCAGCAGGCGGTGCCGTTTCCTTCGTCGATCCGGACCGTTCGATCCGGACGTTCAACTCCTTGGCGCGATCGGCCGCGAGCGGCGTCAGAATGTCTCTCGCCCCGATGACGAGGACTCCATTCGCATTTTGGACGTCCGCAACGGAGACGACGCTCATGCCTTGCCTCCCAACTCCTCGAGCGACGCGACGGCAGCCTTCGCAGCAGCTTCGACTTCGCTCTCGGTGCCAGAGATGAATAGTCGGCCAAACCGGCCGACCGCACGAACTTCGATTAAGCTGATATTGGCAGCCTTTTCCGCTTCGTTGCCTGCGAGTGTCACGTAAGCCGCTGGCGTTGCTTCGAGCACGAACAGGCTGGACCTCGGCAGCAGCAGATTGCCCTTGCGCCACTTATTGATGAGCTGCGCCTGATACGGATTTACATTGGTGACGAATTGCGATGAGACGATCGTCGGTCGCACACGGTCTTCTTCCTTGAGGCCAAGATAGTCCAGGACGGCTTGGCCAGCGGCCAGCACCTCTGATTGCGTGCGGGAGTGGATTTCCAGAAGACCAAATTCGCGTTCGATGATCTGAAGGGCCGGCCGGACATCCGCCGCCTTCAACGCGATGTCCGCGCAGCGAAAGATCTCGTTTCCGGGAGCCACTTCAATAAAGAGCTCGGACATACCAGCGACCGGGACGTCTCCCTGACACGTGGAGGCGACATGCGCGGCAGCTTGAGGCTGCATGCTGTCGATGAAAGCATAGGTGCGGAGTTGGAAATCCATGGGGTCAGCTCATTGCGATTCCGAAGGGGGTTACGAGTTCCGAGTGCGGGTAGGCCCAGGTCTGAATTCCACTGAAGCCGGCGACGATTGCGGCCGCGTGAGAAACCCGGACGGCACCCCCGACGAGGTGGATGGATTCGACGGCATGGTTTCTGATCTGGCGAACGATGGAGCTTGCGATCCGCTCGATACCGGGACGGAGGATGTGAGAGTAATCCTGATCGCCTCGGCGCTTTCGTTCCTCGGCTTCCTCCACGGGAATCCTCAAGGCGCCCGCCAGGATCAGATCCAGATGATGGCCGCCGCCGGGCTCGTCATCGAGCGCAATGATGATGCCGTTCGATACGACGCCGACGCCCGTCGAACCGCCACCGACATCGACGATCACGCCGTCGTGCAGTCGAAGCAAAGCCTGGGCCGCAGTGACCTCATCGACCAACTGGCGGCACGTAATGCCCGCGTTTTCCAGGACGTAGCGACAGGCTCTCGCTTCGGCCTGAGGTACTCCTGGAGGAAACGCGGTCGCCGCTGCAGCAATTTCTCGTTCCAGAACGCACGTTGCCGTAGCTTTGAGCTGCCTGACAGCAGTGACCGCGTCCGCGAAATTGACGACAACGCCATCGCGCACGGCCTGGCAGGGGAGGCAGTCCCAGTAGACGGGGCGCCCTTGCCCGTCTACAGCCGTCAGAACGATCGTCGCCGTTCCGAGATCAACACCAAACGACAGGGGCAACTCTGACGAGCAAGTCGAACTGCGAAATGTCGCAGCCGCCGTTTCGAGAAACGCAGTCACTTCCTGACTGACAGTTGACTTAGGTGATCTCGTGCGCGCGAGCATGCTCACAGCCCCATGTTCGCTTGATAGAGCGAGCGCCAGGGTCGCACTTCGTGAGCGATACGCTTGATGTTGATGAGATGGAGCGGGGTCACGTTGTCAGAGACGATCGAGCCGCTCCAGGTACCCGTTCCGAGCATGAAAGACGGGTCGGTCGCGCAGCTATAGCCCATTCCGCCGAACAGCGTTGGCGTGTTGATTACGATGCGACCGGCCGGGAGGGCCGCCAGAGTGGCGATGACCCGATCGTCCTCGCAATGAAGACCAAGGGTGTGGCCCTCTCCGCCAAACGCAAGAATCTGCCGGCACCGCTCGAAGCCGGCCGGAAGGTCCGCGGTCCGGTAAAACGACAGCACAGGTCCTAGAATCTCGCGGGAGAGGCGCGCCTGTGGGCCTACTTCGGTCAAATGGGCGCCAAGCACCTTGCAGTCACCGGGTACGCTGAGATTGATCCGCCGAGCCAGTTCTTGCGCGGAAAGACCTACCGCCTCAGGTCTAAGCTCGCCCTTGTCGGTAAAGATGATATCGGCGAGCCGTTTCTGATCTGGTCCACTCAGGAAAAATGTTCCCTGGGCCGCGAACGCGGCGATGCCGGCTTCGGCAATCGGTTCGTCGAGCACGATCGATTGCTCGGCGACG
This sequence comes from Bradyrhizobium sp. Ec3.3, assembly GCF_000472925.1. Classification (GTDB taxonomy): domain Bacteria; phylum Pseudomonadota; class Alphaproteobacteria; order Rhizobiales; family Xanthobacteraceae; genus Bradyrhizobium. Next base: position 29,326 of record NZ_AXAS01000067.1, read on the forward strand.
CACGCCGTGCCGTTATCGAAGGACTTTGACGTGATCGCCATCAGGGCGGCTTCCTTCACGTCCTTCACTGAGCGATGAATGTAGACCGGCACATTGCCGGCGCCGACGGCGAATGTCGGTTTGCCGCTCGAATACGCGGCGCGCACCATTCCCGGCCCCCCGGTCGCCAGCACCAAAGAAACATCCGGGTGCCGCATCAATTCGCCGGTAGACTGGATCGTTGGAAGGGAAAGACAGGAGATCAGACCCGTAGGCGCGCCGGCCTTGACCGCGGCTTCGGCCATGATTTCCGCGGTACGGATGCAGCACTTGACGGCGCGAGGATGTGGAGCGCAAATAATCGCGTTTCCTGACTTGACGGCGGCCAGACACTTGAAAAGGACGGTCGAAGTTGGGTTGGTGACCGGAATAATGGCCGCGATCACTCCCATCGGAGAACCGACGGCGGTCATACGGTTGACTTCGTCCACCCACAATACTCCGACGGTCCGCATCGGCAGCATCGATGCGGCGACGAACTTGGTATTGTAGAGGTTCTTGAGAATCTTATCCTCGTAAACCCCAAACCCGGTCTCATCGACAGCCATTCGGGCGAGCTCTTTGGCGGCCGCGGTGCCCGCATCCGCCATCGCCCGAACGATGTTGTCGACTTTTTCCTGGTCCGCGCCAGAAAATGCCTGGAAGGCCAAGCGTGCTTCACGCGCCTTGCTCCGCGCGTCCGCCAAACCTGCCAAGTCGGAATCAAGATCCAATGCCACGCCCATGGACTTGCTCACACCTTCTCATTTCAAGAATCAAAGGGAAGGATCGCGATCAACCCTTGCCGAGAATTCCCTCGACGTCCTCGTGAGGCCTGGGAATGACATGCACTGAGACGACTTCGCCGACCTTTCCCGCCGCCGCCGCACCCGCATCCGTTGCGGCTTTCACGGCGCCGACGTCGCCCCGGACCATGACGGTTACCAGGCCGCCACCAATCTGTTCGCGGCCGATGAGCCGCACATTGGCGGCCTTCACCATGGCGTCGGCCGCTTCGATAGCGCCTACAAGGCCTTTCGTTTCGATCAGACCAAGTGCGCCTCTGGGCTGACCCGTCGTCGGGGTGTTCATATGCATTGCTCCTTGCTTGGGTTGAGATTGAGACTTCGACAGGCGTCGCCGCCGGTCAGGTTTTCGAGTAGGCATTTTGAGTGCCGATCTGAACGGAATCGACGACAGCAACGATCGCGGCGTCGGTCGGGACTGTTGGGTCGGAAACCCGCGCTGCGCTTCCCTTGGTCACAAGCACGACTTCGCCTTCGCCGACGCCGACGAGATCGATGGCCACATAGCTGCTGGGACCATTAGCGGCTGTCAGTTCCTCGGCAACTGACAGGGGCGTTACGACGAGCAGTTTGAAAGAGTTCAGGCCGGACGACTTAACCGTCGAAACGACGGTACCGACCACACGCCCGATCTCCATAGCGCACTCCCTAGACGCGATTGTAGGCGTTCGACAGAAGCCATTTCTTGAACTCTAGGAGCCCATCGTGCCGAGCGTCATTCTCTCGGCCGGATAAAAAGCATCTGCCCGATTTATCTTGCGCACCCATAGCGAGGACATCCTAAATGCGGATGATGGCTGTGCTCGCAAAGGGTGCCGCCAAGAGCGCCGCTAGGGAGAAACAGAATGATTCAAGACGAAGACGTCCATTTTCATAAGGCGGACTCGGGCACCCCGAACTGGGCGGAGACCAATTTTTTTGGGTTCTTCAATGCCGAGGCCAAGTTGAACGTCGGCGTTTACGCCCTGTTCCGCCCCAACCTGGGCATCGTCAGTTCTACGATCTGCATGAACTCCGGGTTCGCCAACGCCCCCTGGGAGGCGGACTTCTGTGATCTTCGGGCATCGATGCCGATCCCCGAGCCGCGCGACCTGAGCAGGTTCACTCTCGAGAATTCTCTGAGCATCGAGTGCCATCGCCCGAACATGGACTGGCACATCGGTTATGACGACGGTGAGGGGACGCTGATCGACGTGGAGTACCGCTCGATCATGCTCCCGTTCGATATCCATGATCCGGACATGGATCCTATGAAGGCGAAGGCGCTGAAAGAGGCTGAACAGGGTGGCAAATTCGCCTGGGGCACGGCTTACAACGGGCATTTCGACCAGACGGGCCACTTCTTGGGGAAGGTTGCGATCCGCGGGAAGACCTTCCCGATCGACTGCATTTCGACCATGGATCACAGTTGGGGCCCGCGGCCTGAACGCGGCGCTCCCAACATGAGCTGGCTGCACGCACACTTCTCGAAGGATCTGGCCTTTCATTCCATCTTCAGCTTTGATTCCAAGACCAACGGTCGTGATCTGTCGCTTGCCCACGGCTACGTCGTTGAAAAGGGCAAGATTTTTGGATTGAAGGCCGCCCATGGCACGACAAAAAGGTCGCGGGATCGTTACGCGGACGAAGTCGAGCTTGTACTCATCGACAGCAGCGATCGAGAATGGAAGCTGCGCGGCAAGGGACTGACGACCTTTCCTTGGCAGTGCTGGCCCAACATGGTGTCCTTCAACGCGCTTGCACGCTGGACCTGCGAGACTCTCACCGGTTACGGAGAAGTACAAGATTTCTTCGAGATGCCACAGCTCACCGCGTTGAACTCGAAACCGGAAACGCGGATCCGCGCCGGAGCATTGGGATCGCCATGAATCCGGTCCGCGCTGTTCTCTTCGACCTCGACGGGACGCTGGTGCAGACCAGGGAGGCGTCGTGGCGCATCTTTTCCAAGACGAACGCTGCCCTGGGGCTTGGTATCAACAGCCAGGCCGAGTTCTTTCGTCTGCTCGAAGACAACATGTTTCATGGTTTGCAGAAACACTGCGGCGATGATCGCAAAGCTGGCGCGGCCGCCAAGCATTTTCTTGACCTGTTGCAGCGCGAGTACAATCCGGAGTTCGTGCCGGGGATGGCTGATGTCGTGCGGGCCTTCGCTGGAAGCTGCTCGCTCGCCGTCATCTCGTCTAATTCCGTGGGAACCATCAGACGTGTGCTGGACCGCGAAGGTCTTACACACTGCTTCTCGCATGTCTTCGGTGGTGACGTCGAACAGGACAAGCGGGCGTGTGTGAGGCGCTTCCTGGCGGATCGGTCGTATCTGGTCAGCAGAAATTGCTCGCCGGCTTATCGCGAAGGTCATGAGCCGGAGGCCCCCCGCGCCGATCAGATTGCGCTGATTACGGATACGGTCGGAGACGTCAAACACGCGGTGGAGTGTGGCGTCCGGGCCATCGGCGTGGCCTGGGGCATGCATACCGAGCAACAACTGCTTGTGGCCGGTGCGGAATTCGTAGCTGTTTGGCCCCAGGAACTCGTGGCGCGCCTGCTGCCGGGTGGCTTTGCCACAAGCTGCTCGGTAGAGCCCTTCGCCGAAGGGGGATCGAATTCCGCGGTTAGTCGGTCCGGCTGTGCTTGCGGCTGTCAAGATAACGACTTAGCCGACGCCGCAGCCATGCGTAGACGTCGAAGGATGGCGGCAGCCGCATCACTCGATCAGCGCACAAGCTGCGGCGTCGAGAGCTCTTTCGCACCGGCGGCCGCGCCTCCAGCGAGCGACGGCACCTTTGATACGCTTCTCTTGGCGAGCCTTCGGCGCCTGAAAAACAACGACCCGCCAGCGTTACGATGATTGATCTTCCAACCACAGCAAACAGACAGGGAGGAGTTTAGATGAGCTATGTCGCGGAAGGATACAATAGTTTCGAGACCAAGAAGACCCCATCGGGAATCGTTAGGTATCTTCCAGATCCGAAGTCCGTTATTGCTCTGATCCAGAGCGGCAAGCTGAAAGAGCACATCCTCCTTGTCCAGGGCGGAACGACGACATTCCTTGCGCCGGCGCTGAGCATGGGCGCCATCGGCGTGATCACCATGTCCGGTGCGCCGGAGTCCCATCTCGGAATCCTTTCTCGCGAATTCCAGATGCCTTGCGTCATGACGGCCTACCTCACCGGCAGTGAATCTCGCTATCTCACGGGCGCGAATAACGACGCCCATTTCGCGGCGATCATCAAAGCACTCGACGGCAAGAAAGTGCAGTTGCACTGCGAAGACAGAGAGACGGGCCGCGTCGCTGTTCTGAGCTGATCCACGCAAACAAAATCCGAGCCGAGGAGGAAACAGATGTCTACCTACAAGGACCGCTACAAGTCCGCTGACAACGGTCTACGTTTTCAGGATCTGGTTTATCAAGGCAATTTCAAGGGGATGGACCCCGTGCCTGACGGCATTCTGGGCGACAAAGTTCTGCGGCAGCGCGCCAAGAGCAAGGTGCTGGAAAAGGTGAGCAAGGAAGACGTCCTCAGAGATCAGTTCACGGTCGACGAGCTCAACGATCTCAACAACTATCTCGCTTGGAATATCTGGGACGTGCTCGTGATGCGCGCCACGGAGGGCGTTTCGGGCATGATCCCTCGCCAGGAGTACGAGATCCTCGCCTTTATGCACGAGTTCTATCGCTGGCCCGAGATTTTGGAGATGACGACCAACGAGGTCGGAGCGCAAGGCATCGTAGACATCGGCGCGTCGGCGAGGCGAGAGATCGGCACCAAGGTGAACTGCGTTCATGACTGGTGCATCGGGGCCGTCGGCTTCGGCATGGGCCGTTGCGGCCTTCTGGCGCTCGAAGCCATCCAGCCGCAAGACTATGTCCGGGAAAGCAATATCATCCTGAAGTTCATGCAGCGCGTTCTCTGGGGCAAACGCCAGGACGGATATATCCTGAACTCCCAGGACCGCTATCGCTGCAAGATCCATGAGAAGGATATTCTCGACAAGCTGATCGGTCAGGTCGAATATTTCGAGCCGGCCAGCGACAAGCACGACACTTTGGTGCGGTTCAACGCCGCCGCGGAGTTGCTATCGTTCCTTGATCACTACGATTGCCGGCTCGGATTGGGTGATACGGGGCCCTATGAGCTTCCGGATGGGAAGATCATGATCATCCGTGACCTGTTCACGAATGAAGAGGTTTACGATTGGAGCGACGTGTGTGACCACGAGAACGTGCCTCACTGCTATACGATCTGCCTCGTGATCGATCCGAGCAAGATGGGGTTGGATGAAATCCGAGTAAACGACATCTCGACGACGTTCACCCGTCCAAAAAACTACATCGAGCACATCGTCGGTGGTGCCGTTCTTGTGCGCGAGAAGTGGAATACACCGATGGGCGAGGTGTATCCCCTGAAGATTTCGGAATTGGACAAGCGCTTGGAGGGAATTCAACAGGCAACTTTCAAGCTCTATACGAAGTTCTCTCGCATGTCGCGCCGCACGCTTATCACCAACGGCATGTACGTGTACTATATCGACATGATCCTGCCGCATCTGCGCTTGGCCGGCACCTATGAAAAGGCTTGCAAGGATTACGAATTCTGGGAGATCGACCAGCGCGTGTCGAACTACTATTACGACATCGTCAAGCGCGGCTTCGCGCAGGCGACGGTGCCGCAAAAAATCTTCTCGGGCGAGGGATATCTTCCTTTCCCGGATAATGTGAGCCTCACCAGGTCGAAGTATTACTGGAAATAGCACTCAAGTGTCTTGCCGAGCGCGGCACTGCGTCGCGCTCGGTTCGGGCGTCGATTGGATGGAAGATGACAGTTTTGAGCGAACAAGAGTTTCGTGTGCTTAACGGCGCCCATCTGAAGAAGATGGCTACCGCCGCGGAATTGGCGAGCGCTGTCGGTCTCGATGTTGCAGTGGTCGAGCCTGTGCTCAATGCGGCGGCCGGTAGTGGCCTCTTGATGGCCGCCGAAGGAAGGCACCTGCTTCTGCCCGAGGGGACGAGCGCAGTACATGAATATTACCGGACCGCCTACGAAGCGATGCGCTCCAACGACCTCGTACTTGCGTGGTACGAGCGCTTCGAGACCGTTAACGAGCAGTTCATCAAGCAGGTCAGCGAGTGGCAATCAACTGATGGAGACGAGCGAGTTCAGTCGCGCCTCATCAAGACAGTCGAACGGCTGACCAAGAACCTCCGGGAGCTTACTCCGATCGTTCCTCGCTATGAGACTTACGTCGACCGGTTCGGCGGCAGCGTCGCCCGGATCGACCAGGGGGAGAAGGACTTTGTGTGCAAGCCTACGATCGATTCCGTTCACAACATCTGGTTCGAGTTTCACGAGGATATTCTCACGGTCATCGGGCGTCCGAGGGATACTTGAATGCAACTGCGCGTGGCGACTGGCGTGATGGATGACAATTTCGTTCGGGATGTGACAGATAGCGTTGTAGAAGACGCGCTGCGTTTCGGTGGCAAGGCGAGCGGCCTCGCCAAGATGGCGCGCGCTGGAATACCCATCCCTCCCGCCTTCGTCATAGGGGTCGATGGTTTCCGTGAATTCAAGACTAGTGGAGGAAAAATCGGGGAGCGGTTGTTGTCGCAGATCCACGATGCGATAGGCACTCTGGAGAAGCAATCTCAGCGATCGTTCGGGGACCAGGATAGGCCCTTGCTCGTATCGGTGCGCTCGGGCGCCCCTGTCAGCATGCCCGGCATGATGGATACGATCCTCAACCTCGGACTAACGTCGGCATCGGCCCTCTCCCTCGCACGCGGCCCCGGCGGGAGTGACTTTGCGCTCGACACATGGCTGCGCTTCTGGCGTATGTTCGCCGACATCGTTTTGGGGATTGACCCATCCGATCTGGCCCATTCTGTGAAGGACGCGGAATCGACCGCAAGGAACGAGATCACGGCGTCCGCTTTCCAAAATCTCGAGCGATCGATCCTCGATCATATTGAAGCGGCATGTGATGCCGCCAGCGCCGATCCGTTCTGGCAACTTGAACAAGCAGTTGAAGCTGTGTTCCGGTCCTGGGACAGCGCACGAGCGAAGGCATACCGAAAACATCACGGAATTTCCAACGACCTTGGAACAGCCGTCACTATTCAGGCTATGGTTTTCGGCAATGCGGATGACAATTCGGGATCGGGCGTGGCGCTCACCCGGAATCCGAATGATGGGAGCAAGACTCTCTACGGCGAATATCTGATCGGCCGCCAAGGCGAAGATCTCGTTTCCGGGACACACACACCGATCGATTTATCCGACCCCAGTGCGCTCGATCCTGGCCTTCGACAGGCCTTCGAAAAGCATAGTCAGACCCTCGAAGGGCTCTACGCGGATGCAGTCGATATCGAATTCACCGTTGAATCCGGGAAGCTGTATCTGTTGCAAGTGAGGCCAGCCAAACGAACGGCGGCGGCCGCCATCAAGATAGCGGAAGACCTGGTCGCGGAGGGACTTATCGACGAGCGGACTGCGCTGGCGCGAATCACTTCCGAGCAAGTCAGAAAGGTATCGCGGCCGTCTTTCGACGAAAATGAGCTTGCGATGGCGCTTGTGGTGGCGCAGGGACTTGGATCGTCGCCAGGCCACGCCTGCGGCGCCGCGATTCTCGATGCAGACCGAGCCGCTGATCGGGCTCTGGCCGGCGAGGCCGTCATTCTCCTGCGTCCGACGACCAGTCCGCAGGATATCAGAGGAATGCTCGCCGCAAATGGGGTGATTACCGCGCGAGGCGGAGCGCTCAGCCACGCCGCCGTCGTTTCTCGAGCGCTCGACAGGCCCTGCATTGTCGGCTGCGATGCAATTGCCATCGACGCAAGCCGCAAGACGTTCTCGATCGCCGGCAAGACCTACCGCGAAGGCGATAAAATCTCGATGGACGGAGGAAGCGGAAAGGTTTTTTCGGGAGCCATCAAGCTTAAGGCGGCAGGCGTTGGCATGCCTTCACTGCGGCGCATTCTGGAATGGGCAGATCGCAGGTCCGAAACCTCGGTCTGGATATCGCCAAAATCCGGCGACGAGTTTCTCGAAGCAGCGAGCGCGGCTGTGCCGGCGGGTAGCGTCGTCAGCGTCACCGACCTCATCATCGCGAAAGGCACCGTCAGCCGGTTCGTCGAATTGACGTCCGCGGCGGGACTTCCGAACGGGCCGCGAGCCATTGCGGATGAGATTCGTTCGATAGTGTGCGAAGCTTGTGCTTCCGCTTTTTCGGGACCCCCGCGTGGTTCGGTCCAGTTTCGGTTGCCGCGGGTGAGTTCGGATCGGGCCCGCCGCTTAATAGAGAACTGGCAGGAACTGCCGCCGGGCTTCTTTTTGCCTCTCGGTTCTTTGACTTATCTTCGGGCAATATTGCTCGGGATATCAGCCGCCGCAGAGAGCGCTCGATACCGAGACGCTACCGCCCTCATCGGAGGCATCTCAAGTTCTTCCGAATTCGTTGCGTTTCAGCGGGAGGCTCGACAGATGGGGCTAGGCGCAGGGGCAATGATACAGAATGCGATGGCCCTTGATGATGTCGTGCAGATAGCCGAGTCGGCCACGCCGATCTGGGTAGATATCGGAGATATCGTGCGCACGATGTACGGCTTTCCTATCGAAGTGCAGCAATCGCTGGAAGTGCTCGACCAATATGTGAAGGATGATCTTGTTCGCGCTAATCCATTTCGGCGGCTTCCAACTTATGTGACCAATTTGCTGGCGGCGGCAGCCGCCGCGGCAGAGAAAAGCGTATCTGTTGGAATTGAAGGCAGTGCGGTCCCGCCGGAACTTCTCGTCGAGCTTCATCGAATAGGATTTCGACGTTTTTCCGTTTCGATTGGGCGGCGAGATGAACTCCGCTTTTTGCTCGGGCGTTCGCAGAAGGAGTAAGGCATGGCGTTGCAAGCACTTGGATTGGTTGAGACGAAGGGATTGGTAGCCGCGATCCAGGCTGCCGATGCCATGGTGAAGGCCGCAAACGTGAAACTTGTCACCAAGCAGCAGCCAGGTGGTGGGCTCATTTCCATCATCGTTCAAGGTGACGTTGGAGCGGTAAAAGCTGCCGTCGACGCGGGAGTGGCGGCTGCAAATCAGATCGGCCAAGTCGTATCGGCGCATGTAATTCCGAGGCCGCACGATGGCATGGAAGAGATTCTGGAGCGACCGGCGGTTCGATAGTTGTGTGTGGCCGGTCTATCTCGAGTTCGCGTCGCGCTTGAGACTCTTAATCAGCGGCTCTGTCAGATTCGTGAATCTTACGTCGCCACACGAGCGTGCGTGGCCGAATGACGGCGCTTCTGGCGGTCTACCAAGACGCGAGGTCTGAAATTCGACTGCCCAACGATAAGAAGACGGTGATTCTAGAGTGGGTTTAGCAATGTAGAGGACCAGTGCTCGAACCTCCGACGCACCCCTTAGTGCGCCTCTACTAATGGCAGCCACATAGTCTCCCGCCACGCATGCGCCCAGCCGTTGCAAAGCGCCGCTGGGAATGTAAACTTGCCAGTATTTTCCGACGATCTTTAACACTCTTGCACCCGACACCGAACCGATTGCCTTTAGATAAGCTTTTCCTTTGGGGGTACCCATGCTCGATACCGCGACCACCACGCTATTGCGCGCGGTCCTAGACGAGGTCTGCGAGAACGTCGCCCGTCATGAGACCGGCGCCCGCGCCTATGTTGCCTCTAAAATTTTGGAAGCCGCTACCAGAGGCGAGACGTCGCCAGACGGTCTTAAGCACGCTGGTCGAGCAGCTTTGTCCGAGGCTCCGACCACGTGGCGGTAGTCGCGTGAGGCCGAGATGAATTTTCAGGTCACCGTCCTGAAGATTTTGGTGAGCCATCCCGGCGGTTTCGCCGTGATGGCCGATCTCAAGCGCGATATGGCGATTTTAGCCACCAGCGGCAGCGACTGGAGCGAGCGTACCAAACGCCCAGTATCGCGTGTGCCGGATCTAGGTATCTTTTCTCAAGGTCTAGTCGATCGCCTGAACGGTGGGTGGCGGATCACCGATAAAGGGCGCGCTGTATTGGCGCTCATGGAAGCACGCCCTGCCGCTGCAGACGAGGTAAACGCAGAAATTACGCGGGGCCAGTCCCGTTCGTCAGGGGGGCCCTGCAATTCCCGGTCGAGAGGAGCCGGCGCGATCGCGAACGCCGCGAGCGACGGCGCGCCGCCCGGCAGCGAGTACGGGCGAATGCTTCCTAACTGGGACGCCTCTTCAGGCGTCGGGATCTTCGCCAAATGCTAGGTCAACTTTGGATCTCTCTGAGGTGGGCCACGGCTGGGCCTCCGGGTCAAAGGCGTGATGACCGAAAGTTCGCCAGGTGAAGCTGTCGGGCCTCTCTCAAAGACGACGCAAGGAAGCCGAGGCGCTCTAGCACAAGCCTCACTTCGTCAATGCCATCGGTGCCGAAGCAAAGCTGTTCTCGCAGCGGGGGCGCGCAACGATATCGCAACGAATTGGGTGATATGACCGTGAACAAAACGGGACGGAAACAGAGGCCACGGCGAGAAAAATCAACAACTTGGAACATGTTCACTGCGTTCGGGACGCAGGGATCAGATCGCCACTTGAACCGAGTGGCGGTATCGGTGGTTGCGCTGAACCTACTAATCGATGGCCTTGTAGTCGCAGTTGATCCCGTAAAGTCAGAATAGCGCGTGTTCAGATATCAGGCAGTGCAATGACTACGATCGTGCGACGAATGCCCATTTTCGGTCGGATAAGCCCAGGGGTGCGACCGGTAAGTCATTGATTGTTCTCAACCCGGGGCTGTCTCAAAAGGCGCGCACCCGCCTGACCTGCGAGCCCAATCGGATTTCTCCCCGCCAGCTTTTTTTCCAGTGACCGGGCGGGCAGCCATAGCCGCGCCAGCCCACCTTCCGGCCGCGGCTCCATCAGGCGGTAGCCGTCGCCGTGACGTTAACCATGCCCGTGGCCCAAACTGTGCCCGCCCTTTAGTCGCCGTTGATCCCAGCGTCGGCAGCAAACGGAGATCCTGCTGGCATCGCCGCGACAGCAGGCTCGGCGTAGCAAGGGCGATACATGGCTTGTAGCTGTTTGCCGCGAAGGAAGATCATTCTGCGGGTAAGACCGCCGCGATTTGTGATCCATCGCCGTACTTGGGACGGATACCCCGAATAGAGTATCTGGGTTGCTTCAGGATTAGTGACAATTCGGCCATTGCCAGCGAAATCAAAGGCCGCGTGAAACCCGAGTGTCGCGTTCGAGGTGACACAAATCTTGTTGTGAGGGATTGCCGAGAGGAGGATGGTGCAGGCCGAAGCGCAAAGGCCATCAATCATCACCGTTTGGCCTGAAGCGCGGAGTTTGCTGTACTTATCGACGTACGTCCCGATCTGCCCACCTGGGTCGTCCGCAATCCGAACCGCTGCATTGCCTGCCCCTACGCTTGCAAGCAAAAGCGCTGCCGTGAGCAGCGCAGACAGCGATAGCGTCGGATTGGTCATACCTCTCTCCTAGCGGCAATATTTTCTGCTGCTAGCGGCAATATTTGCCCTGAGCGCTCCAGTGCGTATGTGCGCTCGGACACAGTCCATCCGGCTCAAGGCGCGCGCCATAGACGTACGTCCCGATCTGCCCGCCTGGGTCGTCCGAGCCGATGAGGGGGAACTTGGGAGCCGATTTAATCATCGTTGTCGCTGGCTGGAGTCGTGGCCGTCTGGGCAGCGGCTTTCGTTTTTATCATCGCCGTCATCATCACAGTCTGGGAGATCAGCACACCGCTGGCGCTCGCCACATATTTCGTGTTTTTGGCGTGTCGTTCCTCCATCCGGTGGTCAAGGAGCGCTGGTTCGGGAGGACGACCGAGACTGTTGTTCGGTCTGGTCGTCGTCGCCTACGCGATGCTGGCGCTATATCCCGGCATCGAACATGCCTTTCATCGCAAGCACGAAAACCGGGTGTCGGCCTTCCAGCAACGATTGCAGGTCTTCGCTGAGCGTCCGAAGAGGAATGGCCTTCTTCAGTGTTCAGCCGATCACAGGTGAGGTTTCTGAGCGGGACACCGCAAGAGCGGGCCGGGATGATCGTGCCTACGCTTTGGCTTTTCTGCCGGCCCCCGTGTGCGCCGGAATCGACCACATTGGTTGAGATCGCGCTGAAGGCCAAAAAAAGATCTCCGCTCTTCCCGTAGAAGAATGGAATATTGAACTCGAAGAGAGTGACAAACGGTGCATCGCTCTGATGCGGGAGCGCTCTCTACCGTGATTTGTTTCACAGATAGAAAAACACTATCCGGGTGACAAACCCGAGTGAGGCACTGGGCTTGCTTTGAGCCAGATGTTGTTCACATGCAGCTCCAAGGAGGCAAGTAATGAATGAAATGCGTGAACTGACTGACACGGAAGTCGAGTCGGTTTGTGGCGGGATCTCCGACCTCGGCAAGTACATCACAAAGGCGGTTGGTGACGCTATCAGCGCTGCCATCGGGGATAAACCTGGTAACGGCCCTGGTGTTTATCCTCAGCCGGCGTACAGTCCGAAGTCGCAGCTTTAAGTCACGTTAAATCTCGAACGCGACAGGCGACGAGAGCCCGCTGCGAAATTGGCAGCGGGCTTTTCGGCTATGAGACAACCCAATCTCAGATCAGCACCGGTCGTAGCCGCGGCTAACCATTTGGAGAATTGGCGTCGGGTGGTAGATCTTTGATCAGCCTGCATCGTGGGTCACGCCATGCTGTGGGTTAGAGCCGAGGCGGAAGCAACACCTCCCTTCCTCTCTGCTTTTCGGTTATACAGAAATATGACAAGGTCAATTAAGGTTACATCCGCAGGCTGGTTGAGATCGGGCTAAAGGCGAAGGGGAAATGAGCCCTGTGCTTCAGATAACTCTCTGAATTGCACTTGCCCCACTGGCTGATCATCGCCGGCAGCGCTTTGGTCGCACTCGGGTTTGTCGGTCTCATCATCCAGCGCATCAGGGCTCCGACATCCGAACAAAACGAAGATCCTGAATCCACTGATAAGGAAATTGCCGAAAATCTGGATCGCTCGTCGTGCCGACGATCTCGTTCCGACTGCTCTATGGTTTGCTGATCATAGGCCATGGCCGGCGGCAGATCCTGTGGTTTGGGGTGACCGCGCACCCGACGGCCGAATGGCTCGCCAATCAGCTCACTGAAGCCTGTGGCTGGGAGCAAATCCCTCGTTACTTAATCAGGGACCGCGATCGAG
>NZ_AXAS01000068.1 GCF_000472925.1 Bradyrhizobium sp. Ec3.3
CGTCATCAACGTCTCCGGCCACCGCATGGGCACCGCCGAGGTCGAGAGCGCCTTGGTGGCGCATGAGAAGGTCTCGGAGGCCGCCGTGGTCGGCTTCCCGCACGACATCAAGGGCCAGGGCATCTACGCCTATGTCACCCTGATGGCCGGCGTCGAGCCGACCGAGGATCTGCGCAAAGAGCTCGTGACCTGGGTGCGCAAGGAGATCGGCCCGATCGCCTCGCCCGACCAGATCCAGTTCGCGCCCGGCCTGCCCAAGACGCGTTCCGGCAAGATCATGCGCCGCATCCTGCGCAAGATCGCCGAGGACGAGCCGGGCAGCCTCGGCGACACCTCGACGCTCGCCGATCCCGCCGTGGTCGACGACCTCGTCAAGAACCGCCAGAACCGCCGACCGGCGTGAAGCCAGTACGTCGGACACGATCGTGCGATGGAGGTGAGCATGAGAATCATTCTGTTGGGACCGCCCGGTGCGGGAAAGGGAACGCAGGCCGGCCGATTGGTCGAGAGGCTCGCTGTTCCCCATCTGTCGACCGGCGACATGTTGCGCGCCGCGGTGCAAGCCGGGGCGGACATCGGGAAGAAGGCGGCAGGCATCATGGCGCGAGGCGAACTGGTGCCAGATCAGCTTATCGTCGCGGTCGTCGTTGGTCGCGTTTCGCAGGCCGACGCGCAGCGCGGCTTTGTCCTCGACGGGTTTCCTCGCACGATCGCTCAAGCCGAAGCATTCGACCATCATCTGCGCGGTATCGGCATTGAACTCGATCATGTGATCGAATTGAAGGTAGACGAAGCGATCTTGCTGGATCGCATCATGACGCGCGCAAGCGAAGCGAGGCTAAGGGGAGAAGCGGTTCGCGCCGACGACAACAAGGAAGCGCTAAAGATCCGGCTTGATACCTATAACCAACAGACGTCGCCGTTGATCGAGTTTTATCGGTCGTTGAGGTTGCTGAGGAGCATCGATGGCCTCCAACCGGTCGATACCGTGACCAAAAGGCTATTCGAGGCGATCGGATCCAACGCTTCTCAAGTGCACGTTAGCGCAACCGGCAGCGCATAGACGCCAGCTGATGGGCATGCGCCACTTGTCGGTGACGCGTTCTCAACCCAGCGTGTGAGCGCCGATGGCGCCGCGCGCGGGGTCGTATTTCTTACCCGTCATCTCTCGTCCACTCGGACGTGACATAAGGGCAAGGCACCTATCCAAGCACGCGGAGTGATGCCGATTGCGCTGCTTAACGGCGTTCTGCCGTTGACCTTCCCCATCGACGCGCGCAACGTCGGCCTCTACGTGATTCCGCCATTTTAGGAGCTGGCTCGTGACCGCATCAATTCAAGGCATCATTCCCGTGATGCTGACACCCTTCACCGAAGCGGATGCCATCGACTTTCAGGGGCTCGAAAACCTCATTGAGTGGTACATAGCGAACGGCGCCGATGCGCTGTTCGCCGTGGCCCAGTCGAGCGAGATGCAGTTCCTTGGCCTCGAGGAGCGCGTTGAGCTGGCCCGTTTTGTCGCGCGAAAGGCAGCAGGCAGGCTGCCTGTCATCGCGTCCGGCCACATCAGCGAATCGCGCCAGGATCAGTTGACCGAGCTCACCTCGATCGCCGCCACCGGCGTCGACGGCCTGGTGTTGGTGACGAACCGCCTCGATCCAAAGCGCGAGGGCAGTGCCGCTTTCATGGATCACCTGCGGTGGTTGCTCGATCGCCTGCCGGCCGATCTGCCGCTCGGTCTTTACGAATGCCCCGCGCCGTTCCGCCGGCTCTTGTCCGACGACGAGCTGAGATTCTGCGCCGAGAGCGGACGGTTCGCGATTCTCAAGGACGTATCCTGTGATCTCGCCACCGTGCAACGCCGGGTGGCGCTGACGAAGAATTCAAAACTTGCCGTCGTGAACGCCAATGCGGCGATCGCCTTCGATGCGATGAAGGCCGGTTCGCGAGGCTTCACTGGTGTGTTCACGAACTTTCACCCGGACCTCTACAAGTGGCTCATGATACACCATTCCACCGAGCCGGCACTGGCGGACGATCTTTCCGTCTATCTCGCGCTCGCCGCGATGGCCGAGCCGATGGGCTATCCCAAGCTGGCGAAACTGTATCACCAGCGGCTCGGCACGTTCTCCTGCATCAGGAGCCGGGCTGTCGACTTCGACATCCATGAGCGCTTCTGGGCGCTCGACGCGCTGCTTGACAAGGTCATGCAGGGGCAGGCGAGCTTCCGCGCCAGGATTGCGGCGGCGTGCTGAGAATCGTCGCAGCCGCTGTCCGAAGGGAGCGCGAACGTGACCGTTGCAAACCTTGATCATGGCGGCAAGGCGGCTGTCGAAGGTGTTTTTCGAGTATATCGACGGCGCGGCCTTCAGCGAGGAGACCGGCAAAGGACGAAGCGAGACTGCCCGTGCAATTTGTCGGCCCGATCCACGTGCACCCAAATGGGCGGTTCGTTTATCTCGCCAACCGCTCGGACGGAACGGTCGAGTTCGCCGGCCGCAAGGTGCATGGAGACGGAGAGAATTCCGTTGCGGTCTTTTCGATCGATCCCGCAAGTGGCGAGCCGACGCTCATCCAGACGATCGATACGCAAACGTTCCATTGCAGAACATTCTCGATCCATCCAAGCGGCCGGATGCTTGTTACGGCAGCCGTGGTACCTCTCGACGTTCGCCAAGGCGACAATGTCCAGACCAGCCGGGTTGACCGTCTTTTCCGTTGGTGACGACGGCAAGCTGAGTTTTGTGCGAAAGTACGACGTTGAGGTCGGAAGCGACTGGATGTTCTGGTGCGGAATGGTGGCACTCTAGATCCGACCGATCCAGTCCAGCCGGGGCGCTGGGACGAGACCATAGTTGTAAAAGTTCAGCCCTTTGGCGCCTGCCTTCATGCAAGCGTCGGCCTGGCGTCTCAGGCCTTCGGCGCCGGTGACGTCATGCGGGAACACGCGGAGCCCAGCGCCAAGAAACTTTTCGTTCCCAAGCGCGGCTTTGCCTTGCGTCAAGGTCGCGGCACATTCATCCGGCGAACGTCCATAGACGCAAAGAATCGCCCCGTCGCAGACCTTGCCTATCGCCTCGAGATCGCAGCCTCCGAGCCAGCCGTTGGCAACATCAATCAAGACGACGCGACTGTCCGCGTGCGCGCGTGCCTTCATTTCCGCGATGAGACTCGTCACCGGCTCCGTTCGCCAAAGCAGATAATCATAGAGCGCTGGAAATTGGCGGAAGCTGTCGAGACCGCTGCCGGGAAATTCCGGAAAGCGCGGTTGTGGCGTCTCGCGCTCGCACGCCTCGACGATCCATTGTGCGACCAGACGACGGGCGGCCTCGACATCGACGCCGGCTGCCCCGGCGCGGGCGCGACAGCTCTCGCAGAAGCAAAGCGACAAGAAAAAATCGTCCTCGGCCGTCAGGCCGACACCGTCTTTCTCGTGATGGAACTCATGGGCGAAGCCCATGAAGGACGGACTCTCGAGTTCGACCATGTCCGGGCGGTAGGCGTGAGTGACGTCCTCGACCAGGGCGCAGACATAGGCGCGCGCGTCGGGATTGGACGGGCAGAGACTATAATAGTTCGGATCGCCGAACGCATTGCGCGTCGTGACGCCTGGGTGAAGGAGACCAAGGCGCGTATTGTGCAGGCATACCGTCCAGCAACAGACTTTCAGGCCACCGGCGTCGCGACGACGCACGAGCTCACGCAAGACGTCCCCGCCTTGTGCGATGACCTCGGCAACCTTCGGTCGGACCGCCACCCCATCCCAACGCGACGGCGTCGGATGAAAGTAGATCGTTCCGTCTTCGGGAAAATAGGCCTTACGTACCGGGCTGCGCGGCTGAACGAAGCGGCCCGCATGGTAGGACGTCGCGAGACTCACGCTGTTCACGCCGGCGCGGTCGCGCAATTCGTCGATGACGCGATCGAAGCCAAGGTCCTGTATGTCCCAGGCGTAAGTCCACATTGAGCGATGCATCGGTGACCTTTCAGCGCCGAAGCGCTTTTTTGCAGAAATGGAGTTTGCGCGCGTCGGCACCGTCGACTGTCCGGGCTGAATGATCCTTCATCTTCGAGCCAGAATTGTCCGCTCTGCAATCTCGGGGACCGGAACAGGGCAAATCGCCACCTACAGCGCCGCGATGGCGGTTATCTCGATGCGCAGGTCGGGGTCGGCGAGCCGTGCCTCGACGCAGGCCCGAGCCGGCGGCTTCTCGGGATCGACCCAGGCGTCATAGACGCGGTTCATCACCTCGAAGTCGGTGATGTGCGGCAGGAAGACGTTCACCGCGACCAGTCTGGACTTGTTGGTTCCGGCTTCGGCGAGCAGAGCGTCGATCTTGGCGAGAACCTGGCGCGTTTGATCCGCGATGTCCGCCTTGCGATTGTCGGCGACCTGGCCGGCGATATGAACCGCGCCATTGTACGTCACCGCCTGCGCCATCCGTGGGCTGACCTTGTAGTGTTTCATCATTGCAGGCCCTTGCCATTGTGAGATCGAACGATTGGACGATATAGTCGAAGCAGGTGGCAGGCGGCGACGCCTTTCGTGGAGCCCGCGCGACATTGAGGTATGACGGCCCGATCATCGACGCGCATCATCACCTTTGGGACTTGAGCCTTGGTCGGCATCATTGGCTCGCGGTCAGAGCCGGTGAACGCGGCGGTCTCGGTGATCTTGCGTCGCTCAGGCGCGACTATCTGCCTGAGGACTATCGTCGCGATGCGGCGCGGCAAAACGTCGTGGGCAGCGTTCACGTGGAAGCCGGTTGGGCGAGCGATGACTGCCTCGGTGAGACGCGGTGGCTCGAAACGCTCGACAAGACGGACCGCGTTGCGGAGCGCTATGTCGTTCACGTTCCGCTGGCGAGCGCAAAAGCGCCGGCCTTGATCGAGGCGCAGGCACGCTTTTCGCGCGTGGTTGGCGTCCGCGATATCCTGAGTTGGAGCGAGGACCCCGCGCGCCGTTTCGCCGCTCGGGGCGATTGCATCGACGATCCGCAATGGCGATCCGGCCTTGCACGGCTGGAGGCTCACGCGCTTGCCTTCGATCTGATGGTCTTCCCCAATCAGCTTGCTCGGGCGGAAAGATTGGCGCGGGACTTTCCGAACCAGCTTTTCGTTCTCGACCATTGCGGCAGCCCGATCGACCGCGATCCCGACGGGATGTCGCGTTGGCGAAAGGCTCTCGCGAGCCTGGGCCGCGCGCCCAATGTATCGATCAAGATCTCCGATCTCGTGGCCTATGATCATCACTGGACGCTCGAAAGTCTGGCCGAAGTGGTGCTCCACTGCCTCGAATGTTTCGGCGTGGCACGGGCGATGTTCGCCAGCGATTTCCCGGTGGCGGGGCTCCACGCGTCGTTCGATGAGGTGTACGACGCCTTCAAGGCCATCGCCTCCCAGCTTTCTGCCGATGAGCAGAGGGCCCTGTTCTTTGCCAATGCGGCGCGTCTCTATCGGTTCGACGACCTCTCATCTTCGCCGCGACTCTCGCCCCGAGACCAGGAGCAGGGCGAGGATGAGTGATCCGAAGAGAATGCTTCGCCACCCCGGCGAGGCATTGACCACCGTGATGAGTGCTGTGATCGTCACGAGAAGAACGGCGCCGGGAATGGAGCCGGCATATGTGCCCGAACCACCGAGGATCGACGTGCCACCGAGCACGACTGCTGCGATTGACGAAAGAAGGTAGGGATCGCCGATCCCGACGTAACCCTGCCCGTTCATGCCGAGGAGGAGAAGACCCGTCATCCCGGCGGTCAGGCCACTGATCGCGTAAACAGCGACGGTCGTCGATCGAACATTGACGCCGGAGAGGGTGGCTGCAAGCGAATTAGCGCCGAGCGCGAAGACGCGCGCGCCGAATGGCGTCGCGTGTAGCGCGATGAGCGAAAGGGTCGACGCGACGGCCCAAACGAGGACGCCGGCAGGGACGCCGGTCGGCCGCGCGGAGCCGAGCCACTCCAGCAATGGACTCTGCGCTGAAACTGCGCTGCCGCCGGCAAGCAGGATCAAAAGACCCTGCAGAAAGGTCGCCATGGCCAGGGTCATGATCATGGGATGGGCGCGCAAGAGAGCGACGCCGATTCCGTTGAGGGCCCCGATCACGGTCGCAGCGGCCAGGGTTATGAGAGCTGCAAACGCACCACTCTCGTCGCCGGCAAATGAGACGAGAGGCACGCCGACGGCGCTGACCGTGATGATGGCGCCGACCGAAAGGTCGATGCCGCCTGCAATGACGACGAACGTCTGCCCAATAGCGGCAAGACCGACGACGGCGCCAAGCTCGACGAGATAGCGGAGATGGCCAAAGGCCCCGAAACCTGGCTTTGCGAAGGACGCGGCGATCCATAGAGCGGCGACGATCAGAACCGTCAGGAAAGGCCGGCTCATCAGCAGCGTGCGCCGTTGGAACTTTGGAAAGCGGACCGTCTCTGTCGATCTCATGGCGAACTCCTGCGCGCCGTAAATTCCGGCAGCGCGACGGCGCCGACGATGATCAGGCCTTGCGCGATGTAATGCGCGACCGGCGGGAAGCCGAGGAAATACATCACGTTGATCATGACGCTGAGGAGGAGGCTGCCGGCAACCGCGCCGCGCATCGCTCCGCGGCCGCCGAGAAAGCCCACGCCGCCGAGAACTGCCGCGGCAATCGAGTTGAGCGTGAATGCTTCGCCGATCACCGGATCGCCCGAGCCCGTTTGTGCGGCGACGAAGAGGCCCGCGCAGGTCGAAAGCAGCCCGCTGACGGCATAGGCAGCGATCCGTGCCGAGTCGACGGGCACGCCGGCGCGGTACGCGGCGACGGAATTTTCTCCGGCCGCGTAGAGGCTAAGGCCAAGGGGCGTGGCGAGATAGAGTTTCCAGAGGACGACGGCGAGGATGACGAGCAGTGCCGCCACAGGCGTCTCGCCGGCAAGCGAATCCGACAACCATGCGGGGATCGCGCCGCCCGGTCTTGGCAGGATCAGCAGGGCGGCGCCGCCAACTATGAATGAGGCAGCGAGCGTGACGACGATGGCGGGCAGGCCAAGACGCACGACGACTATTCCGCAAGCCGCGCCGGTGACGAGACCTGCGACCATCACCAAAGCCGCGCCACCGGCGACGCCGAGCGGGCCGGCCATCGTGGTCGCGGCGATGACCGCGCCCAGACTGACCATCGCGCCGATCGCCAGGCTGACGCCGCCGGCAAGCATGAGTATTGCTTGCGCCATCGAGACCAGCACGAGCGGCAGCCAGCTCTGCGAGAATTTCGCGACGCCGCTCACGCTGATGAGGCCGGGGAAGAGATAGGCGTAAAGGGCCAGAAACGCCGCTACGACGGTCAAAAGGCCTTTGACGCCTCGGTTGCGCTGTCGTTGCGCCGGCCAATACAGCCGCGGTGCACTTCCGGCCGCGCTCATGCTGCCGTCCTCATGAGGTCTGCGCCCATCGAGGCGGCCACGATGGCCTCTTCGCTCAGGGCCTCGCGTTCGATGGTGGCGACGATCCGCCCCTCGCGCATCACGGCGACGCGGTCGCAAAGATGAACGAGTTCGGGCGTATCGGAGCTTGAAAGCACGATCGCCTTGCCTTCGCCGGCGAGACGGCGCAGCAGCGCGTAGATTTCGCGCTTTGTTTCGACGTCAACGCCGCGCGTCGGATCGTTCAGCAACAGAACTTGCGGCTCGGCCGGCGTCCATTTCGCCAGCGCCACTTTCTGCTGGTTGCCACCGGACAACGCCTGCACTTGCCGCGTGAGATCGCCCTTGATCGTGAAGCGGTCGGCGAGCGCGCTGGCGAGCGCACGCTCTTTCGTTCGGTCGCGCAACGACAGCCCAAATGCGCGTGCGAAGCTTGGCAGCATGAGGTTCCAGCCGATGTTGTGAATGAGATGAAGGCCTTCGCGTTTGCGATCAGCCGGCACATAGGCAAGTCCCAGCGCGTTGGCCTTGCGAACCGACGAGGGAAGCTTCGCTCTGCCGTTGAACTCTGCGGTCCGCGCGGAGGCGGGCAGGGCGCCATAGAGACTGAGGAGCAAATCCTCTTGTCCTTGCCCGACCAATCCGCCGACGCCGAGAACCTCGCCGCGCCGGATCGAAATATCGATGTTGCGCAAGACGCCGGCGGAAAGACCCGAGACCGACACGATCGGATCTCGGTCGGTGGTCGGTGTCCAGGCGGGGAAGAGGTGGCCTGTGTCGCGGCCGACCATCAGTCGCACCAGATCCGCGGCCTCGACGCCCTCAATCGACCGGTCCGCGGTGACGACGCCGTCCTTGAGGACGGTGACGTGCTGGCACACCCGCATGATTTCGTTGAGTCGATGCGATATATAGAGAATGGCGACGTTCTTTGCGCAAAGGCGGTCGAGCAGGCTCGTCAGCGTCTCGACCTCGTGTGCGGACAAGGACGATGTCGGCTCATCGAGAATGAGAACGCGCGGCTCTCGAAACAAAGCCTTGGCGATCTCGACCATCTGGCGCCGGCCGAGCGGCAGGTCGCCAACCGGGGTCGCCAAATCCTCGTCGAGCCCGACGAGGTCCATCGCCGCCCGCGCGCGCCGGGCGAGGCAGCGATAGTCGATCAATCCATAGCGGCGCGGCAGTGCGCCAAGGCCGATGTTCTCGGCGATGGAGAGCTGGCTGGTGAGGCCGAGCTCCTGTTGCACTACTGCGACGCCCGCGCGATGCGCGTCGCGGGGATTGAGCCCGCGAAACGAGCGGCCGTCGATTTCCACGACGCCCTCGTCGGGGAGCAGAGCCCCCGACAGGATGTTGATCAGCGTCGACTTGCCCGCTCCGTTCTCGCCGAGCAGCGCGTGAATCCGGCCCGGATGAAGCGCGATGGACACGTCGCGCAGCACGGGATTTCCGAAGAACGACTTCGACACACCGCGTGCGGCAAGGGTCGGAGCAGGCGTCATCTTCGCGACCGTTCCCGGTTCTGGCCTATTTTTGAGCCAGAAGCTCGTCAAAGAGCTTCTGATCGTAAGGAGAGTAGATGTAGCCGTCAGCCGGGAAATCTTTCGCCTTGGCCAGATACTGGTCAATGTTCGAGTTATCGATGATCGGCAAAGGAATCTTGACGAAGGCGGGGACATCCTTGCCAGTCAACGCCTGCACGGCCGCGTAGGTCGCAAAAGCGCCGAGCCAATTGGGCTGCATCGTCGCCCAAGATTTGAGGCTCTTTGCCTTCCACAGTTCGAGGAATTGGCGCGCGTTCTCCCCCGTGATCGGAACCTGCTTGCGGCCTTGCTTGTCAAAGGCGAGAACCGCGCCAGCCGAGAGAGCGCCGCCGAGCGACAGGATTCCGTCGATCTCGGGATGGGCGAAGAGAAGGTTGGTCACCGCTTCCTGGGCCGGCGCGACGTTATAGGCGGTGTTCGTCTCGGCGAGGATGGTCACATTGGGGTTGGCCTTGAGCACCGGCTCGGCGCCCTTGCGGCGGTCATCGCTGACGGAGATGCCGGCCGGGCCGTTCAGTACGAGGATCTTGCCCTTGCCGCCGATCGCGTCGATGAGGAATTTCGCCGCGCTCGCGCCCCACTGCTCCGAATCCGTATTGATCTTGGCGGTGACCTGATCGGTGTCGACGAGGCTGTCGAAATTGATGACGGCGATGCCCTTGGCGCAGGCGTCGGCGATCACGCGGCCCGGCGCGGAAGACGAGCCGGCAATGAGGATGATCGCATCGACATTGGAATCGATCATCGACTGGATTTGCTGGATCTGGGTGTTGGCATCGCCCCGGGCATCAGTGACGACGAGTTTCGAGACGAGACCCTGCTTCTTGAGTTCGTCGACCTCTTTCTCGATCGTCCCCTGTGTCTCCTTCATCCAGGTCGGCACCGAATAGATATCGGCCCAACCGATTGTGAATGGCGGCTTGCGATCGCCCTTCATGCATTTGGCCGCGGCGGCGGCTTCGCTTGCCGTTCCGATCAGAGCGAATAGGCCAAGGCAAATGGCGCTAACCGCCGACAACGACGACTTCATCATCCTTCTCCCTCCAATGCGCGGCGCGCGGCGGCGCCTTCAAGGCCTGGCGCTGAGCGACGGATCGGCAGGGGCCTCCACAGGCCGATCGCAACGGCTTGCTCCTGATTCCACTATAATGGACATACTTTCATTATAGCGGACGTCGAAAAGCTAGCGTCGTTTTAGAAATCGCGCAAGAGACCGAATGCGTCGACGCTCCGAAATCGATGAGCTGCGAACTCGTCAATCTGATGCCGGCGGCCGGGATTCTCGAATGTGCCGACAAGGAGGGCCGCGTTTTTCTTGGCCGCAAATTGTACTTCCTTGGCCTTGCCTATCAGTCGCAGTTCGTCCTGAACCGCGAATGCCGGTCGTATCTCGATGAACTCGCCGAGACGGCGCGCGAGACGTCTCAGTTGTGCATGCTCGATGGCGACAAATACGCGAAGGCGCCAGGCCGTTTCGCATCAGCTCGGATGTTGGCGAGAGGATTCCGACTCTCTGAACCGCGTCGGGGCGCCTGCTGGTCTCGCTCATGAGCGACGAGAAGATCCTCTCCTTCATTCCAGAGGAGGACTTCGTTTTGTCGAGCGGCGTCAGGCTGGACCCGAGGGCTCTTCTTGCCGATGTTCACAAGGCCCGGGAGGACGGGTTTTTCTCGTCCGACACGGGCGTGGCGTAGCTTTTCCGCTGCTTCTGCGATCTCACGCAAGTTCGCCGGTCAGAAGCTGGGCGCGGCTGCTCCCCGCACTGAATGCTTGATCGCAGACGATACGCGGTACATAAAAATGCACATCAACGAACGGGATTGCGACTCTATTGTGCAGAAAGTGTAGGATATGGATTGGGAGCGGGTGAGAATATTCCTGGAAGTCGCGCGCGCAGGGCAGATGCTCAAAGCGTCAAAAAATCTGCGATTGAATCACGCGACGGTTGCGCGTCAGATAACCGCGCTGGAAAAGAGCCTGAAGGCGAAGCTGCTCGAACGACACACATCCGGCTGCTCGCTAACTGCCGCAGGGGAGGCCCTGGTCCAGGCGGCGGAGCGCGCGGAAAGCGAGTTTCTCAAGGTTGGCGCCAGCATCGGCGGCAGTGCAGACGCCGTCACCGGCACGGTGCGAGTTGGAGCACCCGATGGACTTGGCAACTACTTCCTGGCTGAGCATCTGGGCGCGTTGGCTGCGCGCCATCCGGGGCTGATCATTCAACTCGTGCCACTCCCGCGCACGTTCTCGCTTTCGCGTCGGGAGGCGGATATCGCGATCACACTCGACCGGCCGAAGCAGGGCCGGCTCATCTTGTCCAAGCTGACCGACTACACCCTGAGCGTATACGGCTCGGAGAGCTATCTCGAGCGCGAGGGGCCGATAAAGGCTCATTCCGATCTAGCCGGTCGTCTCTTCGTTACGCACATCGAGGACTTCGCTTATAGCCGGGCTCTCGACTATGCGTCCGTTCTCGGCCGGCTGATGTCTCGCCGCTACGAGTGCGGCAGCGTCATTGCCCAGATGGAGGCGGTCCGAACCGGGCACGGGATCGGCATTTTGCACGACTACGCTGCAAGGCGTTACCCGGAGCTGCGGCGCTTGCTTCCCGACGTCCGCTTCGTTCGAAGCTATTGGCTGACGTCACATCCTGACACGCACGGAACGCGCAGGGTTCAGGAAGTGCATCGGTTCATCGCCTCGTCGGTCAAGGCAGCCAGATCGTCCTTTGAGTTGGACTGATCGCGATGCCGGCCCGAGCTACGCACCGCGATACCAGCTCGCCAGATTCCAGGTCGTGACGTCCCAACCCGAGATGTCGGCCATGAGGTTGTTGACGCCTGCGCCGACGATGTTGCGCGAGAGCAGCGGCAGGAACACGTTGGCATCGCAGAAGGTTTCGTCGACCTTGATCAGTAATGCGGCGCGCTTGACCGGATCGAGCTCGTTCTGCGCGGCCTTGTAGGCCTTGTCGGCCTCTGGATCGGACCAGCGCGAGATGTTTCGGCCGAGCCATTTGTTCTCCTTGTTGGCGATCTCCCAGGAGACGCACTGGTTCAGGAACCGCTCCGGATCGGGCTGCGGCTGCGTCGTGTTGTACATCTCCATGTCGGCATAGAATTTCGAGTAGGTATCGGGATTGCCGACGTCCGACGAGAAGAACACCGATGCGACGACCGACTTGAGCTCGATCTCGATGCCGGCGCGCTGGCAGGCCTGCTTGATGATGGCCTGCGTCTTCTGGCGCGGGGCGTTGATCGAGGTCTGGAAAACGAATTTGAGCTTCTTGCCGTCCCTCTCGCGGATGCCGTCCGCGCCCCTTGTCCAACCGGCCTCGTCGAGGATCTTGTTCGCCTTGTCGACGTCGAACGCGTATTTGAGCTTGCCCGACTTGAACTGCGCAGGCTGGTTGACGAAGCTCGCCGTTGCGATGCCGCCGCGGCCGTAGATGAATTTCTCGATCGCCTCGCGATCGATCAGGAGGTTGATCGCCCGGCGAACGGCCGGATCGGACAGCGTCGGGTGCCTGGTCTTGACGCTGGAGCGCTCGCCGTCGACCTCGGTCCACGGGTCCGTCGTGTTGAGGATGATGAACTCGACGTTGCCGGAGGGCGTGACGTCGACCTTGCCCTTTCCGTTGGCCTCCATGCGCTTGAGGACCTCCTCCTCCACCAGGAGGTTCCAGGCATAGTCGTATTCGCCGGTCTGGAGCACGGCGCGCGCGGCGGAGACCGCGTCGCCGCCACCCTTGACTTCGAGCGTGTCGAAATGCGGCTGGTTCCTGACATGATAGTCGGGATTGCGTTCGGCCCGGATCATGTCGCCCGGCTTGAACTCGACGAACCTGTACGGGCCGGTGCCGATCGGCTTCAGATTGCCCGGTGCTTCGCGCGACTTCGCGCCGACATAGTCGCCGAAATGATGTTTTGGCAGGATCTGGCCGACCGAGCCGACGAAGGGATCGGCCCAGAACGGGGTCGGGCTCTTGAACTTCACCTTGACGGTGTGGTCGTCGATTTTCTCGACGGTGATGTCCTTGTAGGAACCCGTGGTGTACGCCGCGGTCGCGAGATCCGCGGCGTACGTCCAGGTGAAGACGACGTCGTCGGCGGTGAAGGGCTTGCCATCGTGCCATGTCACGCCCTGCTTCAGCTTCCAGGTCACGCTCATGCCGTCGGGCGCAAGGGCGCCGTTCTGCTTGCTCGGGACCTCGGCGGCGAGGCAGGGGATGAGGTTGCCCTCCTTGTCCCAGCCGGCGAGCGGCTCGAAGAAAATGCGCGAGGCGATCTGGTCCTTGGTGCCGAGCGCGAAATGCGGATTGAGCAGCGTCGGGGCCTGCCAGAGCAGGATTTTGAGCGGGCCGCCGCCGCCGGCCTTGGTCGGCTTGTATGGCAGCGTGGCGTCCGCCATCGCCACGTCGTTCCAGGCCAGGATCTGGCTCGCGACCGGCGCTGCGATCCCGATCGCAGCCAGTTTCTGGATGAACGAGCGACGAGATAGCGCGCCTTGCTTCACCTCCGCGATGAACCCGCGGATTTCGTTTTCGTTCATCGTCCACCTCTCAAAGAAGACTCGTCACCGACTGAAGCCCATCATGTTTCATCATAGCGGAGGCGGCAATGCCGACAAGGCAGGGAAAGCCTGCGGCGAAATGGCGTGTCTAAGCGTGAGATGCGAGTTCGAGGGTGCGCGACGTCGTCATTGCAATGACGACGCTGAGGCCGGATGCATGAAGGCTGTCGGCTGTGCAATCTGCGCGAGGCCCCTATGCTCTCGGTTCCCGACATCGCTAATCCGTTGCCCTTCACAGGCGCGTCTCATTATATTGCCTCGGTAATTGCGACCGGAGCAGCCTGCGCGGCGCTCCGCGATGAGGACCACGCGATGGATGACACGATTGGCTTCCCCGATCCCGGCCTCGACCTGTCGGACGGCTTCAAGCCGCACACCTCGCACTGGGGCGTGTTCTCGGCGCGGAACAGTGAAGCCGGGTTAGAGGTCAGGCATTATGCAGGCGATCCCGATCCCAACGGCATCATCGACAATTTTCCCGGCGCGCTCCGCCACCAGGCGCGCATCGCCCAGCCGGCGATCCGCCGCGGCTGGCTCGAGCGTGGGCCCGGCCCCGATGATCGCCGCGGCCGCGACGAATTCGTCTCCGTCAGCTGGGAGAAGGCGCTCGATCTTCTGGGGGACGAGCTGACGCGCATCCGCGACACGCGCGGCCCCTCGGCTGTGTTCGGCGGCTCCTACGGCTGGTCGAGCGCGGGCCGCTTTCATCACGCGCAGAGCCAGGTTCATCGCTTCCTCAACATCGCGATGGGCGGCTACGTGCGGTCGGTCAACACCTATTCCTCGGGCGCGTCCTCCGTGCTGCTGCCGCAGATCCTGGCGGGCTATGAAGACATCACCAAGCGCAACGTCACCTGGGAGCAGATCGCGACCGAGACCGATATCGTGCTGGCGTTCGGCGGCATGGCGCTGAAGAACTCGATGGTGGCTGGCGGCTCGATCAGCAAGCACGTCGAGCGCGGCGCCATGAGTGCTGCGCGCCGGCGCGGCTGCGAGTTTATCCTGGTCAGCCCGCTGCGTGACGATCTGCCAGTGGAGGCCGGCGCCGAATGGATGACGTGCGTGCCCGGCACCGACACCGCGCTGATGCTCGGCATCGTCCACTCGCTGGTGGCTGAGGGCCTGCATGATCAGGCTTTTCTCGATCGCTACACCGAAGGCTGGCCGGTCTTTTTGCGCTATCTGACCGGCGAGAGCGATGGGCAGGCCAAGAACGCCGAATGGGCCGCCGCGATCTGCGGCGTCGAGGCGAACACGATCCGCAAGCTGGCGCGGCGCCTTGCCGGGAAGAGGGCGCTCATCACCGTCTCCCATTCGCTGCAGCGTGCCGAGCATGGCGAGCAGCCGGTGTGGATGGGCATGGTGCTGGCGGCAGCGGTCGGCCAGATCGGCCTTGCCGGCGGCGGCTACGCCTATTCATTGGGGGCGATCGGCTATTACGGCCGCCGCGTCAACGACGCGCCGGGGCCGACGCTGGGGCAGGGCCGCAATGGTGTCGCCGATTTCATTCCGGTGGCGCGCATCGCCGACATGCTGCTCAACCCTGGAAGCACCTATCGCTACAATGGCGAGACGCGCACCTATCAGGATATCCGTCTCGTCTACTGGGCCGGTGGCAATCCCTTCCATCACCATCAGGACATCAACCGCCTGCGCAAGGCCTTCTCGAAGGTCGATACGCTGGTCGTGCACGAGCTCGCCTGGACCGCCACGGCGCGGCACGCTGACATCGTCCTGCCCTCGACGATGACGCTCGAGCGCGAGGACATCGGCTATTCCACCAACGATCCTCTGATGATCGCCATGCACCGGATCGCCGAGCCGTTTGGGCTCGCGCGTGACGACTACGAGATCTTTGCCGATCTTGCCGAACGGCTCGGCGCGCGCGAACCCTTCACGGAAGGACGCAACGCGCGGCAGTGGCTGGAACATCTCTATGAGCCGACCCGTGCTTCGCTCGGGGCGCGCGGTCTCGAGGCTCCGAGCTTCGAGGAATTTTGGCGACGCGGCAGCCTGGTCGTGCCGCAACAGCCCGATGACGGCGGCAGGCTGCGCCGCTTCCGCGAGGATCCCCTCGCTCATGCCCTACCGACGCCGAGCGGACGCATCGAGATCTTTTCGCAAAAGATCGCCGGCCACGGCGATGCGGATTGTCCGGGCCATCCGGTCTGGCTCGCGAAGACCGATGTACCAAAGCCCGGCTCGCCATGCTTCCTCGTCGCCAACCAGCCGGTGACGCGCCTGCACAGCCAGCTCGACTTCGGCGGCCATTCGGCGGCAGCAAAACATCGCGGCCGCGAGGTCGCGCGCATGAACCCGCGCGACGCTAGCGTTCGCGGCATCAAGGATGGCGACATCATCCGCCTGTTCAATGAGCGCGGCGCCTGTCTTGCCGCGGTGCATGTCACCGACGGCATAGCGCCCGGTGTCGTCCAGCTGCCGACCGGCGCGTGGTACGACCCGATGGATCCGGAGGACGACGCGCCGCTCTGCGTTCACGGCAATCCGAACGTGCTCACCCGCGACATCGGCACCTCGTCCTTTGCGCAGGGCTGCACCGGCCAGCTTACGACGGTCGAGGTGGAGCGCTTCACCGGCAACCTGCCTCCGATCCGCGCCTTCGATCCGATATAGCTTGTGTAGGATGGGTGGAGCGCAGCGAAACCCATCAGCTTCGTCGCCCGATAAAAGTTTGATGGGTTTCGCCTTCGCTCTACCCATCCTACCGATCTTCGAAAGCGGTGCCTCAGCCCGCCTTCGTGCCCGTGATGATTGCGAGCGCCTCGACAAGGCGGTCGAGATCGGCCTCCGTGGTGTAGAGCGCCGGCGTCACGCGGATGCATTGCCCCTTGGCGACACCTGCGCGGCGCACTGTGTGCACCTTGAAGCCATCCCTGAGTTTTGCCACCACGGCGTCATTGTCGGCCTTGCTCGTCTTGCCGGCAAGGCGGAAGGAGGTGATGGCGCCGTAGGAGCCGGCCTCGTCCGGCGTCAGGATCTCGATATCCCTGAATGCGCGAACACGGCTCACCCAGTAGTCG
Source organism: Bradyrhizobium sp. Ec3.3 (assembly GCF_000472925.1). Classification (GTDB taxonomy): domain Bacteria; phylum Pseudomonadota; class Alphaproteobacteria; order Rhizobiales; family Xanthobacteraceae; genus Bradyrhizobium. The sequence continues at coordinate 16,561 of NZ_AXAS01000068.1, forward strand.
CGCAAGTAGCGCAGGCGGGCCTGCTTGGCGGGTGCGCCGATCTCCTGGTGTAGCGAGACCGCCGTCGGCACCGTCAGCACGGTCGCGAAATTCACGGTGCCGGTGTGCACACGCGAGCGGATATCGGTTGCCGGATAATCCTCGTCGCCCATGTCGCGGTCGATGTCGGCGATGCGGTCTTTCCTGATGTAGAGGAAGCCGACGCCGAGCGGCGCGCCGATCCATTTGTGCAGGTTGAAGCCGACGAAATCGGCCTCGAGCTCACCGACTTTGAAGTCGAGCTGCCCCCAGGAATGGGCGGCATCGACGATGGTGTCGATGTCCTTGGCCTTCGCCATGCGCACGATCTCGGCGATCGGCATCACGAGGCCGGTGCGGTGGCTGACATGCGTCAGCAGCAGCAGCTTGGTCTTCGGGTTGGCATCGATCGCTTTTGCGTAGGCGTCCAGCACGGCCTGCCGGGTCGCTGGCTCCGGCACGTCGAATTTGACGACGTCGACGCCGCGCCGCGCCTTCAGCGCGTTCATCGCATACTGCATCGAATCGTAGTCGAGATCGGCATAGAGCACGGTGTCGCCCGTCTTCAGCCTGTTGTAGCCGCCGATCAGGAGCTGCAGCGCCTCGGTTGCACCGCGCGTCAGCGCGATCTCCTCGGGCGCAGCGCCGACCGCTTCCGCCACCTTGACGCGCACAGCCTCGAAATCGGCACCAAAGCGCTGCCGGGCATAATAGGAATTCTGGGAGTTGACCATGTCGGCCTGGCGGATGAACTCGCGCCGCACCGGCTCGGGCATGATGCCCCAATAGCCGTTCTCCAGGTTGACGATGTCAGGTGTCACGGCATAGAGCCCGCGCGCTGCATCCCAATAGGCCTTGTCAGTGGCGATCGCGGCCGCAGGTCCCGTCGGCGCCTTCGGCAATCCTTCCGCCGCCATCACCGGTGCCGCAAGCGGCGCGACCGCCGCGGCCGCGAGGCCTTTCAGAATCGACCGGCGATTGGACGACAGCGTCTTGATCAAATGCATCTTGAGCCTCTCACTTTAGCGCGGCGACCAGAGCAATGGTCCACGAAGCGGAGATGACGGGACTGTGACCGTCCAAAGGTGGCGCGTCGATCCGGGACGCGGCGGGGAGTGCGTAGGATGGGTTGAGCACTTGCGAAACCCATCATGCTTCATCGCCGGACGACCGCGATGGGTTTCGCTTCGCTCTACCCATCCTACGGGGTGGCCGCCGCCATTGACGCCCCCCGCCCGAGACACGACATATCCTGCATCCCGACTCCGCACCCCCCGCCCCGGAGCAAGCCATGAACGCGCCGTCCAACGTCGATCCCGTCACCGCGCAGCCCGAGCGCGACGTCCTGCACTGGCTGACCAACGAGACCCGCGATCAGCGCTTCATCGACAACATCTTTGCCGAGATGTGCATCCGCCTCCAGCAGGCCGGCATTCCGGTCGCGCGGGCGACGCTTCATGTCGTGGTCAACCATCCGCAATGGCTGGGCGCGCGGATGATGTGGGCCGACGGGATGCGCGGGGCGGAGATTTCGCGGGTCGATTACGATGTCAGGGAAACATCCCAATATATCGGCAGTCCCGCCAACGAAATCCATGACGGCGCTACCGAGGTGCGCGAGCATCTCGAACGGGGCCCATCAGCGGGCCGCAAGCATGCCGTCTATGACGAGATGCGGGCGAAGGGCCTGACCGACTATGTGGCATGGCCGATGTACCATACGCTCGGCAAGCGGCACATCGTCACCTTCGCGACCGACCGTCCCGACGGCTTCGACGACGCGCATGTTGCCGCTCTCAAGAGACTGTTGCCGGTGCTGGCGCTGGTCAGCGAGATCCGGATCAAGAACCGCCTGGCGCGAACCCTGCTCGAGACCTATGTCGGCTCGCATGCCGGCGAACTCATCCTGGCCGGCGCCACAAGGCGCGGCAGCGGCACGACCGTGCACGCCGCGATCCTGATCTGCGACTTGCGCGATTTCACCCGCATCTCCGACAACTGGCCGCGCGATGACGTCATCGATCTCCTCAACGACTATTTTGACGCGATGTCCGAGCCGATCGTGCGGCATGGCGGGGAAATCCTGAAATTCATCGGCGACGGCCTGCTCGCCATCTTTCCGCTCAGCCAGCCCTCGGCCTGTGCAAACCTGCTGCGGGCCGTGAGTGAGGCCCGTCAGGCCATGGCGGTGCTGAACGAAAACAACAGCGTCACCGGCCGCGCGCCGCTGCATTACGGGATCGGTGCCCATGTCGGCGACGTCATGTACGGCAATATCGGCTCGCGCTCCCGGCTCGACTTCACCGTCATCGGCCCTGCCGTCAACATGGCCTCCCGTCTCGAGACGCTCACAAAACAGTTGGGGCGAACCGTGCTGCTTTCGCGCGCCTTCGCCGACCTCGTGAAGAACGAAGTCGAACTCGAACGCGTCGGCGAACACCCGGTGCGCGGCTTCAACGAGCCGGTCGAGGTGTTCGCGTATCACGGCTGAAGGTCGGTCTGCTGCGCGCTCCGTAGCCCGGATGGAGCACAACGTAATCCGGGGTTGACTCCATCGGCGTGTTTCCCGGATTTCGCTGCGCTTCATCCGGGCTACGATCGCCTCCGGCGCGGGGAGGTCGGATTGCGCCTGTTTCGTTGGGGTTCGCCAAAGCTTCTACCGATCCTACGAACCCCAATGATGGCATCATGCCCCTGATTTGCCCGACGTGTCAAATGATTTCGTAAAATCGGAAGCCATCGCGCCGTCCGCCACCGGCTACTTTGCATGGGGTTGTTTTCGATGTTTTGGTTTTGGCGACGCGGCTAGCGCGCCTCAGGCGCTGCTGCCCTTCAGCCGCTCGTTGCGCCGGCGCAGGCCTTCCATGGTGGCGAGCAGGATGACGGAGACGGTGGTCAGGATCACCGCCGCCGCCGTGATGGTCGGGCTGATGTTCTCGCGGATGCCGCTGAACATTTCGCGGGGCAGGGTGCGCTGCTCGGGGCCGGCCATGAACAGCACGATCACCACCTCGTCGAAGCTGGTGGCGAAGGCGAACAGCGCGCCTGATGCCAGACCCGGCAGGATCAGCGGCAGGATCACGCGGCGGAATGCGTAGAGCGGCGGCGCGCCGAGGGAGGCTGCGGCGCGCGCCAGGTTCATGTCAAAGCTTTGCAGCGTCGCGCCGACCGTGATCACCACGAACGGCGTTGCCAGCGCGGTGTGGGCCAGGATCAGGCCGAGATAGCTGCCGGTCAGCCCGATCGGCGCGAAGAAGAAGTAGAGGCCGACCGCAGTGATGACGCCGGGCACCACGACGGGCGACAGCACGATCGCCAGCACCAGCGGCTTGAACCGGCTCTTCCACTGTGCCAACCCCAGCGCGGCCAGCGTGCCGAGCACGACCGACAGCACCGTCGCGGCGACGCCGATGATCATGCTGTTCTTCAGCGACGTCATCCAGCGCGCCGAATGGATGAACTCATCGTACCAGCGCAAGGAAAGGCCGGGCAGCGGATAGGTGAGGTAGGCGCCGGAGCTGAAGGATAGCGGCATGATCGCGAGGATCGGCGCCATCAGGAAGATGAAGACCAGCGTGGCAATGATGATGGTCGCGCCCCACGCGATGCGCTGGCTGGTCGTGCGGAGGGAAGCATCGCCGCTCAATTCTTCATTCCTCCGGTGACCTGCTGCCCCTGCACCAGCCTTCCGTAGAGGACGCCGAGCAGCAGCGTTGCGACCAGCAGCAGCGCGCCCAAAGCCGAGGCAAGGCCCCAATTGGCGGTTTCGGTGGTGTAGAGGGCGATGAAGTAGCTCATCATCTGATCGGCGCCGCCGCCGACGAGTGCGGGCGTGATGTAGTAGCCGAGCGCCAGGATGAAGACGAGCAGGCTTCCCGCGGCGATGCCGGGCAGGGTCTGGGGCAGGTAGATCCGCAGGAAGGCGGTGAGCGGCGGCGCGCCGAGCGAGGCGGCGGCCCGCATATAGGCCGGCGAGATCGCCTTCATGCTGCTGTAGAGCGGCAGGATCATGAAGGGCAGCAGCACGTGGGTCATCGCCACATAGACGCCGAAGCGGTTGTAGATCAGCCGCATCGGCGCATCGATGATGCCGAGGAAGCGCAAGCTGTCGTTCACCACGCCATTGCTCTGCAACAGCACGATCCAGGCGCAGGTGCGCACCAGCAGCGACGTCCAGAACGGCAGCAGCACGAAGATCATCAGGAGATTCGATCTCCCGGCCGGCAGCGTTGCCAGGAGGTAGGCGACCGGGAAGCCCAGGATCAGGCACAGCACCGTGACACTGAAGCTGATGATGAAGGTGCGGACGAAGACGTCGCGGTAGATGGCCTGATCGGGCGGGGCGGCGACGATCGCGCCGTCCACGTTCCGCGTCAGGTCGAGCGCCGCCAGCAGGTAGAAGCCTGTCACCGGCCCGCTCGCGCCCTTGATCGCCGCCCAGGTGGTGCGTTCGCGCCATGCCGGATTGATCTTGCCCAGCGTCTCCTTCGCCGTGCCGGGCTCAGGCGGGGCCTTCAGATTGCGCGCCGTGCTGGTGAGGATGGTGCGGAAGCCGTTGACGGCGTAGTTGAGCCGCTTGGCCGCGATGGCGAGCGTCCCGGCGGCGCGCGCCGCCAGGATGTCGTCGGCCAGCGCAGCATAGGCCTTTTCGTCCGGGAGGTCCCTGCCGTCCCAGTCGGCCAGCGTCGCCACCGTGTGCGGCAGCACCTTGCGCACCTCCCAGTCATCGACGGCGTGCCAGAGCATGCCGGCGATTGGTCCTAAGAAGGTGAAGAGCAGGAATGCGAGAAGCGGCAGGACCAGCGCCAATGCCTTGACCTGGCGCGCCCGCTCCGCCCGTTTGAGGCGGCGCTTGAGCGGCACGTCGGTCGGCGCATCGGCGCTGGTCAGGAACGCTTCCGTCATCGCTTCAAGCCCTGCGGGCGCGTTATTTCGCGGTCCACTTGTTGAAGCGTTCGGTCAGGCGGTCGATGTTCTCGAGCCAGAATGCAACGTTGATCTCGACCGCATTCTTCATGTTGTCCGGCGCCGTCGGCAGATCCTTCAGAACGGCCGGCTGGATCAGCCCCGCGGCGTCCTTGTTCGAGGTGCCGTAGGCGATGTTCTCCGACAGCTTGGACTGGTTTTCGGCCTTGCCGGCGAAGTCGAGGAACTTGTAGGCGGTGTCCTTGTTCGGGCTGCCCTTCAGGATGACCCAGCTGTCGAGCGTATAGAGCGCGCCGTCCCACACCATGCCGAAGTTCTTCTTCTCGTTCTTGTTCGCGGTGTCGATGCGGCCGTTATAGACCGAGGTCATCGCCACTTCGCCCGAGGCGAGCAACTGCGGCGGCTGGGCGCCGGCCTTCCACCAGACGAGGTCGCCCTTGATGGTGTCGAGCTTCTTGAAGGCGCGATCGACGCCCTCGTCGGTGGCCAGCACCTTGTAGACGTCCGCCGGCGGGACGCCGTCGGCGATGAGGGCGATCTCCAGCGTGGTCTTCGGACCCTGGCGCAGGGCGCGCTTGCCCGGATATTTCTTGGTGTCGAAGAAGTCCGCCCAGCCCTTCGGCGCCTCCTTCAGCTTGTCCTTGTCGTAGCCGAGGACGAAGTCGTACAGGATGGCGCCGACGCCGCAGGGATTGACCGACGGCGGCAGATAGGCGGCCTCGCCGCCGATCTTGGTGTAGTCGATCTTCTCGAACAGGCCCTCATCGCAGCCGACCGCGAGTTCCTCGCTCTCGACCTGGACGACGTCCCAGGTCGCGGCGCCGCCCTGCACCTTGGCCCGCAGCACGCCGATGCCGCCGTCCCAGGACTCGTCGTTCATCGGGATGCCGGCCGCCTTCTTGAACGGTTCGAAGTAAACCTTCTTCTGGGCGTCCTGATATGCACCGCCCCACGATACGACGGTGAGATCGCGCGCCTGCGCGACTGTTGCCAGCGCGACGCCGGCGGTCAGCGTGGCGGCGAATCCGAGTGCCATCTTGAGTTTCATCATCGTCTTCGTTCCCTTCTTGTTGCGAGTTGCGTCCTGGAAGTGATGTGTCCCGGCCCGATCGCCTGGAGGAAGTGGTTCGATTACACCGGATCGAGGGCCAGGCAGTCTTCAGGGCGGAACGTGACGGACACGTTTTCACCCTGCCTCAAGCTGTGATGTTCGCCCGGCTGGAGCTTGACCATGAACTCCTCGTTGCCCGCGACCTCGAGCACGGCCAACGTGTGGTCGCCGAGATAGATGGTGCTCTGTACGGTGGCCGGCAGGCGGTTCGGTCCCTCGCTCGTCGCCCCGTCCATGATAATGGAGATCCGCTCCGGTCGCACCGACAGCGAAGTAGTGGCGCCACTGCTTGCCACGTTGACCGCCCGGGCCATTATGGTGCCGCCGGAGGCAAGCGCGACGCGGCAATATCCCTGCTCGATCGTCTCGACGGTGCCGGCCAGCACGTTGTTCTCACCGACGAAGTGAGCGACGAAGCTGTTCACGGGGTGCTCGTAGAGCGCGTCGGGCCGGTCGATCTGCTGCACGATGCCGTCGTTGAACACGGCGATGCGGTCCGACATGGTGAGCGCCTCGCTCTGGTCGTGCGTGACGTAGACGACGGTGATGCCCATCGTCTCGTGCAGTTGCTTGATCTCCAGCTGCATCTGCTCCCGCAGGCGCTTGTCCAGGGCGCCGAGCGGCTCGTCCATCAGCACGATCTGGGGATTGAAAACCAGCGCGCGGGCCAGCGCAACGCGCTGCTGCTGGCCACCGGACAATTGTCCCGGACGCCGCTGCGCCAGGGCCTCCATCTTGATCATGCGCAGCGCCGCGCGCACGCGCTCCTGTGCCTCGGCCTTGTTGACCTTGCGGACGGACAGCGGGAAGGCGACATTCTCCTCGATCGTCAGGTGCGGAAACAGCGCATAGTTCTGGAACACCATTCCGATGTCGCGCTTGTGCGGCGGCATGTTCTTGATCGGCCGGTCGGCGAGGTAAATCTCGCCATGGGTCGGGACCTCGAAGCCCGCCAGCATCATCAGCGTGGTCGTCTTGCCCGAGCCGGACGGGCCGAGCAAGGTGATGAACTCGCCCTTCCTGATGTCGAGGTCGAGGTTCTTCACCACGAGGTGCTCGCCGTCGTAGGTCTTCTGGATGCCGGAAAAGCGCACCAAGGCCGGCGCGGCTGCGATCATGGCGCCTTCCATGCTGTCCTCCCGTCTGCTGATGAGTACCGAGCCGGGACCATTATCAACCGGGATAGCGAGATGTGGCGTCAATCTTCCGGCGGTGTCCGGGTGCTGCGTCCAGGACGCGGTCGATCCGCGAGGCCAACGGGTAACGGCGAAGGTCGCACGCCGTCATCGAAACTTCATTGCCGCAGGCCATACGCAATACACTTTCTCCGCCAGGCGTGGTCGTCCGTGCCCTGAACGGAGCGCGGACGCTGTGTGGCGTTGGATCAGTCCCCTGATCCCGCTGCCCGCGCGCTTACGGCCGCAGGCCGGCAAGGCGCCGTCAGCTCCCCGTCCAAGGTCGGACGGGAAGCTTAGCATCCTGCGAGGAGAATACCAGCGGCGCAAAGCCGCCCGGGCTGCGCCTGCAATGACGCCGCCGTCGATCCGCCCAGCGCGAATACCGCAAAGGCTCACACGCTCGCGACGCGTATCCTGTCGGAAGGCTCGTCGGTCCTCAGCCGGTCGTTGGCGCGCTCGAAGCTCGCACAAAGGAGCTCGATCTCGTCGGGCGAAATCGGAGCACGATAGAGCCGGCAGGTATACTCCGTGCCGGCGCGCCCCTTGGGCGCGCTACGCTCGGCGAGAAACATGCAGTCCCGGCAGATGCTGGCGTTGAGGCGCTGATGTGTCGCGTCGAGATGATTGAGGATCTCTCTCAGGGAATCGCGCAGCCGGATGCGTTCCTCAGAGTCGAGTGCGGTCACGGCGTTCAGCACGGGATTGATCGGATCGTGCTGCGCGAGGCACTTTTCGCCCTGGGCGGTGACGCAAAGCACCACCGAGCGCTTGTCCTCGTGCGAAGGCTTGCGGATGATGTATGACTTGGTCTCGAGCGTCTTCACGATCTGCGAAGCCGTGGCCCTGGTCGCGCCGATGAAGCCCGCCAGTGCGGACGGTGTCCGCGAGAACCGGTTGGCGCGCCCGAGGAAGCGCAGCGCCATCCATTCCCGATCACGCAACCCGTGTCGGTCGCCTTCGAAATACCAGGCTCTCGCCGCCTGGATCAGCAGCTCGACTGCTTCGCGTGCCAGCGGCATGACCTACCCCGACCGTCGCGACGCGGGTCGCCGCGGATCGCGCCGTCGATGGCGTGTCTGATGTGGCAGTGTTGGACGGAAGTCGCTGTCGCCATCAGCGTCGGACGATGGCTCGAATTTGCTCAACCGAAGCCCCTGCATTCCAAGTCACTCAGCCCGCATTTCTTATCCAGCGCAAAAACGATGACTGACCTTGTCATGAAAAGCAAGTAGAGACGCTCTTGGATATACCTGCGTATAACCAAGTCTTGCGTCCCTGCGCGAGTTCTCCACAGTGTGCAACTTGAACCGGCGTGCCCACGGCACTCCAGCTGCGTGAATCACCTCATGCGCCAAACGATGAGCATGGATGGATGCGACAGTTGTGTGAAAACGAACAATGTTGTTCGCCGGTGAGGCAGCATGATGAGAGCCTATGCATGAGATGACGCCATGCACCCTCGTTTGACTGCTTGAGGCGTCACTTGACGGAATTCGGGAGGCGATATGCAACATTCCCGCGCAGGAATTGTATGCAAGCCGGCCTTACCATGCGCCGTCTCTGCCTGAGGCATGAGCGAATCCATCGGAGCGGCGCCGATCGAGTTCAACGAGCTATGCCCGCAGTGCACGGCGATTCTGGTCGCCGCGGTGTTGACGCTCCGCTTCCAAGATCGCGCGTGGGCACCGAGTCATGCGTTTGGCGCGAAGGCCCATTCGCCGCATGGCAGCGCTAGCCGGCCTTCAACACGTCTCTCAGCTCGCGAAACGCATCCGCGCTGGGCGGAGCCGAAGCATCCTGGCGCATCGCGCCGTAGATCTTCGGCACCATGTCGAGGGCATGATCGAGCCCCGGATCACGCCCTGATTGATATCCGCCCATCAGGCGAAGGTCGCGCGTGTCTTCATACTTGGCGATCATGGATCGGAGCTTGCTCACGAGCTCGCGCTCCTCGGGATCCCAGACGCAGTGCGCAAGGCGCGAGACTGAGGCGAGAATGTCCACGGCCGGGTAACGCGCCTGGTCGGCAATGTGCCGGCTGAGCACGATGTGTCCATCCAGCGTGCTGCGAATGGTGTCGGCAATCGGCTCGTTGTGATCATCGCCGTCGACCAGCACGGAGAAGATTCCAGTGATCGTGCCCGTGCCTTCCTCTCCGGGCCCGGCCCGCTCGAGCAGGCGCGGCAGATCGGTGAAGACGCTCGGTGCGTAGCCGCGCGCGACCGCAGGCTCGCCGGCAGCCAGCGCGACTTCACGGGAGGCGTGGGCAAACCGGGTGATCGAATCGACCACCAGCAGGACCGATTCGCCGCGATCGCGAAAATACTCGGCGATCGCCATCGCGGTCTTCGGCGCCAGCCGTCGCATCATCGGGCTCTCGTCGCCCGTCGACACGATCGTGATGGCGCGGTCGCGGCCGTGGCCGAGCACGTCCTCGACGAATTCACGCACCTCGCGGCCGCGTTCGCCCACCAGGGCCAGGACGACGGTGTCAAAACCGGTGCTGCGCGCCAGCATCGCGAGCAGCGTCGACTTGCCGACACCTGAGCCGGCAAAGATGCCAACGCGCTGGCCGGCGCAGATCGGCGCGAACAGATCGATCACGCGCACGCCGGTGCGCAGCGGCTTGTGGACACGCGCCCGCTTCATGGCCGAGGGCGCTTCCGCTTCGGCCGAGACCGCGCGCGATCCCGGAATCAGCGCGCCCATGCCGTCGAGCGGTGCGCCGAGCGCGTTGATGACGCGTCCTTTCCAGCTCGCATCGGGCGCAAGCGACAGCGGAGGCAATCGGAATGCGACCGAGCCGAGCCCGCCCGCGAATTGCCGGTCGAACGGCTTTGCGATGATGCCGTCGCCGTCGATGCGAACCACTTCCCCGATCTGGGACCGGCCACCCGACGTCACCCCGATGAGCTCGCCGAGCTTGACGAAACGGGACAGGCCGGACACGCGAAAATGCGTCGGCGCGATCTCCGAAATGGCGCCGCTGATGCTTGCAATGGGGGTGCTCTGCTGCAGCTCCTGCAGCGCCCACTCAATTTGCCGGAGAGCGTTCAAGGGAAGTCCTCAGAGGGAAGGCTATTTGGCGGGGTCGCCCAGGGTGCGAATCGCGTTCTGAAGCGAGCTTTCAGTGCCTTCGATGAGCGAATTGGTGCCGTCGAAGGCGCGCGACGCCGACATCAGCCGCGTCAGCTCGAGCATCGGATTGGCGCCGGATCCCTCGACATAGCCCTGCTTGAAGCCGTCCCGGCCGAAATCGGAGATCGCGGTCGCAGGCCGATCGGGGACGACGCCCGAATTGCCGTAGCGGTCGAGATTGGCGTCGGCAGGAATGTTGAATAGGCCGATGGTGCCGATCTCGTTTTTGTCCTGGGTGATCGTGCCGCTGCGCGAGATCGAGACTGGTCCGCCGTTCGGGTCGAGTGTGAGCTGCGCGCCGCCGCTATCGATGACGGGGAAGCCGCTCACGGTCTGAAGGTCGCCATTCGGCGCGATCTGGAGCCGGCCGTCGCGCGTATAGACCGTGCCGTTCGGGCCGGCGAAGGCGATCCAGCCCTGTCCCACCACGGCGACGTCGAGCGGGTTGCCGCTTTCGGTGACATTGCCGGCCGCGCGCGAGATGATGTTGTCGCCGGGCGAGGAGAAGGCGACGGGATTGGCGCCCGCCTTCGACAGCACCGTCTCGAATTTCACGACGTCGGTGCGAAAGCCGGATGTGTTGACGTTGGCGACGTTGTTGGCGATCGTCTGGAGGCGCTTTTCCAGCGCGACCTGCGCCGACAATCCCACATAAAGAGCCGATTGCATGACTTACTTTCCGAGCCGGATGGACTGAAGTTTCGAGAGCATGTCGGTATCCATGCTGGCAGTCGTCGACGCGCCGCCAATCAGGACCAGCGCGGGGTTGGTCGAGCTGCCGTTGCTGGCGTCGCTCGCGGCCTGTTTCGCATCCCACATCGCCGCGAAACGCTGCACGAATTTGGTGACCTTGGCCGGATCCTGGAAATCGGTGAGTTTGATCATCTTCGTCAGCATCGTGGCCTGGCTGTCGATGTCGGCCGAACTGACGGTCGCCGGGAGGCCGAGAGCCGTCTGCGCCACTTGCGTCAGCGCTTTGTCGGCGAGGATCTGGTAGGCATTCGTGATCGAGGAGGCCTTGCGTGTGAAATAGAGCGCCAGCCGCAGGCCCTCGTTCTGATCGCCAGCGTTTTGCTCCATCGTCTGCGTGGCGTACTGGGTGGCTGTGCCGGTCGTGGCCTGGGTGGTCTGGGTCGCCTGGCTGCCGAGCGCGGCGAAATTGAAAGCTGCGGCGAATTCCCGGTAGCGGGCGTCGGTGAGCTTGTTGGCGAAGGTCGTCGTGGTCGCGATACCCTCGGTCAGCACCTTCCGCATGAACGCCTTGGCGTAGATCATGTCGCTGAGGCCATAGGCCTTCATCGCGTAGGAGTAGAGGCGGTAGTTCTTCAGGAAGTCGTCGATAGTCTTCACCTTGCCGATATTGGCGAGGAAATAGTCGGTCTCGCGGCTGACATCCGGCTGCTTCGCGATGAGCGTCAGCGACTTGCCCATGTCCTTGGTTATTCTTGTGTAGTCCGCGATCGTGGATAGCATGACATGCGCCCCTTTGGCCGCCATTGCGACATCGTCCCAAGCTGCCGCGAATAGCTTGCGCGGGGCTGGCCAGGGGAAGCCAGCTTCGCGCAAGCGTCGCCGCATAGACATGGCCGACGGGATTGGCGATGGAGCGGCGCGTTGGGCAGTTTCGTGGGGATCATCATCACGGTGGCCGCCTTGCTCGGCGGATTTGCCGCCATGGGCGGGCATCTTGCCGTGCTCATGCAGCCGTGGGAATTCGTCATCATCTTCGGCACGGCGGCCGGCACCTTCATCGTCGCCAACCCCTGGAAGGTCGTCGCGGACACCGGGCTTGCGGCGGTTCAGGCCGTTACCGGGGCGGTGCCCGGGGAGCGCTACTATCTCGATCTCCTGGGCGCCCTTCACGCGCTGATGCGCGAGTTGCGGGGCAAGGGCCGCAACGAGGTCGAGGCGCATATCGACGATCCCTCATCCTCCGAGATCTTCAAGACGTTCCCGAGCGTGCTGGCGGATACCGCGCTGTTGCAGTTCATCTGCGACTACGTGCGCCTGATCATCATGGGTAACGCCCGCACGCACGAGATCGAAGCGCTGATGGACGAGGAGATCCATACCATCGTGAAGAGCAAGCTCACGCCCTACAATGCGCTCGTCGTGGTGTCGGAGGCGTTGCCGGCGCTTGGCATCGTTGCTGCGGTGCTTGGCGTCATCAAGGCCATGGGCGCGCTCGACCAGTCACCCAAGCTGCTCGGCGGCTTCATCGGTGCGGCGCTGGTCGGCACGTTTGCCGGCATCTTCCTCTCCTACGGCATCATCTCGCCGTTCGCCCTGAAGATAAAGATGACCCGCGAGAAGCGCTGTCGGCCCTACATCATCGTCAAGCAGACGCTGCTCGCCTTTATGAACGGTGCCATGCCGCAAATCGCGGTCGAGCACGGCCGCAAGATGATCGCCAGTACCGAGCGGCCGTCGATCGACGTGGTCGAGAACGAGACGATCGCTGGGCCGAAAGCCGTCGTGGCCGACGCCGAACCGAAGGCCGCCAGAGCATGATGATGGAAGGGATCGACGTCGAGCAGCAGAAGCGGCTGCCGAACTATCTGCTCGATGCGGCGGGCATATCCATCGACCGCATGCCGATGCTCAATGTGATCTTTGATCGCATGGCGGCATCCTGCACGGACAGTCTTCAGCCGATGGCGGGTACCCCCTGCTACTTTTCGGTCAACGACATCAGCAACGGCCGCGTCGGCGACATCGTCAAGGATTACGAAGGCAACGCGGTTGCCGCGGTCCTCTATGCCGAGCAATGGGACGCCCGGGTCCTCGTCATGCTCGATCGCGATTTCGTGTTTACGATGGTCGAGGCGCTGTTCGGCTCGGACGGCGCGGAGCCGCCGATCGATGTCGAGCGCGCCTTCTCGAACATCGAGCTGCGCGTAGTGCAGGTGCTGTTCGAGCGCTTCGCCAAGGCGCTCCAATCGGCTTTCGCCGCGACGTCCGATGTCACCTTCAAGCTCGAGCGGGTCGAGACCGCGATGGCCTCGCTTGCGATCGGGCGCAGCAGCAATATGTCGGTTTGCGCCAACATCATGCTCCAGGCGCTTTACCGCGGCGGGCAGATGTTCCTGATCATCCCGCATTCGGCGCTCAATCCGCTCAGGCAGAAGCTCGCCCATGTCGTCGTCTCGGACGGCCGTGCCGCCGATCCGAACTGGCGCGGGCAAATGGAGAGCGAGGTCCAGCGCACCGAGGTCACCTTGAACGCCGTGCTGGACGAGTGCGTGCTCTCCCTCGGAGAGGTCGCAAAGTTTCAGGTCGGGCAGGTCATCGAGCTCAACGCCACGCCGCGAACGCTCGCCAGGCTCGAGAACAACAACCAGGTGCTGTTCTGGTGTCAGATCGGCCAGCTCGATGGCTATTATGCCATGCAGGTAGCGGATCCCGTCGATCAGAAGCGGGAGTTTGTCGATGATATCCTATCTCGTTGATGCGGTTCTGCTCGTTGCGCTCGCCTTCACCAGCATGCGGGTGACCCGGATGCACCGTGAGCTGGCGCGGCTGCGCAGCTACCAGGGCGAATTCTCGACGATCGTGCAGGAGACGGCGGGCGCCTTCGATACCGTGATCAAGGCGGCCCACGACTCGACCGCCAATCTCGGTCGGCTGGCCAACGTGCTCAGCAGCAAGATCGATCAGGCTCACGAGGCAATCACGGCGCTGGACGCGCGGCGGTCGCAGGCTGTCGCGGGGACCAAGGGCGGCAGCGGTGCGGGTGAGCCGTAGGGCTGCGGCTCGCGGACGCCGGGGTCGTCACCCGGCGTCGGCGCGCAGGCAAGGGGATCGTTCCGGAGCAGAACTCCGGGAGGAGCGTTTTCAAGAGGCAAGACCAAATGGCGCAAACTTTCGATTATGAGTCATCTGCCACCCGGGCGGCGGCGTCCGGCGAGGCACAAATCGACGCCTCCCCGCTGGAGCGGCTGGCGGAGATCGCGGCGCGTACGGCCGAGGATTCCGGCAAGTTCGCCAATGTCGACGCGATCCTGCGCATTCCCGTCACCGTGCAGGTGGTGCTGGGCGCTGCGACCATGCCGGTGGCGAACCTCATGAAGCTCGGCCGCGGTGCGGTGGTCCCGCTCGATCACAGGGTCGGCGAACCCGTTGACGTCGTGGTCAACGGCCGTATCGTCGCGCGCGGCGAAGTCGTGGTCGTCGAAGAAGACAATTCGCGTTTCGGCGTGTCGCTCACGGAGATCGTGGGGCCGCTGGGCGGTCACGGTGAAGCCTGATCGTGGCGGAACCGATGGGCATCGCAGCTCCTCTCAAGCAGCGCGGTGTTGCTGCGCTGGGAGGAACAGAGAAAGTCGCGGCACTCCTGCTCGCGATGGGCCGGCAGGCTGCCGCAAGCGTCCTGCAGCAGTTCGAGCCGCAGGATATCCGCATCGTCACGAAGGCCGCGGCTGAGCTGCGCCCGATCACGGCGCAGGAGCTGGAAGGGATCGTCGAGGAATTCGCCCAGCAGTTTTCGATGGGCGCCAATATTCTCGGCACGCTCGGCGGCCTGGAGGCCGTGCTCGGCGACGTCCTGCCGGCCGAGCAGGTCTCCCAGATCATGTCGGACCTGCTCGGAAATTCCTCGAGATCGGTCTGGGATCGCGTGTCGTCCGTCTCGGAGAACTCGCTGGCGAGCTACCTGTCAAAGGAGCATCCGCAAACCGCTGCAGTGATCCTCTCCAAGGTCAAGCCAGCCTGTGCCGCCAAGGTCATGAGCCAGCTTCCCTCGAGCCTGCGCAACGAGCTGATGCGGCGGGTGCTGAGCCTCAAGCCGATCGTCGACGACGCGATCCGCATCGTCGAGAAGACGCTGCATGAGGACCTGACGCTGAACTTCGCCCGGAACCTCGGTGCCGACACCTATGCGCGGGTTGCCGACATCATCAACAAGATGGAGCGTGGTCACATCGAGGACATGCTGAAGAGCCTGTCGGAGAAGCGTCCGAAGTCGGCGGAGGTACTCAAGGAGCTGCTGTTCACGTTCGACGACGTGGTCAACCTCACGCCGAAGGCGCGCACCATGATCTTCGATCAGGTGCCGACCGACCGTATCGTCGTCGCCCTGAAGGGCACGGACAAGAATTTCCGCGAACTGATCCTGTCCTCCGTCGCCTCGCGCGTCAGGCGCGTCGTCGAGCACGAGCTGGCGATCGGCGAGCCGTCGAACCAGCGCGACGTGCTGGAGGCGCGGCGCGTCATCACCGACCTCGCGCTCGATCTGGCGGAGAAGGGCGAGATCGAGCTCAACCCCGACCAGGAGGATGAGCTGGTCTTTCGCTGACCGCTGAACAGCATGGCAGAGACATCCGATCAGGAGAGCAAAACAGAAGAGCCGACCGAGAAGAAGATCCGCGATGCCCTCGAGCAGGGCAGGATTCCGGTGTCTCGGGAGGCCTCCGTCTTCGCCTCGATGGCGGCACTGATGGTGATTCAGGCGTTCCAGATCGGGCAGGGCGTGCAGCAGCTCGTTCCGACCCTGAAAGCTCTGCTCGACGACCCCGACGGCTTTCGCCTGCGAACGGCCGCGGACGCGAAAGACCTCCTGTCGGTCGTCGGGCTGGAGGCGCTGCGCTTCCTGGTTCCGCCGGTCCTCATTCTCGCGGTGTTCGGGCTGGCAGCCTCGCTGCTCCAGAACGTGCCGCGGCTGGTGCTCGCCCGCATCCAGCCGGATTTTTCGCGGATATCGCCCGCGCAGGGCTGGAGCCGGATCTTCGGAACGCAAGGGCTCGTGGAATTCGCAAAATCGGTCTTCAAGCTCGTTTCGGTGGGCCTGGTTGTCGGCTTCGTGCTGCGATCCTCCGAGGCGAGGGCGTTCGAGGCGATGTACACCGATCCGGTGGCGTTGCCGGAGATGATCCTGACCATCGCCATGCGCATCGTTTCGGCGATCTGCATCGCGACCATCGTGCTGGTGGCGATCGACCTCGCCTGGGCACGCTTCCACTGGCGGCGCGAGTTGCGCATGACGAGGCAGGAGCTCAAGGATGAGCACAAGCAGGCCGAAGGCGACCCGCTGATCAAGGCGCGGCTGCGGTCGCTGGCGCGCGATCGCTCGCGCCAGCGAATGATCGCGGCTGCATCGCGCGCCTCGCTCGTGATCGCGAACCCGACGCACTTTGCGGTGGCGCTGCGCTATCAGCGCGACGAGAATCCGGCGCCGATGGTCCTCGCCAAGGGCATGGACGCGATCGCGCTCAAGATCCGCGCGGTGGCCGAAGAGAACAGGATTCCTGTGATCGAGAACAAGGCCCTGGCGCGCGCGCTCTACGAGGCGGTGCAGGTCGATCAGCTGATCCCGCCGGAATTCTTCCGGCCGGTCGCCGAGATCATCTATTTCCTGCAATCGCAGAAGGCGCCGCGAAGCGAAAAGGTTCAATGACGGGTCTTGCGACGAAAGCTTGAGAAAAGCTTAACTTCCTATGTTCGTCTGCATAGACGAGATCGGGAGCTGCCGTGGGACCGCTTTATCTGCTTGAACTTGCTTCCTCGCAAGCCCGATGGCTGGAGCTGCGCCAGTCGACGATCGCAGCGAACGTCGCCAACGTCAACACGCCCGGCTTCAGGGCGCGTGACGTCGAGCCGTTCAACAAGGTCCTCGATGCCACGCCGGTCAGGCTCGCGACGACATCGCCGTCGCACATGCAGTTGAGCGCGGCCGAGACCGACACGCGAACCAACGCCAAGAAAGACAGCTGGGACGTCGTGCACTCCGGCAACTCCGTCAGCCTGGAGCAGGAGATGCTCAAGAGCGGCGAGGTGAACCGCGACTATTCGATGAATGCCGCGATCGTGCGGTCGTTCCACCGGATGCTGCTGACCGGCGTGAAAGCCTGAGGTGACCTGACATGGT
This sequence comes from Bradyrhizobium sp. Ec3.3, assembly GCF_000472925.1. Lineage (GTDB taxonomy): Bacteria > Pseudomonadota > Alphaproteobacteria > Rhizobiales > Xanthobacteraceae > Bradyrhizobium. The sequence continues at coordinate 33,794 of NZ_AXAS01000068.1, forward strand.
GGATTCCCTGCAGGCTTCGCTCGCGGTCGCAAGCTCCGGACTCGAGGCGCAGTCGACGCGGATGCGCATCGTCTCGGAAAACCTCGCGAATGCGAATTCGACGGGGCGCACCGCCGGTGCCGACCCGTATCAGCGCAAGACCGTGACCTTCGATGCGGAGATGGACCGCGCCGCGGGCGGCCAGCTCGTCAAAGTCAAGGAAGTTGGCGTCGATACCACTCCATACCGGGTCGAATACGAGCCGGGGCATCCGGCTGCCGACAAGGCCGGCTACGTCAAGCTGCCCAACGTCAACATGATGATCGAGATGGCCGACATGCGCGAGGTCAATCGATCCTATGAGGCCAACCTTCAGGTCGTGAAACAGGTGCGGTCGATGGTCGGTATGACTATCGATCTCCTAAGGAGCTGACGATGTTAGAGGCAATTGCGTCCACTGCCATCTCTGCGGGCCAGGCGGTGGCCCGCTCGATTGAAGCGCAGGTGACCGCGCCTGCGGCGGGCGCCGTTCAGTCGGGTGGGGATGTTGGCTTCGACTCCGTGATGAATCAGGTCACGACAGATGCGATCGGGACGCTCAAGGCCGGTGAGGCCGCGTCGATCTCGGCGATCCAGGGCAAGGAATCGACGCGGCGCGTCGTCGAGGCGCTGATGTCGGCGGAGCAGACGCTGCAAACGGCGGTCGCGGTTCGCGACAAGGTCGTGCAGGCCTACCAAGAAGTCGTTCGCATGTCGATCTGACCTGAAGGAATCAAGCTGTGAAATCGCTCGCCATCGCGGCCACCGGAATGAACGCGCAGCAGACCAATATCGAGGTCATTGCGAACAACATCGCCAACATCAACACGACGTCGTTCAAGCGGGCGCGTGCGGAATTCACCGACCTCTTCTACCAGATGGATCGCATGCAGGGCGTTCCGAATGCGACGGGCTCATCGCCGATCCCGGAGGGCGCCAATCTCGGTCTTGGCGTCAAGTCGGCGGCCATCCGCAAGCTGCACATCCAGGGCGCGCTCACGCAGACCGGCAATCCCTACGATTTGGCAATCAACGGCCGCGGCTGGTTTCAGGTGTTGGGCCCGAACAACGAGGTGCAATATACCCGCGCGGGCTCGTTCAACACCAATGCCAACGGCCAACTCGTCACAATGGACGGCTATTTGCTGGATCCTGCGATCACGGTGCCGCAGGGAACGGTCCAGGTCACGGTCAACCAGACCGGACAAGTGTTTGCCAAGCTGGACACGGAGGTGAACCCGCGCCAGATCGGCCAGCTCAACCTCGCGAACTTCGCCAACGAAGCTGGCCTCGAACCGCTGGGCAGCAATCTCTATCGCGAGACCACGGCTTCCGGCACGCCGGTCGTCGGTCTGCCGGGCGATTCCGGCTACGGCAAGATCAACCAGCAATATCTCGAGGCTTCGAACGTCGATCCCGTCAAGGAAATCACCGAGCTGATCTCCGCGCAGCGCGCCTATGAGATGAATGCCAAGGTCATCACGGCCTCGGATGAGATGGCCCAGACCGTGTCGAAGGGTCTTGGCCGCTAGTTCCGGTGTATCCATGTCGAACAGGCTCGGCCTGATCATGCGCGGGTTGGCCGCCGCGCTGCTGGTGCTCGCTTCTGCATCCCTGGCTGCGGCCGAGGATCGGCGACTTCCGGTGCCGGCCGTGTCGATACGCGCGGGCGAACTGATCCGCGAGGACATGATCACGGAGCGTGCCTTCGCGGCCAACCTTCTCGGCGTCGCCATGTTCATCGAAGGACGTCAGGTGCTGGTCGGACGCATGGCGCGGCGCACGCTGCTGCCGGGCCAGCCGATCCCGACCAATGCGGTCGAGGATCCCTGGACCGTCGCGCGCGGGGCTATGGTCAAGGTCGTGGTCGAAGACAGCGGCCTCTCGATCGTCACCTACGGCTCGGCCCTGCAATCGGGCGCGGCGGGCGCGCTCATTCCGGTGCGCAACACCGACACTGGTGTGGTCATCAGGGGTATCGTCCAGCCGGACGGCACCGTTAAGGTGATGGATGGATCATGATCAGGCTGCTGCTTGCGTTCATCCTCATCGCCTCCGCGACAAGCGCCCAGGCTGCCGTCCGTATCAAGGATATCGCTGATATCAAGGGACTGCGCGAAAACCAGATCGTCGGTTATGGCCTCGTCATTGGCCTCAACGGCACTGGCGACACGCTGCGCAACGCCCCGTTCACGGAACAGTCGCTCCAGTCGATGCTCGAGAACATGGGCATCAATGTCCGGAACGACACCACCAGCACGACCAACCCGACGCGACCGACCACGCTGCGCACGCGCAACGTCGCGGCGGTCATGGTCACCGCGGACCTGCCGCCGTCGATCTCGCCGGGCGAGCGCATGGACGTGACGGTGTCCTCGCTCGGAGACGCCACCTCGCTGCTCGGCGGCACCCTCGTGATGACGTCACTACGGGGGGCTGACGGCGCTGTCTACGCGGTGGCGCAAGGGGCCGTCACCGTTGCCGGGTACAGCGTGGGAGGCCAGGCGCAGAATGTCAGCCAGGGTACGCCGACCGCCGGTCGCATTCCGAACGGCGCGCTGATCGAGCGGGAGGTCCAGGGGAGCCTTCACGAGATGGAGTTCCTCGTGCTCGAGCTGAAGAACCCCGATTTCGTCACTGCAACGCGAATTCTCGATGCCATCAACCGCTATGCCGGCGGCCGCTACCGGGCGCAGATCGCCTTCGAGCGCGACTACCGGACCATCGTGCTGTCGAAGCCGAGCTATGCCGGCCCGGTCCGCTTTCTTGCCGAGATCGGCGAATTGACCGTCGAGCCGGATACGCCCGCACGGGTGGTGATCAACGAGCGTACCGGCACGGTGGTGATTGGGCGCGACGTGCGGATTTCGACTGTCGCGGTGACGCACGGCAATCTGTCGGTTCGCATAACGGAGCTTCCCGTCGTGTCGCAGCCCGCGCCGTTCTCGCGGGGGCAGACCGTGGTCGTTCCGCAGACCATGGTCGAGGCCAACGAGCCCGGGGCCCAGGTTGCGATCCTCAGCGGCGTCGATTTGCAGCGGCTGGTGCGCGGTCTCAACCAGATCGGCCTGAAGCCGTCCGGAATTATCGCGATCCTCCAGGCGATCAAGACGGCGGGCGCGCTCCAGGCCGATGTGATCGTCCAATGACGCGCAAGCGCCATGCAAGCCTGATCGCGCATGTCTGTCGTCTCGATCGCGATTCGCGTACGGCCCGATGCTGAAGCTGGATTACAAAACGCATCTCTTCTGCTTGATCGCGGTGTCGGTGCTGGCGAGCGCATCGCCGGCTGCGGCGCTGGACGAGCCGAAGCCGTCAAAGCCGCTCAATCTGCTCTCCTTCGCGCGAGCGCGCGCGGCTGGTCCGCAGAAGCCTCGCGCGCCGATCACGCCGCCTCCTAATGACACGAATTCGGTGAGGGCGACGGCCTGGGCTGCGGAAGATGCCGCACCCCTGACCACCGGCGCGGTGCCGGCTCCCGAGACGCCGCCTGTCACGCGCCCGCCCAAGACGGGCAGCGTAGCGCCGAAGCCCGCGCCACCCGTTGCGGCTGCGGCGCCCGAGAATGACGTTGCGCAGTTCTGCAGCAGCGTCGCAGACCCCGCCGTCGACGCGCGGCTGGCCTGGCAGTTGAAGGAGCTGGAGAAGGCGGAAAATCTGCTGCGCGAGCGGATCGCGGAGGTCGAGGCCAAGCGGACCGAATACGAGAAATGGATGGCGCTTCGCGACGAGTTCCTGAAGAAGGCCGAAGCGAGCGTGGTCGAGATTTATTCGCGCATGAAGCCGGAATCTGCCGCGACCCAGATCGCCAGCATGACGGACGAGACCGCCGCGGCCGTGCTCGCCAAGCTGAGCCCCAGGAGCTCGAGCGCGATCTTCAATGAAATGGATACGGCCCGCGCGGCGCATCTGGCCGATCTGCTCGGCGGAATGCGTCGCGTGGACGACGGAAAGACCAAGTAATGAAGAAGCCGATGCTCATCCTGTCGCTCGTGTTCCTGAGCGGTTGCGCCCAGGACCCGTCTGAGATCCTGCATGGGCCGCAATTGTCTCCCGTGGGCGACGGCCTGAGGACGCAGGCATATCCGATCCCGGTGACGCCCCGCGTCCGCACCCCGGTCAGCTACCGTTCGACCTGGGACGACGGCACCGATCTCTACCGCGACCCCCGCGCGCGGCGCGTCGGTGACGTCGTGACGGTGATCATCTCGATGCAGGACAAGGCGAAGCTCGACAACAAGACCGATCGCTCGCGCGACTCTCAGATCAAGTTCGGCCTCGACTGGTTGATGGACGTTGCGGGATGGAAGGACAAGGGCCAGGCAGGCGCCAACCTCTCCACCAATACCCAGATCAAGGGCAACGGCCAGATCGACCGCGCAGAAGACATCCAGCTGTCGGTTGCCGCGATCGTGACCGACGTGCTGCCGAACGGCAACATCATGATCAGCGGATCGCAGGAATTTCGTGTCAACACGGAGATGCGCGTGCTCAACGTCGGGGGCATCGTGCGTCCGCGGGACATTTCGCGGGGAAACACGATCTCTTATGAGAAGATCGCCGAGGCACGCGTGTCCTATGGCGGTCGCGGAAATCTGTCTGACGTGCAGCAGCCAGGATGGGGGCATCGGGTCTATGACACCGTGGCGCCGTTCTGAGGCCGAGGCCAATCGGGTCGCGTTGCGACGACAGGGGCCGCCATGCGCCTGATCGCGGCCATCGTGATCCTGACGCTGCTTGCGGTCGGCGCCGGCGCCGTCACGGGCTATCACCTGCTGGTGACGGCCGAGCGCGTCGTCGATGCCAGGAAGAACGTCACCCCGCCGCCCGTTGCGTCGACCTACACAGGGACGGCACGGTTGCGGAAGCTGTCGCCGGTCGTCACCAATCTTGCGGCGCCCGCCAACAATTGGGCCCGCGTCGAAGCCTCCATGGTCACCGACAGCATGAACGACGAGGAGGCGGGCATACTGGCCGCCCACATCAGCGAGGACATCGTCGCCTATCTCAGGTCGGCGACGGCTGCCCAGTTCGAAGGCGCGCGCGGGCTTCAGCATCTGCGGGATGACTTGTCCGAGCGCGCCAATGTCCGCTCCTCGGGCAAGGTCCGCGAATTGATTATCGAGACGTTGGTGATCCAGTGAGAACGAGAGTCCTGCTGCTTGCGTTGCTGCTAACCCTGCTGCCCGAGGTGGCACTCGCCCAAATTCCGGACCTCAACTCGCTGCTGCCGCCTGGAAACGGCTCGACCAGCGGCCGCATCATCCAGCTGATGGCGCTGATCACGGTGCTGTCGGTGGCGCCCGGTCTGCTCATCATGGTGACGAGCTTCACGCGATTTGCGGTGGCGCTGTCGTTCCTGCGCTCCGGTCTCGGCCTTCAGACCACGCCGGCCAACCTTGTCCTGATCAGCCTCGCGCTATTTATGACCTTCTACGTGATGGCGCCGACGTTCGATCGCGCCTGGGAGACCGGCGTCCAGCCGCTGATGAAGAACGAGATCTCGGAGGAAGAGGCCTATCTGAAGATCACCGATCCGTTCCGCGAGTTCATGCTGGCCCATGTCCGCGACAAGGATCTCCAGACCTTCGAGTCGCTCGCCGCGGAAAGCTTTCGCAGGAAGTTCGACGATAAGCGCATCGACCTGCGCGTCATCATCCCGGCCTTCATGATCTCCGAGCTCAGGCGTTCGTTCGAGATCGGATTCCTCATCATGCTGCCGTTCCTGGTCATCGACATGATCGTGGCGACGCTGACGATGTCGATGGGCATGATGATGATGCCGCCCACAGTGATCGCGCTGCCCTTCAAGATGCTGTTTTTCGTGCTGATCGACGGCTGGAACCTGCTCGCCTCCGGACTGGTGCGGTCGTTCTCGTAAGAGCCGCGATCGTCGGCCTACCGGCTGGTTATGGTTAGTGAAAAGTAATATTAACCATATGATATTGCTACGAAATTCAAGCTGCCCTTAATCTGGAAGCAAGATTCGACGTGCTAGCAATGCGTCACGGCGGGTTGGACCCCACCCACATCAGTCCAAAGGCATGATGCCGCCCCTCCGTACCGGTGAAAGCCCGGTATGTCCCCTGATGAAAATGTAACGCGTACATAAAGGGACATTCGCAATGTCGAGCCTGCTTACGAACTCTTCCGCCATGACCGCGCTCCAGACCCTGCGGTCTGTGAGCTCGCAACTCTCTACCACGCAGACCCGGATCTCCACCGGCCAGCGCGTGGCCACCGCTTCGGACAACGCCGCCTACTGGTCGATCGCGACTTCGATGCGTGCCGACAACGCTGCGCTCTCGGCCGTCTCCGACTCGCTCGGTCTGTCGGCCGCGACCGTCGATACCGAATATACCGCTCTGAACTCGGTCATCGGCGACAGCAACTCCGGCCTGACCAAGCTCCAGTCGCTGCTGGTCGAAGCCAAGACCGCCGGTATTGACCGCACCAAGATCCAGGCGGACATCACCCAGATCCAGCAGCAGATGCAGAGCACCGCCAATGCGGCGACCTTCAACGGAATTAACTGGCTGAGCATCAACACGGGCAGCGGATCCACGGCCACGCCGGCGACCTTCAACCTCGTGTCGTCTTACTCTCGTGTCGGCAACACGCCCACCACCGGTTCCATCACCGTGACGACCGCCAACTACGCGCTCTTCACCACCGGCGGCGCAAGTCCGACCGGCATTCTCGACGCGCAGACCTCGAGTGTGTCGGTCGCCAACATGACCATCGGCACGCTGACCGATGCGGCGACCGACCAGGCCACGCTCGATGGCTACATCGCGCAGGTCACCGCTGCGATCAACTCGGTGGCCTCGGCCGCCGCCAATCTCGGTGCCGTCAAGAACCGCATCTCGACCAACACGGACTTCGTGAAGTCGCTGATGGACTCCGTGGATCGCGGTGTCGGCCAGCTCGTCGACGCCGACATGAACGCGGAATC
>NZ_AXAS01000069.1 GCF_000472925.1 Bradyrhizobium sp. Ec3.3
GCTTGACCCATTTGGCCACCGTCTTCGGTGTCGTATTGAACAGATCGGCCGCGCCAGCCTGGCTGAGCCCGCCTTGCGCCACGCTTCGGACCATCGCCTCTCGACCTTTGGGCGTCAAAGGCGCATTCTTGTGGACGTTCATCTGGTCTCTCCTTGGAACACTGAAGCTTCGCAACCTCAGCTTCCTCGGTTCAGACCAGATGGACAACCTCCTGACAGGCCACACCTAGTTCGCGGCCTTCGGAGTGCCAGACGTTGAGCGTGGAGCTGCTCAGCGATTCCGGCTCATCGGCTGTCCGGATACCAGATCGATGAAATGGACGCGCGCGCAAGCAGGGCAGGTGAAGGCCTCAAAACTCCGCCCCTCTACGCCCTGCTGCTTTTCCAAATGAGTTTGCACATTCATGCCCGTCTGGGGGCAACGAAAAACGATCAAATCGGCCATAGAGACAGAATGACCAAGCCGACTCTGTCGTCCTTGATCTGGATCAGTTTTAGAATCGTCCCAGCTCTGCGGCATCCTCTCGCAAATGCGAAGGGGGCCCGAAGGGCCCCCTTAAGATCACCAACGGCGCCAGCCGTAATAGCGCGGGCCGTAATAGCGCGGACCATAATATCTGGGTCCGTAATCGGGTGCATAGAGGTAACGATTATAGTAGCTCGGCTGCCGCCAGCAGCGCCCCCAAGCGTCGCAGACCAAGCGGACTTGCTCGGCATCTGACGACACCTGCGGAGCAGGCGCAACTGGCATGGCCGACGCGGCCGGCGATGCTGTGACCGCAGCGAGTAACGACGCAGCAGCGAGGCCAATTCTAAACTTCATGATGTGTCTTCCTTTGCTTACCGGCGCCAAGATATCGAATTGGTTCTGATCAAATTGTGGCGGAACCGAAATGTAATGCTGATGAACCAATCTTCAGCCAGGCGGTTACGAAGCCGGGACATTGGCTCCCGCGCGGCGCCGCTTTGATACTTGATCTTGCGCAATTCGCGCGCGCGCCGGCGCCTCTAGTCTGCGTCTCGTGGGAGCGGCGATGCGCCGGTCCCTCAAGAAGGTGACCCACCATGCGGACCATTCCCAGCCTGTCGATCTCGCCAGAGAAGGTCTTCTTCATCATCGCGAAGGCGCGCCAGTCCGACAGCGGGGCGGACGGGGGCGGTGTCATCCTGGACAGCGGCGACGACGACATGAGCTATGGCCGCGGCGGCCGCGGAGAGGCGACCGACCGCGCGGAGCTGGCTGGCTTCATCCGCGACCTCAATGTCGACGAGCAGATTGATCTCGTGGCGTTGACTTGGCTCGGCCGCGGCGACGGCGACCTTTCCACATGGCGCGAGCTGCAGGCCCAGGCCGCCCAGGCCCACAACAATCGTACCGCCTCCTATCTGATCGCGACGCCGATGCTCGCGGACTATCTGGAGGAGGCGATGACGCAGTTCGGCAAGTCCTTCGAGGAGTTCGAAGGTCATCTCTGACCGGCCGGCTTGCATAGCTTTTGTGCGGGGTAGCCTCTCGTTGCGCCCACGCCATTCCTGGAGTGCTGCAATGACCAAGATGAGGATCGACAAGGGCGAATGGATCGTCGTGTGCGACGGGCGCAAGGCGCTCATCCTGGAGAACATCGGCGACGAGATGTTTCCGAACCTGCATACGAGAGAGGTGCACGAGCAGCCGAACCCGTCGACCAGCGCCCAAGGCACCGACGCGCCGGGCACCTTGCACACCGCGCTCGGCGGTGCGCGCAGCTCGGTCGAGCAGACCGACTGGCATGATGAGGCCGAGCGTGCCTTCCTGAAGAGCCTGGCTGGCCGGCTCGATAGCGCGGTCGCATCGGGCGAGACCGCTGCGCTGACCATGGTCGCCTCTCCCCGCGCGCTCGGCATGATCCGGGCCGATTACTCGGACGCCGTGCGCAAGGCGTTGCATGGCGAGGTCGGCAAGGACCTCGTCAAGCTGCCGATCTATGAGATCGAGAAACAGCTCCTGGCGTCCGGCGCGCCACGATAGGGTTGCCGCCGGCAGTGCGCCGGCGCATCCCTTCAGTAGCAGGGGTGCCGGCGCCTATCCTGGCCGATATAGGCGGCTGAGCTCTGGTAACACTGAATGGTCGACGGTCCGTCGTAATAGGCGAAGCTGCCGGGCGTGACCCCCGGACCGTAATTGTGGATGTAGCTGATCGGGTAGGGCAGCGGATTGACGTGGTAGTGGTGGTACCGGTGATGGACCCGCGCCTCGGACAGGCTCGGGGCGAGCGTCACCACCGACAGGGCGGCGACCGCCGCAAGGCACTTCAACTTGCTCATCTTGATTCTCCGGAAGCCGACCTAACCGACAACGATCTTATAGCGATTTGCGACCCATAGGGCACCCGCTTTGCGGCGGTAAACGGGGTGAAATTCCACAGATTAGCGCCTTGATGCGGCCGGGACTGCCGCCGAGTCCGAAGGCCTGCCCATTTTTGGCCTTTTCCGGATGCTTAACGAATTCCCAACACAGTTTGGCCAAGAGTTCGTTAGCATCCGGTGGCCGGCCCCTTGGGGGGTCTCTTTGAGGTCGGCTCCCTTCAAACCAGGCTTCAGCCGTTACTCCGCAATGCGCATCACGCCCATCAGCCTGCTGTTGCTGTCCTGCGTCGCCGCGGCACCTGCGCGCGCGGATTTGCACATCACGCGCGACCACGGCGGTTACGTCGAGGAATACAAGGCCAAGTACAAGCGTGTCCGTGACAAGGGCGAGCGGGTCATCATCGACGGCATCTGCAATTCGGCCTGCACCCTGGTCCTGGGCATCGTGCCCATGAACAAGATCTGCGTGACGCCGCGCGCCAGCCTCGGCTTCCATCAGGCCTATTACGACAAGGCGTTCACCTTCGGCATCAAGGTGACCAGCGCCGAGGGCACGTCCGACCTGATGTCCTACTACCCGGGCGCGGTGAAGGACTGGATCCAGCGCAATGGTGGGCTCACCACCGAGATGAAGAAGATCAAGAACGGCGTCGATCTCTGGAAGATCGTCGATCCCTGTCCCGACGAGTGGTGAGCGGCCGAGCCAGCTGAGGTCGTCCTCGACGCAGCCGACACGTCCCTCGTCCAGCGCAGCATCAGACCCGCCAAATTCGCAATTGCCGCCCCGCCCTTGGTCGGGCAATGAGAACGGCAACGAATCATAATCAAGAAAATTGGGCCGCACGCGCGGCGCCGGTCCTCTTCGTCCTGCTGTGGAGCACCGGGTTCATCGCCACCAAATCCGTCGTCAACAACGCCGATCCCTTGACCTACCTCGCCATCCGCATGGCGATCGTGGTCGGGTTGATGGCGATCATCGTGGCAATTGCACGTCCCAAATGGCCGGACGGGACCGGCATCGCCCACAGCGCGGTCGCTGGCATTCTCGTCCACGGCTTCTATCTCGGCGGCACCGCGATTGCGATCGCGCATTCGATTCCCGCCGGTCTCTCCGCGCTCATCCCGGGCCTCCAGCCGATCCTGACCTCGACCATCGCCAATCGTTGGCTCGGCGAGCGGGTGACGCCGCTGCAATGGGGCGGGCTCTTGCTCGGTCTCGGTGGTGTGGTGCTGATCCTGCACAATCGTCCCATGACCGGAGAGGCCGGTCTCGGATGGCTCGCCTCGGTCGTCTCGCTGATCAGCATCACTCTCGGCACGCTCTACCAGCGCCGCTACTGCAACCACATCGACTGGCGTGCCGGCAATCTCGTGCAATATGTCGCAGTGACGCTGTTCTTTGCGACAGGCGCCTTCGCCTTCGAGGACCGCGTGGTGCATTGGACACGGGAGTTCGTGCTGGGGCTTGCCTGGCTCGCGGTGGTGCTCTCGATTGGGTCAATCGGCCTGTTGTACTGGCTGATCCGGCATTCGGCCGCGACCGCGGTTGCGAGTCTGTTCTATCTCGTCCCGGCGGTCACGGCGCTGATGGCCTACCTGCTGTTCGGTGAAAGGCTCGATGCGGTGGCCGTTGCCGGGATGGCGATCTGCGCGGCGGCGGTATTCCTGGTCAACAAACGCGCCTAGCCGCGCGGCGGACTTCGCCGCGGCCGGGCGAGAAGCGTGTGCAGAGCCGCCGGACGCTGGGCACCCGGAGGCCTGGTCTCAGGTCCGCGATCAGCGCTTGGCTTTTTTCTTTTTCTTGGCGGCTTTCTTTGCAGTCTTCTTGGCGGCCTTCTTGGGAGCCTTCTTCGCGGCTTTCTTCTTGGAGGCCTTCTTCTTGGAGGCCTTCTTGGCCTTCTTCGCCGTCTTCTTCTTCGTCGCTACTTTCTTTGCGACCTTCTTGGCGGCTTTCCGGGCCTTCTTCGGCGCGGGCTTGGCAGCCTCTTTCGGTGGTTCGGCGACGGGCGTCGCTTCGATCGCAGGCTCAATGACGGGTGTGTCGTCGTTCATGTCGTCCCCCAAGGTTTGAACGGAGCGATGACGATAGCGGGATTCGACAACCTGTCAAAGCAACGCTCAACCTCTGCGGATCTTCGCGTAAGCTGCGAGCGCGCGCTCACGCCCCTTAGCATGATCGACCAGCGGACGCGGGTAGTTGTGGCCGAGTTCGACGCCTGCGCTCGCAAGCTCGATCGGTGTCGCCTGCCAGGGTTGATGGACCAGCTTCGCCGGCAGATGCCTAAGTTCGGGCACCCAGCGCCGCACATAGGTGCCATCAGGATCGAACTTCTCGCCCTGGAGCACCGGATTGAAGACTCGGAAATAGGGCGCGGCATCGGCGCCGCAGCCGGCCACCCATTGCCAATTGGCCGGGTTGCTGCCGGGGTCGGCATCGACCAGCGTGTCCCAGAACCACTCTTTCGCCCTGTCGCCAGTCGATCAGGAGATGCTTGACCAGGAAGGAGGCCACGACCATCCGCACCCGGTTGTGCATCACGCCGCTGTGCCAGAGCTCGCGCAGGCCGGCATCGACTATGGGATAGCCGGTCCGGCTGCGCTGCCAGGCGGCGAGCGCCTTCGCGTCGTGCTTCCACGGGAACCCATCGAAGCCGGGTTGCAGGTTCTCCGTCGCGAGATCGGGATGGTCGAACAGGAGGTGACGGCAGAACTCGCGCCAGCCGAGCTCGCCGAGGAATTTCTCGACACCGCTCGCAAGGGCCGGGTCCTCGGCGGCGGCAAAGCGCGCGGCGTGCCAGAGCTGGCGCGGGCTGATCTCGCCGAAGCGCAGGTGCGGCGACAGCCGTGAGGAGCCCGGCAGGTCAGGCCGGTCGCGGTCGCTGGCATAGTCGCGCGCGGTGGTCTTGAGGAAATTGCGCAGCCGGCCGTGGGCGTGGGTCTCGCCGGGCTGCCAGCTCTCGCGCAAGCCGCCGGCCCAATCGGGCCGTGCCGGTTCGAGCCCGAAACTTTCGAGGGTATCGCTCGCAAGCTCCGGACCTGCGCGCAGCGCCTTCGGCGCCGGCAGCGGCTTGGGCGGATCGCCCAGCGCCAGCACGCGCCGCCAGAATGGCGTGAACACGCGCAGGCCGCGGCCGTCCTTGTTGCGGATCGTGCTTGGCGAAGCCAGGAGGTCACCCAGGAAGCTTCGTGAGGCCACGCCGAGCTTTGTGAGGCTCCCCTTGAGTTTTGTCTCAAGCGCTTGATGTGGAGCCTGCGCGATCTCGTTCCAGTAGACTGCGGCCGCTTCGCTTTCGCGTGCCACCTGAGGGATCACCTTGGCCGCCGGTCCTCTGCGTAGCGTGAGCGCGCCCCCGATCGCGGCGAGGCTTGCGGCAAGTGACCGCAGCGACTGCGCCAGCCACCAGCGCGCTGCGCCACCGAGCGGCCGTCCCACGGTGTCGTCGAGGACGTAGAGGCAGATCACCGGCGCGCCAGTCCGTGCGGCGGCGTGGAGGGCCAGGTGGTCTGAGAGTCGCAGGTCATCGCGGAACCAGACGATGATAGGCGGTGGGCCCGGCATGGTCGGAAATGATCCCCGTTACCTTTGGAAAACAAGCCGCCGGCCGTAGTTGCGAACCGCCGTTAATGCGATCGTAAGCCGCCCCCTTCAAGTATACGGCGTCTTGTTGGGGGAGTTACATGTCCGATCCATCGACTGGGAAGGTCCTGCCGCAGTTCAGGTTCAAGCTCGGCACCAAGTCAATGCTGTGCGCGGTGCTCCTGATTGCGGTGAATACGGCACTCGTGGTCGGTGCGGGCTATTGGTCTCTCACGTCCGAGTTCAACGATCGCGCGCTGCGCGACATCGAGGTCAATCTGCGCACGCTGGCGCTCGCTTTCGCCGAGATCGTTCCCGACGCCAGGATCACGATGAGGGACGGCATGGTCGTCCGCGCCGAGATCCCCAAGATGCCCGACTTCAAGGACCACGCGATCGTCGATCGCGCCGTGTCCTATGTCGGCGGCAATGCCACGTTGTTCGTGTTCGACGAGGCCAGCGGGCAGTTCGTCCGCCGCTCGACCAACGTGAAGAAGGAGAATGGCGACCGCGCCGTCGGCACCCAGCTTGCCGCCGATCACCCCGGCCAAGGCCCCTTGCGCAAGGGCGAAGCCTACAAGGGCCCGGCCACGCTGTTCGGCAAGTCCTTCATGACCGCCTATTTCCCGGTCTCGGATACGGCCGGCAAGGTCGTCGGCATTCTCTATGTCGGCATCCCCATGGCGCAGTTCGAGAGCATGATGGCGGAGACGATCCGCAACATGGCGATTGCCGCCGGCATCGCCGCGCTGCTGGTGCTCGCTCTGACCATGCTGGTCGTGCGCCGCGTGACCAGGCCGCTGAGCTCGGTGACGAACTCGCTGACGGCGCTGGCAAATGGCCGGGACGACATCACCATCGATTGCGAGGACCGGGCGGACGAGATCGGTGAGATCGCGCGCACGGTCGCGGTGTTCAAGAGCAATTCGCTGGAGCGGGCGCGCCTGCGCAGCGAGCAGGCAGCGACGACGGCGGCTGCTGCCGAGCAGCGCAAGTCCGAGCTGCGTAACTTCGTCGACGAGTTCCGCGGCAGTGTCGGCGGCATCCTCAATAACGTGCTGGACTCCTCGGGCGAATTCGAGCGCGTGGCCCGGCAGCTGACCGATGCCGCGCGTTCGACCGCCCAGCTGTCGGCGCAGTCCGCGGGCGCTTCCGAGACCGCCTCCGACCACGTGAAGTCGGCGGCTGCGGCCTCCGACGAGCTCTCCAAGTCGATCACCGAGATCACCCGCAGGGTGCAGGAGTCGAACGAGATCTCCGCCGAGGCGGTGCGGCAGGCGGAGGCTACCGACCAGCGCATCGCGCAGCTTTCGGAAGCCGGCGCCCGCATCGGCGACGTGGTCAAGCTGATCACATCGATCGCCGAACAGACCAATCTGCTGGCGCTCAATGCCACCATCGAGGCAGCGCGCGCAGGCGATGCGGGACGCGGCTTTGCGGTGGTGGCCCAGGAGGTCAAGACGCTCGCCGGACAGACCGCCAAGGCAACCGACGAGATCTCCAGCCAGATCGCCAGCATGCAGCTCGCGACCGAAGAGTCGGTCGTCGCCATCAAGGCGATCGGCCAGACCATCGAGCGCATCAGCGGCATCGCCACGTCAATCTCTGCGGCGGTCGAGCAGCAGAGGAGCGCCACCCACAACATCGCCGGCAGCGTCCGGGCCGCGGCGAGCGGCACGGCTGACGTTGCGGCCAATGTCCGTCACGCGGCCAAGGGCGCGAACGAGACCGGCGAGACCTCGAGCCGGATGTTCGCCTCGGCTCAGGCGCTGTCGGGCGAGAGCCTCAATCTGAAGGCAGAGGTCGAGAGATTTCTTGACCGCGTGCGCGCGGCCTGATCGGCGCGGCGGGCTGAAACCATCCGGCCTGCCACGTCGTAGCTTGCGGCATCATGTGGCGTCCGGACGGGGAGGCTGACGTGAACCGCGCGATCGTGCTGTACCTTGCGACGTTGGTCGTCCTGATGGGCCTGGATTTCCTGTTCCTGGGCCTGATCGCGAACAGCTTCTTCGTCGCAGAGGTCGGCGAGATGCTGGGCGAGCTGAAGCCTGTGCCGGCGGCGCTGTTCTACCTTCTCTATGTCGTCGGCGTGCTGGTGTTCGTCAGCGGATCGAAGGATGCGACCTGGCAATCGACGCTGCTCTATGGAGCTCTGTTCGGGCTGTTCTGTACGCGACCTTCGACCTGACGGCGCTGGCGCTGCTTAGGGCCTGGAGCTGGCCGGTCGCGCTGGTCGACATCGGCTGGGGTGCAGCGGTGACCGCGGTCTCATCGACCGCGGGTCTCTTGGTGGCGGACCGTACGACCGGGTAGGGCCGTCACTTCGGCTGCGGCACGATCCGGATGTAGGGCTTCGGTTCCTTCCAGCCCTGCGGATAGATCGTCTTGGCCTCTTCGTTGGAGACCGAGCCCGCGATGATGACGTCTTCTCCGTGCTTCCAGTCAGCCGGCGTGGCGACGCGATGCTTGGCAGTGAGCTGGAGCGAGTCGATCGCGCGCAGGATTTCCTGGAAGTTCCGCCCCGTGGTCATCGGATAGACCAGCACCAGCTTGATCTTCTTGTCCGGGCCGATGACGAAGACGTTGCGGACGGTCTGGTTGTCGGCAGGGGTCCGGGTGAGGGGATCACCGGAGGTCGAGGCCGGCAGCATCTCGTAGAGTTTTGAGACGTTGAAGTCGGTGTCGCCGATCAGCGGATAGTTCGGGGCGGCACCCTGCGTTTCCTTGATGTCCTCGGCCCATTTGGAATGGCGGTCGATCGGATCGACCGACAGGCCGATCAGCTTGACGCCGCGCTTGTCGAATTCGGGCTTCAGCTTGGCGAGGGCGCCGAGCTCGGTGGTGCAGACCGGGGTAAAATCCTTGGGATGCGAGAACAGGAGGGCCCAGCTGTTGCCGATCCAGTCGTGGAATTTAATTTTCCCCTCGGTGGTCTCGGCTTCGAAGTCGGGGGCGGTGGCGCCGATCGGAAGTGGCATGGTTCTACCTCATCTTATTGAAGTTAATGATGAATTCGCTCTGTGGGCGTTTGATAGAGTATAAGTCGGGGAAGGTCCGAAGTGAACCCGTTCAAGTAAAATGTGAAATCATTCTCTCAAGACGCCGATCTTCTAGCACCTTCTTGACGCACGCGCCGCTGCGGCGAAATATCCCCACCGGCGGGAAAGGGCTGGATTGCCCCGATATTGCCTTTTATGACCCGCACCACGCCGCCCGACGTCGGATAGAACCGAAACGGTCCTGACGGCGACCAATCGGCAACCATTTAGAAAAGTCGCGATCCCCATATCGAATCGTTAACCACTCGTTCAGGCCCAGCATGGAAATGCTGGTCGATCGGAAGAATTCTGGAAGTGAACTATGTCTGCCGCTGCCAAGTCTGTTGAGCCCAAGTCCCCTGAGTCCAAGTCTGTTGAGTCGCCGTTCCTCGAACCGTCCTGCCGTGATACCGCGGCCCATGCACTCAGCATCGTGCGCGACGGCGTGATCACCGGCGAAGGCCCCACCACCAAGGGCCGGGTACATTTCTCCCGCTCGCTCGATGCCGACGACGCCGCCTGGTGCGCGCGCATCCTGACGGCTGGCGCCGTCAACGACCAGCCCGTCAGCCGCGCCGAAGCCGAGGCGCTGTTCGAGATCAACGAGGCCGCGACCGAGCGCACCGATGCTGGCCGGTTCGACGACCTCCTGGCGAAAGCCGTCGCGCATCACGCCGCGAGCGCCTCCGGCCTGCCGGTGCCGCCGCGCAGCGTTGCGCTGTCGCCCGAGACGGAGATCGAGAGCTGGGCGCCTGGCTACGCCTCGCGCGTCAACCGCGACATGCTGGAATGGATTGCCGGCCAGATGCGCGGCAAGCGCCAGGGCAACCGTCGCCTGATGGCGATGGTGGCAACCTTCCTGGGTGCCACCGCGCTGCCGCTGGCGGGCCAATTGCCGAACGTGTTCGACATTGGCATGTGACTTCGCGCATCTCATGATGCGCCTTTCGGGACGGCGGGGTTATTTCCCCGCCGTTTTTTGTTTGCCACTCTCGGGCTCAAGGCCGAGCGTGCGGCCCGGGAAGCCGGCCGCGTCGAAATAGCGCTGGCTCTCGACGCGCTGGAAGTTGAGGACGGTGCGCAGGCCGTTCTCGGCCGGCTTCGACTTGACGTCGCCGACATATCCCTTCGGCACGATGCCGTTCGGCAAGGCTTCCGACATCACACGGCCGATGAGGCCACCGTTCTGTGAGGTACGCAGCCCCATGATCTTGGCCGCTGTCACTCCGACGTCGGCATTGCTGACGGGCAGCTCGTCCACATAGCCCGTCTTGAAGTCAGGACCGATCGCCGCCATGAAGTTCATGGTGTCGCCTCGGCTGAAGCTGCCGTGCATGCCCTGGCCCTGGCGCAGCACGGTGTCGGCGACCTGCACCGAGCAGTTGGTCGGCGCCTCGCCGCAATTGCTGGCATAGGAGCGGAAGTTGACGACGATCGCCGGCGTCGGCGTCGCCGCCTTGCCGCGCAGATTGATGAGCGAGAGCGGCAGCGTGCCGGGGAAGCGGCCGAGGGAGTCGTCGACGAACAGGCCGGAGACGTAGTCCTGATCGAGCAGCGCCTTGATCGTCTTTGCCGCCAGCTTCTTGTCCTTGTTCGGCAGGTAGATCAGGTCCGATCCGCCATTGGTCGCGACGACGAGATCGGGCTTGGCCGGATCCTTGCCGAGCGCGCCGTTGCCTGCCTTTGGATGGGCGTTGCCGGTGATGGCGGCGTTCTTGTCGTTCGGATCGAACAACGGCAGGTCCAGCGCCTTGGCGAGGTCGAGCGCCAGGAAGCCCATCGGCAGGAAGTCCTTCGGCGTGTCGTCATAGCTGACCTTGGCCGAGGGGCTGGTCTTGCTTTCCTTGGAGATCGTGGAGAAGCCGTGGTCTGCGGACACGATGATGTTGGTGTTTGCCGCAAGGCCGAGCTCGTCCAGCGCCTTGCGCAACTGGGCGAGATTGTCGTCGGCGTTCTTGATGCCGGCCATCGAGGTCGGCCCGTTGATGCCCGGCATGATCTGGTTCAGGCTGTCGCCGGTGTTGTGCTGGCTGCCGTCGGGATCGCGTGACCAGAACACCAGGACGAACGGCTTGTTGCGCGCCTTGAACATCGGCAGCACGACCTTGGCCGCGACATCGGCGAAATAGGCCTGCTGCGCGACGTTGGCGACCGTTGTGCCCGGCGTCTTGGCGTCACCCGCCTTGGAATTGTCGCCGCGCGAAGGGGCGGTGAGGGGCAGGCCTGCCTTGGTCAGCGCCTCCTTCATCTCGTCGGACAGTGCCACGCCAGCCTTGCCGCCGGTCGCATCGTCAATCACGATCGAGTGCTGGCCGGCCTTTTCCGGGTGATCGGTGTGATCGAACTGGTAGGTCGGGCCGAGCTTGCCGATCGCCGCGGTGGAAAGCCCCTTGTCGCGGGCCATCTTCAGGATGGTCTCCTCGTTCAGATAATCGCCCTTGAAATGCTCGTCGATGTCGCCGAGCACGGCGTCGTTCTCGATAAAGGGGACCACGGTGTCGCCGGCGGGGGCGGAGGTGTAGCCGGTCCAGATCGTGTTGGAGAACACGCCGGTGTCGCCGAGATAGTGTCCGGTCGACATCGCCGAGCCGTTCGCCATGGTGAAGGTCGGGAACAGCGAATGCGAGTTCTTGAAAGTGACGCCCTTGTCGCGGACAGCGGCCATCGCCGGCGCGGTCTCAGGGGTGACCTTCAGCGCGCGCAGGCCGTCCGGGATGAAAAGGATCAGGTTACGGGGCGTGTTGTTCTGCGCAGACGCAAGTCCGGTGGACAGCATGGTCAGTCCGGCGGACAGCAACACGAATGAGCGGCGCATCGAAATCTCTCCCAGCGGTGAGGCATCTTGCGGCCGATCGCGGCCGCCGCCTTCGTTTAGTTTTGCTGTGTGACGGTTTTGTTACAAGGGGAGTGTTTGTGCAAGGGATGATGGGGAAGGGCCGCTCGGTGTCGTCCCCCGCCATCGCCAAGCCGGCGAGTCACCCGGGCTGTCTCAACGCCGTCGTCGCGAGGAGCTCCTGCGATGAAGCAATCCAGAATCCCACCGCGCTGACAGTCTGGATTGTTTCGCTGCGCTCGCGATGACGGAGGCGGGCGCAGATACGATAATTCCGAATTTCGTCAATCGATATGAGTGGCGCGAATTGCCCGCCTCTGCCGTGATTTGTCCGTTGGGCAGCGCCCAGGGGTCGGGCTGGGCCAACTGGTCGGGCGCAAAACCCAACTACCGCGATACCACGTTGCTGCGGTCTTTCCGGGCTCGCCCCGTTTCGACTTCGTTGGGGGCACCGCGCGAGTTCCGCCAGTCGTCGCGCACGATATCCCCACTTTGCACCGCGTCACCTCTCCGACATACTAGAGTTTGTATTGACATTCGCGAAAAAAATCCAAGCGAGAGTCGCAAATCGAACGGACGGCCTCGTCTTCGTCATGCATATTCGACGTGCGGGCTGGATGTGAAGCTCATCAATATGGCTGATCGATACGGAAAACGGGCGCTCCCGTTTCCGTGGGCGCTTGCGGCGCAATTCATGCGTCGTGAGAAATGATTTCGCTTGAGTAGAGGGTAGGCGCTGTGAGTGAAAGTGAAACGAAAGCCGAAGTGAAAGCAGCAAATGGTTCAAATGGTTTCGGACTGTCCGCGTTCGGGCTTCCGAACGTCGGTTGGCCCCTGTTCGAGCAGCTTGCCGAGCAGCGAGCCGCCCGCACGCAGGAGGGTTGCGAGAAGATCAAGACAGTTTCGCAGGAGATGACCGAAGCGCTTCGCGAGACCTATTCGAACAGTGCCAAGACTGCGACCGAATACGGGCTAAAGGTCATCGAGATTTCGAATGCGAACGCAAGCTCCGCGATCGATTACTTTTCGCGTATGGCGAGCAGCAAGTCGATGACCGACGTTTTCGCCACGTCGGCGGCGGAAGCGCGCAGGGCTTTTGATGCTGCCTCTGCCCAGAACAGGCAATTGTGGGAGCTTACGCAGAGACTTGCAACGCAATCGGGCGAGCCGATCAGACAGCAGGTCGCCAAAGTTTTCCAAAAGACCGGTTGAACGTCCGCCGATCGGAGAGGAGGGCAATACGGCCGGTTGGAAGAAGCCCCGCCACTGGCATGGCCCCACACCATGCTCGATCAGACGATGGCCAGGTGCGCGATGCCCCCCAACTCAACGCACCGACATAAGAGGCGCAATCCAACCGGCCGGTTCCTGCTCCAACAATAGTGAGGTCGATTCCGAGGAGGAGGAAGAGATGGGTATGCTCATGGTCAAATGCCCGCAAACCGGACGCGCGATTCCGACCGGAATCGCAACGGATCGCGAGCGCTTTCGGTGTAGCGCGGTATTTTTCGGACGCACGCGCTGTCCGATCTGCTCCGTCGATCACGCCTGGTTCGCACAGGAAGCTTGGGTCGACGAGCCGGCACTCCGTGTGCGGCGTCGCGGCACGGGTCTCTAGGCCTGATCACGCTGTCATCGATGATTTTGATAGGGGCCCACGATGGCGAAGAAGAAGATTTCCGGTGAAGTGTCCACGTTGCTGCTGCAAGCAAAGGATTTTCTCGTCGAAGCGCGACGGCTGAAGCCGGGCCCTGCGCGCAATGAATTGCGAGAGGTGGCAAAGGTCCTGCACGAGCTCGGCAAGCTGGAGACGCAATCCAAATTTGCGCCTCATCAGACCGACACAAGATAGTCGACGCTGGGAAATCCGAATCGAGGTGCTGAAGCACGATCCGGAACAACCTAAGGCGCGATGACAATTCATGCCGATCTCATCGCGCTTTAGCGTGTCGCCCGGACAACGCTCAAACAGCCTTGTCCCGGTCATCCCTTACGCTGGCCGGCATGGCCCACGCGCGAGACCGGGGCGCGCTCGCCGAGAAGATCTCTGCGATCTGGCGACGCATGCTGGCGTGGCATTCGCATGCGGCGGCGGCGAGCCGCGGTCGATCAACCTCGATTTTGCCCCGTCGATCGGATCGAATCGCTCCGGACTCGCGCAGATTGCGCATCAGGAGCGTGACTGTGGTTCGTCGCACACCGAGCATCTGCGACAGCGCCTCCTGAGTGAGCGGGAGGACGTCGCTGTCGGTGCAGTCGCGCAGTTGCAGCAGCCAGCGGGCCATCCGGGCTCCGACCGGATGCAGCGCATTGCAGGCTACGCCAAGTTGAAACTGCGTCAGTAACGACGTGATATGAACCTGGACCGCCTGCCGGATCGCGGGACTCCGGCTAAAGGCCGCATGAAATCGCGCTGCCGGAATCCGCGAGGCGGTTCCCGCCATACGAACGGTGGCCGTTATCACCGAAAGCGACGCTCCGAACACGGAGAGTATGCCGATTGCACCTTCGCGGCCGATTGACGCGGTGGCAACGGTCTGTCCGTTTGCCATCTCGATCATGAGGGAAATCGCGCCGCTATTAGGGAAGAAGACATGCTCCATCCGCTCGCCCGCTTGCGAGAGGACTGCGTCCTGGTTGAGCGCCACCTTCTCGAGCTCGGGCGCGAGCAGATCAAAGTCGGCTCGCGGCAATATTCTCAGAAGGCGGTTGTCCATTCCGCTAGGGATTGTCACTGCAAGTGACTCCCCGTGAGGCGCCTGCCACACCTCCGAGCGGTTTCGAACGGTGGCTCTAGCACATGTTCGTATCTGCTCTCTCGACGGACGTTGGCTTCCAAGTCACATCCAAACGCCTTCATCCAAACGCCTTCATCGCAATAAACCAAAGACTCAACACTGCTCTCGCGAGTCTGATTTTTCTGCTCGGAGCATTTTCGCAATTAACGTGTAAACACGTTGAAGCAGATAAGTCGTCAGAAACAAATTGCAAAACGGGAATGGGTATCACCGTAGGGAGAGCGTGGTGCGCGGACCGGGTTCCCGCATATTGACCGCAAATGATGGGCACCATCTGAAATTCGTGGAATACGAAACGTCGTCCGCGAAACCCGTCTTGAGAGGTGCAACGGAACTGGCGACCTGATATCGGTCGTGTAGTCGTTCCGAAACTTGTGCGACCGATGATCGGCCCGTGGGTGCGAGTCGTCACCGTCAGGATCACTGGTGGGGGCGCGGAACCGTTAATCCCGTGCCTTAACCAACAATTAATTATACGTTTGCGGGGGGGCGACGGCAGGGCCTAGCGTGCTGGCGGGGAGCAGCATCGCAGGCCAAACGAGTTGGTGCGTATCATGACGTATAGATCATATGGGGCGTTACTC
Source organism: Bradyrhizobium sp. Ec3.3 (assembly GCF_000472925.1). Taxonomy (GTDB): domain Bacteria; phylum Pseudomonadota; class Alphaproteobacteria; order Rhizobiales; family Xanthobacteraceae; genus Bradyrhizobium. The sequence continues at coordinate 15,177 of NZ_AXAS01000069.1, forward strand.
GCCTCGCTGAGCGCAGCCGCGCTGCTTCTTGCCACCAGCAACAGTTTTGCGAGATCGGGCGGCGCCGCGCCCCGTGGCGTGGTCGGAGCACCGGCCGCCGTCCATCCGCGGATCGCACCATTGGCGCGGTTCCATCGCCGGAATTCGTTTGTTTCCTGGCCGGGCGGCGGCGGCTTCTACTACGAGCCTCCCACGAGCGACTCCTATGCCGCCGAGATGATGGCCCAGCCGCAACTCTCCAATGACGTCCGCTACACATATACCTATGACGTGCCTTGGGACTGGGCACATCGTTTTCCGCCGAACGTCGCGCCGTCGGATCGGCCCTACGTGCCGAGCTGCCCGTCGGAGACGGTGACAGTGCCCGGCCGCGGCGGCGAGCAGACTGTCAACATCATGCGCTGCTACTGAGCGCGCCGTCTTCGCCACCGAACGCGCGGGCCAACCACTAGCCGAGCTCAAAGCTGGTCACGCCGAAGACCCGGTCGAGCTGCAGCGGCGGGATCGGGCTGGTGTACATGCGCGCCGTCTCGAAGGTCGGCGCAAGGCCAAAACTTTCCGCCAGCGCAATCGCCTCCGGTTTGACGCTGGGGACGTCGAGAAAAACCTCGCCGCCGCCGGCAGCGGCGAGCAGGGCCTGCATGATGATTTCCGCGCCGGCGCGGTCGTCGGCGACCAGCGGCCCGATCTTGTGGCCGTGACGGCAGGGGCGGATCACGCCCCACCCGGCGAGCTTTCCTTCACGCATCAGTGCGCGGCCGATATGGCCGGGTGCGCCTATCCAGGCGCGCAGGAAGGTGCTGCGCGAGGCCGGGAAGACGGTGGCGTCATCCGCTTCGATCAGTGCCAGCGGAATCCCATCGAGCGCGACGATGTCGGAGGGCTGCGCCGGCGCCGCGACGATCCCGCCATAGCGGATATTGGCGTAGGCGAGAGCAAAGCCGGACTTTCTGTAATTGTCCTGCTGCGCGACGACGCCGTCGAGCCCGATCACGCGCGCGCCCGCATGCGCAATCGCCGCGTTCCAGATGCGCAAGCCATAGCCGCGACCGCGCAGATCGCTTCGTACGATGTAGAAGCCGAGGAAGGCGAAGCGGTCGTCGTAATTGACGCAGGAGATGGTGGCGACCGGTGTGCGGTCGATTTCGCCGATGAGAAAGCCGGCAGCGTCGACGACGGCGAAGCAGGCGGCATCCGAAAGCCCCGGATTCCAGCCTTCGGCCGCCGCCCACTCGACGGCGAGCGCAATGTCGTCGCCGCGCATGGCGCGGATTTGCAGATCACTCATGGTCAATCATCGTGTGCAGGACCTCGTGATCGGACTATACGTCCGGTCGGGCGGCGCATAAACCTGCCGCCAAATCGTGACAACAGCCGGGGATCAACATGGCAGCAGAGAAAGTCGCACTCGTCACCGCAGGCGGCAGTGGCATGGGGGCGGGCGCCGCACGGCGGCTTGCTGCCGACGGGTTTCGAGTCGCGATCCTGTCCTCCTCCGGCAAGGGCGAGGCGCTTGCCAACGAACTCGGCGGGCTCGGCATCACCGGCTCGAACAGGTCCAACGACGATCTCAAGCGCCTGGTCGATGGCGCCATGGCGAAGTGGGGTCGCATCGACGTGCTCGTCAACAGCGCCGGCCACGGGCCGCGCGCGCCGATCGTCGAGATCACGGACGAACAGTGGCACACCGGCATGGACACTTACCTCTTGAACGTCATCCGCCCGACGCGGCTGGTCACGCCGATCATGCAGGCGCAAAAGCAAGGTGCGATCATCAACATCTCGACCGCCTGGGCGTTCGAGCCGAGCGCGATGTTTCCGACCTCGGCGGTATTCCGCGCCGGCCTTGCCGCCTTCACGAAGATCTTCACCGATACCTATGCCCCCGACAACATCCGCATGAACAACGTGCTGCCGGGCTGGATCGACAGCCTGCCGGCGACGGACGCACGCCGCGACAGCGTGCCGATGCAGCGCTACGGCAAGGTCGAGGAGATCGCCGCGACGATCTCGTTCCTGGCCTCCGATGGCGCCGCATACATCACCGGGCAGAACATCCGCGTCGACGGCGGGCTGACTCGGTCGGTGTGAGGCTGAGTGCGCCTCAAGCCAATTCGAACCCGAAAGCGATGTCTGGCTGAGCGCGACGGATTGTCGTTACCGGCTTGGTGCGATTGGTGTGGGCGGCACTGGAGTGTGCTCAATCGGCAACAACCATTGCGCAATGGTCCGCAGACTTCGCTGTAGTCCAATCGAAGTTCGCTGCAGAACAAGACGGCAACGCGCGCGGAGATTATTCCCGATGTTGCGCCGGACACGTCGGCGGCATGCTTTGGGACGCGAGGCCGCTCGCGTGAAGGGGTTGGAGATTGGAATGAAGAGAATTGCCCTGGCGGTTTCGCTGGCTCTGTTTGGCACCGCGTCCGCGTTCGCGGCGGATCTCGGGCCGAGCTACACCAAGGCGCCCGTGATGGCGCCCGCCTACAACTGGACGGGCTTCTACGTTGGCGGCAATGTGGGCGGCCAATGGGGTAGTGCGGATCCGACCACCTCGACGATTTACTCGCCGATCGGCTACTTCGCCCCCAGCAGCGTTACTGCCATCGCGGCCGTTGGTGCCCAGCACATCAACAGCTCGAGCGTGACCGGCGGTTTCACCGCCGGCTACAACTGGCAGGTCAGCAACGCCGTGTTCGGCCTCGAAGGCGACATCAACTATTTTGGTTTCAAGGGCAGTGCGGCTGGCTCGGCGGTGTATCCCTGCTGCACCTTTAGCAGCTTCACAGTCAACTCCTCGGTCTCGGCTGATTGGCTGGCCACCATCCGCGGCCGCATCGGCTTCCTCGCTACACCGAGTTGGCTGATCTATGCCACTGGCGGCGCCGCGATCGCCGACGTGAAGGGCAATTTCACTTTCACCGATACGTACTTCGGTGGTGCGGCCGAATCTGGGACGATCCGCGACACCCGTGTCGGCTGGACCGCCGGCGTCGGCGGCGAGTATGCGGTCGGCAATGGCTGGTCGTTGAAAGCGGAATATCTTTACGTCGATCTCGGCCGCGCCGCGACGACCAGCACGAATCTCACAAGTGTAACCTTTGGCTCGTACCCCTCCAGTGTGTACACGCATTCGGTCGATCTCAAATCGAACATCGTCCGCGTCGGTGTGAACTACAAGTTTGGCGGCTGATCTGATCCTGCTGCCGCGCCTGATCGCGAAAGCCCCGGCTCGGCCGGGGCTTTCATTTTGATCGGCGTCGCGTCATCGCTGCGCGACCAACCGCGCCAGCGCCGGCAGGATCCTGTAGCGCGCGATCTCGTGCGGATATTCGCCGCGATTGGCGAGCAGGACGATGCCGAGCCGGCGCGCGGGCACGAGGCCGATATAGCCCGAGGCGTTGTTGAGGCCGCCCGGCTTGTCGAGCACCGTCACGCCGTCGAGATGCACGGTCTCCCAGGCCATGGCCTGGCCGAACTTCTCGTCGACGCGAAAACTCTCGTGCTGCGTCATCCGGATCGCCTCGCGCAGCTCGGGCTCGATCGACCTGCCGTCCGCGCAGGCCGCGACGAAGATCGACAGGTCGCGCGCCGACGAAAACATCTGGCCGGTGCCCCGAAAGTCGAAATAGCTCTGTTGATTGCCGGGCGGCCCGATCGGCGTGCCCTCATCGGAATAGCCCTGCACGGCGCGCGCCATCTGCGCATCACTCAGCATTGCGCGGTGGTCAGGCGCGCGCTCCGGGACGAATGTCGAGCTCATGCCGAGCGGCTTCAGGATGCGGCTCGTGATCAGCTCGCGGATCTGCGTGCGATAGCGGCGCTCGAGCACGAGCTGGAGCAGCACATAGCCCGCATGGGTGTAGATGCGCTGCCTGCCGGGCTCGACGCCCTGTGGCGGCGCGAAGGCGTTGAGCATGTCGAGGAACTGCGTGAGGTCGAACGACTAGTTCGGCCAGGGCGGATGATCCGTCGGCAGCAGCAGGCCGGACGTATGCGTGACGAGCTCGCCGATCGTGACGCGGCGGATGTAGTCGCCGTCGAGTTCGGGCAGGTACGCCGCCACGCGCTCGTCGAGCCGCAATTCGCCGCGGCGTGTCCCGAGCGCAACTAGCGTTGCCTCAAAGGTCTTTCGCAAGGAGGCGAGGTTGAACAGCGTGTCCGACGTGACCGGAATCCTGGTGGCGTCGTCGGCGAAGCCGTAGTTGAAGAAGTCGACGTGACGACCCGCATAGAGCGCGGCGGCAAGGCCACCGGGATAATCCGACGTTGCTGTCGGCGCGAGCTCTGTCGCCACGATGTCCCGCAACATCGGGATCATGTCGGAGTCCGCGTGAGCAGGACGGGCGAAACCAAGTGCGAGCGGCAGCAGCGCGGCCTTGGCAAGGCAGCGCCGGCTGATGGCAGGGCGCGGTGAGGGAACAAGCGGGTGCACGCAGTCTGATGATCAATTCGAATCGCCCCCGTTTCACACTTATCGGCAAATGTCGCGCGTCCCAATTCACGATTGCGCGGGGACGGTTCCGCCCGCGGAGGAAAGAAACTAAGCTGGACGGCTAACAATCATTGACGGCGCTCAGCGCCCCGTCTATAGTTAGCTACATGGCTAACCAACAATCCCGACTCGACCAGGTTTTCGGCGCGCTGTCCGATCCGACGCGCAGGGCGATCGTGATGCGGCTGTGCGCCGGCGAGGCGTCGGTCGGCGAGCTCGCCGATCCCTTCGCGATGGCGCTGCCGAGCTTCATGAAGCACATCCGCGTGCTCGAGGAGAGCGGCCTCGTCGAGTCCGAAAAATCCGGGCGCGTGCGCACCTGCCGGCTGTGTCCGGAGGCGATGGCGGGCGCGGAGGATTGGCTCCAGCAGCAGCGGGCGATCTGGGAGGCGCGCCTCGACCGGTTCGAGGCTTACGTGATGAAGCTGAAGAAAGAGAAGGAGAGGGCGGTTGCCAAGCGGCCGTCCCGAACAACCAAACGGAAAGGTGCCGAGTGATGACGAGTTCTGCCAACCCCGCTTTGTCGCAATGGTCGCTCGATCGCGAGATCGTGCTGTCGCGCGTGATCGACGCGCCGCGCGAGCTGGTCTTCGAGGCGTGGTCCGACCCGAAGCATCTGCCGCAATGGTTCGGGCCGTCCGGCTTCCGGATCGAGACCAAGGAGATCGACGTTCGCGTCGGCGGGGTCTGGCGCTTCGACATGATCGGGCCTGACGGCACGGTCTATCCGAACCGCATGCGCTTCCTGCGCATCGACAAGCCGCGGCTGATCGAGGTCGATCACGGCTCGGACAAGGATGAGGATCCCGGCATGTTCCGCATGACGGTCACCTTCGACGCCCACGGCGACAAGACCGTGCTGACGCTGCGGCAACTGCACCCGACGGCCGCGCAGCGCGAGACCGTGATCGGCTTCGGCGCCGTCGAGCTCGGCTACCAGACGCTGGACAAGCTTGCCGCCCATGTAGCGGCCCTAAAGGGTTGATCGCACTCGCAATCCACCGATCGCGCGGGCCGGGCTCGCGCCCGGCCCGAATCGAATCAGGCACACGCATTTTTGTCGCGACCGACTGGTTATTTGTGACAGAATTGCTACGGTTGGGTGTCGGTTCGGTTACACGCGGAGCGGTCGATGCGGTTGATGTTGCAGGCGAGGTCAAATCCCCTGGCCTGGTGGTGGGGTTCGCTGACGCTGGTCAGCAACGTCAACATCCTCGTATGGTTCATGCTGTACCGCGAATTCTACCAGGTCCCGACGGGTGGGTTCGCCAGCGTGTCGGGAATCGGACTCATGCTGCTACTCTGCGCCGGCTACGTGTTCGGCTGTGCGTTCCGCTCGTTCCTGCCGCGCGCCGACGTGCAGCGGATCTGCCTGTTCGACACCTGGCTGTCGAGCGTGTTCGTCGGCCGCTCGGTCGCAACCGCCGCTGAGCTCTGCTTCGCCGCGCAATGGGCGATCGTCCTCGCCCAGCTCGGCGGCATGGCGGGGGCGCAGACCACCGCGAACATCGCACTCGTGATCGTGCCCGTGATCATCATCGCCGAATGCTTTTCCTGGTATGCGGTCCTGACCACCAACTACCTCTACAACGCCATAGAGAATTCGCTGTGGGCGGTGGTCTTCTTCCTGGTCGGGATAGCGCTGTGCCGGTTGCTGCCCGAATTCCAGGGGCCGGTGCGCTGGGCCCTCATTGCCGGCATCGTCGGGATCGCCTGCTATCTCGCCTTCCTCGTCACCGTCGACGTGCCGATGTATCTGAGCCGATGGCGGGCAGGGCATCCCGAGGGCGGCAGGCTGCTCGGCCTGCTCGAAGGTCTTCATGACGTCGCCACGCGCTGGGTCGTGACGCATGACGTCGCGCATTGGAAGGGGGAGCTTGCCTGGATGGCGCTCTATTTCAGCGCGGCGGTGTGGTCGAGCCTCGCGCTGTGCGCGCTCTATGCGATGGAAGGCTATCTGACGCGCTACCTCGTTTGAGCTGCTGCCCTTCAGGCGTCGCCGAGATCGACCTGGGTCAATATGCCCTGGCGCAGCGCGAGCCTGACGAGCTCGATATCCGACTCGACGCCGAGCTTGCCCTTGATCAGGGAGTGCAGGTTCGCGACCGTCTTGGGACTGACGTGGAGGGTCTCGGCGATCTCCTCGGTGGAGCGTTCGGCAAGCAGGAGCCTGAGCACCTCGAATTCGCGCGCCGTGAGGACGTCGGTCGCCGAGCTCTCGCCGGCGAGCCGGCTCAGCGCGAGCTCGTGGTCGATGTCGGGGCTGATGGCGACCCGCCCCGCAAGCACGTCCATCACCGCGCGCACCAGCGTCTCCGGCGGGCTGGTCTTGGTGACATAGCCCCTTGCGCCGGCGCGGATCGCCTGCACGGCGAAGCCGGCGTTCTGATGCATGGTGAAGACGAGGATTTTTGCGCCCTTGTCCCACTGCCTGATCCGCCGGATCGCTTCAAGACCGCCGATGCCGGGCATGCTCAGATCCATGATGATCAGGTCAGGCGCGCACTCCTTGAACAGCCGGTAGGCTTCCGCGCCGTCCGAGGCCTCGGCGACGACGCGCAGTCCCGGCTGCTTCTGCAGGACGGAGCGATAGCCCTCGCGGACGACGGCGTGGTCGTCGACCAGCATGATGGCCCAGCCCGCCTCGCTCATGCCGCATCCTCCAAAGCGTCGAGCTGCCCGTCGGCAGGGCTGACCGGAATCACGACGCGCAAGGCGGAGCCGCCGTCCGGTCCGGCCGTGAAGCTGAGCCGGCCGCGCATCGCCGCGACGCGCTCGCGCATGCCGAGCAGGCCCATGCCGGATTTGACGGCGGCATCGTTCGGCCGGCCGTCGTCGTCGATCGCGAGCGCGATCTCGTTTGCGACCATCGCCAGATGCAGGCTGACCTTCGTAGCGCCGGCGTGCTTGGCCGCGTTGGTGAGCGCCTCCTGCACGATGCGGTAGAGATTGGCGCTGATGGAAGTGGGCAGGTTCTCGAAGGCGCCCTCGAAGCGGATATCGAAGCGCGTCTGGCCGTGGCTGCGGCCGTTCCACCCCGCCACCAGGCCTTCGAGGCTCGCGACGAGGCCGAGCTCGTCGACATCGGGCGGCCGAAGGCGGAACAACGCGCCGCGCAGCGTCTCCATCATGCCGGTCGCGGTTCGCGCAATGCTGTCGCATTCTCCCAGCAACGCGGGGCAGTCCTGTGCTGCGGTCTGGTGGGCGGACGCGGCGAGCGCGCGGATTGCGGCGAGCGACTGGCCGAACTCGTCGTGGAGCTCGCGCGCGAGATGGCGGCGCTCCTCGTCCTGGAGCGCGATCAGCCTGCGCGTCAGTTCGCTGCGCTCGGACAGCGCTGTGTCAAGACTCGCGGCGAGATGATTGAAGACGTCGCGGATGGCGGACAGCTCCGCGAGGTCGAAGGGCGGCAGCCGTGCGGTAAGGTCATTGGCGGCAATGCGTTCGAGGCCGGCGCGAACGACCTGGGTCGGACGCAGTGCGCGCGCCAGTGCTGCGTAGACCAGGGCGCAGAGCAGCGGCAGCGTGATCGCAAGCACGGTCATCAGGCGGCCGGCCTCGTGCCAGGCCTCCGCGGTCTGCACGGCCGGATCAAACCAGACCACGCCGTCGCCGAGCTTGGTTCCGCGCGCGATCACAGGCCGGACCGCTTCGCGGCCGGGATCGAACAGGCCGCGATAGAAAGCCGCGAACGCTTGCGGTGGCACGCTCGCCGGATTCGGCGCGCCGCTACAGAACCGCTGGAGCATCTCGCCATTTGCTCCACGGAATCCAAGGCACAGGCCGGGCGTCATCACGAAGGCCGAGACGGGGTCAAGGTTCGGAAAGTCAGAGCGCGGGCTGTTCACCCACTGGGTCTTGCCCTGTTGCAGCTCCAGCGTCTTCGCCACGATGGCGGCGATTCCGTCGATGCGCGCATGCACCGCGCGGTCGGCCGTGACGAGGAAATAGGCGGAGATCGCGGCGAAGCAGGCGGCCGATACGGCGGCCACGCGCAACGTCAGACGGACCTTGAGATCGAACCTCGGGCGGTTCCACATCGGCGGGCACCTGGCGCGGACGGTATTGTCGCGTCCGCATTAAACGGCAGAACGCCAGCGGCGGAAAGCGCTACGCGTTACCGCAATGCAACGTCGTGAAATTTTCCCGGCATTGGCCGGGACGGGCACTGCTGCATGGTCTGAGGCGCCGGCCTAGCATTGCGTGTCCGCTGCGTCGCACGAGGCCCGCTCATGCACCTCTCCCGGTTGATCCTCTCTGCTCTTGTCGCTGTGCTCCTGGATGTCCGATCAGCAGGTGCGGGCACCGAGGCGGCCGCGGCAGCGCCGGTCGGCGTGACAATCGAGGATTTCGGCTATCTCGATACGTCGGGCGAGCCGGTCGACCAGACCGCCGCCCACGAGAAGCGGCTCAACGCGTTCATGGTCGCGCTGCGGCGGGATGTCGAGGCGGACAAGCGCTATCAGCTCACCCCCGCTGGACAAGCCGATGCAAAATTCAAGGTCGTCGGCGGCGTCCAGAAGACGAGCACGCTGGTGCAGTGGGCGAGGGTGGCGGTGATCGACGTCGGCGCCAACAAGGTCCTGTTCGAGAAGCTCTACACTTTCCGCGGCGACAACGACGAAGCCTGGAACCGCGCCGAGGCCTTCGTCTCCCGCGAGGTGATTGAAGCACTTGCGCGGCCTGCGCCGATCGCGCTTGCGGTGTTCGCTTTCGAGCTCGAGGACACCACGGCTGCCCCAATGGCGGGCCTGAGCGAGTCCGATACCGCGCACCTGGCCGAGGTCACCAACGGCGTGCGCGACCGCCTCGCGCAATCCGGCCGCTACCGCCTGGTCGACGTCAGCGGCGCGAGCGGGGAGGCGGTAACGCGCCATGCGCTGCGCGACTGCGGCGGCTGCGAGGCGGACATCGCCGGGAAGCTCGGGGCGGACCAGTCACTGATCGGCGTGGTACGGCGGGTCAGCCGCACCGAATATACGATCGGATTCCAGGTCCGCGACACCAAGACCGGCCAGGTCCTCGCGCGCGGCGACAGCGGCCTACGCATGGGCGCCGACTATTCCTGGGATCGCGGCGCGGTGCGGCTGGTCGGCGACAAGCTGATCGAGGGCCAGTAGGCGCGGTGTTTCAGAACGTGAGCTGCACCTTCATCGACTGTGACCGGTCGCTGGCGAGCTCGAAGGCGGCGACCGCGTTCTCGAACGGCATGGTGGCCGTGATCAGCGGCTTCACGTCGATCAGGCCTTCGCCCATCAGTCGCACCGCCAGCTCGAACTCCGGATCGAAGCGGAAGGTGCCGCGGAGCTGCAGCTCCTTGGCGACGATGGAATTGATCGGCAGCGTCATCTCGCCGCCGAGACCGAGCTGCACGATGGTCGCGCCTGGCCGCAGCACGTCTAGCGCGGTGCGCAGCGCAGCCTGATTGCCCGAGGCTTCAAAGAGGGTGTCGAACACGCCCTTGCCGGCGCGCCAGGGATCAAGCGCCGCGGCGTGCGACGCGACGTTGATGGCATGCGTGGCGCCGAGTTGCTTTGCGATCGGAAGCGGCGCATCGGCAACATCCGTCACCACGATCTCGGCGGCGCCGCCGAAGCGCGACACCAGGATCATCAACGCGCCGATCGGACCGCAGCCGGTGATCAGCACGCGCTTGCCGAGGAGGGGGCCGGCCTGCTTGCCGGCATGCAGGCACACCGCGAGAGGCTCGGCGACTGCGGCTTCCGCCAATGACAGTTTGTCGGCAATCGGCACGGCCTGCGTCGCATCGACGGTCATGAACTCGCGAAAACCGCCCTGCACATGGGGAAAGCGCATGGCGCTGCCGAGGAAGCGCATGTCGAGGCACTGGTTGCGCATGCCTTCCTGGCAGTGCAGGCACTGGCCGCACGGCTTGCTGGGATTGACCGCGACACGCGTGCCCGGCTTCACGCGCGAGACGCCTTCACCAACTGCGGCAACGACGCCGGCGATCTCGTGCCCAAGCGCCATCGGCTGCTGAATGCGCACGGTGCCGAAGCCGCCATGGTGATAATAGTGCAGGTCGGAGCCGCAGATGCCGCCATTGGCGATCTTCACACGGACTTCACCGGGGCCGGGCGCGGGATCGGCAAAGCTGTCGATCCGCAGATCCTTCGGCGCGTGGATGACGACGGCACGCATGGGTTCACTCCTTCAGCTCGTTCTGTGGCGGGGCGCGATCACATCGCGGCGATCATGCCGCCATCGACATAGATGATTTGTCCGTTGACGTAAGTAGAGGCGTCGGAGGCGAGGAAGATCGCGGCGCCCACCAGCTCATCCGGCTTGCCCCAGCGTTTTGACGGGATACGCCCCATCAGCCAAGTGTTGAAATCGGCATTGTTGACCAGCGCCTCGTTCATGTCGGTCAGCATGTAGCCCGGGCCGATCGCGTTGGCCTGGATGCCATGCTGGGCCCATTCCACCGCCATGGAGCGGGTGAGATTCTTGATGCCGCCCTTGGCTGCGGTGTAGGGCGCAATCGTCGGCCGCGCCAGCTCGCTGCCGAGCGATCCGATGTTGATGATCTTGCCGCGCTTGCGCGGGATCATCCGCTTGGCGGCCTCGCGGCCGATCACGAAGGCACTGGTCAGATCGGTCTCGATCACCTTGCGCCATTCGTCAGTGGTGAACTCGACCAGCGGCTTGCGGTGCTGGATGCCGGCATTGTTGACGAGGATGTCGACCGCGAGCCCCTCGCGGTCGAAGCGCTCGAAGCTGGCGACGATCGCAGGTTCGTCCGTGACGTTGAAGGCGGCGCCTTCGGCCTTGTGCCCGGCGGCGCGAAACTCGCCGACCGCCTGTTCGACCCGCTTGGGATCGACGCCGTTGATGATCAGCTTGGCGCCGGCCTTGGCCAGGCCTTCCGCAATCGCGCGGCCGAGCCCGCGGGAGGAGCCGGTGACGAGCGCGGTCCGGCCGGAGAGATCGAACAGGGTGGAGCTCATCCAAGAATCCTCAAACGTTGGAGCGGCGCACGGTGAGATCGGACCGGTCGAATACCGCAGGCAGCAGATCGACGCCAAGACCGGGACCTTCCATCGGGAAGACGTAGCCGTCCCTGATCACGGGCATCGTGGTGACGAGTTCATTGTACCAGCCTTTGTAGAAGGCGCGCACTGATTCCTGGATCAGCGTGTTCGGCTGGCTGAACGACATGTGGATCGCGGCGATGAAGCCGACCGGCCCGATGCAATCATGCGGTGCAAAGGGGCGATGATAGGTCTCCGCCATCGCGGCGATCTTGCGGCCCTCGGTGAGGCCGCCGGTCCAGCACAAATCCGCCATCACCACATGCATGGCGTCGCGGTCGAGCATGTCCTTGTAGGGGAAGCGTGAGCCGAGCGTCTCGCTGGCGCAGACCCAGACGTCGGTCGAGCGCGCATATTCGGCAAGCGCCTGCGGCGAGTTCATGCGGATCGGGTCTTCGTACCAGGTCGGCTTGTACGGCTCGAGTGCCCGCGCGATCTGTTTTGCGGTCGGCAGATTCCAGAGCGAATGGAGCTCGACCATGATCTCCATCTTGTCGCCGACGGCTTTGCGGATTTTTTCGAACGGCTCGATCGCCTGCTTCATCTGGGCTGCGGTGATGAAAAGGCCGTTGTTCTCCTGTGCCGCCGGGTCGAACGGCCAGATCTTCATGGCCGAGATGCCGCTCTCCAGAAGGCTTTCGGCCAGCGCGTCGGCGCGGTTCATGAAGGCGTCGAGGTCCTCATAGGGGCTCTGCACCTCGCCGAGATTCCAGTTCGAGACCGGGCGGATGTTGGTCGAGCGCACATATTTGGTGCCGGCGCAGGTGTTGTAGATGCGCTGCTTGTCGCGGCAGAGGCCGCCGAGCATCTGGTGCACGGGCTGGCCGCAGACCTTGCCGAAGAGGTCCCACAGCGCGATGTCGATCGCGGAGGCGGCGCGATACTCGACGCCGGTCGAGGACTGCGCCATCGGCAGATTGAGCATGTCGCGGTGGATCGCCTCGATGTGCAGGGGATTGCGGCCGAGCAGGCGGCCGGCAAAGGTGTCGTGGATCTGCGCTTCGACGGCGCCTGCGCCATAGAAGGTCTCACCCAAGCCGATGACGCCGGCATCGGTGTGGACGCGCACCCAGATCACATTGGCGAATTCCTCGGTGCGCAACGTCTCGATCGACGTGATCTTCACTGCAATTTCCTCCCGTCGAGAGCGCAGCGAGCGCCCGTGTTGTTGTTCTTGCTTTGACTGTATTTGGGCCGCCAATGCCTCGCGGCCCGGGTCGCAGTCATACGCCCGCTTGTAATATATCACAACATGTTTTATGCATGTCACCAACAAGACGCGGTCCGGCTCGGGGGCGAGGCGGGGTCGAAGGGAGGACAACATGGTGCGGCGCAAACGCGCGCTTGAGCTGGTCAATGCGGCAAGTGAAGGCGCGATCGGCCGGCGCAACCGCGTCAATTTCGTCGAGCTGGCCTATCAGAAGATCGAGGATCTGCTCGTCAATTGCGAGCTGAGGCCGGGTCAGTTCCTGACGATGCTCGAGTTGCAGCACATCACTGGCTTTGGCCGCACGCCGGTGCACCACGCCGTCAACACCCTTGCCGCCGACACGCTGATCATCATCCGCCCGCGCCACGGCTTGCAGGTCGCACCGATTGATCTCGCCCGCGAGCGCATGCTGCTGGGCCTTCGCCGCGACATGGAACGCTTCGTGATCCGGCTCGCAGCCGATCGCGCCAGCCTGTCGCATCGCAACCAGGCCCTGCATATCGAGCGCGTGCTGCGCGAGCGCCGGGCGAAGCTGACACTCGACGAGTTCAACAGCCTCGACCGCCGCATCGACGCGCTGATCCTCGAGGCCGGCGGCGAGCCGTTCCTCGCGCATACGATGCGGCCGCTGCACACGCTCTATCGCCGCATCGGCTTCATCCATCACCGCCACATGCCGGGGCAGACCGACTTGTCCGGCACCATCGATCGCCATCTCGACATCTTGAAGGCCATCGCCAATCGCCGCGTTGAAGCGGCGGTCGAAGCCAGCGACGCGCTGATCGACTTCATGAATGCGATCTTCGTCGGGATGGAGGCGGGGATCGATCCGCGGCTGCTCGATTGCAGCATCGAGCCGCTGCTCGGCACGTAACAAATCTCAGGGAGAAACAGAACATGTCAACGATGGCCGCGCAACACATGCCACAGGAGGCCGCGAGCGAAGCCGCGGTCCGCTACCTCATCACCAACTACAGTCCCAAGGGCAATAAGGTCGGGTGGCTGATGATGGCCTCGATCCTGGTCGAGGCCTGGGACCTCTATTCGATCGCCTTCGTGCTGATCTTCATTCGCGAGCAGTACAATCCCGATCCCCTGATGCTCGGTCTCGCCGCGGCCGGCACGCAAGGCGGCGCCCTGATCGGCGCGCTGCTCGGCGGCTGGCTGTCCGACAAGGTCGGCCGCCGCGTGATGTTCCTGGTCACGATGGTTTTGTTCATCGTGTTGGCGCTGGCGCAGGCCTTCGTGCCCAGCGTCGGTTGGCTGATCGTCATCCGCTTCCTGCTCGGCGTGCCACTCGGCTCCGACATCTCGACCGGCTACACCTACATCATGGAATCCATGGCCAAGGGCGAGCGCGAGATCATGGGCAACCGCTGGCAGTTCATGTTCGCGGTCGGTGAAGTCCTCACCATCGGTGTCATCGTGATATTCCTCCTGATCGACATGCAGCACGAGATGCTGTGGCGCATAACGCTCGGCCTCGGTGCCGTGCCCGCGCTGATCATCCTGATCATGCGGCACGACGTGCCGGAGACGGCGGTCTGGCTGGTGCAGAAGGGACGTTTCCGCGAGGCCAAGCAGGTCGCGCGCGAGATGTTCAACGACGATCTCGCTATGCTGCCGGACCAGGACGTGGTGGTGCCGAAGGTGCGCACCAGCGCGTTCCTTGCGGACCTCAGGAAGGACCCGATCCGCTGGCGCGCCACGATCTATGGCTGGATCGCCTGCTTCGCGCAAGGAAGCGAGTTCTCGACATTCGCGTTCTACCTGCCGGTGCTGTTCGTGATGGTCGGCGTGTCGTCCATCCTCGGCAACAATCTGGTGACGATGGCGCTGTTCTGCTTTGCCGGACTCTCGGGCTGGGTCGGGCCGTTGCTGACGCCGAAGCTCGGCCATCGCGGCATTGCGATCGCGGGTTTTTCGATCGTGCTGGTGTCGCTGCTGGTCGCGGCCTTCGCGCTCTACACCGACAACAAGATCCTGCTACCGTTTGCGGCCGCCGGCATGCTGTGGGGCCATTATTGGGACGCCTCGAACTGCATGACCATCCCGACCATGGTCGCCAAGCCGAAGTATCGCGGCACCGCGAGCGGCTTCGCCTACATGTTCGTGAAGCTGCCGTCCTTCCTGGCGATCTTCCTGTTCCCGGCGCTGTTCTCGGCGATCGGGCAGGCGAACGCCACGCTGTTCGTCGCGATCTTCCCGCTGATCGGTTTGCTCGCTGCGATCTTCATCCTGCCGGAGGTCTACGGCTACGAGAATGACTGACGGACGACGCAACCGCATAGCCCATGGCGGCCCTTTTTGGTTTTATCCGGACCGCCATGGGCCTCGGGCGCGCCGACGTGATCGCTGTCCGACGATCAACACCGCGAGGACGATGATCCCCATGGCGTCAACTACGAGTGCGTAGGTCTCATATGGCAATAGCCGTTCCTAGTATGGCCAAACGCCCGCAGCCTAATCGAGTCTCGATTTCCGCTCGGTTCGCTTTGCGACACTGGGTGGCGCTTTGCCTTGCCGGCAGCCTTCGGGCGGACGTTTTGCGTTCCAGGACTGCGGGTGCGCGCCGTCTGTGCGTTGGCGCGCATCGAGTGACGGGAACCTTGGAGACCGCGGGCAGTTGATTAGCAGTCCCCGACAAGCGGAGTTGTTCCCATGCGCGAGAAGCGCCGGCTGGCAGCGCCAGCAGCGTCCGCCCGCACCACCAAGGCATCGATTGAGCCCCTGAGGACCGGATATGCCTTAATCGTCGACGGTCATGTCAAGGCGACCTTCGCGGCGAAACCGAGCGCCCTGGAAGCTGGCACACAGCTGAAGAACCGATTCCCTCGGCTTCAGGTCAAGATCTACGACGCCGAAAACAAGCTCAGCGAGGTTGTTGAGATCGCCCGCGCTTGACGCGCCGATCGGCGGCCCGTTTGGAGTTGGCACCATGAGCGCCTCGAGCACAGGCGACAAACGAGCCATGAACGTCCTGCGCGAATTGCAAGATGCCGAGAAGGAGTTGGTCGGCAAGGCCGTCGTCTTGACTGACGCCAAGGCTGGCACAATCGATGGCGTCTTCCTCGATGATGAGCATGGGCTCCGCATCTCGATCGCGGGGCATGAGGGTCGATGGCCGATTTCGACGGTGAAGCAAATCGAGAGCTAATCGCCCACGACCCTGCAGCCTGTACCGATGATGGGAGGGTCGTCGGGCCGAATTGGGCGCGGTGCCGAGCGGGCCCGCTATCGATTTAATCGGCCCAACGGAAGGCCGCCGTCCATGCTCGCCTGGCCTGATCCGGAGATCATCCTCTGCCGTGCATCCGCCGATGTAGTCAGTCTTTGCGGCCACCGCGGCGGGCGGCAGGATCACCTACCCGGTGATATCAGCCACGCGACTATGTCGGATGCAACTTTGGTCTGTCGGGACTTCCTAAGCAGACTGTCTCGTTTGTGCCCGGGTGGGTAGGTCTCGGCTTCGTCGCTCAACTGCCGGGCTTCTATGGCAAGCCGTACCTTCAGCGAGGACTTTGGTTTGAACCGGAGGCGCTTCATTGATCGGTCCCCATACGTGAACCTGCCTCGTCGATAAGAACTCGCCGCAGCGGACAAAGGTTCATGAACGCCCGACAACGTTCATTGAATGCTGACTGACGCAACAACTCTACCAGAAATGTAGCCTGATAACAGTTTCAATCGCGCGGGATATGTGGCCGTTCAGTTACCGATGACGGCCTGGCCTGGCGCGCGGTCCAACGGCGGGCGTGGTTTAGCGAGGCCGGTCGTGCCGGGCGGGGTCTCGTTGTTAGCCCTCCTTGTGTCGACCCGCTCAAGCGTCGTGACGAATGCCGCGAGGATTGCGATAATCACCGCAACCATGAAAAATCCAATGGCGGTATGGTGGCTATCCCGCTCACTACTCATTGAGGGACCTCCACTCTGGTGTAGAAACGTCAAACGGCTTGGTATGGTTCCTCGTTCAGGCGTCTTGGGTCGATGATGGCATCATGCCTCCGATTTGCCCGACGTGTCAAATGGATTCGGAAAATTCGTAAGGCGTGGCGCGGGCAGGCGTCGGCTACTTTGCATGGGGTTGTTTTCGATGTTTTTGTTGAGGCGCGTGCCGCGCCTCATCTCGTCATGCCTCGGGGCTGCGAGAACGACTGACCACGCTCATCTGATCGCGGCCGCGAGTGCCGCGATCAGGGCCGGCGGCGTCACGAGCAGGCCGAGCTTGAGGAAGGGCCAGGCGCCGACCTCGATCTTCTCGCGGCGCAGCGCCACCAGCCATAGGATGGTGGCGAGTGAGCCGGTGATCGAGAAATTCGGCCCCAGGTCGACGCCGATCAGGATGGCACTGACGACGGATGTGGGCAGGTGATCGCTGGCGACGATCGATCCGGCGACGAGCCCCACCGGCAAATTGTTGGCGATGTTGGTGGCAACCGCAGTCGCAATCCCGACGCTCCAGGCGGCCTTGGGTACGGATTGTCCGACAGCCTCATGCAGGAGCGTGCTGAGATGGCCGATCACGCCGGTCTTGATCAGCGCCTCCACCATCACGAAGAGCCCGCCGACGAGCGGCAGCACGCTCCATGACACGTGCTTGAGCACCGGCAGGGGCGACTGACGGCTGAGCAGCAGGACGAGGCCGGTCGTTACCGCGCCGCAGATGAAGGTGGGCAGGCCCAATTGCTTGTCGAGCGCGGAGGCCGTAACCAGCACGAGGCCGATCGCGGCAATACCGATCGCGGTCAGCTTGCCACCACGGCTGAGCCTCTTGTGCGCGACCTTGTGCTCGATGTCCTCCTCCTTCAGCGCGCGATGCTGGGTGAGGCGAAGTACGACGTAGGTGAGTACGATCGAGGCGAACGAGGGCAGGGCGAACAGGCGGAGCCATTCGGCCAGATGCGGCATGTGCGTGCCGAACACCACGAGGTTGGCGGGGTTCGAGATCGGCAGCACGAAGCTCGCGGCGTTGGCAATGAAGGCGCAGACGAAGAGATAAGGCAGCGGCTGGGCGCCGGCTGCCCGTGTCGCCGCGTAGACCGCCGGCGTCAGCACGATCGCGGTCGCATCGTTCGACAGGAAGACGGTGACCAGCGTGCCGACGAGATAGATCAGCAGAAACAGGCGCTGCGGCGAGCCGCGGGCATATTCGACGGCGAGCGCTGCGAGATAGTCGAACAGGCCTTCGAGCCGGGCGAGCTCGGCGATCAGCATCATACCGATCAGGAACAGATAGACGTCGATGCCCTTTTCGACGCCGGTCAGCGCGTCATCCCAGCTCAGGACGCCGAACAGCACCAGCGCCGCAGCGCCCGCCAGCGCCCAGATTGCCTCGGGCAGGCGAAAGGGGCGGATGATGACGCCTGCGGTCGCAAGCACGATGATGCTCCAGGCCCAATAGGCGGCATGCGGCGCGATCGGCAATGTGGCCCTCGTTCGATGGTTATCGTGCAGCGATAGCTGAAGCCGGCGGCGCTGTCTTCCCCTGCGGACGCGACTCGTCCCATCGCTGCTCGGTGAGGGGATAAACGGCAAGATATGGCCCAAGCCCGTCGCGGACATCGGCGAGGAAGAAATTCGCCGCGTCCAGCGCGCGCCCGGCTTGCACCCCTTCGCTCAGACTGCGCTTCGACATTGTGAATCTCGATCGAGGCGCAGAACTCGCCCTGCGAGAAACCGATGTCAGACCGGATTGGTTCCGCTCACATCAGCGCGAGCACTCCGTTACAGCTTCACCGCGAGCAGCACCGCGCCGGCGCCGATCATCGCGATGCCGAGCCAGCCCTGTGCAGTCGGACGCTCGCCGAGAAAGGCGAAGGCGAACAGCGCCACCAGCACGACGCTGAGCTTGTCGATCGGCGCCACCAGCGTTGCGGGCCCGAGCTTCAGCGCGCGGAAATAACACAGCCAGGATGCGCCGGTGGCGAGGCCCGACAGGATCAGGAATAGCCAGGTCTTTGACGAGATTTCCGACGGCACCGCGAATTGGCCGGTGAGGAACAACAGCACGGAGAAAGCCAGCAGCACCACGATGGTGCGGATGAAGGTCGCAAGATCCGGATTGATGTTCTCCACCCCAACCTTGGCGAAGATCGCAGTCAGCGCGGCAAAGCAGGCGGAGAGCAACGCCCAGGTCTGCCAGGCCGAGAGGAGGGTGGGTTTCATGTCATGCAAGACCTGATGGAGCGTAAAAGCACAACAGCGCCGTCATTGCGAGGAGCGAAGCGACGAAGCAATCCAGACCGTCTCCGCGTAAAAATTCTGGATTGCTTCGCTTCGCTCGCAATGACCGTGACGGCTTCGCGCAAATTTGACAATCACCTTGCGACCGAGACCTTTTCCGCCATCGCCTTGCGCAGGATGCGCGACAGCGACTCGACCGAATACGGTTTCTGGATCAGCTCGAAGCCGCGATGGGCGCTTTCGGCGAGCACGTTGCTGTAGCCGGAGGTGAGCACGACCGGCAGGCCCGGATAGCGATCGCGGATGACGCCGGCGAGCTCAACGCCATTCATGCCGGGCATGATGACATCGGAGAACACGAGATCGACAGCGAATTCGTTCTCGCCGAGGATCGCCAGGGCCGCGTTGGCGTTGGCGACACGGCGCACGACATAGCCGAGGTCTTCGAGCAGTTCTGTGGAGAAGCGGCCGACGTCGTCATTGTCCTCGACCACCAGCACGCGATAGCCGCGTCCCGTGGCGGCGGGTTCGCTCATCAGCGACGCTGCTTCGGTAGCCAGGGTGGGGCTCGGCGCCTGCGGCAGATAGATCGTGAAGGTCGCGCCGTGTCCGACGCTGCTCTCGACCGCGATGTCGCCCTCGGACTGCTTTGCGAAGCCGAAGGCCTGGCTGAGGCCGAGCCCGGTGCCCTTGCCGACCTCCTTGGTCGTGAAGAACGGTTCGAAGATCGCCTCGAGATGTTCCGGCGCGATGCCCGAGCCGGTGTCGTGGACCGAGATGGCGACGAAATCGCCGCTGCGCGCCGATTGTGTGCGCAAGGCAGGGATGCCCTTGAACTTGCGGACCGCGATGGTCAGCCGTCCCTCGTCCTTCATCGCATCGCGTGCGTTGATGGCGAGGTTGATCAGCGCGGTCTCGAATTGCGCGATGTCGGCGATGGTGAAGCAGTCGGCATCCTGCACGTCGACCACGATCTCGATGCGGGCGCCGACCAGCGTCCGCACCAGTTGCGCCACGCTTTCGACCTGCGTGCCGACGTTGAAGATCTGCGGCTTCAAGGGCTGCCGCCGCGCGAAGGCGAGCAGCTGTGCCGTCAGGTTCGAGGCGCGCTCGACGGTCTCGGAGATCGCATCGACGTAGCGTCGCCGCCGTTCCTCCGGCAGCTCGCGCCGGCGCAGGAAGTCGGTGGCCGAGCGGATAATGGTGAGGAGGTTGTTGAAATCGTGCGCGACGCCGCCGGTGAGCTGGCCGATCGCCTCCATCTTCTGCGACTGGCGCAGCGCCTCCTCGCCGCGGCGGCGCTCGCTGATGTCGACGGCCTCGGGCACGGCGCCGGAGATCCTGCCGTGCTGGTCGAGCAGGGGGCGGATGCTGAAATCGAACCAGCGCTCGCCGATCGGGAGGCGGAGCAGCATCTCCATCCGCACCGCTTCGCCAGTCAGGACCGTATCGAAGGCGTTGCGGACCATCGTCGACATGCCTTCGGTCGCGGCGAACCATGGCGTGTCCCAGAACGGCTTTCCGATGACGTCTCGCGGCGCGGCGCGGATGCCGGCGAGCGCCGTCGTGTTGGCGTAGAGCACGTTGCCTTCGAGGTTGAGCAGACCCTGGTACTGGTTGCTGGTTTCCAAGATCGCAAGCAGCCGGGCCTCGTTGGCTTCGAGCTGTGAGGTACGCTCGGTAATGCGCTCTTCCAGCGTTTCGTTGAGCTGCCTGAGCTCGATCTCGGCCTGCTTGGCGGCGGTGATGTCGTGGGCGACGCCGATGAAGCCGATGTGCTTGCCATTGGGGTCCCAGCGCGGCTGCGACTCCGAGCGCAGCCAGCGCCACTGGCCGTCGGCGCGCCTGTAGCGTGCTTCCAGCACGAAGGGTTTCAGCGAGGCTTCGCCCTGCACGGATTGCTGGAGCACTTGGGGCAGGTCATCCGGGTGCAGCACCTTGCGCCAGTCGAAATCGATCGCCTCCTCGAAGGGCAGGCCGAGGAAATCGACATAGGCCTGGTTGGCGAAGGAGCGCTTGCGGTCCAGCTTGGTGACCCAGATCGGCACCGGCGCGCTGTCGGCGATCAGGCGAAAGCGTTCCTCGCTTTCCCGCAAGGTCGCCTGCGCCAGCATCTGGTCGGTAACGTCGAGGTCAGCGCCGACCAGCCGCACCGCGCGGCCGCCCGCATCGCGCTCGATCTTGCCGACCACGCGGATCCAGCGCACCTCGCCGTCGCTGGGGCGGGTGATGCGGTAGGTGTCGGAGTAATCTTCGCTCTCGCTTTTGAGGGTGCCGAACAGGTGTTTGATCGTGCGCTCGCGATCCTCTGGATGGATACGCAGCATCCAGTCGCCATAGGTCTCGTTGGCGGCCTCCGGCGGCAGGCCGTGGATCAGCAGATATTCGGGGGTGCGGCGATTCCTGACGCCGTCACGGAAATCGATCTCTAGGCCGCCGACGCCGGCGATGCGCTGGATGCGCGCAAGCTCGGCCTCGCGCTCCTGCAACGCGCGATAGGCGTTGTCGCGCTCGCGGGCGATCTCGTCCAGATGCTGGCGCAGCCTTTCGGCGGCGATGGTCTCGGGCAAAGGATCGTTCAAGGGGTCGGCCGCTGTGATGCACGTGCCGGAGCAATTGTCACACAGACCGGGCGCGATGGCTACCCATTGCAACGACCTGAAGGGGAGAATGATGTCCGGGAAGTGTGGACGGCGAACCAATGTCCAGTTTGAGGAATTTGTTCCGCCCGCAGGAACGATTAACGTCGCGAAGCGTCGTCGCCGGGCCCAATAGCCTCAAGATAGGTTCAAGATGGGCTCAAGAGACTCCTGTCGGGGGATGTAAACCTTGAAGTTATTTGTCTGCCAGGCCTGCGGCAACGTCCTCTATTTCGAGAACCGCGCCTGCGAACGCTGCGGTCACCGGGTTGCCTTCCTGCCTGAAAAGGAGATGCTCTCCGCGATCGAGCCCGACGGGACGGCCTGGGTGACGCTGGCCGACAAGGGCACGGGCCGCATGCTGTGCGCCAATGCCGAGTTCGACGCCTGCAACTGGCTGACCGAGCCCGGCAGCAGCGATCTCTACTGCCGCGCCTGCCGGCACAACGGCACGGTGCCCGACCTGTCCGACCCGGCGCAGCTTGCCGGCTGGCGCGAACTCGAGGTGGCCAAGCACCGGTTGTTCTATTCGCTCTCGCGCTGGAAGCTGCCGCTGACGACGCGGGCAGAGGATCCCACGCACGGGCTGATCTTCAACTTCCTTGCCGATGATCCCTTCAGCGGCCAGCGGATCATGACCGGCCATGACAATGGCCTGATCACGATCGCGCTGACGGAAGCCAACGACATCGAACGCGAGCGGCGCAGGCTCGAGATGGGCGAGCCATACCGCACGCTGCTCGGGCATTTCCGCCACGAGGTCGGGCACTATTTTTGGGACGTGCTGGTGCGGGACGGCGGCAAGCTCGACGAATTCCGCGCGAAGTTCGGCGACGAACAGATCGACTATGGGCAGGCGCTCCAACGCCATTATGCGGGGGGGCCGCCGGATGACTGGCAGCAGAGCTATGTCTCCGCCTACGCGACCACGCATCCCTGGGAGGACTTCGCCGAGACCTGGGCGCACTACCTCCACATCGTCGACACACTTGAGATGGCCGCCGAATTCGGCGTGGAGGTGCGCCCCAGGATCGATCGCGACGGCGAGCTGACGGCGCGCATCCGCTTCAACCCCTACACGGCGGCGGATGTGGAGAAGCTCGTCAATGCATGGCTGCCCTTCACCTTTGCCATCAACAGCGTCAACCGGGCGATGGGTGCCCGCGACCTCTATCCCTTCATCCTGTCACCGGCGGTGGTCGGGAAGCTGGGTTTTGTCCACGAGCTGGTGCGGGGCGCCGCCAAGGCCGATAGCAGATAGGGATCGATAAGGCCTGCTTTGGGAAAGCGATAAGGCCGGCAGGGATCGCTGGTACGCCAGGGCGGGGTGCGGATTTAGACCGTTGCCTCTGGCCTATTTTGCTGTACCACGGACACATCACGGCCTGTCCCATCAGCCCGAAGGGGTGAGGGAGAGGTCCCGCCCAGGGTCGAAGAACCAAGAAAAGCATGTTCAAACGCATTCTGATCGCCAATCGCGGCGAAATCGCCTGCCGGGTCATCAAGACTGCCCGCCGGATGGGAATTGAGACGGTTGCGGTCTATTCCGAGGCCGACCGCGACGCGCTGCATGTGGAGATGGCCGACGAGGCCGTCCTGATCGGGCCGCCGGCCGCGGCCGAGAGCTATCTGGTAATCGAGAAGATCGTCGAGGCATGCCGCAAGACGGGCGCGCAGGCCGTGCATCCCGGCTACGGCTTCCTGTCCGAGCGCGAGGCGTTTCCGCGCGCGCTGGAGGCAGCCGGCATCGTCTTCATCGGCCCGAACCCCGGCGCGATCGCGGCGATGGGCGACAAGATCGAGTCCAAGAAGGCGGCCGCCAAGGCCAAGGTCTCGACCGTGCCCGGCTATCTCGGCGTCATCGAGGACGACAAGCACGCGGTGCGCATTGCTGACGAGATCGGCTACCCCGTGATGATCAAGGCCTCCGCCGGCGGCGGCGGCAAGGGCATGCGCATCGCGCATTCGAAGAGCGAGGTCGCCGAAGGCTTCAATCTGGCGAAAGCCGAAGCCAAGGCGTCGTTCGGCGACGACCGCGTCTTCGTCGAAAAATTCATCGTCGATCCCCGCCACATCGAGATCCAGGTGCTGGGCGACAAGCANGGCAATGTCATCNATCTCGGCGAGCGCGAATGCTCGATCCAGCGCCGCAACCAGAAGGTCATCGAGGAGGCGCCGTCGCCGCTGCTCGACGAGACCACCCGCCGCAAGATGGGCGAGCAGGCGGTCGCGCTGGCGAAGGCCGTGAACTATGATTCCGCCGGCACCGTCGAATTC
>NZ_AXAS01000070.1 GCF_000472925.1 Bradyrhizobium sp. Ec3.3
ATGGATCCAGCCTGGACCCCGGTGTTCGACTGACCGCCGGCCACCTGGACAACGGAGCCGCCGATAGCAACACCGGTCTGGTTGAGCGAGTTGTTCTGAAGAAGAGTCTGGGTCAACGTCGGGATCGAGATCGAAGCAACGTTGACAGTACCGCCAGCCACCGCCTCGAGGTCCGTATCGATGAGTTCACGCATCATGATGATTTATCCAAAGAGTTTGTATCTGTGAACAACATCTGGCTCGAAGCGAGCCAGCGCCTCACTGCTCGTGTAGATGCCTGAGGACCGATTTTTTATCTGTGACAGAAATCACCCACCGAACGTCCCTTCGCCAACTCGGAGGCAGCACGGAAGCTGGTCGAGATCGCCACTAGCATCGAGCCCGTGCAAGACGGTCGCATCCATATCGAGAAGATCAACGCGCCGTTGCGAGGAGTTCGGCGCCGGCATCAAGATGGCGGTCGAGCGCGGTTGGCTCGAGTTGCACGAGAGCGGGACCTATGCCCGGCTCCTACAGGCCGAAACCGCCAATTGATGCGTCCTATCGAAGGAAGCCCGCCATTCGCGACGGGCTCAAGGCTAGGGAGGAAACGCGCCCATGAAGACGCGGCAAAAGCCTACGACGAGTCGCGCCAATGCAGTGTGTCGCGATCGACACTGTGGACAACAAAGCGCCCCTAGCGCTACACGCAAGGAATGACAGATCGGGGCTGGGGCGGCCCTTCGAGATCCTTTCAAGGTTGGCGGGCGCAAGCTCGTCACCTTGCGTGACGCCGGCCACCACTACATTGATAAGCTCGGCCTGGATCCATCAGCGGGTTGGCCCATGATTTCACGCCTCATCCACCGCATAAACGGCTTTTAGCCTCTTCTCGATACTTGCAATGCGCCGCAGGCACCTTGTTGTCATCGCATTGCGGCTGTGTGCCTGGATGACTACACGCCAATCGCCATCGGGCTCAGGAATGACTGCAAGCGCCACGCCTATCGGGCAATCGCCGCTATCCCTCAACTCTTCGAGAATGATCCAGCCCAAATCACCGGCAGAAATCGGTGTCTTAGCCATCGAATCCCCCTCAGCCCGGCTACAACCTATACGCGTGCGGTTTCGGCGCAAGTCCGGTCTAATTCGGAGGCCATGGCCCGTTTGCAATGCGGCGCAGGCGCATTGAACGTCGTGCCAAACCGGGCCTGATAAGCCGGCACGCGCGACGCGATCTCGAACTCCTACCGGCCGTAGTTTCCCGGCTGTGTTCATTCGTCGGTCATTAAGCTGTACCAGCTATAGGGGCAGGATGAGCCAAGATGCTGATCCGCGCATCGAAGCCGAAGAGGCGATGCGCAACGCCGTAGCCGCTACCTGCCCGGTCGACCGTTTGAAATGGTTGCGTGTTGCTCTGGCGTGGCAGGACCTTGCCCAGGCTCAGGCCCAGTGCGCCCGCCAACGCGGAGCATCCGCTGCATGAAGCTCACCGCCGAACGTCCTGCGCCAACCCGGAAGCCGCAGCCCGAAATCTACAAACGATTCACATAGGCAAATACAGGCCGAGGGAATGAGAGCCCCTATCGTCGCTGATCGAGTCAGCGATTGGGGAGGAACAATCCTTGAGCGGCGATGCAACTTCACAAGGTAGGTTTGTCATTCGGCAAGGACGCGAAGGTTGGATGGTTTACGATCGAGAGCGTAAGGGGCCGGCGCATATTGGGCCCCGTTTGGCAGCCAATCTGACGATGGAGGAAGCCGAACACTTGATGCAGATCCTGAATACCAACCCGAAAGAAATACCTCGTTCTGAAGTCAGCTGGGAGCCTTTCTGAGCGCACGAAACCCGGAACCTGGGGCCGTGTAATCTGCAGTGGGGAAAACCGATGCCGCTCGCTGCCATTGAGACGTGGCACTACAAGACGGATCTCGATCCGTCGCCGATCGAGCCATCCTGGATCATTGAAGGAAATCCGGAAGCCCGTTCCCGCCTGCTGTCGTCGAGCGCGTGCCACACTGCCCACGCCATGATCTGGTCGTGCACCGAAGGCAAGTTCAACTGGTACTACGATCTCGATGAGACCATCATGATCCTCGAAGGATCAATCGTGCTCGAAATCGACGGCATGCCGCCGAAGCGCTATGGCGTTGGTGACGTGATATTTTTTCGCAGCGGCGCGCGCGCCAAATGGCACGCCGAGGGCTATGTGAAGAAGGTTGCTCTTCGTCCACCTGACCTATCCGATCCCGTTGGGCATCGCGATCCGAGCCTTCAACAAACTCAAGTCGCTGATCGCGCGGAACGCACCCCGGGGCTCGCTTGCGGAGTAAGACCGCACTTCCGCTATTGCTCCCCGACCAAAGCTCCAGCTGCGGTTACGTAGGCCGTAAACCGGATGCCGGGCCGCGCAGAACTTTCCGCCGCGGCTTCCAGATCGACAGGCGAATATCTGTCGATCTACGCAGGGTCGGCTCGAGCGCGCGATCCGGACATGAAGGAGATATTTCTGGCTGATGCTGGATCACATCTCACAAGCAGCGAGCGGCCTGACATTTTTTTCACATTCTAACCTACCGCGAAACGCTAGAGTGGGGTGCGGGTTCGAGCGCCGCTAGGTAAGAGCTCCAAGCTACTAATCATCAGCCACCCACCTGCCGCCACCACGCGTCTCTCCCTATTGGCCGCGGGTCAGTTTCCATGTCCCAAGAGGTCCAATATGCTGGCAACATATCGTACCCTTCGGTGGCTGGGTTTTTCACGCTGGGGGGCCACGCGAAAACTTCTGAAAATCTACTGTGTGACTTTCCAATCGCGACTGTTCTAGACAAGACAGCGGCGCGGGGCCGCCTGAGTGGGCGCCTCGGCGGCTGGTGGAAGTCGGACTTTACATCTGTCGTCTCACACTTTCGAGAAATCGTTGTTTCTCGCCAGGCGCGTAACCTTGGGAAGCTCCATAATACGGTTCATTGTATTGATTGTACGGTGCAGTCCGGTAGTGGATCGGTGGCTCAGGTGGCGCGTACGATCTGGTCACAGCGTACGCGGTTGATCGTGATCCGACTTGGCGAGAATAACGCCGATTGTTCCCTCTCGCAGGCGCCGTCGCACCAGCGTAATACGGGTTGAGGATGCACATCTGACCGTTGGCCGACGCCCTGCATTGGTCCATCGTCGTGTAGCTGCATCTATAGTAAGGGCTGGCTCCGAAAGAGACGACATACAAGCAAACGGGAAAAGCCGGATCATATCTTTGAGCCCGGGCGTGCCCTGCTGTTAAAATGATACCCATCGTCAAAAGCGTCAAAGCCAATGTGCGCATTGGAACTTCCTCCAAATCGGCACAACACCCCTACACCGTTGGCGGTATTGATCCAAGTCAACGCTCACGGAATAGGTTCATGCGCGTGCAGTGAGAGGCGGCCCAGTCTTGCTTCGAGAAGCCTTCCCTGCGCGCAAAAGTCCGACATCCCGTCGTGGCGCACCGCGTCGCCGTCGCTGAGAAACGATTGCGCACGAAAACGGCGATAGAAGAGTCTGCGCTGTCGAGGTGCAAGAGACTGCACCAATGACCAACCTACCGCTCAGTCCACGCGAGAAGCAACTCCTGAGGCGCTTTGTCGCCGGGAAAACGGATGCTCAGATCGCCGAGCGGCTCGGTGGCACCGCAACGCAAGTCGCAGAACAGCGTGTCCGCCTACTTGAAAAGCTGAAGATCAGCGCGCCGGACGAGATCGCCGATGCGGCCGAGCGACTGGCTAGCTGGAGAACCTACAGAGGCATAACGTAGGCACCAGGCGAACAACGCTGGCCGTTGTCCTGTAGTCCGGCGCTGCCGGCGCGCTGTACGGCCTTCCCGGCGAAAGACGCGTCGACCGCAAACCCTAACAGGTCCTAGTTCAAGCATGGTCTAGTTCTCTAAGGATTTGAGCGCGGTGCGCAACGAATTGCATTTGCGTCCGCAGGAATGTTTCCAAGAGTGCGCGAGCCAAAGTTGTGTCATGCCCATGATGTTCAAGGTCTTCGATACGCTGTTCTTGGTCGGAAACATTCTGCTCGCCACGCAACAGGTGGCGCTCAGCTTGTTCAAGATGTTGAAGATGCGGGGACCGATCCATCTTGCTCTCCTCGCTATAGGCGGGAGCGCTAGCGGTCTCTCAGCCACCGGCGCCTACGGACGAAGCCTAGCCGGTGATGCCGAACAATAACGCTTTTGCCGAAACGTTACGAGGAATTCCCTTGTCCACACCACACGGCAAGCTGCGTAGCGGAACTTGGAACCGCACAAGGGAACGCTTTCGTCGATTGACGTTTGTCTCAACGAGGCAGAACGACGCGAGGGGTGGAACAGATGGCCCACCACAACGAACCTTCCTTGAAGGACTGCCGAGTTCTTATTGTCGAGGATGAGTATCTTATCGGAGACGACCTCGCGAACGCTCTCCGGGCGCTCGGTGCTCATGTGGTCGGGCCGGTCACTGAACTCGCCGACGCGATGTCTGTCGAGCACGATTGTTTCGATGTCGCCGTGGTCGATATCAACCTGCGCGGTTGGTCATCCCTTCCGGTCGCGGACGAATTCATGCGTGTCGGAAAGCCCTTCATTTTCACGACTGGCTACGGTGTCGAGATCATCCCCGAGCGCTTCCAGCATGTGCGACGATGGGAGAAGCCGTATGAGATCGAGAACGTCACGGCTGATGTCGCCGAACTGTGTGGCGAACGTTCTCTTTGATGCGCGAAACGCCGGTGATGGCGGACCGTCCGCAGGGTCGTCCTGGTCCTCCGGCGCGCGTGAAAATGCGGGTTACGTGCGACCGCCTCTATTGAGAATATCTGCCGCGAATCCGTGGATGCAGTTGCGGGTTAGGCAACAGTCTGCCAAGGACGCGTTCTCATAAATCGAGATGGGGGCGTGTCCGCCATGCCCCCATAGCAGTTAAACGGCGTCGCGCCGCTCAGTACGGATAGTACCCGCCGGGGCAGGCATAGTTGCCGTACGCGTCGTAGCCGCAGCCGCCGCGGTAGTAGGACCCCGCCGCAGCCGCGCCGACCGCAGCCGCACCCACTGCCGCCGCACCGACCCCGTAGCGGTAGCCGCGATACGCCCCTGCATACGCACCCCGATAGCCGTAGCGCCCGCCGCGCACAGCGACAGCGCCGCCCCGGTATCCGCGAGCCGCGACTGCGCCCCCGCGGTAGCCTCCTGCTCGCACGGCACCGCCGTGGAAGCCTCCGGCGCGCATGCCGCCGCCGCGACCGCCGCGGGCGAATGCGTCATCGGGAGTGAAGGTGACCAGCAGCGTGGCTGCGGCTGCCGAAGCGATGAGAATTCGACGCAACATTAGCGTACTCCTTCTTCGAGAGAGGAAGCCGCGGACACCTGCATCGCGTTGACCGCGGGTCCGCCCGAAGTCTCGCGCGCTGGAGCTTCGCACCTTTGACCTGGATCAATCCTCACGTTCATCTTCGTGAACGACTGCTCCATCGACCGCCTTCACGCTGACGCCGCAATTGGAGTATCCTGCCGGGACGAACAGGAATGACGCTGATGACCGAGGTCGTCACCGACGGGGCTATCTCTCGACGGCGGTCCATCATGCGCGAGACCGTCAGCGCGTCGGCACTCGCACTGCACCTCGATTGCAGCCGGCAAGCTCGAATCGGAAGGCGTGATCCAGCGGCATGGTCAGGGCTTCCCGCTGGACCAGAGCCGTGTTGCGTACCTGCGGCACCTGCGGCGCGAACACAAGCACTCACCCCGCACGGAAGCCGACGCTGATCACGTCAACGCCAAGACCGAACTGCTGCAGATCAAGATTGAGGAGAAGAAGCGCACCTTGGTGCGGCGTGACGCGGCCGACGAACTGATCGATCAGATCGCGGGCACCGTCCTGACGCATCTGTCCGGCATGGCGGCGCGCTGCTCGCGCGACACGACGGTCAGGCGCAACATCGACGCGGTCGTGGATCTGGTCTGGCGCGAGATCGCGGCAGCCTGTCTTACCAAGGCGGGCGAGTGGAACGAGCCATCACTCGCTGCGCAGGACCGACGCTCCGGCATCGCTCTGCTGCGGGTCGCCTTATCATACCGCGCTTAACTATTGTACCATCTCGCACACAAAAGGCGGTGCGCGATGTGGCGTATGTCGAACACGCAAGCGCTGATCTTCGTCGCGGCGGTCGTCGTCATGGTCGCGCTGGCGGTTTGGTGGCTGGCGCTGTAGCCAGCGATCGAGGCGCCAATATGCTGGCTCATCTCCGGAATTGCGCGCGTGGTTCAACGGCCTGAGCAGCGGCATGGGGCCGTGCTGCTCGGTCGCCGATGGCCGAACGATCGCCGACGCCGACTGGATCAGCAGCGCCGGTCACCTTCGCGTCCGCGTGCCGCGCAGCGATGCCGATGACAGCGAGCTGGTGTGGGTCGATGTGCCCGACGAGGCGGTCATCACCGCGCCGAACCGGGCGGGGCGAACGATCGTGTGGCCGCTCTGGGCCCTCGGCTAGCGTCTCGATCCGCTGCTTTATGCCGGGAAGCATGACGTAGATCGCTGCTTGCTGCGGACAGCGGGACAAGGGACAAATCCCCTTTTAGGCGGCGCGGCCATTGGCCCCAAAACAGGGGGGCGCGGTAAGCCGCGGCAATTTCGGAGCATGCCACCGCCGCGCCACCAAATCGCCTAACGACTCAACGACGCAAGTTGCAGCGGGCGGGGCGATGCGCACGGGTGCAGTATGATGCGCTGGTCCAATCTATTTCTGGCGGTCCTGAGTGGGCTGACGGCTACGACGTTCCTACTTGGCGCGGTCCTCACTCGAAATATTGTTGTGTCAGAACGCAGCAAGGCCCGGACCCTGACCAATATTGAGAACGGTGGCCGAGCCAACTTGGATTTTGGTGTCGCAGACCTCCGAGGGTCGCTGCCGTAGGAAGTTGATCACCGCGGCGTTAGGACCCGGAGCGGCCAGTCGTCGCAGCGAAGCCAGCCGCCATCACCGCGCTCGCGGAGATGGGCAAGCAGTTGCGCGCGGTAGCCCCGCTCCATCGCTGGGGCTGGGGGCTGAAAGCAGTGGAGCGGGGAGTCCGGGGCTTCGGTCGGACCAGCGCGGAATCGATCGATGTCCAAGACGCAATCGATTTGCGCTCGCGATTCTGGCGAGCTGGCGGCCGACACATGGCGCCAATCGTTCAGACTATGAAAAACCTAACAGGTGTTGCCGCCGTGCAATTTGCAAAGCCACATTGCTGCCCCACTATCGACCTTAGCCGGTCATGATTTGACCAGCGGGACTGACTGGCTAGGCTCGGCACATTCTTCGGCGGGGGCAGTGTGCCGGGCCGCCCGCCTGTTAATGCCGTCCCATACCACCGACAAAATCCTCATCGAGCCGCTCGCCGGCGATCACGGTCGGGCGCAGCCGAAACACTCGCTCTGATAGATTAGGACCCATTTGCGCTGCCTAAACGTTATGAGGCCATGGGCGGATCCGGAGGGGATCGCGGTGGACCGAACAGAACGGTTCTTTGCTGGAATGGCCGTCCTGGGCGGAATTTGCTTGTGCGCTGCGTTCGCCGTGTGGATGCTCGGTCTGTAATTCGAGATACTAGCGGGGAGGAATTAGGACAGTGCTGCGATCAGTAATTTACCGGAATCCCCTCGGTGCAGTGCTGCCTCTAAGGTGACCACTGCCGGGGCTGAGTATTTCATCCCGATGAAGATTGTACCGGCCGCCAAGGGGCCGCTTTCAGAGCGGCCCCTTCCGATTCCAACATCCACGGAGGCGGTGTGAGTGTTCCTCTAGGCGAACACGCCGTTCTCATTCAGCCATTTGCAACCCCCGCCCTTCTCCTCAAGGTAGTTCTAGTTAGGGTAGCTCAAGCGACGGAGCCAACCATGCAGTTGTTCTGGGCCGAGAAGGTCATAGAAGCTAAAAGCGCGTCGACAGAGCCGTGTTCAACGTGCAGCGAGAAGCTGGAGTTGGTCCGAACCATTGTGGACGCTGGCACGGGCAACATCATCCACATGTTCAGATGCTCGTGCGGAGAGCGGACGTGGCGGGACGATACCGACCACTCTGAACGACATGCCGACCGGCTGTCTAACCGCAGCGTCATGCATTGAGTGCGAAGCGCCGGGAGGCGCGCACCTGATAACGCGCGCCTCCCTTGAAATCGTCAGGGTACGAGTGGTCCGTTGCCTTCACTAGCGCGGTTAGCTGCTGATGGGCCTTTACTCGCGAACGTCTAGACCATCAGACCATCGCACCGCTTTTCAACACCGGAAGGTTGAGGGCACAATCGCGCTAGGAAGGTCGCGGGTGCGTTCTGGCGTTGCGGTGGGTGACGCCGGGAATGGCGGACCCTCCGCAATGGTCGTCCGGGTCCTCTGATTTCTGCCGAAAAGCGGGGTACGCGCGACCACGTTTATTCAGGATATTTGGTTCGATCCGTGGTTGCAGTTACAGGGAAGGCGGTGCGTCTTACTCAGCGTCCGCTATGCCCCCAATAGCGACCAAATTCGGCATCGCCGCGAAATGACGCGAAGGGCCAACAGCGGAAATCTGGCTTCTAAAGCCGAAACCAGGGGATTGTGAGATAAGCGCAAGCGATCATCGCCATTGGGGGAACGACCCACGCACACCATGCCCAGAACGGGGACAGGCGAGCCGGCAGAAGCGCGGCAACTATGCCAACAACGAGCGCGCCGACAGCGGCGGAAGCAGTCCACCCGTACCAGTACATCTCGGGCGCGAGGAAATCCAAGACGGGATCGGCAACATCCCGGGAACGATGCAGACCGAGAAGGACGATGCCTTGCGCGGGATAAACGGTAAACAGCGCAAGCCCGCGGGCATGTGCAATAGCGTAAAAGAGCGCGAAAGCTGCCCCATAAGCAAAAGCGAACCGCGGAAACATCGAGTTGGACATTACGATCCGAAGCCTCCGATGTTGTTCATAACGTGACCAACGAGAAAGGCCCACCAGACGATGAATGCAAGGAGTAAGGTCAGGGCAGTGCGTAGCTGATAGCTGCGACCATCAACCGGCTGATGCCAGCACGACCAGTATGCGGGCAGCACCCCCAAGCCGATGGCGGTGAAATCCTCCTTGAGATCAAAGAAACCCAGCGCATGCCAATGGTGATCGCGTTCCAAACTTGGCTGAACATCGACCTTGAAATACAGGTAGACGACAGCGCCGAGCAGCCACGAGATCACATACAGAACGACGATTGCATTGGTGAAGCCTGCACCTCGCACCGCGCGAAACCGGCCGAAGAACGAATACGGCTTCGCCCTGGCCGGCGCGCATGTTGCCAATGTCTGATGCGTGATCGCACCAAGCAAGGCCACCGTGACCAAGCCGTGCAGGATGAGAATTATTGTCCCCACAGGTTACGACCGTTGCTCTACGAGAACAGTGCCTCGGATGCGAACGGCTCAGCCGAGCCGGGCCGGTAACGTGTCAGGTTGAATTTTGTCTTCTCGTCTGGTGCGACATCGACCAACGCGTAGTTGTATTCCAGTTGCGGGGGTTTGCCCTTCCAATAGAGGTCCGGTGGATAGTTGCTCGGCACCTTGATGCTCGTGCGGCCGGGAAGGATAGGGTCTTGCTCCGCGCCGCCCCCACCAAGAACCAGGTATTTCACGCCATCGACGTCATACAGCTCAGTAGTATGCACGTGTCCGTTGAAGACGACCAACTCCAAATCCTTGGCATAGGCCGCGATGGTCTTGTGGGGATTATCAGGCTCCGGAATGGGACCGAGACCTGCGCGGCAGAAGACCGGATAGTGGAAGGTAATGAATGCCTTTTTGATTCCCTTGGCTTTTGCGTCGTCCAGCCACTGTTGCAATTGCACCATTTGCTCGGTGTATTTTGGTCGGTCCGCATCCCAGAGCGACGGTGAGCGGTAGTCATATTTTCCGCTCCACAAGAAGATGAATCTTATGTCTCGGAAATCGAATTTGTAGATCAACCGCTCCGGCGTCACACCGAGCTTTTTCAGATAAGGCACCGCATCAAGCGTCCCTTCAATTTTTGGATCGCCCCACACTTCGTGATTGCCGACCGACATGAACCACCGTCCTTCGAGCCCTGCGGCACGCATCTCGGAATCTGGCCCCGGCAGTAGCTTGAGCATGGTATCGTTTACGCGCTTCCAGTACGGACTGTCGCTGACTGAGCGGCCCTGGTTGCCCCACCAGACGACGTCGCCGCTGTTGACCACAAATTTGGCGCGCCCGGCCTGCATGTGCTGCACGATTTCGCGAGAGACCCAATCGCCGCCTTCGAGTTGGAAAATGTCCCGGTGCACTCCGGGAAGCAGTTTGACGTCTTCGACAGTTGCACGGGTCACCCAACCCTGATCCACCGACAACGTCATGACCTCGCTCCGCGACATGAAGGGCATGACCACTTGCCTAAGCTCCTTGGTGACGGGGTCGAAGATCATTTTCACGTCGCGCTTCACGACTGCTTCCGCGACCTTTTCCGGCATGACCAAGCCGAACATCTCCACGAAGAGCTCGACGAGGTCGGTACGCCCTTCCTTGACGGGCAGGTACATCATGGGTCGCGAGTCGCCGCAGACGACAAAAGAGAAGCCGGGATTTGTCTGTTGCGCTGCCGCGTCCTTGACCGCCACGAGCGAGGACACCATTGGAAGCATAGCGAGGCCCGAGAGCAGGCCCCTCCTATTCAATCCGCCTTTTCGATGAGCCGAACTCACGTCGCTGAAGACAAGGTGCCCGTCCATCTGGCCGCTCCATCCGTCTATTCGCGCCATTTCACCCGATCGGCGTTGCCGCTGCAGGTACGAACGCCAGCCGCCCAAGGGTGCTGCAATCACGGATAGCCGAACCGTATTCGTGCGCTATGCAACTTCGGCAGATTGGTGGTCTTCTAAGTGCCTTTGCTCGGGATGACCGTTTGCTTTGTTCCGATGTCCGAGTTGGGTCACGAGCGTCGTGTTCTGCAAAAGACGGCTGCCTACCAACTTCCGCTATGCCCCGTTAGCGACCTACTTGGTATCGCGATGCAATATGTCGCGACGGGCCAGACTCGGACATGGCCATTTATTCGATCACCTCGTCGGCACGGGCGAGCAACGCGGGCGGTACTGTCAGGCCCAGCGCCTTTGCGGTCTTGAGATTGATCTTGAGTTCGATCTTCGTTGACTGCTGGACCGGCATATCGGACGGCTTCTCGCCCTTGAGAATTCTGCCGGTGTACACACCAGCCAGCCGGAACGGCTCGTCGATGCTGCTTCCATAGCTAATCAGGCCGCCGGCCGCGGCAAATTCAAGATTGCTGGAGATGGCAGGGATCGCATGGCGCAGCGCAAGCATAGCCAATCGTTCGCTCCGGGCAGTGAACAATCCATCGGTGGCGATCAGCAGTGCGGCGGCGTGCAATTGGATTAGCGATGAAAAGACCTTATCAAGTTCATCTTCGCTGGTTGCCTTTAGAACGTGCAGCTCAAGCCCGAGGACGCGCGCCGCCTCCAACAGATCTCTCGATTCGATCTGCGCAAGCGGAGTGGAGGGATTGACAATCAGTGCGAAGACGGTTGCGCTGGGCATCAGTTCGTGGAGGAGCTGGAGCCGCTTCGGCCCAACCTCAACCGTCAAGTTGGTGACCCCCGTGATATTGCCGCCGGGCCGGCTAAGGCTGGCGACAAGGCCAAGTTGCACCGGGTCGCCGCCGACGAAGAACACGATTGGGATCGTCGTGGTTGAGGCCTTCGCGGCAAGGGCGGCTGGGGTGTTGCCGGGGGCTGCCAAGACGTTGATCCCAAGGCTGACCAGCTCGTCGGCCAGCTTGGGCAATCGCTCGGTGTGGAATTCGGCCCTGCGAATTTCGATTGTTGCGTCGCGGCCCTCGACAATTCCGGTTTCTGCAAGGCCTTGGCGGAACGAACGGAGGCGATCTGGGCCCACCCCGGCAGAGCCAAAGACGAGATATCCGATCACCGGCATTCTCGCCTGCTGCGCCCGGGCGCCGACATAGCTTGCCACGGTCGCGCCGCCGAGAAATGTGATGAACTCGCGTCGTCGCATATGCCCCCTCCGAGAGCGGGCCTTGCGCAATCCCGAAACTATAGCAGGTTCGAGCGGCAAATGGCGCGAAACGACGCCGGAAACTGATCAGGCTCCAATTTCCGAGATGGGTCACAAGCGGCGGTCGAGGCAAGCACACTCCGGCGTCCGGTTTACCGCCGACAGCCGACATCACAACGGCTTAAGCGCTGTTCGGCTTGGGGCCAGAAGGAGACCTGCTATCAACGTCAGCTTTCGGCGTAAGGGGGCCATGGCTTCGCGCTTTGGGAATCGTTATCTGTATCTCGGGTCTTTGTGATTGCTGCTCTCTGAAAAGGCTGCTGTTCCCCGCTCGTTACCCCAAATCTTGTTTCCAGCCCGCTTCGGATGCTCGCGAAAGTACTTATTCCGCTCTGTGAAGTACCTGTCGATCGCTGCCTTCGCTTCTCCCACAGATGAGTAGTCGCTATTGTGAAGAATGGCTCGGGCCATTCCGCTGAAGACGGCTTCAACGACGTTCAGGAATTGCGCACCCGCCGGCAGTGGCGCGGTCGCGACGCGGGTAGAGCCCGTCACCTCCGCCATCACATTGTTAGATACGATCCGACACGTGAGTTGCTTGGACATGTGCCAGGAAGCAGCATCCCAGGATAGATACAGTCGCGACAAATGGCGATTTTGAGCGAGCAGCAAGTCCAGTAGCTTGATTATTTCTGCCGTGTTCTTCTTGTCTGAGTAAAAATGGGTAACTTGATTAGTGGAGAGCTCGAGGGCGGCGGTGATGATCACAACTCCCTTCGATTTTTGCCACTGAGGCACGGTTGCCTCCTCGCCAGGAGCTACGAGCTTACGTCCACCGCGCTTTAAGACCGCGACCGGCCCAAATTCATCAATCGAGAAAAACCCCTCATCCTCCCTTAAGCCTTGAAGTATGGATTTCACGCTATCCAGCTTGGTTCGATACTCGGGGTCTTTGCTTGTTAGGACCTGCTTGGCTTTCATCCATCGATACCCTGCCGCTTTAATGATGGATTGAATGTCCCGCTTGCTCAGCCTGACACCCGTCGCGTTCAGGGCTTCCTGAAGATTATCGCTCTTCCATGTTGCTCTATTGAAGCCAAAGCCGGACGGTGGAGAATGCAGTACTTTGAACACAGCCTCTCTTGCTTGGGTCGCTTCCGCTTCTGACTTCACCCGGTGTTTCGGGCCACGTCGTCGCGGGAACAGATCAGTTGTCAGCCCGCTCGCCCGATAGCGGTTATAGTATTTCCGGAAGGTCTGTGAGCAGGTTCCGTGGTACGCGTAGAAGTCGCGCACACTGCTGAACGCTCTGGACCTTCCCGTCTTGACGGCCTCATATTGCGCAATGAGCATGCGCCATTGGCGAAGATAATTTCTTTCGATCGTTCGATCGGCTCTCATTGATGCGCTCCTCACTGAACCACAAGAGGAAGCCGAGCCCGTGAACAAGGCGGTCCATCCTGAGCGGCGAGCATGGACGCTATTGACGCAAGAGCGGAAGATTTCTGACCGGTGGAGGTCGCCTAAGGGTCATTCGCAACTGGTTCAGCCAGCAGCAAGTCCGGGTGTCGTCCGCTATGCCGCCCGAAGCGGACGTTCACGGCATTTTGTGTCAGCGCCTGCGCTTCGGCGTCCAGCCGGACTGGTAGATCAGACATTCGCTACGAGCGAAAACAAGTGTGAGTAACCAGTACCGGTACCTGACCGCACTCAATCCCGGGTGAGCGCCCGGGGGCCCCCTACCCCTCAGCGATAGCTAGCCACCGCCAGAGCCGTTCGACGGATGCGCATGGCGGCAGGCCATCCATCCTGCGGCTGATGTCGCCCAGCGCGCTCTCCAGAAGTTGGGCTCACCTTGTGGTTTTGCCTCGTGCCTGATCTTGTTCGACCAGAACGTGGCGCAGTTGAGCATACCTTGCTTTGTAGCCGGGTTTGAACCACCTCAGTTCAGTTGGCCCCTCAGCCTCTTTGTCCCAAACAAACCAGGCATAGGCAGTCGCACCGCTGCCTTTCGGCTCGACACCGCTTGGGTAAAAGGTAATGCGCTCACTGAAAACCCAGACGCGAGCGGGTGGCATTTTGGAAAAGATCGTATTCGCTCGGTTCGCACCTTCTAAGAAGGCCAACCGTAGGAGAAGAGCGAGCTTTCGCTTCGCCAGCTTGACGCCGCTCGCGACAAAACCCTCGGCGCAGTTATAGGGCGGATTGGTGATGACGTTGTCGGTCGTCCGCTCTGCACGGAGAAAGTCAACACCGGCTTCTCCATATCCACGATCATACAAGTCCGAACTGCGAACAGGTTGGCAAGTCTGCTCCAGCACGCGGGACATGCTGCCATCACCGCATGCGCACTCCCAAATTTCGCCGTTGAACTTTTCATTATCGATCAATGCGAACGTTGCCCAAGCTGGCGTCGGGAAAAAGTCCGGTCCACCGAGGTCAGCGAACCTCTTCGCTGTCGGCTTGAAGCCGCCGTTCAAATTGTAAGTGAGATCGGTCACGCGAGATCTCCTTGCTGGAATAGCCAGAGTATCAGACTCCTTGATCTCGCAATTCCACAAGGCGCTTCTGTGAGTCAAATTGACTCACCCCTTCCCCATCAAGCATTGCTTCCGATCGCGACCTGCCTGGCCCTTGATCGCAATATCCAAATGCTGATCGAAATGGGAAATCTGCTAGGGCGTGTACTCATCGACTCGCAGATGTCCGATCTTGAGAGCTAAGCGGAAATATTCCGCTCGGTCAGAGTATTACCGGTTTTGACCCAACTGAGACATTGGCGCGGGGCTTTTGTCCCGCGCTTAGGACCATGGCGGCTCTTCGCTCGCCCCGGCTGACTCGTGGTGGATCGTGACACCCGCCGAACGCAAGCCGGTCAGCAATACAGTTCTCACAGAGGCAGGATCGAATCCAATGTCCTTGGCGTTTGGTGGATGTGCCTCGCTGCCCTTCAATCGGAGCGCCAAGTGCAATTGCTCGCAAAGGTGCTGAACGGCGAGATTGATCTGATCGTCAGTCATGATCTGCTTTTCCTGCTACCATTTGGCCATCCGACTAGGTAGCACACATGAAAATAGGGCGGTACGGGATTGGACCGCCCCGGGGATCAACCCCATGCGACTACCATGGGCAGCTCCAAATGGTCCGCCTATCGGGGCAGACTGGAAGTGACTGACGGGCGACTAGAACGACGCTTTTGAAGCGATCGACGGTGGACAATGCATGAGGTCGAGGCAATCTCAGCTCACAGGCTCAAGTGCAACTTCAGGCAAGGATCAGCGACCGGGCAAGGAGGGCGATGCCACAGACAATGAGAACAACGCCGGCAAACCGGGCGACAGTAACTCCGCTTGGCAGCACTTTTTGCACAAGCACAATAGTCGCAAGGAACGCCACCCAGATCAGATTCATGACGCCCCCGACGAAAAGCAGGAGCATCAGCGCCCAGCAACAGCCGACGCAGTAGACGCCGTGCTCCACGCCCATGCGAAACGCCCCCAATTGGCCCGGGCGCATGTGACGCGGGATCCACTCGAGCGGCGACCGGCAATGGACGAGGCAGCGCTCCTTCAGCGGCGTGAACTCGAAGAGCCCCGCCGCGATGAACACTGCGCCACCAAGCACGGCACTCGTCGTCGCCATTTGCATGGATATGAGGCCGGTGTGCGACAGCACCGTCTGCGCCGCCGCCGCGGCGATTGAGAATGCGCTCCAGATGGCGAAGTAGCCGGCTATGAAGGAAGCGATCCGGTTCGCCGCAGTGCGCTTACGCTCCAACGCAGAGAAGAGCAGGATGGTCGGCGCCGCGCTCGGCATCATCATGCCGACCATCATCATCGCCCACATCAGCGCGACCAGGAAGAAATTGACTGTCGCATCCGCAATCTCCGCCGCTCTCGGACTCAGAGCGGCGCCGAGCATTGTCGACACGGCATCTCCGACCGGCATCCCCATCATCCGCGCCGCCATACCCTCCATCGTCTCCATCTGCAGCGATAGATGGATCAAGAAGAGCCAGGACAGCAGGCACAAGCCGATAAGGCTCGTTGCGACGAGCCTGTCGCGCCTCAGGGCGGATTCAAGCGTACTGCCTGTCAAAGCCTGTGCTCAGTGTATGACCCCGTTTGGCCCCATGTGCAGCATGCAGAAATGCGCGTGGCGGCCAGTCCAGTCATTCTCAATTGTGCCCATGGTCTTCGCCGTGCTACTCGCAAATTCCGCCTCGATATATTCGAAGCCGTGCGGCAGCACGAGCTTGGCTCGATGTTCTTCGCCGCTGACGGGATTGCGGATCGGCTCGCTCTTGACGTCAATGATTCCGGCGACCGAGAAATGGCCTCTCCGCTTCTCTTGGTCGACTTCGAACTCGATCGGCGCGAACACCGGCTCGTGGAAGGTCTCGGTCATCGCCGCGACAACGTTGAAGATAGTCGCGAACGGTGCAGTTTCCTGCCCGGTCAGGATCTTCAGGAGGGCTTCGCGCTGTTGCTTGTCGGCCCGCTCGTCGATGATAGCCAAGGCTTCGCCGTGCCCCTCATGAATGGCTCCCGGCCAGGCAAGGATCGCGGCAGCCTTCAGTCCATCCAGTCGGACCTCGCCGAAATGACCCTCGTCTACGCGCAGGGCCACGACCGCGCGGCAGTTGCCTCTTGTCGGCCGCGCATCGAACTGGCAGGGGCAACCCCAGTCGCAGTTGCAGGTGCCTAGCTCCGGTCCTTTGATCATCCAATCGACGTAGGCCATGGCAATCCTCCGATGGTTGACGATAGCTGACGAAGGAACTTCAATTTTGCCACAGGCGGCGGAAGCGATCCAGTGCCCGCTGCAGTGAGCGGACAAAGAGTCTCGTCGGACCGACACGGTTGACCCTATGCGCACCTGCCTCAGTGTCTGCTCTTGCGCCACAGTTGGAAAGTGACGGAGCGAGTGCCTCAATAGCATGGGGCTTTGCTGCGGTGCATGAGCCCGTTAATGGCCCTTCTGCGACCTCAGGCAATGTCCGCTCTTCCGCCGCTGTTGGGGGTTGAGCGGACATCAGTCGGCCAAGCCGCTTACTGAGGACACGCCCTAGTACTCAAGTGCCTCGCGGAAAATGATGTAGAAGACGTGCCACAGTAACCGGTACCGGTACCTTGGTCGCTTCAATCCCGACTTCGGCGCCGCGCTATGCCCTTTGGGACGGACCTATCACGTTCTTGACCACCATGGCTGCGATGCCCGCGAGCACAGCCTTTGCCATTGGGGACGCCAGGATGTCGGTGATCGGATTAGACGTTGACGCTTGCTCCTGAGGCTGAGGGTCGCCTCCGCCGAGCATATCCCGGAGCTGCCCTGGCGTCTTATGCAGATCAGTAAGCACCTGGCCCAGTTCCTTCGGTTCGGGCGCCACCTTTCCGGGCAGCGTTACGCCACGAGCGGCAGCGCGGTCCTGCAGCATCTTTACGAACTCCGCTCGTTCTTCCGGCGACAGTTTGCTCAGCGCCTCTTGCGCCGCCTGAGCGTACCGGTCTGGCGGGACAGCGTGTGACACTTCAGCATACCGCTTCAGAACCTCTTGATCGGAGTAACCTTGGGACGGGTCTCCTTGTTCGTATCGATCTACGAAATCGCTGTACTCTTTCTTGCGTGGCCCACCGGCGAGTAACTCGTCAAGGAATCCCATGTGCAGCACTCCCTTTTTGCATCAGTCGCCGCCACGACGACCTGATCGAATTGTCAAGTCCATGGTGTTCTAGCCGCCTTGTTGAAGCCGCGGCGGTTTCCTCCAGACTGACTGGAGATCGGCAGCTATTCCATGAAGGGCAGAGAACCGGCGTTTGATCTGGATCAATGTACTGACACTTGCGACAAACCGTCCCTTTGGACAACCGGTAGCGGTGCCTGATCGCGGGGGGTGGGATCCGTCCCAGCTCGCGACTTCACGCGCTAGCGGCGGCGATACCCACTCAAAGCAGTGGCTCACGGCACGGGTCGTACTCTGGTCGCGAGCACTTGTATCAAAGGACAATTGCACTTTCTGGTGTTGTCCCGTTCCATGAGCACGCTGCATCACCAGCCCGATACGCCTTCCTCAGCAATTCTGCCGCTATTTGTGGCACTGCTGTTGAGGATCACAGATGGCGTCGTGCTGGCACAGGGGTGGCACGCATGACATCGATGGAAGACTTCATCCACAATGAGAATCTGATCATCTTCAGAAGACGGCTTGCCGATCCGAACATCACGGACAAACAGCGACAGATGCTCACAGGGCTGTTAGCGCGAGCGCAGGCACGAGACGTTCACGAAAAACAAGGCGAGCCCGAGGATCGGTAAGCGCGCCAGACTACGGGACTGGCAACCGGCGAGGAAGGCCATGTCTATGGGCGATCTGTTCCTCACGACGGCGTTTTCCTGACTGAGGTCGGAATTTTTATCGCGTTGGGCCTGTTCTGACAGCAGCGCTAACGTAGCGGTTATTCGCGAAGCGGCACCCGCGACGCACCCTATCAGCGATCATTGCGGAAGGCGCGGCGTCGACGTGCGGCCCGACTTCAGCTGGAATAGGCCTGTGGTCCCGGCTATGGGATACCGATGAAGCTCACCACAGAACGGCCCTACGCTCGCCGCCGGCATCGAGCAAACTGTCTCAAAAGACAAATGGCGGATTGCCTCCCATTGTTCCTCGTGAGGCACACCGGAATAGCTTTCGCGAAGCCTGTTTGGCTTCCATGCAGTTTGCGGGTCTAGGGTGCCGCCTTCGGTGAAGAATGCGTTGGCACCTGCGGCCG
Organism: Bradyrhizobium sp. Ec3.3; assembly: GCF_000472925.1. Lineage (GTDB taxonomy): Bacteria > Pseudomonadota > Alphaproteobacteria > Rhizobiales > Xanthobacteraceae > Bradyrhizobium. The sequence goes on from NZ_AXAS01000070.1 coordinate 18,814, forward strand.
ATACTTCGGCCAGTCCGTACCCATGGGCAGCGCAAAGCTTCGCCAAGGCTGTCAAGGAAGCGCCGTGATACCAGCCGCGCGGGTGCTTTTCGTGTCGATCGAACGCGGGATCGTAGGGCACCGTAATTGGCGCCAAGCCAAGGCTGGAATTGTATTCGACGCAGATTACAGACGGCCGAGTATCGATCAGCTCACGCAGGAACCAGAAATCATTGCCGTCGACATCGATCGATAGGACTCCGATCTTGGGGAATGCACTCTTGATAAATTCAAGATTATCGACGGTCAGGAAGCGCTCCTCGATCTTGATCCGATCGGGAAGAATGGCGCGCGCGTCCGCGATCTGACGAGCATTGCCGTCGACCAGAAGGCCGTGCCAGTCCGGGTTTTGGGCGAGCCCGATGCAGTTGAACTGGACGGGATGAAACCCGAACTCAACGAACGTTTTCGTCAGAATGCCGCGAGTGAGGCGATCAAGAATTTGCGTCTCATCAGATTGCCCGCGCGCGCGAAGCATCTGCGTACGATAATACAGCCGCCGCAATAGCGCGCTGTTGCGGAACAAGTTTCGCATTTCATCCCCGGCACTCTTCGCAGCCGCGTTCAACACGGCTTGCAACTGTTTCTTCTAGCTAGCTCAAATCGCGGGACCGAAGCCCCGCATTTTCGTCCCTCTACCAGGGAAGAAAGGTCGCTATAAACACAAGCAGGGCAATGCCGACCAGCATCTCGGCAAAGCGCACGACGGATTTCGCTGAAAGCCTCAACATGGCTGTCGGGTCCGTTCACTTACTCTGACAAAGCCGTGCCTCGATTGCCTCGACCGCCATCTGACAGTCTTCGGCGACCTGCAAGAGACCGGCGCGCTCAAGATCCATCGAAGCGAACTCTGCATGCTCCCGGCAGATTCGCTCCAGCCTCCGCAATTCATTTAGCTTCTTTAGCTCGGCCTGATTGTTCTTCTTCATTCCCTCAGCCCTCGAGGGATGGCTACCAACAGGTACGAGTTCGGCAAATAGCACCTTAGGTCAATACGCCAGAGTTCCATATAATGGCCCGCCAGCGTGAACCGGCGGGCCTCTCTGCTCTATCGATATTGCTCAGGCATCAGGGCGCTGTAGAGCCTAGCGAGCGCGAGGCTTCCCTTGATCGCCCATGCTGCGAGCCTAATCCGCGCTCGCATGACTAGAGCCCGGATCAGGCGCATAGCTCAGGCTCCCGGCCGTCATGCTCGTGCTCGCGATCTTCACAGCCGCCCATGCAGCGCCAGTTCGGCGACTAGTTCGGGCGGTAACGGAATATCGAACTGGACTCCCGTCTTTTGCCTGCGCATCGACAGCTTGCCGCTCTTGACGTGCTGGCGTCCCATCCTGACGGCATCGGCTCGCGCGTGCCCAGTTTGTAGGATCAGCTCGAGCGCAAGCCTCGCGGGCGGCGTGCCTGTATTGGGCACGCTCCATCATAGGCGCGGCCGAAGCGTCTAAGCAGAACAGAGCCAACTAGCTCGGCACAGGACGTAGCGCGCGCCTGATGCGCGCGCCCGACGCGTCGGAAAATATTGAAGGCCGGGCGTGCGTGTGTGGCCACCTTGTGCAGGTCGGCGGTGTTCTGTTCAATGGCACTGACGAGAACGAGGGTTGCGATGCGCACGCTACGTTGGACAGTCGTGGTGGTGGCGACGATCCTGGCAGGCGCTCCGGCCACGGCTCAACGCTACGATCCCCATTATCCGGTTTGCCTCCAGAAGTGGGGGCAGACCGGCGCCATCGCCATCGACTGCAGCTATACATCGTTGGAGCAGTGCCGGGCGACGGCGTCGGGACTCTCGGCGACGTGCTACGCCAACCCATATCGGCCGCAGGCAGATCAGGCATCACCGGGCCGCGTCCCTCGGCGACAAGGCGTCTACTAGTCGGACGGTGTAGCCGCGAGTGCAGCTCCTTCAATCCACGTGCGTCTATCCACGAGTCCCGACTGCCGGTGTGCCCGTGCGCGCATGATGCGCGCCCCCTCAGAACTGTCTCAGAACTGTGATGCGCGGCACAGTCAGCACGGCGTGGTGTTCCTAGAACTGCATGATCCAAGACAAACTTTGCTGAGCCCGATGGGGACCCCGATGACCATCATCTTCCTGACAATCGCATGCGCGGCCGTTCTTAGCCCGCTGCTCTATTGGGAAGCGCACCACGCCAAGGTTCAGCCAATGACCGCCCTTCCCAACCCGCAAAGGAGAGCAGACCATGAACGACCGCGACCATTTGGAAGCAGTTTGCGTCGAACTTCGCGATGAGGAAGTCGAGGCCGTGAGCGGAGGGGTCTCCGACCTCGGCAAGTACATCACAAAGGCGGTTGACGAGGCTATCAGCGCTGCCATCGGAGGAAACTCCGGTAATCCCGGCAACCCCGGCATCCGACCCTTGTGAACGTGCCTGATCAGAGGAACGCCACCTCGATCGGCTGATGTCACGCCGCCACGTCCAGTGCCACTCCGAGCCGAAATCCGTCCAACATTCGGCTACGCCCTATAAGCAGTGCGGAAAGCGAAACCCATCGAGGTGTCGAACGACAAGCCTGATGGGTTTCGCAAGTGCTCTACCCTACGAACTAAGTGCACTGTCGCCGCAATTCAGAGCCTGGCCGAGACCTTCACGATCACCTCGACGGTTCGCGTGATCGGCTGATTGAGCGCGTTCAGGCCCTGACGGGCATAGGTGAAATGATCGTCTCCGACATATCCGGCAGAGGAGACGTAAACCACCTGGCCGCCATTGATCGACACGCTCCCGTTGCTGGGACGCGAGACCAGCTTCACGCTGTGAATCGGACCTGCGGATCGCTGCAAAGCGATACTGCACCGCTTGCCGCTGACGACATACATTGTCCCGTTCACGGTCTGATTATCAAGCGTGCGGATGTACGGCACGACGCATGTACCGGCCAAGGCAGGACCGGTGAGTACCGACAGCAAAAGACAAAGCAGTCCTGCAAACCTGATCATGCTTCCCTTCCAAATATTGATCCGCGTCCAACGATAGAGCTGGTCATTTACAAAAACAATCAGCGCCCGGCTTGTGATCCCGCGCCAAATACCGTCTTTTCGCGACGTGGTTTGAGCGTGGAAAGGCTGGAGTGCCGTAGGGGCCTGCGTCAGCCCGTAGATGGGTGCACTACCCCAGCGGTGCGGCGTAGAACGCACCAGCGGCCGTTACTGAGTCGGGCAGGCCATGCATCGTCACAGCGTGAGCCCGATCAGGAGAGTGTGTGTCATTCGCGCGCTGATCGCTCTAACAGCGTCTCGTCTCGCAATGTCTGCCGACGATTACCAATCACTCCGAAAATTGGAGGCTTGAGCAACACAGATGCAACACGGAAGACTCGAGCTATTGATGTCATTCAATGCCGAGCGGATTTCGCATCCGTCAAACCGTGATTTTCGATGGTTTTGACCGGCTCAGCGAGTGTGCGCGCGGTCACGGAATAATCGGGGTGCTTTCTTCACTCTCCGCTCCATGGCCGCACAACCGGCGAGGACGAAGATGAACCTGGACCACGCTCTTAGTCTCATTACCTTCGCGAACGGAGTGCTGCTGTACGTGGTGCTCGTAACCACGCTACGGCGCCGGCTTAGGCGCACCCCGTTGCAAATCAGTCACAGAGGAAAAAGCCAGACGCGAGTGAAGGCCGCGGTGTATTCCTTGAGCCCACAGTCTCGGGCAGCAACGAGAGTGCAGCCATGACCAAACGCCAGCTCATGTTGACCGGAGTGATCTTTGTTTCCTTGCTGATGACCGGCCATGCCGTCTGGGATCACTTTTACGCCTCCGACAATGGGAAGAGCACTTGGCAGATAGCGTGGGACCACGCGATGGATCGCAAGGACTTCATCGAGTGGGTTCCAAAGGGCTTGAAGGCTCTGGGCAAGATTCACCTGCGGCCGTAAACGCCGCGAGCGTTTCGCAGCCTGAGTTGCGAAATGACTGGTGTTGTCCGAAGCACCATTCCGGGCGGGATGTTTGACAGGCACACCTTCCGCTGCGTGGGGATGAATGCTTCGCTTGACGGCAAGGCCACCGGCACCACGGTATGCGAGGCCATTGATGAGGATGGCGATAAGCGCTTGTCGTACTTTTCTCTTGGCAGTGATGGCAAGGTCGCCCGGGAGAATGTCGTGGGCACTGGAAAATACGAAGGCATGGTCGCGAGGGGCGCGGTCCTGCCGCTGGGGCCGTTTCCAGTGATCAAAGCTGGAACGTTTCAGGACTGCAATCATCAGAGCGGCACTTACAAGCTGAAGTAATAGCAGCACGAGAAATGCCGCCATTTGAGCGGCGGCACTTCTTTTGCGAGGCACGCGCGAGCGCGCGCCAGTGCGCGTTTCGTCTGCCAAGCCTGCGGCAGCCCGGCGCGGATGTCCGGCCGGACTTCAAACTGAGGCCTCCAGTTGCGGCTATGGGATCTCGGTGAAGCCTATCCCAACGAGGTGCCTCTTTTGAGCAATCGTTCCTTCCCGGCTTGGGGACCTAGAGTTGAAATCGCCCGCCGGGCTTCCAGCCCCAGCCCCGAGAGCAGGCGACCCTACCAAGCTTCCCGCAAGGTGGGGTCGCTGCCTTGTTGGGGACTCGCGGAGGGGAATTAGGACAGTGTGAGATTTCTTTCATTCATACGGGAGGCCCCATGACCGACGAGAGACTCGCCCGTCTGCGTGCCCACGATAAGAACATCAGCCGATATCGACGCCTGCTTAAAACCAATCTGTCAGATCTTGAGCGCCAATTTTTGGAACAGCGCCTGAGCGAGGAAAAGTCTGCGGTCGAGAGCCTGACCCATCCTGCTTTCCACCCCACGGATTGAAGACCGTCTGGACCATGACGTTGCCGGTCTTGTTGCTGCCGTGACCGCGGCCGAGGTGCCGCCAGATAGACGATCGCCAACCGACCCAGGAAGGAACCCGGCGCGTTTTGCAGGGTTGGCTGATCAAGTGTTCGACTCTTACGAGTGGAGGTGATCCATGAGCACCGTCAAGACAGCAGCCGCGCTCTTTTTTGCCGGCACGATATCGTTGGTCAGTGCATCCGCTTCTGCCGCACCCCTGTCATCCCTTTCCGGATTAGCGAAATCGACTGAGAATACGGTACAGGTTCGCTGGGGTGGTGGCTGGCACGGTGGTGGCTACGGCTGGCATGGAAGAGGCTGGGGCATAGGCGCGGGACTTCTTGCAGGCGGTCTGATCGCAGGCGCCCTTGCTGCCCCTTATTACGGTGGCGGCTACTACGATCCTTATTATTCCTACGGCTACGTGTATCCGGACCCCGGGTATGGGGATCCCTACTATAGCGGAGGATACGGGTATCCACCCGCCTATGCCCCTCCGCCTCGCTTCTATGGGAGCCCCTACGGAGGTCCCTACTGATAGGCCCGCTTCGGCCCTGTCACAAACCTGTGGCATGAGCCTTGCTAATTGAAAACCAACTGGGATTTCAGTGCCCGGTTTTGAGACAAGAGCGCTGCCGGGGGGACTGGCATTTCGAGCCCGGCAGCGTTTGTCTTATCGGTACTCCTTGGCGCTGTAGAGAGCTTGGCAAGAGATTGCCCTTATCCGCCACACCGGACGCGCGACGACCTCATTAAGTCACCAGATCAGCGGCGACCGCTCGACGTACGAACCGTTCAAGGTGCGCTCATGCCGGCAGACGCATCTTCAAAATATGCGGTCGCGCCGATGAATACATGCCGCCGGTTCACGCCGGCGAGCTCGCTACGTCCTGAGAGCGTCGACCGCGTGGGCGACAAGAACGCTAATGCTGAGTACGATCAGGCAAACAATTGCGACTTGAAATAACATCGGAGTGGTTTCTGTGTGGCCAAGGGTGAGCTGCTTATAAGCTGTCACATTTTGCCAGCATTTGGCCGAGCTCGCGGCGCCTTGGTGTTCACGTCGTTACAAGTTTGCAAGGTCTAAAATGCCAGCCGGCCAACGCGCACAAGCATCATTGGCCCCCCTCCTCGGCCACCAGGATAAGCGCCTCCCTTGCCGCGTGCCATTCGGGCCGACCGTGCATGGCTTTTGGCAATGCCGCACGCGGGCATACAACTCGCCTGACGTAGCCGCCAATGCCCCACCTTTGGCGCATTGGCTGCAAACATCCCTAATTCGGTCTCCCCAGCTTCCTGTTGCCGCCACAAACAGAACTCACGAATGCGTGACCGCATAGGGGGAAAAGATGCGCGCACAGAGAAGAACGTGGAAAGTCATGGGGGTCAAACGTCGCGAGTCAAATATCGAGCAACTCCAGTTAGATCTGGCGGCGTTCAATCGGTGCATAGAGGTCCTGGAAAAAGCCGATGCCAATCCTCACGACGTGGAGGTTCTGACTTCACATGCGCTGACCATCGCCGAACAGATCGATGAGGTGCGCTGGTCGAACCCCGCGCAGGCGTTGGGCTGGTTGTTCGAGAAATCAATCCCGCAAGGTCGCTGAATCAGAGCGCTGACTCAGGCAGATGAAAATCGGGCGCTGAGCGTTAGCTGCCCTGGAGCGCGAGCGGCCGCGGCTTTTCGTTCGTGATTAGCTTCGAGCGCCGACCGGTCCCGGCCTTCACGGGCAGCCCGGCTTTGTGGCCTCGTGGCGCCGCTTTATCTGAATAGACCCGCCATCAAGGTGGGCGGTTCGCCCTTCAAAACTTTCGCTGACGCCGGAAAAGCCTGCGAATCCTTCTCGACGCATCTAACGAAATGACAGGCCCGAGCCAGCCGAGCGTGCGACGCGAAACGGAGGCCTAGCGCTTTTCATTCAGCGGGTGCATTCTGGAGTGGCTGGAACTGAGAGAGGGCGTCGTTATGCGTCACCCGTCCAAACCGCTGCTTCACAAAGGGATCGTTTACAAGGCCGGCACGATCGGTCTCGGGTTGCTCCCCATAGCGATGGCGTTCGCTGCCGTCCTGATACCCTGATCGGCACGTCTGCCCCGCGAGGCGCAACTTGATCCGCCGCGACAGATTAGCCCGACCCACCACCGTCGGTACGTACTAAATTGTGCCCTCTAGCCTGTAGAGCCTCGGCATTTTTCTTGCGAGGCACACGCGGGTGCGCACGCCAGTCGTTAAGCTAGTCGTAGTTGGCGAGAATCCGTTCTAGCGACGGAGCCGCGGTCCTGGTTGCGGCAGGAGGCACCAGAACCACGGCGGTCAGGATGTGCAGGATGCAAAAGCCGACCGCGATGATCGCCAACAGCGTATTTTCGCTCAGTGCCGGAAGCTGAATGAAGGCGTTCCGTTCCGATTTCTCACTCATCGACATTGTCAGGTCCCTTGAGGTCGGGCGTATTGGAGATTGCCCGCTGATCGGACTCCGCGATGAGATGGGCAAATTGTCTTAGGACGCGCTCGGCCTGTCGCAGCCGCGAGCAGTGCAAGGCTTCGAGCAACCAGGTCGAAAGGCTTCTCCGTTGCGCCTGACGCTCGAAATTTGCTTGAGGCACAGAGAGGCCGGTCGTTGAAAACGACGCCTGTGGCATCGGTCAAATTCCACAATTGAGATCGGAGAGCGGCGCATTTGATGCATGATCATACGCGGGCCCTCTGGGCTCCTCGCCCACGCAGTCGGTACCATGCCGGTGCGCGGGACGTTGTGCCGTGCGTATCAACCGGCATTGATATATTTTGAGGATGCTCCGCGCCCCGCGGGACACGACTAGCCAGTCGCCTCACCTCCCCGATGCCAAGCTGCCGGGATGGTCGCTCCCCTTCCGAAAAAATACGGCTGTGGCGCACACGCCACGACCTCTGAGAGAACGTCGCGACGTGCCGACCGTACAATTGCAGGGGATTCAGCGAATCACTTAGACCGCAATTGGGGCTGGGAAGCGGAGAGTAGAATGAGAGTCGCTTCCTTGGAAAGTGTACTGGCGGCAGCCAGCTTGATCTTGGGTATCGTCATCGTGTTGTGGGGAATCAAGATCTTCTACGGCGTGTAACGTGTAAACAGACAGGACGCAGGCGTCGAACAAGAGACCCTCGAAAAGGTCCACGACGAGGCATCCCTTCCGCGGCGGCGGAAGCCCTGCTGTTTTTCATGAGTGGACGCGCGCGACGAATGACCGCTGCGTCACGAGGTCGTCCGCTTCGACCTCGCCTTTGCCTTGTCCCGGTTCAGCAACGTCAACCGACGAAGTCGCTGTTCACCCAGGTGAGCTCACCTAATGCGACGCGCGGACTGGCGCGCTGTTCAAACCCACCCATGAATCCGTGCCCCCTTGGGGCAAAGCGTTGCTGGCAATATACGGTAATATAGTACAGATGCGCCTACGCGAAGTGAACGGCGCGTCCCGGAATGACGAGCATGGTCGGCCCCCGTCCTACTTTGCATGGGGTTGTTTTCGCAAAAATGCGCGAGGCCCGGGCGGTCGGCATGTCTGGCCCAGTGGATCCCAGGGGATCACTTTCCCTGGCCAACCGATTGCGAGGGATGCGTCGCGAGCCGATCGAGGGCGGCCTGCTGTGCCCGTTCGCCGAAATGAAGGCACAGGAAGAGGACGAAGCCCGCCACCGCAACGATCGCGAACCAGGCGACGCTCATGCGTGTCTGCTTCGAGCGGAGGGATCGAATCGAAGATCGCCGCATCGTCGGCGTCCGTCGTCGTGATCAGAAACGGCCTCGGCTGGTACGGGGGAATCACACCGAGGCCGCCATTCCCACGTGCCGACAGTCGGCGGTCGTCGGCACAGCAAGGCAAGTCGGCCAGGCGCCAACGGTTCCAAGACACCGAGGCCCGGTTGCTGGACGCCCCTACTCCGCGTCGTTCTCGCGCCGCTCGCGCGCGAGCTGGTGCCACGCCAGCGCAAGCTGGATCAGCCGCTGCCGGTCGGCGCCTTCGGAGGCCGCAGCGCGCTTCATCGCTGCCTCGGCTTCACTCTCGGGGTCATACTCCGCACTCATGACCGCGATCATGGCTCGCAAAAGTGGACAAGGGCATGACAATTCGCCCCGTATGAATGCGGGGGGTCAACGCGGCGCTCCCGCAAAATGATCGGGAAAACCGCAATCGACGCGGGATTTTCCTCGAGGCGGCTAAAGTTCTTTCGCAGCGGCTGACGAGTCGAGGCTTCTCAGGCCGCTCTCGATCACCTCGATATCGTCGTCGATCTGCGCAATCGACTGGCGACAGTCGAATCCCTCGATGGATCTGAGATCGACGGCAAGGCGCCGCCTGTGCATCCGCAGATCCTCCAGCGACTGGCGATCCCTGATGCGCGTAAAACCTTCGACGATCAACTCGATGGCCTTGGACATGATGCATACCCCCAGCTCTCGACGCAGCCGGTCCGGGCAGTGGGACCGGCACACCGTTTAAGCCTGCGATCCCCGTCCGGGTTCCGTCATTAACGCAGGTTTGGTTAACGCTGGAGCGCAGCAGAATGCAGGCAACGACGCCTTGCGCCTTCGGCCCTCATTTCGAATTGGCACTCGCTTTGCTCAGGCATGGCCAATTAGCCAGACCCGCTCTGGGTCTGTTTCACAGTGAGGCAAGCCATGCAGCCGATGTCCCGCTTCGAAGCGACCGCCACCACACAACTCCACGCCTTGATCGCCGACCTCAGATGGAGGGTTCAACTCCTCGATGCCGACATCAAGGAAGAGGAGCGCAAGGCCGGCGTGTCCGATCCCGCGAATCTTGCTTATCCCATGCTGGCCGTGACCCTGCGGGGACGCCGCGATAACCTCCACGCGACGGTTGCCACCCTGCAGCGGCAGCTCGAGGCGGTGGCCCCGCCGGCCGACTGGGGCCGGGCCGCCTGAAGTCGCCGGCTTGTGTTGACGGCGGTTCACGAATTGTGGCCGCGACTGTGAATTTAATCACAGAGGCGACGCGATTCCTCGGCTAAAAGGCAGCCGATGCGGCCGCGGGACCTTGCGGCCGCGGGCCAGTCCAACCGACGCTTCAACCGCCCCCTGCCCGCCATGACGCACGACGCCGAAGCAGCAGCCACGAACGCCGCGGACGCACAGACGCCGCGCCCGAGCCGCGATCTGCTCGGCGTCGCTTATCTTGCGACTATCGGCGTCGTCATGGTCGCCTGGATCGGCGGCCTGATCTGGGCCGGAGTAGCCGTGGTGACTTGGCTGATCTTCTAGAAAAGATTTGGCGCCAGTTGCGCGGCCTTGATGCCGCCGCACACGATCATTCCCCAAAGCGCAACGCTGATCTGGATAGCGTCCAACATGTCCCGTTTCCCCGCGAATCAATTCAATCGTTTTTTTCTTTGATCAGAACCGCGAACTCGCGGGGAGCGCCAGAGAAAATTTCAGGCAGTTGTTGTGCGTCGCCGAAGAATGCACAGCGCTCGTCGAGCGACGGTATCCGCGTGCCCGAGACTGGTTGAGACGTAGGCAGCTGCGCAGTTTGCCTAACGCGACGCCACGCGCCGCCACTTGGCCTCGATCCGCGCCTTGATCGCGCGGACACGTGCTTCATGCGCGGCCCAATATGCGCGGCTGGCCGCCGCCGTGCCGTGTTTGTAGGTCGCGTAGACGTCGGTCGGCTTGACCGGTGACGGCCGTGCTTGTGGTTTCGCGCTCACGACAGTCCGCGCGGGCTCGGGATCCGGCGCTACGGCCGTGGTCGCGCCTGGTGTCGCGAATGGCGAGTTCATCGCGATGAGGCGGTTGCGCGCGCGATTGCAGTAAATCACGGAGCGCGCCGTCATGGTCTCTTCGCCGTGCCCTGCGCGGTATTTCATCAGTGCGCGGCAGAGGTCGCCCTGCGCCAGCCGCCAGGCCCTGGCGAGATAAATCACGCCGTAGTGGATGTTGATTTCGGGTCTGGCGAGCTCGACCGTGGTACCTTTGAAGCCGAGCAGGGCCGCGGTCTCGGGCTTGACCTGCATCAGCCCGATCTCGCCGACGCGGCCAATCACCGTGGAATCGAAGCGGCTTTCGACGAAGACGACGGCTTCTGCGATATCGGGCGGCAACTTCGTCTTCGCAGCTTCCTTCTCGATCAGCGCGCGAACGGATGCACGCGCCGGAAACGGCTCGGCATCCGCGGCTGACGGAGCTTCGACACTATCCGACGTGACCGCATCGGAGACGTCGACGGCCGCAGCATCCGCTGCGCCAGCGCGCACTGGGCCGGCCGCGAGCACCGCCAGACAAAGCGGCGCGGCATACAGGACCCATGACAGGCGCGTGCAAGACCTCATCGGCGCTTCATAGCGGAGGCCAGTTAACAACGCTTGTCGGCAAGCCCGCCGCGCGATCGCGCCGCAATTCGAAGGATCGCATCAAACGAAAGAGGCGGGCCTTGGGCCCGCCTCGGTCAGATCGTAGATCGATCCGCGGATCAGTAGCACGCGCGCCGATCGGCAAGCACGTACTGCCCGCTCGGATAGCGGTAGTAGCAACTACCCTGCGACCAATAATAGCCCGGCTGCGACGCAGCCGTTGCGCCAGCGATCGCGCCGGTCGCGCCGCCGAGTACGGCCCCGGCGGCCGCTCCCGTCGCGTTGCCGGAGATCAGCCCGCCAAGCACGCCACCGACGATGGCTCCGCCGAGCGCGCTCGCGCCGGGGTCTGCCGGAGCAGGCGGCGGAGGCGGCGCATAGGCCGGGGGTGGCGGCGCATAGGCCACCGGCACGTCATCGATGTAATCTTCGGAGATGTAGGCGGGCGGCCCGTCCATCCGCTCCGGATAATAATACCAGGCCCCGCCGACGTCCCACCACCAGCCATAGCGGCCATTGTGATTCTCATGCCGCCAGCGTCCGCCCTCCCAGGCGAGATTGCCGCGATAGGCGTGTCCGCCCCAGTCACGCTGCGGCACCGGCCCGCGGGCCACATAGCGCCCCTGTGGCGGTCCGCCAGCCGGGCCCTGGTGCGCCCCCTGCGGCGGCGCGACCCGCGTGGCCTGCTGCGGCGGCGGTCCCTGGCGCGTCGCGTGGGGAGCATTGGCGTGTGGCGGCGCGCCCGCACCCGGCCCCGGCGGCTGGCCGCCCCTCCCCGCGTTCGAGTCCTGCGCCTGCGCCGAAAGCGCGAGCAGCGACACGACCGAAACCAAGGGAATGATAATCTTCATCCGGCTGGATGCACGCATTGGTGCCTACCCCTTACCTGTATCTCTCATCTGTCGTCGCCGTGGTCCGGACGCCCAACGATTCCGGGCCCCGGTTGATGCCGGCGGACAAAGGTGATCACGTTGATCACCGATGTCCCGTTACAAATGGTTAAGATCACGGCAATTTTTCGTCCGCCGAGTTAGCGCGCCGGCTCGATCACGTTGCAATTCGTGCGTCCCGACATCACGCAATCCTGCATCTTGCTGGCCGCGATGAGATCGCGCGCAAGCCAGAGGCCGACGCCGAGGATGACGACGGCAATGATAAGTCCGGCGATAGCGCCGCGGCGATTATCGCCAGGCGGACTTGGTTGCGGCTTTGGTTTCGAGTTGGGCTGGGTATCGGGCATGGCGAGGTGAAGCCGTGAATTGCTGCCCCTTACCATCTCTGCGGCGTCACGTCACATCGAAGCTCACTGCTTGGGTGCGCGGAGTGCCACCTTGTTAGATGCCGAGGCGGCCTGCTGCACCCGCGGCGCGCAGGTCGTGAGCACAAACGCCGTTCGGCTGCACTGCCATTCGGCGCCGAGCAAGCTGCTTTCGACCGGTTTGGGCTGGGCCAGGAAAACCGCGACGCCGGCAAGCGCTACTGTCGCAAATGTGATCGCGAGCGTTCGCAAAGACAGCCGGAAAATAGTCATCGCCGTAGCTCCGTTCGTCTCGGTGCGGACACTCGGCGCCGCCCCCGTGCTCCCTTGTGAGAGGGATCACAATTCGGCAGTTTTTCCGGACTACGAAAGATCGGCGATTCCAGCGATTTTTCGCGACCTGATAGGCTGCGATTAAGGGTGGCTTCGCGACGCGCATAGATGTACACGCTTGTTCGTCGCGCGGCGCGCGTTTGTTCGCGGCCGGCGCACCCACAGACGCTGATGTAGGATTGAAAGCGAGGAAGACAAGGCTCGTTCGATGAGTGGATTCAGGGAACCCGGCTTCACAGACCGGCAAAAGGCGGCGCAGGAAGCCCGCAAAAATCTTTTGAACAAATTCAAATCGCAGCCGGGGCACGACGACCCCGGGGTCGCGGCGCGGCGCGCCGAACGCGAGGCGATTGCCGCCAAGCGTGCCGAGGCAAAGTCGGCACGCGAGGCAGAAAAGGCTGAGCAGAAGCGGCTTGCAGAAGAGGCCGCGGCTGCGGAAGCCGCACGAATTGCTCGCGAATCCGAGGAGGCCGCCACAAGGATGGCCGAGCTCGAAGCCGAGCAGAAGGCCAAGCGCGACGCGCGTTACGCCGCCCGCAAGGCCAAGGGCAAGCGGAAGTAACCGTCACTGCGGATCAGATGCGACCGGCCTGCGCGCGTGGCGCGGTCCCGTCGCATCTGGTCGGATTCCACGATGCGCAATTGCGCATTGGGGCTCGCGCCGTCGCGCGCGGGGCAATGACGATGACGGCGCGATCAGTTCTTCTTCATCATGCCGCCGTCGTCCTTCTTCATGTTGTCCTTTGACATCGTATCCTTCTTCATCCCGTCATCCTTGGACATGGAGTCCTTCTTCATGCTGTCCTTGGACATCGTCTCTTTCTTCATCCCGTCCTTCTTCATGTCGTCCATGGCGAAGGCGGGCGCGAAGGCCAGGCTGAGCGAGAGAGCGGCAGCGGAGACGCCGAGCGCGATGCGGGTGCGAATGGTCATGGTTGATCTTCCCTTCGAGGTGGAGGTTGCCAGCGACGGATGCCGCTACTCCTGCTCGACGGGGCGCCGGGCGCCTTTGTTACGCGAGCGGCCGAATTTTTTCCGAGCCCTTGCCCTGTTTCCGTGTTCAGCCCGACACAATTTTGCCCGTGTCAGCCACGCTAGTGCGCGGAACCTGAGGAACGAGTGTGCAGCGCAGCATCGGCACCACCGCGACTTGCCGCCGCATTCGCTCTCGAACTATCAGACTAGATAATATCAGCTAAAGACCGGCTAGGATAGGCTCGGGCGCCGGCCTCAAGAGTTCAATCAAGAATAGTCCTGAGGGACAAATCCAACGGACAAATCAGGGATCATTCCATGTTCACGCGACGTCACCTTCTCGCGACGGCTGTTGCCGCGCCCGCCATTCTCCGTTTCGGCACCGGGACCGCGCAGGCCGCGACCACGCTTAAGATCTCGCACCAATTCCCGGGCGGCACGATCGACAAGGGCGATTTCCGCGATCGTCTCTGCCGCATGTTTGCCGCCGAGGTCGCAAAGCGCAGCAAGGGCGACATCTCCGCCGAGATCTATCCGAACTCCTCGCTGATCAAGACCAACGCGCAGTTCTCCGCGATGCGCAAGGGCGCGCTCGACATCTCGCTCTATCCGATGCCCTATGCCGGCGGCGAACTGCCGGAGACCAATATCGGCCTGATGCCGGGCCTCGTTACGACCTACGATCAGGGCATGCGCTGGAAGAAGGCGCCGGTCGGCAAGGCGCTCTCCGACTTCCTCGCCGACAAGGGCATCATCCTGCTCTCCTGGATCTGGCAGGCCGGCGGCGTCGCCAGCCGCTCCAAGGCGATCGTTTCGCCGGAGGACGCCAAGGGCATGAAGGTGCGTGGCGGCTCGCGCGAGATGGACATGGTTCTGCAAACGGCGGGCGCGTCCGTGCTCTCGGTACCCTCGAACGAAATCTATGCCGCGATGCAGACCGGCGCGTGCGATGCCGGCATCACCTCCTCCACCAGCCTGATCTCGTTCCGCCTCGAAGAAGTCGCCAAATCGCTCACCTCGGGCGCCGGCGCCTCCTACTGGTTCATGCTCGAACCCCTGATGATGTCGAAAGCGATCTTCGACAAGCTGCCGAAGAACCATCAGGACATCCTGCTTGCGGTCGGCACCGAGCTCGAAGCCTTCGGCCGCAAGGGCGCGCAGGATGACGACGTCGAGGTCGCCAAGGTCTATGAAAAGGCCGGCGCCAAGGTTAGCGCGCTCGATGCAGCGACCGTCGGCAAGTGGCGCGATATCGCCCGCGATACCGCCTGGAAGGATTATGGCGCGAAGACTGCGACCGCGGCGAGCCTGCTCAAGCTCGCCTCCGAAGTCTCGGCATGATGCACGGTCCGCTTCCGGATCGTGACGACCCGGTCGATGCCGCCGCACGCCACGGGCTTGCGGCGGTGCTCGATCGTGGTCTCGCCGTCCTCAACAGGATCATCGTCGTGCTGGCAGCGCTCGCGCTGGTCGCCGCCTGCGCGATCCTGAGCTACAGCGTGCTGAGCCGCGCCCTCTTCAAGGCCGCCAATTACTGGCAGGACGAGGCGGCCGTGTTCCTGCTGGTCGGCGCCACCTTCATGACGGCGGCCTATGTTCAGCAAAATCGCGGTCATATCGGCATCGAGGCCTTTGTCGGGCTGTTGTCGCCGCTCGCGAACAGGATCCGGCTCTGGCTGGTCGACGCCGTGACGCTGCTGTTCTGCGCCTTCTTCACCTGGAAGTCCTGGACACTCACGCATGAGGCCTATGTCGACGGCCAGGTCTCGAATTCGATGTGGTCGCCGCCGCTCGCCATTCCCTACAGCCTGATGGCGCTCGGCATGAGCCTGCTCTGCGTGCAGATCATCGTGCAGCTCGCCCTTCCCTTCACCGGAGCCAAGCGCCGATGAGCGTGTTCGGTATCGGCCTGTCCTACGGGCTGGCGACGCTGTTTGTGATGTTTTCCGGCATGCCGATCGCGTTTGCGCTCGGCGCGGTCGCGGTCGTGTTCATGGGCATCTACATGCCGGCGGCCTCGCTCGATACCGTGACGCAGAACGTCTACGAGGAAATGGCCTCGATCACGCTGCTGTCGATCCCGCTCTTCATCCTGAAGGGTGCGGCGATAGGCAAGTCGCGCGCCGGCCAGGATCTCTACTCGGCCCTCCATGCCTGGCTCCATCGCGTGCCCGGCGGCCTCGGCGTCGCCAACGTCTTTGCCTGCGCGCTGTTCGCCGCAATGGCCGGCTCCTCGCCCGCGACCTGCTCGGCGATCGGCTCGGCTGGCATTCCCGAGATGCGCAAGCGCGGCTATTCCGGTGGCTTTGCCGCAGGAATCATCGCCGCCGGCGGCACGCTCGGCATTTTGCTGCCGCCCTCGATCACCATGATCCTGTTTGCGGTCGCCGCTGAAAAATCGCTCGGCCGGCTCTTCCTCGCCGGCATCGGCCCAGGGCTGCTGCTGGTCAGCCTGTTCGGCGCCTATGCCGTGATCCGCTTCCGCCAGGAATATGCGGCGGCTGAAGCCGCCTACAACAAGGGCGGCCCCGAGGCTGCGATCCTTTCCCGTGACGAGTTCACGCTTGCCGAACGCTTCAGTGTGCTGCCGCGCGTCATTCCGTTCGTGCTGCTTCTGACCGGCGTCATGATCGCGCTCTACGGCGGCTATGCCACGCCGTCGGAGACCGCGGGACTGGGCGGCCTGCTCGCGCTCGCGCTGATCGCGATGATCTATGGCGTCTGGCGGCCGACCGACCTTGGCCCAATCATGAAGTCGACGATCCGGGAATCGACCATGCTGATGGTGATCATCGGTATGTCGCTGCTCTATTCCTACGTGATGAGCTATCTGCACATCTCGCAATCGGCCGCCGAATCCATCGTCGCGATGCACCTGCCGCGCTGGGGCCTGCTGTTCGCGATCCTCGCCATGGTGATCGTGCTCGGCTTCTTCCTGCCGCCGGTCTCGATCATCCTGATGACCGCGCCGATCATCCTGCCCCCCTTACGTGCCGCCAATTTCGACATCATCTGGTTCGGCGTCGTCATGACCATCGTGATGGAGATGGGGCTGATCCACCCCCCGGTCGGCCTCAACATCTTCGTCATCCGAAACGTGGCGCCAGACATCCCCTTGAGCGAGGTGATCTGGGGCACGCTGCCCTTCGTGCTGTTGATGATGGGCGCCGTTCTCCTGCTTTGCTTCGTGCCGGAGATCTCGACCTGGCTGCCGGATCTCGTGATGGGGCCGGACGGGAGCAGGTAGAACAAATCCAGCGTCAGCCCTTCGGCTCGCGCGATTTTCGCGCCACGCCTTCAAGGTGAACGCGACGCGCTTCGTTTCGGCGCGCGCGCTCCTTGCGGCGGCAGGGACGGCACCTTGTCGCCGTTGTGAACACATCGCCCTTGGCGGTCTCGTACCACCACTTCTGCTGCTTGGCCGTCCACGTTTCGACCTTTCCGCAGGCCTTGCAGGCAAACTCGATCGCGGCGTACGTGCCGCGTTCGACGAATGCGGGAATGCTGTAGCTGTTGCCCGCCGGGTTGAGCCTGGTCGGGTCGACTGGCAGCTCGTCGCGCAAACGAGCGAGACGCACGAATTCCTGCCGCGCTTTTCTGGCAGCTTGCGCGGCGAGAAGCGCTTCCTTTTCGCGCCTTTTTGCCTTGCGCGCGTTGATCTCAGACCGCTTCTGTTTGTTGCTTTTCATTACTTCAGCCCGTTGGGGGGCATCCGTCTTTCCGTCCTTGCTGGAGAGGTGGAGGGTTACGCTTCGCGCTAACCCACCCTACGAGGCTGTGACTCTTTTCGTATCGAGCGTCAGGTGGATATGATTCTCTAAGCAGATTGATTTGCTGGAGAGAATGATGGCTGACGATAGACTTTTTGGCGAGTTGCCGGAACAGTCGGCGCCACGAACCGAAGCAGTGCCGCGGGGAGCACCTCGGCTGCGTGAGCCCTTGCGCGACCAGGTCGAATTGCGGGCGGTCGATATCGACAGCCTGATCGGGCAGGATCATCCTGTGCGGGTAATCTGGGCCTATGTTG
>NZ_AXAS01000071.1 GCF_000472925.1 Bradyrhizobium sp. Ec3.3
CTTCGCTACGGCGTTGAGGTAGGATTGCTGCGTCGCCGGTGACAGATTGCGGACCGTCATGTCCTCGATCATGCGGCGGCGAAGTGGGCTGATCTCAGCCATCGGAAAACCTCCTGTCNNAAGGGTTGGGCTTCGAAAACCCGCAATCCTCTCAGACAGGAGGCAATCCTTGCTATGCCTCCCTACATGCCGCGCCAGCGGCTTCGTTCAATCCCAAATGATTCAATCCGATCGGGAACCGCTCTAGATCGTGCTGGCCTGCGAACGTGAGCCGAGCAACGCCGTCGTTGCGACGCGGCTTGGTGTCGGCCCCCATACGATCGGCAAATGGCGCAATCGCTTCATCGCAAATCGGATCGAGGGGCTCTACGACGAGATGCGTACCGGCCGGCCCCGCACCGTTGAGGATGAGGCTGTGGCCGAGCTGATCACCAAGACGCTCGCTCGCAAGCCCAAAGCTGCAACCCATTGGAGCGTGCGCGCGATCGCCAAAGAGACGGGGATTGCCAAAAGCACCGTTCATCGCCTGTTCCAACTCTTCGGTCTGCAGCCTCACCGCACCCGCAGCTTCAAACTCTCGACTGATCCCTTCTTTGTCGAGAAGCTGCGCGACGTGGTCGGGCTCTATCTCAATCCGCCTGACAAGGCCGTGGTGCTTTGCGTCGATGAGAAGAGCCAAATTCAGGCCCTCGAACGAACCCAGCCCATGCTTCCTATGGGGTTCGGCTACATCGAAGGTGTCACCCACGACTACCAGCGTCATGGCACGACCACCCTGTTCGCCGCCCTCAACGTGCTCAACGGCGCAATCATCGCTCAATGCAAACCGCGCCATCGTCACCAGGAATTCCTCGCCTTCCTGCGTCACATCATCCCAAGGTCAGGGCCTGGCTCGCCCGCCGTCCGCGTTGGCACATTCACTTCACACCAACCTACGCTTCCTGGCTTAACCAGGTCGAACGCTTCTTCGCACTCATCACCCAACGCGCAATCCGACGGGGATCGTTCGATTCCACCGCCGACCTCGTCAAAAAATCGACCGCTTTATCCGCACCCACAATGCAGATTCACGCCCCTTCATGTGGACCGCTACCGCCGACTCCATCCTCCAGAAACTCGCGCGACTTTGTCGGCGAATTTCCGGGACAGAACACTAGTCATCTGGAATACAAGTTCGTCACATAAAAGATCGCTGGGGGCTCAGAAGGAGAGCGCTTGTGGCGAATGCAGGTGTGAGAGGCCGACCGACCGCGCCGTTGGTGCTGAGTCCGCAGGAGCGGACATACTTGGAGAGGCAAGTTCGTCGTCAGGGTGTTGCCCGGTCGCTATCTGAGCGATGCCGCGCGATCCTGCGGTGTGCGGATGGCCTGCCAAGCAAGTCCGTGGCTACCGAACTCGGTCTCTATGAACACACCGTTGACAAATGGCGCCGCCGATTTTTGAAGGATCGCTGCGATGGCCTGCTTGACGAGGCCCGCCCTGGCCGCCCTCGCACCATCAACGACGATCAGGTTGCCGCCGTGATCGAGCGAACGTTGCGGACGACAGCGGCCGACGCGACGCACTGGTCGATCCGCTCGATGGCTGCGGAAACTTGCTTTTCCCACACCACGATCCGCCGAATGTGGGCGGCGTTCGGCTTGCAGCCGCACCGTAGCCAGACATTCAAGCTGTCGAGCGATCCGCTGTTCGTCGACAAGGTGCGCGATATCGTCGGCCTTTACCTATCCCCGCCGAACCGAGCCCTTGTCCTCAGCATCGATGAGAAAAGCCAGATTCAGGCGCTCGATCGCGAGCAGCCGGTTTTGCCGATGATGCCCGGCGTGCCGGAGCGTCGTACGCACAGCTATGTGCGACATGGTACGACCACGCTATTTGCCGCGCTCGATGTCGCCTCGGGGCTCGTCATCGGCAAATGCTACAAAAGCGCCACCGGGCAGTCGAGTTCTTGAAGTTTTTAAAAGAGATCGATGCTCAGGTTCCTGAAGGTCTCGATGTCCATATCGTTATGGACAACTACGCTACCCACAAGACACCCAAGATCAAGGCCTGGCTCGCCCGTCGGCCGCGCTATCATGTCCACTTCACGCCGACTTCCGCGTCATGGATCAATCAGGTCGAGCGCTGGTTCGCTGAACTCACCAGAAAGCAGATCCAGCGCGGTTGTTCACACCTCCGTCAGGCAGTTCGAGGCCGACATCCGTACCTTCATCGACCTGCACAACAAGAACCCGAAGCCGTTCAAATGGACCAAGTCCGCAGACCAGATTCTGACCTCGGTCAAACGCTTCTGCCACAAAGCTTTGGCGAACTTTAGATCCACGTGACTACGACGCGCTTGGCATCAGTGCGTCATCTAGCATCAATCGATTTGTCTAATGAGATCACATCGTGCTGCGTGGGATGCACGGACCTCTTGGCTGCGAACCATGCTAGCAAACCGTTGCGGAGCCAAAAAACCTACTCCGGCCCAACTACTACGATTCTCTCTAATGGAGTTCTATGAACACCCGCGCTGAGCCCGCGGTCCTGCCGAATCGAGGCCGTAGCGATGCGTCAAGGAGCTTAAGTATGCTACCCATGACTTCTTCGGCCGACTAATGCCGATGCCAAGCCTTCATCTGGACCAAAGACCCGATAAAATCATCGCCATCTCAGACGTGAGCGGTCCACCCACTTGACGTTCCTATCCAAGGAATGAATAGATCCTCCTGTTGCGATAGGTTCGGCTTCGAGGCCGGCATGTGCCTGTGCAGCTGGCCTACGGAAACTGAGTAGAAGCCTGTCGAGAGCTGGCGGCGTCTCCGCGGCCGCTGCTGACAAATTGCTCCGGCTGACCGATTGAGCGGACCAATGTCGAATGTTGCACAGTGGGGATTCAACGACCCGTCGCAAGCTTCCGCATTGAGGGTCAGGCAGTCGATCCTCGCGCACGGCTACCGCACTAATTGTTTATGCGATGTAATCATCTATGGTGTGCTCAGCGCCCAATCGGAAGATCGTCAAAACACGCCTGCAGCTCCTGAGGTCGCGTTAGAGCCCGAAACAGTGCTGGGGCCTTCTGGGGGCGAGCGGATTAGTACCGATAGTGATCGCTCTTGTAGGGGCCTTTCGGCTCCACGCCGATATAGTCGGCCTGGTCCTTGCGCAGCTCGGTGAGCTTCACGCCGATCTTGGCGAGGTGCAGGCACGCGACCTTTTCGTCGAGCGTCTTCGGCAGCACGTAGACCTTCTTCTCGTACTTGTCGTCCTTGTTGTTGGCGAACAGCTCGATCTGCGCCAGCGTCTGGTTGGTGAACGATGCCGACATCACGAAGCTCGGATGGCCCATCGCGTTGCCGAGGTTCACGAGGCGGCCTTCCGACAGCATGATGATGCGATGCTTGTCGGGGAATTCGATCTCGTCGACCTGCGGCTTGATGTTGGTCCACTTCAGATTGCGAAGCGCCGCGATCTGGATCTCGTTGTCGAAGTGGCCGATGTTGCAGACGATGGCGCGATCCTTCATCGCGCGCATGTGCTCGATGGTGATGATGTCCTTGTTGCCGGTGGCGGTGACGAAGATGTCGGCGCGCGGCGCCGCGTCTTCCATGGTGGTGACTTCATAGCCTTCCATCGACGCCTGCAGGGCGCAGATCGGATCGACTTCCGACACCATGACGCGGCAGCCGGCCTGGCGCAGCGACGCCGCCGAACCCTTGCCGACGTCGCCGAAGCCCGCGACCATCGCGACCTTGCCCGACATCATCACGTCGGTGCCGCGGCGGATGCCGTCGACCAGCGACTCACGGCAGCCATAGAGGTTGTCGAACTTCGACTTGGTGACGCTGTCGTTGACGTTGATGGCGGGGAACAGCAGCGTGCCCTTGTTCGCCATCTCGTAGAGACGGTGCACGCCCGTGGTGGTCTCTTCCGAGACGCCCTTGATGTTCTTGGCAATCTCGCCGAACCAGCCCTTCGGCTTCTCCTTCAGGAGGCGCTTGATCAGCGCGTAGAAGATCTCTTCTTCTTCCGAGCCCGGCTTGTCGAGGAACGCGGTGTCGCCGTTCTCGGCGCGGACTCCGGCATGCACCAGCATGGTGGCATCGCCGCCGTCGTCGAGAATCAAGTTCGGCGTGCCGCCGCCATGCCAGTCGAACAGCTTCGCGGTGTAGTCCCAGTATTCGGTCAGCGTCTCGCCCTTCACGGCGAACACGGGAATGCCGGCCGCGGCGATCGCAGCGGCGGCGTGATCCTGCGTCGAATAGATGTTGCAGGAGACCCAGCGGATGTCGGCACCGAGCGCGGCGAGCGTCTCGATCAGCACCGCGGTCTGGATCGTCATGTGCAGCGAGCCGGCGATGCGCGCGCCCTTCAGCGGCTGCTTCGGGCCGAACTCTTCACGGGTGGCCATCAGCCCGGGCATCTCGGTCTCGGCGAGCGAGATCTCCTTGCGGCCGAAATCGGCCAGCGAAATGTCCTTGACGATGTAATCGGTGAAGCCGGGCTTCGCGTTCATGTCGAGCTTCCTGTTGTTTGAAAAAGTCATTCCGGGCGCTCGTGAAATGAGCGAACCCGGAATCCAGCGGTTCGAGATTCCGGGTTAGCCGCTGGCGCGGCGCCCCGGAATGACATTGGTGATCAGAGCGCGCGCTTCAGCGGCTCGACCAGGTCGGTCTTCTCCCAGGAGAAGCCGCCCTCGTTGTCGGGCGTGCGGCCGAAATGGCCGTAGGCAGAGGTGCGCGCGTAGATCGGGCGGTTGAGATCGAGATGGGTGCGAATGCCGCGCGGGGTGAGGTCCATCGCCTTTGCTGCGGCCTTCTCAAGCTGATCCTCCGACACCTTACCGGTGCCGTGGGTGTCGATGTAGATCGACAGCGGACGCGCCACGCCGATGGCGTAGGCGAGCTGGAGCGTGCAGCGATCGGCAAGACCGGCCGCGACGATGTTCTTGGCGACGTAGCGCGCAGCGTAAGCCGCCGAACGGTCGACCTTGGTCGGATCCTTGCCAGAGAACGCGCCGCCGCCATGCGGGGCCGCGCCGCCATAGGTGTCGACGATGATCTTGCGGCCGGTCAGGCCGGTGTCACCGTCGGGACCGCCGATGTAGAACTTTCCGGTCGGGTTGATGTGCCAGATGGTCTTCGGCGAGATCCAGTCCTTCGGCAGCGCCTCACGCACATAGGGCTCGACGATGTCGCGAATCTGCTTGGACGAGATGTCCTCGACCAGATGCTGGTGCGAGACCACGATCTCGCGCACGCCAACCGGCTTGCCGTTCTCGTACTGCACGGTGACCTGGCTCTTGGAGTCCGGGCCCAAGATCTTCTCGCGGCCGGAATGGCGCGCTTCGGAGATCAGCCGCAGGATCTTGTGGGCGTAGAAGATCGGCGCCGGCATCAGGTCGGGCGTCTCGTTGGTGGCGTAGCCGAACATGATGCCCTGGTCGCCCGCGCCCTCTTCCTTGACCTCGCCCGGCTGGAGCGCGTCAACGCCCTGCGCGATGTCGGCCGACTGCGGATGCAGGAGGATCTCGATATCCGCGGTCTTCCAGTGAAAACCTTCCTGCTCGTAGCCGATGTCCTTGATCGCGCCGCGCACGACGCTNTCGATCTGCTCGTTGGTGACCGATGCGGGACCACGGGTCTCGCCCGCGATCACGACCTTGTTGGTGGTCGCAAGCGTTTCGCAGGCAGCGCGGATCTGCCACGGGTCAATGCCTGCTTTCGGTCCTTCGCGGTAGAACAGATCGACGATCTCATCGGAGATCCGGTCGCAGACCTTGTCCGGATGGCCTTCAGACACGGACTCGCTGGTGAAGAGATAGGACGCTCGCATCAGTAACCCCTTGTCCCGCCCCGTTGGGCGGTCGTTTGCGATGTTTACTTTTGGATTATGTCANTCACGCCGGCGCGAGATGACGTAGGATTCGTCGTAAAACCAGAGCCCGTTGTGTTTGCGCAGCACGTCCCTGGCGGCATCCAGAGTGCGGCCGTTTTGAGTCATTTCTGTCAATCGGTCGTCCTCGATCTCTCGCTGAAGATCGGGATCTAGTGGCGATCACACAAGCGCGAGCCGCATCCCGCCGCAAGCACAAGGTCCGCTTTGAATCTGCGGTCGAAGAAACCTGTATTCGTGTCGGCGCTCGTGAAACCAAAAGTCAGCTCCACTCGTTCAGAGTTGCGGTCAGGCGACGCAAGCCCCTGCCAAGTATTTCAAGCTCAATGCCGTAGGAAAGCCGGAGACCTGTAGGGTCGCCGAACGCTGTGCCCGAGACTGTCGCGACACCAGCGTTCATCAATAATGCCTTGACGACGTCGTCGGCGTTGAATTCTCCGCTATCGCCGGTGGCGCGCCGCTGAAGCCCGCAGAGATCGAGGTAGAAGAAGAATCCGCCTTGGGCAGCGGGCGGCGGTACCAATCTCAGCTTTGAAAAGATCGAGAGTCCAAGTGTTCGCGCGTCCGCAATGTGGCGCTGCAATGCCAATTCGAAGGCTGAATCGCCGGACCTCAGATGATACAGCAGCGCATGCTGCGCAATGACATTGGGATGCGATGTTGTATTGGTTTGTAGCGCCTTAACCGCACTGATAAAAGCTTTGGGTCCAGCAATATAGCCAAGGCGCCAACCGGTCAGGGCCAAGGACCTCGAAAATGAATTGACGATCAATGTGCGGTCGCGTGCCTGGGGCGCCACCGATAGGATGGGGTGATGGGTATGTGGGGGATGAGCAAAAGCTCCGTCGCATTCGTCGAAGATTATCCAGAGGTTCCGTTCCCTCGCGAGTTGTGCAATACCAGCAAGGGTGTCGCGGTCGTAGACCGTGCCCGTCGGATTGTTCGGTGTGTTGACCATGATCGCCTTGGTTCTTGACGTGATGGCCCGCGGCGAGATCTGTCGGCATAGGCACATAACTGTTGTGCCGAGTCTCGACAAAAATCGGTGCGCCGCCAGCAATAATGATCTGTGTGGGGAATGTCGTCCAGTAGGGGGCGGGGATCAGTACTTCGTCGCCGGGATTTAGAAGAGCCATCGCCGCGTTGAAGAGCGCTTGCTTAGCGCCACTCGTCACAGCGATTTCGTCTGCTGACCATGGCTGAGCCGTCTCGGCGGAAACCTTGCTCGCAAGCGCATGGCGTAGCTCCAGCAATCCGATCGCATCGGTATAGCGGTTGAGATTGCCATTAATCGCTGCGATCGCACCCTCGCGCACCGACGGAGCGAGTTCGCTCCAGATCTCTCCTGCGGTCAAATCGATAATGTCCTCGCCGCGTGTAGTACCCTGCCTCGCGGCGGTCCTCGTTGCAGTGCGACCCCACAATTCTACCAAGGCTGTCCGGTGCGCCAACACGAGCGCTCTCCCTCGAAATAAATGTAATCGTTGCTGCACTGATCGGAAGGCTTGCCGGATATTTTGGCAAAGAGATTCCGGTGCTGAACAGACACAACTCAGCTTCGATGCTGGATCGCTTCTGACGGCGAAATTAACTTGTCTCGCGTCTTTGCCTCCGTCGAGCAAAGTGAACTACTGTTACAAGCGGACCGTCTTGTGCATAAGAACCCATTACCTTTGTTCGGTTGGAGATACAGCGCGTTTGCTCGGATGAGTTTGTCGTACCCCAATAGGGCGAAGACCTCGTCTAGCGTCGCAATATGGGGCTCAATACTCGCAATGCCTTCCTTAGCCATGATGCGACCGCAGACCCGGTGCACGGCCACTATTGCAGCTCGCATGGAGTGATTGGCCCAGATCACCGTGGAGATGCGCGCGTCGCGATATGCAGAGACTGGCGTTCGGTAGTTTTTTTTGGGATGATCACGATTGGCAATCGAGTCTGCCAAGCACTCGCAAATAAGGATATCGTCCGCGGTGCTTTTTCGCGAGTGAATGAGGATCGCGTCAGCCCCCGCGTCGGCGCAAGCGTGAGCGCGCGAAACCGCTTCGTCCATTTCACGACCGACAATCAACGCTTCGATCCCTACGACGAGAACCAACCCCTACGACGAGAACCAACTCTTGTCCAACTGTATCCCCCACTGCTCGCAGACGGCCGGAGAACTCACCGATGTCGGCGAGGGCAGGCCGCTCGCACAAGTTCATTTTCGGAAAACAGCTGTCCTGCAGTGCTAGGCCGGTAGCCCCACGTTGCCGGAGCTTGCGTGCTAAGAGACGCGCATTGTCGAAATTTCCGAAGCCGGTATCGCCGGCAACGAGCACCGGTAGCTTGCACGAGTCCACGATGCGTTCGACCACGTCGACGAGTTGGCTCCAAGAGGTCTCATTGGCATCGCGGAAGCCGAGAGAGGACGCAATTGACGGGCCTGACGCCCAGAGAGCTTTGAAACCTGCGCGCTGGGCGATTGCTCCCGAAAATCCGTCATGGGCTTCCACAAGATCCGTCATGGGCTTCCACAAGAAAGGAGAGGTCATGGTTCGAGCAAATCTGAGGTCGAAATATATTGGCAGGTGGCGAGTTCGCACCTCGATCGGGTTCGGTTGCGCGAACAGATCTATGTTGCATGCCAAGTATCCTAGGAGGCGTGACCTGCGCTGCCTTGACTAGGCTCTGATTGGCACGTCTGCCTGATCTCGATCAATTGCTAGCGCTGGTAGTTGACAGGAGCACAAAGCGCTGGATGTCGACAACAGTGAAAAGGACCGCTCGCGAGCGTGCAGCCCTCAGCTTTGAGTGGTCGGCTTTTGGGAGTGCGAGAAGGAATTCGTATGCCGCGTCTTGCTCCACGGATGTCGGGGCTGACGCAAACGGCGCTGTCGCAGTTCCGACGTAGGTCGCAGTGCTTCAAGTCGGTAAAATCTGGCGATCCGTTCAAGTGCTTGTCTTGATGGCGAAGTTTCGCGTTGGCCGCGAGTGGTATGACACTTGCTGCACTCATCTCAGAGCCTTGCAAAGTTCTTGGAGAAGTGCGTGCACAGCATCATCTGCATAAAACAGGTTCCCGAGTCCGCTCGAATTCGCGTGCGGCCTCTCACCAATATCAGCGAGCGCCCGAGCGGTGACAGTCATCGATCGCCTCGAACGGCTCTTGTTGGAAGGGGAGTTCGACGGCGAAATCACTTTCCTCACAGTAAAACCTGCAGACGGACTAGATTGGCTTTTCAGGGCGCTGTCCTTATCCGAGCCCGCCGTGCTCTTCGCCGATCCCGTGTTCGCCGACGCCGGCTCACTGCCGGTCAGCTATGCGCCGGCGGCCGCGATCCTCAAGAGTTTGCAGGAGATATAATCCGGCCGAGCTTATCTTCGCTTGCAAGCAGATCGTCAATCGTAAGTTTGAACAGCCGGAGACGGGCATCAGGCGGACTTGCGCACTGCAGCTCACGCAGCTGGGCAAAATTGGGGCGGAGAGTCTCGTCGCGCGAGCGACCAGCTGATGCTCGACCGGCGGATCGCAGGACCGTCAAGGCCATTCACTCTAGGGCGGAATATCGGCCAAGCGTATCCCGCATAATGGTCGGGCGTCGAGGGAACTACGTGGACTCCGCGATCCAAACCGGCGCAAACGCGCGGACGTTCCGACTTCGCCTGTATCGGCATCGTAGGCAGATCTTACCTGCGCTGAGAGCCGCTTGCGGTCCGCGGCTATCGCGGTATTCGCGCGATCGCATTGCGAGCGGAAACAGGTTGCGAGCCAATCGCGTCTGAAACAGGTTCAGTCGACGGCGCAATAAGCGGCCTTCTGGCGATCGCGTGAGGCGCCATATGAATCTATTTAGCTTCGTCGAATGCGCAAACCAAACGCAATCTTTGAAAGCGCTGTTTGATCTCCTTGTGAACTGTGCAAGCCAAGAGGGCTTCACTGAGGTCGCATACGGAGCGCTCACGTTCGCGGAGCCGCTTCGTCTACCGGGGTGCCCACCGCCTCTGGTGGCCATCAAGGCTCCGCCTGACTGGTGTCAGCGCTATTTGGAACGAAAATACTATACCGTCGATCCGGTGGTCCGGCGGACACCGATGTTTGCGGGACCATTTCTATGGGATGAACTCGCCAAAGAATATCAGCTGCAGGCATGTGAGCAACGCGTACTAGAGGAGGCCAGAGAGGCAGGCCTGAAGCGTGGCATCAGCGTGCCGCTATTTGGGCCATCAGGCCGAATATCTGTGGTGTCATTCGCGTCCCGTTTTGATGATGCCGATCCTCAGGGAAATGTGAAGCGTCTCAACGCGCTGGCTTGGCACTTCCATGTTGCATTTGCGGATATCGCAAGGCCCACCGACAGTGCCTGCGATAAGAAAGTCACCCTATCGGAGCGCGAAAAGGATTGCTTACGATGGGTGGCGGAGGGCAAATCATCCTGGGAAATCGGTAAGATACTGAATGTTAGTGAGAATACAGTGAATTTTCATCTTAAGAACGCAATACGAAAGCTCGGCACGGCGAACCGGACTCAAGGCCTGGTAAAGGCACTTCGCCTTGGTCTTATTGAATTTTCGGCGCCTGCGTTGGCAACGCCGATGGTCGCCTAGCTTGCTGCCGCGCCCGCTCGCATGAATTCCCATGAATGTGGTGAACCAAATCTAAGAATGAGCGTGGCTCGCGGCGGTATGGCCTCAACGCTGCGCATGTCGCGATGAATCGCCGCGGACGTCTATTACGTCGTAACTATGACCGAATTTCGCTGCCATTCATTCGGTTGTCGCCAGCAGACCAGCTGTGCCTGTGCTGGTGAATATTTACGGCGCTCGCCGGGATCAACCAGCGAACTCCCCCAGAAGGCACGTAGGTGCCTGCACCCAGATGAGTAGCTCAAAGAGCCCCGGCCCAAGGGTCGGAGCTCTCGATCGCGATTGCAGGTGAGAAGATCGTTATTTGAAGACCACGGGCCAGCCAAACTTGTAATTGAGCCGCGCGGTCACGAGATCGAAATCTTGACGGATGCGATCGTTCCCGAGCGTACCACCTCCAGCGGCAGCGAAGCTCACGTCGCTGGTCGGCATGAATACGTGGTCATACTCAACACCAGCTGACCAGTTCGGCGTCAGGTTGATCTCGAGCCCCGCACCAGCGACGCCCCCCCAACGTGTGGTGTCCGCGCTGCCAAGCTGCGTGCCTGGCGAAACGGAGTTGATCTGGTAGTCGCTGCTCACCACGGCGGCGCCCCCTTTTGCGTAGAGCAGCACGTTGCTGATGCCATACCCGATCTGGCCAGTGATCAGGCCGAACGAATCGATCCTCGTGTGATTGCTGTTGGCCGGAAAGGCCGTGCTGACATTGGAGCCGTTGAAATCGGCCCAGTTGCCCTGGCCTTCGACGCCAAGAACTGTCTGGCCGACCTGCCAGCGATAACCGATCTGCCCACCGACCGTACCGCCGCTTGCATTGTGGGAGCCCTCAGGGGTCGTGCCAGCGAAATCCCAGGAGTTGTGGCTCGAACCCCAGCCGCCGTTGATACCAGCATAGAAACCACTCCAGTCGTAGAGAGCGACCGCGACTGGTCCGGGCGGCGGAGGCGCCTTGGTGTAGACCGGCTGTGCAGCGAGATCCGCAGCGAATGCAGGCGCCGCAGCGCTGAGTGCGACGATGCTCGCAGTCATAAGCAACATGTTCTTCATTTCGAGCTTCTTCCTTTAGAGGGCCCCCGGCCGCGCGCGTCATAACAGCGCCAACGCGAATTGCTGTAACTGCGGCGCAACATTCACTCTCAAAGAATCGGCTTGATTCTGACGCTGCGTGAGGTTGTACGCTAGAATATCACTAACAATGAACGCAGCGATCTGTATCAGATACGTACAGGAGTTTCGACAATGTAATTGGTGGCCGTGGGTCGAAGCTCGTTGACGAAGGACGGCCACGGTATGCTTTCGGTGATGGACAACAATTGGAGTGCGGCGCGAGTGAATTTAGATGTCAATGACAACTCGTGTGCTTTCCTCGAAGTTGTCGTGTCCATCTGTGAGAGGATAAGCGCGGCGAGGATGCCGTGCTGTATCGGCAATTGGTTCATGGAGTGCTGCGCGGTGGGTCATCACCGCCTCAATCGTACCGACAGGGCCGCGCGCGCCGAAGTGATTCCCTATACTGAACCGGACTAGCAGTTCGATAATGCTTTGCTGCATGCGCAGCAGCGAACGTCAGAGTGCCGATGATCGGTGCGTCTTCGGCCTTCGGACACAGCGATGTCTGAGATGGATGGAGCGCCGCTCGCAGGTCTTCGATGGGATCGTGAACCTGGCGATGCACTTTTCGGGAGCGACTGCCTTTTTCTATCTGATTCCTACCGGTCCAATTTGCGCCACGGGATGAGCATGCTGACTTGTTTTTTGTATTGGCCGTACTGCTCCCCAAATAGCTGGAGAAGATCCCGCTCTTCGAAGAAAATTCCGACAAAGATGTAGGTGGTGGTCACTGCTGCAAACAGTAGATGTCCGATTGTCATGGCCGGCGCGGCCCAGAACGCGATGATGAAGCCGAGATAGGTGGGATGTCGCACGAACTTGTAGTACAGCGGCGTCCGGAACTGCGGAGCCGGTATGCCGCGCCCCCTGAGGTTGGCGGTGACGTGACGTAGTCCGAACAATTCGAAATGATCGATTAGAAACGTGCTGGCGAACACCAGCGTCCAGCCGATGAATGATAGTGTCCCAATCATTACGGATACGTCGGGGTCCTCGACGTGCCAAATAATTGCCGGAAGCGGCCGCCACTGCCAGAATAGCAACATCAGGCAAAGGCTCGCGATTAGCACGTAAGTACTTCGCTCGATGTAGTTCGGAACATATCGTGTCCACCAGTTCTTGAACCACTTGCGCGCCATGCCGGTGTGCTGGAGCAACAGAGCCATCAACAACATGTTTATGGAAAGCGCGTCGACGACGGACGTGTAAGGCCCCGTGTCAATCGTCTTTGGCACGCCTATGCCGGTTACGAAGCCGACAGTGTAGACAATGGTGACAAGAAAAGCCGCGTAAGCGAGCAAGCCGTATAGAAGAGCGATCAATCGTAATGATCGAATCTGGGAAGCTGCTTGGCCTATGGACTTCACTTCAAGCATGGATTGACTCCGCTTTCAGGAAATGGCTTGCCTAGGCCGCGTGGCGGTGCAGGGTCTGAAAATCACGCGATCAAAGCCTCGCGGTCCTTCACATGCGTCCGTGATGCAGCTTATGCGGCCAAATGCCTCGATGATTATCAACAAAGAGCCGCTGACCGTGTGCAGAGAGCGCAGGTTCAACCAAGGAAAGCTCCTGTGATTATCCCCTGAACGACATGATAACGAGCAGGTCTCACCATGAACTCCTGGCGCTGTGCGGTGCGAGCAACATTGGCTGCGGGGCCTTCGTCCTCATCCCAGCAAAGGGCGTGCCGATAGCGGCGCAGCTTGCCCGACGCGAGAACGCCCGTGCTAGCGGAGGCTCCAAATGAAGAATGCTGAGGCTTGTTGGATTTCTGACATCGGCGTAGCCATCTCATACGACTGGCAAGATGGGCGCCTATGTGACGCCCCCTCGCGCCGTGCTTGCGTGAGTTTGGACGATGGTGCGTCCTACGGCGAATCGGTTTCGTGGTGCTCTAACACGCTTCATCTCTCGATGCGCCGGTGGTTCGAGTTGGCATGTCCGGACTTCCAACATCTTACCTGGTCATTGGGATTGACGCCGCCAGCCGCCGAAGCATGCCTCGCGATGAGCGATTCAAAAATCGGCGGGATGAGACCTGCGGCATGGTCGTGCGGCCCGGCTTTGCTGAGCATTGGGAGCGGATCGATTGTCAGTCGCTGAGCATTATATTTTCACGACGCAAGCCACCTGATATAGAAGACGTTGCTTTCAGCTCTCGTCCCGATCATTTGGTGAGGTCTCGATGTAACAGAATGACTGAGGCGCGGCAGTCGCTCGATCAACTCGAGCAGAGGACCGCTAACCCGTCACCTGATCGCAGACGCGAAGAGCGGCGAAACACTCCTCGATCAGCGTCGTCGGCGCTCCTGCTACGGCTATTTCGTGTTTCTTAGTCACTTTCGAAAGCGGCTGTTCGCCGCGTTCGAGCAAGGGATGCAAAGCACGCCCCGCATCCCCTAAGTCTCCAGACCGTGACCCATTCAAATATGGCGGCGATCCGAACAGCTATCATAGGCCTGCTATCCAAATGCGCAGAAGATTACGCGCCTCAGGCCGTGCAAGGCCCTGAGCCGTCGACAATCGCAGTGCTGTGGTGGGAAAGAAGCGCTTGAAGTGACTGGCGCGTCAGGTTGTAGGCTGGAGTCAAAATAATGTGGGCATTGGCAGCGTCAAAAGCTCAGTTGATGCTAACATTGGAGTGATTTGTGGTTGAAGGAACTTCGCCGACAGAGCCGCCAGGGCACGGAAAGCCATCGCTCTCCGCTCCAGATGATGATCCCTATCTCTGGCTGGAAGAGATGGAGGGCTCGCGGGCACTTGACTTTGTCGAGCAGCAGAATGGCAAAACTTTGCAGGTGTTCGGCGGAGCGACATTCACGCAGGATCGCGACGAGTTGGCTTCGATCTACGCCCGGGCGGACAATATACCGTATGTCAGCCGGCACGGCGACCATCTCTACAACCTTTGGAAAGATGCTAATAATCCGCGGGGCCTCTGGCGTCGAACCAATTTAGAAGAATTTCGAAAGTCCAAGCCGTCATGGGACGTTCTACTCGATATGGATCGGCTCGCGGCTATTGAAGGCGAGGACTGGCTTGTAAGCTGGATCGCCATGCTGCCTGGTAGCTCGCAAGTCATACTCGCTCTGTCACGGGGCGGCAGCGATGCCGTGACGCTGCGCGAGTTCGACATGGCCACGAAGAGTTTTGTGCCCAATGGTTTTGTGCTTGAGGAAGGGAAGAGCAGTGCCACTTGGGTCGATCAGGACAAGCTGCTGGTGTCCAGCGCCTATGGCGAGGGGATGGCGACAGTTTCGGGCTATGCCCGGACCGTCCGATTGTGGCGCCGCGGTGACCCCATCGAACGAGCGGCCGTGGTGTTTGAGACGACCGCCGATCGCATTGGCGTCGGCTGCACGATCGATCGAACCGGCCAAGAAAAACCCGTCTGGTTCACCGATCAGCTGGATTTCTTCAATTCCCACACATGGCTTGGAACCGAGTCAGGGGCGAAGATCAAGCTCGACCTTCCTACCGATATCTGGCTCCAGGCGCATCAGGATTGGCTCGCGGTCAAGCTCCGCTCGGCTGCGACAATCGCCGGAGTGATCTACCCGGCCGATACCCTGATCGGCATATCGTTGAGCTCCTTTCTTGCCGGGAAGCGCAATTTCGCGGTCCTTTTTGTGGCAAGCCCGCGGCGAGCACTGCAGGGATTTTTTTGGTCCGCCGGCAAGCTTATACTCTCCGTCCTCGACGAGCTAAGGCCGGTGTTCGGGATCTGCACGCCATCCGCCTCCACCTGGAACCGCGAGCGGCTGAATGCGCTTCCCGATATCGGCGTCGTTGATGTCTGGCCACTTGATCGCGATCCATCCGAGAGCAATGGTGACCTGCTTGCGAAGATCCAGGATCCGCTCACGCCTCCGTTACTGATGCTTTTGGAGCAGGGTGTCGCCAGTCCAGCCGTGCTGAAGGAGGCGCCGAAGACCTTTGTTGCTGATGGTCTGGTGGTCACTCAGCATGAGGCGATCTCGGTCGACGGTGAGCGCATTCCCTATGTCCAGACCGGCCCGAAACAGGAGACGGGCGAAGCGCCCGTCCATATGAGCGGTTACGGCGGGTTCGGCATCTCAGTGAAGCCGTACTACAATTCCGCGCTCGGCAAGCTGTGGCTCGAGCGTGGGGGTACCACGGTGCAGGCACATTTGCGCGGTGGCGGTGAGTTCGGCACGCGATGGCACGATGCTGGGCGGCTGGCCGGCAAGCGGCTCTCCCATGATGATTTCGCGAGCGTTGCGGCCGACCTTGTCCGCCGCGGCGTCACACAGGCAAAACGGATCGCGGCCGAGGGCGGATCGAACGGCGGCATTCTCATCAGCAATATGCTGACCCGGTACCCTGAGCGTTTCGGCGCGCTGTTCTGCACCATCCCACTGATCGACATGCGCCGCTACACCAAGCTGCTCGCGGGCGCGAGTTGGATCGCGGAATTTGGCGATCCTGACAAGCCCGAGGAATGGGAATGGCTCAAGACCTATTCCGCCTACCATATCGCCGAGCCCGGGCAAGACTACCCGCCGATCCTGATCGCCACGACGCGGCGGGACGATCGCGTTCATCCCGGGCACGCTCGCAAGATGGTCGCCAAGCTTCAGGCGATGGGCTATGAGGCTTATCTCTACGAGCCGGATGCTGGCGGTCATGGCTATGGCCGGGACAACAAGGAGCAGGCTGGCTTTCAGGTGCTGGGCTTCCAATTCCTGAAAAGCAAGATCGGCTGGCTGGACGCGTAGGCTTAAGCGAGCTTCGCCCCTACGATCCCGCAAACCAGCCTGAAATTGCTGGCCGGAGTTTTTGGCGACCTGGACAGCGCGAGGCGCCGAATCGAGCGCGGGCTTCTCGAGTACTCTTCGCAACGCTCGTTCAGCATTGCGTCCGTGCAAATCAATGTGTAAGGCCCAGATTTATACTTACCAGTGACATATTCGCGTGGCCAGCAGCTAGATTAGCTTCGATCTAGATGGGCCGCTCCTGAGCTTGGAAAAAGTGACGGATATCCGATGGGTTCAGGAGGCCTTGCGCATGCAACCCACGCATGCTTGGCAGTTCCACTTTATCCCTGCTAGATGCGTGCTCAGAAATGCCAAGGGAGTTATTATGGCCAAGACGCTGAACAAGAAGATTGTACGTCGCGAGTACACGAAGACGGACGTAAAGGAACTGCGCGCACACTCGAGGGCGAAAACACCCGTTGCAAAAATCGCGAGGCTTACAAAGCGAACCACCGGATCGCTGCGTCAGAAGGCGCGAAAATTGGGCATCGCGCTCGGACACCGACGGTAGTCAGCGCGCCGCAAGGGTAGAAGCACCGCGCGGAAGCACTTGAAATAAAATCGAGTACATCGGCAGGAAGAAGCTCAGCGTTATCTATGTTCGGCGTCATGCACTCACCGCCATTATCCGCCGGCGGTGCCCATGAGGCCAGCTCGTGCGGAACGCAAGGCGCTGCCGGGCAACCGGATGACGTCAACAGCTCGGCGGCATTATCGAATGCCGCCGAGATCTCACCGGCCACTCCATCGAACGCGCCTGTGTCGATCGGGAGCTATTTGTCGAACCTGCGCCGTGTCCTGATTTTCGGCCAGAAGCGCCGCGTCTTTGGCGCAAACGCGAGCTCAGGCGCCACTCTTCCACGGACCCTGTAGACTGGTCGCATGAAGGGCGACGGCCATCTCGGCCGCTGATATCTATCGCTACGAGACTGGCACGGCCAACGTGATTGGGCACTGCGATTGGCCAATAGACCCGGCCCAATCTTCGCCTAGCTGGCGCTGCTGTTGTGGCCTGGTTCTGAACGCTTTGCTCGATTAGTCGTCACCCAAACCGCGCTTATAACCGAAGACCGTCGTTGCCGGACGTTGGAAGTCATCCCTCCCGTTCGGAAGGCATATTAGTCCTGACAACGCATGTTGATGGAGCCACCCCTCGAACTCGCAGACGTATTGGACCGGCGCGTCATTACTGGGTAAAACTCGGGGGTATATCACAGTTCGAATCGGCCATTTTCCGCGAGCGTCCGTAGCGATCTCGTGTACAGCTTTGTATGCAGCTTATCCAATCTCGCTAATCCCTCCTCAATCAAATTCGTCGGAAGGTAGCTAAAGCACAGGCGTACATGCTGCCCACTTCGTGGGCCATAATGACGGCCGTGCACAAGATGCACGTCGTGCTCGCAGCGCGCAGCCTCAATGAAAGCTTCAGCCTCAACTCCAGCGGCGAGCCGTACCCAAAACGAGAAACCACCCCTTGGAAGGAGATAGTCCGGCTCGCAAAACCGGCTATCCTGCAGCAACGTGTTCAAGCTGTCGCGCTTGGCACGATAATGCTGGCGTAGTCGCACAATGTGCGTATCAAGTGCGTCCGACTGCAGCAACGATAAAACAATATTGCTGACAATAGGGCTGACGCCGCCGTCGCATTTGAGGCGTGCCAACCTGGTGATGACATCCGAGTCTGCAAGGACCCAACCCACTCGCAATCCCGGTCCAGCCAGCTTGGAGATGCTGTGGATATTTATGACGTTGCCGCCTGGCGGCAGCCAATCAGCTACACCGTTGTACGGCAACTCCGAATAGACGAGATCCTGTACCAACGCCACCCCATGCTGGGCTAACATCGCTGCAAGGCGGGCCATATGGGCGCGCGATATCTGGCGCCCAGTCGGATTATGAAATGCTGGCGTCGTGTAGAAGAGTTTCACGCGGACATTGTGACGCAAGGTCGATTCAAGTTCGTTCAGATCGACGCCATCGGCGCTCATCCCAAGCTGGAGGATGGTGGCGCCCGCGATCGAAAAGATGCGCAGTGCACCGAGGTAAGACGGGTCCTCGGTCAAAACGACATCCCCCGGGTCGAGCCAGGCATCGCCGATCAATTGCAAAGCTTGTGAAGCACCAGTGGTAAGGATAATCTCCTCATGCTGCGCATTATAGCGTTGTGCGAGCTTTGTTCGGAGCTTGGGTAAACCGACCGCATCCGTATACTGAAGCAGATCAGCGGTGGCGACGCCGGTATTTTGGCTTAATGCGTCCGGCCAGGCCAGCTCTGAGAACATCGTCGGATCGGGAAGCCCATATCCGAAATTGATGGCGTGCTTCGCAGCTGAGTAGTTGAACGGTGCAAAGCCCTGAGCGAGGGAGCTGCGCGTCGAGACAGGCGAGTTCATGGCTTGCTCATTCATACTGCTGTCTTACTTAGCTGGCGCCTGCGAAAACGCTCATTGTACGCTGCGATGAAATGCGTGGGTACCGCGGCGCTGAGGCGTGGGAAGTCTATCTTTGGTGGCAGGCCAGCTTTTGCTGCCAGCCTCCCGAAGGACGGCTGCCATGCTGCACCGAAGAAATGCCGGCCATATCGGATCGAAAGTTCAGGTACCACAGGGTACAGTAGGCTCAGGAACAGCGAGAGTTCCATGGCGTTCCACATGCCGCTGTTGTCACGCGCAAAATCGGCTACCTCGAAGTACCTATCGACGATATGAAGCGCATCCCAGAATCGGAGGTCCTCGATTGCATCCGCGTAACGTTGAGCCAGGATGCGCAAACGAGATCTCAGACGTCTAGTGTCCAATGTGCGTGCGTTGTTGGCATATTGGCGCAATGCATCTTCCCAGACCCGAAGCTGTGATGCCGCCGTGACCAGCCCGTCAACATTAAACTCGTTTTCGTCAGTGCCGAATGGCCGTGCAATTCGAGCGAGCGCGTAGCGAAGTCCATTGGGATCCACCTCGCGCGCTACCTCGTCGGCCCATAGCGCATGGTCGCGACTGGTCGAAAATTTTTCGCCCTCGAGCTTGTAGAAATCTTGGATCGAGTGGTTTGTGGGAATTGGATAGCCACGCGCGAGCAGGGCGCCGGTCACACCTATCGTGTAGTAGAAGCGATTGTCCTGGCCCATGAAAAACATAAGGCGGGTGCTAGGGTCGTGCATGGTTGATTTGGCGTCCAGAAAATCATTGGCGCATTGCTCACGAATTCCGGTGTCGAAGCACCATAAGCCTTCAAACCATGTGAGCAGGGTTTGGCCGAACAAGGCTTCTGGGGTTAGTAGCTCCACACCATGACTGAAGTGGCGCGACATCGGCAAACCATGCACATCGCTGGCCAGCCAAGCTCGCGCCTTCTCCCGCACGGCCTTGGGCCATGCGCTTTGTCCAATGGCTGCGTCCAGCGCCTGGGCGAGGCGGGGCGTGTCGAACACGGCCTGCTCAACAGGCCTTAGTACAAGATTGTGGCCGCAGGTGGTGTGCCGGGCATTGCATAATGTGTCGTGGCGAATTGCCAGGCCACAGTTCTCACACAAGTTACTGTCGGTCGCTGAATTGCATGCCAGACAATTCCCGATTGCCAGCGAGTCCGCGACAAATTCATCGCAATGCTCGCAATAGAGTTGGACACCTTGGCGGACCTCAACGTAACCGGCCTCCTGCAGCTCGCGGAAAATTGCTAGCGCGTTCTCCTTGTGTATCTCGCTGGACGTGCGAACAAAGACATCAGGCGTGATGTGAACCGCCCGTAGGCACTGCAGGATCTCGTCAATGTGCTTTTGCGCGACCTCGCTAACGGGTTGACCGAGCTTGCGCGCCTTTAGAAGCGTATACGTGCCATGCTCATCCGCGCCCGTGATGTAGTGCGCGCGATGGCCGGCCATACGCTGAAAGCGCACGAAGATGTCAGCGAGCAGGTATACGCCGCCGACGTGACCGAGATGC
Organism: Bradyrhizobium sp. Ec3.3; assembly: GCF_000472925.1. Lineage (GTDB taxonomy): Bacteria > Pseudomonadota > Alphaproteobacteria > Rhizobiales > Xanthobacteraceae > Bradyrhizobium. The sequence goes on from NZ_AXAS01000071.1 coordinate 20,330, forward strand.
AATTTGCCATTGGGGCAGGGGGGAGCTGGACAGACGAAATAGGTGCGCATGTCAATCCCACCAGATGGAGAGGAATTTCAGAGTATTCTCCTGGCTCAGATTGCGGATAGCGTGGGTCTGGTGCGGGGGCATGTAGAACAAAGTCACGTCCTTGACCGACCGGATCTGCCCGGAGGCCTCGAACTCTCCCTCACCGGAAATCAGCACCCATAATTCGTGCTCATGGTGCGCGTGCAGATCGACCGCGCCACCGGGGGTCACCTCAACGACCGAGGCACCGAACTCGGGGCTGAGATCATCCGGCAAATGCTCCAGTAAGCGACAAACCAGCACGCCATATTCGGTTCGCATCAGGGAGCGATCGATCTGCTTCGTGTACACGTCGTCTTTCCTAAAGAGTTGCGATCACTCACGATAAAATATGCCGTTAGGCGTTTTCAGATCCTGGAGATCTGCGATCTTGCCCTCCGGTGGGTTATAGGCACGCTTCATCCGGTTGTATTCGGCACGATCAGGACCGCCAGTGGATGCCCGCTGGAACACCAAATAGAGTGTGCGGCGAGAGCGATCGCTCTTGTTCGGGAGTGAGTAGTGGGGCGCGTAGTCGTCGAAAACAAACACGTCGCCGGCCTTCCAGGGCACCGGTTCCCATTCAAAGCTCTCGGCCACTTCCGGGTTGATGACACCGCCGGCATCCATGGGAAATACTCCTTCCTTATGCCGCCCCGGAGTGAAGAATAGACCTCCATTGTCAGGAGCCGAATCGTCGATCGCAACGGCTGCTATGGCATGCACCATTCGATCCGGGAGCTTGTGGGGGATGTGATATATGTCCTGATGTGGGCGGTACCCGCCGCTATCGGGATACTTGAAGATCAGCAGCTCCTTGAGCATCCGCGTGTCTTCATCGAGTAGTTTTTCGATCGCCGTGCAAATGCGACCGTCAGCCAGCAGCGTCTGGCGTAGCGCATCATGGTAGTCCAGGAAGTTCTCGACCTTTGAGATGATCTTGCGATCATCTGTGGTCTTCTCGAACCACATCATCCATTTGTCGACGCTTACTTCCCAGCGTGCGACGTCCTCCACAAAACCAGAGATCCTGTCGCGCGTAGGTGCATCAAAGAAGCCTTCGAGTCGAAGATATCCATCCTGATGCCATTTCGCCTTTTGTGCGTCGGTCAGCATTTTGCGAGCTCCTTTCTCGTGTTACAGAGAGCCAGTTCCTGCCTTTGGTCGGAGTGCGGTTGCGAGCACTCCATTAAACGCGGTCGCACCCAATAGGGTGAGCAACATCGCTTCAAGGCCAAATTCGCGGATCAACTGCCCTCCAAGGAACGGAAAGCCGAACAACCCGAGAAAATAGGCTAAGGTGAAGATCTGCGAGGTAACCGGTACGGAGAGCCCACGCTCGCCGGCGAGATTGACGGCCATTCCATTAAGGGTGGAATAGCTGAGCCCGTAACCTGTGGCGAAGATTGCGGCGGCCAGGATATAGAGCAGTTCATCGCCGGAATTAACAAAGAGCAACGTCAACGAGGCGCCGGTTGCGATAAAGAGCGTGAGCGCAAGCCGGTGTACGGGCACTCGGTTCAGCGTATGGGCGACAGAAAAGCGAAGCGCCACGCTGGTAATGGTGAATACTAGGAAAAAGAGGTCGGGATTGAGGTCACGTGATGCTGCATAGGCACTCTGATAGGTCGATAACCCCGAGAAGATGCAGGCGGCAACCGCGATCATGAGGATCGGTGCGGCCGTCGCGTGTCGAAGCAGGGCGATGGTCGTGGTGAGGGTGATCTCGATGTGAGGCATCGGCACCGAAGGGATGCTCAACATGGCGTTTCGTGCCACGCCTATGCAGATTGCTGCGATTGCGCAGGCCATGGCGAACAGTGCGTACATGATCGCCATTGAGCCTGTGTATTCTGCCAGAAAGTGGCCGAGCGGAGCCGCTAGGCCAAGCCCGGCCATCTGTGCGCCAGATAAGATCGCCAGATGCTGGATGCGGGCTGTGGGGCGTAGATGGCGGATGATCTGCAGCGGCGATAGGATGAACAACCCAGACCATCCCACACCGACGAGCATGCCGCCTAAATACGCTATTCGCGCGTCGAACACTGCGGCGGCAAAGGCTGCCATGGCCAGTGCCATCACCAAACATGCGGCAGCCATCGTCTGCATAATGCCAATACGCTGAGCAAGACGGCCTGCCAGGCAGCAACACACGATTGTCGCAACCATGCCACTTGAGATCATGGAGCCCGCGACGTCGCGCTCCATACCGAGGGTTTCCACATATTCCGGCAGTACGAAGCTCGTGCCATAGGCTGCAGCAATGACACCAGATGCGAGCAGAAATGGTCCAGAGGCGCGGTAGGGCAGTCTGCTAGCGAGGCGGTCCGCAGCTCCTGGGGGCACATCGACGATACGCAAGATAGAGGACCGTGCCGCGTTCATGTGATCGCGCTCATGTTTTCTGCCGATGTCATTGCATCCGATAGATCGTTCAGCTCTGCATCGTCTGGACTCTCGTAACCGCCCAGGAGTTGCCCAGTTTGATCGAGGTAAAACGGCTGCCCAAGGAGGCTGTTGATAATGAGGCTGTTGCGGTACGCCACCAGCGACAGATTTGCGCTCTGCAATCCGTGCTGCAGACGGCTTTGATTCTGCAGATAGACCGGTCCTGGCATTTGCTGCATGAAGCTGACCGCGTAGTCCGGGCCGAGCACGGGCAGGTCGTCCTCCATGTGGGCGCTGCCTAGGAGCGACCGCAGAAAGCGGGGCGTGCGCGGTTGGAAGCCCGTGGCGAGCACGATGCGATCAACGACGATACTGTGATGCTGCTGCCTGAAAAGACCGGTCAGCTCGACAAGCCAGCGCTTGTCGAGAGGCGTGACGTGCTTCAGGACGACACTGGAGAGTAACTGAAAGCTCTCAAGAAGCGCACCCTCCACGTCTCGTTCATACAAAATGTCATAGAGGCGATTGCACAATTCGGCAGAAATGCCATCGCTGGTCAGCTTTTCCCGTTCAATGATGGTACGACGGTGCTGAAGTGGCAGGCTGTGAAAGCGCCGGCTGTAACGGGGCATATAGGCCTCGTTGACGAAGCTGGTATCGTCCATTGCAAACAGGTTCGAGCGCGAAGTGACCCAGGTAATCCGGGGAACATCGGAGCGATTGAGCATGTGCTCGACAATCTCCGCGCCGCTTTGACCACCTCCCACCACGAGCACATGCTCATCCGTGCGTGGTGGGTCCCGATCAAGATAGTCAGCCGCATGGTAGACAGTGTCGCAAATGAGAGGCTTAGTGCACCGGGGGATCTTTGGCTCGACGCCAACTGCGATCACCACGGCGCGCGCAAGGTATGTGGTTGTGCTCGTACTGACGCGATAGGCGTCCCTGAAGGGGGCGACGTCGACCACTTCCTCGTTGAAGCGGAGCGTGCCGAGTTGGCGGGCGACCCACTGGTAATAGTCAGTGAACTCCCGCCGAGAGGTCGAGGCGTTGCGTTTGTTGATGAAACTGTAGAGTCGCCCATTTTGTGCGAGATAATTCAGGAAAGAATAGGGACTGGTTGGGTTTACCAATGTCACACAATCCTTGAATGGCGACACTTGCAGGTGGCTGTTCGGAAGCGCTAGTCCCGGATGCCAGCAAAATGTCTCGCGCTTCTCCAGGAATAGTGCGCGAAGCGGGGTAGGTTCAATCAGCGCTGCCAGGCTGAGATTGAACGGACCGATCCCGACGCCAATGACATCCAGCGTATCCACGAAGCTCTCTCTCGCGCGCTTGTGTAAGGTCTTCCCCGCTTGAGCAAGGCGGTCAGTTGTTGCGTATGGAAGCCTACAATCTGACACCGCGTGAGATACAAGTTGTTTTATGTCGCAGTGAACCGGATGCTTTGGAGTACGATGCGTCTCCTCACAGACCGAAAAACGCGCTTATCCTGCGGAGCAGCTTCATGGAAAGCGAAACGATGGAAAGACCGCGTAAAGCGCTGCCCGGATATAGGTTGCGGTGGTGACCGGTCGTGTCCTAAGCGCGCGCCTCGGCTGTTGAAAGCGCGCTCTATGGGCTGCTGGCCGAACCAGATGGCCGAGAATGCGATACGATTTGAAATGTTGGGGATGCCGCCGCCTGACTGCGGCGGAGGCGTACGAGAGGAAAGCCCGCCGTCACGCTTGGAAATACTCTGCGAGCCGCAAAAAGTTTCTAAGCAGAGCCTCGCCCTGGTGGGTCAGTATTGATTCGGGATGGAACTGGACGCCATAGGTAGGTTGATCGCGATGTGCAAGGGCCATGATCTCGCCCTCGTCCGAACGCGCAGTTACCATAAGATGCGACGCGTGTAACTGATCGATCTCCACAACAAGGGAATGGTAGCGCCCCACGCAAAGAGGCGAAGCGAGTCCCTCGAATAGCCCTCTGCCGTCGTGCGTAACGTATGAGGACCGGCCGTGCATGGGGCGACGTGCACGTGCCACCGTTCCGCCGAAAACGCTACCAATGCATTGATGCCCAAGGCAGATGCCCAAAATCGGGAGACGACCTGAAAGGTCGCGAACGACCGAGGTCGATATTCCGGCCTCCATTGGGGTGCAGGGACCGGGGGAAATGACCACGGCGCGCGGCTTGAGACGAACAATATCGTCGATGCAAATCGCGTCATTCCTGATCACTTCCGTTACTTCACCGAGCCTACGGAAGTAGCGGGCAATGTTGAAGACGAAGGAGTCGTAGTTGTCGATGATGACAATCACGAATCACCGGGAGAATTGGCGCAAAATGCGTCAAACATTCGCTGTGTCTTGACGAGTGTCTCCTCGTATTCGGCCGCTGGATCCGACATTGCCGTTATCCCGCCACCTGCGTGAAATACAGCCATGCCGTCGTCGATGGTGACAGTGCGGATCGCAATATTCGTATCCATGTGGCCGCTGAAGGCGATGAAGCCGATCGCTCCGCAATAGACCTCTCGTGCGACTTGTTCGATTTCCGCGATAATTTCCATCGATCGCACCTTCGGCGCCCCGGTAATGGAGCCGCCTGGAAAACAGGCGCGAAGGAGGGTGATGGCGTCCTGGTCCGCTGCGAGCTCACCAGTTACGACCGACACGAGGTGGTGCACCGAGGCATAGGTTTCGAGATTGCACAGCGCAGGAACGTCGACCGAATGCGGAGTGCAAACACGTGACAGATCACTGCGTAGGAGGTCGACGATCATGATGTTCTCGGCACGATCCTTGTCGGATGTGATCAGGAGTTGAGCGCAACGCTGATCGTCCATGGGATCAGTGGAGCGAGCGATCGTGCCTTTGATGGGGCGCGTTTCGACCCGTCGTCCGTCGAGCCTCAAGAACCGCTCCGGCGAGCTCGATGCAATGGTGAGATTGCCGTAACGAAGGAGCGCGGCGAACGGTGCTGGGTTCAATGACCGCAGTTGGCAGTAGAAGGCAACTGGATCAAATGAGGTCGGCAAGCGCGCGCTAAAGCGCTGCGCAATGTTGGCTTGAAAAATGTCTCCAGCCAGAATCAGGTCGATGACGCGCTGTACCGCCGCAATGTAGCCCAAGCGGCTGAAATTCGATTGCCATGGTCCGACCGCGCCGTAGGCGTTAGTCCGCGGCGAGTTTGAGTTGGCAAGGAGAGCTGCAAACTCATCGGCTCGGTGGCGTGCACGTGCGGCGCGGCGTGCGGGATCCTCTTCCGGCCAGCCTGTAGAAGCGATCCAGCACCTCTTCTCACGGTGATCGTAGCTGACAACCAGGTCATAAAAATGCAGGATGGATTGAGGCAAACGATGTCCGGAGGCTGCCGGAACTGGCAATCGCTCCAGTGTCCTGTTCAGATCATAACCGAAGAACCCGGCCGCTCCTCCCTGAAATGGCGGCAGATCAGGGCGATGCTCTTGCGGATACCTCGCAAGAAGGGTGCGGAGGACTTCCCAGGGGGCGTCGTCCAGCACTTGTCCGTTCCAACTTGCCCGTCCGTCCGCGACGATATAGGTGCCGAACGGGTCGCAGGTCAGATACGAGTAGCGCCCAAGTAGCTCGTGGCTTGCTGCGCTATCAAGAAACGTAAGATGAGGCCTGCGGGCGAGGCGCCGCATCGCTATGACGGGGGCAATCCATGGCAGTTCGCGGACGTGCATCGGGCTGTCAGTCACCGGCGGGTGGCGTCGGCGCGCCGCGATTTACGGCCCGCGCCAAACAATAGCGACCGTCGATCGGAATCTGCAAGCTCGTGAAACCGGCGGTGAGCTTAGTCTCCGCCCGTGGACACAGCGCGGCGAGTGAGCACACGCACATCGGTTGATACATTGTAGTCTGCCGCGTACCGCAGCTCGCGGAGTGGGCGTACCCGCCTGATCGATTCCTGGTATAGATCATGCGCTTTGTAAGCTGCGAGTTCCGCCTCGTTGTCGAATTCACCATAGACGATCACGTCGATGTCGTTTCCGAGCTGGTCGCTCTTGCGGTTGCGAGCAACCTCGAGCCGGCGTGCATGCGGGATGGTCGTGAGAACCGAGAGGCCTTCGATGATCCCGTCAATGTGCCCCTCATCCTTGGCGGTGAACAAAACGATGTGACGAATCATGGATGGATCTAGCATTGCTGTCAGAGATGGGGCGCATAACTAACTTGGGATCGATCCCTTTGCAACGCCCGCTGCTGCATCGCTGGTTGACGATCGATTGTTTGAAAGTGTCGCGCCTCGCAGGCTGCAACTGAACTCCCAAGAGCCTCTTCCTGATCAGGACGTCGGAAGGGCCAGGCGTTCGATGGTCTGAATGTGACGCGCGAGCAGGTTACAGGCTTGATCAAGGTTGCGACTTCGCAGGGCCTGCAAAATCAGGCGGTGATCTTGGTTGGACCGTGGACGCCAGCCGGCCGTCCGCGCCATCGCGAACACAAGCCGAGAATTTGCAAGCTGAAGCTCGTCGAGACTGGCAAGCAGGCGCGGCATCGCACAGGGCGCAACCAGAGCGTAGTGAAAGGCCCGGTTGGCCATCTCAAACTCCTCAATCGTCTTGGCATCGTCTCCTTCAATCAGGGCAAGTTCAATGCGTGCCAAGTGGATCGATGAGAGCTTTGGAGCGGCATTGCGTAGCGCGACCACCTCGAGCGCTGCACGCATCTCGGCGATTTCCTTCACCGAATTCGTGTCGAGAGGTGCGACCCGCACGCCGCGGCGAGGTGCGCTCACGACAAGATGTTGAGCCTCCAATTGTCGAAAAGCCTCCCGCACCGGGACGTGACTCGAATTGAATTCCCGGGCGACATGATCCTGCCGGAGTGGCGAGTCCGGCTGCAGTGCGCCATGGATAATGCGCTCACCAATCGACTCGGCGATGCGTCCAGCAGTCGTCCTGTTTTCGCTCATCATAGATTATCTATCGGAAAAATGGGTGCGCCCCGATAGCACATCGATTAGCATCGATCCAATGTCGATGACGATAGATAATTCGCGTGATTATCTATGATTATGGGTTCGAGGACTATGGATGTTGCTGTTGAAGTTGACCGGAACGGAAGTTGCGAGCTCGCGCAGGTCGGCGAAAAATGGAAACGTGGCGAGGCCGAAGCGCTCTATGGTCTACCGTTCGCCGAGCTGATGTTTCGGGCGCAAAGCGTTCACCGCGATAACTTCGACCCGAACCACGTCGAAACAGCAAGTCTGCTCAGCATCAAGACGGGTGGCTGCCCGGAAGACTGCGGCTACTGCGCGCAGAGCGCGCACTACGAGACGGGAGTGAAAGCGAGTCGTCTGATGGATCGCGCCGATGTGGTCGCCGCCGCGCAGCGTGCCAAGGAGGCTGGCGCCACCCGCTTCTGCATGGCTGCGGCCTGGCGCACTCCAAAAGACCGAGATCTCGATCGGGTCTGCGAGATGGTCAGCGCCGTCAAAGACCTTGGCATGGAAACCTGCGTCACACTCGGCATGCTGACGCCGAAGCAGGCGGCACAGCTTTCCGAGGCGGGGCTCAACTTCTACAATCACAACATCGACACCTCGCCTGAGTTCTACGGCAGGATCATCACGACCCGCACGCTGCAGGACCGAATAGACACGCTTGAGCACGCGCGCGAGGCGGGCATCAAGATCTGCTGTGGCGGCATTATCGGTATGGGCGAGCGCGTTGAGGACCGTCTCGACATGCTCGTCCTGCTCGCCAATCTTCGAAAGCCTCCGGAAAGCGTGCCGATCAATCTTTGGAACGAGGTCAAGGGGGTTCCAGTCAATGACAGCGCGGAGCGTCCTGATCCGATCGCGCTCGTGCGTCTGGTCGCAACAGCCCGGATCATGATGCCGAAGAGCGTCGTGCGGTTGTCCGCCGGACGCCATGACATGACCGACGAATTGCAAGCGCTGTGCTTTTTGGCCGGTGCAAATTCAATTTTTATCGGGGACGTGCTCTTGACCACCAAAAATCCGAAAGCCGACCGCGACGCAAAGTTGCTGACCAGGCTCGGCATCACATCTGGACTTGCCTGAACGAAGCAGGACGGCGAGCTGCAAACTCCTTAAGCTTAGGTGAGAAATGCAAATTACCTTGATGAAAGGCAAAATTCACCGCGCCTCGGTGACCGAAGCCGATCTGCACTATGAAGGCTCGATTTCAATCGATCGTACACTGCTGGACGCGGCAGGGTTCCTGGTCAACGAGCGCGTCGAAATCTACAACATCGAAACCGGAGCGCGCTTCGCCACCTATGTGATCGAGGCGCCGCAGGGGTCGGGCATCATAGGCCTGAATGGTGCGGCCGCGCGACTAGCGATGCCCGGAGACAAAATTATCATCGTTGCATATGCCTCCTTTGACGAGGCGGAAGCAAAAACATTCAGACCGCGCGTTGTGGTGGTTGATCGAGAAAATCGAATATCGCCGGTTTGATCGCCAGGCGGCCATTCAAAGCCGTTTTTCTGCGCGCATGATGAGAATTTTGCGCGATTTCAATGCCCTCAGAGCTGCAAAATGAACTCAATCCACGCGGGAAAAGCTGTCCGATATGCCTCGGCGTTGAACGTCCTGAAAGAAGATCACCGGTTGCGTAGCCTCAGTCCGCGTGCAGGAATCGATTTCACGTCCAACGACTATCTGGCGCTCGCGAGCGCGCCGCGCATGAAGAAGGCTGTGTTGGCAGCGATCGAGGCCGGCACACCGATCGGAGCCGGCGGCTCGCGGCTCCTGCGCGGCAATTGCGAGGAGCACGAAAGTCTGGAAGCTGAAGCGGCCAGGTTCTTTGGGGCCGAGACAGCGCTCTTCTTTGGCGGCGGCTATGTCGCAAATTTTGCTGTCCTGACGACGGTGCCGCAGAAAGGCGATCTGCTCGTTCTCGATTCTCTGGTGCACGCGAGCATTCATGAAGGCGCGCGGGCCGGCCGCGCGGACTTTCGGCTAAGCGCTCATAACGACCCAGATTCGGTCGAAAGCACGATTCGTGACTGGCGGGCAAATGGCGGAGTGGGGCGAATCTGGATCGTTGCCGAAAGTCTCTACAGCATGGACGGCGATTTTGCGCCGCTCCAAGAACTGGTTGCGCTTGCCGACCGGCATGATGCGTTCCTGATGGTGGATGAGGCCCATGCCACAGGTGTTTACGGTGAGAAGGGGCGAGGGCTTACCGCGCCTTACGAGGGGCGAGAAAATCTCCTGGTCGTTCATACTTGCGGCAAGGCGCTGGGCGCTGCGGGGGCGCTCGTCACTGCGTCCGGCGTCCTGCGAGACTTCATGGTCAATCGGTGCCGTCCGTTCATCTTCGCCACCGCCCCCTCGCCATTGACGGCCGTCGCCGTGCGAGAGGCTATTCTGATCCTGCAGCAGGAACCCGAGCGTCAGCAGCGTCTCATCGAGTTGGTTGCATTCACACATCGGCAGATGAGAGAGCGTGGTTGGAAAAGTCCTTCGGTCTCGCAGATCGTACCGTTCATCGTAGGCGATAACGCAGGTGCGATGCGGCTTGCTTCGGCGCTGCAGGCTCGCGGCTTCGACATCCGCGCTATTCGGCCGCCAACCGTGCCGGCGGGCACGGCCCGTTTGCGAGTTTCGCTAACGCTCAACGTCCTCGAAGACGACGTATGCTCAATGCTCGATGCCTTGGCCGAGGAGACAAAAGGTGAACTTCGATGACTCCGCGTATCGTGGTGACGGGCACAGATACTGGAATCGGAAAGACAGTGTTTTCCGCGGGGCTCGCGAACCTTCTCGGCGCGAATTATTGGAAGCCGATTCAAGCCGGCCTCGATGGAGAGACCGACACCGAGACTGTCGCGCGGCTCGGCGGCTTGTCGGCCGACCGCATCTTGCCAGAGCGCTACCGCCTTCGAACACCAGCCTCGCCCCACTATTCCGCCGAGGTTGACGGAGTTCGCGTGGAGGCAGATTCGCTCGATGTGCCCGATACTAGTCGGCAGCCATTGGTTATCGAGGGCGCGGGCGGGCTCATGGTGCCGCTGACTGGCGATACACTTTACATTGATGTTTTCGAGCGATGGCGCCTTCCAGTCGTGCTTTGCGCGAGCACGGAACTGGGCACCATCAATCACTCGCTACTGTCGATAGAGGCTCTCCGAAAGCGTGAGATCCCCATTCTCGGGATGGCCTTCATTGGCGAACGAAATGCCGAGACTCAGACCGTCATCCGCGAGATGGGGCGGGTGCGTTGGCTGGGACGATTGCCGTGGCTCTCGCCCCTCACCGCGGACACGCTGCAGGCCACATTCAAAACCTCATTCCGGGCAGATAGTTTCAAGTTGTATGCCAAAGAATAAATCTCCGATATGGCATCCATTCACGCAACACGCTCTTCAAGACGAGATGACGAGGGTTGTCCGGGGTAATGGTGCCTATCTCCACACCGCCGATGGTCGCCGTATCATCGATGCAATCTCATCCTGGTGGGTGGTGACGCATGGTCATTGTCACCCGGATATTGTGCGCGCGATTCAGGAACAGGCCGGCAAGCTCAACCAGATCATCTTTGCGGGCCATACCCATGATCCGGCGGAGGAAGTTGCGACGCAGCTCCTGAAATTTGCGCCCCGCGGGCTCGAGTATGCCTTCTTCTCCGACAGTGGCTCTACAAGCGTGGAAGTCGCGCTAAAAATGGCGCTGGGCTATTGGCATAATATCGGCAAGCAGCGAATACGCATCGTCGTGATGCAACATTCCTATCATGGCGACACGATCGGTGGGATGTCGGTCGGGGCTAGGGGCGTGTTCAACGCGGCATACGGACCCTTGCTGTTCGACGTCACCTCCGTCCCGTTTCCCGCAACAGGTCGAGAGCAGGACACGCTCGACGCCCTTGAGTCTGCATGTCGAAACGAAATTCCGGCAGCCTTTATAGTGGAGCCTCTGATATTGGGGGCCGGCGGAATGCTGATGTACCCAGCCTGGGTGCTCAGAGAGATGAAGCGGATCTGCGAGGCATGGGACGTCCTGTTCATTGCCGACGAGGTCATGACGGGCTGGGGCCGCACGGGAACACTCTTCGCGTGCGAACAGGCCGATGTCACACCCGATATCGTCTGTTATTCCAAGGGAATTACGGGCGGAGCGCTTCCCCTCGCGGTGACGCTCTGCCGCGCCGATATATTCGATGCCCACTATTCGAAGGATCGCACGCGCACGTTCTTTCATTCGAGCTCATATACCGCAAATCCCGTGGCCTGCGCGGCCGCAAGAGCCAATCTGGACCTCTGGCAAGATCCCGAAACTCGCCAACGCGTGGCGGCGATCGCCGCGATGCAAGAACAGGCAATTGAGCCATTCCGGGGCGATGCGCGCTTCGGAAGCGTTCGTCGAACCGGCACGATTACAGCGCTCGATCTGAAGACGAGCGATGCGGGCTATCTGGCGGACATCGGTCCGAAGCTTCACGCCTTCTTCAAGAATCGAAATCTGCTGCTACGGCCGCTCGGCAATACGATCTACGTGATGCCGCCGTATTGTGCGACAGCGGCAGATCTTGATGAAATCTATGCAGGCATCTGGGACGCCGCCGATGCGCTGGCTGGAAGGAACGCTCTGCGTGCATAGGCACTCGAGCGCCAACTTCTTCTCATTATTCCGACCGATGGGGCGAGTATCGCGCTTACCCGATCCTAAGTCCGCGGTGGGCTTTGACGAAGGAGCCGGTAGAGGTTCGTCACGCTCGCAAGATTGAAAGGGGCGTCCGACTTATGGACAGCTGTCGTTTGTCCGTGGGGCGCGGCAACCGCCGCCCGGAAGCTAGTTGAGATCGCGGCTGGCATTGAGCCGGTTCAGCAGGGCGTGATCTTCACCACTGATGAACGCGCCGTTTCACTGGTCAAGCGGAGTTGGACACGATTTCGGGCCCACTGCCTGACGCTGTTGCGGGGGTCTCCCGAGTGACGAAGGGGGGCTGACTGTAAATCGTCGTTTGTGAAGAACGTTCTGAGTACCGTTTTTACGCAAGGTGTGGCTGCGATGGGTGGCGACAGAGTATCCATAACAGGCCGCGTAAATGTTCCGCGAGCCAGCGGCGGAGCAGGCTGAAGTTGTAGCCGGTGGCGGCGAGCACGGCGTTGATGCGGTCGCCGTCGCGGCCCTTGAGATGGTTACGGCGCATCCGGTGGTCGTCCTTGAGATGGCCGATCACAGGCTCGACGGCGGCGCGGCGACGCGGATTTGATGCGCAACCGATTTTGCGACTCAGGCTATGTCTCGACCCAGCAGTTGGGAGAGAGGACTGTCGTCATGTCACCAATAGAACTGAGAGCTGCTGGGCCGGCGGACGGTTCGTTGCTTTCTGATCGGGAGCACGCTGTTTGGTCTGAACATGCTGATCACCTGCCTGCTGTTCAGGATGAACCGTAACGATGCGTTCAGTTCGCTGCGGATCGGCGCGTACAACAACTTCCTGCGGTTCCGACTGGCGGAAGATGGGTTCGACATGTTTGTGGTCGGGCTGGAGAACGTCCCACAGCGGGATGACTGGAGCGCCAATCCCAAACACGACAAAGACAAGCCCGATCCCGAGGTTCCGGTGTTCGTCCCGAAGGTTGAATTCAAACCGCATCTGATTGAACGGCTTTCGATCAGACTGGGGCCGAAGCGGGCCGCTCCAACCGCCTAGTCCTATGCGGCGTCCGCCACAGTCGATTTGCCAGGTGGATTGTCCGTAAAAGTCAGATATTATTGACTTTTTGTCCGTATTATTCGAATATGTCCGTGTCGGTCTATTCGAGCATTGCGGACAAGAACGGCACCTTAAACGATTTTTACGGACTATCCCCTTGAATATGGGCAGGATACTCGAATATTAGAGCTGGAAGCGGGTTCCAATTCGACTAATGCGGACCAAAATGGGCGTTTAACCGACTTTAATGGACGGTCGTCCTCCTTATTCGACCGCAGCGGACACGGCTATGGCGACCTACGGCGAGATACTCATCACGACAAAAGACGACCAAGCCGGCAGCCGGCAGATCCGCAGGCGCGCCCAGGCCGGTGAACTTAGGCAAATCGTCGAGCGCGTCTATACGTCAAATCTGAAAGACGGTCTCGAAGCCGTCGTGGGGCGGAACATCTGGTACATCTTACCGCACCTGTTTCCCAAAATGGTGGTGACATCTCGCACCGGCGCAAAGATGCGACCATATCAGCCAGAGAAGGGCGGGAAATCTTACGTATTCCTCACAGGGCCATACTCCAACCGGACAGTCGAACTTCCGGGCATGGAAATTCGACTAATCGAAGGGCCGTCGGCTCTGCCTGGCGACAGTCCAATGATCACCGCCGAGTTCTATTCACCGTCCCGCCCACGTTCTCTACTTGAGAACCTCAAACCCACGCGGACACGGGGCGGAGTGCAGCGAAATCTGAGCGATGCCGAATTCGAGGACTACCTAGTCACCCTGCTTGACTCGGGCGGGCGGGACAATTTCAATAAAATGCGCGACGAAGCGAGGGAGCTCGCACCTCAGCTTAGCGCTGAGGAAGAGTTCAAGAAGCTCGACCGCCTGATGGGCGGTTTGCTCGGAACGCAAAAAGTGCGCTTCGCGAGCAAGGCTGTGGAAATTAGACGGGCGGGCGCCGACAAAAACTGCTGCGCCCGACTGCAGGAGCTGTTCGCGCACCTCAAGTTGCTATCTTTTCCTGATCGGCCCGTATCCCAGGACCAGGGGTGAGACAGTCGAACGCGTTCCTCGAGGCCTACTTTTCCAACTTCATCGAAGGCACCGACTTTACGGTGGTAGAGGCGAAGCGCATCGTCTTCGAAGGCGTCGCGCCTATCAACCGTCCCGCGGACGGGCACGACGTGATCGCAACGTACCGGCTACTCACCGACGAACGCGCACTGACGGCGGTGCCTGCTGACTATCAGGAGTTCGAGAACATGCTGAGGGCGCGTCATGCGCTCTTGATGGACGCCCGTCCCGAAAAGCAGCCTGGCAGGTTCAAGACAGTCAACAACAAGGTCAGTGGGATCTCAATGGTCCAGCCCGACCTGGTCGTTGGCACGCTGAAGTACGGCTACGATCTCCTGCAGGGGCTCACCGAACCTTTCGCACGTGGCGTCTTCCTCCATTGTCTGATCGCGGAAGTGCATCCGTTCGATGACGGCAACGGACGCATATCGCGCCTGCACCTCACTTCAGAACTTTTGAGAGGTAACCAGGCGCAAGTCATCATTCCGACCGTATTTCGCGGCGACTACATCGGAGGCATGAGGGCGCTCACGAAGCGAAGCGAACCAGGGCCCATCACGCGCGCGTGCTTGCGCGCGCAGGAGGTAGTCTCAACCATACATGAGGCCACAGTGGACGGCGCCATTGAGGCCTGGGCGAGGACGAACGCATTCGTGAGAGAAGGACAGAACGCCAGATGGGAAAACTACGACACCGCGACGGAGATTGAGTGGCGCGACGAAGTACCCGCCACAAAGGACTATTGGAACGCCGAGGATAACCCACAGGGCTTTCTTTCTCCGAATGCGATGGGCCGCTGAGAAGGCAATGGCGGGTCGCCATCGTGGCAGGCTCCCGATGAACTCGATCAACGTCGTGACGCGCGCCTGAAACCCGGCCATGTCGTGCTTGAGTCGCGGCGTGGCGGTCAACGGCGGCTAGTGCCGGGCGGTGGCCTCGTGTCTACCTGCCGCGCACGAAAGCGTCGTCCCAAGATTTTGGTTCGGCATGAGCTGCGCCCAGCTCAGGTCTCTAAGACTACTCGGCTGCCTCCGCCATATATTCGCGATCCAGGAGCAAAGGGTCTTCGGCGATGGCACGGTCGCCCAGTGTTCGCACCAAGCGACCCAAGCATGCATCATTTCCCGCTTTCGTATGGCGCGACAATCAGGGGTTCTTCCGCACATTTGGTGCAGGCTGCGGGATTCACGGACAGTGCGAATAAGGGCATAAGGTCAGGATCGCAGTCGACGCCCGTGATTCGCCTTGCTTCAAGCCTTCCGCTCACTGGTTTCCCCCGAGCTTTCGATTGTCCAGATCCTCCCCCACACCGACAGGGTGGTGCTCGTGGCTCGGCCGAAGTCAGCGGTCTCATTCTGTCCTTGTTGCGCCTGCCAGACGGGTCGC
>NZ_AXAS01000072.1 GCF_000472925.1 Bradyrhizobium sp. Ec3.3
CCAAACAGGGGCAATACCTTGCCTTCATCCACCTCTATACGCGGCTGCACCGCAGAGCCCCGGCGGAAACCGACATGCAAGAGTATTTTCGCGTCAGCCCGCCTTCGGTTCACCAGATGGTGCTGACTCTGGAACGAGCTGGCCTAATCAGACGGCAGCCAAGGACACCCCGCAGCATCGAGGTCCTCGTTGATCCCAAGAGCCTGCCGGAGCTAATCTGACCGCCGGACGCGCAACACGTCAAAATCACTGTGCAGAGCCACTAGGCCAATGCCGCTGATCGCATTCTATCAATTAAACGCAGAAGTTCTGCGAGTTTGAGCTATCGATGCGCGACTTGTGCACCAAAATCCCGAATCAAAGGAGAAATCGCTCGAAGATTCTGTACGATGGAATTCTCACTCGGCGAGACTTCGCCGTATAAAGCGCGGAGCGGGTACCGGAAATGGCTAGTTTTGAAGAGCGCATCCAGGCAGAGGTTGATCGGAACTTTGACAACCAGATCAATTTTCTCGGGAAGTTGATTCGATATCCGACGCTTCGCAACCAAGAAGGCTTAGCGCAGGATTTTATTCAGTCTGCGCTCACAGAGCGGGGGTATTTCGTCAAGCGGTTTCAAACCGATGCCTCGCTTGTAGGCGTCCATCCGGCTTTTTCTCCCGCAACTGTTGATTATACTGACAGTTGGAACGTCATAGGCTCTCGCAAAAGCCGAACTCCCGGTGGACGATCGCTGGCCTTTAACTCCCACTTGGACGTGGTGCCGACTGGTCCAGTAGAACGCTGGGCTTCTCCTCCGTTCGAGCCGCGGCGAGACGGCGACTGGCTCTACGGTCGCGGGGCAGGAGATATGAAAGCTGGCCTCTCTGCGTCAATCTTCGCGCTCGATGCGATCCAAGCCGCAGGCCTCGCTTTGCAGGGAGATGTGCAAGTTCAGTCCGTCGTAGAGGAGGAGATCACGGGAAATGGCGCTGCGACCGCGCTCGCGCTAGGCTTTACGGCCGACGCAATTGTCAGCGCCGAGCCCACTGCGGAGCGCCTCGTGCGTGCTAATGCCGGCGTTTTCAAGTTCCGCCTTGTCACGCGCGGACGACCTGCACACCCTCGACAAGCCGCTTTAGGTAAGAGTGCGATCAAAATGATGATGGTCTTGATCGAGCGGTTACATGACCTAGAGCGTAAATGGATCGATGAAATTCGTCAGCAACCGTACTTCGCTGATATCGAAAACCCTGTTTCTCTTACAATTGGTACTATCTCAGGTGGGGAATGGATTGCAAGTTTACCCAGTGAATGCGCAGTAGAAGGCAGAATTGGGATCCATCCGAATGATAGAAAGGAAGACCGCATTGCGGAATTTGAAAACTTCATCAAACAAATCAGCCTGAACGACCCTGCCTTCGGCGCCGAGAATTCAATCTCGTTGACCTGGGTCGGCAATCTGAATGATGGTTACATATTGCCTCGAGGTAGTGAGGCTGAAGGCTGCCTTAGGACGGCGCACAAGCTAGTTCACGAGGGCAGTGAACTCCCAGAATCTGTAGTGACTGCTTATTTAGATGCCGCGGTGTTTGCGGCGCATGGCGGGATTACATCGCTTGTTTATGGCCCGATATCTCAAAATCATCATGGTATTGATGAACGAGTGAATCTAGCTTCTCTTCGCCGTGTAACAAAGACTTTGGCGCTGTTTGCGACAAACTGGTGTGGTGTTGAAGAGGCGGAGCGACAATAAAGGAAACACACAGCAGCAAAGATGCGCTCAATTTTGCAGGTAGGGGTCAGGGGCCGCCCCCTCCCCGCTGAAATGTTTGGCGGCCACGAGCACCGGTCAAATTGTGCTCGCGGCGGCTCGTGCGTCAACTCAGAGCGTCAACCGATTGATTGGGGAGCCGGTGCCGATGAAGACCGTGCTGGATGTCCTCGCGGTGTTCTGCAAGCAAGCTTAATGTCCGAATGTTGCGCTTTCAATTGGCTCGCTGAGGAACACTGATAGGCTTCCACCGCGCTCCTCTCGAAAACGTTGCCCGGGGTCCGTCGGTAGCGTACCCGAAGTCAGTGTTCAGCTATCGCGCCGCGAGAAGCGGTTGCTGAAAGGCAACAATCAGGAACGATTGGCCGGGAATAATCACTGACAACCGAACCTCAAAGACATACCCGAAAGCTCACCTTTTCTAACAGCTGCTGAGAAAGTAAGGGCCGCGGTGTCAAAACGCTGCGTCGATGCGGTTACTTCCACCCGCCCGCGCGGTGCGTGCGGCATCTTAGCTTGGACGGTCCCTTACAGTTCCGCGCAGGGTTGCTTACGAACGAGCGACGCCGCACCACGCGTACAGGAGGAGAGCTAATTGGCCGAGAAAGGTGAAGGAACTCGTTATTGTCTCATCGACGTGTTTCGCGCGGACGGGTCGTGCCTTCAGGTTGTGATATTACCACCCGAAATGCCGTGAGTATGTGGACATGCTGTGCAAGCATTTTCGCATCGAGGACATGACTGGCTGCCTGCTCGACCAAGAACAGCTTGCCGATGTTGACGTGCTGTTCACCTTCCAATGCCCTGACCAGGTCCTTGCCCGGCTGACTTCACTTAAATGGATTCAGAGTACTGGCACAGGGATTGACGGCTTTGTCGAGTATTGCCGCAGGAATCCGCAAATCAAACTCAGATCCAAATCGCAATAAGGCATTTCCTCGCCCGAGCCAGCGACGTGATCACCTGACCGCCAGGTCCGAACAGTGCGCTGCCCCCGCCGTCGTTTGCCCGGTTGACGCTAAGGACAAATCATCGATCCTCATCATGGCCGTATTGATGCTGTTCTGCGTCGACCGCGAACTGAACCAAGTAGTTGCCGTGGGATGTAGGATGAGATCTGCTCCTTTGAGCCGTATCGTCCGCGCGACTTCAGGGAAGTGTCTATCGAAACAGATCATGACTCCGACCTGATCCCCTCGATCGGAACGACGTCGATTGCACTCCCGGGTACGTAAGCCACGGTCTCATTGTACTCGGCGCAGAGGTGTGTTTTGCGGTAGGTCAAAACGATTTCCCCTCGGCGGTTGATCAGTATCGCCGTATTGGCGACCTGCGTGTTCAGCCTTTCCACACGATCGCGCGCACGCTCCAATGGGTTGCAGCTTTGGGCTTGCGAGCGAGCGTCTTGGTGATCAGCTCGGCCACAGCCTCATCCTCAACCGTGCGGGGCCTGCCGGTACGCATCCGTCGTAGAGCCCCTCGATCGGATTTGCGATGAAGCGATTGCGCCATTTGCCGATCGTATGGGGGCCGACGCCAAGCCGCGTCGCAACGACGGCGTTGCTCGGCTCACGTTCGCAGGCCAGCACGATCTTTGCTCGCAGCGTCAGCGCCGCAGGGAGCGAGCGCGATCGTGTTATGCCCGTGAGCTGCGTGCGTTCGTCGCTGGAAATCGTCAGCATCGCCTTCGGGCGTCTAGTGCGCATCGGGTATCTCCTTCGATCAGGATACCCGAAACCTATGCAATTATTATGATACGAACTTACGGGACAGAACACTAGGAACTTTCGGCTCGAATCAAATCTCGCGCGCCCGAGTTTGGTCGACGCTGAAGATTCTCAAGTTCGGCTGCCGGAATATGGCAGCGAATGAGATGAAGTGGCGTCGCTTCGTTCAAGGGCGGCTCGGTCGTCTCGCAGATCGCGCCAAGCTTTCGCGGGCACCGGCTTTGAAAGACGCAGCCGGACGGCGGATTGGCGGCGGAGGGAATTTCGCCCGTGAGCCGGATGCGCGACTTTCGGGTGCCGTCGAGGTCCGGTACTGCCGACAGGAGCGCCTCGGTATAAGGGTGATGCGGGCCTTGGAATACCTGCTCGGAAGGGCCGATTTCCATGATCCGACCGAGGTAGAGAACGGCAATCCGGTCGGAGAGATAGCGCACTATGCCGAGGTCGTGGGATATGAGGACATAGCTCACGGCATGCGTGCTCTGAAGCTCCGCGAGCAGGTTGAGGACCGCCGCCTGGACCGAGACATCTAGGGCCGATGTCGGTTCGTCGCAGACCACGACCCGGGGATCGCCGGCAAAGCTTCTGGCGATCGCTACGCGCTGTTTTAGGCCGCCCGAGAGTTGGCGGGGACGGAGCGTCAGGTGGCGCGGCGTGAGCCGCACGGCCTCGATGAGCCCGTCTAGTCGGCGCGTGAGTTCTGCGCCGCGCAAACCAGCGAGTCTGCGGAGCGCCCGACCAACGATGCGAGCGACGGTATGGGCGCGGTTGAGTGCCGAATCCGGATTCTGAAATACGATCTGGACTGCCTTGATTTGCTCCGGTGTCCGATGTCCCAAGCTTGGGGCAAGTGGCTTACCGTCAAGCTCGATCCGACCGCCAGGATCGGGTGGCACGATACCGAGCAGCATTCGCGCGAACGTCGTCTTGCCGGAGCCAGATTCGCCGACAAGGCCCAACGTCTCGCCCGCCATCAGGGTGAGCGAAACATCTGATACCGCGCGGATCCGATGGTCACCCTGGCCGTAGGTTTTAGATACGTTCGCGATTTTCAGAACCGGATCCGCGATCGCGCGAACGTTCGGCACAGCAGCCTCCGCCGGCGTGGCGCGCGGCAACTGGACTGCTCGCTCCGGGTAGTGGCAACGCGCAAACCGCCCCCCGAGATCGCGAAGAGGTGGGAGCTCCGAGACGCAGCGGGCATCGGCAATGGCGCACCGCTCCGCGAACGGGCAGCCAGGCAGACGTGCGCCGGGGCTCGGCAGGATGCCTGGAATGGTATCGAGCCGGCCCTGATCCTTGCGCTGACCGCCGCGGGGAAGACAACGCAGAAGGGCTACCGTATAGGGGTGACGGGGCGCCGTGAAAATCCGCTCCGTCGGACCTTCCTCAACCAGCATTCCAGCGTAAAGGACGCCAACGCGGTCGCACATCTTGGCCACGACGGCAAGATTATGGCTGATGAAGAGGATCGAGGCGCCAAACTCGCGGCGAAGGTCCGTGACGAGATCAAGAACTTCCGCTTCCACCGTGGAGTCAAGACCGGTCGTCGGTTCGTCAAGTATCAGCATCGTCGGATCGGAAGCGAGCGCCATGGCAATCGCCACGCGCTGTTGCATGCCGCCCGAGAGCTGATGTGGATAGCGTTGCATGACCGAGGCCGGATCGGCGATCCTAACCTTCTTCAGCATCTCGAACGCGCGGGTCTTGCGCTCTGCGGGCGGCAGGCCCATTACCTCGAACACCTCAGCGACTTGGGAGCCGATTCGGATCGACGGATTGAGCGCTTTGCCTGGGTCTTGATACACCATCGATACGGTCTTGGCCCTGAGCGTGCGGAGCGCATCCTTATCAAGCCGCATCACATCGGCACCATCGAGCGCGACCGATCCGCTGATGATCCTGCCATTCCGCGGCAGGTAACGCACTGCCGTTAGCGCAACGGTGGACTTGCCGCAGCCCGATTCGCCAACCAGGCCATAAGCTTCACCACGCGCGATTTTCAAGCTGAGGTCTCGCAGCACAGCGCGGTCCTGTCCGCCGACGCGATAGGCGACGGAAAGACGGTCGAAACGAAGCGCAGATTCAGGCATCGAGCGCACCGTGCAGCCCATCGGCTATCAGATTGACGCCGATCACAAGACTAGCAATGGCAAGGGCGTCAAACAGCACCGTCCACCAATAACCGCCCGCTATCATGCCATAGTTTGCGGAGATGGAGAGACCCCAGTCAGGCGAAGGGGGCTGCAAGCCAAAGCCGAGAAAGCTCAGCGTCGCCACGCCGAAGATGGCGTAGCTGAGACGTACCGTCGATTCAACAACGACGGGAGGCAAGACATTGGGTAGGATTTCGACAAACATGATATGTGCGGCATTCTCTCTGCGGAGTTTGGCGGCGGCGACATAGTCCAATTCCCGCTCTGACAGGACGGCGGAGCGGACGGTGCGGGCGATACTCGGAGCGAAGGCCAGACCAATGACAATAATCACAGTTGTCTTCGAGGTTCCGAGCGCGACTATCGCGAGAAGAGCAACGATTATTGTCGGCATCGCCATGAATGCTTCGAACAGGCGCGAAACGACATCATCTACGATCCCGCGGAAATAGCCGGTGAGAAGGCCGAGCGCGGTTCCGATCAATGTCCCCAAGACGGTGGCAAGAGGCGCGACAGTCAGAATGTCGCGCGAGCCGACGATGAAGCGGGAGAATATATCGCGGCCGAGCGGATCCGTGCCAAACCAGTGCTGCGCCGAGGGCTGCGCAAGCGAGTCCAGGATGTCTTCTGCCAATGGATCGTACGGAACGAAGTGACGGCCGAAGAGAGCGCAGGCTATCCAGAAAAGCACGATGATCACGCCAGTCAGGAAGGAGCCAGAGCGGAGCAGCGCCGCCAAGAGCTCCTTGCGCCGGGCGTGGGGTGCAGCAGCGATGCTTGTCATTGGCCGGTCCCCATCCTTATGCGCGGATTGAGGACGGAGTACGAAAGATCGGCGAGGAAGGTCGTCATCGTAAAGATGGTGCCAACGACGAACACCCCGGACTCCAGTATCGGGAAATCCTTCTGGGTGGCTGCCGTGAAGATCAGCGAACCAATGCCTGGATAGCGGAACAGCGTCTCGATCACGACCAAGCCACCCATCAAGTAACCGGCCTGAGTGACAACAACTGTGACCGTCGGCAGGAGCGCATTTCTGAGCACGTGTCGCCAGACAACTTGCCCCCAAGTCAAGCCTTTAAGAACGGCAGTACGCGTGTAATCCGATTCGACAGCTTCAATCATGCCCGCGCGGGCCATGCGAGAGATGTAGCCAAACAGGACAAGCACGAGCGGGAGTGAGGGAAGGACCAGGTAGTAGATCTGGGTCAACGGATCTGCACCGTTCGGCCAAGCGGCAGAAATGGGCAGCCAATGTAGCCAGATTCCTAAAACCAGGATCAGGATGATGCCACTGACGAATTCCGGCAATACCGTTGCCGAGAGTCCGCCGAGGCTGATGATCCGGTCGAGCGGCCGATTTACTTTCAGAGCTGCCACTACTCCGCCCACGATTCCGAGCGGCACGACGAGAAGCAGAGCAACCGCCGCGAGCTTAAGCGAATACCCAAGCGCCTGCATCACCATAGGGGATACAGGAGCTTGATGGACGTAGGAGAGGCCCATGTCACCGTGCAGAAAATGCCATATCCACCCGAACCATTGCACCAGGAGAGGCCGGTCGACGCCCAATTGGTGATTGAGCAATTCCACCGAACGAGGGTCGGCTTCGGGCCCAAGAATAGACAGAGCAACGCTGCCGGGAAGAACTTGGCTGCCGAGGAACACCATCACGCTCAGGATAAAGAGCGTGACCAAAGTGAACGCGAGGCGGCGGATGATAAAACGCGTGATCTTGCGACTCCCTGAGACAGGTGTTAGTATAGATAATGGAGCGCACGGTAAGATGGAAACCGGGCGGGCCCACGGCCCGCCCGGTACGTCCTCGCCTACGCTTTTCCGGCCCCTTGAAGGAACAACTGACCCATCGCGTTTGGCTTCACGCCAACAACGCCCTTCTTGACTGGACTGAGATAGCTCCAGAAGTAAGCATAAACTCCCGGCGTCTCTTCGAGCATGAGCCGCTGAATTTTGCCCGCAGTCGCGCGCTGCGCCTCAAGATCAAGCGCGGCAATATAGCCTTTGGTCAGCGTGTCGAATTGCTCGTTCTTGAAATGCGCTGAGTTCCAGGTGCCGGTACTCATGAGTGAACTGGCGAGATAGACGTTTGGCACCCCGCGGTTACCCCACGTCATCATACCCATTGGGACATCGAGCCAGGGCGATGAACCGTACTTTGCGTCGCCAGCGTAGGATTTCCAATCCAACACTTGCAGTTGCAAGTCAATGCCGATCTCCTTTACCCAGGCCTGGACCAACTGCGCGTAAGCCGGAAGCTCACTCTGTTTGGGAAGGGTAATTTTAGCTTGGAATCCCTTTTCCATCCCTGCAGCCTTCATCAGTTCCTTAGCCTGCGCGACGTCCCGCATGCGCTGTGGCACCGTCGGGTCGGTCGATGGATAGATTGGGGCGAAGGGGCTGTCATTGCCGATAATCGCCTGCCCCTTCATCAACCCTTTCACGAGCTTTTCTCGGTCGATACAAAGCGCCACCGCTCGTCGAATCCGCGGATCATTAAACGGCTCAATATCGCAGCGCATGTGGATGCTCATGTGCCCCGAGGACTTGATCGCGAGGATGTCGATCGCTGGATCGTTCATCAGCGCTACGCTATCCAACGCAGAAGCCGTATTTATAACGTCAATCTGTCCGCCCTGCAGCGCAAGGATCTGCGGCTGAATATCGTCGTAAAAGACGAACTCCGTTCGGGCCGGCAGAGTTTTCGGTCCCCAATAGTCTTCAAAGGGAACGAAGCTCGCGCCCCGCCTTCTGTCAAACTTTTCGATCTTGAAGGGTCCCGTTCCGTCCCACGTGGTCTCGAAATCGCCAGCATAGGACGCCGGCAAGATGACCGTGTTGTAGTTGTCACTTGATACCAAGTAGGGGAAGTTTCCGATCGGACTATCGAGATGAAATTCGATGGTGTAGTCGTCCAGTTTACGCGTTGCTCCTTTCTGCAGGATGCCCCTGAACGCCGATAGCGCGGGTGAGGCTGAGTTCGGGTCGGCGAGACGATCGAACGTGGCAACTACGTCATCGGCCTTCATCTCTCCGCCAGAATGGAATTTGACTCCCTTGCGTAGCACGAAGGTCCACACCGTGCCGTCTTGGTTTGGTTTCCAGCTTGTCGCGAGACACGGCGACAGGACCCGATCCGGCTCGTTGATGCACAGAAACTCGCCAACCTGCATCACCAGGAGTACCCCGCCCGGGCTGCCCAGGCGGACCGGGTCCATCGAAACCGGAGTAGCGCAGCCGACCCGAATGGTGGCGCCGGGCTGGACGCCCGCGCGAGCCATCGTCGGCACAGCACCGAGGCCGGCCGCCAGCGAAAGACGCCCAAGCAACGGCAAGGAGAGGCCTAGTACGCTGCCGTGCCGCAAGAACTCTCGACGATTCACCCTGCCATCGACGTAGCCGTCGATCAGATGATTCTCAAGAGGCGTAAGGCGGGAGCGAAGGCTACTTAGAAGATCAGAATTTCTTGGCATCGTGTCCCCCTTCGTGTTTTTAATACAGCAACTCTCAAGCCCTCCCCTACAAATAAGGGACGGCATTCCTCAACCACTTTCGAGTCGACGTTCAGCTCAGCGCAGATCTCTGGTTGCCGGAGCTATTGTTAGCCAGCAGGATCCCTGCGCATCCACCGAAGTCTTGCACAGCCGTCAATGGCTAGCCGAACCTCGTGGACTCCGCGCGCTCCTCATTGATGAGATCGCAACCTCGCGATTGGTCGTAGAGCACACTTTCGCCGCGAGCATCCATGTTCCAATCTGCTTCACCGAGTATGGCGCTAGCTCCTTCTCCGGAAGCCTTAATGGACGAAAACATAACTGAAACGTGACGCTCAATAGCGGCGAAAATTCCAGCGACCGCGCATAATTTCTGCGGGTTATGCGCGTTTTGCGTCTCAACCGAGCAATATCCATCTGGCGCTATTCGGGCAACTTTCCAGCACCTGCGGAGTGCGAAACCAAGTTGGAGCGAAGCGAGGAGCGTGGTCGCAAGGTGCACACAAGCATTCACATGAGCCACGTTATCATGCTTGTTCGACGAACAATTCGACCGCAAGGATTCAGCGGCCAGCTCGCTCGCTTGTGGCACCGCGCAGATGGACCTAAGCAGCCCACCCGCAACTCGATTTGAGTATTCGTTCGAGCAGAAATCGGGAATGATATTGTCCGTCCATAACCGGATTTGTCAGCTGTCCTTATTCAGAACAAACTAGACGCTCATGTCAGAAATTCAGTCTGAAGCGGAAACGGTCGAGTGGCCAGTTCGCAAACGAGCATCGATCATCAGATTCGCAAAAATTCGATTCAGCCTGTGAAGACAACAGTTCTCCTGCCATTCAACATCACGCGATCCTCGAGGTGATGGCGCACTGCCCGGGCGAGTACGCGCCTTTCAATGTCGCGGCCTTTGCGGACGAGATCCTCTGGCGTGTCGTTATGAGTAATCCGCTCGACATCCTGTTCAATGATCGGACCCTCATCGAGATCGGAGGTGACATAATGCGCTGTCGCACCGATCAACTTGACACCTCGTTCATGGGCCTGGTGATAGGGCTTTGCTCCCTTGAAGCCTGGTAGAAATGAGTGGTGAATGTTGATGCAGCGGCCCGACAACTTGGCTGAAAGCCCATCCGACAGAATCTGCATGTAACGCGCGAGGATGACGAGATCCGTTTCGGTCTCTTGCACCAGCTCCCAAATACGCGCTTCTTGTTCCATCTTATTCTGCTTCGTCACAGGTAAATGGAAAAATGGGATCTCCCCAAGGTCGGTAGAGGCCAGATGCTCGCGCCCGTGATTGGAAACGATCGCGGTCACCTCCATCGGAAGCTCGCCGATTCGCCAGCGATAGAGCAGATCGGCCAGGCAATGGTCGAACTTCGAGACGAGCAGCATCACACGCTTTTTTGCGGAGCTGTAGCTCAATGTGAAAGTCATGCTGAAGCGTTTGGCCAGATCCGCAATTGACGCACCAATGTCGGCCTGCGATCTCGCTTCTTGCAGCCGTTCAAAGACCACGCGCATGAAGAAGCGACTTGTTTCCGTGTCGTCGAATTGCTGAGCGTCGATGATGTTGCACCCGGCTTCGAACAGAGCGGTCGAGATGGCCGAGACGATTCCGGCACGATCAGGACAGGACAAAGCGAGCATCATGAAGCGGTCAGACATACCTGTATCCCAAGGAGACTTTCCTCCAGCGATAAGCAAGTGAGGCAAAAGGAACGAAGCACCTTGCCCTGCTAAGCTTGGTCGATTGTCACGCAAAAACCGAATTCTGCGGCTGAGGCGGCGAGCCACGACCAAAAGCTGCCGGCCATGCTGCGCGCGATGAGGATTTCGAACGCGGCCCCATCGGGGCCATCCTGCGTTCGCCAGAACTGTACGCCAATATGAGCAAAGCTAGTCAACGCGGCTGTCCCAACGGGAAATGCAGCTTGATGGACATCGACCATAGAGCCCTTCGCGAGGACGTCGCGCACGCGCTTTCCTGACAAACGAAGAGCTGAACGACCGTGGCTCTGTTCGCTGACGGCGGCATCAACCGAGAGCGACACGAGCAGGTCAGAGAAGCCCGTTCGCTTTCGCGCAAGCAGCAACCACTGATCTGGACCAGACCAGACCAGCCCGTGAGTGTCCGACAGAGCAGCGCAGGGCTCGCGCGGCAGATCGAGACCCAAAAGCCGTTTGGTGGCACGTTCCAGTTTTTCCGAGCTGGTGCCCGCGATCAAGGTCGCGAAACCCAATCCCTCTAATGTCACTGCAGTGATACCAGGCTCGCGGCTTTCTCCGATCTGCCCCGCCTCGGCGAAGCCAGCCCAAGGACGGCGGGGGCGCCAAATGGAAGTTTCTTGCTTATCCATGGAGTCGGGTACCTTCGTGGTCAAAGAAGACGGGCGAGCAAATCTCGACCTCCACCTCACTATTACGGACGAGGTCGACGGCTCGAATACGCTCGCCGATGCGGGCAGGCCCGTTCTTCAGGAAGCCAAGACCGATCCAGTGCTGCAGGTTGGGCGAGTAGGCAACGGAGGTCACATAGCCCTCGTCGTTCTCCAATTTGTTTGCGCGACGAATGCCGACGAAGTGCGCGCCGCCAGACAGGCTCTTTCCTTTATCGATCGGCTTGAAGCCGACGAGCGTTGGCCGATCGGATTGTACGAGCGCTTCGCGTTTCGCCATCAGGCGTCCGATGAAATCCTTTTTGGAGGACATCATCTTCGCAAGGCCAAGATCACGAACGGTGGTTTGACCATTGAGTTCGCTGCCGATCACGTGCCCTTTCTCGATGCGCATGACGCTCATCGCATCCAACCCGTAGGGCGTGATACCAAACGCCTGGCCGGCCGCCATCAGCGCACGCATCATTGCCTGGCCATAGTCTGCCGGGACCGCGAGCTCATAGGCCAACTCGCCCGAAAAGGAAATCCGGAACAAGCGGGCTGGAATGCCTCCTCCAACGGAGATTTCGCGCGCCGCCAAATAGGGGAAGGCCTCATTGGAAATGTCGTGCTTGGCGTCGACTATACCTCGCAGCACCTCGCGCGATCTCGGACCGGCGACCGCGACCTGAGCCCATTGCTCAGACACCGAGACCATCCGCACGTCGAGATGCGGCCAAAGCACCTGATGGCAGAATTCCAGATGCTGCATCACCTTGGTCGCATTGATCGTCGTTGTGGTCATCAGGAAGTGATTTTCGCCGAGGCGTGAGGTGGTACCATCGTCCATGACGAAGCCATCCTCGCGCAGCATCAGTCCGTACCGGGCCTTACCGATCGGCAGCGTCTTCCAAGCATTGATGTACACGCGCTCCAAGAACTCGGCTGCATCAGTTCCCTGGAGGTCGATCTTACCGAGCGTCGAGACATCGCAGATGCCGACGCCGCCACGCGTGGCAAGCACCTCGCGGTTGACCGTGGACAGCCAGTCCTTGTCGGTGAATTTCGGATAGTATTGTGCACGCAGCCATTGGCCGGTTTCCAAAAAGACGGCTCCCTGCTCGCGCGACCAATCATGCGTCGGCGTCAGGCGTACCGGCCGGAAATCCTTGCCACGGTGATGCCCGGCGAGCGCGCCGATTGCCACCGGCGTGTAAGGCGGGCGGAAGGTCGTCGTGCCCGTGTCGCAAATCGCCTTCCCCGTCTGCTCGGCCATGAGCGCAAGACCAGAGAGGTTGGAGGTTTTACCTTGATCGGTCGCCATACCGAGGGTCGTGTAGCGCTTGAGGTGTTCAACCGAGCGAAAGCCTTCCCGCGCCGCGAGCTCTACGTCTTTATCGGTAACGTCGTTCTGCAAATCTACGAAGGCTTTGCCTTTTCGGCCCTTCACGCGCCAGATCGGCTTCAACTCGCTCGCCTCCGCATCCGTCGTGGGAGCGGGCTGAGCCGCTGCCATGGCGAAACCGGCCTCGGACGCGGCCTCACGGCCGAGCCGCGCGCCGTCTTGCAGCGCCTCGGCAAGTGTGAAGCGACCGGCGGCGCTGCCGGCGACCGAGAGCCCGGGCGGCAGTACGCCTGGCACGAAGGCTTGGATTTCCTCATCCCAAACGGGCTTGCCGTTCTGGTGTGAGGTAAGATGGAGCGTTGGGTTCCAGCCGTTTGAGACTGCAAGTATATCGCAAGCCAACGCAGTGCGCTTGCCCGAAGCGTCGCGAACGGTGATGCCACGCAAGGCGCGCCCTCCCCGGGTCGCTTCGACGACACTGCCTGCGAACACGCGTGCACCGACGCGCGAGGCGAGCGATTTGAATTCTGGTTTGATCTCGCTGCGCGAATCAACAACCGCCGCCACATGGGCCCCGACTTCGGCGAGATCGCGTACAGTTGCCCAGCCACTGTCTCCTGAGGTGAAAATAACCGCCTTTCGGCCAGGCAACACTGCGAAGCGGTTGACATATGCGCGCACGGCGCCGGCCAGCATAACACCCGGGAGGTCATTTCCCGCGAAGACGATCGGGCGTTCGAGCGCCCCGGCGGCAAGGACTGCACGTTTCGCGTAAATTCGCCAACCACGCTGGCGCGGCTGATGCGGCGGCGGCACCGCGACGTGGTCGCTCACGCGTTCGACGGCGCCATAGATACCATGATCATAGAGTCCGTACACGCTAGTGCGCGGCATGATGCGCACTTCAGAAAGGCTGGCGAGTTCGGCCAGCGTAGTCGCAAGCCAATCAGCGGCTGCACGCCCATCGATCTCACGCCTTTCGGCCAGAAGACGCCCGCCGAGCTGAAAATCCTCATCACAGATAATAACACGGGCGCCACTGCGGCCCGCTGTGAGAGCCGCCGACAGTCCCGCGGGGCCGGCCCCAATCACCAGAACGTCGCAAAACGCAAATGCCTTCTCGTAGTGGTCGGGATCCTCGAATTCAGCGGCGCGTCCTAGTCCGGCGGCGCGGCGGATAAGCGGCTCGTAGAGTTTCTCCCAGAAAGCGGCAGGCCACATGAAGGTCTTGTAGTAGAACCCGGCAACCAAGGCAGGCCCGGCGAGGCCATTTACTGACAGGACATCGAACCGCAGCGATGGCCAACGGTTCTGACTGGTCGCCTCCAGATTCTGGAACAGTTCGACCATGGTTGCTCGTGTGTTCGGCTCACGGCGTGCCCCGGCGCGCAATTCGACAAGGGCGTTCGGCTCCTCAGGGCCAGCCGACAAGAGACCTCGCGGACGGTGGTACTTGAAAGAGCGGCCCATGAGACCCACGCCGTTGGCGAGCAGAGCCGATGCGAGCGTGTCGCCCGCGTGCCCATCATAGCTCTTGCCGTCGAAACGGAAGGACAGTGTCCTGGCACGGTCGACGAGCCCACCATTGGGAAGACGGAGTGGCTGCTTGCTCATGCTGCAGCTCCTTTCTTCCGCTTGTTGGCGGGCACCACAGACTGGATCGTGTGGGTCAAAGTATCGCGGCACACGGCAAGCCATGCGCGGCAACCGGCGTTGTGGAACCACAATTCTTCGAGAAGACCGCGAGGATTCTCGCGCAAATAAACGTAATCGAACATCGCGCTTTCAGTCGCGGCGAGGCCATCGGGGCGTGACGGACTCGCATCGCCCAGGTAGGTAAACTCCTGGAGGTCACGCAGTCCACAGTGGGGGCATGCAATGCGCATTGGATCAAAATTCCATCAGTGCAGATTCGGTTGGGCGCCCATGCCTCTTTCATCGATCAGACGACCTGTGGCGAAGCGGTCGAGCCGATACGCGGCTGCGACGGGGTGCGGCTCGTCCTTGGCCACCAGATGAGCCAAGCACATCCCGGAGGCCGGCGTTGCCTTGAAGCCGCCGTAGCACCAGCCCGCATTGATGTAGAGCCCTTGGACCGACGTATGATCAATGATCGGCGAGCCGTCCATCGACATATCCATGATACCGCCCCAGTGACGCAGCACGCGCACTCGGCCCAAGGCGGGCCACAAGCCCATAGCCGCCTCCATTACATCTTCAATCGTCGGGAGGTTCCCGCGTTGGGCGTAAGAATTGTACCCGTCGATACCGCCGCCGAAGACGAGCCCACCTTTATCCGATTGACTGATGTAGAGATGGCCCGCTCCAAAGGTCAGCACGCAATTGAGCAAAGGCTTGAGCCCTTCCGAAACAAACGCCTGGAGCACATGACTCTCAATCGGCAGACGTAGCCCGGCCATAGCGGCAACGCGCGACGAATTACCCGCGACGGCCAACGCAACCTTTTTCGCCTTGATCTGCCCGCGCGTCGTATCAACGCCGACAACACGGCCATTCTCAACTGAGATTCCGGTGACTTCACAATTCTGCACTATGTCGACACCGCGCGCGTCAGCCGCTCGCGCGTAACCCCAGACAACCGCGTCATGCCGGGCAGTGCCGGCGCGCCACTGCATCAACCCGCCGCGTATTGGAAAGCGAGCATTCTCATAGTCCAGGAAGGGCAGCATGGCCCGTATCTGCTCGACCTCCATGATCTCAGCATCTACACCGGCGAGGCGCATTGCGTTGCCGCGCCGTGCGAAGGCATCGCGCTGAGCGTCCGAATGACAGAGGAGCAATGCGCCACGCTGACTGACCATCGCATTGTAGTTCAGCTCTTGCTCAAGCCCCTCCCAGAGCTTCATCGACGATTCGAAAAAGGGGATATTTTCGGACAGGAGATAGTTCGAACGAATGATGGTCGTGTTGCGACCGGCATTCCCAGAACCAATATAGCCCTTCTCGATCACCGCCACATTGCTGACACCGTAGCGACTAGCCAAATAGTAGGCTGTAGCAAGACCGTGGCCGCCGCCGCCAATGATCACAACGTCATAAGTTGATTTTGGTGAAGCGTCACGCCAAGCTGGCCCCCAGCCGGCATGCCCCTTTAAGGATTGAGCAATTAGAGAGAAACCTGAATAGCGCATTTGACACTCTGGAATGTTGAACGGCCCCGCCGTAGCAACTTGCATTCAGCCCGCACACGGGAAAGAACGAGCCACTGTGACGCTGTTGCTGTCATTGCCTCTTTCGAAGCCGGGCGGGTTCAGCCGACAGGCCAAAGACTCGCCCCTCTCGCCTCGGCATGCCCCGCTTCACAAACACCTCACATAAGCATGCATTCTTCAGGCAACTCCAGACAATTACGCCCATCGGGCCGCACCGAACCCAGCTCCACGTCATTGCGCGCGGCTTCGCCCGGACGCCGTCCTGCCGTTGGTGAACGATTTCGCGCCTCCACTTGCTGGGCTCTCTAGGCTAACCTGAGCGCCCCTCATTTGTCCGGAATCGCTGGAACTACCTGTCTATAGCGGGATTTCTGCGCATAATTCCCGCAATGGGAAGTAAAGAAGCGCTAAAATCCTGCGCCTATCATGGAAAACGGTATGAAAAGAGTACTACTGATTGCCCGAAACGCATGGCGGAGCCGGGTCCGTAACTTTTAGGATTATTGCGCTTCTTCGATCGACACTCGAGTAACATATCATGACTGGAGTTGCAGCGTGCGCCCCGGGACTGCTTCCCTCGTGTTCCAAAACGCATCGCGAGCACTTCGATTTCCGAACTGCTACCGTCGTCTCCCAGTTCGCGTGGCCGCTGCGAACTTCGTATTTTTCGATCTCCGCTCATTTCCGTCGACGCCGAAGCTTGGCAGGAAACGGGACAGGGTCATTCGTTGTTGTTCAGCATCTGATTCATGGCTCGCGAGGTTTCGGCGCACCCAGCTGTACCGACCACGCTGGCGGGGACACCGGCGACTGTCACGTTTTCAGGAACCGGCTTCAAGACTACGGATCCAGCGGCAATTCGCGCGCAGTGACCGATCCTGATGTTGCCGAGGATTTTCGCGCCAGCACCGATCATGACCCCGCAGCCAATCTTCGGATGGCGATCCGCGTTTTCCTTGCCCGTGCCGCCTAGCTAGCTGAGCGGCTCAGCAAATGCACCGGTCGAAGAAACATCAAACTCGTCGATCTCCATGTCCACACTGACTTGAACATTCCAGTCCAGGCGCTCCCTAAACACACGATAACGCAGCCGGTGCATCTCGGCGAGATCGCAAATGAACTCGCCGTAGTGGTCGGGGGTGATAAGTTGCATCATTGCTGCCTCGTGCTTCGCATTTTGCAATAAAGCAGCGCGGCGAGGTCTCGGGCACCTGTGCAATTGCACATGTATACCAGGACAGCAAAGACGCCTATTTTCGTGATTTGGATCTGGCTAGCAGAACGACCGCCTGTCGAATAGTGCGAACTCCGAGTTTGGCGCGGACATTGTCCAGGTGAAAAGCCGCGGTCCTCGAAGACAATGTCAAGAATGATCCCGATGTCTCCAGCAGACTTACCTAATGAGGACCATTCAAGACACTCGAGTTCACGAGGCGACAACAATACGCCGGCTACGCTTCGAGCGCATTGCAGCGTCGGCCTGGCGTGTGCATGGAAGTACATCGCGATTACACGCAGGACAGTGGCGTACCGCCGTGTCGATCGCTCCAAATCATTTCGCCGTCCGTCAGTAGCAAAACTGACGGCGGCGATCGGTCCCGTTTTGTCGTGAATCGGAATCGTAAATCCGCACCGAATGCCAAAGCTAGCAGCTTCCTCAAATAGATTGCGCTGATGCTCTGACTGCATCGTGGTCCGAAATCGAGCCCCCGGCTTCGGTTCGGCAACGCGAGTCTCTCTAAATCGAACCGTCGGCCGACACGCTTGCTCGGCAATTTAGCATCCGCGGAATGAGGCTTCAGTGCCGAAATGACAGTCGCTCCGACCACCGCGGGATCGGAAGGGGCATGAGACGAAAGCGCCTCCTAATGATGAGGTGCGCAAAAGGTGCATCGACAAAGATACGATCCGGCCCACTGATGACCCCGCTCGGGACTCTTGTGAATAAAATGTGCAACCTGAGCGGACTAGGCGCAGGATTTGGGCGGTGCCGCGGTCGAATTCGACGAAGTTCAGCCGGTCAGCGATGTGAGGATCGCCTGCCACCAGGGATCACGTAGATCGGCATGCCTCATGATTGTGCGAGCGATATGAAGGGGTCGATGACTGAACCCTGAATGCCGGAGGCAGGATAGCAGCACCCCTCTTACTCACTCAGGTGTTTTAAGGCCCAAGTGCTGGAGATGCGCCCCGAAGCGCGTTTCGATCGAACGCAGACATGGTCGTGAGGCGCGCCAACTGACGACAGTAATGCAAAGGGGAGGTATCCGTGCCTCCTGGGTTGACGAATTTTGCGCAGAGTTTGGATTATCTACGATCGATTGGAAATCCTGCAGCGTAAAACGAATACTTATTGAATTTCGGCTAAGTCTTGGTCTGCTTCGCAAATTTACGGCGCGTCTTCAACTGTACAAGGTTGCTTCAACCGAGGAGTTTGAGAATGAAAGTCGGTGTTCCCAAGGAAATCAAGACGCACGAATACCGCGTTGGTCTTACCCCTGGAGCTGTCCGCGAGTATGTAGCGGCGGGGCACAGCGTAATGGTCGAGATGAATGCCGGGGCTGGCATTGGGGCCACGGATGACAATTATCGCAAAGCTGGTGCGATGATTGTGGACTCGGCTCGCGAGGTGTTCGCATCGAGCGACATGATCGTGAAGGTGAAAGAGCCCCAGCCGTCAGAATGGACGCAGCTCCGAGAAATGCAAATTCTTTTTACGTACCTGCATCTCGCGCCGGATCCCGAGCAGGCGAAGGGGCTCCTGAAGTCTGGGTGCACAGCAATCGCTTACGAAACAGTGACTGATGCGCAGGGCGGGCTTCCATTGCTTGCGCCGATGAGTGAGGTTGCAGGGAGGCTTGCTATCGAGGCGGCGGGCGCGGCCTTGAAACGATATTCGGGCGGGCGGGGACTGTTGATTGGGGGCGTGCCAGGTGTCCAGCCGGCCCGTATCGTGGTGATCGGGGGCGGTGTTGTGGGCACGCACGCTGCGCGCATGGCTGTGGGACTGGGCGCGGAGGTTACAATTCTCGATCGTTCGATTCCCCGACTCCGCGAGTTAGACGAACTGTTTGAAGGGCGTGTTCGTACCAGATTCTCGACCATTGAGGCGGTCGAGGAGGAGGTGTTCGTCGCAGATGTCGTAATCGGAGCGGTTCTTGTTCCTGGAGCTAGCGCGCCGAAGCTCGTCAGCCGCGACATGTTGAGCTCAATGCGCAAAGGCTCGGTGATCGTCGACGTCGCGATCGACCAGGGCGGATGTTTCGAGACATCGCGCCCGACGACCCATGCCGATCCAACTTACGAGGTCGACGGCGTGATTCACTACTGTGTCGCCAACATGCCCGGAGCCGTCCCTCTCACCTCCAGCCAGGCTCTCAACAACGCAACTCTTCCATTTGGCTTGGCGCTGGCAAACAGGGGCTTCTCCGCCGTGCTTGAGAATCTACATCTTCGAGCTGGCCTCAATGTGTATAGAGGTCGGCTGACATATCGGGCTGTAGCCGAGAGTCTTGGTTTGCCGTTTTCACCGATCGATCAGGCCGCGGCCTGATCCCAGAGGCCCCTTGCGGGTCGTTTCCTCCCTGACTTGGGCCACTCCTTCGGGAGTGGCCCTTCTTTTAGGAACGATCTGCACGTTCGCTCGAAGGTGCGCCGATTGGACGTCGGAGAGTTCTGGTTGCGCTTGTCCGCGTGCCGGCAGGCGCTCATGCGCCGCTCCCATGCTCCTTGGTGTGTCTTGAAAGTGCCGGCGGCTGGCGCATTTGCTAGCAATCGCGGTGCAGACCGACATGAGTTACAGAGAAATCGGCGAGATCTTCCTTCGGGCGCACCGATCCAAACGGACGTTCCAGCATGCGTCGGACTCGTAACGGCTCGGAACCAACGTGGAAGCCCGCTGCCTGGCGGTCCAGCGCACGCTCCGACTGCGTCGAACGATCGCGCTGGCGCAGGTAATCGAACCAGGTCGGACAATGATAGCGCTCAGTCCATAGCTCAGGATCGGCGATATCGCGTGCGATTGACCAGCCATAGGCGCCGTTGCGTTGGCGGAACAATTGCACGTTCTGCATCAGATTGTGAAAGGCGCGCGCATTCTCCTGCGCGACGCGATATTCAATTTCGACCACCAGGGGACCGCTTCGCCCGGTAAGCGGCAGCCGTACCTCCGGATCGTCAAGCATTTCGGCCTCTTCACCCCGTGCGCCGATCCGCGGCATGCGCAAGCAGACTCCCAATAGCGGCGAAATCGTAAGCAGGGCCGCCGAAACCAGCAACGCCGATTGGACACCGGTGACATCGGTCAAATGTCCCCAGCCCCAGCTGCCCACCGCAATCCCACCTGAGCCCGCGGCCTGATAAGCCGCAAGGGACCGACCGGCAACCCAGCGTGGGACTGAGAGTTGTACACCAATACTGAACAGAACCCACGCCATCATCCACACGCCCCCCGCCAGAACAAGCGCGACGGCCGTCAGTACCGGCTCTCGGCTCAGCGCTACGGCGGCAACCGCTCCAGCCATCGTCAGCGCACAAGCGCGGATCGCTGCCTCGCCGCTCAAGCGCTTACGCACCTCGGGCACCTTGAAAGCACCAATTACCGCGCCCAGCCCGAAGGCGCTGAGCATGATGCCGTATGTCCCCGCGCCGCCGTGCAGGAGATCGCGTGCGACAAGAGGCATCAGCGCAGTGATTGCACCGCCAATCACGCCAGTTACCATCGCGCGGATCAAAACAATCTTAATCGACGGCGAATTACCAATGTAGCGTACGCCCGAAATGATCGCGCGACTCAGCTTCTCCGGTGGCAGACGCGAAGGTTCGGCTATCCGCTTCCATAAAAATAGCGCGAGCATCAGCGGCAAATACAGTAGCACGTTGAGTGCAAACGCAACTACTGCGCTGGCGGTAGCAACGACAATTCCGCCGATCGCCGGGCCCACGCTGCGGGCGATGTTGTAGCTTATTCCGTTCAGCGCGACCGCGGCAGGCAAGGCTTCCGAGGGCACCTGTTCGCTGACCGACGATTGCCAGGCCGGGCCCATCAGTGCCATGCCACTGCCGACGGCAAAGCAGAGTGCTAGCAGGAGGTTTGGCGTGATCAAGTTTAACCAGGCAAGTGCGGTCAATGCAGTCGCGCCGGCGAGCGTGATGCTTAACGCCGTCAGTGCGACAATGCGCCTATCATGCATGTCGGCAACAGCGCCGGCGGGAATCGAAATCAGCATCACTGGGAGCATCAGCGCGGTCTGCACGAGCGCGACCTTATCGGCGGATGATGTCATCTGTGTCATTGCCCAAGCCGCTCCGACCCCCTGAATGAGAATGCCGAGATTTGAGAACAGGCTTGCAAGCCAGATGCGGCGAAATGTCGGAAATCGTAACGGAACCGTAATGCCGTCTCGATCGAGCGCAGGAGGTTTCGACGATTCGCTCATTAATACCTCCAGCTTGAACCTCGCCGATCCGATCCCGAACCAAACCAGGATGGCGCGGCAGAATTCATCTCCCGTAAGCGGGCAAGCCGTTCTTCCAGCCTCGCCAGTCTTGAGCCGTCTGAGTTCCGAAATTTTCGGTTGCGGGCGTCCGGAGTCATTGAGCGCTACCATCGGTGACATCGCGTGCGAGCTTCTCGCGCCGCGATGTTGAACCGATTTCTGTCATGAGCGCTGCTTAATGTTTCCGACATGGCGGGCTCTGGCGCAGACCCAATTGGGATCTCTGGGCGGAGGTCATGCCTGTAACAGAGGGCAGCGCCCGACGAGTTCCTAAATACTTGGCGAGGGGAATGGTCGGGCAACTGAATGAGCTCGAGATTTGCGGTCGTCATTCGAACATGACGGGCGGCGAATGACTTCACTGGCGGCGAATGACTTCGCTTCAAGTCCATCAGAGTAGAGCGGGGACGACGCGGATTTTGAGCGTTGTACGGGAGGGAACGAAGAAAAAGAGCGCTATTCGTAGCATCAGGCTCGTCCTGGCAAACGACATCGGGCGATCCAGAAACTGCACATCAGGATATCAGGGCCACCACTCTGCCGGGAATGCGTTCCATCAGTCCTCCGGATTTGTGACTGGAACGGCCAAGCCCGTCTTTACGCGGTCCATGATGACCATCGTCTTGAAGCCCTTGATGTCGGAATTCTCGTAAAAAAACCGGCGCGTGAATTGCTCATAATCTTCCATGCTCCGGGCGGTGACATAGAGGACGAAGTCTGCATCACCCGTAACATAGAATCCGTTGACGACTTCAACCGACGATTTGATGCCTTTCTTGAACCGATCGACGATATCGGAACGCTCCCGCTCGAGACTAACCAACACGAGCATCTGAATAGGTCTTCCGACTGCCTTCGGCGATACGATTGAGACATCGGCCTCGATGATGCCATCGGAGCGCAGCCTCTTCAGGCGTCGTTGACACGCAGTGGCGGACAGCCCGGCCATTTTGCTGATCGCGTCCGAAGTCAGCCGATTGTTCTTTTGCACGATTTCAAGAATGCGAGCGTCTATTCGGTCATATTGCAAAGCCAGCTCCCCGCCTTCTGGTCTAATTCATCACAAAACCGCCGGTACCTGCTGGAAATCATCCGAATGGCGGGAAATGCGACGCAAATATGTTTGCCACATCAGTATCCTGATTGCCTAGACAGTTTCAACAAACGACGGTGCGGACTTTCATAGATGGTCTTCCAGAGCGTTCGACCCAAGAGTCCTCAACTGGCAGGCGTTGTCGCGAAACATCTCCAAGCTCTTCGCCGCCGCGACTTCGTTGCGGGGACCGCCCTGATCGACGGGCGTTGGAGTTCGGGCGGAGAAACTGACGTCGTGCTCGATCCCGCGAGTGGTGATGAGATCGCGCGTGTTGCCCGTTGCAGTGCAGCGGATATGGACCGCGCCATTGAAGCCGCCGAACGGGCTTTTCCTGCTTGGCGAGCGCTGCTGCCCGCCAAACGTGGCGAGATTCTCAGGCGTTGGGCGTCATTGCTGCGCGCCCATTCTGAGGAGCTTGCCGTGTTGGTGACGAGCGAACAGGGCAAGCCGCTCGCTGAGGCGCGGCACGAGATTGAATATGGCGCCGGATTTCTCGATTGGTTCTCCGCAGAGGGTGAGCGTGCATACGGAGAGACCATCCCGAGCCACAAAGCTGCAAGTCAGCTTCAGGTGCGCATGCAGCCAATTGGTGTCGCGGCGGCTATCACTCCGTGGAATTTTCCTGTCGCGATGATTACTCGAAAAGCGGGAGCTGCGCTCGCAGCCGGTTGCCCGATCATTGTCAAACCGGCTCCGGAGACGCCGCTCTCGGCTCTCGCTGTGGCTAGGCTTGCCGAAGAGGCCGGCGCGCCGGCCGGCGTATTTCAGGCGGTGAGTGGTGATCCCGTCGAACTTTCGGCGCCACTGCTTCGCGATCCGCGAATACGAGCGCTCTCGTTTACGGGTTCTACCCAGGTCGGCCGTTTGCTGCTCAAGGGAGCAGCAGACACAGTCAAGAAAGTCTCGCTCGAGCTTGGTGGGCACGCCCCGTTCCTTGTCTTTGAGGATGTCGACCTTGATAAGGCCGTAACAGGAGCGATGGCCGCGAAATTCGCTACCTCTGGTCAGGATTGTTTGGCTGCTAACCGCATTTACGTGCAGCGGGGCATCTACGCGGCCTTCGTTGAGGAGTTCGCTGCAGCCATCGCCAAACTCAAAATCGGTCATGGTCTAGAGCCTACGACGGATATCGGTCCGATGACCAAGTTGTCCGTCGCTAGCAAATGCAAGGCAC
Source organism: Bradyrhizobium sp. Ec3.3 (assembly GCF_000472925.1). Classification (GTDB taxonomy): domain Bacteria; phylum Pseudomonadota; class Alphaproteobacteria; order Rhizobiales; family Xanthobacteraceae; genus Bradyrhizobium. The sequence goes on from NZ_AXAS01000072.1 coordinate 23,816, forward strand.
AAATCGATGATGCGGTGATGAAAGGAGCGCGGGCTAGTGCTGCGCGTCTCAGCGACGGCCTTGGTCCGAACTTCGTTGCTCCGACGCTTCTTAGCGATGTAACTGAAGAGATGCTCATCACCCATGAGGAGACCTTTGGACCGGTCGCAGCCGTGCTTCCGTTTGATTCCGAAGAAGAGGTCATTGCGAAAGCAAATGCGAGCGAGGTGGGTTTGGCCGCCTATGTCTACACCGACAGTCTGCGCCGAGCGCTGCGACTTTCAGAGCGGATCGAGTACGGCATGGTCGGCGTGAATACGGCTTCATTCACCGGTCCGCCTGTTCCCTTTGGCGGATGGAAGCAGTCCGGACTCGGTCGTGAGGGCTCACGACACGGCTTGGCGGAGTACATGGAGCTAAAATACGTCTGCTTTGGCGACTTGGCGGCTTAGGAGAAAGTATAATGGACATTAAAACCATCGCTGAACAGGATCGATCAACTGTCCTCCATCCATTCACTCAACTCAAAGACTTCGCTACCGGCAAGCTTGGCGATCCAACGATCGTCACGGGCGGCAAAGGTATTCGCATCGAAGACGCGCAAGGACGCACCTACATCGATGGCTTCGCTGGTTTGTATTGTGTAAACATCGGTTATGGTCGCGCCGAAGTGGCTGAAGCCATCGCGCGGCAGGCTTACAATTTGGCCTATTATCATGCGTACGCGGCTCATACGACTGAAGAATTGGCGAGGCTGTCGGATCGACTGGTGCGAATGGCGCCAGGCAAGCCAAGCAAAGTATTCTATGGAATGTCTGGATCGGATGCCAACGAGACCCAGGCAAAACTTGTTTGGTATTACAACAATCTGCGGGGCCACCCCCGAAAGAAAAAGATCATCTCGCGTGAGCGAGGGTACCACGGCTGTTCGGTCATATCTGGTTCAATGACAGGTATGTCTTTCTATCACGATCATATGGATCTTCCATTCCCTGGTGTTCTGCATACAGGTGCACCGCATCACTACTGGGGGGCTGAGCCAGGGGAATCGGAGGAGGACTTTTCTCGCCGACGCGCTGCTGAGCTGGAGGCATTGATCGTGAAGGAGGGGCCCGAGACAGTCGGGGCGTTCATCGCCGAGCCCGTCTTGGGTACGGGCGGGATCACGCCGCCTCCCAGCGGCTACTGGCGTGAAATTCAGAGCGTGCTAAGTCGCTACGACGTCCTGTTGATTGCCGATGAGGTAATTTGTGGATTCGGTCGAACCGGCGCTAATTTCGGTAGCTTGCTTTATGGAATGGAGCCGGACCTGGTCACTGTCGCCAAAGGTCTAACTTCCGGCTATGTCCCGCTTTCGGGAGCTATCGTCGGCGAGAGAGTTTACGCTGTTATGGAAGAGGCCGCGGATCGCATCGGGTCATTTTCGCACGGGTATACCTATTCTGGCCATCCGATTGCGGCAGCGGCTGCGAATGCAGTCCTCGACATTGTCGAGAAGGAGCGGCTAAGCGATCGCGCGAAGTCTGTGGGGGCGCATTTCCAGAAGAGACTTAAGGAATGCTTTGCGCAGTTGGAAATCGTTGGAGAAGTTCGGGGGGTGGGGTTGCTTGGCGCCGTTGAGTTTGTCGCTGACCGCCAGACCAAGCGGCGATTTGACGCAGACCTCAAGGTGGGTGCTCGCATTTCGAAGGCTGCTCGCGATCGGGGTCTTATCGCGCGGGCTATGCCCCATGGAGACATTCTCGGCTTTGCCCCGCCTCTGGTTGTTTCGGAGAGCGAGATCGACGAAATCGTTGATCTCGCCTATCGAGCAACTAAGCAAGTAATGGACGAGTTGGCGAGCGACGGGGAAGCCACCTGAGCTTACATGGGGTCCGAGCTTTCTTCCGTCTGCCAAAACGGCCGGTCAACAGCTCTGGTCTTGACGCACGCTAGGTATGCCCTTCGACACCTCTTGGGCGTTATCCGTTATGGCTCTACCTCCGCCACGAACCACCTCGATCAGGAACCCTAAGAGCCTGGCCACAGCAGCGAGCATAGGCGGCGAATTCGTCCAATTGTTCGCCGAATTTTAGGGCTTCGGGAAGGCGCCTTCGAGCGACTTTCATCCTCAGAGCGGCTCAATAAGGACGAAGCGTTTTGCGTCGCCCTTGAGCCATCCCTCAGCGCGAGGAGTCCAAAGCCAAACGCTACGATCTTCATGCGTTTGATTGGCACGGTCGGGGATCAACGGAGCAGGATTTCCTTTGCTGTTGGCGCCCTCGCGCCGCCACCTAACTCGGCGAGCATCGCTGGAGCTGGACCATGAATGCTATCCAAATCGACGGCAAAGCCATCGCTGGCGCGTTACGGGCCTCCGTCGCACGCGACGTGGCGCTCCTCAAGGCTGAATGTAACGTCAGCCCAGGACTGGCTGTGGTACTCGTCGGTGACGATCCGGCCAGCTCGGTTTACGTGAAGACAAAGGCCAAACAAGCAACGGCTGCTGGGATCAGGTCCCAACAATTTGGGCTGCCGAACGATGTCAGCGAAGCTGAGCTGCTCAATTTGATCGACGATCTAAATGCCGATGATGCCATCGATGGCATCCTTGTTCAGTTGCCCTTGCCTGGCCACATCAACGGCGGGCGCGTGCTGGAGGCGATCGATCCAAAGAAGGATGTTGACGGCTTTCATCCCTACAACGTCGGGCGATTGGCAATTGGCAGGCCGGCTCTTGCGCCCTGTACTCCGCTTGGGGTCATGCATCTCATCAAGACGGTCGTTAGTGACCTGAACGGGCTGGACGTTCTCGTCATTGGTCGGTCGAATATCGTCGGAAAACCTCTGGCCGTTCTGCTCGGCGATGCCGGGTGTACCGTCACCGCTGCCCAGATCCAAACGCGCAAGCTCGGAGAGCTCTGCCGAAAGGCAGATATTGTTGTCGCTGCCGCCGGTTGTGCGGGTCTTGTACGGGGTGATTGGCTCAAGAGGGGGGCGGTCGTCATTGATGTAGGGATCAATCGCGCGATCGATTCCGACGGCGACGCCAAACTTGTCGGAGACGTGGCCTTCGCTGAAGCAAGCAAGCGCGCGAGCCACATAACTCCGGTTCCCGGCGGGGTGGGTCCCATGACCGTGGCTTACCTGCTCTCGAACACGGTGAGTGCAGCGGTCTGGCGCCGAGGATTGTCCCTCAAGGTGAGCCATCCCGTACACCACATTCGACCACTGAATCACCGGGAGGGGGTTCGTGCAGGCTGATTAGCAAAACAATCGGGGCAGATATGAAACGGTCATTGCGGCGGGCCGGCTGAATTTTCAGTTTGCAAGCGCGTGCTCGCGATGTTTCAAATCTCTGCTTTCAGTTGCGCTCCGATACCCCTTCGAGATCTTTCTTGATCAATCCTCCGTCGGCGCTTCGATCGGGACGGCAAATCCTGTCTTGACTCGGTCCATGACGACCATCGTCTTAAAACCCTTGATGTCCGGATTCTCATAGAAGAAGATTCTGGTGAATTGCTCGTAATCTTCCATCGTGCGCGCAGTGATGTAGAGAACAAAATCGGCATCGCCGGTGACGTAGAATCCGTTTACGACCTCGCTCGACGATTTGATGGCCTTCTTGAACCGGTCAATGATGTCTGCTCGTTCGCGTTCCAAGCTCACCAGTACGAGCAGTTGAATAGGTCTTCCAACAGCCTTCGCTGAAACGATCGAAACATCGGCTTCTATGATGCCTTCCGATCGAAGCCTCTTCAGCCGCCGTTGACATGCTGTAGCAGACAGCCCCGCCAGTTCACCGATCACTTCGGACGTAAGACGATTATTCTTCTGTACGATCTCTAGGATGCGGGCATCTGTACGGTCGTATCGCATAGCAAGAGCTCCTGGGGAAATTCGTCGCATTTCACGCCAAATGCGCAGAAAATCATTGCGGTGGCGCGAAGTGCGACGCAAACCTGTTCGGAACATTAATATCCTGATTGCTCAAGTAATATCAACAAATGAGCGGAGCAGCGCTCCAGCTGCCTTGTGCAAAGTTGGCCAGCTGCACGTCGGGCCGCGGTCGAAACGTCATTTGGTGTGAACTGAAGAATGGGTTCTCAAGGAATTCCGTCCGAGGCGCGTATTTGCCGCTGCGGCCGGTCGTCGGCGCGGGCAGGCGCTGGCTCCTCTATGGTTGAAGGAACGAGATATATGATCGAGCTCGGGGACATTCAGGATGCGCGTAGCCGCATCAAAGGACACGTCCTCTCCACACCGTTGGTACCCTCCGCGACGCTCTCAGAGATTTGCGGCACACCAGTTGCCCTGAAGCTTGAGCATTGTCAGACGACTGGCAGCTTCAAGCTGCGCGGCGCGACTAATGCGATCTTAAGACTCACGGACGGCGAGCGGGCACGTGGCGTCGTCGCCGTCTCGACCGGCAATCACGGTCGGGCACTGTCATTTGCAGCTCGCGCTGTGGGCGCGCGTGCCACAATCTGTATGTCCCGGCTCGTGCCGGAAAACAAGCTTTCCGAAATCCGGCGCCTTGGCGCAGACGTGCGGATCATTGGAGAGTCGCAGGATGAAGCGCAGGAGGAGGTCGATCGTCTCGTGTGTGAAGATCGGCTTGTTTTGCTGCCGCCATTCGATCATCCGGCAATCATCGCTGGACAGGGAACAATCGGTCTCGAGATCATCGAGGCGATGCCCGATGTCGCCACCGTGCTCGTGCCAGTGTCGGGCGGGGGATTGGCTGCGGGCATAGCTACAGCGATCAAAGCTGTGCGGCCTCAAGCAAGGATCATAGGCGTTAGCATGGCACGTGGCGCTGCGATGAAGGCAAGTCTCGACGCTGGCCGACCGGTCCAAGTAGAGGAGCTTCGAACCCTTGCTGACGCGTTAGGCGGAGGTATCGGGCTCGACAACAAACTGACGCTTGCCATGTGCCAAACTCTTCTTGATGATTTCGTTTTGCTGAGCGAGAGCGAGATCGCCGCCGGCATTCGTCATGCTTATGAGAATGAGCGCGAAGTCCTAGAGGGCGCAGGTGCTGTCGGCATCGCGGCGCTGCTCGCCCAGAAGATTGCCGGGTTGCGAGGGCCAATCGCGCTCGTACTTTCAGGCCGCAATATCGACATGGAACTGCACCGCCGGGTTGTAGCTGGTGTGAACGAGCCGCTGGAGGGAGTGGTCTAATGCCAAGAATAAAGATTTTGGCAGAGCGCGAGCTTAGAAAGATTGTGCCGCTCGATCTTGCCGCAGTGCAATGCATCGAGAGAGCGTTCCATTCGCTTGCCACCAAGGCGGTCGTAATGCCACCCATCCTGCGGCTCGATATTCGCGAGCATCGGGGAGAGGTCGACGTCAAAACGGCCTACGTTCCGGAGCTTGAGGGCTTTGCTGTCAAGATCAGCCCTGGCTTCTTTGATAATCCGAAGATCGGCCTGCCCAGTACCAACGGAATGATGGTGCTGCTTTCTACCAGAACCGGCTTGGTGCAAGCGGTACTGCTCGACAATGGCTATTTGACTAACGTGCGAACTGCCGCTGCAGGTGCGGTTGCGGCCAATTATCTGGCGCGCAAGGATGCTTCGATTGTCGCAATCTTAGGTAGCGGGATTCAGGCAAGATTGCAATTGCAGGCGCTCACCCTGGTGCGGCCTGTCCGTGAGGCGCGCATCTGGGCGCGCAATCTGCCAAAAGCCGAGGTGGTTGCGCAGGAGTTATCCGGGCAACTGGAGATTCCTATAACTGCCTGTGGGGACCCAATGAAAGCCGTGGCCGGATCCCACGTCATTGTCACGACAACGCCGGCCGATCAGCCCGTCCTGAGCGCTGCATGGTTGGAGCCTGGGCAGCACATCACCGCCATGGGATCCGACGCTGAACACAAGAATGAGATCGATCCGAGTGCGATCGCCCAAGCGGATATCTATGTCGCCGACAGCCTCAAGCAGACACGTTGTCTAGGCGAATTGCATCACGCAATTGCAGCAGGCACCATTGCTGCCGACGCATGCTTTCCAGAACTCGGGGAGATTATCTCCGGGACCAAACTGGGCCGCTCCAGCGAGAAGCAAATCACAATTGCCGATCTCACTGGCACAGGTATCCAGGATACCGCCATCGCCTCGCTTGCCTTCGCTCAAGCGGAGGCCGCGAAGGCTGGATCGTCCTTCGACAACTAAACCACGCGGGTCTTCACCTATTTCATCAGCCAGGGTCCTAGACATACTGAAACAAACACTGAACCGGAACGAGATTTAGAAATGATCGGGAGCGACATTGAGCAGCTCCTCAGAATGAGGGAGGCCGCCGCGAGACCCACGTCACTGCGTTAGATCACTCGGCGGCCCGCCGTATTGCGTCGCAGGACTGCCGATTTGAGTTTGCGTCATCTATGGCCGCCGGGCACATGCGTGACGCCAAGTCGCTTCGCAGGTGAGATCGTAAAAGATTTGCGCAGGATCCCCTCGGTGCTTTCTTGCATTCTATGACGCAAATCGCAGGATTGCTGCGGCTCCTTCGAAACAGCGGGGGAGACGGGTGCCAGGTTGGTTTATAGTGCATATCCTCTAGAGGTTAGCTTTTTGAGCGTGACATGCACAATGTTGAAACATTCAGAGATCTGCAGCGCGAGGCGACCGAGTGGCGCCGCTATCTCCACGAAAATCCAGAGCTCGACTATCAGGTACACAACACGGCGAGGTTTGTGACGGAAAAATTGGCTTCGTTTGGCATCAATCACATCGAGACCGGGATAGCTGAAACCGGTATCGTCGCATTGATCCAAGGCGAAGGTGGCGAGGGGCCAACCATCGGGTTAAGAGCGGACATGGATGCTTTGCCCATACTCGAGGCGTCGAACAAGCCTTGGTCGTCGAAAATACCAGGTAAGATGCACGCATGCGGTCATGATGGCCACACTGCCATGCTTCTCGGAGCCGCGAAGTATCTGGCCGGAACTCGCAAGTTCAAAGGCTCGGTTGCCCTGATCTTTCAGCCGGCAGAAGAAGGAGCGCTAGGTGGCCTAAGAATGGTTCAAGAAGGAATCATGGATCGTTTCAACATCTCTCAAGTCTTCGGCATGCACAATGCGCCGGGCATGGAGGTCGGAAAATTCGGCATTCGCCACGGTCCGATGCTCGCCTCCCTTGATGAGTTCGACCTCATTGTGAAGGGCAGAGGCGGTCATGCGGCTAAGCCAAATGAGACCATCGATCCGGTCGTAATTGCAGCACAGATCATCATGGGCTTGCAAACCATAGTCTCGCGCAAGGCCAATCCCATCGAATCGCTGGTGATTTCGGTCACCAAGCTCAAGGCGGCTGATGCCTTCAATATCATTCCCGATGAGGTTGAAATGACGGGTACTGTAAGAACTCATGAGCCCAGTCTGCGTGACTTCGCCGAAACGCATATTTTGTCCGTCGCGCAAGGCATCGCGCGCGGATTTGGTGGAGATGCTGAACTTGACTACCGTCGGCACGATCCTGTCACCTTCAACCACATGGAGGAGACCACGCTGGCCATCAAGGCGGCCCGTAATCTTGTTGGATCCGCCGCCGTGGACGACAACATCAAACCGCGGATGGGATCGGAAGACTTCGCCTATATGCTTGAGGCGCGCCCGGGCGCTTTCATTTTTCTAGGAAATGGACCGACTGCCGGCGTGCACCACCCGGCCTACGACTTTAACGACGAAGCGCTTCCTTTCGGCATCGGCTATTGGGTGAACCTGGTTGAGACGACCTTGGCTACTTGATCATTCCTCCGCCTTGTCGCGGACAGTCGCTGCTTTCTCGGAGCGCCGAGCTCACTGGACACGGCGCAAGTCTCCTTGTTTCGTGCGCTCTTTGTGCGGCCGTAGGTGTTAGGTTCGATCAATTTCAAGCATCGTTATCTGCCGTCATTACGCTGCTAAACACAGGAGAGGCTGCCCGTGCCCGCATTTAGCCAAGAGGAATATCGCGATTCGAACTGCTCGGCTCCGCCAGCGCATGGCCAAGCGAGGCATTGACGCACTCCTTGTTTTGAGTGATTCGAACATGAACAATCTCACCGGATATGAGGCATTTTCGGACTACGTCCCGCAACTTGCTCTTGTGTGCCAAGACGAGGAAGATCCGTGGCTCATTCTGCGAGAGCAGGATATCCAATGTGCGACCGCCACTTCCTATCTCGCACAATCGCGCCTCGTCAGCTATCCCGAGAAATATATTGGTTCGAACGAGCGGACGGCTTGGGAGCCGATTGGCAACATGGTGCGCGAGCGCGCTAAGTCCAGTCACATCGGTATCGAACTTGGCGCCCGATTGTTTGGCGTGAAGGGGCATGCCGCCCTGGCCAAAGCTTGGACCTGTCGAAGGCCGTCGATGCAGATGGGATGGTTTCTGAACTTAAGTCGGTAAAGTCATCAGCTGAACTCGCCTACATTGAGCAAGCGGGCAAGATCGCGGACAAAGCCACGGAGGTTGGCCGGCGAACGATCGCTGTTGGTGTCCGCGAATGCGATGTTGCCGCTGCCGTTAACCACGCCTTGTGCTCGGGCACGATGGATTTCCCAGGTGGACCTAGCCGCAACCCGCCCATCATGCCAGTTGGCTCTCCTGCCATGCACCGCACATTAGGTGGTCAGACGGCGTTTACAAGATGCGCTGCCAGACCAATTTTGAGACCGGCGGCTTTCGACGCCGATATGCCTGCGCATTGTCACGAATCTGTATTTTTGGGAGAACCATCCGCTCGATCGCGTCATGTGCACCAAGCATGTAGATGGCTTCCTTGCCGCGTTCGAAACTATCCGGCCGGGAGCAAAATGTAGCGATGTTGAGCAGGCATTCCGGAGCACGTTTAATCCTCGCGGGGTGCGCAAAGAATCGCGAATTGGCTACTCGATAGGTATCGACTGGACAGATGGCGGGCCAAGCTTTCAGGAGGGCGACCCGACCATCCTGCAGCCCAATATGACCTTTCACCTGCTCATCGGCATCTGGGAGAAAGAGGATGGCTATATTTTCAGCGAGACCGTCCGCGTGACTGAAAATGGCGCGAAGTCACTGAGCAGCACGTCGCGCGACATGTTGATCAATCATTAGCACTGCAGAACCTCGTGCGGACGCCGGTGCTTTGCTCCTTGCCGATTGGCCAGCGCCGTCAGCCGCGCGAGCTTATGGGTGTGATCGACTAGGACGAATGATAGGAGAGTCATGCTGCAAACTTTGCTCGGTTCTCGATCCATCGTGAGCAGCATCGACGCGGTTTGGGCGCGTGTTCGGGAGGAAGCCGAGGTCATCGAGCTTGAGCCGGAGCTCGCCGCCTTCATTTATTCATCAGTTTTGCATCATGAGTGCCTCGAGGACGCGATTGTTCATCGTATCGCCGAACGGCTGCATCACTCCGAACTTTCCAGTAATCCGGAAAGCCTATCAGGATGTGCTGCGTGAGGAGCCTGACCTCAGCAACACGTTCCGCGCCGATCTCGTCGCTATCTGCGACCGCGACTCCGGCTGCCTCACGCTTTATCGACCCGCTGCTCTACTTCAAGGGCTTTCACGCGATTCAGGCGCATCGTCTCGCTCACTCGCTCTGGCGTACGGGCCGTAAGAATTTCGCGTATTATCCGCAAAGCCGGGCCTCCACAATATTTCAGGTCGACATCCATCCGGCAGCCAAGATGGGCCGAGGCATCTTTCTCGACCATGCGACAGGATTTGTCATGGTTGAAACGGCAGAGATCGAGGACGATGTCTCAATTCTACATGGTGTGACACTAGTGTCTCTGCACAGTGATTATGACTCTTTGGAAGTGTCAGGATAGGCGCGGCCCATTTTGGCGCGGGCCTTGTCTGTCGTGAACATCCATTTGATGCGGGAGCGTGCGGCATTTCTCTGGCGTTCCCAAGCGGCGATTTCGCGGCGCAGTCGCTTGGGGTCATCGATCCTGCGATCGAGGCACTGTCCCCGCAAGACGCCGATCTCGATCTCGACCATGTTGAGCCAGCTTGCGTGTTTGGGGGTGTAGTGGAACTCGAGCCGCCGCAAGATCCGTCTGGCTTCGGCAGGCGGGA
>NZ_AXAS01000073.1 GCF_000472925.1 Bradyrhizobium sp. Ec3.3
ACCACCCGAGCATGTGGTGGTTCTGCAATCAGGTGCGAAGGCTCTGGCTTACGACGCTTCGGCGTCGGAGTCAGAAGGCTGATCTGTCCTGGGAGCGCTTCATCCGCCTCGTCGATCGCTTCTTTCCGCCAATCAAGACACTACACCCGCTGCCCTGTCACCGCTTCGACGCCAAAACCCGAGGGAGGAGCCCGGTGCGTTAGCAGCGCTCGCCGGGATCTGGGTGGGGGGCGAGGAGCAATCCTCGTCCCTACCACGACCATCACCCGGACGAAGGGCGAGTCGCGGGAGATCCGCGATCCCTTGTTATCCATCGAGGAGGCTCGCCCTTTTTCGCGAAGAGTTCTCCGCGGTAAACCGTTAGTGGCTGGGCCTTGATTTGGTTGTGAGTTCCACGCTCGCTCTTGATGCGATTCACGATGGGGAATGGTAGGTCACCGATTGGTAGGCCCAACTTTTTCGACGACTCGTGCGTTTTCATGTCGTTGTCATACGGGAAGCACAGGAGATGTATGTCCTTGCTCTGGTCACCCAAAAAGGCGGAAGCGGCAAGAGCACGCTGGCGGTCGGAATTGCAGTCGCAGCGATGGGGAACGGGGAGCGCGTCGCATTTGTCGAGGCGGATCCACAAGGCACGATTTCAAAATGGAAAGAGCGGCGCGGCTATCCCTATCCGCGGGTCGTTCGGGTCTCCGATCCCGCCGAAATAGAAGGGGCGCTCGTCAGCCTTGCAGCTGAGGGAATCTGGCTTACAGTCATCGATACCGCAGCCACGAACAATGCGCTGGCCGTGTGCGCTATCGCGAGGGCCGATCTTTGCCTGATCCCGGTGCGTCCGAGTCTGGCCGACATCGAAGCTGCGATACCGACGCTGATTGCTATTCGTAGGCTCAACCGCCGATTTGCTTTCGTCCTCAATCAGACGCCGCCGCGGGGCTGCCGCTTGAGTGAAGCTGCAACGTCGCTCAATTCGCTCGGGGTGCTTGCGCTTCCCTATGTCGGGCAACGCAATGACCACCAGGACGCGCTTGGGGCAGGATTAGGCGTGACCGAGTTTGCACAAGGGGGAAGAGCCTCGGAGGAAGTTCGTGAGCTGTGGCGCTGGGTCTTGAAAAAGCTTGTCGAGGGGTCGTTAGATCATGAGCCTCACGCAAAAAAGGCGGCGTGCTAGCCATACGCGCTGTGCGCGACGCTCGCTGGTGGAGCTTACCGCGGCGGCGAGTCGAGCCGTTGACGATGGCCTGTTTGTGGCGTCCAGCGGGATTGCTGCTTCCAATCCGCGATTGGAGCACGCGGGCGAGAAGACGTCTGATCAATCGATTTTTGCAAGGCAAGCGACGGCTCCGAGTCCCGTTGCGGTGCTTGAATCTCAGAATGCGGCGGCGCCGCGCAGGGACGAACTCCTAGATTTCGACACTACCACCGAGATGATGGCGAAGATCGCCAAGGAGTATCAAGACAGAGCTTTTGAAAATATCAAAGCCAGCCTGAATGCTACGTTGGACCATGCAAAGGACCTCGTAGAGACACGGGTGGAAGGAGAAGCGGCGTCGAAAGACATCGGCGCTTCCAGTCTTGAAAGCAATTTTTTGACCGTTCGCAAAGAAGCCGCAACGGAGTTCCGCGCGGATGCGGGCGAATTGATTGTGCAGAAGGAACCAGCCGACAGCGCAGGGCAGCCGCAAGTGCAATACATGCGGCGGCTCACTGACGAGGCGGTCAGATTGCTGGACGATCTTCGGAGCGGCAAGCTGGAGAATCAGGCGAACTTCATCCTGAGCGAATGCTTCAGAGAGGCTGCCAGCGCGTTCTCTATGATCAATCAGCAGCTCAAGCGCGACGGCTATGCCGCGAGTATTGATCCATCAATCTTCATTTGGCTTGCCAACATCACCGAACCGGAGACGCGCGACACCGGGACCATGCGGCTTGAGATCGTACCCAACCACCGAGGTCGTCCGAGCACGTACGCGCGCCATGTCGCTCAATTTATTTGGCACCTTGTCGAGGGGCAGGGCTGCCGGCGACAGGCCGCATATCGGGGGGCGCTCACGAAGTTCACCATAAGCGCGAGTTTCGCCGAGACGGCCTATGCCTTTTGGGAGCCGATCTTCAAACGGGCGGGACCGCACGTGAAGATGCTGACCCGCATTTCAGATCCAGAGTAAAGCTAAGCAGCGCGGGCATTTGGCATCCGATTTGATTGAGGCCGAGGCACCTGCGAGGACCGCCTGGCAACTTCGTCCGAGCTTTGGACAAAGAAGACGCTGACGTTGGGGCCGCTCCTGCATGGCCCATGATTGCGCTGATAAGGGCCGGAGCGAGGCCGGCTGATCTGCCGGTGCAAATGCCGACCAAGTACGAGCTGGTGATCAATCTGAAAGCCGCCGAGGCGTTCAGCCTCGATCTGCCGGCATCGGTGCTCGCCCGCGCGGACGAGGTAATCGAACAGGGTTCGCTTTGTTGCGATGCATGAGTCCGGAAATCGCCCTTCGCGTCAATTTGGGTGCGCGTAATAGTCGGTTCGCTTTCAGGTAAAAACGGACATCAAGAGCAGGCAGAACCGGCTGGCTCAGTCGAGAATGACCCAATGTATGGTCCGGCCGTGCGGTGCAAGAAGATTTCGACGATCCAGTAGATGCGGTCTTGCATCAATGTATCCGGCCTCTGCTTGGAGCGCAGTGCTCCGGGCCATCATGGATATCAGCGCGTATGCGATCTGGTTAGCGGACATGGATGGGCCATTTGGGTCACCAGTGTTCGCATGCGCCGGGAAGACCGATTCTCCATCGTCGTCTCATCCTCTCGCAGACCTCGGCGGGTAAGATTACATCGTCGATGGGTCTCTCCTCATTTCATGGCTGTTCCTTTGTTCGTGCCTGGCGGTCGTTCCTTCGTCCCGGCCTGCGCGCGCAGACGCGCCGCGCGCAAGGGGCCGTCAAGGCCGGCCGTCGTGCTGTCCCGACGTCTTGCTCTCCTGCTGCCAGGCCGCGCCTTGACGGCGCCGCGTACGGCGCGAGGATCAAGCAGGTCGGTTTGCCGTCTCCACCGTCTTGACGCACGCGAAAGCGCGTCCCTTGTTGAGGACCGCCCAGGCGATCCGGGCGAGCTTGTTGGTGAGCGCAATCGCCAGCACGTTGTGGTGCAATCGCTTCTTGGCGGCTTCGATCCAGGAGTTGAGGCCATAGCGCTCCCAACACTTGACCTTGACCAGCACAACCCACGCGGCTTGTACGAACAGCGCGCGCAGGTAGCGATTGCCGCGCCTTGATATGCTGCCAAGGATTGTCCGATCTCCCGTCGAGATCTGTTTCGGTACCAGCCCGAGCCAGGCGCCGAAGTCGCGGCCCTTCGAGAACACGTCTCCAGCGCCGATCGCGGCCACCATTGCGCTCGAGATGATCGGGCCAATGCCAGGCACCGTCATCAGTCGCTGGCAGGCCTGATCTTGACGGGCTAGTGTTTCGATCTCGCTAGATAGCCCCTCGATACGCTGATCCAGCCGGCGCCAGTCTTCCACCAGCCCCTCGATGATGAGCAACATGCGAGGCGAGAGCACATCGGTGCGTGTCGCCAAGATACCCGGTAACTCGAACCGCAGGGAATGCCGGCCTTGCCGCACGGCGATGCCCCGCTCCAGCAGGAACGCACGGATCTGATTGATGACGCCGGTACGCTGACCGACCAATCGATCGCGGACGCGGTGCAGTGCCTGAAGGTCGAGTTGATCGGCGATCTTGGTCGCGACGAACTTCATGGTCGGGCGTTGGACGGCCTCGGCGATCGCTTCCGCATCTCGGAAGTCATTCTTCTGTCCCTTCGAATACGGGCGCACGTATTTCGCCGGCATCATGCGGGCGTCGTGGCCAAGCATTTGCAGTTTGCGGCTGAGATGATGGGCACCTACGCGGGCCTCCATGCCGATCAAGCACGGCGGCAGGTTGGCGAGCCGCGTTTCCACCTGGCCGCGTGACCACTTCTGCCGCAGCACGATGGCACCGCGGTGATCATGACCCACGATGTGGAACGAGTTCTTGCCGATATCGATGCCGATCACGGCGAGTTTCTGAGACATGGCGTGCTCCTTGTCTTGAGCGCCCCTTGCCAGCTTCTCGTGCTGGCAGGGCCGGAGCACGGCCGGACCATCCCATTAGCGGACCGAGGATCCGCAGGTTCTAGACTTGATTTAGATCAACGCCGTTTCGGCCATGGCCTGACACCTTGAAATTTTTCAGTGGGAGGGTCGGAGCGACCGGCATGAGGCCGCGCGAGTTCATCGGGCTCATGGCCGAAACAGCAGCGTGGCCGCTCGCGGCACGCCTGCAGCAGCGGGCGCTGTCGGCGATCAGCAACGATCGCCGCGTTCATCGTCAGGAGTACGCCCATGAAATCCTTCGATGATTACAAAGGCATCCTGCCTTTCGCCAGCCAGCTCTTTGGCATCGATCAGCCGCTGCTTGGATGGCAGTCGCGGATCAGCCGCTGCATCACCAGTAGTCTGTAGAATCCGGTACGGATCACGATGGTGGGGCTGATGGGAAAGCGATACGTTGCCATTGTGGCTATTCTGATCGCGCTTGCAGCAGGCGCCTATATCACTGTTTTCGGCTGGCCGTGGGTCGCCAGGGACCTGCCCGCAGACCAACATACCACACGACCGTCGCCGGAAGTCGGCATCGTAACCGCTGAGTCAGCCGAGGTGCCGCTGCCTTTTGAGTACGCCGGCCGAATCGTGGGAGTCCGGGACGTCGAAGTGCGTGCGTTGGTCGGCGGCCTGTTGCTGAAGCGAGACTTCGACGAAGGCGACAAGGTCACGCAGGGGCAGCTTCTTTTCCAGATCGACCCCGCGTCTTACCAGGTAACGCTCAACCGCGCCGAGGCCCAGCTCAATCAGGCACAGGCGGCGCTCCGCCAGGCGGAAGAGAACTATGCTCGCGTGGAGGAACTCACGCGTCGTAACGTCGCGACGGAAAAGCAACGCGAAGAAGCGCTCGGGACCCGCGATCAGGCCCGCGCCACGGTCGAGGCAGCGCAAGCCGAAATCGCCAGCGCCAAACTGAACCTCGGATATACGGAGGTCCGGGCGCCGGTCGCAGGACTCACAGCTTTGAACTCGCCGTCGATCGGCTCGCTGATCCAAGCCCAGCAGACGCTCC
The DNA here is from genome assembly GCF_000472925.1 of Bradyrhizobium sp. Ec3.3. Classification (GTDB taxonomy): domain Bacteria; phylum Pseudomonadota; class Alphaproteobacteria; order Rhizobiales; family Xanthobacteraceae; genus Bradyrhizobium. Next base: position 5,157 of record NZ_AXAS01000073.1, read on the forward strand.
TGACAACGATCACGCCGCAGGATCCCGCCTATGTGAATTTCTCGTTCACCGATGAGGAAGGGCACGCTTACCGGGACCTCAATGAACGGCGGGCAAATCCGATCGATGAGAAAGACTTGTCGGTGGAGCTATTTTTCAGCAATGGCCGCCTCTATCAGCATCGAGGCAAGCTCGATACGTCCGCTCCGCGAGTCGACCCGCAGACCGGCACGATCCAGGCACGAGTGGTCTTCCCCAACCCGAACGGTCTCCTGCTTCCAGGCCAGTTCGTGCGCCTGCGCATCCTTGGCGTTACCCTGCTCGATGCGATCGCAATTCGCAAAGAAGCGGTGAGTCAGGGTCCACAGGGGCCGTTTGTCTACGTCGTCGGCGCCAACGATGTCGCCGAGGTCAGACCCGTCCGGTTGGGTCAGCAAGTCGGGTTGGACTGGGTCATTTCGGATGGCCTCAAACCCGGTGAACGGGTTGTCGTCGACGGTGTTATTCGCGTTCGCGCCGGCGAAAAAGTAACACCGGTGAAATATGTGCCACCCGTCGAGTCACACGAACAGGCACCCGGGGCTCCGTTGGGAGTGCGCCCGTAATGTCGAAATTCTTCATCGATCGGCCGATCTTCGCGACTGTCGTTTCGATTGTCATATTGCTGTCCGGACTGATCGCGATGCGGGCGCTGCCGATCGCGCAGTATCCGGAAATCGTTCCTCCCGAAGTGGTCGTTACGGCGACCTATCCTGGCGGCAGTGCCCAGACGATCGCCGAAACCGTCGCCGCTCCACTGGAGCAACAGATAAATGGGGTCGAAGGCATGATCTATATGCAATCGACCTCGAACGGCTCTGGTTCAATGACTCTGTCCATCCTGTTCACAAGCAGGACCGATCCTGATCAGGCATCGATCAACGTCAACAATCGCGTTCAGCGCGCGCTGCCGCTGCTGCCGGAGGAGGTCCGGCGGCAAGGCGTTACGGTCACCAGGCGGTCCTCCTCGTTCCTGCAGGTGCTGACGATGTCGTCGCCGGATCGCCGATACGACGCGCTCTACATTTCCAATTACGCGCTCATCAATGTCATTGACGAGCTGAAGCGCACGCCCGGAGTTGGCGATGCAACGCTCTTCGGTGCGACCGATTATTCCATGCGCATTTGGCTACGCCCCGACAAGGTCGCTCAGTACAAGCTCGTGCCAAGCGACATCGCGGCAGCCATTCGCGAGCAAAATGCCCAGTTTGCCGCAGGCCGCTTCGGCGAGGGGCCCCTGCCAGGCCATCAGGCTTTCACCTATTCGGTCACGACCAAGGGACAGCTGGTCGATCCGCGCGAATTCGAGCAGATCGTCCTGCGTTCGGACGAGAACGGCGCGGCGCTGCGCGTGAAAGACGTCGCCCGGGTTGAGCTCGGCTCCTTGAACTACGGAACCGTTTCCACGCTCAACGCCACGCCCGCGGTGCCGATCGGCATCTACCTGCAGACGGGCGCCAACGCGCTGGAGGTCGCAGCGGCGGTTGGCGCCACGATGAAGCGCCTGTCGCAGCGCTTTCCCGACGGACTACGCTACGAGGTGCCGTTCGACACGACCCGCTTCATCGAAGCGTCAATCCATGAAGTCATAAAGACGCTTGTCGAGGCGATCCTATTTGTCGTCCTGGTCGTGTTTCTGTTTCTCCAGAACATCCGGGCGACCCTCATCCCGATCCTCGCGGTTCCGGTGTCGATCGTCGGTACGTTTGCCGGCATGTACCTGCTTGGATTTTCCATCAATCTGTTCACGTTGTTCGGCCTTATCCTGGCGATCGGCATCGTGGTCGACGATGCCATCATCGTGCTTGAGAATGTCGAGCGCATCATGACCACCGATGGCAAGAGCCCGCGCGAGGCTGCTGTCCTCGCGATGCAGGAAGTCAGCGGACCGCTGGTTGCGATCGTGCTGGTCTTGTGCGCGGTGTTCGTCCCGGTCTCTTTCCTCGGCGGCCTCGCCGGCGAACTCTACCGGCAGTTTGCGGTCACCATCGCAGTATCGGTGATCATCTCCGGAATTGTGGCGCTGACCCTGACGCCGGCGCTTTGCGCAGTGTTTCTGAAACCGGGACACACGGAAACCTGGCGGCCATTCCGGATATTCAACCGTGGCTTCGACTGGGTGACACAGCGCTTCACTGGCGGCGTCGGTTTCTTCCTCAGGCATGTCTTGACCGCGGTCGCTCTTATTGCGGCGATGCTGGGAGTGACCTGGTGGCTATTTCAACGCGTTCCCGGCGGCCTCGTGCCTCCCGAAGACCAGGGTTACATCTTCCTGGTGACGATGCTGCCGCCCGCGGCCTCGCTCGATCGCACGCTCCAGGTGACCGCCAAGGTCACAGAAGGAGCAATGACGAATCCAGCGGTCGCGGATGTTGTGACGATTGCCGGCTACGATCTGTTGAGCGGCTCTCAGAGAACAAATGCGGGCATTTCGTTCGTGACGTTAAAAGGCTGGTCGGAACGCCGCGACCCAAAACTTGACGCGCGCAATCTGGCGCCAGCCTTTTCCGCGCTCAACGCAGATTTCCGCGACGGCATTGTTATCGGCATCAATCCGCCGCCAATTCCTGGCCTGAGCACCACCGGCGGCTTCGAGTTCTATTTGCAGGATCGCTCAGGTGGCAACCTTCAGTCACTCGCCGAGGCGGCACAACGGGTGGTGCAGGCCGCGAACAAGCGGCCAGAACTGAGCGGCGTGCAGACCACCTTTACGACCGACGAGCCGCAATACCGCCTCGATGTGGATCGAGACAAGGCAAAGGCTCTCGGGGTACCGATCAACACCATCTTCGAGGCGATGCAGAGCACTTTCGGCAGCCTCTACGTCAACGACTTCATCCTGTTCGGGCGCACCTATCGGGTGACGATGTCGTCCGAAGGTGCCTTTCGCGAGTCGGCCGAGGACATGCGGCATGTGTTCGTTCGTTCGAAAAACGACACCATGGTTCCGCTCGATGCGCTGCTAACGGTTCATCGCGTTATCGGACCCGACGTCGTGGATCGCTTCAATGTCGTCCCGGCTGCAAAAATTCTCGGCAATCCTGCTCCCGGCGTGTCCTCCGGGCAGGCCATCGCGGCAATCCAGCAAGTCGTGACGGAGACGCTTTCGTCGGACTACAGCATCGGCTGGACGGGCTCGGCTTTTCAGGAAATCCAAACCGCGGGGACCGGGTCGACAGGCTTCCTGTTTGGACTCCTCGCGGTGTTCTTGATTCTGGCCGCGCAGTATGAGCGCTGGTCGTTGCCGCTCGCTGTCATCACGGCGGTGCCGTTCGCGCTGTTTGGCGCCATCGTGGCAATCTATCTGCGAGGTATTGAGAACGACATCTATTTTCAGGTCGGTCTTGTGACCCTGATCGGATTGTCTGCCAAAAACGCCATTCTGATCGTCGAATTTGCGGCGCAGCGCCAACGCGAAGGACTTTCCGTCTACCATGCGGCAATGGATGCGGCCCGACTGCGCTTTCGTCCGATCATCATGACGTCGCTCGCTTTCATCCTCGGCGTCGTGCCCTTGGCGGTTTCGGCCGGCGCCGGATCCGCGAGCCGGCATTCCATCGGCACTGGCGTAATCGGCGGTATGCTGGCCGCAACCTTCCTCGCTATCCTCTTTGTACCGATGTTTTTCAAGCTGGTGACGCGTGAACGAAATGCGGGCGACACGGCAATGTCGACTGAGACTTCGGGGACCGGATAAAGGCCAAACGCCTCTAGCAAAGCACGCGGAGCGATGGAAGTGCTACGAGCAAACGGAATCCATTCCGGTCATTCCGGAGCCGAGTTCATGTGCGACGCTAACAGCTCCCATTCGATGTGATAGGCTATCTCCGGCTCGGGGTAAGGCCTATGAGGCGACGCGAGTTCATCACGCTTCTCGGTAGTGCGGCGGTTGCTTGGCCTGTCGCTGGACGCGCGCAGCAGCGCGAGCAGCCGCGGCGGGTCTCAGTGGTGATGCAATTCGTTGAGGGCGACCAGCAAGGACTACTGCGCGCCGCCGCGTTCCGAGAGGGATTGGAAAAGGCTGGATGGGTGGCCGGTCGCAATGTCAGCGTCGATTATCTCTGGGGTCCGCTGGACAGCGGCATCACAGAGCAACTGCGGCAAAGGGTGCCGGAGGTGATTGCGATCAACAGCAGCATCGGCTTGCGCGCGATCGGATCGGCGTTTCCCGGAGTGCCCATCGTGTTCATTGGCGTGAGCGAGCCGGTGGAGCGGGGTTTTGTGGCGAGCCTCGCTCATCCTGGCGGCAACATGACGGGTTTCTCGCACCTGGAGCCGACGCTCGGCGCGAAATGGCTCGATCTGGTCAAGCAGGTTGCGCCACAAGTGACCCGCATTGCGTACCTTTACAATCCCGATAATCCCGGTGCCAAGGTAACCTTGCAGTCGGCCCAGTCAGCGGCCGGACAATTCTCGTTGGACGTGCTCGATACGCCGGTGCGCGACGTTGCGGAAATCGAAGCGGGTATTGCGGGGCTTGTGCGAGAGCCGGGAGGTGCGTTGCTGGTGCCGCCCGATCCGTTCACGACGGGGCATCACAAACGCGTCGTCGATTTGGCGGCACGCCACCGGCTTCCGCTGGTCTCCGCGCTGCGCTCCTTTGCCGACGAGGGCGGTCTCTTGGCCTATGGCGTCTCCATCCCGGAGCTGTTCCGACAGGCCGCAGGCTATGTCGACCGCATCCTGCGCGGTGAGAAACCGGCCGACCTGCCGGTGCAGGGACCGACCCAATTCGAGTTGGTGATCAACATCAAGACCGCAACGGCCCTCGGTCTCACCGTGCCGCCTGCCCTACTTGCGGCCGCCAACGAAGTAATCGAATAGAAACATTGTTTGCTGCAGTGCACCGGTCCGGTTGTGATGCTGTGGACGGCTCCTCCACCGGCGTGAGAGCGCCAAGGAGTGGGCGCCGTGTGAGGCTCCCACGATTCGGAGGAGCAGCCTATGCAGTCAATTTCGACAATCGGTCTGGATATCGCGAAGTCGGTCTTTCAAGTGCATTGCGTTGATGCAGCCGGCCAGGTGGTCATCCGCCGTCAGTTAAAGCGCCAGCAGGTCGTAGCATTTTTCCAGAAGTTGCCGCCATGCCTGGCAGGGATCGAGGCTTGCGCGTCATCCTACTATTGGTCCCGCGACCTGCAGGCGTTGGGGCATACGGTGCGATTAATGCCTCCGGCCTATGTGAAGCCCTACGTCAAGCGACAGAAGAACGACAGCACGGACGCGGAGGCGATTTGCGAGGCGGTCACCCAACATGCGGTTTGTGCCGACCAAAACCCTCGAGCAACAGAGCTGTCTGATGCTTCATCGTGCGCGCCATCTGTTCATCCGCCAGCAAACTGCCATCATCAATTCGATCCGTGCCTATCTTGCCGAGTTCGGGATCGTCTCCCCCGTCGGACGCAGGGGTGTCGAGCAACTGCTGGAGGTCGTCGCCGATCCAGCCGACCACCGGCTGCCGGAGGTGGCGCGCGCCTGCGTCACGGCTCTCGGCAGTCAATTGCGGTCACTGAAGGCCCAGATCCTGGAGTTCGACCGCTGCATCATCGCCTGGCATCGCTCACATGCGACGAGCAAGCGGCTTGACGCGATCCCCGGCGTTGGTCCGGCGCTGGCGACGGCTCTGGTCGCGAGTATTGCTGATCCGAAGGCCTTCCGATCGGGACGGGACTTCTCGGCCTGGGTCGGGCTTGTGCCGAGGCAGAACTCGAGCGGGGGCAAGGACAAGCTCGGCAGTATCAGCAAACAAGGCGATCGCTATTTGCGCAGCCTGTTCACGGCTGGCGCGCTCGCCGTGATCCGCTATGCCAAGATCCATGGCACGGGGCATCGGCCCTGGCTTACGGGGCTGCTGGCGCGTCGACCGACCAGGGTTGCTGCGATCGCGCTCGCCAACAAGATCGCCCGCATGGCGTGGGCCATGATGGCCAGGGGCGAACGCTACCGGGAGCCCGCTGCACTCGCGACGTAAAGGAATCGCGCCGGATATCCGGCGTGACGTAACGGTTGGGAGAGCGAACAGCACGTAATGCAGCGCCGGTCGATCCGGCGATCAGGACAACCCACATGGGCCACGGCATCATCGAATGCGAGGTTTTGACCGGGACCTGATCCGCGGAGGGCATTATGGCCAGCGGTCAGGTGAACCGCGCTAATAGGCCGAACACATGGCTGCTCCGACCACCGCCGCAAGCGTGAAGAAAACTCTTGCCAACCCGGAGCCGTCCACACATGGCCCATCGCGTCATTTCGCTGCGCTGCGGAAGTTCGTCGCTATCGGGGCATAGCGGACTCTGGCGAGCCGTCCGCCCGGCAGGCTTATAGCTAGTACGATGCTCGCGGCATTCGCGAGCCACCCAAATTTAGATGTAGTCCAGGGTGGTTGTGAACTAGGTGCCTGAGCTGGTGCTGGATCCTATCCGTTCTTCTGCCGCAGAGCTCGCAAGACCGGCTCGCAGCCTCGAAGAACTAGCGACCGGCGTCTGTCCCCGCGTTCACGATCGCGGCGTTTTTCGGCGACGCCCATTCAACCGCGGTTCAGCCCAGCACCGCCACACTGCACACGAGTTCAACTATGGAGGCTTCGATGGCAAAGCCGATTGCCGTTCTTTTTTTTCTGCCGCAGCGCTCGCCGGATTGGCTGCGACTAGCGCCAGCGCCATGCCGATCGCGCCACCTGTGGCGTCGGTGTCAGGCATCGAACAGGTCCGATTGGTCTGCAATGAGTGGGGACGCTGCTGGCGGCAGCCGGACTATTATCGCCCCTACGGATACTATCGACCCCGTGACGACGATGAGTGGCGAGACCGTTATCGCTATCGACACAGCTACGGCTACTACGGCCCACGTTATGAGGGTGGTTGGCGTCGCGGCCGGGATCGCGACGACGATTGACCGGGACGCGAAAGCAGCAAGCGCGCTAAGTGAGACGAAAAAAGCCCGCCGATGCACAGCGGGGCGATTTCTTAGACGGCTCGCAACCGCTAGAGTGGGCGGGAGCGCCGTAGGTTAGGCGCTCCAAGTCGACTTTTGTCGGCTCCAAAATTGCCGGGAGTCGGTCATCTTTTCGGTCGAAGCCCCCCGACAACCATTCACGCTCGCGTGGGAAGCGTGGAGGGCACTGTGCTGAGTGATCTACAGACGAAGCTGGAGAGGTACGAGACCAGAGCCGCCGAGTGCGCGAAGGCGGCTCGAAAAATGACAATAATATCGCAAACGATCGTAAGCGAGCAGGCGACATCGTCGTTCGAACTCGAGCGCTCATAAAGAACGTGGCCGAAGCGGGTGGCGCTGGCGATCCTTCTGATAACCCTGACAGTAGGCGACGTGGCGTCGCCTTTTGGCGCCCGATACTAACGTTCGTCGCCCTTCAACGGAGTTCTTAAAGAGCGTAAGACCTGAGCCCACTGCGGCGCCGATGACGTGCCTCATGCGTAAGATCGGATGAGATATCGTAGGTTTGGTTGGTGTGGAGAAAGGCGGTAGCGCTCCAGTGACTTGAACCCCCGACACCTTTCGGATGGATCGGTCCGCCACCCATGTGCGCGCTCTCCCGCGGTTGGATTATTCGCTGTAAGCTATTGATCTGTATTGATCCGATTTTGGCTTAGTTGGAAAAATTCTCTCGTGAAATCAACGCGAGTGGCGTGTCTCTTAATCAGCGGGTCCCAGGTTCGAGCCCTGGTGCGCCCACCACAAAAACATCGGCAAAATCAGATATATGTATCACAATTCTCGGACGGTACGTGAGCCGCCCCAAAGGCCAAAAATCGCAATTTGGGTGTGTTTTTGGGGCAGAGTAGTTCGCTGAAAAATCGAACGCCGATCGGTTGGCGTCTGCATCACGCGGGTGCAAGTGCAATGACGCGCAGCGGGCTGCCTGAGCCGTCGGCGATCTTGAGCGGTGCGGCGATGACCACGGCGCCGATTGGCGGCAACTGGTCCAAATTGATCAGGCTCGTGATGCCGAATTTGCCTGCGCCATGCATTGTACCGTGATTGGGGAATGGCGGATTGAAGGTGCCGGCTTGCCCGGCGTCTGTTCCGATGGTCTCTACGCCGACGCCCAGGACATCGCGTTCGTGCGCCAGGAACTCGGAGCATGCCTTCGAGAACCCCGGCGAATGGGGGCCGTCGTCGCGCGCGTTGAGGAATTCCTCGCGAGTCGTGCGGGCGCTCCAGCCGGTGCGCAGCAGTACCCATGCTCCGGCGGGGATACGACCATGCGTCGCCTCCCAGGACTGGACACGCTCAGGTGTGAGCAGGAAGTCCTGATTGGCCTGAACGTCCGCCGTCACGTCGATGACGCAAGCGGGGCCGATGAATTTGCGCGGCGCGATCGTATCGGTCGCATTCTCGGGAAGATCCCTGCCGGTGATCCAGTGGATCGGCGCGTCGAAGTGCGTCCCCGTGTGTTCGCCGAGCGTGAGCACGTTCCAGTACCATGCCGGGCCACGGGAATCGTAGCGCGAGATCTCGGTGAGCGTCAGCCCCGGCGACGGCGCAAAGATCGGCGGCAAATCGATCACGGGCGTGCTGGGGCTTAGTGTCGTGGTGAGGTCCACGACGTGAATTCGCTTTGAGTTCAGCTCTTCCACCAGTTGGGCCAATATGCCGCTAGATTGTCTATCCGCCATGCTCGCCTCCTTCACTTCAAACGCAGGTCACGTCTTAGTCGTGTTGCCGCAGCGCCTCCAGCGCACGCTTGAACTGGAAGCGATTCTCCAATAGTGGCAAATCCATGTGAAACGATTTGGGTCCAACCGCCTCGACCTTGGCGACGATCGTCGTCAGCGTCCCGCCCGCCAATGCGCCTGCAACCGCGCCTTTGAGCTGCTCTGGCGTGTCGGACTCTGTTACCTGCGGAATGGCGCAAGCCCGCGCCACGCCCGCCAAATCGGTACCAGTCGCAGTCGCTGTGGGAAAGCCGCCGACGGAAAGCAGGCTTGCGTTGTCGAAGACGATATGCACCAGGTTGCCGGGTGAGTAGCGCGCCATTGTGCTCAGCGTGCCGAGGTTCATCAGCAGCGAGCCGTCGCCGTCGATCACAACCACTTTGTGGCGGGGCATGGCGACCGCGATGCCCAGTCCCATAGAGGAAGCCAGCCCCATCGCATGCTCCAGGTAGAAGAAGTTGGGGCGGTGGCCAAGCGTGTAGAGCTCCGCAGCGACGGCGCCCATGATTGTGACAACGATCTGATCCTTCACCTCAGGATAGATTGCCTGCAAGGCATCGACGCGCAGCATGGCTACTCTTCCCACATCAACTCGCGGGTCAGCAGCACGGCGACCGGCGACAGCGAAGCGTGTGCCAGCGTCTGCGCATCCTTGATGCGGCGTTGAGCGTCATCGGGGTTTGATAGGTGCCAGACGGGAATACCCAGGGTCCGCAACAGCGGCTCAGTCACCATGCCACCCTGTGTCTGCCAAGGATCGCGCTCGCCCATGTGACCGCGGTAGCTGATGAGCATCAGGAGCGGAATCTTGTAGAGCAGCGCCAGCGAGACGATCGGGTTGATGGCTGCGAGGAAACCGTGGTTCTGCATTAGCAGCGCGGAGCTGATACCTGCCAGATGTGCTCCGGCAGAGATGCCAATCGCCTCTTCTTCCTTGGCGACGCGTATCAGCGTGACTTCGGGGTCGTCGTCGGCCATGCGGATAAGGTGGACCAGCCAGGTTTCCGGCAGAGCGGAAATGATCCTCACGTCGCAGGCTTTGAGGGCCTCATAGATCACCTCGGAGTTGGCGAGTGAAACTGGCATACGCCACACCCTTCAATGCCGTCGCGCGCCCCATTGAGCAGATCGCAGCCTAACACACGCCGTTGCAAAGCAGCAACGTAGTGGGTGCTGTCGGCATCGTCTTTTGAAATGACGGACACGGAGCAACCCTGTTCGTGTGATCGACGCGTTTGTCGATGCGCTGGATTTGGCTGAGATGGGTTTTGAGGGGGCAGAGCCGGCGGCGACTGGCCGGCCATCGTACCACCCCTCGGTGCTCCCCAAGCTTTACATCTATGGCTACCTGAACCGAGTGCAGTCCAGCCAGCGGCTGGAACGGGAGCACGAGTATCTGCTCGAGGCCGTGCAGCAGCGCCTAGAAGCCCCGGAAGCCATGCGTCAGCGTCGGGAGACGGTCGAGCATCCGTTCGGCACGATGAAGGCCCGCATGGGAGCGTCGCACGTCCTCACCAAAACGCTCCCAAAAGTAGCGGCCGAGATGGCGATCATCGGGACCACGCCACTGATCGCTGCGATTGCGGTCTGAGACAGGCGCGCTTCCTGGCTTCCCGGGGCAGACGCCCCTTGAAGCCGTTTTGACACGGCCAAGACCCGAAGCCGACCTCCATAGGATCCGATCCGTTCGGCGCTCTCCATCGTCGTCGCCTCGGGCCCGGCTGAGACAAAGATATCCGGCCGACCCAAGCCCGCTATGCATTTTCGGCAAAGAGACGCAATTCTAGGAAGCGCAATTGTTGGCGCTGGTAGCCTTACGCTGCGCGTCCACATTCAAATGGGGAACGTGGTCGGAAACGAGCATCGCCGATTGGCTTCCGGGAGTGCCAAAGCTGAACAGCGCAGCCTTCGTCTGAGTCTCTATGGACAGCTTTCACATAGCGATTAGAACTGGCCAGGCTGAGCAGGCGGAGCTGGATAATCTGATCGTAAATTGTTCGGGTTGTTACGATCGAACAAATCTTGCGGCACAACGAAGCCGGCCTTGCAGCTATAAACTGACGGCGGAATTTTCCGCACCTCCCGAACGACGAGACATGGGGACACTATTTCCGCCTTGGCCAAGCCGATCGTCTTCGGTAGCGGGACATGACGTGGAGGGGCTGCATGTGCCGACGCTAGGCCAGTCACAACTAATGCGGGAACGGTGATGGCGAGTACGCGCAAGTATTTGAAGAACATGGTACCCCTCTGGCATAGAATGTTGGTGGGCCTGAGAGAGTTGTGTGCCTAAAGAAACGCAAACTTATCGGGTCGCCGATAAGCCACACTATTTAGTACCGACTTCGCACTGCGCGCTATGCGGATTCGGCTGACGCCAGATGGCCGACGCAGCGTTCTACCTGCGTCGGGGCGGCGGCAGGCCTCGAAACGAAGTTGATCGCAGCCTGCGCTTCACATGGCGTGATAACAACACTCATTCCACGATGTCGAAGCTCGCCGTCGAAGTGGCTGGAGATCAGGTTGCGCGGTTCACACCGACATAGAGCCCCGTCCAATTCTAGACACGGCTGCAGGAGCAAGGCGTAGCGTGTTTATGGTGCGCTCTCTTGGAGAGCCGCATGGCCGAATTCTGCATCGCCGCCTGATTGCTCGCTCAACGCACGCAGAGCAGGTGCCGAATGTGCATAGCGCGCAATCCGGCTCGGGCCCAGACTGCGGGTACGTACCGGATATCGGCGGAGAGAAACATGAGGAAGAACGTTTGGCTCGGGTCACTGGCGGCGCTTGCCGTCACGATAATGCCGGGTCTGCCGGCGACGGCGCGCGACGCCGATCTCGCCTCTCATACTGTTGCGGCCGCTCCAACCGCTAAACAGCAATGCATAAGTACCTGTCGTGCCCGCTATCGCGACTGCCGTCATCTGAACCAGCTGCCATCGTTCGAGTGTCGGGGCGTTTACCAAGATTGCACCCGATACACTTGTACCGGCTTAGGACCAGGATGACCGACGTGCCTTGCCGGACGGCAGCGGCTCCTGGGGCGGACCAAGCCAGAGAGGCCGACGGCCAACGTCGATCGTTCGAGAGCCGGCTTTCGTCGGGAAGGTTGGACGAGTTGAGACAACCCACTTTCTGCGACCGAGATATGGTCTGCTAATCGGTGAGCGAGCGGATGAAGGACGAACATTCGCGGAGACTTAGGGCTGCTTCCGCGCCGCGACGCGCAAGGTTGGAGGATGCGCACCAACTCGCGCGGCTGTTGACGAGGGCATTTCTCAACGACCCCGTTATGGATTGGTTGGCTCGATCAGGGCCAGAACGGCCTTCGGTACTAGAGGCATTCTTCTTTTGGCACTTGTATACGCGCGCAATACCCGCCGGCGAAGTATGGATGAGCGATGACGGCGCGGCATGTGCAATATGGCTGCCGCCAGGGATACCTGCGTGGCCTCCGGGATTCTTTGAGCAGTTGAAGCTGTTGCCTCTATTCCTGAAGATGTGCGGATTGGGGGGGATAGTCCGAGGGGCTGCAATATCCGGCGAATTGGAAAGGGCGCATCCGCGCGAAATGCATTTCTATTTGAGTTTTATGGCTGTTGATCCCCCTTTTCAGGGGATGGGGCTGGGATCGGCGATTCTTGACGCGGCGCTCAGGAGGATCGACGAAACAGGCATGCCTGCTTATCTCGAAAACTCAAGTCCGAGAAATACGCCGCTCTATGAGCGCGGCGGCTTTGTGGCTCAGAAAAACATTCTACCCGAAAATGCACCGCCTCTGATTTCAATGTTGAGAAAAGCCAGATAGTCCTCGGTATCCGGGCCGGCTTCTCGGCGATAGCGGCTATGGCTCAGCCGAGATGCTCGGCTGGTTGGTCTATGAGTACGGCATCGAGCCACACGTCACGGTGTTAGACAAGTCGGCCCGCACAGACGGATCTTCTCGCGCGAGGACTTCACCTATGACCATGCCGATGACGCCTACCGCTGTCCGGGTGGCAAGGTTCTTACCACAACCGGAGCGCTGGTGAACGACGGCGCCACGATGCTTTATGTCGCCAGCAAGCGCGATTGCGGTGGATGCGCATTGAAGTCCCGCTGTTGCCCCAAGCAGCCGTCACGGAGAATACCGCGCTCAATCTATGAGGGCGCTCGCGACATGGCGCGGCAGATCGCAAAGTCGTGGGAAGGACGCACCTCGCGCCGGCTCCGCAAGAAGATCGAGATGCTGTTCGCGCAGCTCAAGCGTATTCGCAAGCTCGACCGTTTACGTTTACGAGGCCCAAACGGCGCGCGTGACGAGTTCACCCTCGCAGCCACCGCTCAGAACCTTCGAAAGATGGCCAAGCTTATCCCGATGCCAACCCCGAGGCTCGCATAGGGACCGGTAGAGCAGTTCGGCACGTCGCGACGGAGCCACTATTACAACGAAATATTGCCGGCCAGTTGGGTCAAAATGCGAAGAACTCAGCGTGAGCAAAACTAGTCCGCTTCACCGCGCTGGACAGACCTTAACTAGACTGCCGCCGCGCAGCAGATGGGCGCCCAAAAATAGACAATCGGTTGATCATGACGGCCGAGCAGGATCGCAAACTGAAAGAGAGCCCCGCATGGCTGGCAAGTGGCCCACAGGCGTCCGCCGTGGAATTCGACGATCAGCCGCAGATGCGCACGCGGCGCACGCGCCAGCCATAACCGTCCCAGAAGCGCTGGGTACGCCAGTAGCAGGGGGGCATCGGATCTCCAACCGGAGCATCGACATAGCCCGACCAGTACGGATAGCCGCCGGGTCCGGGATAAGTGCGCGGACCAGCATAAGCGGGCGAGGCTGCGGAAACGGCCAATGTCGCGGCCGTAGCGAGCGCCAATAACGTCTTCCTCATGGTGATACCTTTCCAACGCAGCGAAGGCTCAAATGTGCAAGTCCGGGCAATGTCCGCTGTGCCCCGATCGCGACCAAATCCCGCATCGCCGCGATTCCTCGGATCACTCGTCGGCCGACCGGCCGTGAAAACTCCGAATCGACCGGCGGTTCGCGAGTTTGTTGTACTCCGCAATCGCCCGCTACGCGGGCGACACGCGGGAAAATGCGAAGAGTGCTGGCAGGCGCTTCCCTACGGGCCTGATTGCCCTCAGAAGGCTTGGCTTGGGCAGGTGCAGACTTACTGCGCTGCGTCTCCTGCTGCACCATGCCCGACGGCAGCGACATTGACCATGGTTTGCGGAGCCTGGACGTCTCTGCTTGCTCCGGGGGCAAGCAGAGGAAGCGTCATACGAATGGTCGTACCTTTTCCTGGCGCAGAGACGAGCGTGATCTTGCCGCCAAGCTGATCCGTCACAAGGTTATGGACGATGTAAAGGCCGAGCCCGGTACAGCCCTGCGCCCGTCTAGTGGTGAAGAATGGATCAAAAACGTGACGCTGAACCTCCTCCGGAATACCGCCTCCATCATCCGAGAAAGTGATCTCAATCTGCTCCGGGCCGAGGCGATGCGCCTCGATCAGCATGCATCCGCCAAGCCCGTCAGCGAAGCCGTGAGTGACGGCATTGAAGATGAGGTTGGTCAGCACTTGCCCGTAGGCGCCCGGGTAACTGTCCAGGATAATGTCGGAGGGCAGGGCGAGCGAAAGCGAGTCCCGGTACTTCGGCAGGCCTGGCCGTATGCTCGCAACGATCTGCTCGGTCGCGAGCTTGAGGTCGAACAAACGCCGATCAGCATCGCTGCGATCGGTGGCGACTTGCTTGAACGATTGAATCAGCTCTCCCGCGCGCTGGAGATTCGCGACGAGCTGGTTTGCGGCGTCGCGACAACCGTCAGTGAATTCGGCCAGCCGCGAACGGCGCAGCGGCCCGGAAACAATCTGGTCCGCGAAGTGGGTGCAACGGCGGTCTAGCGTCGAGGCCACCGTCAGGCTGATGCCGATTGGGCTGTTGAGCTCATGTGCAACCCCCGCTACGAGACGGCCGAGTGCGGCCAGCTTTTCGGTCTCGATGAGATAGCGTTGCGCTTCGCTGGCATGCAGGGCAGCCTCGGCCACCTTTCGCTTATCACGAATTTCGGCAAACAACGCAGCAACGACCGATGCGCCGATCGTCACAAGTAAGATGCTGATCTGTGCCGCCAGGACGCGCTCGTTCGTCGTGAGGTCGCGATTGCCGAAATAGCCAATGCCGAAGGTTGTCGTCCAAACGATGGAAAGGCTGATGATGAACGCGGCTGCCGCGGCAAAGGCCGGCCGGCAACGGGCGGCAAGCCACAGCAGTGGCGCAAATAGCACCGCGACCGGCCCGACATTCGCCAACAGCTCCGATCGGAGAAAGATGGCAAGTGCACTCGCCAGAGCCAGAGTTGCGACCGCCGCGATTCCTTCGACGAGTTCGCTCAGCGGAGGCCGGTCGCGCGCGGCTGAGGCAAGCTCTATCAGCAGCGGCGCAACCGTGATGATTCCCAACGCGTCCGATGCAAACCACTGATACCAGGTCGTCAGCATCGGCGCCGTCGCGCTGTGAAACAACTTGAAGACGATCGCCCCGCCGATCCCCGAGACTGCGGTTCCCGCAATTGCTGCCGCCAGCAGCCCCGCCACGTTGCGCACCTTGTCTAATCTGAAGTCCGGACCGAAGAAGCGCCCGATGAGCCATGCTGCGAGCGCGGCTTCCCCTGCATTGCACACGCCGAAGAGAACCGCGCCCCAGAAATTCCGGTCACCGAGGAGATTCGCGACGATGGTTGCAGTCATGGTACCGATCACGACAGGCCATCGCGTTCGCGGCCCAAGTGCGATAAGCACGCCGGCGGAGACACCTGCGGCAGGCCAGAAAACGGCAACACCCTCAGGTTTGGTGAGCATGGCAAGGCTGAGTCGCGCCGCTAGGAAATAGACGATGCCGACCAAGACTGCGAGCCCGACCGAGCCGGCCCACCGGCTCAGGTCGATTTCGGTCGACAGTTCGTGCTGAACCTGTGCCGATAGGTTCTGCCGCACCCCCGTCCTCCTTCCCCCGCCCGGTTCCGCTTGGCGTGGAACTCGCGTGCTCGCGCTGCCGGAAGCAAGGCAAGTGCGGCGGCGCTGACAGGCCGTCTGCTCCCAAGAACTGGTCCCAAGATTGACCAGGATCGGCTTTGCGCACCGCCTCCGAGCGAACGTGGGCATTGTGATGCCTGTATCGGTGGCGAATTTATGGAGCCTGGCTCAAAGATCGAAGGTGGAAGCGACATCGGGGTAGTTGACGCAACCACGCATTTTGCTTCGCACCATGCAGGCTACGGGACTGTCACCGTCATCGCCCGGCTTGACTGGTAGTCTACGACGATCCCGTACGTGCTATCGCGAACACGAGGGGCCGAAAAAGCGTCGGTTTGCCCCCGAGCCGGTGACTTCCGGTGTGTCTCCAACTTCGGACTGTCAATGCATCGCGCAAACTGCCGCGAAGGGCCGATTCCGTTGAAAAAGGCGGCTGTTGCGACGCAGAGGGATCAGTGATCCAGTCTGTCTAGGTAACCGGACTGAAGATCATGATGGGACATCGGCAAGTCGAACAGGCTGCGTTGGCGTTACGTTCTTCGGACGCGGCGCTCTGATCCTCAATGAGGAGGGCGAATAAGCGCAGGTTCGGCTGCTATCGGGCCCGCTATGCACCGCCGACGGCTCGGGCGATGAAGAGGAGGCCCGCCTGTTCACGCTGAGGGCCCTTTCTGTTTTGGAGCAACTGCGATCCGAGCAAATTTCTTTAGCGCGGCGTCAATTGCCTTGAGCTGTTGACCGCGAGAAGGTCGTCCCCTCCGTAGCTTAGGTACCGATGGTTTGGACGCTCTGGCAACAAGCCACAGGTCGCTGCCGCAACCGACGCATTCGTAGAATCCTAGGTCGTAACCCTTTGCGACAGGAAAAGCGCCCTTGAGCACTCGGGGTTGGTTACAAATCAGGCATACGGCTTCGCTGCTCACAACAAAACATCCGGAAAAGCGATCTGGCTGCAATCAGCACGATGCTAGCCCGTGAGAACGGGCGGGCTACAATCTGAACAACATCCAGACCATCGCAGCTAACTAAGCGGCAAGCCAAACAACCGAGGCCAGGAACACATATCGCTTTAGGAGTCTGAAGCCGCGCCCTAGCGAACCGCGATCCTGTCGTGCGAGTGTGTTGATTATCGCAGCCGCTTTTTGTCGTACTTGCATAGCGCCGGGCGTTAGCGCATTGCGGCCAAACAAAGCTTGCTATGATGCGCCAAAAAATTGAGATTTTGAGCCAGCGTCGCGCCGAAGCTCAGCGCGTCTGAATGCGGAACATCCTTGGTGCGCCTGCTGATCATGCCCGCCTCCAACTCGGCAACGGCCACCATTTGCTGCGACAGGAAGCGGCCGGGCGCACCGTCGATCTGCGGCAGATCGGCAAAGCGCACGTCAACGCCAGCTTCGAGCAGCCGCGACAGGAAAGCGACCGAGCGCGTCAGCCTATCCGATGAACGTGGCCCCGTTAGCCGAAATCGCATAGTGCGGGAGGGGTTGCTTCGCCTAACTTCCCGTCTGGATTGAACAGATCGCCCTGGCCGCGAAACCATGACGCGCTGGGCCCAGGAACGCAGCAACCAAGAGGGACTGCTCGTCAACTCTGATGGAGCAGCTGATGCTCATGAGCAAGCCGGAAGCTCACCTTCAAGATTTGCAGATGATGGAGCGATGCCTTGAAGTCGCTCGACTTGGAGCGAAGAAAGGAGAGCTGCCGTTCGGCGCCCTGATTGTTTCTCGAGGACAGGTCATCGCCGAGGCCATCAATCGTGTTTCATCGGAGAGCGATGTGACGCGCCACGCGGAGCTCGTGGCACTTTCCGCGGCACAAAAGGTCCTCAAACGAAAGCGTCTGCAAGATTGCACCTTGTATTCGATCGTTGAACCTTGCCCGATGTGTTCGTTTTCTTCAAGGGAGGCGCGGATTGGTCGGGTGGTGTTCGCCCTCTCGTCTCCTGTGATGGGCGGATGTTCGAAATGGGACGTGCTGAAGGACGACGGTTTATCGAACAAGCTACCTGAGGTTTTTGGACCTCCGCCGGAGATCGTCTCCGGCCTGTTGGCAGCGCAGGCCGAGCAGGTCTGGAGCCAATGGAACCCGCTCGCTTGGCGCTTCATAAAACGTAGAGGCTGCTTTGGATCGGCGGCGGATTTGCCTGAGCGCCATGAGGCCGCGCCGCGGCCCATCCTTTCGTGGGCCGCCTTGACCGCCTTTTTGGCTGCGCCGGCCGTAGCGGTGAGCAAGGCCTTCCTGCGCTCACGTACGGGTTCGAAAGCTATGCCAAAGCTCGGCCCGCAGTCGGACTCGTGAGCGCGCTGCCGACGTAGCTGTTCGGAATCGCCATCGAAATAACGTTGATCGCACGGGGGCTCGGGCCAGCTATCCTTTTGGCAGCTCGGATTCGCACTTGTCTGGCCGGCGTCGCGCCGTGCGGGCAGCAGCACTGACGGCGGGATCGGACTCGTTCTATTGTTTGAAGTGCAGCAGTCGACGCGGTAAGCGGCCGTGAAGGTGCGGGAAACCGAGGTGAATTCCAAGCCGTTGTTTGGCCCTGCGCAATGCCTTCACTGCAATAACAGCGTCAACGGCTAATCGGCTAAGTCTAGGAAGTTGCCGTGGGTCGCTAACAACTGAACCTCCAATTTCGCGTAGTCTAGGCTTACCCGCGGGTCCGATCTTTATGAGCGCCGCTCTCGGAAGTATGCGATGGGCAGGGTTTAGAACAACGCGACAAGCGGCAAAGGGAATTCTGAATTCGGCAGCAATTCGGGCCACGATTTGCGACTCCATATCAGCTGCGACAGCCCCCGTGGTGGCATGGAAGTCCCGTCTCTCCTCAAAACTTGTCATCGGGGTAGCCACTCCAGCAATCGGAGAGTAGCCGGCGCCCGGGATCATCCGAAGGAGCTCCTGGGCCCAAGGGAGGTCACTTGGATAGGCTTCATCGTTCCCGGCAAACACCGACGAAGCGATGACAACCTTACCCGGTCGGAGCTTCGGATCCAGCCCGCCGCATACGCCAAAGCTTATAATCCCGCGCGCACCTTTTCGGATGGCGTCACGCAAATGAGACGCGGTCCGGTCACCATCAGCGATCATCGCTGCCATCCCCGCTATTCTGGCCTCAATTGCCAGTCCAACGACGGCGATCACAGCCTTCGCGTTGGGGGCGCCAGTCTGATCCTCCTCTGCCTCATTTACGGTCACAAGCAGGGTCATCGCAGGCCTTCTAAAACGAAAGTGTCTCTAGATTTAGCTTGCGATCCCAAGCAAGGTAACTTGCGGGCTGTGCGCTTGTGCGAAATCTATGTAGGTGTGCTTTCGCAGCCACTAATCGTGGATGAGGCAAACAGCGCGGCCCCCTCGGTGATTTTCAGGCAAGCGCCGCTCGCGTGTCGCCACAGCCAGCCGAGAGCGACGGCGCGCTCGATGCTGGTGCGGAATTGCTCACCACTGCGGCCAGCCGTCAGAAATGGCTCATTGACGCGTTCGGCGAAGATACGGCCATCCTCCACCGCTTGCCGTTCGCGATCCTGCGCGCGGCGGTATCGAGATCGGCGAAGGGCTGCCACTCGACGAATTTCATGCTGCCATCGTGACCTCGAGTGCGCTTTGCTCCTTGGGGTGGGCATCGGGATAAGCTTGGCCATCTTTCGAATTTCTGAGCGGTGGCTCCGAGGGGCGAACTCGTCACGCGCGCCGTTTGGGCCTCGTAAACGTAAACGGTCGAGCTTGCGAATACGCTTGAGTGCGCGAACAGCATCTCGATCTTCTTGCGGAGCCGGCGCGAGGTGCGTCCTTCCCACGACTTTGCGATCTGCCGCGCCATGTCGCGAGCGCCCTCATAGATTGAGCGCGGTATTCTCCGTGACGGCTGCTTGGGGCAACAGCGGGATTTCAATGCGCATCCATCGCAATCGCGCTTGCTGGCGACATAAAGCATCGTGGCGCCGTCGTTCAGGCCGGGATATTCGCGGGCGTAAATGATGTGGCCACCGTTGGACAGCAAATAGGCGGCGGGATCGGCGCCACTAACCCAAAAGGATTACTTACCTATTTTCTCCTGCGCCGGTGGCGGCTGCGCGTAGGCTACAGTTCTGAGGGGACCCTGCGATGCTGGACAAGACCACCGACGGACCGGCGACGACATCTGTCAAACTCGGATGGACCGGCGTAGTCCGCTTCATCCACATCACTTCGCGCGTGCGTGGAGTTTAATGATCTTTGTTGCCTTTCTGGGAGCTAGATCGTGCTGTGAGGATGGCGCGTGCGAATGTTGTGACTGCGGAGGCAACGCCGCTGGCCGAGCGTTCAAGGTTCGACGATGTCCACCAGCTCTGACAAGACGATCCCACAAGCTCCGGTCTGTGAGACGTGCGGGCGGTTGATGATGTTGTTGGCCGTACTGCCAAGGATAGGCAACAGGCCGTGCGTGCGTGTGGACAAGTGCCTTCCGTGCGGAAGAATACAGGCCGTCTACGAGAACCAAGTCTGACTTGAATGCCGTCCCGATGGCAACGTGCATGGAGTGATGTCGCTTCAGCGCACACGTAGGCCACTTTCAGCATCAAAAACGAATGTGCGTGACGGCGTCAGCGAGACACCGATGCGCTCGCCTTGCCTGCCGGCAAACTGCTTAGGGGCCTTCACGGCGATGAAGTCATTTTCGTCTTTGACTGTCACAAGCGTGTGGTCGCCGATCAGCTCGTTGGCGTAAATTTCGCCCTTCAGATCCCCCTTGTCATGCTCAACGATCGTGCAGTCTTCAGGCCGCACGCCGAGGACGGCCTTGGCGATCCTGCCTGACACCGGTGACATCAGCCGGGCTCCGTGGCCCATGAAGGCCCTACCGTCCAGAGCCCCATGGATGATGTTCATGGGCGGTGAGCCGATGAATTGGGCGACGAACAGATTGGCAGGATCGTTGTACGTGTTCACCGGCGTATCGAGCTGCTGCAGAACTCCCTTTTCCAGAATCGCGACCCGGTGGGCCAGGGTCATGGCTTCAATCTGGTCGTGAGTGACATAGATTGTCGTGATGCCTAGCGACTGCTGCATGTGTTTCAGTTCGGCGCGCATGTGACCACGAAGCTTGGCATCGAGATTTGAAAGCGGCTCATCCATGAGAAACACCGACGGGCGGCGGATGATGGCCCGAGCCAGCGCAACCCGCTGACGCTGGCCTCCGGATAGCTCTCGGGGGTAGCGGTCGAGTAGGGTCTGGAGTTGAACCTGGGCGGCAGCCTCCTTGATCGCGGCGGTACGCTCAGCTTCGGGAACGCGGCGAACCTTGAGCGGAAAGCCGATGTTCTCGGCCACGGTCTTGTGCGGGTAGAGCGCGTAGGACTGAAACACCATCGAGATGTCGCGGTATTTCGGCAAGATGTCGGTAACATCGCGGTCGCCGATCAGCACGCGGCCGGCGGTGGCCGTCTCGAGGCCGGAGAGAATGCGGAGCGCGGTGGTCTTTCCTGAGCCGGAAGCGCCGAGCAGCACCAGGAATTCTCCCGGCGCGATGTTTAGATTGAATTCCTCGAGTACCTTCACGGTACCGAAATATTTCCGCACTTTGTCGAAACGGACCGGGACCTGGCGAGCGGCGCCTGAAATCGTCTTGTTCATCCGCTCATCCCTTGACCGCGCCAAGCAAGACGCCTTTGGCGATATATCGCTGCAACACGACAGCCATGATGATCACCGGAAGGATCATGATCATGATAATGGCGCACATCTCCCACCAAAGAATGCCCCGCTCGCCGGTGTTCTTGGCGGCAACCATGATCGGCATGGTCTGGGCTCGAGCGGTCGTGAGGAAGATCGCAAAGAGATACTCGTTCCAATTGAGAATAAGCGTCAGCAGGGTGGTTGCAGCGAGCCCTGGACGGGTCAAGGGCAACACGATGTCCCAAAATATTTCGAAGCGTGATGAGCCATCGAGTTGTGCCGATTCCTCCAGTTCAACGGGAAGATTCGCGAAAAAATCATGCATGAGCCAAACGACGATTGGCAAATTCGCTACCGCATAGACGATGATAAGCGCGAAGTGCGTGTCGATCATGCGGACCGACTGAAACATCATGTAGACCGGAATAATGACTACGATCGGTGGCAATATGCGTTGAGATACGATCCAGAACAGAATGTCGTTATTTCCGAGCGCGGACTTGAAACGCCGCCCTAAAGTGCGGGCAAGAAGAAAAAAAAGGGCGAGGGCAATGGAGCCTGAAATCGTCCAATGAACATCGAAGTAATTGGAAGCGACGATGGCCGAGAGGGCCAGCAGCACAAACACCACGATGTTCCCGAACTTCGGCTTGTAGCTAATGCGCGCCAGTGCGTAGGCAGCCATGGATCCGACCGCAATGCAAAGCGCGGTGGCGCCGAAACTGATCACAAAGGAATTCGTATAGGCAAGGTAGACCTTGCAGATCTGCGGCTCCATTTTTTCGATCTTGACCAACGGCGAAAGAATGAAGGCGAACAGATTGTAGACCAGCAGGAAAAGCTGGCGGCCGACGGAATAGGCATCGCAATAGGGGTCTGTTGCGAATTGCGCAATCCAGCCCTTTAGCGTCGGCTGGAAATCGACAAAAGGGATAAAGAACGGTCCGTTGTTGACGGTCCCGGCATCCTTGAAGGCCGTAATGACCACCCAATAGATCGGAAAGAGCACGAACAGCGACCAAAACAACAGGATAGCGGAGGCCACAAGGTTGGCCATAAGGGACATCTTGCCCACGGCAGGCGGTTCGAACAATCGCTGTCTGAAGGACCGGTCCCTGGAAATCTTGGAAGTCACCCCGCTCATGCCCGCGCCTTGCGTAACCGTTTGAGGACCACATAGTTGAAGAACGAGGAGCACACGACGACGGTCAATATCAGGAGAAGATATGCCACGGCAGCAGAATCACCCATGTCATTGGCGCGCCAAAGAAACAGAGAATGCAGTGTCATTGACTCGGTTGCTATCCCGGGCCCTCCGGCTGTCATGATATTTGGCAGATCCACGATTTTGAACGCCTCGATCATACGAATGAGCATGACGGTTGCTGCGACTGGAAGAATTTGCGGCCAGGTGATTTCGCGGAAGATCTGGAAACTGGAGGCGCCATCGACCTGAGCGGCCTCGACATGATCCTTGGGCACGTTCTCCAGAGCGGCAAGCAAAACGATGAAGATGAAGGGGATCCATTGCCAGGAGTCCCCCAGGATAACGAACCAGCGAGCGGCCCAGGCATCGGTTGACCATGCCCAATTCCCGAGACCGACCAATTGCCAGAAGGGCTGGAACGGACCTTTGGTCACATCGAGAATCATCTTGAAGGCATAGCCGACACCGAGCGGAGTAATCATGAGGGGGATGAAAAACAGTACCCGAAAGAAATTCTTGCCGATAACGGGCTGCGAGCACAGGAAGGCCAACATCAGGCCGATCACGAATTGGATGGAGCAGCCGGCGACAACATAGAACAGGGTATTGAGCAGCGTGCCCCACTGGTTACCGGAAAGCAGGGTGGCGGCGAATAGAAGCGCAATGAACATGGCCATGGCAGCGCTGATCAACCGCCCGGCCAAGCCGATCCAGGTGGTTCCCTTGACGACGGCGCGATAGAGCCACCACAGCAGAGCGCCAGCAGTCACGAGGCTGAATACCCAGCCGGCGATGCTCATGCTCGTGAAGCGGCCAAGGAAGTGAACCTGCTGGTTGCCGATAAATTGGGCCGCGAAGTTCTCAAACCAAACCGTCCGGAATTTGAGACCGGTGGCCGTGAACCTTACATGACTGATCGCAAAGACGATCGTGTAGAAGGTTGGGAAAATCGCAAAGAGCAGGACAAACGTAACAGCCGGAGCAATGAAAAACGTTCTTGAATGGCGGTCCAACCACTCGCCCCAGCTTTCACCCCGAGAAAATCCAGCCGGAGAAATCCCCGGCTGGCTCGTAGTGGTCCCATCAGACATTAGGCTCGCTCACTTTGCAGGTCCGACAGCGAGTGCCATCTGCTTGATCTGCTCGTCGCGGCCGAAGTCTTTGGTGATCTTTTCCCAACCGGCCTCAATGTTCTTCAAGGCCTCGTCCACGGTGATCTCGCCAGCCATATAGCGCGCCAGCTCGGTGTCGAGCACGACGGCGGTGTACTGCTGCGCACCGGGGATCTTGAGGTCCGAAGACATGTTGGGGTTGTTGAGGGCATCGTTAATGGCGCCCATGTAGTTTTTGGCAAGGCCCTCATCCATGCCGGATTTCACCCAAAGATCCGTGCTCTTGAGCTGGCTGAGGCGGTATGGGTTGAAGCCTGTCCAGCCCATGGTCACGTCGACGTTGGATTGCTCTTTCTGACTTATGAACGACAAGAAGTCGTAGGCCGCCTGCTTAACCTTGGGGTCCGACTTGGCGTTGACGGCGCCGCCCCAGCCGCCAAAGGCGGAGAACGGAGCATAGTTGATGCCGTCGATCGCATTCGGTGCAGACTCTTTGCTGACAGGAACAAGCTTGCCGGTGTTGCGGTCCAAAACTTCCTTCGAACCCACATTGGTGGCGTAGAGCTTGTTCTTGATCACCTTTGCGTCGTCTTCGAGCTGGAGCGGGCCCGGATCGCCCCATTCGATCAGGAGGCCGCATCGGCCCGACTTGAACAAGGAACGGGTGTCGCCGATGTCCATATTTAGTTCTTCAGGCGGTCCGTATTTGCTTGTCTCTTTGTAGAGTTCAAAGGCCTTCTTCCAGCCGGCATTGTTGACAAGGGGCTTCATTGTGGCGTTTTCGAACTGAAAGCCCTGGGCTGTACCCTGAGTCTGAACGAACGTCGAAGCGATCGTCTGTACGGCGAAATAGCTCTGCGCGTTCCGCTTCTTGAAGATGCAGGAGCCATAGCCTGGCTTGCCGTCGCCGCTCATATCCTGGCCGTTGATTGCCTTGGCAATGGCGAGATAGTCGTCCCAGGTCTTGGGCGGCTGCAGATTGTTTTTTTCCAGGATGTCCTTCCGGTAATAGACCATCTGGAAGTCGCCATCGACCTGAATCACCATCGTATGCCCGCCGATCTTCTGGGCAAATTCGCGGAAATAGGGCGCGATGTCCTGGAGGTCGATCTTCTTGTCCTTCTCTATGTAGGGATCGAGGTTTTCGAGCAGCCCAGCCGCCGCGAGCTCGACGCCCCAGCCGGCGGCGAAGACGGCAACATCAATGGAATTCGTTCCCGTGGACCAGTCTTGCTGAACCTTCGGGAAGATCTCAGCATACGGCACTTCATTTACGATGATCTTGGCGCCCGTCAGCTTCTCGAATTCCTTGCCGCGCTGGGACACTGCGCCGGCGATGACGGGTCCCGGGCGCGTCAGGATGTTGATCGTGATGCCGTCATACTGGCCGGCACCGGCGATGCCCGACCACCCGCACAAGGCGACAGCCGACGCGGCAGTTGCCGCAAGCTTTCGAATGTCCATAGGTCCCTCCCGTGTACATTTGATTGAAGTGCCGAGCCTAAGCCCACGCAATTCGTAGCCTACAGCATTTCGCTGTCCGGAAAAGCCTGTGCATTCTTAATACGGTGATTGGCGCGCCATCCTGCCGGCCTGGAGCTGGTGTGCAAGCGCAGCAAGACCGAGTGCAGACATGGTCATCAGCACCGCGGCCGCCGAGAAATGGTCCTCGACCTCGCAGCCAACCTGGGCCTCCTTCATCGGCAACTGGCCAACCAACCGCCATTGAGGAAGTGCTGGCACGTTTCGGACAACTGCTTGCCGATTTTCCCGAAGTCATCGAAGCCTATCTCACCACCGGCGATTGCGATTACCTCGTGAAGGTGGCGGTCGAAGGCACCGCGGGCTACGAGCGCTTCCTGCGTGGAAAGCTCTATGGCATTCTCAACGCGCGCTGAAGGTGAGGCCGGCGCGCTCCTCCAGACGCTTGCACAACGCCGGCCCCATCAGCGCGCCCGGTGTCCAGATGCCGCCCTCGCCTTGCACGTCGCGCACGAGGCAGAGAGCGCTCTCGGCGATCATCTTGCTGGTCGAGCCGTAGCCCGGATCGCGGTCGCCCGTGACTACCGCCTCGACGTGTCTGCCATCCGGGAGCTCCCCCAGGAAGAGGATGTCGTAGAAGCCCCTCTCGCGCTCTTGCCGAGTCGGGCCGGCGCCGGGTTTGAGACCGCCGGTCCGGAGCAAGGAAACCAGCGTGGCAAACGTCTCCGTCGTCACGCTTGCGATTTCCCCAAATCCCGGCGCGACCATCATCTCATCGTAAACGAAGTCGGTGCCGTAGGGATGATCCAAAAGGAAATTTGTGCGGTGCACGTTCTTGGTGTTGATCGGCGCCATGGGGAACGGCACGAGCCACACCTTAGTGCTGGGGTCGTATTCGGGGATGAGACCCGACGGTTGAGACGGCCCGGTAAACCCCGGCGTCAACGCGAAGGGATCGCTCAACAGCCGGATCAGGGTCGGGTCGCGTGCCGCGGAGGCGAATGTCGCCTGAGCACTTGCCGCGGTGCCGCCAGACATGCCGCCTCTCACCTTGCGCAAGCGGGCCTTGACCCGCCGCGCAGGGCGCCCGAATTTCTCGCGCGCCTTCTCCTGCAACGTGAGCACGCCGAGATCGAACGGGATGGAATCGAAGCCGCAGGAGAAGACGATGCGCGCGCCGGTTCGTTTCGCCTCTTCGTGATGGGCGTCGATCATGCGCCGCATCCAAACCGGCTCGCCGCACAAATCAACATAGGCTGTTCCCGCGGCAGCGCAGGCCGCCACGAGCTCGGGGCCGTGGAGCTGATAAGGCCCGACCGTCGTGATGATTACGGTCGCACGCTTGCACATCGAACGCAGGCTGGCCGGCTCGGCGGCATCCGCCGTGACCAACGGCAAATCGTCCGGTGCGCCGATATCGGCACGCACCTTCTGGAGCTTGTCGGTCGAGCGCCCCGCGATCGCCCAGGATGGCGCATCGTCGCCGCGATAGGACGCCGCGAGATATTCGGCGATGAGGCGGCCGGTGTAGCCCGTCGCGCCATAAACGATGAGGTCGAAGTCCCGCTTCACGACGTTGATCCTCCTCGCGACCCCGCAGCGCAATCTTCAGATCTGTATGTAGTCGTAGGCTTCGCGGCCACTGTCGTCAGGGGCCGTGCAACATGCGCTACCACGCGGGGCGCTAACCCTGACTCGGACCGGCCTTCCGCCGGCAGGATCGCACCGGCTTGCCGGCGCACTCATTCGATCACCTCGTCCGAGCTGAGCCTAGGGTCCGCCGCTTCATTGAACCCTCCCACGGGGTCACGGAGGATACCACAGTTCCAGCCTTGGAGTGCGCAACGTCCGGATGGGGTCAATCGCGTCGCTTTTGGCCTGTTTGCCGGATGTCTGCTTATTCCCTGACAGCGGCGGAATAGCGGACATCCCCAACCGCTGCTTGGGCCAACAGGCGACATGGGTCGAAGCCCTTGCGCCCAAGTGTCACAGGCTTATGTGAGGAGCGGCGAGCACTCGCTCATTGCGACGGCCAATCCAGCAATAATCACAAGAGAGGGGAGGATCGCATGAAATTCCGTCCGCTTCACGACCGCCTCGTGGTCAAGCGCATCGAGGCCGACCAGAAGACCGCTGGCGGCATCATCATTCCCGACACGGCCAAGGAGAAGCCCTCCCAGGGCGAAGTGATCGCCGTCGGCCCCGGCGGCCGCGACGAGAGCGGCAAGCTGATCCCGATCGACGTCCAGGTCGGCGACCGCGTGCTGTTCGGCAAATGGTCGGGCACCGAGGTCAAGATCGACGGCCAGGAGTTGTTGATCATGAAGGAAAGCGACATCATGGGTGTTCTCACCGACGTCGCCGGCTCCAAGAAGGCGGCCTGACGCTGACCGCCGCAAATGCTCACCCCTGAGGAGCGCCTGCCTATGCTGCCTCGCAGGTGAGAGACGAATTTCAATTCGGGGAGGACAAATATGTCAGCCAAAGAAGTCAAATTAGGGGTCGATGCTCGCGACCGCATGCTGCGCGGCGTCGAGATCCTCGCCAATGCCGTGAAGGTCACGCTTGGTCCGAAGGGCCGCAACGTCGTCCTCGACAAGTCGTTCGGCGCGCCCCGCATCACCAAGGACGGCGTTGCCGTCGCCAAGGAGATCGAACTCGAGGACAAGTTCGAGAACATGGGCGCCCAGATGGTGCGGGAAGTGGCGTCGAAGGCAGCGGATGCTGCCGGCGACGGCACCACCACCGCGACCGTNCTNGCCGCNGCGATCGTCCGTGAAGGNGCCAAATCGGTTGCCGCCGGCATGAACCCGATGGATCTCAAGCGCGGTATCGACCTCGCGGTCGACGCGGTCGTTGCGGACCTCTCGAAGAATACCAAGAAGGTCACCTCGAACGAAGAGATCGCCCAGGTCGGCACCATCTCGGCCAATGGCGACGCGGAGATCGGCAAGTTCCTCGCCGACGCCATGAAGAAGGTCGGCAACGAGGGCGTCATCACCGTTGAAGAAGCCAAGTCACTCGAGACCGAGCTCGACGTCGTCGAGGGCATGCAGTTCGATCGCGGATACATCTCGCCCTACTTCGTTACCAATGCCGACAAGATGCGCGCTGAAATGGAAGACGCCTACATCCTGATCAACGAGAAGAAGCTCTCCTCGTTGAACGAGATGTTGCCGCTGCTCGAGGCCGTGGTGCAGACCGGCAAGCCGCTGGTCATCGTGGCTGAAGACGTCGAAGGCGAAGCGCTCGCCACGCTCGTCGTGAACCGTCTGCGCGGCGGCCTCAAGGTCGCGGCCGTCAAGGCGCCGGGCTTCGGCGATCGCCGCAAGGCCATGCTGCAGGACATCGCGATCCTGACCGGCGGCCAGGCNATCTCGGAAGATCTCGGCATCAAGCTCGAGAACGTCACGCTCAACATGCTCGGTCGCGCCAGGAAGGTGATGATCGACAAGGAGAATACCACGATCGTCAACGGCGCCGGCAAGAAGGCCGACATCGAGGCGCGCGTGGCCCAGATCAAGGCGCAGATCGAGGAGACCACCTCGGACTACGACCGTGAGAAGCTCCAGGAGCGTCTCGCCAAGCTCGC
>NZ_AXAS01000074.1 GCF_000472925.1 Bradyrhizobium sp. Ec3.3
GGGCTAAGAGTTCTTGATTGGACGTTGAAGTTCTAGTGAGCCCAAACAATACTAGGTCGACCGGAATAATCCTGTTCAGGAGCGTCCCGATGCATGACGTAAGGGAAAAGCAACGCGAAGCCCGCCGGAAGATCATTCGCCAATGGGCGAAGCTTCCGAAGGATAAACGGCAGTCTANGGAGGGGATTTCTGAATTCGCCAGGACCGCCGCTCAGCAGAACGAGAACGCATTCGTCCGCAGTCATCGCGATCCGTATCAGAAGATCATGGGATGGCTATTGCCGCGTGCTCATCTCTGAACGACTGAGTCCTCTGCACATCCTTCGAAGGCGACACCGGGTTCTTCAGCTTGACCCGATGTGGCGAACGGCCCGCGCGACTTAGGGAGCAAACCACGCACCTTGTCGCAAACCACATTGAGCGGGATTTTGTGAATCCGATCAGGCGACGCCCGATTTCCGTTTAGGGTCCACGAGCAGCAATGCTCCGACTGATCGCAAGATTTCCGCTTGACCATCAGACAGCTGACGTCTGCGCCTTCATGAATACACGCCCTACAGCGCACCCAGCCTCTGCAGCGCCTCGCGTGCGGTCGGCAGGCCTGGTTTCAACTCCAGCGCCTTGCGGAAGTCGGCGATCGCGCCCTGCTTGTCGCCGAGCTGCATCCTGGCTTGGCCGCGGTTGTTCCAGGAAAACGCATCCGAGGGATCATATTGTAGCGCCTTGTCGTAGTTGGCAAGGCCGCCTCTGATGTCACCCTGAAAGAGGCGGATCATGCCGCGATTGCGCCAGCCGCGCGCGTCGGTCGGCGCCAGGCGGATCGCCTCGCCATAGTCAGCGGCGGCGCGATCGAGCTGCTCGCTATCGCGATAGACGTTGCCGCGGTCGATGTAGGCCAGCAGATCGGGCGCAAGCTTGATGCGCGCCGTGTAGTCGGCCAGCGCATGCGCCATGTCGCGCTTGCGATAGTAGGCCAGGCCGCGGTTGCCGTAAGCCATGGCATAGTTGGTATTGAGCTTGATGGCGGTGTCGTAGTCGTCGATCGCACCATCGAGGTCGCCCTTGTTGTAGCGGGACTCGCCGCGATTGTTGTAGGCAATCGCCAACGTCGGATCGAGCTTGATCGCCTGGTCGTAGTCGGCGATAGCGCGATCGAAATCGTGCCTGAAGGCATAGACGCGCCCGCGATTGTTGAAGGCGCAGGCGGAGGTCGGATCGATCTTGACGGCCTCGTCGAGATCGCTGAGCGCGGCATCGAGCTCGCGCTTATCGGTCAGGCCATGGCCGCGATTGCAATAGGCAGCGGCGAGCCTGCGGCCGGTCTCGCTCTTTCCGTCGATCACCGCCGAGCAGGACTTGACGCGATCGTCCAGCGCGCTCGTGGTCCCGATGCAGACGTCCCAGGCCTGCGACACCGCCTCACCGTCCGCAGCCGATGCCGGCGCAGTCCAGGCAAGCGTCAGCACAGCCAGCGAAGCCACACGACCGACCGAGACACGCATGTGACGGATATCTCCCCTGCAACGGTGTCCGTTGGTCGCGCCTTGGCAGAGGCTGGTTCATAGGCCTAGATCAGGCCTTGCAAGGACGGGGGGAAGGGACTGGCATGTCGGCATCGGTACGCGACAACAAGGACAAAAGCCGCTTCGAGCTCGATGTCGGCCAGGAGGTCGCCTTCGCCAATTACCGGCTGACGACCTCGGCGGTGATCATCACCCACACCGAGACGCCGCGCGCGCTGCGCGGCCGCGGCATCGCATCCGAACTGGTGAAGGGCGCACTGGAATTGATCCGGCGAGATGGTAGGAAGGTCGTCGCCCGCTGCGGCTTTGTCGTCGACTATCTCGACAAGCACCCGGAATATGCGGATCTCGTTGCGTAAGGCCGGACACTAAGAGGCCAGACACCAAAAAGGCCCGCGATCTCGCGGGCCTTTTTCAACGTCGACGGCGCTTGCCGTCAGTGCTTGATCTCCGGCGGCAGCTTGCCGCCATTGGCGGCGAGCTTGGACATCACCTGCTTGTGCAGCCAGACGTTCATGGTGGCGGAATCGTTGGTATCGCCGGTGTAGCCGAGCTCCTTGGCGAGCTCCTTGCGCGCAGCAAGGCTGGAGTCGATGTCGAGCGCCTTCATGAGGTCGACGATCGAGGTGCGCCATTCCAGCTTCTCGCCCTTGTGCGCGGCGACCGCCTTGTCGACGATCGCGGCCACGTCCACGGTCTGCGCGGGTGCTGCGGATGGCGCAGCGGAAGGTGCGGCCGACGGCGCCGAGGCTGAAGGAGCGGAGGCCGAAGGCGCGGAGCCTGCCGGCGCTCCGCCGGAGGTCGCTCCGCCGGCCGGCGCAGCCGCGGCAGGATGGCTGCCGAAGATCGCGCTGGCGATTTTACTGAAGATGCTCATGTCTGCTCCCCGAAAAGGATCGGTTGGAAGGGCCTGAGGTACCAACACTATAGACCAAGTTTCTGTGTCGCGTCCGCTGCTCGAGCGAAGCATGTCACAGCATCAGCTTATCTGCGGCGAAATGACGACCGAATGACATATTCGTGGTTGCACTGCGACATCGAATTTCACCCAGGCGTGAGGGACAGCTCCTGCGAATGGGAGTACGCTTTCATTTCAGTTCGCGATCCCCGCCGGTCTTCGCGTCTGGTCTGGAATCGCGATTGTCTGGGAAATAGCGGCCGCTTGCGCCGTTTGCCGGCGCAGCATTCGGCTGCGCGGCAAGGGAGCAAGCGATCATGGCCACACTCTACCACGGCAATGTCCCCAGTATGGCCCAGCCTGCTGATGCGGCTGGACCGGTCATCCGAACCATCCAACTGTCCGATCTGCATGACGCGCTCAAGCGCGGCTGGGAGGATTTCAAGGAGGTGCCGAGCCACGCCGTCGTGCTCTGCATCATTTATCCGGTGCTCGGCCTCGTGCTCGCACGCGTTGCAATGGGCTATTCGGTGATACCGCTGTTGTTTCCGCTGGCCGCGGGCTTCGCGCTGATCGGCCCGTTCGCGGCGCTCGGCCTCTATGAACTCAGCAGCCGGCGCGAACGCGGCGAGGACGCCAGCGCCTGGGACGCCATGGACGTGTTACGCTCGCCCTCCTTCGGGGCTATGCTCGGGCTCGGCACGCTCCTGCTCGCGCTGTTCGTGACCTGGGTTGCGACCGCGCAGGCGATCTACGTGGCGGCATTCGGCTATGAGGGCGTCACCGGTATTTCCGATTTCCTCACGCGCGTGCTGACGACGCCGCAGGGCTGGTGGCTGATCGTAGTCGGCTGCGGCGTCGGCTTCCTGTTCGCGCTCGCCGCGCTCTGCATCAGCGTCATCTCGTTCCCGTTGATGCTCGACCGGCACGCCACCGCGGGCGAAGCCATGGTGACCTCGCTGCGCGCCGTGGCGAAGAACCCGGCGCCGATGGCGGCCTGGGGCGTGATCGTCGCAGCGCTGCTGGCGCTCGGAACCATCCCGGCGTTCCTCGGCCTCGCGGTCGTCATCCCCCTGCTCGGCCACGCCACCTGGCATCTCTATCGCAAGGTGATCGTGTCCGATCCCAATGCACGGCATGACGCGCCGCCGCCGCGCCCGCGCAAGCCGGCTGCTGATTTTCCCGCCAACCTGTTCCCCTGGCGGAATCGATCGGAGTGAAACGGAAATCACGTTGCTGCGAGTCCGCCGGTTGATCGCTTGCGGACTCGCCCGATTTCATTCCTTTAACCCTGCTCGTGCCTGAGTAGACGCCACCGGCCCATGGGCCTTGTTTTAGCCGCGGTTGGAACCGACATTCCGCACCGCCGGTCATGCCACATCATTGGATCGATCCGTTCGAATGACCCCGACGATTTCTCGTCTCGCCCTCGCAGCCTTCGCCCTCACCGCCTCGATTGCCTCAGCCGGGCCCGCGCTCGCCGCATCTGCCTGCGGTTCGGGCAATTTCGATGCCTGGGTTGCCGACTTCAAGACCGAAGCTGCCGCCAAGGGCATCTCGCAGCAGGCGATCACGGCCGGCCTTGCCGGCGTCACGCTCGATCAAACCGTACTGTCGCGCGACCGTTCGCAAAAAGTCTTCAGCCAGAGTTTTGAGGAGTTCTCAGGCCGCATGGTGCCGCCGCGCATGCAGCGTGGCTCCAACATGATGAAGCAGTACGGCTCGGTGCTGTCGCGGATCGAGCAGAGCTATGGCGTGCCCGGCGAGGTGCTGGTCGCCATCTGGGGACTGGAGACCGATTTCGGCGTAAACACCGGCAAGTTTCCGACGCTGCGCTCGCTCGCGACGCTTGCCTATGACTGCCGGCGCGCCGAGCAGTTTCGCGGCGAGCTGATGGATGCGCTGCGCATCGTTCAGCGTGGTGATCTTGCGCCGAACGAGATGAAGGGCGCCTGGGCCGGCGAGCTCGGCCAGACCCAGTTCATGCCGTCATCCTGGATGAAATATGCCGTCGACTTCGACGGCAATGGCCGGCGCGACCTCCTGCACAGCGCGCCCGACGTGCTCGCCTCGACCGCCAATTATCTTGCGAACTACGGCTGGCAGCGCGGCAAGGATTTTGAGCCCGGCGGCCCCAACTTCGCGGTGCTCCAGCAATGGAACAAGAGCGAGGTCTACGCCAAGACGGTCGCCTCTTTCGCGACCCAGCTCGCGCGCGCTCCCTAGGAAGTTTCAAAAGAATAGGGGCCGATCGCGACGCGACCGGCCCTCCTTGGTTTCCTGGCGTTACTTGCCCGCGGTGGCGTGCATCGCCTTGTTGAGGTGCGCGCCGCACACACCCATCTTGCCGTTCAACAGCGCGTCCTGAGCCGCAGCGATCTCCTTCTGCGCGGTGAACTTGCTGTCACCGTCGGACATGTTCTCGATCGCGGTCTCGGTCTGCTCGAGATTGGTCGCGCTGCATCCGCCCATCTTCTTCGCGGCCTGCGCGGGAGCGACGGCGAATGCGACGGCGGCAATTGCGATGACCCCTAGTAACGTCTTCATTGTTACCTTCCTTCTCTTATTGTGCGCAGCCCGACGTCATTGCCGGAATCTGCGGGCGAGATTGTTCGTCGACCGCCGCAAGTTTCGAGAATGAATTCCCCGCGAGAACCGCGTGAAGTTGCGCGGCGTGCAGAGCCTCATGCGAAAATTCTGATTTTCATTACAGTTTTGTAATTTGGCTCTTGCACGCTCCGCGTGTGTGCATCGCAGCGAAGACAATGGGAGACGCGGTCGGGGTCGCGCAGACCGAGATTGGGCCTCTGACCAGGGCAAGCAGGAATCGATGCCAACTCCGAATCGAAGCGATTGGGCACTCCCGACTCACAACCATCCGACACCAGGTCTTCCCGGCCAACGGCTTCAGAACAAAACAGTGAACAAGAAATCAGTTCTATGAATCATAATGCATGCGAATCGCGCATACGAGATGGCGGTGCGAATTCCGCCTGGCGGCTTGCGGCGGGCTTGGCGCGACATATTTTTGTAACGGATGGAACCAACAGAAAATGCTATAAATCCGTGATTTCACGGGATGTTATTACGCTCGCAGGTCCGCCGGGACTAGCTCTTGGGCGGGACTGCCAACCCGTTAATCGATCCTTACTATTGCTATGCGCTCTTCGCTTAGCTGCATCGCAACATCGGAACTTCCGCAGTGCAACAGTCCCATCTATATTCATTTCAACGATGACGCCCAGGTCAAGGGCTGAATCGAACTACAGGAGACTACCATGCTGCTCTCGCTCATCCGTATGATCCACGCGTTCCGGGACTATCAGCGCAATGTTGCTGAACTCTCGCAGCTCAGCGATCGCGAGCTGGCCGACATCGGCCTCGACCGTTCGGACATTCCGCGCGTTGCCGCCGGCGCCTACAAGGGCTGATTGGCCCTTCACGGACCGGACGAACCGATAGCGCCCGCCTCGTGCGGGCGTTGTCGTTTCTGGGGTGAGAAACGCCATCACGGCGATTCCACTCGGCGCTGAAAAGCGCTACCTGTCGCGCCCATGACAGGACCCAATTCCAAGACCGTACACATCATCGGCGCGGGCCTTGCCGGCTCCGAAGCCGCCTGGCAGGTCGCCAGATCAGGCGTATCCGTGGTGCTGCACGAGATGCGGCCGAGGCGCATGACCGAGGCCCACCGCACCGATGGGCTCGCCGAGCTCGTCTGCTCGAACTCGTTCCGCTCCGACGATGCCGCCAACAACGCCGTCGGCCTCCTGCACGCCGAAATGCGCCGCCTCGGCTCGCTGATCATGCGCGCGGCGGATGCCAACCAGGTGCCCGCGGGCGGCGCACTGGCCGTCGACCGCGAGGGCTTTTCCGCCGCCGTCACCAAGGCGCTGAACGAACATCCCCTGATCGAGATCGCCCGCGACGAGGTCGCCGGCCTGCCGCCGGCCGACTGGGACAACGTGATCGTCGCGACCGGCCCCCTCACCTCTGCGCCGCTGGCGGACGCGATCCGCGAGCTGACGGATGAAAACGCGCTTGCCTTCTTCGATGCGATCGCGCCGATCGTGCATCGCGACTCTATCGACATGTCGGTCGCCTGGTTCCAGTCGCGCTATGACAAGGTCGGCCCCGGCGGCAATGGCGCCGACTACATCAACTGCCCGATGACGAAGCAGCAGTATGACGGCTTCGTCGCCGCGCTGATTGCAGGCGAGAAGACCGAGTTCAAGGAGTGGGAGACCAACACGCCCTATTTCGATGGCTGCCTGCCGATCGAGGTGATGGCCGAGCGCGGGCCCGAGACCTTGCGTCATGGCCCGATGAAGCCGGTCGGGCTGACCAATCCGAACGATCCGACGACCAAGCCTTACGCGATCGTGCAGCTCCGCCAGGACAACAAGCTCGGCACGCTCTACAACATCGTCGGCTTCCAGACGAAATTGAAGTACGGCGAGCAGCAGCGCATCTTCCGTAGCATTCCGGGCCTTGAGAACGCGGAATTCGCGCGCCTTGGCGGCCTGCATCGCAACACCTTCCTCAATTCGCCAAAGCTGCTCGACGGCCAGCTCCGTCTGCGCGCGCAGCCGCGGCTGCGCTTTGCCGGCCAGATGACGGGCTGCGAGGGCTATGTTGAATCTGCCAGCGTCGGCCTGATCGCCGGCCTCTATGCGGCAGCGGATGCGCGTGGCGAGCAGCTCGCAAGCCCGCCGGCGACGACCGCGCTGGGATCGCTGCTCGGGCACATCATCGGCGGCCATATCGAGACCATCGAGCCGGGCACGCGCTCGTTCCAGCCGATGAACATCAATTTCGGCCTGTTTCCGCCGCTCGCGACCGTGCCGACCAAAAAGCCCGATGGCACGCGGCTGCGCGGCAACGAGAAGACGGTCGCCAAGAAACAGGCGCTGAGCGCCCGCGCGCTCGCCGATCTCGATCGCTGGATCGCCGATCACCAAAACATCGCCGCAGCGGCGTGAGCCTGTCATGAGCCTACCCAAAGAAGACGCCGCTGATCTCGCGGCGCGCTGGACCGAGGGCGTGCTCTTGAAGCGCGACGTGTTCTCGACAGTCGAGCGCGGCCGATTCAGGAGTGAGCGCGGAGAGGTCGATGCGGTGCTGCGCCGGCTCGACGAGGTGCCGTGGTGGTCGTTCGTGCTGGCGCGCCATCTGTTCGCGCGAGAGAAACACGCGCTGGCGCTGGCAAAGGGCCTGAACGTCGGTCCTGAGCTGCTCTGGGCCGGCCGCCGCGCGCTGGTCCGCGGCTTCGTCGACGGCGTCGCGCTGCACCTGGCCAAGCCGCACGGCAATGTCGCCTACTTCCGATCCGCCAAGGACGCGCTGCGCCGGCTGCGCCGCGCCGGCATCTGCCACAACGACCTTGCGAAGGAGCAGAACTGGCTGGTCGGCCGCGACGGCCGCGCCTATGTGACCGATTTCCAGCTCGCCGCCTGCTTTGCGCGTCGCGGCCGGCTGTATCGCATTCTCGCCTACGAGGACCTCAGGCATCTTTTGAAGCACAAGCGCTCCTATGCGCCCGAGGCGCTGACGCCCAGGGAGCGCAAGATCCTCGCGAAGAAATCCTTTGCCGCGAGCCTTTGGCTCGCCACCGGCAAGAAGGTCTATCGCGCGATCACCCGCGGGCTGTTCAATTTCACTGACCGGGAGGGCGGTGGCCGCAGGCTCGTCAACGACGCGCCAGTGCTCATCGACCTGATCCGCAAGAATCCGGCCGTGCGTGACACCGCCATCGTCGCCTTCGCCGACCGCCGTTCCGGCGTCGGGCTCTACGCCTTCGTCGAGGCCGACCAGTCGTCGCTCGAAGGCCAGCTGCGCAACGAGCTCTCGGCTGCGAAGGGACCAAAGCCGCCCGAGCACATCCAGGTCGTGCACGCCCTGCCGCGCGACGCCAGCGGCAAGCCGCGCACCGAGATCCTCCAGCTCGTGGCGATGAACCAGCTCGATCTGATCGAGCCTATGATGACGAGCGACCAGGACCGCGCGTTCCTCAAGGACATCCTGGAGCAGCGCAAGAATTTGCGCGACCGCTTCAATTTCGAGGCGGATTTGCCGTCGAGCTAGCTGCACCTCACGTGCAGCGCGCGCTCAGGCCGGAGGCACCGAGCTTGGCCATGACCTCGTCGAGATGCGCGGCATCGCGCGTTTCGATGACGAGCTGAAGCAGCGTCGCCTTGGCCGGCAGATCGGAGAACGTCCGCTGGTGCGAAACCTCGATGATGTTGGCGCCGGCTTCCGCGAGCAGCGCCGCCACGGCGGCGAGCTGGCCCGGCCTGTCGGGGATGTCGAGCGACAATTGCGTCAGCCGTCCTTCGCGCGCGAGCTCGCGGGTCAGGACCGAGGCGATCAGCCGCGTGTCGATATTGCCGCCGCTCAGGACAAGGCCGACCTTCCGGCCGGCAAAGCGCGAGGGGTCGCTCATGATCGCCGCGAGCCCGGCGGCGCCCGCGCCTTCCACCACGGTCTTCTCGATCGAGATCAGGGTCGCAACGGCGCGTTCGAGCTCGGCCTCATTCACCAGCGCGATGTCGTCGACAAGGCGGCGGACGATCTCGGTCGTGATCTTGCCCGGCGACTTCACCGCGATGCCTTCGGCCAGCGTGTCGCCGCGCGCGGGCAAATTGCCGTCATGGATGGCGTTGTACATCGAGGGATAGAGCCAGGCCTCGACCCCGAGAATTCGTAAGGACGGCTTGAGCGCCTTGGCCGCAATGGCGATGCCGCTGATCAGGCCGCCGCCGCCGATCGGAACGACCAGCGTATCCAGCTCCGGCACCGCCTTGAGCATCTCGAGCCCGACCGTGCCCTGCCCGGCGATGACGAGCGGATCGTCATAGGGATGGACGAAGATCATGCCGCGCGCTTCGCCACGCGTGCGCGCGAACGTGGCAGCCTCTTCGAGGGTCGCGCCGATGACGATCACCTCGGCGCCGTGATGCCTGGTGTTCTCGATCTTCACCATCGGCGTGCCGACCGGCATCACGATGGTCGCGGGAATGCCGAGGCGCTTGGCGTGATAGGCAACGCCCTGCGCGTGGTTGCCGGCCGACATCGCGATGACGCCGCGTTGCCGCTCTTCCGCTGAGAGCGCGGTCAGGCGGTTGAGGGCGCCGCGCTCCTTGAACGAGGAGGTGAACTGGAGATTTTCGAACTTGAGCCAGAGATCGCAGCCGCAGATCGCGCTGAGCGTGCGACTGTAGTTGCAGGGCGTCTGAACGACGGCGCCGCGGACCACGTCCGCAGCCGCTTGTAGATCGGCGACCGTCACTGGAAGGTCGCTCAGGTCGACCGCTGAATCCGGCGTGCGTTGCGAGGTGGTGTCGAGTGCTTCGGCCATAGGCCAATATAGGGCATTTGGCCTGTTACCGCGATACAGGAGCCGCTATTTGGTAAATTGCCGCGAGCGCGACGCGCGCCAGAGCGTCCACAGGGTTCCTAGCCGCGATGGCGGCTGTGACAGGAAGGGGTTGCGATCCGCGCGGGACAGGCGCGCCAGATCGCGGCGCGCCACTGCGAGCGGCAGGAACGCCGGCCTTGCCTGCAGCGGTATCTCCGCCAGCAGCGAGGTCGCCGTCGCGATATGCTTTCGCGCCTCGCTGGCCAGCTCATCCAAAGCCGCGCGCAGCGTCGGCGTTTCCTTGGCGGCAAACACCTCCTCGATGGCGCTGCCATGGCCTTCCAAGAGCTGCTGCGGCACGAACAGCTGGCGATGCGCGGCATCGCGCGGCAGGCTGGCGATCACCTGCACCATGCCCTGCGCGAGGCCGGCATGGCGGGCCAGGTGATCGATGGCCTCCGACGGCCGCGCGCAGATCCGGGCCGCAAGCGACAACAGCGCCGAGCACGTCTCGGTCAGATACCCCTCCAGCGCCGCCATGGTCGGCATCGGGTCATTGTAGAGGTCGAACTGGTGCTCCTCGACGAGCCGCGACAAGGGTTCGACCGGAAGATCGTAGTCGCGGATCGCGATCAGGAGCTCGGCGGCGACCGGATTGCCCTCGGCGCTGCCATGGACATGGCCGGCCAGCATGTCGGTCCACCATTGCAGGCGAATTTCGCCCGGCAGCGGCTGGGTTACCTGATCGCGGACGCGGACGATCTCGGCGTTGAAGGCATAGAGCGCGAGCAACGCGCGGCGCTCATTGGCGGGCACAAACAGGGTCGCGGCGTAGCGCGCGAAATCGTGGCTGCGCACGAGATCGGCGCAGAAGGCAGCGTCGGCAGCCGGTGCGCCACTCATGGCACGGCGATCAGGGCCGCCGCGACACGCCGTCGCTCGCCGATCATGATGTTGTAGGTACGCACGGCGGGGCCGGTCTGCATCGTGTCCAGCACCACCCTCACCGCCTTCAGCGCCTGGCGCAGCTCCGGCGGCGGCAGCCACACGCCGGTTCCTGTGCCGACCAGGAGCGTGTCGATGCTGTTGGCCGCGGCAAAGACCCGCTCCAGCGAGTAGCGGTCGATCTTGGCGGGGTCGGTCACGTCCCAGGCCCAGATCGCGTCGGGCAGGCACAGCAGCGAGCCGCGATGCGACATGCCGGCAAAGGCGAAGCCGCCCTTGCCATAGGCATCGATCGGCGCCGAGCGCGGGAAATGAGGAGCGTTGGGATCGCCGGCCATGGGATTCGTCCGAATGAGCCTACTGCCCTCGCAAACTCTTGCGAGGGCATGCGGTTCGGATCATGCCTTGTTTTTCTTCGCCGGCGTAGCCGTATCGGGCGCATCTTCGCGATGCTCGCCGACGCCGAGATAGATCAGGATCGGCGCAGCGATGAAGATCGAGGTGTAGGTGCCGACCAGCACCACGCCGAACATCATCACCGCGGTGAAGCTGTGAATGGCGTGGCCGCCGAACAGCAGCAGCGCGAGCAACGCCAGCGTCACCGTGACGTGGGTGATGATCGAGCGCGACAGCGTCGAGTTGATGGATTCGTTGAGGAGCTGCGGCATCGGCATCTTCTTGTAACGCCGCAGCATCTCGCGGATACGGTCGTAGATGACGACGGTGTCGTTCAGCGAGTAGCCGAGAATCGTCAAAAGCGCCGCGATGCTGGTCAGGTCGAAATCGACCTGGCTGATCGACATGAAGCCGATCGTCAGCACGATGTCGTGCACGTTGGCGATCATGGCGCCCAGCGCGAACTGCCATTCGAAGCGG
The DNA here is from genome assembly GCF_000472925.1 of Bradyrhizobium sp. Ec3.3. Taxonomy (GTDB): domain Bacteria; phylum Pseudomonadota; class Alphaproteobacteria; order Rhizobiales; family Xanthobacteraceae; genus Bradyrhizobium. The sequence continues at coordinate 11,600 of NZ_AXAS01000074.1, forward strand.
AACCAGAGGTAGATCAGGATCGCGACGATCGCGAGCATCAGGCCGAGCATGCCATAGGCCAGCAATTCACCGGCGACGCGCGGACCGAGCACTTCGGTGCGCTGAATGTCGACGCTGTCGCCGAGCGCGCCACGAACCTTCTGCAAGGCTTCCTGCTGTGCGGCGTCACCGCCCGGCTGCTCCGCGACGCGGATCAGGACGTTCTCGGGGCCGCCGAACTGCTGCAACTGCACTTCGCCCAGACCGAGGGCGTCGAGCGAGGTGCGCATCGCAGCAATGTCGGCGGTGCCGGACTTCGCCTTGACCTCGAGCAACGTGCCGCCTTTGAAGTCGATGCCCAAATTCAGGCCATGGGTAAAGAACAGCGTGATGGCGACGATCGACAGCGCTGCCGAGATCGGAAAACTGATGCGGCGGAAGCGCGTGAAGTCGAAATGCGTATTGTCGGGGACGATGCGCAGCGACGGCAGCAGGCCGAGCGCGGCAACCACGGTGAGGACGGCAATGAGGACGCCAAGCCCGATGAGAACGAAGTGAGTCACAATCAGGCTCCTAGATCGGCACGCTCTGCGGCCGCTTCCACCGCACCCACCAGGCAACGATCAGCCGGGTCAGCGTGAAGGCGGTGAACACCGTGGTGATGATGCCGATGCCGAGCGTCACGGCGAAGCCGCGCACCGGACCGGTGCCGATATAGAACAGCACGGCAGCAGCAATGAAGGTCGTGATGTTGGAATCGAGGATGGTCGCGAGCGCCCGCTTGAACCCGGCGTCGATCGCCGAGATCGCATTGCGGCCGCCGCGCAGCTCCTCACGGATGCGCTCATAGATCAGCACGTTGGAGTCGACCGCGATGCCGACGGTGAGCACGATGCCGGCGATGCCGGGCAGCGTCAGCGTGGCGTTGAGCAGCGACAACAGGCCGAAGATCATCGCGACGTTGATCGCCACCGCGATGTTGGCGAACAGGCCGAACAGCCGGTAGGTCAGCAGCATGAACACGATGACCATGATCGAGCCGACATACGCCGCAAGCTCGCCCTTCTCGATCGAGTCCTGGCCGAGGCCCGGACCAACGGTGCGCTCCTCGATGACGGTCAAGGGCGCCGGCAGCGCGCCGGCGCGCAAGAGGATCGCGAGATCGTTCGCCGATTGCACCGTGAAGCTGCCGGAGATCTGGCCCTGGCCGCCGGTGATCGGCTCGCGGATGACGGGCGCCGAGATCACCTTGTTGTCGAGCACGATCGCGAAGGGTAGCCCGACATTCTCCTGTGTGGCCTGCGAGAACTTGCGCGCGCCCGACGTATTGAACTTGAAGTTGACGACCGGCTCGCCGGTGCGTTGGTCGAAGCCCGGTTGGGCGTCTGTAAGATCACCACCCGCGACAAGCACCTGCTTCTTGACGACATACGGGGTATTCGGCGGCGACGCGCTCATCAGGAGTTCGGATTCGGCCGGCAGGCTGCCCCGCTGCGCCTGGTCGGGCGGCACAGAGGTATCCACCATGCGGAATTCCATCTTCGCGGTCTGGCCGAGAATAATCTTCAGCCGGGTCGGGTCCTGCAGGCCCGGCACCTGAACCAGGATTCGGTCGGTTCCCTGCCGCTGAATCACCGGTTCGACCGTGCCAAGTTCGTTGACGCGCTTCTCGACGATCTGAATCGACTGTTCGATGGTCTGCCGGATGCGTTCGGTGATGGCCGCCTGAGGCACGGTCAAACGAATCAGGCCGCCCCCAGCGTCGGAGACTTCCAGGCTGCGCTGGCCATTGGAGCCGAGCAAACCGCCCAAGGGCTGCGACAATTCGCGAATCTTCTCGAGCGCGGCGGATAGGTCGGTATCCTTCACTCGGACCTCGACGGCATCGCCTTTGGTCACAAGCCCGGTGTACCCGATCTTGTTGTCACGCAGCACGCGGCGGACGTCGTCGCGGATCTGGTCGAGCTTCTGCCTCTTGACGTAGTTGGAGTCCACCTCGAGCAGCAGATACGAGCCGCCCTGAAGGTCGAGGCCGAGCACGAGCCGGCGCTGCGCCCAGGCGGGCCAGGTCTTGACCTGCGCTTCGGGGAAGAAGTTCGGGACCGCGCAGAGGCACACGATCAGCGCCAGCAGGATGATCCCCAGCGCCTTCCACCGCGTGAAATACAACATCGAGTGAACCTGTCAGATCAGGAGAATACGAGGCTCAAGCGAGCGATCAGCTCGCCGAGTCGTCCTTGGCGCTTTCCTTGGCCGGCTCGCCCTTGGCGCGCACGCCGGAAATCATCTGGCGCATCTGCCGCACCCGCACGCCGTCGGAAATTTCGAACTCGATCTGGTCGTCATCGACGACCTTGGTGACCTTGCCGACGAGGCCGCCCGAGGTCACGACCGTGTCGCCGCGGCGAATGTTCTTCACGAGGTCGGCATGGTCGCGCACCTTCTTCTGCTGCGGGCGCAGAATCAGGAAGTACATGATCACGAAGATCAGGGCGAACGGCAGCAGCGACATCAACATGCTGTTGGTGTCGCCGGCGCCCGCGGCCTGGGCATACGCAGGGGTAATGAACATTCGGACGATCCTCGTGAACGGGGAGAGGGCCGGCATGGCCCCCTCAGGCCAGCCGGGCCGGTCAAATTTCGCGCGGACTATAGCGGCCGCGGTCCCAATTGCAACGCTGCCAGACTGACGATTTGGCCACCTTGCCGGCGGCGCTCAGGCCCGATAAGGCTGCATTCTCAGGAACTTCGGACATGCCCAAAAAACCAAGCAAAACCGCCCGCGGTAAGGCCACCAAGACACCTACCCGAAAGTCCGCCCGCCTCGCGGCAAAACGCCCCACGGCGAACGGCGCCGACCTCGCGCAGGAGCGCATCGTACGTGCGCTGGAGACCATTGCCGCGCACCTTTCGACCCAGGCGCCCGGGACTAACGCGCCCACCTCGTTCGAGCGTGCCGACGCCTTCGTCTGGCATCCGGACGGCCGCCTCTCGGCGGTACCCCGGGTCAGCCGTGTCGACCTCTTCCTGCTCAAGGGCATCGACCGGATGCGGGACATCCTGATCGAGAACACCGAGCGCTTCGCAAACGCCCTACCTGCCAACAACGCCCTGCTCTGGGGCGCGCGCGGCATGGGCAAGTCGTCGCTGGTGAAGGCGGCACATGCCAGCATCAACGCGCACCGGAAAGCCGCCGAAAAATTGAAGCTGATCGAGATTCATCGCGAGGACATCGAGACGCTGCCTGCGCTGATGGAGCAATTGCGCAGCTCATCCTTCCGCTTCATCGTGTTCTGCGACGATCTCTCCTTCGATGGCAATGACGCGTCCTACAAATCGCTCAAAGCCGTGCTCGAAGGCGGCATCGAGGGCCGGCCCGACAACGTCATCCTCTACGCCACTTCTAACCGCCGTCACCTGCTCGCGCGCGACATGATCGAGAACGAGCGCTCCACCGCGATCAACCCCGGTGAAGCAGTCGAAGAGAAGGTCTCGCTGTCGGACCGGTTCGGCCTGTGGCTCGGCTTCCACCGCTGCAGCCAGGACGAATATCTCGCGATGGTGCGCGGCTATTGCGGCCATTTCGGCATCAAGGTCGACGGCGAGGCGCTGGAGCGCGAGGCCCTGGAATGGTCGACCACGCGCGGCTCACGCTCCGGCCGCGTCGCCTGGCAGTTCGTGCAGGAACTGGCGGGACGGCTGGGTGTGAAGCTGACGCCGAATTAGGTCGGAAGGCTCTTGCCAACCCACCGGTGTCATTCCCCGCGAAAGCGGGGAATCCAGTACGCCGCGGCTTCTCCGTATCCCGTCGCTGTCTCTGGAATACTGGATCGCCCGCCCCAGTGCGCAATTGCGCACAAGGCGGGCGATGACAGTTTCATTGCGCAGGTCGCGCGCCCTGCTCCCAGAGCCTAAACTGAATTAACGCCTCACGCCCCGTTCAGGAATTGAAGCGGGTCAACCGGGTTTGAACCCTTACGGATCTCGAAGTGAAGTTGCGGCGATGCCACTTCACCGGATTGACCCGACTTGGCAATGACCTGGCCGCGCCTGATGGTATCGCCGCGTTTCACCAACAGCTCACTCGCATGGGCATATGCGGTGACGTAGCCGTTGGAGTGGCGAACCAGGACCAGATTGCCGTAGCCTTTCAGCTCGTTGCCGGAATAGGCAACGACGCCGTCTTCAGCCGCCTTGACCGGCGTACCTTCGGGCACCGCGAGATTGATGCCGTCATTGCTCTTGCCGTTGGTCTTGGCGCCGTAGCTCGTGATCACCTTGCCGCGGACCGGCCAGCGGAAGGTCGGCAGCGCGCCGGTGGCGTCCGCGGCCTTCGCCGGCGTTTCGGCGGACTTCTCTTCGACATTGGCGGTGGCTTGCGCCAGCCGTGCGCTCTGCACCGGCGGCGCGGCGGAAGCGACCCTGGTGGCGGGCACGGTTGCGACCGCGGCAGGCTGCTGGGCAACGGCGACGGGCGCGGCGGCCACCGCCACCGGGGCAGCAGGCGCGGCGACGGCCGCAGTCTTGCCGCCCGGCACGGTCAGCTTGGTGCCGAGCTTGAGCTTGGCGGAGGAATCGAGACCATTGGCGCGCGCGAGCTCAGCCACCGGAATGTGGTTCTTGCGTGCAATGCTGGCGAGCGTGTCACCACGATTGACGAAGTGGGTACTGGACGGAGCGCTGACGGCCGCCACCGGCTTTGCTGCGGGCGCCGCGACTGGCGCTGCGGCAACCGGAGCCAATGCCGGCGCAGGCGCTGCGGCGGTTGCTGCCGGGTGCGGAATGACGAGCTGCTGGCCGGGCGAGAGCGTGCGCGGCCCCTTGTAGCCGTTGGCGGCAAGGATCGCCTGCGGGGTGACGTGATAGCGCTTGGCAAGTACGTCGAGCGTGTCGCTGGTACCGACGATGATCTTGGTTCCGCCGGAGGGACGGGCCGCGGCAACCGAGCGCGGCGGCACGGTGCCGGTGGCTTCAAGATGCGGCTGTGACGGCGGCGCATAGGACCCCATGCCACGCCCGCCTCCGGCTACACCCCCGCCTCCTGCGACGGGAGAGGATTGCGGCGCGGCGATCGCCGGCGGCGGCAACGGCTGGGACTGATAATAGCCGGGCTGTGTCTGCGGCCGTGAATATTGCGGCAGCTCTCGCTGCGGCGGCGGCGCCTGCTGCACCGACCCCGTGGAGTCCTGGGACGCGAAGGGGTTGGAGAAGTTGGATTGCGAAAGCCGCGACGACATATCGGCGCTGCATCCGGCGAAACCGAACGAGATCAGCGCCAGCACCGCGACCTGCGGCACGCGGCGCGAGTAAAGCAACTCGGCAAGAGCGGACATGGTTACTCACTCGTACGCAACTGAACTGGTTTTTTAAGTAAACACGTGCCGAGTAAATAACCGCTTAACCCTCCCAATAAGGTGTTGGCAGCACAGCCGATCCGGAATTCTAGAGCTCGCGCGCTACGCCAGGCAGCGCTGGCACGAAACGAACATCGACGAGTTCCCTGCGCTCGGTCCCCGTCTCGGTGCGGGTCAGGCGGATCAGGGTCTGCACCCCCTGATGGGGGCCGACAGGTGCGATCAGGACGCCCCCGACCTCCAGCCGGGCGATCAGATTGTCCGGGATCTCTTCCATCGCGGCGGTGACGATGATGCGGTCAAAGGGACCGATATTGGCGGGCAGATCGAGACCGTCACCCAGCATCACTTCCACATTGTGGCAGTCGAGCTTTTCGAGCCGGGCGCGCGCCGTATCGGCGAGTTTTCGATAGCGCTCGACCGTCAGGACATGCCCGGCAAGCCGCGACAGCACTGCGGCCTGGTAACCGGAGCCCGTGCCGATCTCCAGCACGCGATGCCGCTTCTGCAACTGAAGCTGCTCGGTCATGTAGGCGACGACGAAGGGCTGGCTGATAGTCTGCCCGCAGGCGATCGGCAAGGCGCTGTCGCGGTAGGCATCCTCCCGGTCAGCCGCCTCGACGAACAGATCGCGTGGCACCTCTTCCATGGTGCGCAGCACCGCCTGGTCACTGATGCCGCGACGTCGCAGCGTGAGCTGAAACATCATTTTTTCCGGCGGATGCTGATTGGTGGTCATGCTAATTTTTCGTCGCGTTTTGATCTCGGCCGGGTCTAACCTGCCATGCAGCTGAGACCTTCGTCGCAGCCGCAGGATTCTTGTTCCGGCGCAGGAACCCATGATAAACTTCTGTCACGGCATCTGACCACATAAACTGCTTTACGCGGAATTGGTCATGCCGGCATTTCCAGATTGGGGTTTGTCCAAACGCTCGTTGCGTCGCATGGTTTTATCTGCGAACGTTTGATGGGAAGGGCAAGGACTCACGGATGACTGCGGGCGGTTCTGTTTTCCTCGTCGAAGACGAGGTCATGATCAGGATGATGGTCGCAGACATGCTCGAAGAGCTTGGCTACAAGGTCGCGGCCGAGGCCGGCGACATTGCCGAAGCGATGCGGCTTGCACAGTCGACCGAATTCGATTTCGCCATCCTCGACGTCAACGTCAACGGCAAGGTGATCTCGCCGGTCGCCGACGTCATCAAGGCCAAGGGCCGGCCCTTCATCTTCGCCACCGGCTACGGCTCATCCGGCCTGCCCGAGCAGTATCGCGACCGGCCGGCGCTGCAAAAGCCGTTTCAGCTCGACGCACTTGGCAAGACCATCGAGTCCGCGCTGCGCGGCGGCTAGCGCCGCTCGCATCTGCTGCAATGATGGAATTGTGCCGGTGATTTGCCCGACGCGTCAACCAATTTCGTAAAACACGAATCCGCCACCAGGCAGCCCCCGGCTACTTTGCATGGGGTTGTTTTCGACCTTTTTTGCAGGAGGGGCGCGAAGAGGACGCGACAGTGGACGCGGTCCCTATTTCAGCGTCTCGCCAAGAGCCTGCGAGAAGGCCTCATCCGTGCGGTCGAGCTTCAGTGGCGTCACCGAGATGTAACGCTCGCGTAGCGCGGCCAGATCGGTGCCATCCTCCGGCAGGTCCATCATCGCGGCACGCTCGAAGCCGATCCAGAAATAGGGATTGCCGCGGCCGTCGCGGCGCTCGTCGATCCTGAGGAAGCCGAGGTTGCGCTTGCCCTGCCGCGTCACGCGGATACCGAGAACCTCTTCCGGCGCGCAGGACGGAAAATTGACGTTGATCACGGTGTTCCTGGGCACGCCGGCCTTGAGCACCTTGCGCAGGATGTCGGGACCGAACTTGCGCGCGGTATCCCACGGCGGCCGCTCGCGCGTCTCGACGCTAAACTCCTGTGAAAGCGCGAACGACGGCAGGCCCAGAATGGTACCTTCCAGCGCGCCCGCGATGGTGCCGGAATAGACGACGTCCTCGGCGACGTTGCGGCCCTTGTTGACGCCAGAGAGCACGACGTCGGGCAGCGTCGCGCCCAGGATGTGACGCGCGCCCATGATGACGCAGTCGGTCGGCGTGCCCCTCACCGCGAAGTGCCGCGGGCCGACCTCGCGCAGGCGCAAGGGATCGTTCAGCGACAGCGAATGCGAGACGCCGGACTGGTCGAGCTCGGGCGCCACCACCCAGACATCGTCGGACAGGGCGCACGCGATCTCCTCCACGACCTTGAGGCCGGGCGCGTGGATACCGTCGTCATTGGTGCAGAGAATGCGCATGCGTCAGATCGATTCCTCAGGTGCTGTGAGGAGGTCTTATCCGGCTATGACCGATCAGGCAAACCGCCGAAATGCGGGAGGTTCCGGGCGGTTTGGAACTACCAACGGCTGTCGGCGGGCCTCTCGCCTAGCGGCGGATGCGCCATTGCGGCAGGAAGCGCGCCAGCCGGCCCTCCGCTCGCAAGGCGAGCACGACCGGCGGGGCAGGTTTCGGCGGTGGCGCGACGGGGACCGGCGCAGGCGGCAGCTCGGTGGCCGCGCGCACCGGCGTACACTCTGGTGGCGGCGCCTGCGGATAGCGCGTGCGTGCGAGCGTCAGTGCCTTGTCAAAATCCTCGAGATTGAGCCCGGGCTTGGCGCGCCGGCTCTGCACGAAATCGTCGTCCCAGAGCCGCGCGATCTCGATGTCGAGCACGCCGCGCAACCGCTGATCGACGGCCTGGATGCCGAAACCGGTCACCGCCCATTGTCTGCCGATCCAGAAGATGTCGCGGTGCAGGGCCATGGACGATCGTTGGAGCTATCGGAGGGGCGTCAGGATAGCCGCCCATCCGATCTTCGCAACCCCAAGCGGTCGCCGCAACATTGCGACGGCCGGATGACGGCCCTACTCGCGCGCGACCATCTTCAGCCCGCCCATGTAGGGCTGCAGCACGTCCGGCACGGCGATCGAGCCGTCCTCCTGTTGATAGGTCTCCATCACGGCGATCAGCGCGCGGCCGACCGCGGTGCCGGAGCCGTTGAGCGTATGGACGAAGCGCGGCTTGCCGTCCGGCCCGCGCGAGCGCGCATCCATGCGCCGCGCCTGGAAATCGCCACACACCGAGCAGCTCGAGATCTCGCGGAACATGCCGCCCTCGCCCTGGCCTGGCATCCAGACCTCGATGTCGTAGGTTTTTTGCGACGAGAAGCCCATGTCACCTGCACATAGCGTCATCACGCGGTAATGCAGGCCGAGCTTCTGCAAGACCTGCTCGGCGCAGGAGAGCATCCGCTCCAGCTCGTCCTTGCTCACTTCCGGCGTCGTGATCGAGACCAGCTCAACCTTGGTGAACTGGTGCTGGCGGATCATGCCGCGGGTATCGCGTCCCGCCGCGCCCGCTTCGGCGCGAAAGCACGGCGTCAGCGCGGTGAGCCGCATCGGCAGCTGCTTCTCGTCGAGGATGGATTCGCGCGCGAGATTGGTGAGCGAGACCTCGGCGGTCGGGATGAGGCCAAGACGCTCAGTCCGCAACCGCCCGTCGTCTGGCGCGGCGAGCAGCTCGCCCTTGATCGCCCAGAACTGATCATCCTCGAATTTCGGCAATTGCCCGGTGCCGAACATGACTTCGTTGCGCACCAGCAGCGGCGGGGTGATCTCGGTGTAGCCGTGCTCGTTGGTGTGCAGGTCGATCATGAACTGGCCGATCGCGCGTTCGAGCCGCGCGAGCCCCTTCTTCAACACGACGAAGCGCGCGCCGGAGAGCTTTGCCGCAGCCTCGAAGTCCATGTAGCCGAGCGCGGTGCCGAGATCGTCGTGCAGTTTCGGCGCGAAACTGTAGTTGCGCTTGTTGCCGTACACGTGATGCTGCACGTTGCCATGCTCGTCGACGCCATCAGGCACCTCCGCAAGCGGCAGATTGGGGATCGCCGACAGCTCTTTCGCCAGTTCCTCATCGGCGGCCTTCGCGGCCGCTTCGAGCTCCGGCATCGTGGTCTTGAGCTCGGCCACCTCGGCCATCAGCTTGGCCGCGCGCGCCTCGTCCTTCGCCTTCTTGGCCTCGCCGATCTCCTTGGAGGCGGCGTTGCGCCGGGCCTGCGCCTGCTCGGAAGCCAGGATCGCCGCACGCCGCTTCTCGTCGATCGCCAGGAGCGACGCCGACATCGGCTTCAACCCACGCCGGGCGAGGCCGGCGTCGAAAGCTTGCGGATTGTCGCGGATCGTCTTGATGTCGTGCATGGCTGTGGTCCTGGGGCAGCGCGTCCACATACAACGGCGAACGTTGTAGGTCAGCGCGCTTCCCCTAGCACAGCTGTCATCGCCCGCGAAAGCGGGCGATCCAGTATTCCAAAGACAGCGCGAGGATACGGAGGGGCCGCGGCGTACTGGATTCCCCGCTTTCGCGGGGAATGACAGCCAAAGGATGCGGTGCCTTATTCCGCTGGGTTGGCGCTCGACGAGGCGCCGCTGGAAGCCTGCGAAGCCGCCGCCTTCTTCTCCACCATCGATACCGCGATGATCGAGCCCTCATAGAGCGCCAGCAAGGGAATCGCGAGCGAGCACTGGCTCAGCACGTCCGGCGGGGTCAGGACGGCCGCGATGATGAAGGCGATGACGATGAAATAGCGGCGCTTCTCGCGCAGCATCTTCGAGGTGATGATGCCGATGCGGCCGAGCAGCGTCAGGATCACCGGGAGCTGGAAGGCGATGCCAAAGGCGAAGATCAGCGACATCATCAGCGACAGATATTCGCCGACCTTGGGCAGGAGCTGAATCTGCGCGGTCTCGTCGCTGCCGGTCTGCTGCATGCCGAGCGAGAAGCGGATCAGCATCGGCAAGACGACGAAATAGACCAGCATCGCGCCCAGCACGAAGAAGAACGGGGTCGCGACCAGATATGGCAGGAAAGCCTGCTTCTCGTGCTTGTAGAGGCCGGGCGCCACGAACTTGTAGATCTGCGTGGCGACGATCGGGAACGAGATGAAGCCGGCACCGAACAGCGCGAGCTTGAGCTGGGTGATGAAATATTCCAGCAGCGCCGTGTAGATGAACTTCGAATTCTCGGGCCCGGCGACCCACACGAACGGCCAGACCAGCACGTTGTAGATCTGCTTGGCGAAGAAGAAACAAAAGATGAACGCGATGCCAAAGCCGAGCAACGCCTTGATCAGCCGCGAGCGCAGCTCGATCAGATGGTCCATCAACGGCGCCTTGCTGGCCTCGATGTCGGCGTCGGTCATGACGCTTTGGCGTCCTTGATCGCTTCGGGTAGCGCCGTGTCTTGGACTACAGTGTCCTGGGTCACAGGAGCCGGCTCAACCTCGCGGGTGATCGCGAGCGGTTCATTTGCCGCCGCATGTGCCTCCGCTTCCACAAAGGTCGCGGGCGTCGGGGCTTCCGGTGTCGTGGGCATCACCGGCGCTTCGCCTGAAGTCGCCGGCGCTTCGCTTGAAGTCGCCGGCGGCTCGATCGCGGGCGTGGCCGCGGTCTCCGCAGGCTTGTCGATGTCCTCGATACGCAGCGCCTCGTTGACGTCCTTCGTGAGCGAGGTCATCAAATTGTTGCTGGTGAAGCCGGAGGCAGCTTCCTTGACCTCGTCAAAGCTCTTCTTGAGGTCGGCCATTTCGGCCTCGCGCATGGCTTCCTGAAATTGGCCCTGGAATTCGGCGGCCATCTTGCGGGCCTTGCCCATCCATTGGCCGACCATGCGCAAGACACCGGGGAGCTCCTTCGGGCCGATGGCAACCAGCGCAACGACCGCGATGAGGACCAGTTCACTCCACCCGATGTCGAACATGAAGTCTTCCGTTCAGGCAAGCCGCGATTAGCCCAATCCTCGATGCACGGGATCGGGACCGCCCACGTCTGCCGATCTTTGGCTCAGACGGCCTTGCTGCCGACGTCGGACCGTGCCGCAGTCGGCGCGGCATTGTGCTCGATGGACTTGGCGGGGTCGGGCTTGTCGGCAACCTTGTCGTCGTCCTGCATGCCCTTCTTGAACGCCTTGATGCCCTGCGCCACGTCGCCCATCAGATCCGAAATCTTGCCGCGGCCGAACAGCAGCAGGACCACTGCGATCACCAAGATCCAGTGCCAAATGCTAAGCGAACCCATCCTGCAACCCTCCAAACGCGCATGGCCGGGGACCCGGCCGATCTTCACCGAAACCTAGGCTTCGCAGGTGTCAAAAACAAGGACCAAGGCAGCGCCAATTCGCTGTTGGCACTACGCAATCTTGCTAGTGTTAACTGGTCGGGCAGACCGTAGAACGACGGGCCGTCAGCCCTCGTCGCTGCCCTCGCCGCCGCCTTGCGGCGTCTCCGGTTCCGGCTCGGGCGCGGGCGCCAGCGCAAGGTCCAGATCGTCGCCGGGCTCGAGCGGATCCTCGTCCTCACGCAGCGCCGGGTCGTCCGACGGCGTCGGCACGCTGAAACCGGTCGGCAGACGCGAATCCAGAAGACCGGTACCCTTCAACTCCTCGAGGCCCGGCAGGTCACCGAGTTGTTCCAGGGTGAACTGCGACAGGAAATCCTCGGTGGTTCCGAAGGTCAGCGGACGGCCCGGCGTCTTGCGGCGGCCGCGCGGCTTGATCCAGCCGGTCTCGAGCAGCACGTCGAGCGTGCCCTTCGAGGTCACGACGCCGCGGATCTCCTCGATCTCGGCGCGGGTCACCGGCTGGTGATAAGCGATGATTGCCAGCACCTCGATCGCCGCACGCGACAGGCGGCGGGTCTCGGTGCTTTCGCGCGTCATCAGCCAGGCAAGATCGCCGGCGGTGCGGAAGGTCCATTTGTTGGCAACGCGCACGAGGTTCACGCCACGCGTCGCATATTCGGCCTGCAACTGCGCAAGCGCAGCCTTCACGTCGACGCCATCAGGCATGCGCTTGGCAAGGGTCGCGGTATCCAGCGGCTCGCTGGACGCAAACAGCAGCGCTTCGAGAAGCCGCAACTCTTCGGGACGTGCCTGGGGCTCGTTGTCCATCGGCTCGACCTCTTCTACCCGAACTTCCGCCAAGGCCATGGCAGCTTCTCCTTCCTCAACTAACCGACCGGTGCTTCAGGCGCGGGAGGCGCACCTGTTACCGGTTGATGCCGCCCCTTTCGGAAATAGAGCGGCGCGAACGCCTCTTTCTGGTTCAGTTCCAGCTGGCCTTCCCGCACCAGTTCGAGCGCGGCGGCAAAGCTCGAGGCGAACACCGTCGCACGCTGCGACGGATCGGCGACATAGCGGATGAGAAAGTCGTCGAGACGACCCCAATCGTCCGATTCGGTAAGGCCCCCGACCAGCCGCTCCAGCGAGGCGCGGGCTTCGGCGAGTGACCACACCGTGCGCTTGGCGAGATGCACGCTCGCCAGCACACGCGACTGGCGCTGCGTGGCGTAGGCCGTGAGCAGGTCGTAGAGGGTCGCAGTGTATTTCGGATGCTTGACCTCGGCGATCTGTTCAGGCTCGCCGCGCGGGAAGATGTCGCGCAACAATTGCTGCCTGTTCATCAGCCGGTTCGCCGCTTCGCGGATGGCCTCGAGCCGGCGCAGGCGATTGGCGAGCGCGGTGGCCATCTCCTCCGCGCTCGGACCTTCCGCAGTCGGCGGTTCCGGCAGCAAGAGGCGCGATTTCAGGAAGGCAAGCCAGGCCGCCATAACGAGATAGTCGGCCGCAAGCTCGAGCCGGATCTTTCGCGCAGCTTCGATGAAGTGGAGATACTGATCGGCGAGCGCCAAGATCGAGATCTTGGCGAGGTCGACCTTCTGCTGTCGCGCCAGTGCGAGCAGCAGATCGAGCGGACCCTCATAGCCCTCGACATCGACGACCAGCGCCGGTTCACCCTCGGCGAGCTCGGCGGGCCGCCCGGTTTCAAACGATAGGATTTCTGCGGTCATGCGGATGCCGTGTTCGCCTGTGCGATCAATGCGTCGAGTTCGGCCCGCGTCGCCGCCCGCTCGAACGGCTGCGGCGCCTTACGCGCGGCCAGCGCCCTGTTCGCGCGCTCCACCGCCTTGCCCGACAATTCGGGCGTTTGGCCGGCGACCTCGTGCATTTCCTCGATATTCCCGTTGCAATGCAGGACCATGTCGCAGCCGGCTGCAAAAATCGAACGCGTGCGCTCGGTAATGGTGCCCGCCAATGCGTTCATCGACACGTCATCACTCATTAACAAACCCTGGAACCCGATCACGCCACGAATCACCTGCTGGACCATTGTCGCAGATGTCGTCGCCGGATGGGCGGGGTCGAAAGCGCTAAACACAACATGTGCAGTCATTGCCATCGGCAGGTCAGCCAATGGCTTGAACGCGGCAAAATCGGTGCGCTCCAGCTCATCCCTTGGCGTGTCTACCGTCGGCAGCCGGAAATGCGTGTCGGCCGTCGCGCGGCCATGGCCGGGGATGTGCTTGAGGACCGGCAGCACGCCGCCCTGCTCAAGCCCGTCCGTGACGGCGCGGGCGATCGCCGCAACCTTGGCTGGTTCGGTTCCATAGGCCCGGTTGCCGATCACGGCGTCGGCGCCCGCGACCGGCACGTCGGCGAGCGGCAGGCAGTCCACGGTGACGCCAAGATCGGCCAGATCAGCCGCGATCAGCCGGGCACTGAGGCGCGCAGCCGTCAGCCCAAGCGCCGAATCAATATCGTAAAGCTTTCCGAACACAGCGCCGGACGGATAGACCGGCCAGTGCGGCGGGCCGAGCCGCTGCACCCGCCCACCCTCCTGATCGATCAGGACGGGGGCATCCGGAGAGCCTGCGACGCCGCGCAATTCCTGAACAAGCGAAGCGACTTGAGCCGGGGTCCCGATATTCCTCTTAAAGAGGATGAATCCCCACGGACGTTCGGTACGGATAAAATCCCGCTCTGCGGCGGTCAATTCCGTTCCGGAAACGCCGGTAATGAAGGCCCGCGTGCTCATAGTCGCCGATTAACCCTACCCCGCTAGGGGGTCAAGGAAACGGCCGATAATACTACGGGATAAAGCACTGGCCGCCGGCCGCCTTCAGCTCCGTGCAGAACTGAGCGGCTTCCTGGCGGGTCCGGTACGGACCGACCATGGCGCGATACTTCACCTTGTTGTCGGCCAAATCCACCCGCTTGATCACCGGCGAACGCGATCCGAGCGCCGACGGGAACTTGCCCTGGAGCACGCGGAAGGAATCCCGCGCCGCGGATTCGGTGTCCTGGGACGATATCGAGACCATGTAGCTGCCACCGCCCTCAGCCGGAGCGGGGGCGATCTGCGTCGGATTGGTCGCGGCTATCCGGGTCGGCGGCGCGGACGGGTCCGGCGTCCCAGCCTGCGGCGCCAGCGACATCGGCTGGTTGGCGCTGGCATTGGCCGAGGTCGGCGGATTGCGTGGCGCTGCCGTCGCGGCGGCTGCTTTCGGAGCCGCGGCCTGCTTGGCTGCGGCCGCAGCCGGCGCGGGCGTGCTGTCGGTTTGGTCACCCTTCACCGCAAGCGTCCTTACCCGGCGCGGCTCGCTGTTGGGCATCGTGCCGTTATTGGGCGCGGCGCTTGGGGGCGGCACGGCCGACGGTGAGACGCTCGCGACCGGCGGCGGATTGGCGTTCGGATTGAGCGGCGGGAAAACGACGCGCGGGCCGCCGGACCTGGCGTTGACGTCGATTGGCGCTTCCTCGCGCGGCACGATCTTTTCGCTGCCGTCACCGGTGACCATGCGATCAGGCACCTTGGCGGAGCCATCGGCGGGCGCCGGCACGACCTTGGTCGGCGTGTTGTCTGCCTTGATGATCGGCGGTTCACCGCTGCGGGGCGATCCCAGGTAGGTCTTGTAGGCGAAGGCGCCCCCGGTTCCGACCACGGCCAGGGCAAGGATGGCCGCAACGGTCATCAGCCCGCCGCGCTTCTTCTGCGGAGCCTCGTCCTCGAGCTCATCCTCGGGATAGTCGCTTTGATAGGCGTAAGGATCGTCCGGATAGGACGGATCGCGCTGGAAATCCTGCTGCCCCGCTTCGAGCTGGCCATAGAGCGCGTCGTCATAGCGCGACGGATCGATCGGATCGTCGTGCTCGGGATAGGCCTGGGGCTCCTGGTAATCCGGCTCCGGTGCGGATTGCTGTGCCGGGAAGCGCTGCAACGGATGCTCTGAGTTCACGGCCGGCGCGTAGCGCGGCTGCTCGGCCACAGGCGGCTGCGGCTGGACGTTGGCACGCCGCATCCAGGACGGCGGTCCGGGCGGCGGTGGCGGCTCCTCGTATTGATGATCTTCGTAGCTCTCTGGAGCGTAGCTTTGCGCGTGCGGAGGCGGCTGGTACGGCTCGGGCGCCGGTGGAGTTGGCGGCCTCGCGGCGGGCCGGCCCTGCGTCGCGAACGGATCAGTCTGCCCGATCAGGCGCGCGAGTTCGGCCAAGGGATCGTTGTCTGCCCTGCCATACTGATCGCCACCGCGATCATAGTCATCGGAAGGATACGGTCTGTCCTGATATCGTCGATCGGCCATCGTGATGATGCGTCCCCTTCGGGAAAGCCGCCAGTCCTCGACCCGAACAGCGGCCTTCACCCACAAGGCATTCAACCAAGTCGCATTACGTACGCGAGCCGGCTTCTGCCGGTTAGCCCCACAAATTCCCTGAAGTAGTTCGCCCCAAACTACCGCATCTCGTCCGGGGCATGGACGCCGAGAATGGCGAGGCCCGATGCCAGGACCGAGACGACGCCCTGGACCATTGCCAGCCGCGCCTTTGTAAGCTGTGCATCATTATTGATAATGAAGCGTAAATAGGGCAGATCGCGCCCCTTCGTCCAAAGCGCGTGAAATTCGCTGGCTAAATCATAGAGATAAAAGGCAATTCGGTGCGGTTCGTGGGCCGCGGCGGCCGCTTCGACGGTCCGCGGATAAATTGCGAGCCGGCGCAACAAATCGAGTTCCACCGGGTCCGAGAGGCGCTCCATCGCGGAATCCAGCAACCAGGCGATCCGCGATTCGGTCGTCTCCGGCAGATCCGGAAATACCTCCGCCCTTGCGTTGCGGAAGATCGAGTGGCCGCGGGCGTGGCCGTACTGGACGTAAAACACCGGGTTGTCGCGCGACTGCTCGATCACCTTGGCGAGGTCGAAATCGAGCACCGCATCGTTCTTGCGGTAGAGCATCATGAAGCGGACGGCGTCCCGGCCGACTTCATCCACCACCTCACGCAAGGTGACGAAGTCACCGGCGCGCTTGGACATTTTGACCGGCTCGCCGTTGCGCAAGAGCTTCACGAGCTGGACGATCTTGACGTCGAGCGCAGCCTTGGTGGCCGTGACGGCCTTCACGGCGGCCTGCATGCGCTTGATGTAGCCGCCATGGTCGGCGCCCCACACGTCGATCATGTCGGCAAAGCCGCGATCGAACTTGTTCTTGTGATAGGCGATGTCGGACGCGAAATAGGTGTAGGAGCCGTCCGACTTGATCAGCGGACGGTCGACGTCGTCGCCGTAAGCCGTGGCCTTGAACAGAAGCTGCTCGCGGTCTTCCCAATCCTCGACCGGCGCGCCCTTCGGCGGCGGCAGGCGGCCCTCGTAGATGTCGCCCTTGGCGCGCAGGAAATCGATGGTCTCGGCGACCTTGTTGTTGCCGCCCTCGATCAGCGAGCGCTCGGAGAAGAACACGTCGTGGCGGATGTTGAGGGCCGCGAGATCGCCCTTGATCTCGTCCATCATCATCGCGATCGATTTTGACCGCACGGCCGGGAGCCATTCGGCTTCACTCACGGTGCGCAGCTTGTCGCCGTGCTCCTTCGCCAGCGCCTCGCCGACCGGCTTGAGATAGTCGCCGGGATAGAGCCCCTCCGGGATCGGACCGATGTCCTCGCCGAGCGCCTCGCGATACCTCAGGAACGCCGAACGTGCGAGCACGTCGACCTGGGCGCCGGCGTCGTTGATGTAATATTCGCGGGTGACGTCGTGGCCGGCGAAATCCAGCAGGCTCGCCAGCGCATCGCCAAACACGGCGCCGCGGCAATGGCCGACATGCATCGGCCCGGTCGGGTTCGCCGAGACGTATTCGACATTGACCTTCCCGCGCCCACTCAGGCGACCGTAGCTGGCCCCCTCGCGCAGCAAGGTGCGCAGCGCTTCCGCCCAGGCGGACGGCTTGAGCGTCAGGTTGATGAAGCCGGGCCCGGCCACATCGACCTTGGCGATCAGCGCATCCGCACGCAGACGCTCCGCGATCTGCTCGGCGAGATCGCGCGGCTTCGCCTTGGCCTCTTTCGCCAGCACCATCGCGGCGTTGGTCGCCATGTCGCCATGGGACGGATCGCGCGGCGGCTCGACCACCACGCGCGAGAAATCGACGCCCTCCGGCCAGATGGCCTGCGCAGCGAGCGTGCGGCAGGCGGCGTGCACGCGCGCGAGCACGTCGGCAAAAAGGTGCAGCGATGAGGGTGTGTCGGCCATGGCCGCCGCCTAACGCAAATCCGGGGTCGAGTCAAAGAGCCGCTGGTGCTCGGTCAGGGCGAAACGGTCGGTCATTCCGGCAATGAAATTGCCGATCCGGCGCGCCCTGCCCGCCTCGTCCTCACCCTCCGCCCCGGCCAGCCATTCCGCCGGCAGTTCGCCCGGCGAGGCCTGGTACTTCGCGAACAGGTCGAACAGGATCTGTTCCGCCTCCCCCATCACCCGCATCACCCGCTTGTGACGGTACATGTGCTGATAGAGGAAGGTCTTGATCGCCGCCTCCTCGCCCGCCATCGCTGGCGGGAAGGCGATCATCGCCCGGCTCTGCTGGCGCACGTCCTGGGCTGATTGCGGCTGGATCGCCGCAAGATTCGCCTTTGCCTCGGCGAAGACGGCGCCGATCAGATGCGAAATCAGCTCGCGGACCAGCTCGGCGCCTCGCCTGACATCCTCAAGATTTGGATAGTGCGCACCGATCTCGGCGATGATCTCGGCCATCAGCGGGATCGTCTTGAGGTCGTCGACCCCAAACAGGCCTGCGCGCAGGCCGTCATCGATATCGTGGGCGTCGTAGGCGATGTCGTCGGCGATCGCCGCGACCTGCGCCTCCAGCGAGGCAAAGCTCCAGAGCTCCAGATCGTACGTCTTGACGTAGTCGGCGATGCCGACGGGAACGCCGTGCTCGCGGTAGCGTCCGACCGGCGCACCGCCGCGATCGGTCAGCGGGCCGTTATGCTTGACGATGCCCTCGAGCGACTCCCAGGTCAGGTTGAGGCCGTCGAATTCGGGATAGCGGTGCTCGACCGCCGTGATGACGCGCAGGGTCTGCGCGTTGTGGTCGAAGCCTCCGGAGTTCTCAAGGCAGGCATCGAGCGCCCGCTCGCCGGCGTGCCCGAAGGGCGGATGGCCGAGATCATGCGCGAGCGCCAGGGTCTCCGTGAGGTCCTCGTCGAGCCCCAGCTGCCGGGCCAGCGCACGGGCGATCTGTGCGACCTCGAGAGAATGGGTCAAGCGGGTGCGGTAGTGATCGCCCTCGTGGAACACGAATACCTGGGTCTTGTACTTCAGGCGGCGGAAGGCGGTGGAATGGATCACCCGGTCGCAATCCCGGCGGAACGGGCTGCGGGTGCGGCTCGGCGGCTCGGCGACCAGCCGGCCGCGGCTGCGATCGGGATCGCAGGCATAGGGCGCGCGGGGGGCAGCCATTCCGACGGACACGGTGAATTTAGTCCCTATCCATTTGATTCTGCGGACCCTTGCACTTAACTATGACGGACGCGGGATACCAAATGAATTGGGTATGACGCGGGACTATTGGAGTAGGACGATGACGACTGCCGTGACCATCAGCGACCGGGCCGCGCGCCGGATTGGGGAGATCCTCAAGGGCGAAGGCACCGGCGCCATGCTGCGGATCTCGGTCGAGGGCGGCGGGTGCTCCGGCTTCCAGTACAAGTTCGACATCGAGCGTGACCGCACCGACGACGACCTCGTCATCGAGCGCGACAACGCAGTCGTCCTGGTGGACTCGGCGTCGCAGCCGTTCCTGGCGGGCTCCGAGGTCGACTTCGTCGACGACCTGATCGGCGCCTCCTTCCGCGTCAACAATCCCAACGCCACCGCGTCCTGCGGCTGCGGCACCAGCTTCTCGATCTAGTCCTTCTTCAAGAAACCATCCGAGCCCTCATCCTGACGGCTTGCGATGTTTTCTCGTCATTCCGGGGCGCAACGAAGTCGCAAGCTATGATGCGCAATTGCGCATCTGAGAATCCATCGGGCCGCAGAGATGGCCGCGCAATGGATTTCGAGCTCCCGCTGACGCGCGCCCCCATTGCGCACTTGCGCAATGTGGAATGACGAAGGGAGAGAGCGAAACCCCGCACTCAGTCCCTCATCCTGAGGAGGCCGCTAAAGCGGCCGTCTCGAAGGATGGCCACACCTGAGAGCCGGGCTTCATGGTTCGCACGGCGATGCGCAGCATCGTCAGGAGACGCGCTTCGCGCTCCTCACTATGAGGTCCCAGTAAGGCTAGCCGAACTCAAAATCTGAAAAACAACCCCATGCAAAGTAGCCGGAGAGCCGGCACGATACATTTCGGGTTTGGCGAAACTATTTGACACGTCGAGCAAACCAGGGGCAACATGTGATCGTCGCGAGAGCCCCAAGGACGGGGGCTCGGGCCAGACACACGCTCGGCGGGTCCGACACAGTCTGACGCCGAAGCGGCCCCTGCCGCAGTCCAATCATTCGAGAAGGTTCGAATCTCGCCAGCGGCGCCACTTAGATTAAGGACTCGCCAGAGACACCTGGACATGTCGGTGAATACGGAGATGGTCCATGAAACTCGCGCATGACGGCATCCAGCTCTCGTTCGACATCGCCGGGGCGGGACCGCTTCAATTCCTGTTCGTCCATGGCCTGGGCGGGGATCGCACGCACTTTGCGCCGCAGATGGAGTATTTCGCCCGTCAAGGTCGGGCGTTGAATGCCGAGCTGCGGGGGCATGGTGAGAGCGACAAGCCGCAACAGGCGTATTCGATCGAAGGCTTCGCCGATGATCTCGTCTGGCTGTGCAACCGACAGCAGATCACAAAGCCGGTCATCGTGGGTCAAAGCATGGGTGGCAACATGGCGCTCGAAATCGCCGCCCGCTATCCGGACTTTCCTGCAGGCCTGGTGCTGCTCGATTCAGGGGTGCTCTTCCCTGCCTCAGCAGGGACGGTGTTCGCCGGGTATCTGGAGGGCTTAAGGGGCGCGGATTTTGCGGACGAGGTACGGAAAATTGTGGCGGACTCCTGTCTGCCGACCGACAGATGCCGCGCCCATGTTGAACAGACCTTTCTGGCGACGCCACAGCACGTGCTGGTGTCCACGTTTACAAGTCTGTTCCCCTGGGATGTGCATCGGGCGCGTGAGTGCGCCCAGGCGTGCCGGGTCCCGGTGCTCTACATCGAAGCGGCCCATCGGCTCGCGGATCTGGATCATTTTGCGGCGCTGTGCCCGCAACTGGTCACGGCCAAGGCCGTCGGCTCCGGGCATTTCCTGTCGCTGGAAGTGCCGGAGCAGAT
Source organism: Bradyrhizobium sp. Ec3.3 (assembly GCF_000472925.1). GTDB lineage: Bacteria > Pseudomonadota > Alphaproteobacteria > Rhizobiales > Xanthobacteraceae > Bradyrhizobium. Next base: position 32,387 of record NZ_AXAS01000074.1, read on the forward strand.
CAACCCGATGATCGACCGGTTTATCTCGCTCTACGTGCGAAGACCCGAGTAAGTTTCAAATTACGGTGACACCCATTAGCCGGTCGGTCGTCAAGGGCGCAGCGCATTTTTTTTGGCAGCGCTAGCTGNCAATTTCTTCATTCGTCGCTTTCAGCTGCGGTGCTCGAACCGCACCCGTTTCTTCGATTGATGGCTGCGTCCGTATCGCGGATCGCGCCAGACACCCATCGGGATCAAGCATCGGGCCCAAAATGAGGCCTGCGCCCTGGCGGCATGGCCGCCCCAGAAGAACGTTGGTACCGCCCCGTATCCAAAAGAGTTTCACAGAACCGTGGCTGCCGGCGAGCCGGCGCCAATCTCCGGATGGCTTACGGTTCGGGCGATCCGCTGTCACCGCGGCTGGTGACGGC